>NZ_JADEUG010000036.1 GCF_015163665.1 Xenorhabdus sp. BG5 | reverse complement strand
GTTCAGGGTGATGACCTCTTTTCCGTTCACAATGACGGTATTACCGGTAATATGGATATTGCCGTCTGCATCAATCGAGATACTCCCTTTGGTGTTGCCGAGGGTGATACCGCTCTCGGTGGACTGAAGGGTAATTTGTCCTTTGGCACTGAGTACGCTGGTTTTTTCCACGGTGACCTGCCGTGTCCCGATGCTGCTCACTTCCATGCCGACGACTTCTTTATGTCGGTCAGCCCGCACGCTGAGAGCCTGATTGTGTCCGACACTTTCGGTATGGTCGTGCATCACGCGGGTAATACGGTCATTCAGTACGGTGGTATCCATGTCCCTCTGCGCATGCAGTGACAGCTTTTCACTGCCTTTGGCATCTTCAAACAGCAACTCGTTATATCCCTCGCCCTTATGGGTTTTGGAGCGGAAGGCCATCTGGGTTTTGCTGCCCGGCAGCCCGCCTGGCGGGATGTTGCTGGCGTGGTAGCTCCGGCCGGTGACGATCGGTTGATCCGGATCACCGTGCAGAAAATCGACGACGACTTCCTGACCGATGCGCGGGATTGCCAGCATGCCCCAGCCCTGACCGGCCCACGGTTGGGTGACTCTTATCCAGCAAGAGCTGTGGTCATCGCTCTTGCCGTAGCGGTCCCACGGGAACTGGAGGCGGATACGGCCATACTGGTCACAGAAGATTTCTTCCCCCGCCGGGCCAACCACTTTGGCAATCTGTGGGCCGTCGATGACCGGTTTTGGCAGTGGCGCAGGACGCCAGTTCTGGTTATGGCGGATAAAGTGGAAGTGGCTGTTCAGGGTGGTGCCTGTGCCGCTATTGGCGGTTTCCAGCGCCTGCGGCTGACTGCCGGAATGACGGGTTCCCACCACTTGCCACGGTTGGTTCAGGTCGGCGCGCGGGTGGTTGCTCAGGGTGAATAATTTACCTGGCTGGATGGCAATGGCATGACCGCTGCCTTGCCCGATCATAGCATTGTTGCGCAGGGCTTCCAGCCGGTAACGGGTAAAATCTTTCCCGTGCGCTTCATCTTTAAAACGCCCCGGATAATCGTAGTGCTCGTAATACATCTGTTGCAGGGTGTCTTCCTTCATCTGCTGGCTGAATTCGGCCGGCCAGGCCGGGTTTTTGAAGGTGTAGTCTTTCAGTTGCACCCGGGCCGGTCGCACCTGGGCGCTACAGGTCAGGCTGCTGATGGCGGGTTCCCCCACGGTGCTTGCATCACCCGGCTGGTAAGGGAACACCTTGTCCGGTGGCACCGAACCGCAGTCATCGGCAAACACCAGCGTGTTACGCCCGTTACCACACTCAAAGAAGTAGAAAATCCCCTCTTCGGCCGTCAGCCGTTGCAGAAACTCGAAATCACTTTCCTGATATTGCACACAAAATTCCCGTTCCGGGTGCGGATGGCGCAGGCTGAAGACGACATCACGGATACGGTGCTCTTTCAGGATTGTGGTGATAATCGCGGCAATGTTCAGTTGCTGGAAGATGCGTGAGTTTTGCCGCAACGTGGTACGCCACAGATCCGGGCGAATGCTCATCTGGTAGGTGGTCTGGTGCAACCCGGTGTTACCCTGCTCAAAGCTGGCCACCACCCCCGTGATGCTGCGCTGTTCAATGCCCTCCTGCAAAATGGTCAGTGTCGCCGTGCGATCCAGTACCGCCGGAAAATCGATGGACGGATCAGCACTGGCCAACCCCACTTCCAGTTGGAATGGCTGGGAAAAGTGTTCACTCAGGGTAAAATCGGTGACGACAAAAGTTTGGGGCGGCAGGCCACCGGCGGTCAGGGTAAATTGCAGACCGCTGGGCGAGCTTCCAACGCCAGGCAACTGACTGACTTTTTGCAGGGCTTTGGCGGCGGTGCTGTGTCCGGCGGCCGCTTTTTGAGCCAGCCCGCCTGCAAAACCACCACTTGTGATACCGTTCCCGATACCACCTGGCAGCACGGCGGATTGTCCCCGTGAAATAAAAGATTGCCCCTGCTTCAGTTTGGCGAGGATCTCTTTATCGGCGGCGCGTCTGACCAGTTTGTCGGTGAGGTCTTTTCCGCTTTCGCTCAGCTGGTCGGCGGCCTCTTTCCCTTGCTGAGCAAAGGATTGCCTCTGCTGTAACTTATCGAAGATTTTTTTCTCTGACATGGTTATCTTCCTGAAATAATGACGAACGCGATGGCGTCGGCTATCCCACCTGATTGCACTGCAAGCCATAACACCCGACACAAGAGTTAAATTTAATTCACATTGTCTCTGACAACTTTGTTAATTAACCTGAATTCTGGATAAGAAATTGACGTGAAGCCTGTTCCAAGAGCAATGTTTTGGTGAACGCCTAAACCGCTCTGGGGAGGAACAGGCTATGGACAAGTTAGTTGAAATTTTCTGCGATGTCGATGATTTTTGCCGTTTATTCATTCCTCAATGGGAATGTTTTTGCCTCGAAAAAGGATATCGTCAGCGCCGTCGGCAAGGCCGCATGCATCCCAGTGAGATCATGACTATTTTGATCCTTTTTCACATGTCGCATTACCGTGATTTTAAACACTTTTATCTGAAGCATATTTGGATACATTACCACAACGATTTTCCCACCTTGCTCAGTTATACCCGCTTTGTCAGTGTCACGCCTTCTGTTTTGGTGCCGTTGTGCAGCTATTTGACTCAATTAAAAGGAAAACCCACCGGGCTCGCCTTTGTTGATTCGACCAGCTTAGCTGTTTGCCATAACATCCGAATTCCTCGCCATCAGGTTTTTGCGGGGATAGCACAACGCGGAAAAAACTCAATGGGCTGGTTTTACGGTTTCAAATTACACCTGATTGTGAACCATCAGGGCGAAATTCTGGCGCTTAAAGTGACGCCGGGTAATGCAGATGACCGGGAACCGATACGCGAATTATCAAAAGAATTAACGGGTTCTCTGTACGGTGACAAAGGTTATCTCAGCCGGGAACTGGCAGACGATTTAGCCCAAAATGGTATCACTTTTATCACAAAGAAACGCTGTAATATGAAAGCTAGCGCACAGGCTGAGTGGGATAAGGTAATGTTAAAAAAGCGGTTTATTATAGAAACGATTAATGGGCAATTAAAATTAAGCTCCCAGATAGAGCATTCGCGCCACCGGAGTATAAAAGGATTTCTGTTGACTGTTTTAGGGGGGCTGATTGCTTATTGCCTCAAATTGAAGAAGCCATCACTGAAAGTTTGCTACTCAGAAGAAGATAACTGCCCAGTGATGGCTTAAGCAGAATTCGGGTTAATTAAGTCCGCAAATTGTTGCCTTATCGCTGGCTCAATAGCGAAATAAACGCAAATATTACGCCGTGGTAGGGCGATAATTTGCAAAGACGTTGTTGCCCGAATTTATCGGAATTCATGGTGAATAAAATGAGGGATGATAAATAGCTAACGTGTAAAAACCAAATTCACGTAAGTGAAATAAAATGTTGCCATCAACAATGGCGAAATAAAAAGTTAAAATAATTGCTTTACTGGCGAAATATGCTGTTTTTTTATAAAGGCTTAACGCATTGTTTTATTAATTTTATCTTAAAGGGGAAGATGTATTTTATTAACAGGATGATTTAATTATAAAAATATAAAATCCACTGCTTTGGGGAGCATGATCATTTTCATTTTGCAATAATGATCACAAAAATTATTTTGAAAGAATAAAATAGTTATTAACGCCATCATTAAATAAATCACCATAACAAAAAATAGCGATTTCATTCAGGTTAAAATAGTGCTTAAACTTCCTTTTTAACTCTGCGTGAATATTGCGTTAAGATAATTTTTAGGCAGAAAATATAAAATCATTTTTTCTGTATTTGAACGCATGATGTTTAAATTAACAGCAAATATTAAGTTAAAAATAAAAGACAATATCGGATAAACGTTTGACGGTATCTGATGCTATCGTTAAAATCGTTTTTGTTTTCAGTGATCCCTCGCCTGCAAGGATCAGCGTTAAGCGGCGAACCAATACTCCCGTAGCCTGAAAGGGAGTGCATGTCATGCGGTACATCTGCGCACTTTTGGAAGCAGATATCATCAGACCAATAACCCACGATCTGACGATGAAAGTTTCCCGGTGTTATTTATCACCGGCTACCGACATAACCGGGCAGAACATGCCCTGCCTTATGCTAATCGATACCATTTTAACCGGTACGACATTCACCCACGTTTTGTATTTATCACGATAAACGTCCCGAATATTGTGCGGCGTCACTTGCGTTAACGCGCAGCGATGACCAAGTGACGCCGCAAAGCGGCTAACGTCCAGAGCACGTCCGGTCTGGCTTTACGACCGATTTGAACCCCGAATTACTCAGTGAAACTACTCAAAATAGACCATTGACTGACATTTTGTTTGATTAACGAACAACTGCTAGATCTGGTTTTCAACCCACTGCCTTGCAACAGGCTGATGCAGTAAAAAAGGAGATACGACACGTCAAGATAATGAGGCGTTCATCCTGATGAGATCAGGCACTGAACGGGGAGCATCCCATCGCCGTGCTGAGCACGCCGCGAGCTCCTGCAATAACTCAACACAACCTCGCTCTGCTACACATTATCTGACGCACCACGGAATGGTGAATCTGAACCGACACGCAGAGAATTTTTAAGCATAAAAAATGAAAAGTGACAGGGAAGGTGCGGATGGCGCAGAACTCAACACGTTCAAAGGTTGAGCAGTTCAGAAAAGCCTTTATTACTCATGCCCGACAGGCGGGCGGGAGTTTTGTCACGGTGGCTGATCGTGAGCGGATTGCCCGGTACTTCCTTGATTATTTGAAAAACAATGGGATCAAACTCCGGCAAATGGATAGCCTGAAGGTGAAATATATCGAGCGCTATATTGCTGAGCGTAAGGCCAACCATATCAGTCATCGGACACTGCAAAATGAGATGTCTGTGCTGCGAGCCATTTTAGCGCAGGCCGGCAAGCATAAGCTGGCTGATACCGCAAATACCCGTTTGAGCAATCAGGCTTTGGGTATCTCTGATATGAGCCGCAAGGGAACGAAAATGGCGCTGACATCGGCTGCGTTCAGCGAAATTTTTCAGCAGGTGGAGCAAAAAGACCGGCATGTCGCCGCGGTGATGCAATTGGCGTATGTGCTGGGATTGCGTACCAAAGAAGCGGTGGAAGCTTATAAATCGTTAGCGACCTGGAAAAAAGCGTTGGACAATGGTGATAACACCGTCCGGGTGGTGTTTGGCACGAAAGGGGGACGGCCTAGACAAACGGCCATACTGGATCGGGCAGCACTGCAACATGCCATTGCTTACGCCGAGCGGGAGCAGGCAGGGCGTAGCGGCAAACTGATTGATAAACCCACGATCACTCAGGCTATAGACCGGTACCGCTATATTGTCAGAAGTGCAGGACTGAGCGGTAATAAAGCGCCGCACAGTATGCGTTACCATTTTGCGCAGCAATCCGGTGAATATTACAAAGCGCAGGGTTTTAGCGAGCGGGAAGCGCTGGCTCTGGTGTCGATGGATTTAGGGCATGGTGATGGGAGGGGGCGCTATATCCGACAGGTGTATTACCGGAAGACTGAGGGTGAATAAAAAATTGTACTGATTTATACACGACTCTGATTTTATGGTAGGTACAATACAACTGAATCTTATATTTGGCTAACCATTCATTTCTCTATCTCTAACTGATTTTTGCCCCAAAACGTGTTAGTGATCATGAGAAACAGAGTCGCGTTCAACGCTCTTTACGATACATGCTCTAATGGATAGGCAAAATACAAGAATTCCCTATTTATAATTTACAGGTAAAACTGGCGCAATAAATATAGCGAAATCAAAATTGGTATTAACAAGACATAAAATGAACATTTATTCTACAGGTTTTTTGTAATACAATGAATAATAATGTCTTTTAAACAGCCAGTGTTGTATATTAGATTTTAATGTTCGCTTTGCACACATAATCTGCTTCACTAAATTACAATGAAGGTTACATAATCAAGGCAAACGGATCTAATTTATACAGATAAAAATCCCGCCTTACTTTATCGAATAAAAATAAGGTGGGATCACCGGATACTTACCTTGCTAACGCCATATTGAGCGCCTGAGATAAGACAATTCTATTTTCTTTCTCCTCAAATAAACTGGAATGATTACCAGGTATAGCAATCAATCGCATTAAAGAAGCTGGCATCACTTCACTCCATCCCAATGAACAGTCCATAATTAAAGACGTCTGTTCGGAATCTGTAGCAACTGACATAGATGAAGGTATAAAAGCAGAAGTATCCACCGCATAGAACTGATGTAACGTCACTGTTAATGCATTTGGTACATAATCTTTAACTATTTGCGCATAATTTTCTCTCTGCTCCATCTGTTTTGCAGCTACATCTGAACGCAAATTTGAGGGATATAAACCTAATTTCTGTGCGAACTCAATTAATTGTACCCAAGTTAATTCATCTACTTGTGGATACAATGCCGCTATCGTTTCAGTGTGTTTGTTGCCTGGTTGCCTTTCCAATTCTGCTAGGAATTGATATTTTTGAGTTCCCTGTTCTCTGAAACAGTGAGGAGCATATGTATCAATCAGTCCGAGGAAATTGACATTATCACCACTATTCAACAGTTGCTGAGCAATAGCATAAGCCAATATCCCACCAGAAGAGTAACCACATATCCTGTATGGACCTTCAGGCTGAACGGCTTTCATAAAGGTGATCACTCTGGTGGCCAGCATTTCCATTGTCGATATCAGTTCCTCATTCATAGCAGGCCAGGGTAAGGCATAAATCGGACAACCTGACTGGATATGTTCAGTCACCCCGAAAGCATAGGAATAATCACCTATTCCAGTAGGAACAAAGAATAAAGGTGGCAGTGTTCCGCCAGAACGTACAGTAACGGCCCTGTTTTGTGGCTGAGATAATCCGTCTGATATGATTTTTACAGCCAGTTCTGCCAGCACTGGGAATTGGAACAGCGCATTCAAGGTACAATACAGACCACGTTTTGTTGCAAGGTTTATCATTCTCATAGCAAGTAACGAATGACCACCCAATACGAAGAAATTATCATACCGTCCCACCTGCTCAACGTTCAGCAACTCTTGCCAAATTGTTGCAAGGGTAATTTCCGTCTCCCCTTGTGGTGCTTCATACACCTGATGAGCAAATGCCGCTTCGCCCGGTGCCGGCAGTGCACGGCGATCCAGCTTGCCATTTGGTGTTAACGGCAGTGTTTCCAAACGAACAAAGGCGGCCGGCACCATATAATCAGGTAACAGAGCACTCACATAATTACGCAGATGATTAACCAACTCGTCATCGGGTTCTGCCACGACATAGGCAACCAGACGCTGCTCCTGTCCTTCTTCCAATGCCAGTACCACGGCGTCATTCACTGCCGAATGCTTTGTCAGTATGGTTTCAATTTCTCCAGGCTCTACCCGGAAGCCCCGGATTTTGATCTGATAGTCATTGCGTCCCAGAAATTCTAGATTGCCATCCGGCAAATAACGCGCCAAATCGCCGGTTCGGTACATCCGTGCATCAGGTTTATGACTAAACGGATCTGGCAGAAAACGTTCAGCCGTCAGTTCTGGTTGGTTCAGATACCCCCGTGCTACCCCCACTCCACCAATATACATTTCTCCAATGCAACCTAATGGCACCGGATAACCAAAATTATCCAGTAAATAAAGATGGGTGTTGGCAAGCGGGCGTCCAATTATCGGATAAGGATGAGCAAGTTCTATACGGGCCAATGTTGCATCTACCGTGCATTCAGTCGGACCGTAGACGTTATAGGCGGTTAACTGAGGAATACCGATGATAGTCTGCCAAGTTTGTGTTGATATTGCTTCACCACCGACTAGTAGCACCAAATCTTTTTTATGTTGACGTAAATCTGCCGCCAACAGCATCTCTAACTGCATTGGCGTACAGTCCAACACATCAAGGTTAGCCATGGTTAAAAATTGCAATAAGGCTGTATTATTTGCTCTTACCGCCTGTGGAATAACCACCAACGTATAACCATTCAGCAAGCCCAATAAACTTTTCAATGTTGTGTCAAATGAAATACTGGCGTTCAAACTAACTCGATAAGGTATAGGAGAATTTGCAATAACATGATTTGCAAAGATACGTTGTGTCAGCGATCCATATAAATTTAATAAAGAATTGTGTTCTACCATCACACCTTTTGGCCTACCGGTTGAACCAGAGGTATAAATCACATACGCTAGATGTCGTGTCGTCAACACAGATAACTGCGGGTTGCTGTCCGGCTGGTCTGTTAGTGAATTCGGGTCAAGCACAATCAGATCCCTCAGTGCTTTTTTACCCAGAGCAACACATCCGTTATTGTCCGCCAATATGATAGTCGGTGCGGCATCGGTCAGAATGTATGTCAAGCGTTCGCTTGGATAAGTAGGGTCCAGCGGTACATAAGCTCCTCCCGCTTTTAGTATTGCCAATATACCTACCACCATAGCCAATGATCGTGTGACACAAATAACTACGCGCTGATCGGGTACAACGCCTAACGCAATCAGTTGATGAGCCAGTCGGTTAGCGCGGGCATTTAATTCCGCATAACTGAGCGTCTGGTTTTCATAGACCAACGCGGTGGCCTGTGGAGTTTTCTCCACCTGCTGTTCAAATAACTGGTGAATACATAACGAATTAGGATATGCCGTCTCCGTCGCATTCCAGGTTTTCAGTAACAGTGTACGTTCTGTTTCAGGCAGGATTTCTAATGCCCGTATTGGTGTCTCAGGGGCCTGTTCAAGGGCCTCCACCAAACTTTCCAGTGCTTGTTGCATATAACTGCATATCCGTTTCGGATCAAGCGGCTGTACTACCTGAGCCGTTAGGCCCAAAGCATCACCCAGATCCTCTACTGACAACGTTAATGGATAGTTAGTACGCTCCTGTGCGTCAATAAATTCAACATCGACCATCATTTCATCGACAGTGGTCGACGACACATTATGTCGATAGTTGAGCAATGCACTAAAGAGTGGAATGTCACCCTGTACACCACTGCAACGCTGAGCCATTGCCAATGACGCATGTTCATGCTCTAACAAGCCAGCGAGTCGGCTATGCGCTATCTGCACGCTCTCCCATACGGAGGTTTCATCTATATCTAACCGTAATGGCAAGGTATTGATAAACATCCCCATACCACTATCAGCCCCTTTTCCTCCTGCCATACGCCCAAATAGCACCGTACCAAACACCACCTTTTCCTGCCCACTGGTATGTGATAACACCTGTGCCCAAGCCACGTGACATAAAGCCGCTAAACTGATATTCAAGCGTCTGGCCTGATTACGAAGGCTGTCATTCAGAGTAAACGTCAGCATCTGGTGATATTCTGTCATTTGTAAATCACTGCCATACACATCCGTTAGTCCAAACGGTAATGTTGGCTCTTCCACCTCAACCAGCATATCGGTAAAGAAATGAATATGTTCTTCTTGACTTACCCCCATCCGTGCCTGAGCAATCAAATTCCGGAAGGGAACCGGTTCAGGCTGGTGGTTCTCTTCACCAGACAGATATGCCCGAACTTCCCGATTCATCACATCCAGTGTGGTATGATCACCAATCAAGTGATGTTGATGCCTCAATAAAAGCCAACGGCCATCCGTTTTTTCCTGTGCAACCACAAAGCGCAACAACGGTGCCTGCCTCAGATCAAGGCGATAGTGACGTGGTTCAAAGCGTTGAGCCAGTTGCTCACTCACCGGGCCATCAGCCGGATCTAATGTCAGTTCCGTGACTGATAAAGAAGCCTGACGCCAGACTACCTGAACCGGAACTGATAAGCCTTGCCAGATAAAAGCGGTACGCAGGATATCGTGCCTATCAACTACCCGTTGAACTGCTGTCAAATAACGGTCCAATAAAGCTCTGTCAGCGAAAGCTTGTTGAGTTATCAACAGGTAGGTATCCCCTTTATTTTCCAATAAATGGTGGAACAAGATACCATCCTGTAGCGGAGACAAAGCATAGATATCTTGAATATTAGCAAGCCCACCCGGTACTTGCTCAATAATGGAGTCGATGTCAGATTGAGTCAGATCAATCAGGGGTAACATCTCTGGTGTGAGCGTCGTGGTTGCCGAGGTAATGATATTAGGTGGCACTTCCACAACCTGATGCTGACCTAATGACTGAGCCAGTTCAAACAGCACCGGAGACTGAAACAGATCACGCACCGTCAATGCTAAGTCCTGTTGACACAAGCGTTCTACCATCCGTACAGACAGCAATGAATGACCGCCCAACGCAAAGAAATTATCATATCGACTTATCTGTTCAACACCCAATAACTCCCGCCAAATAGCCGCCAAAGCCATTTCTCGTTTTCCACTTGGTGCTTCGTAAATCTGGTGAACAAAGGCTTCATTGTTCAGGGCAGGTAATGCCTGACGATCCAATTTTCCGTTTGGCGTCAATGGAAATGCATTCAGTCGAACAAACGCGGTTGGCACCATATAATCTGGCAAAAGGGTACTCAAATAGGTATACAGACTATTAGGCAACGCCTCATCAGCGTGCGCTACCACATAAGCCACCAGACGTTTATCCTGTCCATCATCTAAGGTTAATACCAACGCTTCACGTACCAGAGGGTGCTCTTCCAATCGGGTTTCAATTTCACCCGGTTCAATGCGGAAACCGCGGATTTTCACCTGCTGGTCATTGCGGCCAACAAATACCAGATTGCCATCCGGCAGGTAACGGGCCAAATCGCCGGTGCGGTACATACGTGCCCCCGGTTGATGGTTAAATGGATCTATCAGAAAACGTTCCGCTGTCAGCTCAGGGCGATTAAAATAACCTCGGGATACACCTGTACCACCAATATATAACTCGCCTACCGTTCCTAATGGCACTGGCTGACCATAAGTGTCCAGCAGGTAAACACGCATATTCGCAAGGGGCCGACCAATGATATTGGCTTGTTCTGTGCTTTCATTCAGGCACGAAATCGTCGTGGTAATTGTCGCTTCTGTCGGCCCATAGCAATTCACCAAAACAGGCCGTTCCCGGTGAACAGATAACCAGCGTTCCAATTCATGATGAGGTATCGTTTCCCCGCCAATACACATAACTCTTAAGCCCTTATAGATACTGCCTTCATTAGCCTCAGTAATTATCCGCCAAAATTGAACCGGGATTGACAGATAACTAATTTGATAAAGTTCACACAGACGCCAGAATTCCTGCGCACTGGATATCCACTGATTTGTCCGCAATACGAGTTCTGCACCCTGGGTTAGTGCACAAAATATTTCTGATGCACAGACATCAAAAGAAGGATTGCAGAACTGCAATATCCGATCAGACGCACTAAACGACCATTTCCTGCTCAGTGCGGTAATTTGATGGACCAGTTGCTGATGTTCAACCATCACGCCTTTTGGCGTACCGGTAGAACCGGAGGTATAAATCACATACGCCAGATGCTGGGGAGTCAGGGCAAGTACCTGTGGATTATGTACCTGTGAATTGAGTACCTGTAGATTGTTCTCCGGCTGGTCTGGCAACACATTAGGATCGAGTACCGTTAAATCAGCGATGGCTTTCTCACCCAAGGCGAGACGTCCGGCCTTATCCGCCAGCAGCATAGCAGGTTCTGAATTCGTCAGAATATGCGCCAGACGTTCACCCGGATAATCAGTATCCAGAGGTACATAGGCTCCTCCCGCTTTCAATACAGCCAACAATCCTGCCACCATCGCTGGTGAACGCGTTACACAAACCGCTACCCGCTGATCAGGGGTTATACCTAGCGTGATCAATTGATGAGCTAACCGGTTAGCCCAGGCATTCAGTTGCGCGTAACTGAATTTTTGTTCTTCATACACGAGCGCTGTTGCATCCGGGGTTTTTTCTGCCTGTTGTTCAAACAACTGATGAATATATAACGTGTCAAAATACATAGTTTCAGTTGTATTCCACGTTTCCAGCAATAACTTACGTTCCACCGGCGACAAAAGCTCGATTTTTCCAACCTGTTGTTGATGGTCAACCACCATCGCTTGCAAGACTGTATGTAAGTATCCGATATGCCGCTCAATGGTTGGCTGATCAAACAGAGCCGTAGCATAATGCAGTGCTCCAACTATCTGTTCATTCTCCTCAAACAGGCTCAGTTCGAGATCAAATTTAGCTATGTTAAAAGCCTGATCCATTGGGGTGACGACCAGTCCCGGCAGTTCCCAATTCTGGCGTTCGTTGTTTTTCCCGGTCAGGCTTTTCCCGGTAAGACTTTGTCTGGTAAAGCTTTGTCCGGTAAAATTCTGCCAGGCAAACATCACTTGAAACAGCGGCGTATGTGCCAGACTACGTGGCGGTTGTACGATTTCCACCACCTGTTCAAACGGCAGGTCCTGATGTTCCTGTGCTGTCAATGCGGTTTGCCTTACGCGCGCAAGTAATTCAGTCACATTGGGTTCATTTGATAAATCAATGCGCAAGGCCAACGTATTAACAAAGAAACCGATCAGGGATTCCACTTCCTGATGGCCGCGGCCTGCGCTCGGAGTACCTATAATCAGATCATGCTGACCTGACAGGCGCGACAAAACCGTGGCCCAGGCTGATAACAGCGTCATAAATAAGGTGACACCATGCTGTTTACTCAGGTGCTTGAGGGATGCCGTTAATTCTGTCCCCAGATTAATGGCGATAGCATGCCCGGAAAATGATTGCTCTAATGGACGAGGCCGATCAGTCGGTAAGTCCAGCAAAACAGGAACATTTGCCAACACCGTTTTCCAATAGTCAGACTGAATTTGTACCCGTTCCGACGATAACCACTGACGTTGCCATGCGGCATAATCAGGATACTGAATCGTCAATGGCGGCAACGGCTCGGTATTTCCTGCCAAAAGAGCCGTATAGAGGGCACTCAGTTCACGGATCAGTACGCTTATAGACCAGCCGTCTGACACAATATGATGTTGAGTCAGCAGAAAAACATAATCATCAGCCAGTTGTATCAATTTAGCGCGAATTAAGGGGCCCTTAACAAGATCAAACGGTGTTTCCATTTCCTGTGTACATAAACGCTTAATTTCTTCATCTGCATCAGGTGAATTACGTAGATCATGTTCTTTCATCGGCAGACCAGATGCAGCCGGTAATAATTCGACCTGAGGCTGACCATCAATCGTGATAAAAACTGAACGCAGCGCTTCATGGCGGGCAAACAGAGCATCAAGGGCCTGCTGCCAGGCAGTCATATCAAGCTGACCACGCAAGCGCAGAGCCATCGGGATAAAATAGGTGTCACCAACGCCCTCAAATTGTGTCAGGAACCACAGGCGTTGTTGAGCAAATGATAACGGTAAGTGACTCTCACGAGATATTGGCAAAATAGCAGGAAGTTTATTGTTATATTCACCCAATCGACGCTCACCAAACTGACTTTTCATCTCCCCAGCAAAAGCAGCCAAAATTGGGGATTTAAACAATGTCACCAGAGGTAGCTCAATGCCTAAAGTGATTATCCGATTTATCATTTGTATCGCCAGTAATGAATGGCCACCCAGGGCAAAGAAATTATCGTGCCGACTAATCTGCTCAATCCCTAGCAATTCTCGCCAGATAGCCGCCAGAGCAATTTCCATTTCTCCTTGTGGTGCTTCATAAATCTGACGGGCAAAGGCTTTCTCGTCTGGTGATGGTAGTGCCCGGCGATCCAGCTTACCATTTAGCGTTAATGGAAACGCATCCAGACGGACAAAAGCGGCCGGCACCATATAATCCGGTAATAAGGAGCTCAGGTGGGCACGCAGGCTGTTCGCCAATCCTTCATCGGTTTCCGCCACCTTCACTTCTGTATTCCCCGTTTCTGTTACCACAGTTTCCGTTACTACATAAGCCACCAGCCGCTTATCCTGCCCTTCTCCCTGCGCCAACACCACCGATTCGCGCACCATTGGGTGCTCTACTAACCGGGCTTCAATTTCCCCCGGTTCAATACGGAAGCCACGGATTTTCACCTGCTGGTCATTACGGCCGAGAAACTCCAGATTACCGTCCGGTAGATAACGGGCTAAATCCCCGCTCCGGTATATGCGCGCATCCGGCCTATCACTAAATGGATCGATAAGGAAACGTTCAGCGGTTAATTCAGGCCGGTTCAGATAGCCACAGGCTACTCCGTCTCCCCCCACATAAATTTCACCGATTGCCCCCAATGGTACGGGCTGACCATGACTATCCAGCAAATAAACCCGCGTATTGGCAATAGGCCGACCTATGGGGAGTCGGGTTATACCCTCTTCCAGCGCCTCAATAAGATATGTCGTGGTAAAGGTGGTGCCTTCCGTCGGACCATAGGCCTGCAACAGTTGTTGCGGTGGACGATGTTTCAGCACCTGGGCAATCACTGATAAATCGGGGGTATCGCCGCCAAAAATCAGTATCCTTATCTGCGTCAGAGCCGGGGATAGCTCTACTGCCAGCCGGTTAAACAGCCCGATAGTCAGCCACAACACCGTGATACCGTAGGTCTGTAAAGCCCGGATTAGCTCCACTGGTGTCAATAAGGTGGTATGATCAATCACCACCAGCGTGCCACCGTTAAGCAACGGCGCCCAGACTTCAAAGGTACTGGCATCAAACGCCGGGTTCGCGGTAAAGGCCACCCGATCATCCGGTTCGATGGCCGCATAACCATTATTGATGACCAACCGAACCACAGCTCGGTGCGGCACCAGCACCCCTTTCGGGGTGCCCGTCGAGCCGGAGGTGTACATGATATAGGCTAAGTCCGTACTGACACGGGGCAAATCAGGGTTAACGCTATATTGTTCACTGTTTGTATTACTCTCATTGGCAAGACGCAGCAGCGGCACCGCCAGATCAGCCGGAATATCTGCCTGTGTATCGGTGAGTAACAATTTGGCGGCACAGTCATTGATCAACCAGTTTTTCCGCTCATCCGGCACACTGGGATCCAGGGGGACGTAAACGGCACCGGCTTTCAGTACTGCCAGTTGTGCCATCACCAGTACCACGGAGCGCTCAAACATCAGCACAATCGAATCGCCGGGGCAAACGCCTTGTCCGATTAACTGGTGAGCCAACTGATTCGCCCGTGTATTCAACTCGCGGTAGCTCAGGGATTCATCACCCATTATTAAAGCGGTCGCCTGTGGGGTTTTCGCCACCTGCTGCTCAAATAATTGATGGAGACACCATGCCTCTGGATAGGCAGTTTCCGTTGTATTCCAGGTTTTTAATAACAGCGTGCGTTCTGCTTCTGGCAGAATGTCCAACTGCCATACTGGTGTTTCCGGGGCCTGTTCCAACGCGCCTGCCAGACTTTCCAGTGCCTGCTGCATGTAACTACATATCCGTTCTGGTTCAAATGGCTGCACTATTTGTACTGTCAGGCCCAGTGCTTCGCCAAAATCCTCCACCGATAATGTTAACGGGTAGTTGGTACGCTCCTGTCCATCAAGAAACTCAATTCCCGCCATATTGTCATCTATTTCCACCAACGGTGTATTGTGTCGGTAGTTAAGCAGGGAACTAAAGAGAGGCGCTTCGCCTTGTATGCCACTACAACGCTGAGCTAATGCCAATGAAGCGTGTTCATGTTCTAACAATCCCGCCAGCAGATTATGTGCAGCCTGTACACACTTACGTACTGGAGTATCATCCATATCCAATCGCAGCGGCAAGGTATTAATAAACAGCCCCATCCCGCTATCCGCACCTTCCCCCGCCTGCATACGTCCAAACAATACCGTGCCAAATACCACTTTCTGTTGCCCACTGGTACGTGACAGCACTTGAGCCCAGGCGACATGACATAGAGCTGCTAAACTGACTCCCAGACGTCGGGCCTGACGGCGAAGACCATCATTCAGTGCGGTGGTTAGTATCCGGTGTGATTGTGTCACCTGAGAACCATCGTGATGTACGCCAGTCAACCCGAATGGCAACGTTGGTTCTTCTACTTCAGCCAACATATCAGTAAAGAAGCGAATATGCTCCTCCTGACTCATACCTAGTCGTGCCTGTGCAATCAAATGACGGAAAGGAACCGGAGCAGGCAGATTACTCTCTTTCCCGGCAAAGTACGCTTGAACTTCACGGTTCATGACTTCCAACGTTGTGTGGTCACCAATCAAATGATGCAACAGTTGCAATACTCGCCAGGAACCATCCTCTTCCCGCGCCACGACAAAACGCAATAGCGGAGCCTGACTCAAATCAAGACGATGCTGATGAGGATCAAAATGTTGGATTAATTGATCACAAACAGGCCCATCAGCAAGGTTTAATGTGAGTTCAAGCACTGATAAGAGAGCCTGACGACAAACCACCTGAACCGGAACAGATAACCCCTGCCAGATAAAGGCCGTACGCAGAATGTCATGCCGATCAACGATCCATTGAACGGCTGCCAGATAGCGATTCAGCAAAAACCGATCTGCAAACCTCGCCTGTCTGACTAACAGATATGGGTCCCCTGCATCAGCCAGTAAGTGGTGGAATAGAATACCGTCTTGTAACGGTGATAAGGCATAAATATCTTGGATATTGGCCATGCCACCCGGTACTTGTTTGACAATGAGGTCAATCTCAGATTGGGTCAAATCAATCAGTGGTAACATTTCCGGTGTTAACGCCGTCGTTGCTGGTGTAATGACATTGGGTGGCGTTGTCACAATCCGGTATTGTCCCCATTTTTCGGCAAGTGTTCTGGCAAGTTTAGACAACTCTGGAGATTGGAATAAATCTCGTACCGACAGCATGATTCCCTGATGACGTAAATGCTCCACCATCTGTACAGCCAATAAAGAGTGGCCACCTAAGGCAAAAAAATTGTCATCACGGCTAATCTGTTCAACTCCCAACAATTCTTGCCAGATAGTAGCCAGAGCAATTTCTATCTCCCCTTGTGGCGCTTCATACGTCTGACGAGCAAAAGCTTTTTCGTCCGGTGCCGGCAGTGCTTGACGATCCAGCTTACCATTTGGTGTCAGGGGAAATGTATCTAAACGGACAAAAGCCGCCGGGATCATATAATCCGGCAAAACTGTACTCAGGTGAGTTCGTAAATTATTCGCCAACTCATCATTCTCTTCTGCCACGACATAGGCAACCAAACGCTTATCATATTCATCTCCCAACGATATCACCACGGCTTCGCGCACGGCCGAATGTTCGGTTAACCGTATTTCAATTTCACCCGGTTCAATACGGAAACCGCGCAGTTTGATTTGGAAATCATTACGTCCGAGATACTCTATATTGCCATCAGAACGCCAGCGCCCCAGATCGCCGGTTTTATACATGCGTGCACCTGAATCCTGTGAGAACGGATCGGCAAGGAATCGCTCGGCTGTTAGTTCGGGGCGGTTGAGATACTCCCGGGCGACACCGTTGCCTGCAATGTAGATTTCGCCAGTAACACCCTGTGGAACTGGCTGAGCCTGGGCATCAAGAATATAAATCCGGGTATTGGCAATGGGGCGGCCAATCGGCGGCGGGCTGTCTTCCTGATGATCACACGGATAGAGTGTGGCACAGACCGTAATTTCCGTCGGCCCGTAAGCATTGAGCATCCGTCTTTCCGATGCCCAGCGTTTGACCAGACTTGGCGGACAGGCTTCTCCCCCCACCAGTAAGGTTTGCAATGTATCGGGCAGGGAGTCCATCGCCGCCAACGCGGTTGGTGACAGGAGAACATGGCTGATCGCATGGGCTTCCAGATAATCGGACAGGATCGTCCCGGGAAGCAGGTCGGCCCGTTTAGCCAGATAGAGTCTGGCCCCAGTCAGGAGCGCCATACAGCATTCCCAGATGCAGGCATCAAAACTACTTGAAGCGAACTGTAAGACCCGGCTTTCCGGCGTGAGTGCCAATGCATTCTGTTGCGTGGTGATCAAATTGCACAGGCTGTGATGTTCAATCATGACCCCTTTGGGTTGGCCGGTTGAACCGGAGGTATAAATCACATACGCCAGATGCTGGGGAGTCAGGGCAAGTACCTGTGGATTAGATACCTGTGGATGGTGTATCTGTGAATTGAGTACCTGTAGATTGTTCTCCGGCTGGTTTGGCAACACATTAGGATCGAGTACCGTTAAATCAGCGATGGCTTTCTCACCCAAAGCGAGACGTCCGGCCTTATCCGCCAACAGGATAGCAGGCTCTGAATTCGTCAGAATATACGCCAGGCGTTCACGCGGATAATCAGTATCCAGAGGTACATAGGCTCCTCCCGCTTTCAATACAGCCAACAATCCTGCCACCATCGCTGGTGAACGTGTTACACAAACCGCTACCCGCTGATCAGGGGTTATACCTAGCGTGATCAATTGATGTGTTAGCTGATTAGCCCAGGCATTCAGTTCCGCGTAACTAAATTTTTGTTCTTCATACACGAGCGCTGTTGCATCCGGGGTTTTCTCTGCCTGTTGTTCAAACAACTGATGAACATACAATGTGTCAGGATATGGGGTTTCAGTTGTATTCCACGTTTCCAGCAATAACCTGCGCTCCACTGGCGACAGGATATTGATTTCCGTGATCCGTTGTTGATGATCAGCCACCATCGCTTGCAAGACTGTATGTAAGTACCCGATATGCCGCTCTATGGTTGGCTGATCAAACAAAGCCGTAGCATAATGCAGTGCTCCAACTATCTGCTTATTCTCCTCAAATAAGTTCAGTTCGAGATCAAATTTAACTTTATTAACGACCTGATTCATGGGGGTGACAGCCAGTCCCGGCAATTCCCAATCCTGAGACTCATTGTTTTGTCCGGTAAAATTTTGCCAGGCAAACATCACCTGAAACAGCGGCGTATGGGCTAATCTACGCGGTGGTTGCACAATTTCCACCACCTGTTCAAACGGCAGGTCCTGATGTTCTTGTGCTGCCAGTGCAGTTTGCCGGACACGCATAAGCAATTCGGTTACACCTGGCGCCCCCGATAAATCGATACGTAAGGCCAGCGTGTTAACAAAAAAACCGATTAGCGATTCTGTTTCCTGACGATTTCTGCCTGCACTTGGGGTGCCTATCACAACATCATCCTGACCCGACAAACGTGATAAAACCGTGGCCCAGGCCGATAACAGAATCATAAATAGTGTGACACCGTGTTGCTCCCCCAAACGTTTGAGAGATGTCGTTAATTCTGTAGCCAGATTGATAGAGACAGCATTCCCGGAAAACGATTGTTCAGATAGGCGGGCCCGGTCAGTCGGTAAACCCAGCAAGATGGGCGTATCGGCCAGCTTCATCTTCCAATAATCGGACTGAATTTGTATCCGTTCTGCCGATAACCACTGGCGCTGCCATGCCACATAATCAGGATATTGAATTGACAACGGTGACAAGGGATTGGGTTGCCCTGTCAGAAAAGCGGCATAGAGGGCGCTTAACTCACGCATCTGCACCCCAACAGACCAGCCATCTGACACGATATGGTGTTGAATCAGCAAAAAGACGTAATCGTTGTCAGTCAGTTGTATCAGATTAGCGCGGATTAAGGGCCCCTCGGTAAGATCAAATGATGCTTCTGTTTCCTGTACACATAAATGCTCAAGCTGTTCATGCATATCAGCAACTTTACGCAGATCATATCTTTTCATCGGCAAGCCCGATTCTGCCGGTAATAATTTAACCTGAGGTTGACCATCAATCGTGATAAAGACCGAACGCAAAGCCTCATGGCGGGCAAGCAGAGCATCAAGTGCCTGCTGCCAGGCAGTAACATCAAGCTGACCATGCAAACGCAGAGCTATCGGGATATGATAGATTTCACTGATCCCCTCAAACTGGGCTAAAAACCATAGACGCTGTTGAGCAAATGATAACGGTAATTGATCTCCACGAGAGACCGGCAGGATAGAGGGGAGTCTGACTTTCTGATCCCCAAATCGCCCCTTTATCTCCTCAGTAAAAGCAGCCAAAGTCGGGGATTTAAATAATGTGGTCAACGGTAATTCAACACCCAAGTCCACTATCCGGCTCATCATCCGTACTGCCAGCAGCGAATGCCCCCCTAAGGCAAAGAAATTATCGTGTCGCCCTATCGGCTCCACTTTCAACAATTCTTGCCAGATAGCGGCCAGAGCAATTTCCATTTCTCCTTGTGGCGCTTCATAGATCTGACGGGCAAAAGCCTTATCATCTGGAGCCGGTAATGCGCGACGGTCCAGCTTGCCATTTGGTGTTAACGGCAGTGATTCTAAACGGACAAAGGCCGCCGGCACCATATAATCAGGCAAAAGAGCACTTAGGTAATCACGCAGACGCTTAGCCAATCCGTCATCAGGCTCAGCCACAACATAGGCAACCAAACGCTGCTCCTGCCCTTCTCCCAATGCCAGCACCACCGCTTCACTCACAGCCGGATGCTCAGTCAATCGTGCCTCAATATCTCCGGGTTCTACCCTAAAGCCCCGGATTTTGATTTGATAGTCATTGCGGCCCAGGAATTCCAGATTGCCATCCGGTAAGTAACGCGCCAAATCCCCTGTTCGATACATCCGCGCATTGGGGCTATCACTGAACGGGTCAGGCAAGAAACGTTCAAACGTCAGTACTGGCTGGTTCAAATAACCTCTGGCTACACCCGCACCACCAATATACATTTCTCCAATGCAACCTAATGGCACGATCTGTCCGTTTCTGTTCAGTAAATAAATACAAGAATGGCTTACTGGCCGGCCAATTGAACAAACATCTTTCGGGGATAATATTTCTTGATAAGTTGCAACTACGGTATTTTCAGTCGGGCCATAAGTATTCAATAACAGTGGATGATGAGTTCCACGTGTAAACCAATCCTGAATAGCTTTCTTTCTTACCGTTTCACCTCCAATAATTATTAATCTGAGGCAATCCGGCAGCCGTAATGTAATATCTCTGGTGGCTAATTCAGACCAAAACAGGGTTGGCAAAGGCATGACTGTAATACGGTACTGTTGGGTCAAGGCAATAAATTCTTGCATAGAAGACAACCAGTTATCCTCACGAATCACCAACGTGGCGCCATTACATAATGACGAGAAAAACTCTTCGACAGACCCATCAAATGAAAACGATGAGAATTGCAGTATCCGGTCTTGGGGCGTGACTGTATAGATTTCACTAAGGCTCAGAATACGCTGGTAAACCGCCTGATGTTCTACCATCACCCCTTTAGGTATCCCCGTAGAGCCGGAAGTATAAATCACATATGCCAGATGATATGGCATTAATGTCACAACTAATGGATTATCGTCCAACTGGTCAGGCAGAATATTGGGGTCAAGAACCATAAAGTCGGCAAGTACTTTCTTCCCCAACACCGTTTGTCCTGCCCTATCAGCCAACAGCACTAACGGGGCTGCATCATTTAAGATATGCACTAAACGTTCACTTGGATAGGCAGGATCCAGTGGTACATATGCCCCACCCGCTTTCAGCACCGCCAGCAATCCCACCACCATAGCCAGTGACCGTGTGACACAAAGGGCTACTCGTTGCTCTGGTACAACACCTAATGCAATCAGTTGATGGGCTAGTCGGTTAGCACGGGCATTCAATTCCGCATAGCTGAGCGTCTGTTCTTCATATACCAACGCTGTTGCATTAGGAGTTCTCTCCACTTGCTGTTCAAATAATTGATGAATACACAACGAATCAGGATACTCTGTCTCCGTCGCATTCCAGGTTTTCAACAATAACGTCCGTTCAGTTTCAGGCAGAATTTCTAATGTCCGTACTGGTGTCTCCGGGGCCTGTTCAAGTGCCTCCACCAAACTTTCCAGTGCCTGTTGCATATAACTGCATATTCTTGCCGGGTCAAACGGCTGTACGACATGAGCAGTCAGGCCCAATGCGTCACCAAACTCGTCCACTGACAAGGCAAACGGATAGTTAGTACGTTCCTGTTCACCCAGGAATTCAACGCCATCCAAGATTTCATCCGAACCTTCCGGCAGTAAGTTATACCGATAGTTCAACAAGGTATTGAATAGCGGCAAGCCACTGGCAATTCCGCTGCAACGCTGAGCCAATGCCAGTGAAGCATGTTCGTGTGCCAGTAATCCGGCCAGTCGGGTATGTACTGCCCGGACACTATCCCGTACCGGAGTCTCATTGATATCTAAACGCAGCGGCAAGGTATTGATAAATAATCCCATCCCGCTGCCAGCTCCTTCCCCCGTCTGCATACGTCCAAACAACACAGTACCGAATACCACTTTTTCCTGCCCGCTGGTACGCGATAACACTTGCGCCCAGGCAAGGTGGCACAAGGCAGCCAAACTCACTCCTAACCGTCTGGCCTGAGTACGCAAACGATCATTCAATGCGGCCGCCAGCATCTGGTGATATTCCATCACTTGAGAGCCATCACTATGTACTTCCGTTACCCCAAATGACAACGTTGGTTCCTCCACCTCCGCCAACATATCGGTAAAGAAACGGGTATGCTCTGTCTGGCTGGCACCCAATCGGGCTTGGGCAACCAGATTGCGGAAAGGCGTTGGAGCAGGCAGGCTATCTTCCTGTTCAGCAAAACAGACCTGAACTTCATGGTTCATCACCTCCATCGTTACATGATCGCCAACCAGATGATGCAACAATTGTAATGCTACCCAACGGCCATCCGCTTCCTGGGCTACCACAAAACGCAGCAGTGGTGCCTGCCCCAAGTCAAGACGATAATGAAGCGGATCAAAACGTTGAATAAGCTGGTCATGGACGGCCCCATCAGCGGGGTCTAATTTCAGCTCAGTCACGGACAAAAGCGCCTGACGCCAAACCACCTGAGCCGGGATTGATAACCCTTGCCAAACAAAAGCGGTGCGCAAGATATCATGACGATCAACTACTTTTTGAGCTGCGGCCAGATAGCGATCCAGCAACGATCGACTATCAAAAATTATCCGATTGGTTAGCAGATACGGGTCGCCTTTTTCCCTCAACAGATGGTGGAATAAAATGCCATCCTGTAATGGTGACAGGGCATAAATATCTTGAATATTGGCGATTCCCCCTGGCACCTGACTGACCAGCCTATCAATGTCTGCCTGTTTTATATCAATCAACGGTAACATTTCCGGCGTGATCCGTTCACACTCATGGCTTATCAGATTTGGCGGAATAGCAAAGGTATCATCCATTTTTGTCAGCAAAGCGGCCTGCTCTGCCAGTACCGGGCTGGAAAACAGCGCCCCAGGTTGGGCGGTATAGCCTTTCTCCCGCAATAATCCCATTAGTTGTACTATTAACAACGAATGACCACCTAGTGCGAAGAAGTTATCAAATCGACTGATTTTATTGATACTCAGTAATTGGCTCCACATCTCTGCCAACAGGTTTTCTGTTTCGCTTTGCGGGGGCTGATAATACTGACGCTGATAAGCGGTGGTATCTGGTGCCGGGAGTGCCTTTCGATTAAGTTTACCATTAGGCATCAGTGGGAAATGTGTCATCACCATAAACGCAGCCGGCACCATATATTCAGGTAGTACAGACAACAGATATTGACGTAATTCTGCCGTAATCTGATCAGATTCATTACCTTGCACCAAGACGATATAAGCCACCAGCCGTTTATCCTCCCCATTCTCTGTATGGGAAACAACAACCGCTTGCTGCACCGCCGGATGGATTTCAAGGCAAGTTTCAATTTCACCTAACTCAATACGAAAACCACGAATTTTGACCTGATGGTCATTACGCCCAAGATATTCAATATTGCCGTCATTATCATAACGTGCTAAATCGCCGGTACGGTACATGCGGGCATCCGGTTCTGAATGGAAAGGATCTGTCAGAAACCGTTCTGCTGTTAGCTCTGGTCGATTCAGATAACCGCGGGCAACACCGATACCACCAATATATAATTCACCAATCGCCCCTAAAGGGACCGGCCGTTGTTGGTTATCTAATAAATAAATACGGGAATTGGTAATAGGCTTACCTATCGGCACCATCTGGCCCTCAAAATGATCGGGACAATGCCAGTATGTCACATCGATCGCAGCTTCAGTCGGGCCATATAAATTGTATATCCTGACCCAAGGCATCAATGCCTGGCACTGCTTCACTGTAATAGGATGTAACGCTTCGCCACTGCAAAACAGGTGTTTTAGCGTTAAGCAACGGGCCACATCCGGTTCTTTTAAGAATGCGGTCAACACCGAAGGCACAAAATGCAGAGTGGTTACCTTTTCCTGGCTGATTAGTTCAATTAACTGAGAGAGGTTTTTCTGTTGTGTTGTCGTGGCCAATACCATTTTGCCACCACTCATGAAGCTACAAAACAGCTCCCAAACAGAAACATCAAAGCTAAACGTGGTCTTTTGCAAAACCACGTCATCAGGGGTGAGTTGATAAGTTTGCTGTATCCAATACAACCGATTTATCACACTGCGATGCTCATTCTGCACACCTTTCGGGTTGCCGGTTGAGCCTGAGGTATAGATAACATAGGCCAGATTACGTGAACTGAGTCCCATAACACAGGGATTCTCTGCCGATAATTCAACGTCCTCTGACAGAACAGTACCAATATCCAACTGTTTTTTTGTCGCAGAGATGTCATACAACTTATCTGCACCGATACCATCATGTAATAGTAAAACAGGAGCAGCATCATCAAGAATATAATGAAGACGTGCTGATGGATAACTGGGATCAAGCGGCACATAAGCCCCGCCCGCTTTGAGTATTGCCAGCAAACCAATAACCATCAGGGGTGTTCGGTCAACACAGATAGCTACGCAACTATCCGGCACTACCCCTTCAACAATCAACCGATGGGCTAAGCGATTAGCCTGTTGATTCAATTCAGCGTAACTCAGAATACGATCATCAAATACCAATGCAGGTGCATTTGGTGTTTTTGTCACCTGTTGCTCAAGTAATTCATGGATACAATATTCTGAAGGGTAATAACCCGCGGTGTCATTCCATTGATTTAATAATAGTTCTTTCTCAGTTGCTGACAGAATATCGAGATCTTTAAGGCGCTGAGTCACATTGTTTGTAATAGTGTGTAACACAGTAAGACAGTAATTTATCTGGCGTTCTATAGCTTGTTTTTCAAACAGTGTTGTAGCATAGGTTATTCCCCCGACAAGCTCATCATCTCGGTGGAATATAAACAGCTCAATCTCTGATTTTATGCAATTAGATCTGTAACCCATGGGTGACGTTTTAATTCCCTCCAGTTCAAACTCTCTATCATAAAAATCTGGCCAGGTCATGATAGCCTGAAAAATAGGTGAATCAGCGACATGAGATCCCGGATTGATGATTTCAATAAGGTGCTTAAACGGAATATCTTGATTATTTTGCGCATCAATAACAGTCTGATTTACCTGTGCAAACAGTTCTGCAACGGTGGCATTATCATCAATATCAATCCGAATTGGTAAAATATTGGCTAAGGGCCTCACCGTTTTTTCTGTACCTGTTATATTTCTATTCGTAAAGGAGGTCCCTATGATGATACTGTCCTGCCCTGAAAGGCGATGAAGCACAATCGCCCAAGCCGTCATAATTGTCTCTAATAGTGTTATTCCGTGTTCTTGGCTAATTTGTTTAAGCTGATTCGTGAATTCTTTATCGAGAGTAAACGAACAGGTATCTCTTTTTGAGGATAACTGATTAAGTCTGGGGGATATTGTCGGTAAGGTGAGTAAAGGAGGGGCATCAGCAAGTTGTTGCTGCCAATATTCACGTTGTATTGATATCCGTTCTTCAGTCCAGCTAATTTCATTAGCTTCGTGTTGAGCAATAAGAGGTAAAGAAAGCGTTCGATTATTCAGCAGGTCATTATAAATGACACATAATTCATTAATTAAAATTTTAACAGATAAGCTATCAACAATAATAGAATGGAGATTTAACAAAAAGATATATTCATCCTCTTTCAATAATACTAATAAACCCCTTAACAAGGGGCCCTTAGCAAGGTTAAAAGACGTGTTAAGTGTGTTATCAATAATCTGAGCAACCTTATTTTCTTTGTCATCAGAGGTGCGAATATCAGAAATTAGAAAAAGGCTTTCAATATTTTTGCTCAGAGTATTAATCACTGGTTCATGATCATCTTCAACTAATGTTGATAATAATGCATCATACCGAATCAATAAAATATTTAAGGCCTGGTGCAATAGTTCAACATTTAAAATGCCACTTAGTTTATAATATACTGATACATGGTGGTTTGCAGGAGTATGATGATCTGGCCGCATGTGTTTTTTTGATACCGATAAATATTTTCTATCACGTCCGCTTGCCGAAGTCATCACCTTATCATTTTTCATTTATAATTCCTCATGTTAATCATATCAAAAAGAACACCAAATATTGAAGATTTAAAAACCGAAGCAATCATTAACTCGTTTTTTCTTGCGACCACTTTAACTTTATCACATGTTTGATATTGATTTATTTGAGGTTTATATCATTATTAATAGTCTTAACTTTAAATTCACAATAGATATATTTTAATAAACACAAAAACAATTATATTACAGTATTAACACTAGTTAGTTTATTGTTAGTGAATATTTTTTAATTTTAGATATTGAGATGTCATATAATCAATCATCATCACGAAATTCATTATACTTGTTGATATTTTTGTTTGTTTTCCTGAACTGAAATCATATGATATTTAGCATGGTACATTTAACATGTATGTTATCATTACCTTTTCTCATAAAATTCTTAACGTTGATTCCTTCCTTTTCCAATAAAGCAATTTTTCAAACAATAGGGAAATGTAAATACCCATGAAGCTTTTTACGCCATTATTGATGTACCGAGGATTACCTAAAGATATATATTTTATTGCATTAGCAAAATTTGTTCTTGGTCTTGGAAATTTTATTATACCATTCATTATTCTTTTGCTAACACAAAAACTTGGGTACTCAACAACAATAGCCGGTGGGTTAGCTATGGGAATAACTGCGCTTTTCCTTATAGGTAGTCTTATTGGTGGTAAAATAGCCGATTCTTTCGGGCATAAAAGAGTGATGGTATATGGAGAAATTGCCGGTTCATTGGTTCTAATCGTTAGCGGTTTTTTTTCAGACTGGCCTGTGATGCTGCCTGTTTTACTTTTTCTAAGCTATTCCTTCTATGGCGTGTCTATTCCTGCCAGTAATGCACTTGTTGCAGGTATATCGTCTCCAAATAATCGCAGTGCTGTCATGTCATTAAGTTACCTTGCATACAGCTTAGGCTCCGGCATTGGACCTATATTGGCTGGCTACCTTTTTTGGAACTTTACAGCCTGGGTTTTTTGGGGAAATGGGATTGCGAGCTTAATCGCTGTTCTCATCGTTTTATTCGGTGTAAGCAATCACATTCGCGATCATAAAACCAGTGACATAGAGCTGTCAGAACTTGAAAAAGCGACTGACGGTTCAGTATGGAAAGTGTTTAAGGAGCGACCCAGATTACTTATTTTCGGGGTCTTGTGTACCTTTCTTTGGTTTGCCTTAAATCAAATGACAATAACTACTCCCCTCTATTTAAGCCATATATTTGACAAGCAAGGTCCAATTTTATACGGACAATTAATGACATTTGTAAGCATTTTAGTGGTTATTATTACACCGGCAATAATCAGGTTAACGTCAAATTTATGCGACATTAAAAGTCTTTCCATCTCCGGTTTTATTTTTGCACTAGGATATAGTTTGATACTATTTTATAGTTCAGTCAGTATGCAGTTTATAGCGTGGTTTTTCCTTGCTATTGGAGAAATTCTACTTTTAACCAAAGAGGGTGTATATTTGGCTAATCACTCTCCAAGCAGCCATCGCGGGCGTATAAGCGGGATATTGACAACAATCAGACACGTTCTTCTTATGCCTACCTATATTTTAATCGGTGCTTATATTCAATCAGATGGATATGTGAGCACCTGGAGTTTGATCATCATTGTTTCTTTAGTGGCTGGAATAACATGCTGGCTTTTTTCAATTCAACAAAATAGTATCATGAAATGACTTATCAATAAGTTATTAAAAATAGTGTTATGATTGAATAAATTAGGACACTTTGGTAAAGGAATAGAATGACTTTAATTAAGGTATCTTTATGAAAAGAAAATCATCCCTCAAAATTTACCGATAACTTTAAAGAGAAACAGGCAATCTAGTTGTTGAACAGGACTATATCCGTCCCGCAGGCGGTTGAAACTTTAGGTATCCCAACAAAACTGCTGTATTATAAAAGGTATATAGCTTGGTTTTGTCCAGAAACGCGTTAACGCATTTGGTCATACTCTGAAATTTGAGTGGCAGCGTGTATTCTAATCAATTCAAATGAATAACATCACACTTTTGACATTATTTTCAGTATCAGAAAATGAATTACCGCTTGATCGTACTGTTTCCATTGGTTAGCGTAGTCAGACTTATCCATGATCCGGTCGCTTGTAAGGATCACCTCCGGGCAGCGACACTCACACTCCCGTAGCCTGCAAGGGAGTACACGACAGTGTGGTACATCTGCGCCCCTTTGGAAGCAGATATCGTCAGTCTGATGACGATGAAGGTTTCTTAATCACATCCATGATGGCTAATCAGCCAGTCACCCAACGGGGAACACATTTCCCATTGGGTGGGTGTTCTCCGTTATTTTATCAGGAGAATACCATGCAACAACATATCCCCTCGGCCACGGTGCATGCGGCTGAACACGCCCCTTTTGCTGACCTGTTTCCGCACACCAGTTCACTGGAGCGGATGCTGCTGGAGCACACGTTCAATAAAGCCGCTGCGGTGCTTTGTGATGATGACTGGTTTAACCGATGGCAGTACCGGAAAGTGTCAGACAGCATCGCCTATGTCGTGCCGGCACGGTCGGATTTCGCTGTTTTCAACGTAGAAACGACGGATTTTACAGGCAAAGTCTCCGCCGATGCCTTTGGGCTGATGGTGACCCTGAACGTCTTGGGTTATCTGACAGCTCTGATGGAGTCGGACGGATACGCTGCGCGGATTTACGCCTTGCGTAAATATGCGCTGCAACATCCTCAGGCGCAATATATCCGGGCGGCGTTGGGTTTAGAGGGAGAACGTGATGCCAAATCATGAACTGATTATGCTGGACAGGCTTGCACTGTTGGTCGTGTTTCCCGACAAAACTCCGCTGGAACGGCTGTTTCTGGGTTTTCTGCTGGCGAATACCGCCTCACAGCTGTGTGGCGAGTATCGTCCTGAGCAGTGGAGCAGCCGGAACGTGTCTGGATCCCTGGCGTATATGATACCCACCGCGGCAAAAACCTATTCGGTTTATCTGCCGGAGACGACATTAACGGCCACGCTGTCCGCAGATGCGTTCGGTCTGGCTGTTACCGCGATTGTATTTGCCCGTATCGCCGAGCTGGATGAGCCGAATGCCGATGCATTCCGGTTCTGCGAACTGCGGGAATACGCGCTACGCCATCCGGAAACCGAACTGATACGCGCCGTACTCGCGTTACAGCCCAAAGAAGAAACCATCAGTTCGTCACTTATTCATAACAACAAGAATCACCACTGACGTTATCAGCCCATGAGGCTGTTAATTCTCATCTTTAGCGCCTGACCGGGGAGCCGACAACACCTTCCCGTATTGGGCGGGTGTTGTCTTTTATTGACGTCAAATCAAGGAGAGCCACACCATGACCCCGATTTTTTTACCTGCGCCGGAGAGTACGATACCGGCTTCGCAGGAAGATATTTTTACCGTACAGGTCACCGGCCTGATGCAGCATTCCCAACGGGCACAATCGCTGCAAGAGGAAATCCTGACCGTGTGTGAAACTGCCTCCATCACCGAAGCGGTACAACGATTGAAAGTCATCCATTTGATGGGGGACTGGCCGGTACCGGCAATGCCTTCCGGTCAGTTTCGGCGGGCGTTTTTCCCACTCACGGTGATGATTTATGACACCAAAGATAACAAAGTGCTCGGTGGTCGATTTTATGACGAGATTGTCTGGGCACAGCCGGTCACAGTGACGTCAGAACGTCTGTCGCTGGAGCAGAAACAATTGCGCTTGTGTCAGTCGGCCACGTTTGAACTGAGCTGGCAGAATGCAGAAGCGGCGCGAGTCCTGTGGCATGAGGCGAATTTACTCTCGCTGCATGTGGTGTCGCCCGATTATCAGCAGCATCACGAAGTGCAGGATATTCTCCGGCACGGCACCACCGTGAGCGTGTGAAGGAGTGGTATCACCATGGCACCTTTACGTTTAACGGCCTGGCATGTCATTGTCGATGCGCTTTTGGTCCGCCATTTTGGCCTGGGTCTGGAGGATACGGACCTGGCTGAACCCGGAGGATATCCCTCGCAACAGTCCTTATCTGGGTATTCATGATGAGCTGACGGTCATTTTTGACAGCGGTCTGGCACCCCTGCTCTTCGGGCAGGATAAACAGTAATTTTTTTCATTACCCATCGGGGAACCGTGCTCCCTGATGGCGCGGTTCCTCCTTTTTATTTTTTATCATCAAAGTGAGGAAATTAACCATGGCAGAATGGATCACCAATCAACTGGACGTCACCGGTAAATCCGTCTGTATCGATGTGATGCAGCAATGGGTCTGTGGGGAAGAATTCCCCCGTTACCGTCAGGCTGTATTGCAGAGCCTCCGTCTGTTTCTGGCCGGCTGTGCGGGGATATTAAAACCCACCAAACCGCAAATCTACACCCCTTACCCGGAACTGGTACGGGGCACGGCAGCCCCGACTGCGCAGAATCTGGCATTTGAACAGTGGCTGGCGTTGTTGCAGGATAATGTGTTGCTAACCACAGAAAACATGAAGCGGATTGACAGTCTCTACCGCCAGTCAGGCTTAAGCCTGCTGCGCTGGGAGAATGTGACGGCATCAGCGCGTGACATTATCACCCGCCTGCTGACCCGCCAGTATACCGACTGGTTCGGCGTGGTGGGCTGGTCTGATAGCCTTGATATCGGCGCGTGCTGGGAGAAGCTGGCGGTTTACCCGACGGCCGCCCAGCCCTGCGATATGCTGATGATACGACCGACCCGGCTGGCTCCGGAGATTAACGGCAACAGTGGCTTGCTGAAAGGGATGGCCACCATGGCGCAGTTTTACGGTGAGCACTATGGACTGGAATGGCCGTTCGGTCATCATGTCCGCTGGGAACGGCGTAATGTCAGCAGTCTGACGGTGCGTTTTGACACGCCATGGGCACCGCCTTCGGCGGAACTGATGGGCGGACTGTCATCGGTGTTTGATTGTGAAATCCGTCACTGGTACAGCGACCCGTCAGGAAGCCTCAAAGGCTATGATTGTTATGACCAGGGTGAACATGTAGACAGTCATAACGGGCAGGCCGGGCACGAAAACCGTCCGGCACTGTATCTGGTTAACGGAGACAAAACCGAACCGGCACTGGCATTGCCTGCGCTTGCCGTCGGGCAGTAACTTTTGTTCAACGCAGTATCCATTTATCTTTACTTCAACCGAAAGGGGGAAACACATTCTCCTTTCGGGGCGTGTTTTCCTTTTTTTCTTTATCAGGAAAACACGCTATGGCCTCTCGCCCTGACTACCAAAAAGACTTTATTTCGCTGTTTAACCAAACCGCCCGTTACCGTCCCCGTTATCGGGTTTTTCAGGATTTTTGCAACTGTGCAATGGCAGCCATTCACAATAAATACTGTTTCAGTGAGGAACTGGAGCAGTTCTATCTGAAAACCATCAACAAGTATGAACGGGAAGATATTGACCGGATTGTGGAACTGTTCTCAACGACCGTACTGGCGCTGGCAGAAGCCCCCTGTGATTTTCTCGGCAGTGTGTTTATGCAGCTGGAACTGGGCAATAAAGGTCTTCAGCAGTTCTTTACACCCTGGGGTGTGGCCAGAATGATGGCACAATTACAGTTAAGTGAGGTGTCTGAATTGTTGCAGACCCAGCCGTTTGTCACCTTTCATGAATCTTGCTGCGGTGCGGCCTGTATGATGTTGGCAGCCGCCGAGGTATTAAGAGAGCAGGGACATGATCCGCTGTCCAGTATGTGGGTGTCTGCGATTGATATCGACCCGCTGGCGGCGGTGATGGCCTATATCCAGCTTTCCCTGACCGGTATTCCGGCAGCGGTCACTATCGGTGATGTGCTGAATGATCCCGGCAGTAAACGAACCCGCTACACACCGGCCCATTATCTGGGCAACTGGTCACAGCGTTTGCAGGCCTATGAACAAGCCGCATGACCCTTTTTTCACATTGACTCTGCTTCCGACTCATGGCGCCTTTCGGGGCGCTTTTTTACGCTTAAGTGTAAGTCATACAAACAATTTTCATTTTCGCAAAAAGAGTTTCGCCTTGTTTCAGCGTGGGATTGACCGACACTGGGCTAAATTTGAACCCAAAGAGGAAAAGTCCATGTTGGCACGTTTTAAATCCCATTTTGCCCGCCCGCCTGTGACACCATCAAAACCATCCGGACAACAAGCGGAAACCCTTCGCGACAATCGGGGGTATTTCCTGCCACAAACAGCGGATGTATTACTGGCAACATCCTTGCGCCGCCAGTGTCTGCAACAATTATGGCAAAACAGTACGCTGCCTGAAGGGTTGTATCAGCGTTTTTATCTCGCTCCGATTAAACAATTGCTGGGCAGTGTTCAGCAGATCCCCGCCGCTCCGGAAGGGACGTGGTCAGGCAGTGGCGGATTTGCTGACCTGACACTGCAATTTACCACCTGCGCCGTGCGGTTAGCGAAGGGGCATTTATTACCGCCGGGTGTGGCACCGGAAACGCAGGCCGCACAGGGGGTTTTATGGCAGGCGGTGGTGTTCTGGGCGGCGTTGTTTTACCACCTGCCGTTGTTGCGGCAGCTCGAAGGGGAACTGGAAGACGGGCGTGTCTGGCAACCGGGCATCGGTATCCCCGACAAACCGTTTCGTTTCCGTTTTCGTGCTCCGGAGAACATACCGTCGGCTCCGCAGGAAGTATTGCTGGCTGCCTGTCTGTTACCGGAAAAAGCCATGATGTGGCTGGTGACCGTACCGGAGGTCTGGCACTGTCTGATGCAGCATCTCAACGGACGTCCCTCCACTGTCCCGTTGATAGATACATTGCTTCAGGAGGCCGCCGGGCAGGTTCATTCTCCTTTATGGATAAAACAGGCAGTGTCTCCGTCTCCGGCGAAGGAGAAGGAGGCGGCGTTCTCTGCCGAAGGCAATTTGGTGCCGGAAACGACATCCACACCTTCTGCCAGTGAAATCACAACCCCACTGCCATCGGTGTCTGACGATACCCTGACCTTATTAGCCTTATTTCAGTCACCGGATGCATCCTCGCTGCAAAATCAGGGAAAAAGTCACCACGCCGACCCGAAACTGACCAAACGACCGGGACGGGAGAAAGAAAGTATTGCCCCTGACTGTCACCTGTATTCATCATTTAAAGGTAAATAATTCAAATGGTTATTTGTATTTTATTGCCGCGAATTGTTTTTGGACAGGAAACGGCAGGATGAGCCGAGGAAAAAATAACATGTTGCACACCGTAGACACCCTCAGTTGGGACGAATTATTAGAAGAGTACTTTTTTTCACATATCCTGCGACCGGATACCGAATGGAGTTATCGCAAGGTCACACGGGGTTTTATCCGGTTTATGGGCGAAGCCACCTCACCGGCACAGGTTATTCACCGGGATGTGCTGCGGTGGCGGCGCGACCTTCTGGTGGAAAAAAAGCAGTCGAGCCATACCTGAAATAATAAGGTGGCTCATCTGCGGGCCATTTTTAATTTCGGTATAGAGCGAAAACTGCTGCCTCACACCGAAAACCCGTTTAACAACGCTGTGACTAAAAAAGAGAAGAAAAAGAAGAAGATTCTGAGCAAATCGCAGATAAACCGCATTAATCTGTTGATGGGCCAGTTTGCTGAGGAAGAAAGCATCGGGATGCCCCCACCGGGAGGGCGTTGTGCCCTGTATCCGACCTGGTATTGGTCAACAGTGCTGGCGACATTGCGCTTTACAGGCATGCGTCAGAACCAGTTACTGCACCTGCGTCTGAGGGATATCAATCTGGACAGCAATTATATTGAACTGGGGCTGGAAGGCAGTAAAAACCACAGTGAATGGGAAATACCGATTATTCTGCCGCTTAAACACCGGCTGACAAAATTAGTGGACAGGGCAATCGCTGCCGGGGCGAAAGCCCACGATCCGATTTTCGATCTCAGCCGGTTGAGTGTCCCGCACCCAAGCCGGCTTTCCCGTTACAAATACGATATTAACCGGGAAAAACAACAGCTCCGTTCTTTCTTCCGCCGGCTGTCCAAAGAGTGTGATTTTGCGGTCTCGCCTCACCGTTTTCGTCATACGTTGGCCACGACCCTGATGAAATCGCCGGATCGTAATCTGCCGCTGGTGAAACGATTACTGGGGCACCGTAATGTGGCGACCACGATGGAATACATTGATCTTGATATGGAAGTGACGGGCAAAGCGCTGGAGCGGGAACTGGGGTTGTATACTGATTTTGTTGATGAGTATGCCGATGAGAATGAATAAAACGGCGTAAAAAAGACAGGGCAGGTCTCAGACAGGATTGAGGTGGAGGTGTGAGTGAACTGCCCTGCATCAATCGGGATGCGATGAAAACAATGGCTAATTTCGATCCCCTGTCCCGTAAAGTTTTTCCCTTACTTGACATCAGAATCAATTACTGAAATCATTACCTTAAACAAGAAAAGGGTAACTGTTAAAATAGCTACCCTGTCATCTTGTCTTAAATGTTCTAATTAACCTTAACAGT
>NZ_JADEUG010000035.1 GCF_015163665.1 Xenorhabdus sp. BG5 | reverse complement strand
GATAAGCATGACTCAGTCCTCTCTTTTGCTTTTTTGTTTGTGGAAAATCAAAATTCGCAAAAATTGGACTGAGTTTCTTCGACACTCCTACCATTTTGAAAAGTTATTTAAGATCTAAAAGGCCAAAACAGCTTATATAAAATATTTTTATAAATTTTAAAAAATATTTTTCTTTATAAATCATATCATTAATCTTATACCACTCCATTTAAACTGCCATTTCTCATTAGACTTTCGGTCTAATATGATCCATATCAAATTCAGGTCAATCCCCGTTTGTTACTATCAATGCGTGCTATGATTAATTAAGGATAAAGAGAGTGTTAGGATGAAAACTGACAGCCCTTTCAATTTATTTTCACCTGCTGTAATGGCACAAATCGCTGATGACATTGGTGTATATAAAGTCAATAAACATCCCGCAGTGACTTATTTATCGGCAATCATGGCAGGTGTATTTATTTCCATTGCTTTTGTTTTTTATATTACGGCAACAACAGGATCTTCTTCCATTCCTTATGGGTTAGCTAAATTAACGGGCGGGATCTGTTTTTCCCTTGGTTTGATGTTGGTCGTTATCTGTGGTGTCGATCTTTTCACTTCCACCGTGTTGACGATCATTTCAAAAGCAACAGGGCGTATTACCTGGTCTCAAATGTTCAAAAATTGGATTAACGTTTACATCGGTAATCTGGTTGGCGCTCTGTTTTTCGTCGCTTTAGTGTGGTATTCCGGCCAATATACTGTCGCCAATGGTACTTGGGGACTAAATGTATTGCAGACAGCGGATCATAAAATGCACCATTCCTTTATTGAGGCAGTATGCCTGGGCATTTTAGCCAATCTGATGGTATGTCTTGCTGTCTGGATGAGCTATGCCGGACGCAGTCTGATAGATAAGTTATTCGCGTTGATCCTGCCAATTGGCATGTTTGTCGCCAGCGGTTTTGAACACAGTATCGCTAACATGTTTTTAATTCCGTTCGGGATCATCATCAAAAACTTCGCACCGGATGAATTTTGGCTAAAAACAGGGACAACCCCTGAACGATTTCCACAACTTAATGTTTCAAGCTTTATTACCGATAATCTGATCCCTGTCACGATAGGTAACATTATTGGTGGTGCGGTATTGGTTGGGTTGACCTATTGGTTGATTTATTTACGTGGCGGCAAAAAACATTAATTCGCCTCCAGGTCAGGTTTCTTAAAAGTTCCACTGTTAAAAGGTAGAAGTATCATGTCCGAGTTAAACGAAAAATTCTCAGTAGCATGGCAAGGCTTTAACGAGGGTAGCTGGCAGAATGAAGTCAACATCCGTGATTTTATCCAAAAAAACTATACCCCATATGAAGGCGATGAATCATTCCTTGCGGGTGCCACAAAAGCAACAGACGCTTTGTGGGAAAAAGTCATGGAAGGCATCAAAATCGAAAACCGCACCCATGCACCGCTAGATTTTGATACTGACATTGCGTCTACAATTACCTCTCATGATGCAGGTTATATTGAAAAAGATCTGGAGCAAATCGTTGGTTTGCAAACCGAAGCGCCACTGAAACGTGCCATTATTCCATTTGGTGGCGTTAAAATGGTTGAAGGTTCTTGTAAAGCCTATAACCGCGAACTGGACCCAAAACTGAAACAAATTTTCACTGAGTATCGTAAGACTCATAATCAGGGGGTATTTGATGTTTACACCCCCGATATCCTGAAATGCCGTAAATCTGGTGTATTGACTGGCTTGCCTGATGCTTATGGCCGGGGGCGCATCATCGGCGATTATCGTCGCGTTGCGTTGTATGGTATCGATTTCCTACGTGATGAGAAATTCGCCCAATTCACTTCCCTACAGGAAAAATTGGAAAATGGCGAAGATTTGGAAGCAACCATTCGCCTGCGCGAAGAACTCGTTGAACAGCATCGTGCTCTTGGTCAAATCAAAGAGATGGCAGCTAAATATGGCTATGATATTGCCAATCCCGCTACCAATGCCCAACAAGCCGTGCAATGGACTTATTTTGCCTATCTGGCAGCCGTGAAATCCCAAAACGGTGCTGCAATGTCCTTTGGCCGTGTTTCTACCTTCCTGGATATCTACATCGAACGTGATATCCAAGCAGGTAAGTTAACTGAACAACAAGCCCAAGAGTTGATCGACCATTTGGTCATGAAACTGCGTATGGTGCGTTTCCTGCGTACCCCAGAATATGATGAACTGTTCTCTGGTGACCCCATTTGGGCAACCGAATCGCTGGCGGGTATGGGTTTAGATGGACGTACTCTGGTCACAAAAAACAGTTTCCGTTTCCTGCATACGCTATATACCATGGGACCATCCCCAGAGCCTAACATGACCATCCTGTGGTCTAAAAAACTGCCTATTAACTTTAAAAAGTTCGCAGCAAAAGTTTCGATCGATACTTCATCCCTGCAATATGAAAATGACGACCTGATGCGTCCTGACTTCGACAGCGATGATTACGCTATCGCGTGTTGTGTCAGCCCAATGGTGGTTGGTAAACAAATGCAGTTCTTCGGTGCCCGCGCAAACCTTGCAAAAACTATGCTATATGCCATCAACGGTGGTGTGGATGAAAAAATGAAAATGCAGGTTGGGCCGAAAGAAGAGCCAATGAAAGACGCGGTGCTGGATTATGACAAGGTTATGGCACGTATGGATCACTTCATGGATTGGCTGGCAAAACAGTATGTTACCGCCCTGAATATCATCCACTATATGCATGACAAATATAGCTATGAAGCTTCATTAATGGCACTGCACGATCGTGATGTATACCGTACCATGGCATGTGGTATCGCAGGTCTATCCGTTGCTGCTGATTCATTATCTGCCATTAAATATGCGAAGGTTTCCCCAATCCGCGATGAAGATGGCCTGGCAATTGATTTCAACATTGAAGGTGAATACCCACAATTCGGTAACAACGATCCGCGTGTCGATGATATCGCGTGTGATCTGGTTGAACGCTTCATGAAGAAAATTCAGAAGCTGCAAACATATCGCAATGCTGTTCCAACCCAGTCTGTACTGACCATTACCTCAAACGTGGTTTATGGCAAGAAAACGGGTAATACTCCTGATGGACGTCGTGCTGGCGCACCATTCGGACCGGGTGCTAACCCAATGCACGGCCGTGATCAAAAAGGTGCGGTTGCTTCATTGACTTCGGTGGCGAAACTACCATTTGCCTATGCCAAAGATGGTATTTCATACACTTTCTCTATCGTACCGAATGCGCTGGGTAAAGATGATGAAGTCCGTAAAGCAAATCTGGCGGGCCTGATGGATGGTTATTTCCATCATGAAGCAAATATCGAAGGTGGTCAGCATCTGAACATTAACGTGATGAACCGCGAAATGCTGTTGGATGCCATGGAAAATCCTGAGAAATATCCGCAATTGACGATTCGCGTATCGGGTTACGCGGTGCGATTTAATTCTTTGACTAAAGAACAGCAACGGGACGTTATCACCCGTACATTTACTCAAACCATGTAATTATTAAAAATGACAAATAATAAAGGCTCCTTTAATCCTGGAGCCTTTATTAGCTTGCTAGTTTTGGAGAAATCCTTTCATGTCCGTACTTGGCCGTATCCATTCTTTTGAATCTTGCGGAACCGTAGATGGTCCCGGTATCCGCTTTATCGCGTTTTTCCAGGGTTGCCTTATGCGCTGCCTCTATTGCCATAACCGCGATACTTGGGATACCCATGGCGGAAAAACCGTAACCGTTGAAGAATTAATAAAAGAAGCAACGACCTATCGCCATTTTATGAATGCTTCAGGGGGTGGAGTCACTGCTTCCGGTGGTGAAGCCATTCTTCAAGCAGAATTTGTTCGTGACTGGTTCAGGGCTTGTCATGCAGAGGACATTCATACCTGCCTGGATACTAATGGCTTTGTTCGCCGTTATGATCCGGTGATCGATGAGTTATTGGATGCTACCGATTTGGTGATGCTGGATTTAAAACAGCTCAATGATGATATTCACCAAAAATTAATTGGCGTGTCCAATCATCGGACTCTCGAATTTGCACGTTATCTGGCAAAACGCAATCAAAAAACCTGGATTCGTTATGTTGTTGTTCCTGGTTGGTCTGATGACGATCAATCCGTTCATTTACTTGGTGAATTCACCAAGGATATGAAAAATATTGAAAAAATAGAGTTATTACCTTATCACGAACTCGGTAAACATAAATGGATTGCCATGGGTGAAGACTATAAACTGGAAAGTGTTAAACCTCCTCCAAAAGAAACAATGGAGAGGATAAAAGATATTTTAAGAAGTTATGGGCACCAGGTGATCTATTAGATTCATTTCCTCTTACATTGCTTGTTCCTTCTATTAATTATTGCAAATTTTGATCATATCAGGCTGGATATACCTGATATGATCAAAATAACTTTAAATCAGAACAAGTTATACGCATTAAACTTCAAATTGCAATTTACAACACGCTATGAAACCTGATTTCTCCCCGCTTCGCGGGGAGAAATCACACGCATCTTGAAGTTAGATTGGTATACTCATAATGTGTGAAATATTTTATTCTAAAAACACACAATATCTGATGCCAAAAATAAAATCATTTACTTTATGTAAAGATAAATTAGAAAATTAAGCCAAAATCACATTAGTATAATTAACAAAATAAACCGCACATATTTATTATTACCGATAGAAACATCTCTTTCTCCACCAATAAGGATTAAAATCAACACTTGTTGATTAATAATTTTTATATGATAATCCGTCTGTTTTCTATAACGATTTGTGTCAATAATATAGAAAAATAAATTCAGTAATTCTATTCAATAAAGTAAATCGGAAAAATATGGATACTCAAGATATGAATCTCAACTCAGGAGAGAATAGCGTCTCTCTGAGCAAGGAAAAAGATACATTTATTCCAGGTGGTCGTGCTGTAGGAGCTGGGATGGCAACAGAGTGGGTTGGTAATGCATGGGAAATGTTTAAGGCAAAGCCAATGAAATGGATACTGCTAACCTTAATCTATTTTGCCATAATGATAGCTTTACAATTCATGCCTATCATCAGTATTATCGCTGCTCTGTTTAGTTCAGTATTTATTGCTGGATTTATTGCTGCCAGTGAAAAACAGCGAACAGCGGGTGATTTTGACATAGAATTACTTTTCTATGGGTTTAAAAATAAGTTCGGCTCATTGGTTGCTGTTGGTGCGCTTGCCTTCGGCATAAATGTACTTGGTGTCATAGCTGCTGTTATACTTGGAGGGACAAGCCTACTTCAAATATTTTTGGCAGGACAAGATGCAGACCTGATGCTATTAATGGGCAGTTTTTCTAGTTTAATGCTGGCAATGTTGGTTATATTGTTCTTTAACATCGTTTCCCTTGCATTTAGCTGGTTTGCTTCTGCTCTGATTATCATTAATGATTTAAAATTTGGTGAAGCAATATCAATGAGCTTAAGTGCAGTAAGAAAAAACCTATTCGGTGGTTTCCTGTTCTTCTTGCTGATGGGTATTCTGATGTTTATTTCCGCAATTCCACTTGGTTTAGGTTTGCTTGTTACTTTCCCTATGTATATGGCAACCTATTATACAACTTATCGCAGCATTTTTTATGCCCCAGAAACCCAAGAGACAAAATCTCACTTAATCAGCTAAATATTTTTCAATAAATATTTATATGTAAAAAGCGCTATTTATGGCGCTTTTTTATTACTATCCAATGACATTTTTTCTTGGAATGAAAGTATAAGTTGAGTAAGTTCCCTTATTAATATAAGAGAAAAATAATGGATAACACAAGTATACCTCCAAATATAGAAAGATCGCACAATAGCTCAGATGATGAACATACTCTATTTATTCCCAATGGCCAAGCAATTGGGGCAAGTGCTGCCATTGCCTGGATAGGTGATGCATGGGATTTTATTTCTCCCAAACTTGGTATGTGGGTGTTGATAGGGATTATCTATGGTGTTATTAATTTAAGTCTTTTCATTTCTGACTTTGGCTTTCTCCTGCTTAATTTACTGGATCCGTTATTCTCTGCTGGAATTATTGCCATTTGCGAAACGCAAAGAATGACTGGTAAATTTAAGTTCGGAAAATTATTCTATGGCCTTCACTATAAATGTAGTAATTTATTGGCAATCGGTATCATTGTTTGTGGAATAAAAATATTGGGAAATCTTATTTCTGTTCTGATAGACGGACACGACCTTTCTCAAGTCATTTTTGATGATTTTTCCTTATATAGCAATTATGATGAAATGATCATTAGTGATGATTCACAAGTGTCATTTTTATCTTTCTGTGTCTCTCTAATTACCTTGTTCTTATCCACTGCATGTTTCTGGTTTGCTCCCGCATTGGTTATATTGAAAGATTTTAGCGTAAGAAAAGCCCTTTCAATTAGTCTCAGTGCTATATGGAAAAACCTCTTAGGTGTACTACTATTCCTTCTCTTTATCTATCTTTTGTTCTTTATTTCTGCAATCCCTCTGTTTTTAGGGATCCTATTCACAGCTCCATTGAGCCTGGCAACATCTTATATCTCCTATCGCAGTGTTTTTTATAAAAAAGAAACTCAGAAAGATGATATAACTGTCACAAGTTGACTTATGATAGTCACTCGTAAAAAAGCGCCGCATGCGGCGCTTTTTTATTAAGAATAGGTGGTATTAACCAATGTATTTCAATCCATTCATATAAGGACGCAATACTTCTGGGATTTCAATGCGGCCATCTGCCTGCTGATAGTTTTCCATCACAGCAACCAGGGTACGACCTACCGCAAGACCAGAACCATTCAATGTATGTACCAACTGAGTTTTCTTGTCATCTTTACCACGGAAACGCGCTTGCATACGACGAGCCTGAAAATCCCACATGTTAGAACAAGAGGAAATTTCACGATAAGTATTTTGCGCTGGTAACCAAACTTCCAGATCGTAAGTTTTTCTTGCGCTTGCCCCCATGTCACCCGTGCACAGCAGCATCTTACGGTAAGGAAGATTCAGTAACTGTAATACATTTTCAGCGTGTCCAGTCAATTCTTCCAGTGCTTCCATGGATTTTTCTGGATGAACAATCTGAACCAATTCAACTTTATCAAATTGGTGCATACGAATAAGGCCACGGGTATCACGACCATAAGAACCTGCTTCAGAACGGAAGCAAGGAGTATGCGCCGTCATCTTCAATGGCAACACACTTTCATCCAGAATTTCATCACGAACTAAGTTAGTGACCGGGACTTCCGCAGTTGGAATCAAGGCATAATGACTGCCAGATTCTTCTTCCAATGGTCTGGTATGAAACAGATCTTCACCAAACTTAGGTAACTGACCTGTACCATATAAAGAATCATGGTTAACCAAATAAGGGACGTAAGTTTCCAGATAACCATGCCGCTCTGTATGCAGATCCAGCATGAATTGGGTGATGGCACGGTGCAGACGAGCGATCTGCCCTTTCATTACGACAAAACGTGAGCCAGTCAATTTAACCGCAGCCGCAAAATCAAGGCCGCCAGTCAGTTCACCTAGTGATACATGGTCTTTGATTTCAAAGTCATATTGGCGTGGTTCACCCCAACGGCTAACTTCCAGGTTATCATTGTCATCTTTTCCGTCAGGAGAGGAATCATCAGGAATATTCGGCATGCTTAATGCAATATTACGGATTTCAGCCTGTAAATTTTCCAGTTCAGCTTTTGCTGAATCCAATTTTTCTCCCAATTGATTCACTTCCTGACGCAGTGGTTCAATATCTTCACCACGGGCTTTCGCTGCACCAATAGCCTTCGATCGGGAATTACGTTCAGCTTGCAGGGTTTCAGTTTCAACTTGTAAAACTTTGCGGCGCTCTTCTAATTTGCGCAGCGTCTCCACATCAAGGGTATAACCCCTGCGAGCCAGTTTTTCGGCGACTGCGTCTAGCTCATTACGCAGTATATTTGGATCGAGCATGCTAGTCCTGTGCTTGTTGTTATTGAAAAATGGTTATTGAAAAATCGTCAAAAACTACAACTTTTAGCTGTAATTTGGCATTGTTGAATATAAACCTTACCGTATCAGGAAAATTAACGATAGCGTTTTATTGGGCTATTTTGATCCTGTTCCAGGAGCCAGTTTAACTTTTCACCTATCTTACCTTCCAACCCTCTGGCAGTCGGATAATAATAACGTGTTTGTTGCATTTCTGGCGGAAAATAGACTTCACCGGCGGCATACGCATTCGCTTCATCATGGGCGTAGCGATACTCTTCACCAAACCCAATTTCCTTCATCAGCTTAGTCGGGGCATTACGCAAATGGGCAGGAACGTCATAATCCGGTTTGTTTTGCGCATCCGCCATAGCTGCCTTGAATGCGATATAAACAGCATTACTTTTCGGTGCACAAGCAAGATAAACAATTGCCTGTGCGATCGCCCTTTCTCCCTCAGCCGCTCCTACGCGCGTAAAACAATCCCATGCAGTAATAGCGATCTGCATTCCGCGTGGATCAGCATTACCCACATCTTCAGAAGCAATTGCCAGTAATCGACGGGCAACATAAAGAGGATCACCGCCTGCGGTAATAATTCGGGCGTACCAGTAAAGTGCAGCATCAGGTGCTGAACCACGGATTGATTTATGCAGAGCAGAAATTAAATCGTAATATCGATCACCTTTATTATCAAACCTGGCACTTCTTTCCCCGCTGACTTCTTTCAGCAATTCCAACGTCAAAACCCGTTGCTCTTGCGCATTGGTTTCTGCCATGTCCGACATCATTTCCAGCAAATTCAGTGAGCGGCGTGCATCTCCCGCCACAAGCTCTGCTATCATTTGGCGAGTATTATCCGGTAGTACGATATTTTGCCCGCCAATGCCACGCTCTGTATCATTAATAGCCTGAATCAGCACCTGTTCAATTTCTGCCGCCGAAAGTGATTTCAATAAATAAACACGTGCTCGTGACAACAAAGCTGAATTTAATTCGAAGGAGGGATTTTCGGTGGTTGCACCAATAAATGTGATCGTACCGTCTTCAATATGTGGTAAGAATGCATCCTGCTGACTTTTATTAAATCGATGAACTTCATCAACAAATAAGATGGTTCTACGCCCTGAATTACGATTTTGTCGTGCTCTTTCTATGGATTCACGAATTTCTTTTATACCAGAAGTAACTGCCGAAATACGTTCAATATCAGCTTGCGCGTAATAACCAATAATTTCAGCTAGTGTTGTTTTTCCTGTTCCGGGCGGTCCCCATAAAATCATAGAATGAAGATGACCTGCTCGGATTGCTCGCGGCAAAGGTTTTCCTTCCGCCAGTAAATGTTGCTGGCCGATATATTGATCTAATGTGACTGGCCGCATTCTTGCGGCCAGTGGCTGAAATTCATTTTGTGAAAAATCGAGAGAAAGATTGTTCACTTAAACCTCACTGGCGTTGATCATCCAGCGTGACACCTTCCGGTACGGTAAATTTGAATTTTTCCGCACCCACGTTTACATTTTGCTGCCCTTTCAATTGGTAAGCACTTTTTTGCCCATCCTGTTCAACGGCAGTAAATGTTTGGATTGTTCCTTCTGGTGTCACGGTAATTGAAAAATGTTTTAAATTGCCATTGGCATTATGAGGCGTCAGCTCAAAGCTATTACCGTTTTGCATAACTTTGTACTGTTTCCAGTCGGCAGGATCATTACGTGCAATCAGCATAAATGGCGTATTTCCCGTTGCTTCTTTTAACCAATTCGCCGTCACCTGTTCAACAAAAGGATTATAAAACCACAGCGTCTTACCATCAGAAACCAAAACACTCTCATCAGGTGACGTCATATGCCAGTTAAACAAATTAGGGCGTTTGATCCAAAGCTCTCCCTCTCCTTTTTGGACCGTTGAACCATCATCGCTAGTCACTGTTTGAGTAAAACTGGCATGAAAACTATTCACCTTTCCCAAACGCCCTTGCAGATCCTGCGTCGCATCAGCCCAAGCAGAACCTATGCTCACTCCCATCATCAGACAACCAATCAACATCAGTTTTTTCATGTGCGAGATACCTTCAATTCGTTTTATTATCAGTCATCAATTGCCGATACTGTTTACATTTCACAGTGATAATTAATGTTCATGAGGCGGAGGTGCCAAAACTTCACGATTGCCATTATGCCCAGGTGCACTCACTATCTGTTGTGCTTCCATTTGTTCGACAATCCGGGCTGCCCGGTTATATCCAATCCGAAATTGACGTTGCACGCCCGAAATAGAGACACGACGTTTTTCGATCACAAATTCAACCGCTTGATCAAACAGGGGATCTAGCTCTTCATCGCTATCAAATCCCACACTGCCTTCACCGTCTTCTCCCCCTTTGACAATACTGTCTATATATTGAGGGCGGCCACGAGCTTTCCAGTCATTCACAACTTCATGCACTTCTTGATCACGCACGAATGCACCATGAACACGTACAGGAATGGAAGAGTTTGGTGCCAAATAAAGCATGTCCCCCATACCAAGCAATGATTCTGCACCACCTTGATCAAGAATGGTACGGGAATCTATTTTACTGGATACTGTAAATGCAATACGTGTCGGAATATTGGCCTTAATCAGCCCGGTGATAATATCAACAGAAGGGCGCTGAGTTGCCAATACTAAGTGGATACCTGCCGCCCGTGCTTTCTGAGCCAAGCGTGCAATTAATTCTTCCACCTTTTTCCCGACTGTCATCATTAAGTCGGCAAATTCATCAACCATAACAACAATATAAGGCTCTTTTTTCAGCATAGGATGCGTTGCATCCATGCTGTCACCTGGTTTCCAGAACGGATCAGGGATCGGTCGCCCCATATTTTCGGCTTGTTTGATCTTGTCGTTATAACCTGCAATGTTACGTACACCTAAAGCTGACATCAGCTTATAACGTCGCTCCATTTCATTGACACACCAACGCAATGCATTGGCTGCATCTTTCATATCAGTGACGACTTCGGTCAATAAATGTGGAATGCCTTCGTAAACCGATAACTCAAGCATTTTCGGGTCAATCATAATAAAGCGAACATCCTCTGGTTTCGCTTTATACAGAATACTGAGGATCATCGCATTGACCCCTACCGATTTACCGGAACCTGTCGTTCCTGCTACCAGTAAGTGAGGCATCTTACCCAAGTCAGCCACAACTGGCTGCCCTGCAATGTCTTTTCCTAAGACGATGGTTAACGGTGAAGGGTTATCACGGAATTTCTCACAGTCCAAAACTTCCCGCAGATAAACTGTTTGGCGTTTTTTATTGGGTAATTCCAAACCAACATAAGGTCTCCCCGGAATAACTTCCACGATACGGACAGCTACCGCTGAAAGCGAACGAGCGAGATCACGTGATAAGTTAGAAATACGCGAAGCTTTCACCCCAGGCGCTAAATCCAATTCAAATCGTGTAATTACAGGCCCTGGAGAGAATCCAACAACATCCGCTTTAACGCGATAATCATTCAAACGCGCTTCAATTAAACGAGAGGTTTGCTCAAGCGCAAACATATCAACCGGCTCTTCTTCCGCTGGTGGTTCTGCCAAAAGATCCAAAGAAGGCATCGGCGTCGTTGGCTTTGGCAATGGCTGATCATTGCGTATCAAAAATGGATGGAACAGGCTATCTTGCTGCGCTTGCTGCGCTTGCTGCACAAAAGTAGGCTGATTTCTCGATTCGTGGAAATCAAGAGGAGTCGCTATATTTTTCTCCTGAATTGGTTGAGTCTGTGACTCTGTTGGCATAAATACAAATTCAGTAGGCTCAGGTTGATTTACTTGGTAACGTTCTCGTTGTTGTTGCTCAAATGCTATCCGCAACGCTTCTTCCTGTGCTTTTTGTTCATCTATTGGCTGCTCGTTTACTATTTGTTTGTCTATGTTCTGGTTATCTACGCTATTTTTCGTAAACTCATCAGCTACCGTTGGTTGCTTATGTATCAGCGTACTTGCTTCACGAGACTCTGACTCTCTGTTTCCTTCTTCAAAATCAGCACCATAGCGCTCACGTTGCTGCTCGAGGAATTGCTGACGCAACATGTCTTGCTGTTGGGCATCCATTCGCTGTTCATTAGCTTCTGCAACCAGTTCATTCTGTCTCTCTTTTTCTTTCCGTTGCATGTGTTCTGCCAAACGGTGAGAAGGCACTTTGATACCATACAATTCGCGACGTGTTGGGATCCTAACAGGATTAGGGCGCGGCATTTCAGGACCAATACCCTGTTTAATCTGTGGATTTCTCGTCACAACCGCAGAACCCGTAATATCCGCTGCTGTATTTTTCAAATTGACATTATCATTTGCAGAAAGAGTAAACGTATCTGTTACATCATCTTGTGAATGCGTATTCGTGCCAGCAGAACTGTTTGTGGATAGATTTGAAATAGGCTGAGAAAAGTCATCGGATTGTGGATTTGTACCTGATTGGTCATCATCTGGCAATTCAAAAGAATAGTGAATAGGTTCTTGTTCCTGAGGTTGATTCAATGCTGGAGCAGTCGGAGAAACTGGTGCAGGCTGTAACGCTGGATCTGTATTAGCTAATTCGGCTAACGTTGGCGCTGTCAGTAATACATCATCTTCATCTAGCGTTTCAGTAGATATAACCATTTCATGTTTATCTGCATGCTCCGCATGTTTTTGTTCACTAACTGAGCGTTCGGAAACTAACGTATTCTCTAAATCATTTTCATCATATTCAGCATTATTGCGGCCACGATTGACGACAAAACTCAGTGAATTCAGAATAACTGCGCCAATTTTTTCCGCAATCGTAAGCCATGACCATCCTGTAAATAATGTAAATCCAATAACCCAAATGCCAAGCAGAGCCAAGGTTGCTCCCAAGATGTTGAACCAAGGCAGAATCGCGTTGCTGAACAAATTACCAATGACTCCACCCGCAGCAAAATCATTTAAATCATCAATATTGAGGGCAGCCAAACCACATGATGTCAGTATCAGGGCTAAAGCACCAATGACGCGTAATGCAAGTGTGAAGAAATCAATGTACTCTTGCCTATCTTTCTGACGGAAAGCATTCCAACAACCTAACAACATAAATGGCGGGACTGCATAGGCAAGAATACCAAATGCCGAGAATAGTGTGTCAGACAACCAAGCACCAACACTGCCGCCCCAATTGTGGACAGGTTCATGCCATGATGTCTGTGACCAACTGGGATCAGATGGATTGAAGCTGATAAGCACTACCATTAAGTACACAGCACAGATAGCAATAACCAACAGAACGGCTTCCAGAAGCCGGCGGCCACTGCTTATCTTCTTTAACTTAACACGTTTGTCTTCTGTATATTCCTGGTTCAAGAAAGGCTCTCCAGGTTTTTCTGTTGATTAAACGGAACAACGCTGAGGGTAGCTCAGCGTTGAAACTGTATGCATAAACAGGAGTGTACCTAAGTTTTTCCTGTTTTGCATCTGTACATTTTAGATGAAAGCTTAACGAGTCTTAATCACTAAACGATTACTCTGCTTCACTTCTTCCATTACAACATAAGTACGGGTGTCATTAACACCAGGAAGACGTAACAGAGTTTCTCCGAGCAATTTACGATATGCAGACATATCCGGCACGCGTGTTTTCAGCAAGTAGTCAAAATCACCAGAAACTAAATGACATTCTTGAATTTCTTCTAGTTTCTGAACAGCAGTATTGAATTGTTCAAATACATCTGCTGCACCGCGGTTCAGCGTAATTTCAACAAATACCAGCAATGATGCATCCAAATAATGAGGATTCAACAAAGCCGTGTAGCCAGAGATAAAGCCCTGACGCTCTAAACGACGCACACGTTCCAGGCAAGGTGTTGGTGACAAACCAACTCTCTTGGATAACTCCACGTTAGAAATACGACCATCTTTTTGCAACTCGTTAAGGATATTACGATCTATACGATCAAGATCTTTTCCTGGACGCTTCTTATTATCTATCATCTTATTGCTCTCTCTTTAATATTCCTACACCTAAAACATTTTCCCTATCTCTTTCAAGCAATTGAGCTGGAAAAGATGTCTTCAAAGGTTAACGCTTAATCTGTAACCAAGGTTTAAGGACTACTACAACTCTAGAAACAATCTCCCAGAATACAATTTCCCAGACCACAATCTCCCAGAATTCGATTAATTATCCCTTTTGCTTTCCAAGTTGCTGCTATGTTAGCTGTGCTCACTCACCCCAATCACTCAGTTACTCATATATCAGCCACTCATCACTCATATTAGTTTCTATGCGCTTGAGGTTTTGTTCCCTTGCCGCCGCACTACAACTTGCACAACTTGCAATCCATTAGGAATACGACACGATTTACCAGAACATTGTCTCTCAGAAACTTCATTTCCCAGAATACTATCTCTTAAGATACTAGCTCCCAAAACACTAGGTTTTTCAGAAACAGCTTAACGGCAATTTTTATATTCTATGAGAAAATCACCCACACTAGTTTGTCTATTTTATAGAATCAATTGATTAGCAAGAGAGATAATTATCTCTTACACAGATGTTTTCGCAAATGCACAGCCGATTGTCAAAGTAAATGAACAAAAATCAGAACAACCTGCCAAATAAATTTTCAGTAAATCGTTTTGATAGCTTGTTTTATGTCTCATATGTATAAATGACGTTCAATTCAGAAAGTTAAACAATCGTTTCTTACAATACGATTACATCATAGTTACTATCTATCGGTAAAATCGTTAATAACATGAATATTTTATCTGATAATCGCTTTTTTTAACTTATTATTTCTCCTACAATCCCCAAATCTGCAATATGAGATAATGGAAATGAGGTATTCATGAGCACAGCCAAACACAGTAAACTTATCATTCTTGGCTCAGGTCCTGCTGGTTATACCGCTGCTGTGTATGCAGCCCGCGCTAATCTAGATCCCGTCCTCATTACTGGGGTTGAAAAAGGCGGTCAATTGACCACCACGACTGAGGTTGAGAACTGGCCCGGAGATCCAGAAGGGCTGACTGGCCCTGGCTTGATGGAGCGCATGTTCCAACACGCCGAAAAATTTCAAACAGAAATCATTTCTGACCATATTCAGAAAGTTGATTTCACAAACAGACCATTCCGTTTATTTGGTGATGATCAGGAATATACTTGTGATGCTTTAATCATCGCGACAGGAGCTTCAGCCCGTTACCTCGGATTGCCTTCCGAGGAGGCTTTCAAAGGTCGTGGTGTATCTGCTTGTGCAACATGTGATGGATTTTTCTATCGTAAACAAAAGGTTGCTGTAGTCGGCGGGGGCAATACTGCTGTTGAAGAAGCACTGTATTTGGCAAACATTGCCTCTGAAGTACATTTGATTCACCGTCGTGATACTTTCCGTTCAGAAAAAATCCTGATTGACCGTATGATGGAAAAAGTGAAGAACGGCAACATTATTCTGCATACTGATCGTACGTTGGATGAAGTTCTGGGTGATGATATGGGTGTGACTGGCATCCGCATTCGTGATACGAAAAGTGACAATACCGAAGAACTGGATGTTACCGGCGTTTTCATCGCCATCGGCCATAGTCCAAACACGGGTATCTTTGATGGCCAACTGGAACTGGAAAACGGATATATCAAAGTCCAATCGGGCTTGCATGGTAATGCCACTCAAACCTCTATTCCAGGTATCTTTGCCGCTGGAGATGTTATGGATCATGTGTATCGCCAAGCTATCACCTCAGCAGGTACAGGCTGTATGGCTGCACTGGATGCTGAACGTTTTCTTGATGGGCTGGCAACCAAATAATCTATCTTTCCCCAAGGCGCTATTCCGATAGCGCTTTTTAACAGGTAACATACAGCTTGTTTTGATATTCCGTATCATCACCCGCTAATCAGAAATTTTTTCTTATGGACAAAACAAGACAATCTGAACTTGTTCGATGGCTGAAACAGCAAACTGCACCTGCCCGTCGGTGGCTTCGTTTATCAATGTTACTTGGCTTAATCAGTGGATTGCTGATTATTTCCCAGGCTTGGCTCTTGGCGACAATCCTACAAGCCCTGATTATGGACAATGTTCCCCGTGAAAACCTTATCGACCAATTTCTAATGTTGGCTGCTACTTTTACATTACGGGCGATTGTCAATGCCGTCCGGGAACGTGTCGGATTTATTTGTGGCAAAGTTGTACGCCAACAAATTCGCAATATGGTACTGGATAAACTTGAACAACTTGGCCCAATGTGGGTTAAGGGGAAACCCGCCGGAAGTTGGGCAACCATTATCCTGGAGCAGATAGAAGACATGCAGGATTTCTACTCTCGCTATCTGCCTCAAATTGCTCTTGCTACGATGATTCCTATCTTAATCCTGGTTACTGTATTTCCAATTAATTGGGCTGCAGGATTGATTTTATTTGTAACCGCGCCATTGATTCCGCTGTTTATGGCATTGGTGGGCTTAGGAGCCGCAGATGCCAATCGGCGCAATTTTGTTGCTCTCAGTCGATTAAGCGGTAATTTTCTCGATCGTCTCCGGGGTTTGGAAACTTTGCGCCTGTTCCATCGAGGGGAAGCGGAAATTGAACAAGTTGCTGAATCAACAGAGAACTTTCGCCGCAGAACCATGGAAGTTTTGCGCATGGCATTTTTATCTTCAGCGGTTTTAGAATTTTTTGCCGCAATTTCTATTGCCGTTGTTGCTGTTTATTTTGGTTTTTCCTATTTGGGAGAATTGCACTTTGGTAGCTATGGCGTGGGTGTTACGTTGTTTGCAGGTTTCCTCGCGTTAATCCTCGCACCTGAATTTTTTCAACCACTGCGCGATTTAGGTACGTTTTATCACGCCAAAGCCCAAGCAGTCGGAGCGGCAGAATCGCTCTTCACCTTACTTAGTAGCGATGGAGAACAGGCTGCAAGTAGCGGTGAGAAAACACTATCAGATAAAGCCCCCGTTACCATTGAGGCCTGCGAACTGGAAATTATGTCCCACGATGGACATCGTCTTGCTGGTCCTTTGAATTTTACTATTGATAAGCGCCAGCGGATTGCTCTGGTTGGAAAAAGTGGGGCAGGCAAAAGTTCGTTGATCAATGTATTGCTGGGATTCTTACCTTATCATGGTTCCTTGAAAATCAATGGTATTGAATTGCGTGAACTCAATCTCACAAAATGGCGTGAACGCTTAAGTTGGGTTGGGCAAAACCCACACCTGCCAGAACAGACACTGCTTGATAATATTCGTCTTGGTCAATATGACGCAACGCAAGAACAAATCAGTGATGTGATGGAACGGGCTTATGTCAGTGAGTTTATTAACGACCTTCCAGATGGAATTAATACAGTGATAGGTGACAACGCTGCTCGTCTGTCTGTCGGACAAGCCCAGCGGGTTGCGGTAGCACGAGCGTTGTTAAATCCTTGCCAATTATTGCTCTTAGATGAACCCGCCGCTAGTCTTGATGCCCATAGCGAACAGCGTGTGATGATGGCTTTAAATCAGGCTTCGCATCAACAAACCACATTATTGGTCACTCACTTGCTAGAAGAAACGCTATCATATGACCAGATTTGGGTAATGGAAAATGGATTGCTTATTGAACAAGGTGATTATCAAACTTTAAGCCAGTCTCAAGGTGTATTTTCTCGTTTGTTATCTCACCGTAGTGTGGAGCTTTAATCATGCGTGTATTACTCCCATTTCTCGCGCTTTACCGCCGCCATTGGTTTCTCATCAGTTTAGGTATGCTATTGGCGATTGTAACGCTGCTAGCCAGTATTGGGTTGCTAACACTCTCTGGTTGGTTCCTTGCTGGCACAGCACTGGCGGGGTTCGCAGGGTTATATACGTTCAACTATATGCTGCCTGCCGCCGGCGTTCGCGGTGCGGCCATTTTTCGTACTGCTGGTCGTTATGGTGAGCGACTTGTCAGCCATGATGCAACATTCCGGGTACTAGCGCATTTACGTGTTTTCGCGTTTCAAAAAATACTCCCTCTTTCTCCTGGAGGCATTGCTCGTTTTCGTCAAGGTGAGTTGTTAAATAGGCTTGTTGCAGATGTCGAAACACTGGATTACCTGTATCTGCGCGTTATTTCCCCTGTCCTCGCCGCATTCGTCGTCATTCTCGTTCTGACATTCGGCCTGGGCTTCCTTGATATCACCCTCGCCTATACTATTGGCGGTATTATGTTAGGGCTACTGCTGATATTACCTTGCGTGTTTTATCATGCAGGAAAACCTTATGGCAAAAACATCACCCAACAACGTGGGCAGTATCGTACATTACTTACCAGCGCCTTGCAGGGGCAAGCTGAATTAAGCGTGTTTGGTGCACTTAGACGTTTTCGTCAATCCATGACAGAGATTGAAAATGATTGGTTAAAAAGCCAGCAAAAACAAGCCAGTTTGACCGGACTTTCACAAGCTATCATGATTTTTTCCACTGGTATGACAGTGACGCTAATACTGTGGCTAGCAGCGGCAGGTGTGGGAGAAAATAGTCAGGCGGGCGCATTAATCGCACTGTTTACATTTTGCACCCTTGCTGCGTTCGAAGCACTTGGGCCAGTCACAGTGGCGTTCCAGCACATGGGGCAAGTCATTGCATCTGCGACGCGTGTTTCTCAGTTGATGCACCAAAAACCGGAAGTCACCTTTCCTTCTCATGGACCGCAAGCGAATAGTGAGCTTAGCCTTGAAATAAAAGATGTTAATTTCACCTACCCAGGTCAGCCACAGCCAGTATTGAAAAATATCTCTCTGTCCCTGACATCAGGCAAACATATTGCTTTACTGGGAAAAACAGGATGTGGTAAATCCACGCTTTTACAATTATTGACGCGTGCCTGGGATGTCAATAGCGGTGAAATTCAACTCAATCAGCACCCTATCTCCCATTATGATGAGTCAACATTGCGTTCAATGATGTCTATCGTTCCCCAGCGGATACATGTCTTTAGCCATACTTTGCGTGAAAATCTCTTATTGGCAAAACCAGATGCTGGTGACGATGAATTAGCAACCGTACTGCAACAAGTAGATTTAGGATACTTGCTAGACACTGATAAAAAGCTAAACTGTTGGATGGGTGAGGGTGGGCGTCAGCTTTCCGGTGGAGAACAGCGTCGTTTGGGTATTGCCAGAGCATTATTGCACAATGCCCCTTTAATGCTGCTGGATGAGCCAACTGAAGGGCTCGATGCAGATACAGAACAGCAAATTCTGTCGCTGCTACGCCGTAGTTGTCAGCATAAGACTTTGATTATCGTTACCCATCGACTCACAGGCTTGCAATTCATGGATCAAATCTGCGTTATGGATGGAGGACGTATTATCGAGCAAGGTAAGCATAATGCGCTACTGGCTCAACAAGGGCGTTACTATCAATTTTATCAGCGGCAACCATTTTATCAGCTACAGAGCTATCCTGAGCAAAGGTAATTCAACTTATGTCGATAGCTCAACTGGGTAACTCATATGAATTCCCCCATCCCACTAATGCGCTGGTTGAACCCAATGGTTTATTGGCATTTGGAGGAGATCTAAGTGCAGAACGTTTACGAGTAGCGTATCATGGGGGGATTTTTCCGTGGTATTCGCCTGATGAACCGCCTTTATGGTGGTCTCCCGATCCCAGGGCCGTGTTGATTCCAGGAGAATTGCATATTGGCCGAACACTACGTCGATTTATTCACAAACATACTTACCAAATTACGGTAAACTATGCTTTTGATGAAGTGATATATCATTGCGCTCAACGACAAGAAGGTACCTGGATTGGGCCAGATGTTCAAAAAGGTTATCAAACCTTACATAAAGAAGGATTAGCTCATTCAATTGAAGTCTGGTATGACCATCAACTTGTGGGTGGTTTATACGGCGTTTGTGTCGGTACACTATTTTGTGGTGAATCGATGTTTAGCAAAATGGAGAATGCTTCCAAGTGTGCTTTTGTCGCATTCTATCACCATTTTTTACGTCATGGTGGCCAACTATTTGATTGTCAGGTATTAAATCACCATACAGAATCATTGGGTGCTAAAAATATTCCGAGAGAAAAGTTTCTCCAGCATCTTTATCAATTAAGAAAGCAGTCATTGCAATCAGGCTGCTGGTCTGTACAAAAGCTGGATTTATAATCATCTCTTAGAAATAAATGCTGTTCATGGTGGGAATGTCATTAGCCATCATATTATTGTATGTAAAATGATGGCTTAAAATACGACATTCCTTTACATAGTGATGGTTTTTCGGCATTATCTTGCCGGTTAAAAACTATGGTTGTTACATTTAGAGGATTAGATGGCCAAAGAAGACACTAATTTTGAAATGCAAGGTACTGTTTTAGAAACACTGCCAAATACTGTGTTTCGCGTTGAATTAGACAACGGACACATTGTCACTGCTCATATCTCAGGGAAAATGCGCAAGAACTATATCCGCATCCTGACAGGAGACAAGGTTACAGTTGAGCTAACTACATATGATCCGGAAAAAGGACGAATCACTTTCCGTAGCCGCTGATTAAGATACCTTAGCACCACAGGTGATCATATTTTTCAAAATTCACCTGTGGTGTAGCTGTTAATGGTTACAATACAGCATCTTCTGATCTCTTTTTATTCGATTTTTGGGCACTCTTAAAATCGTACACCAATATATGTTTAGCTTTATCAAGTTTAATCTTGACCGAGCCTCCATGTACCAAAGAGCCAAATAGCAACTCATTCGCCAGGGGTTTTTTGAGATTGTCCTGAATGACACGGGCCATAGGTCGTGCTCCCATCGCCTTATCATAACCTTTGTCACATAACCATTGACGGGCAGCTGCACTGACTTCCAAAGAGACGCCTTTTTCATCCAGTTGTGCTTGTAACTCAACGATAAATTTATCAACAACTTGCTGAATAACTTCAGGAGAGAGTGCATCAAACCAGATGATGCTATCAAGGCGATTACGGAATTCAGGTGTGAAAATCCGTTTTATCTCTTCCATACCATCCGGGCTGTTATCCTGTTCAGTGAATCCAATGGATTTACGCTGTATTTCACGTACCCCTGCATTGGTTGTCATCACCAAAATAACATTGCGGAAATCCGCCTTGCGACCATTATTGTCAGTCAATGTACCATTATCCATAACCTGTAACAGCAGGTTAAAGACATCAGGATGGGCTTTTTCAATCTCATCCAGTAACAGAACAGAATGAGGATGCTTGATGATTGCATCGGTCAATAATCCTCCCTGATCATACCCAACATAACCCGGAGGAGCACCGATTAAACGACTGACAGTATGGCGTTCCATATACTCTGACATATCAAATCGCAATAATTTGACATTCAAAACCTTGGCAAGTTGGACTGTGACTTCTGTTTTCCCCACTCCCGTTGGCCCTGCAAACAAGAAAGATCCTACTGGTTTATGATCCTGTCCCAATCCAGCACGGCTCATCCTAATGGCTTCCGTCAAAGCAGCAATCGATTTTTCTTGGCCAAAGACCAACATTTTCAAACGCTCATCCAGTGACTTCAATACATCTTTATCACTGGCTGACACTGTTTTTTCTGGAATACGGGCTATGCGGGCAACAACAGTCTCAATATCGGCAACATTGATCGTCTTCTTACGGCGGCTAGCTGGCACTAATCTGGTCCTTGCTCCAGCCTCATCAATAACATCAATGGCTTTATCCGGTAAATGACGATCGGTAATATACTTCACAGATAACTCAACTGCTGCCCGAATGGCCTTCGATGTATAACGAACATCATGGTGTGCTTCATATTTAGCACGCAGCCCATTGATAATTTGTACCGTTTCTTCAGAAGAAGGTTCAAGAATGTCAATCTTTTGGAATCGACGAGCCAAAGCCCGATCTTTTTCAAAAATATTGCTGAATTCGTGGTAAGTCGTTGAGCCAATTACCCGTATACGCCCACTGGACAACAGCGGTTTAATGAGATTAGCTGCGTCCACCTGCCCACCCGATGCGGCACCTGCTCCAATAATAGTATGGATTTCGTCGATAAAGAGAATGCTTTTACTGTCCTGTTCCAATGTTTTTAACAAAGACTTGAAGCGCTTCTCAAAATCACCACGATACTTTGTTCCCGCCAACAATGAGCCAATATCAAGAGAATAGATGGTACAATCCTGCATCACTTCGGGAACATTCTTTTGCACGATACACCATGCAAGCCCCTCAGCAATAGCTGTCTTACCAACACCTGATTCTCCAACAAACAGCGGATTGTTTTTGCGGCGACGGCAGAGTACCTGAATAGTTCTCTCCAATTCATTCTGACGGCCGACAAGCGGATCAATTTGTCCTTTCTGTGCCAATTGATTCAGATTGGTCGTAAAATTTTCCAATCGATCTTCACTAATTACCGGCTCTTCCTGAACTGGATTGATACTGTGGTGAGCATCATTATCTGATTCATCTTTGCGCGTTCCATGAGAGATAAAGTTCACAACATCCAAACGACTGACGTCATACTTACGCAATAAATAAGCAGCCTGGGACTCCTGTTCACTAAAAATAGCAACCAAGACGTTCGCCCCAGAGACCTCCGAACGCCCCGACGATTGAACATGAAATACCGCACGTTGCAAAACACGCTGAAAACTTAATGTAGGTTGTGTATCCCTGTCATCATTTTCAGATAACAAGGGGGTGGTTTGTGCAATAAAACTTTCTAATTCTTGGCGTAACATCGCCAAATCGACTTTACAAGCCTCCAGTGCTTCTCGCGCTGATGTGTTACTTAACAACGCCAGCAACAGGTGCTCTACAGTCATAAATTCATGTCTGTTATCCCTTGCTTTGGCAAAAGCAATATTGAGACTAAGCTCCAGTTCTTGATTGAGCATAAGCACCTCCTCCTAAATTTCAGTAAGCCAGATCAGACCTTTTCCAGCGTGCAAAGTAACGGATGCTCGTGCTCCTTAGCATACATGTTCACTTGCGCAGCTTTAGTTTCTGCGACCTCTGCCGTATAAATTCCGCAAACTGCTTTCCCTTTGTAATGGACATCCAGCATTAGTTGCGTTGCTCGTTCAACATCATAAGAAAAGAACTTTTGCAATACGTCAACCACAAACTCCATAGGGGTATAATCGTCATTGTTAAGAATAACCTTATACATTGATGGTGGTTGTAGTTCTTGTGTTACATCATCCTCAATAAATTCTTCAACTTTCAAATTGTTATAAAACTCAGTCATTATTCTTCCGCTGGGTATTCACTGTCCGCTGGATTTTAGTATGAACTAATGCATTCTACTGCTATATATTTTATCACTTCATAAAGCCCTCTGCTTACCCCTTCCTTGATTAGCAGATCAGGATTTTGCCTAAAAATCGGATACCGTTATCTATATCAAACTTTAGCCATTTGAGACAGCCTGACGTTGTTTATATGCTTGACGACGTAATGAATTTCACTACAGTATATTTTATGAACACCGCTTTCTGTCTGGGCGTTTGTTCATATTTTAATATTTTTAGTGACTCCTAAACCCGAAATCGTGATACGAGGGATAGAGAAGTATGGAAACAGGTACTGTTAAATGGTTCAATAATGCAAAGGGCTTTGGATTTATTTGCCCAGCCAGCGGGGGCGAGGATATATTCGCTCACTATTCAACCATTCAGATGGATGGTTATAGGACGCTGAAAGCGGGGCAAAAAGTGAACTTTAACGTTCATCAAGGTCCCAAAGGTAACCACGCCAGCCTTATTGTACCTCTGGAAGATGGTTCAAAATCAAAAAAATAGTTACCCGATAAATGTGTATTTTCCACGCCACAAATAGACAATAAGCTTATTTGTGGCGTGCTAGTTTATTCCCTTGCCAGTGCTTCTATGGGATCGAGGTGAGCTGCATTTCTTGCAGGTAGGAAACCAAAGATTACCCCTATTGCCGTTGAACAACCAAATGCAATAATAAATGCAATGAAGTTATAAACGAAATCCCAGTTCGGTAACATCAATTGCACCATAAAAGAAATGCTGTATGACAGAATAATCCCCAGTATCCCTCCTATTAAACAAACCAAAACCGCTTCAATAAGGAATTGTTGCATAATGTCACTGGTTCTGGCTCCTACTGCCATACGAATACCAATCTCCCTTGTCCGCTCAGTAACGGATACCAACATGATATTCATGACACCAATTCCCCCGACAACCAAGGATATTACCGCAACTAATGTTAAAAATATTTGCATCGTCCGGGTTGTTTTATCCATTATTTTAATAGTCTTATTCACGTTATAAGTGTGAAAGTCTTTTTTACCATGACGGAACATCAGCAATTGATTAAGTTTTTCTTCTGCTTCGTTGGACACATAGCCATCTTTTAACCTGACAACAATCGAATTCAAGTAATTTTGATTCATCAAACGGCTATTCATCGTACTGTAAGGCACCCAAACTTGTAATGTATTACTGCTATAAAGATTTTGCCCATTAGCAATTACACCAATCACTGTCAAGGGCATATTTGTTAACAATAACTCTTTGCCTACCACATTATCCTGGTAAGGAAAGAACTTCTTACGTGTATTATCATCAATGATAACCACTTGAGACTGACGCTCAATCATGTCTGAAGTAAATGGAATGCCTTGAGAAAACTTCATTGCATATACCTGAAAAAAATCACTTCCTACCCCCGATATTTGTGCTTTAGCATCTATATTGCCTTGACGCAAACGCCCACTATTCATAAATTCGGGAGAAGCAGCCTGAACATAAGGCTGAGATTTTATTGCCGGAATATCAGTAAGTTTCAGTGCCTGCATATCCAAAGCGTTATCACTACCAAAATCTTTTCCTGGATAAATTGATATAGAGTTAGTTGCAATAGATTTAATATGTGATAACACCATCGATTTTGCCGCATCACCAATCACTACAATCGTGACGACAGAAGCAATGCCTATTATAATTCCAAGCATTGTCAGCAGAGTCCGTAGCTTATTCACATTCATGGCGCGCCATGCCATCAATAAAGCTTCATGAAAACGTCCCCAGATTTGCTGCACTGAAGAGGTTTTTACATTGACAGTTTTTGTATCTACAGAAGAAGGGATATGAGGTAATTTTTGGTGTTCAGAAGAACGTACCTCGCTCATGATACACCCATCTTTAATTTCAATAACCCTTTGAGCCTGTGCAGCAATATTAGGATCATGGGTAACAATAATAACCGTATGTCCTCGTTGACAGAGTTTCTTCAAGACATCCATCATTTCCTGGCCGGAAGTACTATCCAACGCTCCTGTCGGTTCGTCAGCAAGGATGACCTGACCACCGTTCATAAGTGCTCTGGCAATACTGACTCGTTGTTGCTGTCCACCTGAAAGCTGGCTTGGTCGATAATCAATCCGATTCCCCAATCCAAGGCTTTTTAGCAATTCAATAGCCCGCTCACGACGTTGTATTTTGGAAACACCAGAATAAATTGCCGGAATTTCAACATTTTGTTCAGCGGTTAAATGAGTCAATAAATGGTAGCGCTGAAAAATAAACCCAAAATATTCCCTGCGTAACTCTGCCAATTGATCACTATCCAAATCAGCAATATTTCTTCCCGCAACCCAATATTCTCCACTGATAGGTTTATCTAAACAGCCAAGTATATTCATTAAAGTAGACTTACCGGAACCAGAAGCGCCAACAATAGCCACCATTTCTCCGGCCTGTATAGATAATGAAATATTATCCAGAACAGTGACTTGCCCTTCTCCAGCGGGATAATTACGACTAACGCCTTTTAGTTCCAGTAATGTACCCATTATTACTCCTCTGCACTACTATCACTGCGACTGGTGATCACACGTTCGTTTTCCTTCAACCCAGAGAGCACCTGGACATTCGCGTTATCAAAGGCTCCTATTGTGATTTTACGTTTTTCTGCTTTGCCATTATGCAAAACACTCACGTCATATTGCGGAGAAAGTACATGCTGAGTTGAAGACGTATATTGGTGAGACGCTATTTCCAAAGCTGAAATTGGGATCATCAATACATTATGCAAAGTTTGAAGCGCTATTTTTACTTGTGCTGTCATCTGTAAACGCAAAATATGTTCGGGATTAGGTACTTCAAAGCGGGCATAGTAGAAAATAGCATTATTCTCAACTTGTGGTGTTGGCAAAGTATCTTTCAGGACGCTGTGAAATTCCCTTCCTGGTGCCCCTAAGATGGTAAATGAGACTTTCTGTCCAGGCTCTAAATTGATGACATCGGCCTCCGATACTTCTGCATTAACAATCATAGTATCAAGATTTGCGAGCGTCAGGATGGTCGGTGCTTGCTGTGCAGCAATCACGGTTTGTCCCTGGAATGTTTTAATATCTGTCACAATGCCCTCTATTGGGGCAGTAATTCTGGTATATTGCAAATTCGTTTTTGCCGTATCAAGTTTGGCCTTATTTTGCTTAATTTGCGCCGCCAAGTCGTCAATTCTGGCAGCCTTAGACTGCATATCTGTTACGCTTGAATCCAATTCTTGCTGCGAAATTAAATGTAATTTAAACAAATGATTCAGGCGATTTGCTTTGAGCTGCGCAAGTTTTAGTTCAGCCTGCGCTCCACGGAGATTAGCTTCCAGTGATTTTGCTGTTTCCTGAATTTCAGCCACCGTGTTTTTTGCTGTCTGTGGATCAATCAATGCCAATAATTGGCCTTGCTTAACCTTATCCCCCAATTTCACATAAAGCTCTTTCAACTGACCACTAACCTGAGCCCCGACGTCAACTTTACTGACCGCATCCAATTTACCCACCGCCAGGACACTTCTTTCGAAATCTCCCTTTATCACTACACTCGTCTGATATGAGATAGGTTTCGGCAGATAGAAGAAATAGAACCACACAGAAGCTATAGCTATGAGAACAAGCCCAGCCCCAATCCAACGATACTTGGCAAAAAGAAGTTTCATCAACAAATACCTACCATTAAAATATGCAATCTAATGACTTCACTTAAACTTTACTGTATAAGACATAAACAAACCCTATTAATGGGATGTTTCTGATATGTATTCTTTAAAAAAACAAAAGCCCTTTCTAAGATCCAACGTGACATTATGCTTGCGGTATATATGAGATTTAATATGCAGCGCATTGATTATACGCAAAATGGACTGCAAAACTGAGCGATTAGAAACTCAGCTTATAAAATGACAGGGCATTAGTAAAGATGGCTAAAAGGCTGGGTTTACCCCATGCATCCTCACCAGTCAGAATCGTATTCTCGTCAAGTACTAATGGTAATCAGTTTATCCCCTAAAACCACACGTCCCAAAAACATACATTCCCCCCTTTTCCATACCAGATTTACTTAATTTTATTTATAACATCCGTTCTATTAGAGATTAAAAAATGCGTTGAGTTTCAATATATTTCCCTTTATCCTACTTGTTATTTTAGTGTGATTTTTTTGTTTCTATATAATATATTTGCTGGCTTTTGTGTCTAGTTTTCGTTATTAAGATTAGATAAAAAGACGTTTTTTATTGGATAAGGATGTGGATTATGTATTCAGGATTAATCATTATTCTCCTGCCTTTGGCTCTGGGCTACCTTATTCATCTGAATAATAAATCGGCGCTAACCCTCGTGCATCAGCTACTCAATGTCATGGTCTATATCATTCTCATTCTGATGGGTATCAGCCTTGCTATGCTGGAAAACTTGGGCAGTCATTTACTTTCTATCTTGCTGTATGCAACAACATTTTTTCTGTGCACCTTTATAATTAATATGCTAGCGCTTTTCCTCTTGGATAAACGAGATCCGTGGATTATTAATGCACATAAACAGGAAAAACCCCCTTCCCGATTACATATGGCTCTGGATTCCGTCAAATTATGTGGTGCATTAGTATTGGGGTTTCTTATTGGATTAACAGGCTGGTCAGTGTTTCATTTTTCTAACCGAGCCAGTGCAATTGCCTTGATTTTTTTACTATTTCTAGTTGGGATTCAACTGCGCAATAACGGTATGAGCCTAAAGCAAACTCTGCTGAATCGTCGTGGTACGATTATTGCCATCGTGGTTGCCATCAGTTCTCTGCTGGGTGGCGTACTGGCTGCATTTTTGTTGGAATTACCGATCAAAACGGGTCTTGCCATTGCATCAGGGTACGGTTGGTATTCCCTTTCCGGTATTTTAATTTCGGACGCTTACGGGCCTGTGCTTGGCAGCACCGCATTTTTTAATGACTTAGCTCGTGAATTGGCATCCATCATGCTTATTCCCATGTTAATAAATCGCTACCGTTCAACCGCATTGGGTTTAACAGGAGCAGCTTCAATTGACTTTACCTTACCGATCTTACAACGCTGTGGTGGTATCAATATCGTGCCAGCCGCCATCGTTCATGGTTTTATATTGAGTTTATTAACTCCTTTATTCATTGCGTTGTTTACCCAGTAAACAGTTTATGCAATAAAAGTCATTCGGTTTAATACGTAAACTGAAAAAAAATTTTCGATATAAAAATCAACCTACCCAACGAATATAAAGCGCAAAAAAAGATCTAAAAAATGCCAACAAATTGATTAGTTAACTAACCAATTCGATTAAAATAACGTTTTTATGCAAATATCATTGCATAGTTATGCTTATAGGATTAATATCCCACCAATCAATTAACTATTCATATTTTTCGCATGAGCATTCAATTAAAAAACATAAATTGTTTCTATGGCTCACATCAGGCTCTATTCGATATCAATTTTGAATGTACATCGGGAGAAACTGTCGTGTTGCTAGGCCCCAGTGGAGCTGGAAAAAGTTCTTTGCTGCGTGTCTTAAATTTACTGGAGCTTCCTCGTTCCGGGTTACTCAATGTAGCAATGCACCAATTTGATTTCAAACAGCAGCCTAACCACAAAGACATTCTCGCATTGCGCCAAAAAGTTGGCATGGTCTTCCAACAATACAATTTGTGGCCACACTTAACCGTGATGGATAATTTGATTGAAGCACCTTGCCGAGTATTGAAGCAATCTAAACAACAAGCCTGGGAAAAAGCGACCAAACTCCTTGCCCGACTTCGTTTGGGTGAATTCGCCAATCGTTTTCCACTACACCTTTCCGGTGGACAACAACAACGGGTTGCCATTGCACGTGCATTAATGATGGAACCTCAGGTTCTATTGTTTGATGAACCTACTGCTGCACTCGATCCTGAAATCACTTCTCAAGTCATTGACATTATTAAAGAACTGGCAGAAACCGGTATCACTCAGGTTATCGTGACTCATGAAGTGGAATTTGCTCGCAAAACAGCAAGCCAAATTGTATATATGGAACAAGGACACATTGTCGAAAAAGGTGATGCAACTCATTTTATGCATCCTCAAACAGAAGCCTTTGCTCACTATTTATCACACTGAGATTTATCACACTGAAATACCATACTGGATCTATAAACTCGAAATATTTCAAACTACTACATCCCTGTAAGGGAGCGGATTGAAAGATGAACTAGATATATCGATAATCGATTACAAAACAAATATCAAAGCAGTTATCAACCATAAAGTTCATAAACAACAGGATATCGCTATGAAGAAATTATTGTTTGCAGCCTTATTGAGTGTAGTGACCTTGTCAGCAACCGCAGCAGAGAAAGCAACGCTCCGTTTTGCGACGGAAGCAACCTACCCTCCATTTGAATTTGTTGATGCAAATAATCAGATTCAAGGATTCGACGTCGATTTGGCGAATGCCCTATGTGCAAAGCTCAACGCAGAATGTACATTCACCAACCAGGCTTTCGATAGCCTCATTCCCAGCTTAAAATTCCGTCGTGTTGATGTTTTGATGGCGGGTATCGACATCACACCGGATCGGAAAAAACAAGTTGATTTCACCCAGACCTATTATGATAACTCTGCCATTTTCGTTGCTATCAAAGGGAAGTTTGCTCAAGTTGCCGATCTCAAAGGTAAACAAGTCGGTACCCAGAATGGTACTACACACCAAAAATATTTGATGGAGCAACATAACGAGCTGAAAACCGTACCTTATGACAGCTACCAAAATGCAATCCTTGATTTAAAAAATGGTCGTATTGATGCGTTGTTTGGTGATACTGCTGTTGTCAATGAATGGCTAAAAAAGAATAAAGAATTAAGTACGGTTGGCGATAAGGTGACAGACAAAAACTACTTTGGTATCGGTTTAGGCATCGCAGTTCGCAAAGGTAATACTGAGTTGCTGGATAAACTGAACAAAGCACTAACGGAAGTTAAACAAGACGGTACTTACGATACCATCTACAAAAAATGGTTTAAACAATAAACTCAATTCTAATGAATGAACTTCTCTCTTTAATCAATGCCGCCGGAGTCACCGTCGGCCTCGCGATTTCCTCGCTTGTCGTCGGTTTAGTTCTGGCAATGTTTTTTGCTGCATGGGAATCCATTCACTGGAAACCTATTGCTTTTTTAGGCTCCTGTTGGGTTACCTTGATCAGGGGATTGCCTGAAATTTTAGTTGTTCTCTTCATCTATTTTGGCAGTTCCCAACTCCTAATTACGCTGTCGGACGGTTTTGATATCAATCTCATTGTTTGGCACTTTAGAATACAGATGGAAATTGACAACTTTGATGTCAGCCCTTTTCTGTGCGGTGTTATTGCCCTGTCTCTGCTCTATTCTGCTTATGCTTCACAAACACTGAGGGGAGCATTAAAAGCAGTTCCGATAGGGCAATGGGAAGCAGGGCAAGCTCTGGGGTTAAACCAAAGCCGTATCTTTTTTCGCTTGATTATGCCTCAAATGTGGCGCCATGCCCTGCCAGGGCTTGGTAATCAATGGCTGGTTTTATTAAAAGACACTGCCCTGGTTTCGTTAATCAGCGTTAATGATCTGATGTTACAAACAAAAAGTATCGCTACCCGAACTCAGGAACCGTTCACATGGTATATGATTGTTGCTGTAATTTATCTGATAATCACTCTGATCAGCCAATTTATTCTCAAACAGCTTGAAATACGCGCCACCCATTTTGAACGGAGTGCTTCATGATGTTTGAATATATCAAGGAAATTTTACCCGGCTTGCAAACCAGCCTCAGTTTGACTTTCTCAGCATTGCTGGCTGCATTCATGCTATCCATTGTCTTGACTATGATTCTGACAATGAAACTGCCTGTATTTTCTCAATTGGTAAGAGGCTATATCACACTATTTACCGGAACCCCACTCCTCGTTCAGTTCTTCCTAATTTACTATGGGCCGGGGCAATTTCCATCGCTCAAAGAATATCCGTGGTTCTGGCAACTTATGTCAGAACCGTGGTTATGTGCAATGGTTACACTTACATTGAATAGTGCAGCCTACTCAACCCTGCTATTTTACGGGGCTGTTAAAGCAATTCCTGCCGGACAATGGCAATCTTGCCAGGCTCTTGGTATGTCCAAAGTGCATTCTATGCGCATCTTGTTACCTTATGCGCTTAAGCGAGCACTCTCTTCCTATTCCAATGAAGTCGTGCTGATTTTCAAGAGTACTTCACTAGCCAGTACAATCACCTTATTAGACATCATGGGATATAGCCAGCTTCAATTTGGGCGTAGTTATGATGCAACAATATTTATTGCCGCGGGTATTATTTACCTCTGCATAAATGGCCTTTTGACACTGCTGATGCGTATAATTGAACAGCGGGCCTTATCATTTGAACATCGCAATTAATCAGCGTTCACACTTAATTCTTTGATTTTACCATTCCTACCCGTGATAACTCACCGTTATCACGGAGTAACCAAGATATAAGATTGTTAGTTTACATTAAGAACTAACAGTGCCAATGTTTCATAATGTTCGGTATGAGGAAACATATCGAATAACTGTACTTTTTCTATTCGATATTGTTTAAGCATAGTGATATCTTTCGCCATCGTCTGAGCATTACAGCTCGAATAGAGAACAAATTTAGGTGCCATCTGGCTAAGGTATTCACATAGCTCTTTACCAATTCCTCTTCTAGGAGGGTTTACCAGTACTAACTCAGGTAGTTGTGATTTATCAAGGGCAAAATGAGTGGAATCCAATGCCTGAAAATCCACCTGCTCCAATCCCAGGATTTTGGCAGAACTTTTAGCACAACTAATTGCTTCAGCACTGATCTCTATCCCTGTCAATCGGGTCTTTTTATCTGCACAATGCAGACCAAAACCCCCAGCACCACAAAACAGATCCCACATACTGTTAATGTTTAATTCCCTAACCCAACGCCCTGCTGTTGCATACAGCTCTGAAGCAATATCTGGATTTGTCTGGAAAAAACTACGCGGGCGGATGTACAACGGAATACCGTTAAAAGTTTCCTGTAGCATCTTACGTTCGGTAAAAATGATTTCCTTCTCACCTTCCAGAATCGCCATATGGGTTGGCTGAATATTAGCGGAAATCACTGTTGCTTGTGGCAATTGTTCCTTCAGCCAAGGCAAAGCCTGCTCTAATTGGGCCAGCTTTGTTTCCGAACGCAAAACAAAGCGCAACATTATTTCGCCATTAGCGCGACTTTCCGTCAGAAGAATATATTTTAATTCCCCTTTCCGACGTTCAACGTTGTACGGAACCAAGCCAGCTTTAGCGATAAATGTTTTTATGACTGCAAATACCGTCTGAAAGTATTTTGGATACAACGGACAGTCACAAAGATCCACCGTTCTGCCATCACGATGCAACATACCAAGCAATGGACGTTCAACACTGCCACAGACTACCATCTTGGCTTTATTACGGAACGCACTTGTTTTGCTACTTACCGGTGACAACCAATGTACTACTGTTCCTTTTTGTAAAAGTTGCTTTAAATGTTGTTGTTTATCAGATAATTGCTGTGAATAGGACTTATCGAGCCACTGACAAGAGTGACAATGCCCCGCGGTATACTGCGCACATCGCATCGTAAAAAACCATATCAAAAAAATATTAGTGCAAAGTAAATGTTGATGTTTTCGTTGAAGTTAAGGATTCGTCATCTTCAACTTCAACTTCAACTTCCATCTCACTTTCCATATCATTATTGACATAGAGAAGATTATTGCTGTGAATTTCAAAAATCACATTCGCAATTTGTTCTTCACCCTGCTGCATAAAATTGGAGAATTGTCTGAAAGTCATGCCAGCCGCAATAGGGAAAGCCTGACAAACAATCAACTTAGGCAAGTTTTCATCCTGAACATCGATAAATGCCTTCACAGTAAGAGAACAAGCATTAATCTGACTCAAATTAGCAACCAATGGAATTATCGCCGTTGGCCTGACTTCGGCCAAAGCAGAAAACAATACGACATCACCCAACAGATCGATCTTGGCATCAAACAAGCCATCAATATTCTGCATATGAGGCAAATGCAAGACTGTGCCTGAATCATTCTCAAAATAAGAGATCTTGAGCTGTTCAAGCCACGTGCGCAAAATTGACAAATCGGGAATAACCATAGAATCCATCGAATTAACCTCATATGACCGAGAAGTTACACATGCTACCTAAGGGAACTTCCCAGCAAGCAGCCGTATGTATAATAATTAATCTATTTTGTTTTTTCATCATCAGTGACAATCTGATGGTTTTTATCTGCTTTCTTATGATCAATTCCCAAAAAGGAAAGATTATAGACTGCACGCCAGATAATATGGATAGCTGCTGGTATCAAGCAACCGATACCCAATAAAATCATAGCAATGTGTGCTTCTGCCGTCATTAGTAAAGGTGATAGAATTATGCTATCAGTTATTGACAAGTAAGCCAGAACCAACAGTCCCACGCCCAACATTTCCAATAAAATGACTAACTTAGGCATGTCAGCCAATGAGCGCATCTCTTTTGATGGGTTCACTTTCATTCTTTAACCTGTTCCAGCCTAAAAATAGAATTTCCATGACTCAATAGATTTCTGTTACCTGGTAAGTCTATCATACCTGAATCCCGTTTATTGGCAGGACTAATTACAACAAAAGGCAATTCCTGCTTTTTTTTGTTAATACTTACAGGCATAGTAACTCCAGATGACATTCTATGAAGTTCATGATCATTACCATTAAGGAGTTTGTATGTACACTGTCATTTTTGGCCGCCCTGGTTGTCCTTACTGCGTTCGCGCCAAAGAACTCGCTGAAAAACTAAAAAAAGTGCGCGACGACTTTGATTATCGCTATGTCGATATTTGGGCTGAAAATATCACCAAAAACGACTTATCAAAAACGGTGGGCAAACCTGTTGAGACTGTTCCCCAGATCTTCATTGACGAGAAACATATCGGTGGCTGTACAGATTTTGAAGCTTATGCTAAAAACAATCTAGAACTGTACCAATAATCGAACCCAAGAATTAGTTATAAAATCAGTCGTCAAAAAAAGCCGCTATCCAGCCAGAAACCGTCCCTTTACTGGATAGCGGGTGCCTTAACCATAGCTGCTCTTCGAAAAAATTCCATCTTCTTGAAAAAATTTTGCGATTTTTTCTCAAGGATGAGAACTTTCACATCATAATGCAGTCTTAATTATTGCCACTGCTTTTCTTTGATGTCCCCATATTGAGGAGCCCGATAGTCATCCACTTTGGTTAAAGGCTATCGGGTTTTTTGTTAGTCACGAGTGACTTGCAAGATAGCGGTTATCTTTCATTATTATTGCAATCCCTATATTATTTACTCATGCACCATCAACAAACATTAAATAAAATTATTAATCAATGTAATTCGCTTTTTTATATGAAATTATTATTGTTAACAATGAGTTGATAAAATAAAATCACCCTGTTTACGTAAATATCTCGCTTGTGAGGCTGACTTTGCTAGAACAACTTAACCACAATTTGTTTACTTTTATCAATGCAACCCCAGATTCACCACCAGCAATGATCTCGCTTGCCATCTTTATAGCGAAATATTGCGTATTTATTTACCCTATTACATTGGTCATTTGCTGGCTTTGGGGAAAAGAAAGAGCTATCACATCTCAACGCATCGTTGTCAGTAAATCTTGCATTGCTTTTGCCTTTGGCATGACGATCTCCTATATCATCGGGGTAACCGTTCCACATGCCCGGCCATTTGTCGAAGGTTTTGGCTATAATTTTCTCTACCATGCTCCTACAGAATCTTTTCCCAGCAACCACGGCACAGCCGTCTTTACTTTTGCTCTGGCATTTATATTTTGGCACCGCGTTTGGTCAGGTTTATCTCTAATGGTCATCGCCTGTGCCATTGCCTGGTCACGTGTCTATGTGGGCGTTCACTGGCCAATCGATATGATTGGGGCATTTTTAGTCAGCCTGTTGGGATGTGCTTTTTCCCAAATATTTTGGAGCCAATACGGAGCGCATTTACAAAGCAAACTTACCCGACTCTACCAATTTTGCTGCGCATTTTTTATCAAAAAAGGGTGGGTAAAAAATTAATCAAATGTAAATATGCACTGGTCATATATCTCTATATGGCTGGTGTCACTGATATCCATAAAAAAAGCGTGGTATTATTTTGTTCAAGAAATTTTTTAACATTTATTCTATTCTTCATAGTGGCTTTAAATATCAGAACAAAATCCTACGTTATATTTAACAATATATAACTATAAAATGATTACTATTGCTTCATAAACATAGAGTTAAAGAACAAATTTCACACACAACAATTGATTATCCTTAAAACGCTTATTAAGGCATAATCAATACTAAACACATTTTCATTTAAAAAATGAACACCATATGCAG
>NZ_JADEUG010000034.1 GCF_015163665.1 Xenorhabdus sp. BG5 | reverse complement strand
CCTTCTCTGTTATGGGGATAACAGTTCGGATTTTCCCATGAGTAGCATTATTGGCAGAGCCAATTTGCTGCTGACCACCTCCGCAGGAGGTGGTATTCAGTTATGAATAAATAATTAACCTCTCCTCACCCTTTCAAATTACCTCACACCACAACTGTAATTAAAGTGGACTCTTTCCCATAATAGAACTTTTATCTGTTCTTATCGTACAGTGAATATTTTGAATTTTATGCCTAATTCCTTATATTTTATATGTTAAAAATAATCAGAACTAAAATGCATTTCATTCATAAAAAAGATATCATCAATATTATTTCAACCATTTCCCTCTGATTTATTTGCCCGGGGGCAATGTGTGAAACTGACATCTGATGTGGTCAACAAAAATTGAATCATCCAAGGACAAAAATACGTCATTAAAACAGCAAGGGAACACATTCCCTTATGAAATGAATAGTTATTTTGTAGTCGCCAAGCGTTCCCGCATTTTGAGCTGAATCTCACGGATCTGGTACTGTTGCCAGACATTGACAAACAAAAAAACCCAGACAACGATGGCTGGGTTTTTAAAATAGTTTCTTTAGCTTATTGTTTACAGAACGCTTTTCGCCTGCTGAACAATATCAATCAACGGTTGTGGCCAAACACCAAGGATCAACACCAATAATGCACTGAGCAACACCACAATCCCGCCAGAGGTAAATGCCCAATTGCGGGGTGTATCACGGTTTAGCGCTTTCGGTGCTGGCAGGTACAAGCTCACCATCACACGTAGATAGTAGTAAAGACCGATGGCACTACCCACAACAACGGCACCAGTCAGCCACCACAATTTTGCTTCAACACCCGTCGCGATGACATAGAATTTGCCAATGAAGCCAAATGTTAATGGTATTCCTGCCAATGATAACATCATCACTGTCATTACCGCTGACAGGATCGGTTTATGCCAGAACAAGCCACGATATGAGAACAGTGAATCCGCATCTGGCCCTCTGTATGGGCTGGACATCAAGCTGACCACACCAAATGCCCCGATGCTGGCAAGCAAATAACCGACCAGATAAATACCTGCCGTCTCTTCTGCCAACGTATGATCTTTGATGGCAACCAATACCACCAGCAAATATCCCAAATGAGCAATGGATGAATAGCCCAGCAGTCGTTTGATATTGCTTTGTGTCAAGGCCAATAAGTTACCAAACAGGATAGATGCAATAGCAATCACAGTTAGCAGAATACGTAAGGTTATGCTTTCAGCCACGGGTGCTTCAATGAATAAACGCATGATAACTGCGAAGATCGCAACCTTACTTGCCGTTGCCAGAAAGGTCGATACCGGTGCTGGTGCGCCTTGATAAACATCCGGTGTCCACAGTTGGAAAGGCACAAGGGAAAGTTTAAAGCCCAATCCTACGATCATCATCCCCAAGCCAGCCAGAACTAACGGTTCATGCAGTTTGCTATCGCTCAAACTTTTTCCAAGTGATGCGAAAGACAAATCACCGGATTCTGCATACAGCAATGCAATACCAAATAGCAGGAATGAAGATGCGGCCGCAGACAGCAACATATATTTGATGCCCGCTTCCAACGAACGTTTCTGCCGATAGGCATAACCCACTAAGCCAAACAGCGGCAGGGTGATCAATTCAATTCCGATAAACAGTGATGCCATATGGTTGGCAGAAGAGAGCAGAATGCCCCCAGCCGCTGCGATCAACACCAACAGATAAAATTCTTCTTTATTATCGGGATAATTTTCCAACCATGAATAGGCAAATGTCGTTGTTGCAAGGCTCGCAATCAGCACAAGCGCAGTATAGAACATTGCAAAACGATCTACATGAATCAATGGCGTGACATCCATTGGCTCCTGCTGTCCCACAAAATAGAGAGAGAACAGGGCCAGGTTTAGACCAATCACCGTCAAGGTGACATTGGTGAAATGATCGCGTCGCCACGCAATGGACAACATCACAACCACTACCGTCAATCCGACGATCAATAGCGGCAACAGTGCGATCAATTGTTCAGAAGTTATTGTCATGGCGAATTACGGCCTTGTAGTTAAAAGTGAAGCTGAATACCAATTCTGGATGTTACCCATTGCTGCGGCTGAGGTATCAAGAATTGGCTGCGGGTAAACCCCTAAAATCACCAGCAAGACAACCAACAGCAGCAAAATGGAAATTTCACGCACATCCATTCTCTGTAAGGGTTTATCCGTTTTTGGCGTACCGTAATAAGCCTTCTGCATCAAGTACAGTGCGTAAACGGAGGCAAAAACCAAACCGAACACGGATACCGTAGTCACCAGGGTAAATTGACTGAAGCTGCCAAACAGGATCATAAATTCCCCGACAAAGTTACCGGTTCCTGGCATACCTAATGTGGCTACCGCAAAAAACAGGGATATCGCAGGCAAGAGTTGAATTCTTCCCCACAATCCACCCATTTGGCGCATATCTCGGGTATGCAGGCGTTCATAGATCTGACCACACAGAATAAACAGACCCGCGGCTGACAGACCATGTGCAATCATCTGGATCACCGCGCCTTGATAAGCCAATTGGCTACCCGTGTAAATGGCGATAAGCACAAAGCCCATGTGAGAAACACTGGTATAGGCAATCAAGCGCTTGATATCAGTCTGGCTGAATGCCATCCATGCACCGTAGAAAATACCAATGACGCCCAGCCACATGGCAATCGGAGCGAATTCCGCAGAGGCTTGCGGGAACAGAGGCAAACTGAAACGCAACAAACCATAAGCCGCCGTCTTCAGCAAAATCCCTGCAAGGTCAACTGAACCGGCTGTTGGTGCCTGACTATGAGCATCCGGCAACCAGCCATGTAAAGGAACAACCGGCATTTTCACCGCGAATGCAATGAAGAAACCCAGCATTAGCAGGTATTGAACGGTGTGTGACATCGGCGTATCCAACAGTTTTTCATAGTTGAATGTCCATTCGCCGGTTGCATCATGGTGAATGAAAGCCAGTGCCAGAATCGAAATCAGCATCACCAAACCGCTGGCCTGGGTATAGATGAAGAATTTCGTTGCCGCAGTGATACGGGTTTTACCTTCCGAGCCTCTGTGTCCCCACAGGGCAATCAGGAAGTACATCGGTACCAACATCACTTCCCAGAAGAAGAAGAACAAGAACAGGTCGATGGCAAGGAAAACCCCCATCACACCACCCAATATCCACAGCAGGTTCAGATGGAAGAAGCCCTGGTATGGCTGGTTTTCATTCCATGAACAGAGGATTGCCATCAAACCCAGTAATGCAGTTAACACCACCATCAGCAAGGATAAACCATCCAGTGCCAGATGAAGGCTAATGCCAAAACGTGGGATCCACTGAAGCAAGAATTCTGATTGCCACTGTGGTATGCCCTGTGGGTTGGTGAGTGTATAACCGCCCTGTAACCACAGGTACAGGGAGAGTAACAGCGTCAGTCCCATCGCCAGAAGCGCTATCCAACGCGGCATACGGGTGCCGAAGCGCTCGGCCTGCCAACACAACAGGCCTCCGATGAAGGGCAGAAGAATTAGCCAAGGTAGTAGCATGGCGCAATGTGTCCCTTAATTAAACCAAAAGCAGCAGAGCTAAAACCAGCACTGCACCCAACCCCATAGAGGTAGCGTACCAACGGACTTGTCCGTTCTCACTCCAACGAAGCCCTTTATTGCCCCAACGTGACAATATGGCTGGAATGTTCATTAGTGAGTTCAAAGGATCACTTTGCAACAGGCGGGTGATGCCCTTGAATGGTTTCACAAATACCCAGTCATACAGCGCGTCAAATCCCCAGGCATGGAACCACCATGTGGAGAAGAAACGCCCTGGGGCACTGTTCGCCGTGGCATTGACCACACCACGTTTGCCCAGATACAACACAGCTGCCAGTAAGATACCGATAACGGCAATCACACCAGAAATAATTTCCAATGTCATTTTGCCATCATGCCCTGCCGCGCTGTTTTCTGATAGAACACTCTCAGGTAAGACGCCCGCCAGCGGTGGCACAATCAGCGCACCCACAAAAGTGGACAACACCAGCAATACGGACAATGGCAAGGTATGAGTAATGCCCTTGACTGGATGAGCATGGGTATTTTCTTCACCGTGAAACACGATAAAGATCATGCGGAAGGTATACAGTGATGTCATCAATGCCCCAATCAGCCCCGCCAGCATCAGGTTCATATGACCATTTGCCAACGCACCCCACAGGATTTCATCCTTACTGTAGAAACCGGCCGTCAGTAATGGCAGTGCCGACAACGCAGAGCCACCCACCAGGAAGCAGAGATAAACAAATGGGATACGCTTACTCAGCCCGCCCATTTTGAAGATGTTTTGCTCATGATGGCAGGCCAAAATCACCGAGCCAGAAGCCAGGAACAGTAATGCTTTGAAGAATGCATGGGTCATCAGGTGAAAAATCGCGGCATCCCACGCCTGTACACCCAATGCCAGAAACATGTAGCCAATCTGGCTCATGGTGGAGTAAGCCAGCACTCGTTTAATATCTGTCTGTACCAGAGCGGCGAAACCAGCCAACAGCAAGGTGATCGCACCAATAATACCGACCCAATGCAAGATATCAGGCGCCATCAAGAACAATGCATGGCTGCGGGCAATCAGATAAACCCCAGCGGTAACCATCGTAGCGGCGTGGATCAGAGCAGAAACCGGTGTTGGACCAGCCATTGCATCTGCTAACCATGTTTGCAATGGTAACTGAGCGGATTTACCAACAGCACCACCCAAAATCATCAAGGTTGCCCAGGTGATCGCGCTAGAACCTACTTCAATATGTTGTGGTGCCAATACCGCCAATTCGCGGAAACTCAGCGTACCAAGCTGGTCGTAAAGGATAAACATACCAATGGCAAGGAATACGTCACCAACACGGGTCACAATGAAAGCTTTCATTGCCGCCGCGCCATTGGCAGGGTTTTTGTAGTAGAAACCGATCAACAGGTAACTGCACAGGCCGACGCCTTCCCAACCGAGATACATCAGCAGTATGTTATCTGCCAGTACCAATACCACCATACTGGCGATAAATAGGTTGGTATAGGCGAAGAAACGGGAGTATCCCTCTTCACCGCGCATGTACCAAGAAGCGTAAATGTGGATCAGGAAACCAACGCCAGTCACAACACTCAGCATTGTCAGTGACAGACCATCCAGCACCAGATTAACGGGGATGCTGAAATTATCCACTGCCATCCAGTTCCACAGCGTTTGGCTGTAGACCAGCCCCCCTGCCCCATCCTGGGTAAGAAAATCAATCGCTACCCAGAAGGTGACCAATGCTGCCAGCCCAACAGAACCACTCCCAATGGTGGCTGACAAATTTTCAGACCAGCGGCCACGGGAAAATGCCAATAGCAAAAATCCCAGCAGTGGCAGCAGAATTGTTAAATAGAGTAAGTTCATCCGCGCATCTCACTGACTGTATCAATATTCAGGTTTTGGCGACGACGGTGCAACTGTAGTAACAGTGCCAAACCGATGCTCGCCTCGGCGGCTGCCAGCGTAATGGCCAGAATGTACATCACCTGACCATCAGGCTGGAGCCAATAGCTGCCAGCAACGACAAACGCTAGCGCTGAAGCATTGATCATGATTTCCAACCCGATCAGCATAAATAACAGATTGCGGCGGATAACCAGGCAAGTGAAGCCTAATGTAAATAGAATAGCCGCCAAAATGAGGCCATGAGGTAACGCTATCATTATTGTTGGTCCTCCGCACGATTGCTGATCACTTCCCCTTGCCGATTTTCACGGCCGATGTGGTAAGCCACGACCAATCCTGCCAATAACAGCAAAGAGGCCAGCTCGACCACCAATACATAAGGGCCAAACAGGCTAATTCCCACTTCTTTGGCACTGACGACTTCACCACTGATTTCAGCAGATGACAGGGTACTGATGGCGTAAACCAACACAATCAACAGCACGATAGACAGGAGTGACGGGCCAATCCAGGCACGGGGTTGTAACCAGCGCCGTTCCTGCTCGACAACTGATTTTCCCAGATTCAGCATCATCACGACGAAGACGAACAACACCATAATTGCGCCCGCGTAAACGATGATCTCCAAAGCACCAGCAAAATAGGCACCCATTGAAAAAAATACGACGGACAGGGCCAACAAGGAAATAATCAGATACAACAGAGCATGCACTGGGTTCGTATGGGTTATTACCCTGAGTGTTGCGAGAATAGCAACCAGCCCTGCGACATAAAATGTAAATTCCATGAATATCGCTCCTTACGGCAACAGGCTTTTAACGTCGATAGGCTTGGCTTCATTGTCGGCTTCGCCTTTATCCTTGCCGTCAATTGCCATACCTGTCTTACGGTAAAAGTTATAGTCAGGGTATTTACCTGGCCCTGAAATCAGCAGATCTTCTTTCTCGTATACCAGATCCTGACGCTTGTATTCACCCAGTTCAAAATCCGGTGTCAACTGAATAGCGGTAGTTGGGCACGCTTCTTCACACAGGCCGCAGAAAATGCAACGCGAAAAGTTGACGCGGAAGAATTCAGGATACCAGCGCCCATCCTTATGCTCGGCTTTTTGCAGTGAGATACATCCCACCGGACATACCGCTGCACACAAGTTACACGCAACACAACGCTCTTCACCGTCAGGATCACGCGTCAGAACGATGCGCCCACGGTAACGGGGTGGCAGATAAACTGGCTCTTCCGGATACATTTTTGTTTCGCGTTTATGGAAGGCATGAAGCCCTATCATCCAAATACTGCGTACCTGGGTGGCGAAACCGACCACTAATTCTTTCAATGTCATGGTTCAATCACCCCTTTATTGAGCGTTGTATAAAATAACTGCGGCTGTCGCTAGCATATTCAGTAACGTTAACGGCAGACAAACTTTCCAGCCAAACGACATCACCTGATCATAACGAGGACGTGGCAATGCAGCACGGATCAAGATGAACATCATCATGAAAAATGCTGTTTTCAACGCAAACCAGACGAATGGAGGCAAGAGAGGTCCATTCCAGCCACCAAAGAACAACGTGACGATCAAAGCAGATACCGTCACAATCGCGATATATTCTCCGACAAAAAATAGACCAAATTTCATACCGGAATATTCAATGTGATAGCCATCGGCCAGTTCTTGCTCGGCTTCCGGTTGGTCAAAGGGATGGCGGTGGCATACCGCGACACCCGCAATGGCAAAGGTCAGGAAGCCAAAAAATTGAGGAATGACATTCCACACATGTTGCTGTGAATTGACGATATCCACCATGTTAAAGGAGCCAGCTTGTGCTACAACGCCCATCATGGACATACCAAGGAAAACTTCATAACTCAATGTCTGTGCTGATGCACGCATCGCACCCAGCAAGGCATATTTGTTGTTACTCGCCCAACCCGCAAACAGCACGGAATAAACCGCCAGACCCGCCATCATCATGAAGAATAAGATACCGATGTTCAGATCTGCGACCATCCATGTTGGGCTTACCGGCACGATAACAAAGGCCAGAAGCATTGAGCAGAATGCAATGACAGGGGCCAAAGTGAAAATGGCCCTGTCAGAAAAACGAGGTGCCCAGTCTTCTTTAAAGAACATTTTGATCATGTCTGCAACAAGCTGCAATGAACCGCCCCAACCGACTCGATTTGGCCCATAACGGTTTTGAAACAGGCCAAGAATGCGGCGTTCAAAGAAACTCATGAATGCCCCACAGATCACCACGACCAGTAGAATGACAACCGCTTTCAGTACAGTAATCAGGATTTCAATGACATCGGGAGTCAACCAGCTCATTATGCAACCTCCCGTAAGTTATGGACTGATTTGCCTGCCAGAACCGGCGGTATACCTGACATTCCCAGTGGCAAGCCAATTTGCCCTTGGGCCAGATTACCACTTAAGCGCACGGCCAAACGCAGTTGCTGCCCTTCACAATCAAATGCCATTACAGCACCTTCTTTCACCTTCAAATGCTCCGCATCTTTATGATTGATCATCACATACGGCTCAGGCATACGCTCCTGTATTACATTAGAACGTTGTGACAGTTCTTCACTGCCGAACAAATGGAAATAAGGCGCAACATGCCATTGATCTTTTTGCGCAGTAAATGCGGTCGGGATAGCGTCAAAATAGTTCAACCCACCATCAACCGTTTCGATCAAACGAACCCCTGGATCACCAAAGCGCAGCTTGCCACCCACTTCAGCCTGGAATTTATTCCACGCTTGCGGTGAGTTCCAGCCCGGTGCCCATGCAAAGGGAATTTGCTGACGTGGTGCATATGGGCTGTTGTTCCCTTCCATTGAGAAAGCAAATGCAGTATCGATATCCTGTGGCTGACGCTGCTCATGGACACTGACATCAGCCAACATCGCGGTACGGCCGCTATAACGATGAGGTGAACGCGCCAATTTTTGCCCACGAATACGGAATGTCGCATCGGGTGCCGCATTGACGATGCCTTTGAATTGCGGCATCACTTTGACACAAGCTGCAATCACATGATCAAGCTGTGTCCAGTCGGTTTGGCACTGGGTATAGGTGGTATACAGGGAATGCATCCAGCGCCAGCTTTCTAACATAACGATGGATTTATCATAAAATGCAGGCTCGTAAACCTGGAAATAGCGTTGGGCACGACCTTCTTGATTCACCAACGTACCATCGCTTTCAGCAAAACTGGAGGCCGACAGAATCAAATGCGCCTTATCCATAATAGCGGTGCGTTGGTGATCCACGACGATCAGATTTTTCAGACTATCCAGTGCGCGATCAATTTTATCCGCCGGTGCATGACGATAGAGATCGTTTTCCATCACAATGGCGGTATCTGCATCCCCTTTAGCGATACGCTGTAAAGCAGCATCCAATGGCTGCGCTTCCATCATCGCCAGCCCCAAACTATTGGCATATGCGGCAACATAGGAAAGACCTACATCCGCACCTTTATCTTTCAGGGCCCATGCGATATTGGCAGCAGCCTGAATCAAGGCATCACTGCCTGGATTGCTGCCACTGATAATCAATGGCTTTTTCGCATCACGCAATGCGTGCGCAATAATGTCCACTTTCGATTTCAGCGCATCCGGCAGATCACTAACGGCAGGGGCGATATTGTTCAAGGCATGTGCTACGGCGAAACCCAGGCGAGCCTGATCATCAATGGGTGCACGGTAGCTCCATGCGGCAATATCATCCAGTCGGGTTTCATCGACACTGGTCAGGAAGAGAGGATATTTGGCGTGCTGGCCAATATTCATCACAGCCGCAATCTGCCAGTCTGCCACTTTCTGAGCAGCCGCCATTTCACGCGCTTTGCCTTTCACAGCCTGACGCACAGATAACGCCATACGGGCAGCTGTTTGGGTCAGGTCTTCCCCTAACACCAGCACCGCATCATAATCTTCAATTTCACGCAGCGATGGCGTATAGACTCCACCTTGCTGGAGAATTTCTAACATCGTATCAAGGCGATGTTGTTCTTCCGCTGAAATACCACTGTAGAAGTTTTCCGCACCAACCAATTCACGCAAGGCAAAGTTACTTTCAATGCTGGCACGCGGTGAACCGATGCCAATGGCATTTTTCGCCTGACGCAAAATATCTGCGCCCCCTTGCATGACTTGCTCAGCATTCAATGAAATCCACTGATCGCCACGCAATTGTTGTGGCTGGCGAGGACGGTCGTCACGGTTGACATAACCATAACCGAAACGCCCGCGGTCACACATAAAGTAGTGGTTGACGGTGCCGTTGTAACGGTTTTCTATCCGGCGCAATTCACCGTAACGTTCACCAGGGCTGGTGTTACAGCCAATACTGCACTGTTGGCAGATGCTTGGCGCAAACTGCATGTCCCATTTACGGTTGTAGCGTTCTGAATGTGTTTTGTCGGTAAATACCCCTGTTGGGCAAATTTCAACCAGATTACCGGAAAATTCACTTTCCAATGTGCCACTTTCAGGACGACCAAAATAGACGTTGTCATGAGCGCCATAAACACCAAAATCCGTTCCATCCGCATAATCTTTGTAGTAACGGACACAACGGTAACAGGCGATGCAACGGTTCATTTCATGAGCAATGAATGGCCCCAATTCCTGATTTTTGTGAGTACGCTTGGTAAAACGGTATTTTCGGAATGAATGCCCCGTCATCACTGTCATATCCTGTAAATGACAGTTACCCCCTTCCTCACAAACTGGACAGTCGTGGGGATGGTTGGTCATTAACCATTCCACAACACTGGCACGGAACTGTTTAGCTTCTTCATCATCAATAGAGATATACGTGCCATCTGACGCTGGTGTCATGCAAGACATCACCAGACGACCACGCGTATCTTCCGCGTTTTGATATTGCTTCACCGCACACTGGCGGCAAGCGCCAACGCTTCCCAGCGCTGGATGCCAGCAAAAATAAGGTATATCAAGCCCCAATGAGAGGCAGGCTTGTAACAGGTTATCAGCCCCGTTTACATCATATTCTTTGCCGTCTACATGTATCGTAGCCATAGTCAGCATGCTTCCCAATGGCCTGCCATGGCAGGCGTTAATCAAAAATTAGCCCGGTTGTTACCAACGCTGGTTGAGCAGGTTTGGTTGAATCCCCGCAATCAGGTTAGTATTGCCATAATCTTTGGTGACAATTCCCGCTTCAAACTCTTCACGGAAATATTTAATAGCACTCTGCAAAGGTTCCACAGCACCTGGCGCATGGGCACAAAATGTTTTGCCTGGGCCAAGGAAACGACAGAGTTGTTCTAAAGTTTCGATATCACCTGGCTGGCCTTTGCCACTCTCAATAGCCCGGAGGATTTTGACACTCCACGGCAAGCCATCACGACATGGCGTACACCAGCCACAAGATTCACGGGCGAAGAATTCTTCAAGATTGCGGGTCAGGGAAACCATATTGATCTCATGATCCACCGCCATTGCCAGTGCGGTTCCCAATCGACTACCTGCTTTAGCGATATGCTCAAAATCCATCGGCAGATCTAAATGGTCTGCGGTCAGGAAATCGGTTCCTGCCCCTCCGGGTTGCCATGCCTTGAATTTCAAACCATCACGCATGCCTCCCGCGTAATCTTCAAGAATTTCACGTGCGGTTGTACCAAAAGGTAATTCCCAAAGACCTGGATTTTTGACCCGACCAGAAAAGCCCATCAATTTGGTACCGGCATCTTTACTTTTGCCAGCACTCAAACCGATATACCACTCTTTCCCATGTTCAAGAATGGCAGGAACATTGCACAATGTTTCGACATTGTTGACGCACGTAGGTTTACCCCACACGCCAGCGGTCGCAGGAAATGGGGGTTTTGAACGTGGGTTTGCCCGGCGCCCTTCAAGGGAGTTAATCAAAGCGGTTTCTTCACCACAGATATAACGACCCGCGCCAGTATGAACAAACAGTTCAAAATCAAAACCACTGCCCAAAATGTTCTTGCCAAGCAATCCAACCGCTTTAGCTTCCTCTATGGCTTTGCGTAAATGGACAGCCGCTTCGACATATTCACCGCGCAGGAAGATGTAACCGCGATAGGCTTTCAATGCAAAGGCACTGATTAACATGCCTTCCACCAACAGATGAGGCAATTGCTCCATCAATAGGCGGTCTTTGTATGTGCCCGGCTCCATCTCATCCGCATTACACAACAAATAGCGGATATTCATGCTTTCGTCTTTTGGCATCAGGCTCCATTTCAAGCCGGTTGAGAAGCCTGCACCGCCACGACCTTTTAAGCCAGCATCTTTAACCAGTGCGGTAATTTCATCAGGAGCCATGCCCTTCAATGCTTTTTCGGCGCCTTTATAACCATTTTGGCTTCGGTATTCATCCAGCCAGACAGGTTGTTGGTCATCACGCAACCGCCATGTCAGGGGATGAGTTTCCGCTGTGCGGATAATTTCTTTCACTCCTGGATGCGTTGTCATGGATATTGCTCCAGTAACTTTTCAATTTCTTCGGGTCTTACGTAACTGTGGGTGTCCTCATCAATCATCATCGTGGGTCCCTTGTCACAGTTACCCAGACAGCAGGTTGGCAATAGTGTGAAACGCCCATCGGCCGTGGTTTGCCCCGGACGAATGTTCAGATACGATTCTATCGCTGACTGAACACCCTGAAAGCCCGTGATGTGACATACGACACTGTCACAGTAACGGATAATGTGGCGTCCCACTGGCTGCCGGTAAATCTGGCTGTAAAACGTCGCTACACCTTCCACGTCACTGGCCGGAATACCTAATACCTCAGCAATGGCATAAATGGCACCATCTGGCACCCAACCACGCTGCTTTTGTACAATTTTCAGTGCTTCGATTGACGCAGCACGCGGATCTTCGTAGTGGTGTTTTTCCTGCTCAATAGCGTTACGTTCGTCAGCACTCAATACAAACTCATCCGGTGTCTGAGCGTCCGTTACGTTAACCACATCAAGGCGTGCTTGCTTGTTTGCGTTAAATTCACTTTGCATCGTTAGCGATCCACATCAGACATAACAAAATCGATACTGCCCAGATAAACGATAAGGTCAGAAACCAGACTACCGCGGATCACCGATGGAATTTGCTGCAAGTGAGCAAAACTTGGTGTACGGATACGGGTACGGTAGCTCATAGTGCTACCATCGCTGGTCAGGTAATAACTGTTGATACCCTTAGTCGCTTCGATCATCTGGAATGATTCATTGGCAGGCATGACCGGCCCCCATGACACTTGCAGGAAGTGGTTAATCATGGTTTCGATGTGCTGCAAAGTTCGCTCTCTCGGTGGTGGAGTGGTCAGTGGATGATCAGCCTTGAAGGGTCCTTCCGGCATATTTTTCAGGCACTGTTCAAGGATACGCAGACTCTGACGGATTTCTTCCACTTTCAGCATTACCCGGTCATAGCAATCACCGTTGTAGCCTGTTGGTACTTCAAAATCGAAATTTTCATAACCGGAATAAGGGCGCCATTTACGTACATCAAAACCAACGCCAGTGGCACGCAGCCCTGCACCGGTAACCCCCCAGTCCAAAGCCTGTTTGGCATTGTAGGCCGCAACCCCAACAGAGCGCCCTTTCAGGACACTGTTTTTCAATGCGGCTTTGACATAGGAATTCAAACGTTTTGGTAACCAGTTCAGTAATTCACGCAAGAGGTTATCCCAACCACGCGGCAAGTCATGGGCAACACCACCAATGCGGAACCATGCCGGATGCATACGGAACCCCGTAATCGCCTCAACGACATCGTAAACCTTCTGTCGGTCAGTAAAGGCAAAGAAGACGGGCGTCATCGCACCAACGTCCTGAATAAATGTACTGATATAAAGCAGATGACTATTAATGCGGAACAGTTCGGACAACATGACACGAATTGTTTTCACCCGATCGGGAACTTCAATACCGGCCAGCTTTTCGACCGCCAACACATAAGGCATTTCGTTAACACATCCCCCCAAATATTCGATGCGATCGGTATAAGGGATATAGCTGTGCCATGACTGACGTTCCCCCATCTTTTCGGCACCCCGATGGTGATAGCCGATATCGGGAACACAATCGACGATTTCTTCGCCATCAAGTTGCAGAATAATGCGGAATGCGCCATGAGCAGAAGGATGGTTTGGCCCGAGGTTAAGGAACATGAAATCTTCATTATCCGTACCCCGCTTCATACCCCACTCTTCGGGTTTGAAAGTCAGCGCTTCCATTTCCAGATCTTCTTTCTGCTTAGTCAAGACGAAAGGATCAAATTCCGTGGCGCGGGCAGAATATTCCTTGCGCAACGGATGACCTTCCCATGTCGGTGGCATCAAGATGCGACGCAAATTGGGATGACCGTTAAATGTGATGCCAAACATTTCCCACGTTTCACGTTCATACCAATTGGCATTTGGGAAAATTGACGTGACAGTAGGGATATTCAGGTCTTGTTCAGCGAGCGCGACTTTCAGCATGATGTCACGGTTACGCTCGATGGAAAGGAGATGATAAAACACCGAAAAGTCAGCCGCTGGCAAACCTTCTCGGTGAGAGCGCTGACGCTCATCGACACCATGCAAGTCAAACAACATAACATAAGGTTTGGGCAATTTTTTCAGGAACGTTATTACCTTCAGGAACTGTTCCCGCTTGACCCAAACAACTGGCATACCCGTGCGGGTCGGCTGGATGGTAAAGGCATCCGGGCCAAATTGACGATTAAGCTCGCTGACAACAGGATCATCAAGATGATCTCGTGTTGCCCAAGCAAGCCGGGCGCTTTCTTGCGCTATCTGATCTGTCATCATTCTTCACCACAACGCTTGATCAGGGTTTTTGTGATCGCAACACATTGCTCTGGTTACGCTATATGGCTAAAAGCCTTAAATTTCGTCTGGAGTACGCAGATTTTTCACTGCAATACGTTCACCGCGTTTCCTTTCTCTTTCTGATTGCATATTGGCGCGGTAAACCCCCTGATCGCCAACCACCCATGACAGTGGGCGTCGTTCTTTGCCTATAGACTCTTGCAACAGCAGCAGAGCCTGCATATAGGCTTCTGGGCGAGGAGGACAGCCAGGAATATAAACATCGACAGGGATAAACTTATCAACCCCTTGAACGACGGAGTAAATGTCGTACATACCCCCGGAGTTTGCACAGGCTCCCATTGAGATAACCCATTTCGGTTCCAGTAATTGGTCGTACAGGCGTTGAATGACAGGTGCCATTTTGACGAAACAGGTTCCAGAAATCACCATGAAATCAGCCTGACGGGGAGATGCTCGCAATACTTCTGCACCAAAACGTGCAACATCGTGGACAGCGGTAAAGGACGTCACCATTTCCACGTAGCAGCAAGAAAGCCCGAAGTTATAGGGCCACAGGGAATTTTTCCTCCCCCAATTCACCATATTATGCAGAGCATGTTCCAGTTTCCCCATATAGACACTTCGGTGAACATGTTGCTCCAAGGGGTCGCTAACAGTTTCCTGTTTTTGCAGGGGATAACGGTCATTCTCACCGTTCGGATCTATGCGGGTGAGCGTATAATCCATCTTTATGCCTCGCTATTACTGCATGTGACTGTTGTTGGTATGATTGCCAGTCGTGTTGATATAAGTATCAGCACTTGGTTTACTGACCTGACGTTTTGAACGTGCTGGTGTCCAATCCAACGCCCCAATACGCGCCAGGTAAACCAAACCTGCCAATAACACCAAAATGAAAATGCTTGCTTCGGCAAAGCCTAGCCAACCGCTCTCTTTGATTGAGACGGCCCATGCATACAGGTAAAGGACTTCAATGTCGAAGATAACAAAGAACATGGCAACCAGATAAAACTTCGCCGACAGACGCAAACGTGCACTGCCGACAGAATCGATACCTGATTCATAAGGGATGTGTTTTGCCCTGGCTTTCGCCCTGCCCCCCATGAAGTACCCACCCAGTAACATGAATGCGCACAAACCAAGAGCACCTATTAGAAAAATCGCGAATGCCCAGTGATGGGCTAAAATTCCAGTGGATGTAGACATACTCGTTGCTTACTCATCAAAAGTGGTGTCAAGGTGTCTGCTCTTTTTGCCGGCAGTGTTGCACCACATCGATTCATGGGAAGGGATAACAACCAAATCTGAAACAACGCTAATCAATGTATCTTATAGCTTGAATCGTCTTGGTTTTTATTCCTCTCAACAAAATTTGCCATAGCGGCAAAAGCACTTACATATTTATTTACAAACCACAAACCATTAGTTAACGGATTGTGCCGACATACCGCTAAAACGTGTCAGTCGTACAAAAAAACATCTTCCTAACATAACTAGTCTAACCGATAACTCGACTTTACTACACCATTATCGCAGGAAAAACCTGTCTTTCCACTGTACTGCCTGGGGTATTTTTATGATCAAGTGCACAGTTTCATTGAAAAATATTCAACACTTGAATGTAATTTATTCAATGATTAATAAATCGTTTCTAAAAAGAACGATTAAAGTGTGATAAGCGAGCTATTTCTGAAAATGGTTTTATTTTATCAAGTTAGGAAAATGAAATTTGTTAACAAAACAACATTCTCTTAACTAAAATTCGAAAGGTATAGGAAAATTAATAGGGTATATTTCTTGTTAGAAATATCAGAAATGGAAATGAAAACTTAGGAGGATTATTAATAAGTAATTGGCAACAGGCTAATATTTCCATAAATAAAATGGAAATATTAGCCTATAAAACACATAATACTTATTCGTCTATATTTTCAGCGGAGTTTTCATCAACTGTTTCAGTTGATTTGATGGGTTCAATAGTATCGATAGATTCATCCATTTCATCGGATTCATCGGATTCAACAGCTGTTACGGTATAAGGTGTTTTCTTATTTTCTATTGCATCAAAAACAGTCAAAACAGATTCGTTCTGTTCGTTACTATTACGATATAAGAAGAATTGGATTTCCGGCAGACGTGGTAATCCTTCAATTTCACCTAAAATTCTTAGGTCCGCATTCTGCATTTCCAGAGGGCGAGCAGTAATACCGACTTCTGCATTCACAGCCGCGCGAACAGCAGACAAGGAAGCAGCTTCATACGCAATACGCCATGAAATGCCTGCCATATCCAGCGTTTCCTGAGCGATCTGGCGGAAAGGATTAGTTTCATCCATCACAACCAACGGTACAGGTTCGTTTGTCTGCAATTGGAAATCTGGTGCACAGTGCCATAAAACAGGCGAAGAACGTAAGAGCGTTTTAGGATGGTGGTTGATTTTTGCTGTGGTTACTGCCAAATCAATCTCATGGTTATCCAACATGCTTTCGATAAATTGAGCACGCTTAATGCGCACATCAACAGCCACACGTGGATAGACAGAGGCAATACGGTTCAATAAGAAAGGAAGCAGTGTATCAACAGCGTCATCTGATACACCTATTCTCAATTCACCGTCTGCATCATTGTAGGTTAATGATGCGGTTGCATCGTCATTGGCACGCAGAATTTGGCGTGCGTAACCAAGAAGTTGAAGACCATGTTCGGTCAGAAGCTTATTGCGGCCGTGACGAGCAAACAACTCTCTCCCCACGAGATGTTCCAACCGCTGCATTTGCTGACTCACAGCTGACTGCGTTCTAGAAACAGCTGCCGCTGCTGCTGCAAAAGTATTTAAGTCAGCAACAGCAACAAAAGTTCTTAGCAGATCGAGATCGAGGTTTATTATCTGACGATTTGCATTTATCATTGTTTATTCATCACTTTTTTTTGATTTTAATTACTAACTAACCTGGTGTTTTTACTTCAGCAGTATCAAATAAAATAATACCGATTGTGACATTACTCTACTCTATTAAATAGGGCAAAGGTTTACTGCATTTTTTTACTATTTAAATCATCATGGGTTTTATTTTCTCCTTTCTTAACAAAATTTATGCAATCCCAAAATAAGCCAAAGATAAAACCCTATTTACATCACATAATCACGAATTTCCAGTACAAATATCCTTTTTCTGACTTGCTTCAAAGAATAACGTAATCTGAATTAGGAACACTTAACATTATCAGATAGTATTAGTATTTTTAATAAATTAACATTTTCATTGAATAGTCCCAAAGATGCTATGGGTAAAAACTCAAAAAATTTGTCAAAGTATCCTGTGATAAAAACCTAAATTAACTTTAGGTCAGTAAAGATAAATTATAAGAATACATTATACAAATCTTCTTACTTTTATTGACAATTGGGGATCCCTGAAAAAAACGACAAATGAAGCCAAAAACCTCGTCAAAATGTCATATCCTGTCTCTCCTGCCAACTAAAAACCCGTCATTATGCAAAATTTAATGACAATTTAACACACATAGTTGAAATAAAACACCAATAAAAGACAATAATTCAGAGAGCAAACTTATTCATTTATTCTTAAAACAACCATTTTAACCAAAGATATCAAAGCCTCTTCAAAATACAGACTGAGAAGAGTACATTGATCATCACACTTTTTATGCCGGGTAGTATCCATTTCGCCAAAGAGGTCAAGGCACCCTATGTTTTCCATTAATAAATCCAGTAAATTAGATAATGTCTGCTATGACATTCGAGGGAATACCCTCAAAGAAGCTAAGCGGCTCGAAGAAGAAGGTAATAAGGTACTGAAATTAAACATTGGTAATCCAGCACCATTCGGATTTGAAGCGCCTGATGAAATTTTAGTCGATGTTATCCGTAATCTGCCAACCGCCCAGGGTTACTCTGATTCAAAAGGGTTGTATTCAGCGCGTAAGGCCATCATGCAGCATTATCAAGCCAGAAATATGCTGGATGTTACCGTTGAAGATATCTTTATTGGTAATGGTGTTTCTGAACTTATCGTTCAATCCATGCAGGCCCTGTTGAATACCGGGGATGAAATGTTGGTTCCTGCGCCTGACTACCCTCTTTGGACTGCGGCAGTATCACTTTCCAGCGGCAATGCCGTCCACTATCTCTGTGATGAGCAACAGGGCTGGTTTCCTGACTTAGACGATATACGCCGTAAAATTACCCCACGTACCCGTGGTATCGTTATTATTAACCCGAATAACCCAACCGGCGCGGTATATAGCAAAGAGTTGTTGCTGGAAATAGTAGAAATCGCTCGCCAGCATAATCTGATTATCTTTGCTGACGAGATTTACGACAAAATCCTGTACGATGATGCCCAGCATCACTCCATTGCAGCACTCGCGCCTGATCTCTTTACTGTGACTTTTAATGGTCTGTCCAAAACCTATCGCGTTGCCGGTTTCCGTCAAGGCTGGATGGTCCTGAACGGCCCTAAAAAGCAGGCCAGGGATTATATTGAAGGATTAGAAATGCTGGCATCAATGCGCCTTTGTGCCAATGTGCCAATGCAACACGCAATCCAAACAGCATTAGGTGGTTATCAAAGCATCAGTGAATTTATTTTCCCCGGTGGCAGGCTCTATGAACAACGCAACCGTGCATGGGAACTGATTAACCAGATCCCTGGGATTTCCTGTGTGAAACCTATGGGTGCTCTCTATATGTTCCCGAAAATAGACACCAAACGTTTCAATATTTATGATGACCAAAAAATGGTACTCGATCTCTTACTACAGGAAAAAGTCTTACTGGTTCAAGGCACCGCATTTAACTGGCCAGATCCTGACCATTTCCGCATTGTTACACTGCCGCATGTCACTGACTTACAAATGGCAATTGACAAATTTGCCCGATTCATTGGTAACTATCGCCAATAACCATAATCTTTATCATTAAAGCCAATCCCATTAATATTAACAAATTAATGGGATGACTCTTCGCTGAGATAAATACTTATTTCTTACTTACCGCTATTTTTCCATAAACGAATTTTCCGTGCGTGAATATTCCCATCGTTTTTCAAGTTATCGATACTCCGCTCACAATTAATCATATTATTCCGCTACAATTTTGCTACAAATTAATCGGCTACAAGAGGAAATTATGAGTCATTTTTTCGCCCAATTATCCCGCCTAAAATTAATTAGCCGTTGGCCTCTTATGCGAAATGTGCGTACAGAAAATGTTTCAGAGCACAGTTTACAGGTTGCTTTTGTCGCACACGCTTTGGCAATAATCAAAAACCGTAAATTCAACGGCAATGTCAATCCTGAACGGATCGCCCTGCTGGCGATGTATCACGATGCCAGCGAAGTCATCACCGGTGATTTGCCAACGCCAATTAAGTACTACAATCCCCAAATTGCCCATGAATATAAGAAAATAGAAAAAATAGCCCAACAAAAATTATTGGATATGTTGCCGACTGAATTACAGGATGATTTTCGTACCATCCTGGATGAGCATCACCATAGTGAAGAAGAAATCCATATTATCAAGCAAGCTGATGCATTATGCGCTTACTTGAAATGCCTGGAGGAACACTCAGCAGGCAATACTGAGTTCAATCAAGCCAAAAAACGATTGGATAAGACACTGGCAGAACGTCGCAGTGAAGAAATGGATTATTTTATGGATGTGTTTGTACCGAGTTTCAGCCTCTCCCTTGATGAAATCAGCTTATAGATCATTATCCAGATATAATCATTTAGAGTTATAATTGTTACTTATAAAATCATCCAACAATATTAAACTATAATCATAACGCAGCTCCCTGCCATGCGGAGCTGCCCGATAAAAACATTAGAATGGAAAAAGTATTGGGATCACCGCGACACTAATCCCCATCACAATTAACGTAAAAGGCACGCCCAATTTCACGAAATCGGCAAACCGATATCCCCCTGGCCCCAGTACCAATGTATTAACGGGAGATGAAACCGGTGTCATAAATGCTGCCGAAGCCGCCACACCAATAATCATCGCAAAGGGCAAAGGAGAAACAGCCATCTCATTCGCTGCCGCAATCGCAATCGGGGCCATTAGCACAGCCGTCGCCGTGTTGGAAATAAACAATCCTATCATGGCACAAAGTACAAACAGGCACACCAACATCACCCGTGGCCCCATATTACCTGCGATATCCATCAATCCCCGAACTATGAGATCAATACCTCCCGTCTTCTGCAATGCCAGCGCAAAAGGCATCATGCCCACAATCAAAATAATGCTCGGCCAATGAATGGAACGATAAGCACTTTCCATATCAATACAGCGGAACTTCCCCATTAACAGGCAGGCGATTAACGCAGCAATAAAATTGGGAATTTCATTGGTCAACATCATAGCAACCATCAGGGCAAGGCAGAATAAGGCATGAGGAGCTTGTGAGGCAGCAGGAGCCGCACTTTCCACCTCAACAGGCAGATTTAGTACAATAAAATCAGGCGTTTTTGTTTTTAACGCGTGGATCAATTTCCAATCGCCAATCAACAGCAGGGTATCACCAAGCAACAAAGGTTCATCCACTAACTTCCCTTCTAACGCTTTCCCCCCGCGACGTATCCCCACAACATTGAGACCATAGCGTGTACGAAATTTCATATCACGCAATGATTGCCCCAAAAGTTCGGATTCAGGGAGCACTGAAACCTCAGCCATACCCACATTACGCGAGTGCTCGGAAAAATATTCCCCACGCAATACCATCGGTTCTAGCTGCTGCTCACGGCAAAACTCCCGCAAATCAATATCACTATCCGACATATCTACCAGCAAGACATCCTGTCTCTGCAATTCCATATCCCCCGTGGCAGCCACCATCACTCGACGGAATTTACGCCAACGCTCAATACCAATGACATTGGCGCCATAACGGGCGCGCAGCCCTAATTCATCCAATGTGTGTCCAACCAGAGGTGAACCTGGACGGATAGTCAGACGGCGAGCACGGCCCGACAATTTATAATCACGTATCAAACCACGAAATGTTCGATGATAACGCTCGTCCGCTGTCTGATGGGTTATTCCCCCTAGCCAGCGACGAGCAACGAGCATGTAAATTACGCCAGCCACCAACACTAATATGCCGATCGGTGTAATGGAGAAGAAATCAAAACCCCGCAGGCCTTCGCGCACCAGCTCACTATTGACGACCATATTGGGTGGCGTTGCTACCAAAGTCATCATGCCACTGATCAACCCGGCAAATCCCAATGGCATCATCAATCGCCCCGGAGAGGTTTTCATTCTGGCGGCCACGCTCAGGACAACAGGTATAAATATTGCCACGACTCCCGTAGAACTCATGAACGCCCCCAATCCGGCAACGGATAACATCAACCAAACCAACATCTTGGTTTCATTGTTACCCGCGACACGGACCAACCAGTCTCCCATCTGATAAGCAACCCCAGTTCTCACCAGCCCTTCGCCAATGACAAATAGGGCGGCAATCAGCAACACATTGGGATCACTAAAACCGACAGTGGCTTCACTTAACGTCAGTGTGCCACTCAAGACAAATGCGATGATCAGCAATAAAGCCACAACATCCATTCTGACTTTATTGGTGGTGAAAAGCACAATGGCTATCAATAGCAGGGTTAATACCCACAACAGTTCGCTACTCAATTTGGCCTCTATCAACGATACCTTTCAAATATGACTATCCGCACGACCAATCTGCCAATTAGCAGATTGGCTATATATCAAAAGCCTACAGGTACAAACGTTAACAAAGTCAGTAGACCATGTTTTTTAGAGAAAATCCCTCGTTATGATCAAGGAACCTCCCGATTTAGGATGCCTCAATCGGTATAAATCGATACGTAACCGCCAGATTTGACAATCTCAATATCTTCCAGATTATTAATCGTCAAATGAATTTCATTGCGGCGTGGAATATCCGGTGAATCGTGGACAACAACAACCTGACAACCCGCATCCAAGCCAGCATTTATTCCCGCAGCAGCATCTTCAAACACGACACACTCCTCCGGCAATAATCCCAGCTTTTTAGCCCCCAATAAGTAGGGTTCAGGGTTTGGTTTTCCATTTGTAACAGACTCGGCCGTCACCCAATGAGCAGGTTCCGGTAATTCCGCCACTTTATGACGCGCAGAAGCAAGAGGAACCGTCCCCGATGTCACAATGGCCCACGGAATATCCAGTGCGTTCAACTTATCAATCAAAGCCATGGCACCAGGCAAAGCTGTAATGCCTTCTGTATCTTCTGTTTCAATTTTTTCAATCCATTTGAAAGTATCGGTGATCTCTTGTTCACTCGCATCTGGCATAAAATGCCGGAGCGATAATATCGCCGGCGTGCCATGAACATAATTCAGCACTTCATCCCTATCGATACCCATCTTATCGGCAAACTGAATCCATGCTCGCTCAACCGCAGGCAATGAATCAATTAGCGTACCATCCAAATCGAATAAAAAACCTCTACATTTCAGAACCAAACCCGACTCCTTCAAATGTCATTATGTGTTAATCAGATACTTATCCCCTATATACGCATTAAACTTCAAATTGCAATTTACAACACGCATCTTGAAGTTAGATTGGTATAACACTGGGGATTAAATATCATCAAGAAAAGCGTTGTCCAATTGCTTAAAAGCCCGTTTAAGCAATTCAGCCAGTGAAAAGTAGGTCGGGACACTTTCCACTGGTGCCATTGCAATACCTGCCTGAGCAAATTTTTCCCGAATGTCATAAAACCAATGCAATAATTTTTCCGGTAATGGTGTCGCCGCACGTTTTCCCAGCCACCATAATCCCTGCAACGGCAGACTACAGGCAAACAGTGCCGTTGCCACCGATGGCCCCAATTGACCCCCCAGAGCGATTTGCCATGTCAAAGTAAAAATGGCCAATGGCGGCATAAACCGAATACCAAAGCGAGTTGCCTTAATTACACGATTTTCAGGAAAAACAGGCGCAAGTTGCTTTTCTAGTGGCCAGGTTTTCAAATATTGCTGTCCTAATTGCATACGCTTGAACCAACCCTGGCTAACAGGCGGTGTCGTGTTCATCATGACCTCAATCAATTAAAGGTATAGTTTTTAAAAAATCCCTACAAAAGATAAAATCTTTTTTGTAGTATTAATACTATTAAGTATATTTTGTCTTTATTGCTAGCAAACGGTATCCTACACAGACTTTTATGTTGTTGCAGTAGCAAAACAGGAATTTTGCCCTTTTTCGCAACAATTGGGTTCGGTTTGTTAACAAATTATTTTATTTTTAACATTGTTCTTCTTTAAGATTAGATCACAACAAGATTATAGGTATTTCCATGTCAAGTAAGCTGGTACTGGTTCTTAATTGCGGTAGCTCCTCCCTGAAATTCGCTATCATCGATCCTGCCAATGGGGAAGAATATCTTTCTGGTTTAGCTGAATGCTTTGGCCTGCCTGAAGCCCGTATTAAATGGAAAATGGATGGCGCAAAAAACGAAGCTGCTTTAGGTGCCGGCGCAGCACACAGCGAAGCACTGAATTTCATTGTTAATACTATCCTGGCTGGAAAACCAGAGCTTTCTGCACAAATCTCAGCCATCGGTCACCGCATTGTTCATGGTGGTGAGAAGTTCACTTCTTCCGTGGTTATCACCGATGAAGTTATCGCAGGCATTGAAGCGGCTATTCCATTCGCCCCCCTGCACAACCCAGCTCACCTGATCGGTATTGCTGAAGCGAAAAAAGCCTTCCCTCATTTGCTTGAGAAAAACATTGCCGTATTTGACACCGCATTCCACCAGACTATGCCTGAAGAAGCATACCTGTACGCACTGCCTTACAACCTGTACAAAGAGCATGGCATCCGTCGTTACGGTGCACATGGTACCAGCCATTTCTATGTTTCCCGTGAAGCAGCCAAGATGCTGAACAAATCCGTTGAAGAACTGAATGTCATCACTTGCCACCTGGGCAACGGGGGTTCTGTTTCTGCCATTGTCAACGGTCAGTGTGTTGATACTTCTATGGGCCTGACCCCACTGGAAGGTCTGGTCATGGGAACCCGCAGTGGTGATATCGATCCCGCTATCGTATTCCATCTGCACGATGCAATGGGTATGAGCATTGCTCAGATCAATACCCTGCTGACCAAAGAGTCTGGTTTCTTAGGTCTGACCGAAGTTACCAGCGATTGCCGTTATGTAGAAGACAACTACGAAACCAAAGCTGACGCTAAACGTGCTATGGATGTTTACTGCCACCGTCTGGCTAAATACATCGGCGCATACAGCGCATTGATGGAAGGCCGTCTGGATGCCATTATCTTCACAGGCGGCATCGGTGAAAATTCCGCGCTGGTTCGTGAACTGACCATGAAGAAAGTGGCTCTGCTGGGCTTCGAATATGATCACGAGCGTAACCTTGCTGCTCGCTTCGGCAAATCAGGCGTTATCACGACAGATAACAGCCGCCCTGCACTGGTTATTCCAACCAATGAAGAATTGGTTATTGCTCAGGATTCAGCACGTCTGACCGCATAATCAGACGATTTTAGAACCGCCAGCAATGCTGGCGGTTTTCACGAAGATATCGCACTGAGTCACATTTATTGACTAACGAGCAACCGTTAAAGAGGTTTCCGTGTCCCGTACAATTATGTTAATCCCTACTGACACCAGCGTTGGTTTAACCAGTGTCAGCCTGGGTGTTATTCGCTCTATGGAGCAAAAAGGCGTTCGCCTGAGCGTTTTCAAACCTATCGCACAACCACGTCACACAGGTTCTCAGGATCAAACCACGTCCATTATCCGTTCACATTCCAGCATCCATGCTGCTGAACCTCTGGATATGGCGTATGTGGAGTCACTGCTAAGTACTAACAAAAAAGACGTATTAATGGAAGAAATCGTGGCGCGTTACCACGAAAACACCAAAGATGCGGAAGTGGTTCTGCTCGAAGGTTTGGTTCCGACTCGCAAACATCCTTTTGCCCAATCCCTGAACTATGAAATCGCCAAGACACTGAACGCTGAAATCGTGTTCGTGACAGCCCTGGGGACCAATACTCCAGAGCAACTGAAAGAAAGAATTGAACTGAGCCGTGCTGAATACGGTGGCAGCAAGAACCAAAATATTATCGGTGTTATCGTCAATAAACTGAATGCTCCGGTTGATGACCAAGGCCGTACTCGCCCGGATTTATCCGAGATCTTTGACGAATCAACCAAAGCGACAATCACCAACGTCGATCAAAAAACTATCTTCAAAAACAGCCCTCTGCCTATTCTCGGTTGTATCCCGTGGAGTTTTGACCTGATCGCTACCCGTGCAATTGATATGGCTAAGCATCTGAAAGCTAACATCATCAATGAAGGGGCCATCGAAAGCCGTCGTATCAAATCCGTGACTTTCTGTGCTCGCAGCATTCCTAACATGCTGGAATACTTCCGTCCGGGTTCTCTGCTGGTGACTTCGGCTGACCGCCCTGACGTACTGATCACGGCATGTCTGGCAGCCATGAATGGTGTTGAAATTGGTGCCGTATTGCTGACCGGTGGTTACTCAATTGATGATTCTATCCGTGAACTGTGCGAACGTGCATTCAACACCGGCCTGCCTGTTTTCACTGTGAAAACCAATACATGGCAGACTTCCCTGAACCTGCAAAGTTTCAGTCTGGAAGTGCCCGCCGATGACCATGAGCGCATCGAAAAAGTACAAAACTACGTTGCACAACACATCAGCAGTGAGTGGATCGATTCTCTGGCAGCTGCATCAGAGCGCCCAAACCTGCTGTCTCCACCTGCATTCCGTTACCAGTTGACCGAACTGGCTCGTCAGGCTGGCAAGCGTATCGTGCTGCCGGAAGGCGACGAACCACGTACCGTCAAAGCAGCGGCTATCTGTGCTGAACGTGGCATTGCAGAATGTATCCTGCTGGGCGATCCAGAAGAAATTCGTCGTGTAGCAGCGGCTCAAGGCGTTGAACTGGGCGCAGGCATTGAGCTTGTTAACCCTGCATCCGTACGTGAACGCTATGTGCCACGTCTGGTTGAACTGCGTAAGAACAAAGGCATGACCGAAGTTGTTGCCCGCGAACAACTGGAAGACAACGTCGTTCTGGGCACCATGATGCTGGAACAAAGCGAAGTTGACGGTCTGGTTTCCGGTGCGGTACACACCACAGCGAACACCATTCGCCCACCATTGCAGTTAATTAAAACGGCACCAAATAGCTCTCTGGTTTCTTCTGTCTTCTTTATGTTGCTGCCAGAACAAGTGCTGGTTTACGGTGACTGTGCGATCAACCCAGATCCGACCGCAGAACAACTGTCCGAAATTGCAATCCAATCTGCGGATTCTGCAAAAGCATTTGGTATTGAGCCTCGCGTTGCGATGATCTCTTACTCCACCGGTAACTCTGGTGCAGGCAGCGACGTCGAAAAAGTGCGTGAAGCAACCCGTTTAGCACAAGAAAAACGCCCAGACCTGATCATCGACGGCCCATTGCAGTACGACGCGGCTATCATGGCGGATGTGGCGAAATCCAAGGCACCGAATTCGCCGGTTGCAGGCCAGGCCACCGTGTTCATCTTCCCAGACCTGAACACCGGTAATACCACTTACAAGGCGGTACAGCGTTCAGCAGATCTGGTCTCTATCGGACCAATGCTGCAAGGTATGCGTAAACCCGTTAACGACCTGTCCCGTGGCGCACTGGTTGATGATATCGTCTACACCGTTGCACTGACTGCAATTCAGGCAACCCAGCAAGAAAACGCGTAATTTTCTCGCTGCATAAACATAAGATAGCCCTATGCTGTTAGCGTGGGGCTATTTTTTGTCTGCTGATGATCAGCAATTCTTTTCAATGGTTCAGGGGGGGCAGAAACTTTCTGTTTATACACAATTTGCCTTAAAATAGTATTCTCCCCGCCAAAATCCCCATTTATCACTTTTGGCTGGTTCTAATACCATGCAACCTCCTTGATATCCAAACCCATATTGAAAGTAAACATCTCTCGCAGCAGGCTCTGGTATTAGTTTGACATTCCCATTTTTACCCAGTGTTTTTGATTTATTTACCGCATATTCCATTAGAAAAACCCCACTATTTCTAATGCCTATATGGGTGGCGAACTCTATAATAGAAGAAGGTTCTGTGACTTTTTCCTTGTTATTAGAAAATATCAACATACCAATTGGTGTTCCTTGAAAAAACATCACAAAGGAATAATGCTCTATTAAAGGTGAAACATCTGCAAAGTTACTTTCTAAGAGACAAGAGATGTGGGAAAGTATTCTATAGCTAGCCTTATACCTCGAATTCCATCGTTCTTGCTCCCGACTTAATTCACTGTTCTGATTGGCACTTATCAACCAATCAGCATTAATCATGTTCGTTCTTATTTGATTAGCAACACATAAAGCCTCTTGAAGCCCAACCTCTCTGATAGTGATAAAATTTTTAATATTAAATACCTTGGAAGACATATTTATTAAATTTGACTCACTACGCGTCAATGGTCCCGTTATATCTGGGTCCAAGATGCTAAAAAATTTTGATTCAAGTACCATGATCTATCTCCCAATAATATAAAAAAATATCTTCATAGGATCTGTTTAATTCAATTTACCATTTCATCCTGAATGCCCTGCCGTTCACGATTTTTCCGCATTCGCCACAAAATTTCCAATATCACAAACCACACTGGCGTACCATATAGTGCAATACGAGTGTCATAATCAAACACCATGATCACCACCGTAAAGACAAAAAATAGCAAAGTACACCATGTCATAGGAATGCCCATTGGCATTTTATAGATAGATTTTTTATGCAGATCAGGACATTTCTTGCGATAAGCCAGATAAGCAATCAGTATCATACACCAGCTATAAATCACCATGATGGCCGCCACAGTCGTAACAATAGTAAATAATTTCATGACATTGGGAATGATGAATAGCAAGAATACGCCACTTGCCATGCAAAGCACCGAAAATATCAAGCTAAAAATGGGAACGGCACTGTTGATTGAAAGTTGCCCAAATTTGCTGTGCGCCAGCTTTTCCGTGGACAAACCATAAAGCATACGGGTACAGGCATATAACCCACTGTTGGCCGAAGACATCGCCGAAGTCAGGGCAACAAAATTAATTACCGCTGCTGCTGCTGGCAACCCTGCCAATGCAAACAGCGTCACAAAGGGACTCACTTCCGATGAAATCTGTGGCCATGAGGTAACCGCGATGATGCACATCATGGAAAGCACGTAAAAGATAATGATTCGGATCGGAATACTGTTGATCGCTTTTGGCAAGATTTTCTCTGGCTCTTTAGTTTCAGCCGTCACGGTGCCAACCAACTCAATGCCAGTAAAAGAGAAAATGGCAATCTGAAAACCCGCCAGAAATCCCAATACGCCATTGGGCAGGAAGACTTCGGGCTCCGTCAAATGGCTTATAGACGCGGTCACACCATTGGGAGAAGTCCAGCCAACAAAAACCATGCCAATGCCAACGATAATTAAAGCGACTATCGTCACCACCTTAATCATGGCAAACCAGAATTCCGTTTCACCAAACAGCCGTACTGAGAAGAAATTACTCAAGCACATCAATGCCAAAATAAACAGAGCCGTTAACCAAAGCCAACTGTCTGGGAACCAATACTGGATATAGCCACCACACACTACCACATCGGCGATGCAACTGACGATCCAGCTCATCCAATAAGTCCATCCCAGAAAATAGCTGGCCTTGTCCCCAAGATAATCCGCGACAAAATCAGCAAACGTCCTGTAATCCAATTTGGTGAGCAACAGTTCGCCCATTGCCCGCATGACCATAAAAGCAAAAAAACCAATCAAAAGATAAGTCAGGATAATTGAAGTCCCTGATACTGCAATGGTTTTCCCTGCCCCCATAAACAACCCTGTACCAATGGCACCGCCAATTGCGATCAACTGAACATGGCGCTTACCCAATCCACGGTGAAGTTTTTGCTCACCGGCAGATTGTTCCACCGGTGTTTTTAATGATCTCGTCATCAATAACCTCTACGGCTTGTTGTTTTATGAATTGATTAGGTTAATTTTTCTAACAACATTTCTCTAACAACAATCCTGCTCGTAGCCCAACAGCAACATGAGCGTTAGGAAACAGGATAAAGTTTGCAGGCGATTCGATCTTCCAGGATTGATGTTGTTGGTGGGCGATTTCAAAACCTTGCGGTAATTCAGTAAAGTTTTTCGTATCCTCTGGAATATTGAGCTGAAAACCATCATGTTGTTTGATAATTGCATCAACCACACGATAGTGTTTAAGCGCCGGTTTAACGCGTTTACCTGAAGGCAAACCGGCAATCAAATCCTGCAAGGCTGTAGTAATATTACTGAACCTGGTCAAATTGTTTTGTCCAAAAGGCAGTGCCTTACCGATTTCCAGCGTGCAACTATCCACGTTGAAATATTCGCTGGTAAAGTGACTGAACGTCCCCCCTGCTGTGTTATGAAATACCAAGGCATCGAGATCACTATTTTCCAGCCATTGTAAAAAATCCACAGCATATTCACGTGCCTGGTATGGCAATAGGGCGAACTGTTCATGGCAGGAACCTCGGATTGCAGTGTGAAGATCAAAGTGCTGATATTGCGTTGATGCCATCACCGCAGGTTCATGAAAAAATCGTTGGATAACAGATTCCAACTCCATGGCACGCTTCGATTCATTCCCCAAAGGAAAATGTTGATAACGGCCACCAAACATGCGGTTGAGATCATGATCAATATATCGTTGCCCTGCCCGCATGGCGGGTAAATTGCCAAATACCAGCAGAAGATTATGTTGCAATGGCAATTTTCCCTGAGCCAGTTGTGATAATAACTGGATAAGTATTTCTATCGGTGCCGTTTCATTGCCATGAATTCCGGCGGAGATAATCAACGTATCGACAGATTTTTCTTGTGAAGAGGTCCCTTTTACTTGTGGTCGTTTTTGCGGTAATAACTGTAATACCCCTTCCGCTAGCCATGATGACTGAATCGTTGGCGGAAAAACCAGGTTATTTTCGATCTTGTTTTCAAGCCATTTATTTTCAAGCCATTTATTTTCAAGTAATAAAGTCAGTAAATCCATTTCATCTCCTGATTAATTCTGAAACTCATAAATCGAACCCAACTTAAGGATCTGCGTTAGTTCATCAAGGGCAGAATAGACCTCCCTCAATAGCTGCGGATCAGCAAGATCAGCCGCATACAGGGAATCCCGATAATGGCGCTCAACCCATGCTGTCAGACGTTGATACAGTTTTGGTGTCATCAAAGTAGCTGGATTGACGGCTGCCAACTCTTGTTCGTTCAAAACAACCCTGAGCCGCAAACAAGCCGGCCCACCGCCATTACGCATACTTTCCCGCAAGTCAAAAAAGTGGAGCTTATTGATGGGGGAATTTCCTTTTGCAATCAACTCTTGCAAGTAAGCTGAGACATGGTGATTTTGGCGGCACTCTTCCGGTAAAATCAGCATCATGTTGCCATCCGGCTGGCTCAACAGCTGGCTGTTAAACAAGTAAGATTCGACCGCATCCTGAAGAGTGACTTGCTCCATAGGCACTTCAATCGCCACCAAGTTGTGCCCAAGCCGCGCCATTTTTTCCCCCAACTCGGTCAATACTGATTGCTGATTTAAAAAAGCCTGCTGGTGATGAAAAAGAACATGACGGTTGCTCACTGAAATGACATCGTTATGAAACACACCACTATCAATGGCTGCGGGATTTTGTTGGGCAAATACCGTTTTGGAGTCCTCTAATTGATGCAGGCGGGCGATTGCCTGGCTAGCTTCCAGTGTCTGCCGGGCGGGATAGCGCTTAGGTACAATCCCTTCCTGCAATACCTTACGTCCATAAACAAATAACTGCACACCGGCTTCATCATATTCGCCGCAAAAACGGTTGTGGTTTGCCGCACCTTCATCTCCCCAATCCACATGTTGGGGCAGAGGATCATGATGGACAAAATAGTCTTGCGCTGGGAAAGTTGCTTTCAGAGCACGTGAAGTCGTGGTGCTTTCCAGCGAACGATGCAGCTTGTTATTTAAATTTGCTACCGTGAAGTGGACACGTTGATCCGCACTATCTGCTGAAGGAGAAACCGTTGCCGCATTTGCTGTCCACATGGAAGAGGCTGAACTGAGGTTAGACAGTAACAACGGAGAATATTGTGCGGCTTTATTCAATACCTGTTCGTCACTGCCGGTAAACCCTAGCTGTCGTAATACGGGCAGGTTAGGACGCTGTTGCGGGGGCAAAACCCCCTGTACTAACCCCATATCGGACAACGCTTTCATTTTCATCAATCCCTGAAGTGCAGCTTTACGAGGATTAGATTCTTTCCCCTGATGATTGATGGACGCTTTATTCCCCGTTGACAGGCCAGCGTAATGGTGTGTCATGCCTATCAAACCATCAAAATTTGCTTCAACGCCTGACATAACCACCTCTGACATCCGATTGATTGATGAAAAAATTAAGCCCTGGTGCCGGTGTTTCAGGCAACACTAAATTTTCCGTCGCCAGGGAAGCCATCGGCCAGGCACAATAATCCGCGGCATAATAAGCACTGGGGCGGTGATTACCGGAAGCCCCAATACCACCAAACGGTGCCTTGCTGGATGCGCCTGTCAGCGGCTTATTCCAGTTCACAATCCCCGCTCTCGCCGCTTGCCGTAACTTCTCAAACAGGCAGGCGTCAGGAGAAATTAGCCCCGTTGCCAGCCCAAATCGGGTATCATTTGCCATTGAGATGGCTTCATCGAAAGTGGTATAGCGCTTCACTGTTAACAGAGGTCCAAAATATTCTTCGTCAGGAATATCGTTGACATTGGTGAGATCAATGATGCCGGGTGTCATAAAGGTCGAAAGCGGATCAGACTGAGTTAAGGTGAGCAAAGATCTCCCCCCCAGAGCCAATAACTTATTCTGAGCGTCCAGCAAACTCTCCACCGCCGCTAAAGAGATGACGCCGCCGATAAAAGGCTGAGGATCAGCATTCCAATGACCAGGCACAATCTGGCCTGCGGCATCAGCTAATCGTTGGATCAACGCATCGCCCTTCTCTCCTTGCTTCACCAACAACCTACGGGCACAAGTGCAACGCTGCCCTGCGGAGATAAAGGCCGACTGGATAACCGTGTAAACCGCAGCGTCAATATCATCATAATCGTCTACAATCAGGGCATTGTTGCCGCCCATCTCCAGAGCCAGCATTTTTTCTGGCTGACCTGCCAATAGGCGATGGAAGTGAAACCCCGTTGCCGCACTGCCTGTAAACAGCACACCATCAATTTCGTGATTATCCAACAAGGCACCGCCAGTTTCTTTGCCTCCCTGAACCAAATTCAATACCCCTACAGGCAATCCCGCTTTAATCCACAACTCCATGGTTTTTTCCGCCGTTAGCGGCGTCAATTCGCTGGGCTTGAACACCAATGTATTACCGGCAATAAGCGCAGGGATAATATGTCCATTCGGTAAATGTCCCGGAAAATTATAAGGGCCGAAGATAGCCATCACTCCGTGGGGACGATGCTGTAATATCGCTTTTCCGTCTGGCATCGGAGTTTCGGAATACCCCGTTCGCTGTTCCCACGCTTCAATCGAAATGGCGATCTTGCCTATCATAGATTGGACTTCTGTCCGTGTTTCCCACAAAGGCTTACTGGTTTCCTCACTGATCACCTGCGCCATTTTTTCTTTTTCTTGAGTCAGCAAATCAGCAAATGTCTGAATAATCGCAATCCGTTTTTCAACCGCCAATCCAGACCAGGCAGGAAATGCTTTGCGGGCGGATTGGCAGGCTTCAACTACCTGGTGCTCAGAAGCCCCGTTCGCCTGCCATAAGACCCGCTGATCTACAGGAGAATATTTAATAACAGGCAGGCCTTTCCCTGCTATCCACTCACCGCCAATGTAATTTGCTTGATGATTCATTGTGAAATTCCTCAATTGCAACAGCGCTTAATGACAACGTTTTTAATTGTGAAAATCGCTAATTGTGAAAACCGCTAAGAGAAAAGAGAAACGAAGCGTACCGGATCGCCATCATCCACATGCAGTACCGCCATTTCGGCGGAGGTAAGCAGCAATTCATCGCTATCCAAAGATTCAGAAACAGACAACAGGAGTGCTTTAAACGCCTGAAAATTTAGGTTAGAGACAATGCACTGTACGCCGCCCTGCGATCGGGAAACCTGGTCATTTCTTTTAACATGCACAAGCCGGCTGGCTCTGATTGTCCGTACATTGTCAATCTCGGCATCCAGAATAGCGCCCGCATCAAAAATATCGACCGCATCGTGATAAGCAAATCCCTCTTTTTCCAAAATAGCGCGGGCAGGCAACGTATTTTCATGTACCTGACCGATGGTCTGGCGTGCGTCTTCGGGTAACAAAGGGACATAAATGGGATGAAATGGCATCAACTCTGCAATAAACGTTTTGGAGCCAATGCCCGTCAAGTAGTCAGCTTCAGCAAAGGGGACATTAAAGAAATGTTTCCCCAGAGCATCCCAGAATGGCGATTCACCTTGTTGATTCGCAACGCCACGCATTTCCGCAAAAATGTATTGCGGGAAGAAAGGCCTGAATGCAGCAATAAACAAAAAGCGGCTGCGGGAAAGAAAAACACCATTGCCTCCCCCGTGATAAGCGGGATCAAGGAATAACGTACACAATTCAGTGCATCCGGTATAATCCTGCCCGACAATTAGCGTTTCAAATGTGTTATAGACACCCAATTCGCGGGAAGCTCGCACAGATCGATGTACGCGAAAATTGTAAAAAGGTTCCTCCAGCCCAACTGCCACTTCCAGCGCACTGACACCAACAACACGATGCTTTTCCGTATCTTCCAAGGTAAATAAAAATCCTTGTTGTGCTCGTCCCTTTGCATCGTTGAAAGAATCAATACTGCGTGAAATCCGTGACGTCAGATATTCCTGATTATTGGGTAATGTCGTCAGGCCAATTCCTGCACGGGACGAAAGATTGAGGATATCCCCTAAATCTTCATATTGAACGGGTCTAAATAGCATCATGATATCACCTCAAATCGGCTTTATTCCTGAACAAATCGCTTGAGGGCGCTTTCAAGGCGGATGAAACCGTCATTGATATCCTGCTGTTCAATATTTAACGCAGGAGCAAAACGCAACACATTGGGACCGGCTATCAAAGCAATCAATCCCTCTTCCACAGCGATATTAGTCAGGGTTTTCGCTTTGCCCTGATATTTTTCAACCAACTCAGCGCCCAACAATAACCCTTTGCCGCGCAACTCACTGAATACCTGATAACGTTGATTAAGCTCAGACATCCGTCTCATAAATTCATGGTGACGCTCTTGTACTCCAGCAAGAAACTTTGGTTGGTTCACCAACTCGACGACTTTGTTAGCAACGGCTGCCGCCAGCGGATTTCCACCAAATGTTGTACCGTGTGATCCCGGCTGGAAAACCTCTGCGATATGTTGCCTGACCAACATAGCACCAATCGGGAATCCCCCACCCAGCCCTTTGGCACTGGTCAAGATATCCGGTTCTACCCCAACCCCTTCGTAGGCATACAAATACCCGGTGCGACCAATACCCGTTTGGATTTCGTCAAAAATCAGCAACGCTTGATATTGATCACATAACTCCCGTAATACTTTTAAAAATGCGGGCTCAGCAGGGATCACCCCACCTTCCCCAATGATCGGTTCAACAATCACAGCACAGGTTTTTTCTGATATATGGGCCTTAATAGCATTGATATCATTAAATGGCAGGTGAGTAATTTGCTGCGGCAATGGGGCAAAATCTTGAGAATATTTAGGTTGCCCTCCGACAGCCACAGTAAATAATGTTCTGCCATGGAAGGAGTTCTCAAATGAAATAATTTCGTTCTTATGATTTCCATATTTATCCAGCGCATATTTTCTGGCAATTTTTAATGCGGCTTCATTTGCTTCTGCTCCAGAATTACAGAAAAAAACCTTATCTGCGAATGTATTTTCAACCAGAGATTTCGCCAGTTTTAAAACAGGTTCATTTGTATAGCCATTACCAATATGCCATATATTTTCCATTTGAAAATTTAATGCATTCTTTAATTCATCATTGGCATGTCCAAGTGAATTCACCGCAATTCCACCTGCAAAATCAACATATTCCTTACCACTCTGGTCCCAGACACGCGAGCCTTTAGCGACGATTGGGATAAATTTTGCAGGTGAAAAACAGGGAACCATATACTGGTCAAACCAATTTCTTTGAATCGTGTTCAACATTTGTGTTTCCTCACATGATTAAAATATAAAAAAATAAAGAATCATTTTATATACGCATTAAACTTCAAGTTGCAATTTACAACGCTCTATGAAACCTGATCTCTCCCCCGCTTCGCGGGGAGAGCTCACACGCATCTTGAAGTGAGATTGATATATATTATTAAATTTAACCTTTAATGATGGGGCTTATTTAAATTATCAATTCATTGTTTCGATAAGTTCTCAATGACATTATTACAAGATTCTTTTTGATCTTGTTTGTTCATGAATTGACCTCATAATCCCCCTGGGATTTAACAAAGTCAACACAACAAAGTCACAATTAATTTACTTTATGATGTTTTTCACAATTTATAAAATGCTTTTATTTTCGATTTATGCACTGTTTATGCATAAAAAAATAAATAAAAAGCAGTATAGAATTGAAGATAATGACAATGAGGTATTATTGTTAGATAATTATTCAATAATTATGGTTATAAGATATGCCGATAAACTAAAAATGTATTTGCAATTAAAAATTTTTTATTAAAAAGATATATTCTTTCTAATAATCAAAGTGTTATAATGAAATTCATTTTTATGCCTTACCGTGAAATTCAACCTAGGTTCTTCACCAGCCCCACTATTTTTATGCTCTCCAAAAATAATTTGTTACCCACTTTCGATATAAATCCACGAAAAGCTGATTGGAACACATTGTATATATTGAAAAATATCATTACAACACCTTTGGAGTTATGAACCAAAAGATGTAAATATTCATGTTAGTGAAAAAGAAACAACTATTGAAAACTTGATTGAATATGTTTTTCAGTTAATTTCTACTAAATGTCCTAACCTCAGCAATTTGGCAACAGAGTTGTATATCTTTGAAGGTTTCACTAAAGGTTTTTTATATGTTTGAGAAGAAAATAGAAAATAAGTTTACTTTTAATTATCAATTAAATTAATATCAGATTAATAAAAGAAAGCCACTTAATTAAGCCGCTTTCTTAATTTTTTGAAGTATTGAATTATTTATTCAAAAAGAATAAAGTTGTTTTAGTTATACTTCATTACCAAGGTTTACCATCTATAAATACTTTAGTTTTCGCTTCATCACCATAAAAATGTATATTTTTCATATCTTCAGATCCATTTGTTGTAACATATATGTTCCCCCCACTATTATTTGCATGAATTTCAGGACCCTTTAAATTACGCAAATTAACACCAACACCGTCTTCACTACTTGCTAATCGAATTCTATCATCAGCATACATACCACCTAAATCTTTAACATTGATTGAAAATTCAGGTTTGGCTCCTTCACCTTCAATAAAGCGAGTCATTTTAGGATCTTTCATATGTGGCGCTATAGTTCCGGTCACTGCAATAATGACGGGGGCTTTAACTATGCCATTTATTTCTAAAGCCCTACTCATAAGAGAAACCCCTTTAGGACCATTACTTATTCCAGGTTTAAGCTCTAAACCTTTTTCACCAACAGTAATTTGGCCTTTGGCTATTTCTAAAGTAAGCAGATCTTTTTTATTAAATGTAGGTTTACCTGTAGTAATAGTAAAATCATTGTTATTAATAAAACTAGCTCCATTAATCATAACACCATTAGGGTTAGCTATAATAACTCTAGCTTTATCCCCAACTACCTCTAATGCACCTAAAAGTTGAGACTGATTACCACCAACCACCTCATTAACAATTAATTCTGCGGTCCTATTTTTAAGATTAGGGTTTTTATCTAATTGGCCTGCTAATTCAGAAATTGTTTGATTTAGTGAATTATTTAAAACTAAACCTTGGCCTCCAATATTAAATTCTTTATAGATATTTCTAGACATTCTAGAAAGAGTAGGAGTGGCTATATTAACAACTGGTACGTTGTTAACATTTTGAATTTGAGTATTAGAATCATTAGGAACTATTGGATTGGCGAAAGCTGAGTTGATAAAAACAAATAAAGATGCAAGAGAAAATGAAGTTAATTTCATAACATAGGTAGTATTTTTAAATATAGTCATAATTCAATCTTCTTTAAGTTGATAATCTCATTTTTTAAATTGACATTAATATTATCTTGAAAAATGAGAAATTGTTTTGATAAAATTTAAACTGATTTAATAAATTTTGTTACAATAGAAATTAGTTCAAGATCTCCCTCATTTTTAAAAAGAGAGCTTCTTCTGTATCTACAAGTAATTCCATAAACTCTACAGATGTATCTACAGATATACCTCTATCTAGATAGTCTCTTCTAATCCTATCGGTTATTAAAGAAAAGCCTAAAAATTTCATTTTATTAACGAGATTAGTTTCATTCTTTGTAATCAT
>NZ_JADEUG010000033.1 GCF_015163665.1 Xenorhabdus sp. BG5 | reverse complement strand
GTAGTCGGCGTGGCCTGGGCAGTCAACGTGTGCGTAGTGGCGAGTTGGGGTATCGTACTCTACGTGAGAAGTAGAGATGGTGATACCACGCGCTTTTTCTTCTGGTGCGTTGTCGATCTGGTCGAACGCACGCGCGCTACCGCCGTAAGTTTTTGCCAGAACGGTAGTGATTGCAGCAGTCAGGGTAGTTTTACCGTGGTCAACGTGGCCGATAGTACCAACGTTAACGTGCGGTTTGGAACGTTCAAACTTTTCTTTAGACACGACTCTATTCCTTAATACTGCTCCCCCGTCACAGAGATGGGGGAGCTAAAAAGATAGTAAACTCGAAAACTTATCTGGATTTACGAGCTTCGATAATAGCCTGAGCGACGTTGCTAGGCGCTTCGTTGTACTTCAAGAACTCCATGGAGTAAGAAGCACGACCTTGGGTCTGAGAACGCAGGTCAGTAGCATAACCAAACATTTCAGACAATGGTACTTGAGCACGAACAATTTTGCCCGTAGCTATATCATCCATACCATCGATCATACCACGGCGACGGTTCAGGTCACCGATGACGTCACCCATGTAGTCTTCTGGTGTTTCCACTTCGACTTTCATGATAGGTTCCAGCAGAACTGGTTTCGCTTTCATGAAGCCTTCTTTAAATGCCATGGATGCAGCAATTTTAAAGGCGATTTCTGAGGAGTCAACGTCATGGTAAGAACCATCGAACAGGGCAACTTTAACGTCAACGATTGGATAACCAGCCAGAACACCGCTCTTCAGCTGTTCCTGAACGCCTTTGTCGACGCCTGGGATGTATTCTTTAGGAACAACACCACCAACGATTTCGTTCGCGAATTCGTAACCAGCACCACCTGCTTCCAGAGGCTCGATACGTAGCCAAACATGACCGTACTGACCGCGACCACCGGACTGTTTAGCGTGTTTACCTTCCTGCTCAACAGAAGCACGAATAGTTTCACGGTAAGCAACCTGAGGTTTACCTACGTTCGCTTCAACGTTGAATTCACGACGCATACGGTCAACCAGAACGTCGAGGTGCAGCTCACCCATACCTGCGATGATAGTCTGACCAGTCTCTTCATCACTGCTCACGCGGAAAGATGGGTCTTCCTGAGCCAGACGACCTAAAGCGATACCCATTTTTTCTTGGTCAGCTTTAGTTTTTGGCTCGATAGCAACAGAGATAACTGGCTCTGGGAATTCCATGCGCTCCAGAATGATTGGGGCGTTCATGTCACAGAGAGTATCACCTGTGGTTACATCTTTCAGACCGATAGCAGCAGCGATGTCGCCTGCACGGACTTCTTTAATTTCTTCACGTTTGTTAGCGTGCATCTGAACGATACGGCCAAAACGTTCTTTTTTGTCTTTCACCGGGTTCAGTACAGTGTCACCAGAGTTAACCACACCAGAGTAAACACGGAAGAAAGTCAGGTTACCCACAAACGGGTCAGTCGCGATTTTAAACGCCAGTGCAGAGAACGGCTCTTCATCACTGGAGTGACGCTCAGCTGGGGTATCTTTACCATCTGGCAGCATACCTTTGATGGATTCAACATCCGTTGGTGCTGGCAGATATTCGACAACTGCATCCAGCATTGCCTGAACACCTTTGTTCTTAAATGCAGAACCACAGGTAACCAGGATAATTTCGTTAGCCAGAACACGCTTACGCAGGGCTGCCTTGATTTCTTCTTCAGTCAGCTCTTCACCGCCCAGGTATTTATCCATCAGCTCTTCTGATGCTTCTGCTGCGGATTCAATCAGGTTCTGATGCCATTCCTGAGCTTGCTCAAGCATGTCTGCTGGGATATCTTCGTATTCGAAGGTAATACCCTGATCTTCGTCGTTCCAGTTGATTGCTTTCATTTTCAGCAAATCAATAATACCGGTGAAGGTATCTTCTGCACCGATTGCCAATTGCAGAGGAACAGGGTTAGCAGCCAGACGAGTTTTGATCTGCTCAACAACGCGCAGGAAGTTCGCTCCCATACGGTCCATTTTGTTAACGAACGCGATACGTGGAACGCTATATTTATTCGCCTGACGCCATACAGTTTCAGACTGTGGCTGAACACCACCAACTGCACAGTAAACCATTACTGCACCGTCAAGAACACGCATGGAACGTTCTACTTCGATAGTGAAGTCAACGTGGCCTGGGGTGTCGATGATGTTGATACGGTGTGGCTCATACTGTTTAGCCATACCAGACCAGAATGCGGTAGTCGCAGCAGACGTGATGGTAATACCACGTTCTTGCTCCTGCTCCATCCAGTCCATAGTAGCAGCGCCATCATGAACTTCACCGATCTTATGGCTTACACCAGTGTAGAACAGAATACGTTCGGTGGTAGTGGTTTTACCCGCGTCAATGTGCGCACTGATACCGATATTACGGTAACGAGTTATAGGGGTTTTACGAGCCATTTTTTCCTCTCTCGTGGGCGTTCAATTTAGAGAACGGGTAGCCAGACAGCCACCCGGAACTTATTCTTCACTGCCGATGAAATACCCAATAAGGGATTACCAACGGTAGTGTGCGAACGCCTTGTTAGCTTCTGCCATACGGTGAACGTCTTCACGTTTCTTCACAGCAGCGCCTTTATTTTCAGCCGCATCAGATAATTCATTTGCCAGGCGCAGAGCCATGGACTTATCACCGCGTTTACGAGCAGCTTCAACGATCCAACGCATTGCCAGAGCATTACGACGAACCGGACGAACTTCAACTGGAACTTGATAAGTAGAACCACCAACACGGCGGGACTTAACTTCGACAGTCGGGCGCACGTTATCCAGTGCCAGCTCGAATGCTTCCAGATGATCTTTACCAGCACGCTGAGCCAGGGTCTCAAGCGCACCATATACAATTGCTTCTGCGACAGACTTCTTACCGTCTACCATCAGGATATTGACAAATTTGGCCAGCAGTTCAGATCCGAACTTTGGATCTGGCAGAATTTTACGTTGACCAATTACACGACGACGTGGCATGGAAATACTCCGTTTCGAATTTCAGGGTTGTCCAAAACTCTACGAGTTTATTTTGACATTAATGTGAAAAATGTTTGGCCTTACTTAACGGAGAACCATTAAGCCTTTGGCTTCTTCACACCGTACTTAGAACGACCTTGTTTACGGTCTTTAACACCGGCACAGTCCAGAGCGCCGCGAACGGTGTGGTAACGCACACCTGGCAAGTCTTTAACACGACCGCCACGGATCAGGATAACGGAGTGTTCTTGCAGGTTGTGGCCTTCACCACCGATGTAGGAAGAAACTTCGTAACCGTTAGTCAAACGCACACGGCATACTTTACGCAGTGCGGAGTTTGGTTTTTTAGGGGTGGTAGTATATACACGAGTACATACGCCACGTTTTTGCGGGCAAGCTTCCAGAGCAGGAACGTTGCTTTTCACAACTTTCGAGCTACGAGATTTGCGAACCAGCTGATTAATAGTTGCCATTATTAAAAAAGCTCCTGGTTTTTTGCTTCGTAAACACGGATTTTACCCTCTCTCTGTCATTATGACAAAACAAGAGGACGCGGAATTTTATTGCTGACTTGACGAGGTGTCAAGAAATATACAGTTTTTCTATATCGGCAAAATATTATCGGTAAAGTACTGCCAGTAAAGCGTTGGGCTGGTAAAGTTACTGAAAAGTGCAATTCAGATCTACCAATCACATCTACCAGGCAAAATTTTGCTGATGTTTTACCGTTAAGCTAACAAAGCCATTGTAATCAATCACCATTACACGGTCTGAAATCTGTTCAATCAGTCCGCGTGCTTCGAGATCTTCCTTCAAAACATAAATACCTGCCCCGGTACGGAGCAACTCAGCCAAATAACGGTTATCATTAATGCTCAATAACACACTATTCTGCATCAATAAAACATCATCTGTATCAGATACAAGGCCAAGCATTGCATTGAAGTCATCATGGTAAGGTGAGCGACTGACAGTATATAACATGTTACCCGCCTGAAATAGATTAAAATTTCAACACAACATCATAATCCGCCAACAATTCTCGGATTGCAGCGGCAGAAAGAAATTCAGCTTCCAGCACAAAATTGTTTGCTGGGCTGCTTCCCCGAATCACCAAATCATCCAGACAAACATAACATTTATCAATGTCATAAAGCGGCAAGATCTTAAAGGTTGAGATGTAGTCACGGGCCAGGATTTTATCCGGCTGCTGATTGGCCAATAATTGAAATACGCCATCAGAAATAAAAAATACACCGATCTGCTCAGTCAATGCCGACGTCGCAAGCAGTGCATCCAGCCCTTCCCTGCCGGCAGAAGAGCCGTGAGGAGCTTCAGTAAAAACAAAGGCAATTTTTTTCATGATACCCACGAGATTCCCAAACCTAACCAGCGCTAAAATTGTATGACACGATCACATAACATCATGGCTTCTGCTAATGATCCCAACCCACTAAGCTCAAACCCTTCGGCTAAATTAGCAGCAGGCAAATTCAATTCACGGGCTTGCTGTTCATCTACAACACCACGACGCAATGCCGCTGCAACGCAGATAAACAGATCGAATTGATGTTGGACTGCCAATGCCTGCCAAGCCCTGACCAAATCAAACTCATCATTGGCAGGAGCAACCCATTGATTACCGTTTTGGACACCTTCGCGATAAAAAAACACGCTATGCAATTTATGGCCTGAGGCGATCAATGCCTGAGCAAATTGGTAAGCGCTGCTGGCTTGTTGAGTACCGTAAGCTGGCCCAGTGACCAGCAAACAATAAGACAGTGGCGACATTACTTCTCCGAACCCGCACATTCACCATTTTTAAACTGGCGAATATAGAGGTATACCGTATGCTTGGAGATATTCAAACGATCAGCGACCTGATTGATGGCATCTTTAATATCAAAAATACCTTTCTCATACAGGTTCAGCACTACCTGTCTGTTTTTCGCATTATTAGAAACATTGCGATCAGCATTCACTTCTTCAATTGTGAATTCCAGAGTCTGTGCGACCAGATCATCTACGGAAGAGGCAAAGTTGACGTTTGAAGCAACTTCATGGGTTTTTTCCGGGATAAAGGTCTGAATAATTTCAGAGAAAGGCACATCAAGGTTCATATTGATGCACAAAAGCCCAATGACTCGACGCTCACGATTGCGGATAGCAATCGTGACAGATTTCATCAACGAGCCACTTTTAGCCCGTGTGAAATACGCCCTGGAAACGCTACTGTCTTCATCCGTAATATCATGCAGCATTCGCAACGCCAGATCGGTAATCGGAGAACCAATTTTACGCCCCGTATGCTCGCCGTTAGCTATTCTGACGGCTGAACATTTAAGATCTTCCAGTGAATGAAGAACTATTTCACAATGCCCACCAATCAACATAGCCAGGCCGTCAACAGCAGCTTCGTAAGATTTTAAAATTTCGTGATCAGTTTCACTAAATGGGTGGTTTTCCAGTAAATCAATATCACTGTTATCACTAGAGATATTATCACCAGTTAATAGCGGGGTAGACATGTAATACACCATCCTTCAAATTCTGACTTTGCCTCACCAAAAACATCAGGGCAAGATTTATTATAAAATCGCATTACTGCAACTCAGCATCTACTTCGGTAAATACTTATTGTTACAAGAAAGTTAAATAGTCTTATGTGATAAGCGCTAAAAACAAACAGTCAAAAATGTTTGTTCTATATTATTCTATTCGGACTATTCAGAGTAGTGACGTTAAAACCACATCGAACTGCCGTCAAGCTCTTGCTGAGTATAGCGCGGGGTTCTATCACAGCTTTATGCCGAATCCACCTGAAAGACGAAAAGCAATATCTCATTTAATACCGTGGGAAATAATAAGCAAATAAATTTATTATTCTTTATCCATGCTTATTACCAATCAAATAGAGGTAAATATCAGCAGCAAATCAAAAGGTGGAAGAAATATGTGATAAAACAGGAGCCTTAAGCCCCTGCTAATATCTTTTAATTACAGGAATTATTTTGCCTTGGCAGCAGGCTTAATATCCAGTAATTCAACATTGAAAACTAAAGTGGAGTTAGCTGGAATTTTAGGTAAATTTGCCTGATCATAAGCCAGCTTAGGAGGAATAACTAATGTGATTTTTCCACCTTTCTTCACATGCTGTATACCTTCTTTCCAGCCTGGAATAACGCTGTCCAAACGAATTGCCAGAGGCTCTTTACGGTCATAAGAGCTGTCAAAAACCTGACCATCAATCAAAGAACCTTTATAGTTAACAACGACAGTATCAGTCTCTTTAGGTGCGTTACCAGTACCTTCTTTTTCAATTTTGTAAAGAAGCCCTGTTTTGGTTTCTACTACGCCCGCTTGCTTAGCAAACTCTTTGCGATATTGGGCACCTTTTTCACCATTTTCACTGGCTTCTTTTTCTGCTTTAGCCAGTGCTGCATTTTTCACTTTAGATTCAAAGGCCATCAGGGTTTCCTGAATCTCTTTATCCGTCAGTTTGGCTTTATTATTTAATGCATCTTCAACACCAGCCAACAACTGTTCTTTTTCTATATTGATACCGAGCGCTTTCTGCTCTTGCAATGAGTTGGCCATGTAGCCTCCCAGAGAAGCACCCAGAGCATAAGAATTTTGCTGTTCTGTTGTTTTAAAAGCACTATTTAGTTTTACTTCGTCTTTGGTTTCGGTGTTAGCAGCCAAAACCTGAGGTACGTTAAACGCCACCGCTAGAGTTGTTGCCAGCAGAGTTGTTTTAAACAATGATTTCATCCTATTCTCCAATAAGTTTGGGTGGGGTTACCATCAGCATAGGTCATAACGTTTACTATAACCGCCTAAGGAAACCAATGACAATATTTGCTATACCTTGCCATAAAAACCGTTGAGGCAACATTCAAGCAAAGAGGTTTCGTAAAATCCTATTTCACTGGATATATGAGCATTATAGTGGCATCTTGACCGGATCATCGGTCCGTCATTTAAATTAATTGATTCAGAGGCAGGAGGAAAGATAATGGAGTTATCTGAATTTGAGCGAAGATTTGAGCAACTAGAAACCAAGCTGGCTTACCAAGAAGCCACCATTGAAGCATTAAATCAGGAAGTGATAAAGCAACAGCTCGAAACTGACAGATTGAAAGAACAACTAAAATTAATCGCTGAACGTCTGAAAACTCACCAGGCATCCATCATTGCACCGCTTTCTGAAGAAACACCGCCCCCCCATTACTGATATTCATCAGGGAAGCGCTCTGCCAAGGAAGGCTAGACGCAAAATAAAAAAGAGAAGCTTAAAACCCGCTTCCCTTTTTCTGCTTAAATTTTAATGGCAGCTACCGCCGCAGCACCCATGATCGCCGTGATCGTGATCGTGATCACCACAACCACCCTGACCGTGTACATGGCCATGAGCCAATTCTTCTTCGGTCGCTTCACGGATCGCTACAATTTCAACATTGAATTTCAGATTCTGACCAGCCAGCATGTGGTTCGCATCAACAACCACTTCATCACCTTCTATGGCAGTGATTTCTACTGGGATAGGCCCTTGATCCGTGTCAGCGAGGAAACGCATACCAACTTGAAGATCATCAACGCCAACAAACACATCTTTCGGTGCACGCTGAACCAGGTTGTCATCATACTGACCGTATGCATCTGCTGCTTCTACGCTAACATCAAAACGTTCACCTACTTCACGGCCTTCCAGTGCTTTCTCTAATCCGCTGATTAGAGAACCACGGCCATGCAGATAGTCTAACGGTGCACTCACCGAAGACTCATCAACTAAAACACCATCTTCTGTTCTTACTTGATAAGCCAAGCTGACCACCAAGTCTTTTGCTACTTTCATGACAACTCCTACATACCCGAGGGAAAAACCCATGAGGGAAAATTTTTACTGCTCAAAAAAATGCGGCCAATTGTAACGGAATTCTACGTTACTGTACCTAGGCAATGGCAAAATTTATCCACGATTCATTGTACATGTATTGAGTTACTGTGGTGTAAAGATGCCAATGACCTGTTCCTGCTTTCTGACATGAGACGTGACAGCTTCATCCGTCTGCCTCTGTATATGGCCACAATGGGCACACTCAACAACATCAACCTTATTTTCCTGCCACATTGCCAGCGTATCCTGTGATTGGCATTTTGGGCAAACCGCTCCTGCAATAAAGCGCTTACGACTAATTGACATAATTCCCCCTAAGACGTGTCAGAACATCTATTTTCCGCTACCATGCACACCAAGCACTTAAAATTGAATACATATACCCAATAGATTTCAAATTGCGGCACATCGATCACTATACGTATCAACGATCACTATGCATATCAATATACGATTGGTATGGGGAATGCAGTCAACAAAGCAGCAACTTGAAAGATGAAGGATATATAAATCTAACTATTAATTAACTTAACACATTATATATAGACGACATCTATGATTGTTTTCTCTTCACTGCAAATCCGTCGTGGCATTCGCGTCCTACTGGATAACGCCAACGCAACCATCAACCCTGGACAAAAAGTCGGATTAGTTGGCAAAAATGGCTGTGGTAAATCTACCCTGCTTGCATTACTAAAAGATGAACTTCAAGCTGAAAATGGCTCTGTCACCTTTCCCAACAACTGGGCGCTGGCTTGGGTTAATCAGGAAACCCCAGCCCTGGAAACATCAGCGCTGGAATATGTCATCGATGGTGACCGTGAATTCCGGCAACTGGAGCAAAAACTCAAAATAGCCAACGAACAAAATGACGGTCACGCCATCGCCCATCTTCATGGTTTGCTTGATACTATTCAGGCATGGACAATCCGCGCCCGATCCGCTAGTCTGCTGCATGGATTGGGTTTTTCCCAGGCTCAGCTAGAACAACCAGTACGTTCGTTCTCTGGTGGTTGGCGTATGCGTCTCAACCTGGCACAAGCACTGATCTGCCGTTCTGATTTGCTATTACTCGACGAACCGACCAACCACCTTGATCTGGATGCCGTTATCTGGCTGGAAAAATGGTTGAAGAGTTATACCGGCACCTTGATCCTAATTTCCCACGATCGTGATTTTCTCGATCCAATCATCGATAAAATTCTGCACATTGAGCAGCAGGATCTCTACGAATATACCGGTAACTACTCTTCCTTCGAACGGCAACGCGCGGCCAAACTTTCCCAGCAACAGGCGCTATACCAAAGCCAACAGGAAAAAGTGGCACATTTGCAGAGTTATATTGACCGCTTCCGCGCCAAAGCCTCTAAAGCAAAACAAGCGCAAAGCCGCATCAAAATGCTGGAACGCATGGAGCTTATCGCTCCCGCTCATGTCGATAACCCTTTCCATTTCAGTTTCCGCCAGCCGGACAACCTGCCAAATCCACTCTTAAACATGGATAAAGTCAGTGCTGGCTATGGTGAGAAAACAGTATTGAATTCGATCAAATTAAATCTGGTGCCAGGTTCACGGATTGGCCTGCTAGGTCGCAACGGTGCGGGAAAATCCACGTTGATCAAATTGCTGGCAGGAGAGCTTACACCTCAGCAAGGAGAAATTGCCTTATCGAAAGGTATTAAACTGGGTTACTTCGCACAGCACCAACTGGAATACCTACGGGCAGATGAATCTCCATTACAACATTTAGCCCGAATCGCTCCCCAAGAAACAGAGCAACAGCTTCGAGATTATCTGGGAGGATTTGGCTTCAAAGGCGATCAAGTGACCGATCCAAGCGGACGTTTTTCCGGTGGTGAAAAGGCGCGTTTGGTACTGGCTCTGATTGTCTGGCAACGCCCAAACCTTCTTCTGCTTGACGAACCGACCAACCACCTTGATCTGGATATGAGACAAGCATTGACTGAAGCACTTATTGATTTCGAAGGTGCACTGGTCGTCGTATCGCATGACAGGCACTTACTGCGTTCTACAACAGACGAACTTTATCTGGTACATGATGGCAAAGTAGAACTTTTTAAAGGCGATTTAGAAGATTATCAGCAATGGCTCACTGAACTGCAACGCCAGCAAATGCGGGATAGCCAGGAAAAAGAAAAATCAGAGACCGAATCTTCAGCGAATAGCACTCAAAATTACAGTGCCCAAGAGCGTAAAGATCAAAAACGGCGTGAAGCTGAATTCCGTAACCAAACGCAGTCATTGCGTAAACAGCTTGCAGCCCTTGAAAAACAGATGGAAAAACTGGGTACGGCATTGACAGAATTAGAAGAAAAGCTGTCAGACAACACACTTTACGACAATGATCGTAAAACTGAACTGACTGAATGCCTGCATCAGCAAACGCAAACAAAATCCAAACTGGAAGATACTGAAATGGAATGGCTGGACATTCAGGAACAGCTCGAACACATGACAGCAGAATTTAATGCGAGTCAAGGAATCAGTTAATTTTTCAGATATAAACCTGTAGGTATATAATCGGGTATTGTCATTCAATGCCCGATTATTCCCTGATGACAAAGCAAAAATACTCGCCGTAAAAAATAATAACTCATTACACCTCAAGCTTGATTATCATAAGAGACAAAACAAAAATATTCCGAGTAAAACAAACAATAATCACTGACTTATACATTAGCAACTAAGGCAGAAAAGTTTTCAGCATCTTCAATCAAAGTCTCATCTATGGATTTTGCCCATATCACACCAAGATCGATTTTTTTATCCGTTTCAACAATTTCTAAAAAATTCATATAATACTCAGGAATAGAGCTAATAATCTGTTTAGGCACACAAGTATAAGCATTATTTTTTGTGATCATTTTTACTATCAACATGATATCATTTGTTTTTAATAGCAAATGCATATTGTCACCAGTATAAACAGGAAAAACATTGAGACAATCCGTTAACTCAACCATCTCTTTTTTTTCTGGTGAATTTGTCGGAGTAACTCTGTTCCCAAACTTACTTAAGGCTATTCTGCACTTAGATACCAGATGACTTCCTTTCTTAAAGATATAGATCAATCTTTCCGTAAACACCTTTCTTGGCCCTAACTGAGCGCTAATAGATGATAGCGGCATCACAGCAACATGTAACATCCCTGCATTCAATAAATTTATCTGCTGCTCAACTGACAGTCCAGTCACCAATGACAGCACGACATTCCCTTTCTTTTCCACGATCTGTTTCTCTATTTGAGAATAATTGTGGATAGGAAAACAAGAGCCAATGTATAAGTGCCTGACCATATTCTCTTTTGAATCGAAATGAACCTGACTTTTGAAGTGTTCATAGTGAGATAAAAATTTCCGGGTATTTTCCAACGTCTTCTGCCCAAAATCTGTCAACCTTGTTCCATTTGGTCCCCTTGTAAATAGTGACGCACCAAGAATATCTTCCAACCCGTGGATTTTCTTCGTCAAGGCTGGCTGAGAAAGATAAAGCCTCTCAGAAGCCTTATGATAATTAAGAGTTTCAGCCAAAACGATAAAAGCTTCAAGATTGCGTATATCCATGTTCTTTAGCCCAATGATTGTTGAATAACTACAAAACATTACAGATTCATGGTGATAGCATTTTAACTTAGTGTTTTACCAAAGGTTTTATCAGGTCAAATGGTCAAAATGTTAACTAATAAAATGTTAGTTAATAAGGGTACAATTCGCAAAACATTTATTATAATTATGTTTTAATTTCACTGTAAAATTATTTCAATAGTAACCAATTATTCTGGTAGCATGGCCATTTTCTTTGTTACCCATATTGTTTATCACTTCATTTCATTTTTTAAACTACAGCATCATTAATATTTCTTAAGTTTAAAAAATCGAGATATAGCATACAAACAGATCCACAAATGATAACTTTTCTTTATTGAGAATTTGCTAAATAAAATACTAAATGGGTTCTCATAATACTGAGAGTATCAGATGTTGGCGTTCTTTACCCCGCGCGACGCGCGGGATAAGGAATACCCCTGCCATTTTGAAACGCTATTTAGAGATTATGAAAGTTAAAATATCATATTGTGAAAATATTGTGTGAATAGTTTAATTGGAAAACATAAAGAAAAGCATATATATCTGTCTTACTCGTATAATGTAACAAACAGCAGATAATTTACATCCATTATATTATCAATATCTCATCCACACTTTACTTTTATGGTCATTTTAATATTTACTCTTATTACGTGTTAATAAGAAGATGTAATATTAAAAAATAGCAATACAACAATGGCAAGCTTTATAGTATCTTGCTAATGATAATGTATACTTATTCTTAACAAGTTTAAGATCTTTTTTATATCGGAATATTCTGTATTGGCTTGTCATTTTATGGATAAAGCATGTTGATTTTTATCGGAAAAATAAAAAACACAAACAGAACCAAATTGATGACCAATATAATATATGACTTTATTTTCTTTCCAGTCGCATAGTCATCTAAGAAACCACCTTCAAACATAATATCGACAATTTTCCGATATAAAAGAGAAAGTAGGAAATAGTGTTTTTAATCTATTTTAGTGTATATTTTCTATTAAATGCTCAGTAAGATGCTCTGACGCACATAAATCACTTCTTAGTTTCGATAAAATATGGCAGAAAAATGATGAAAATCGACTTGAGCAATATGATAACAGAGAGTCGTAACCCCGCCAGTACCCATATTGATCAACTCTCAACTCTCGATATGCTGCGCGTCATCAACGATGAAGATAAAAAAGTGGCTATTGCCGTTGAAAAAACACTGCCTCAAATTGTCAGTGTAGTTGATAAAGTTGCCGAGGCATTTCGTCAGAGTGGGCGCTTAATCTATAGTGGAGCCGGCACATCTGGGCGCTTAGGTATCCTGGATGCCAGCGAATGTCCACCCACTTATGGAACAAAACCAGCGCAGATCATCGGCTTAATTGCCGGAGGGCATCAAGCCATTCTGCAAGCTGTCGAAAATGCGGAAGATAATCGACAATTAGGAACAGAAGATCTTAAGGCATTACACTTTAATCAAAGAGATGTTCTGGTAGGGATAGCTGCCAGTGGCCGAACACCCTATGTATTAGGTGCAATGGAATATGCCAAATCAGTTGGTGCTACTGTCGTCTGTATCAGCTGCAATCCAAACAGCCCAATGGTTCAATTGGCTGATATTGCTATCACGCCTGTCGTAGGGCCAGAAGTGATAACAGGCTCATCTCGCATGAAGGCAGGCACGGCACAAAAATTAATACTGAATATGATCACGACAGGTGCCATGATCCGTATTGGCAAGGTATACGGTAATTTGATGGTTGACGTAGAAGCCACCAATGCCAAATTAATCGAACGTCAGAAAAATATTGTCATGGCCGCCACGGAGTGCAGCAGAGAAATAGCAGAACAGGCTTTAAACGCCTGTGGTGGTCATTGCAAGACCGCAATCGTCATGATCTTATCGGGTATTAACGCCGAAGAGGCCAAAGCATTATTGGCAGAACATCAAGGGATTATCCGGCCAGCTATCTCAACAAACCGATAATCATTATCTCTTTAGAAGGGGTTATCAATGGCGAAAATTAGTCAGGAAATGTTGGCTGAAAGGGGATGGCCTGTCGGATTAAATAGCGTTTTCGGCCCTTCCGGGCTAATCGTTTCTTATGTCGCTGGCTTCGTGCTAACGCTATTCTTCGGATGCAAAAATATCGACTTAAGTTAACTCAGCCAAACCAGATTAAAGGCACACAAGCGGCTGTCAGGACACCCATTGCGATATTGAATGTGAACCACGCGCGACGGCTTCTCAGTAACTGACCAATCAGCGAGCCGAGAACCAGCCAGATTGCACTAGCGAGAATATTGACGATTAACATCACTATACTGATGGCAAAAATGGAATAGTTATACAGCTCTCCAGCCAGACTGTAACTACTGATTGCGCCCAATCCCATCAACCAGGTTTTGGGATTTAAGAACTGCAATAACCAGCCTTGATAAATTTTGATAGGCTCTCCTGCCGACGCTGTGGTGTCCAGCCGCTTATAATGCGAAGTGGCTGTTTTCCAGGCTAACCATAATAAATACAGGCATCCGAGTATCTTCAGGCCCGTATGTAAAGCAGGATAAATCAGCAGTAACGCAGCAACACCAAACGCAGACAGCAGCAAAATGGTTTGCATTCCCAAAATAATGCCCAGACAAAGCGGCATAGAACGGCGAATACCAAAATGGGCTCCCGATGATGTCAGTAACAAATTGTTTGGCCCCGGTGTGACAGCGGAAATAAACATAAATATACTAAGCGAGAATATCAGGCTTAAAGTCATGGGTAGATTCCCCTCCCACCCTGGTAGTTGACATTTCTTTTCAAGAAAAATAACAGTATGTTATTTCACATACAAGATAACTAATCATGAAATCAATTCATTATGAATCCCAGATTACAACCCCATTGGCAACGGCTAAGTTTACCCGATGATGAATTACCGTATTTTCAGGAGCAATTACAATGATTATCCCGTGGCAACAATTGGAAACCGATACACTCCACAACTTAATTGAAAGTTTTGTCCTGCGGGAAGGTACTGATTACGGCGAACAGGAAAAAACGCTCGAACAAAAAGTACAAGACGTCAAACGTCAACTTGAGCGAGGTGAAGTTCTGTTAGTATGGTCTGAACTACATGGAACCGTTAATATCTTGCCTAAAGAGATGTTCCGCCCGTAAAGCTCAGCTTGTTTTATTCATTCTAATTGACTGATTCACCAATTTTATTGATTAAGGAGTCTGTTCATGTCTGCCAAACACCCCGTTATCGCAATCACTGGTTCCAGTGGAGCAGGAACAACCACTACCAGTGTCGCTTTTCGCAAGATTTTCCAGCAATTTGACGTAACAGCTGCACTGATAGAAGGGGACAGTTTCCATCGTTATACTCGTCCTGAAATGGATGCCGAGATACGGAAAGCAAGAGAACAAGGCAGACATATCAGCTACTTTGGGCCAGAAGCTAACGATTTCGGTATGTTGGAAAAGACATTCCTTGAGTACGGGGAAACGGGCAATGGCCGCTGCCGAAAATATCTTCATACCTATGATGAAGCCGTCCCTTATAACCAATCACCGGGTACTTTCACACCGTGGGAACCCCTGCCATCAAATACGGACGTCCTATTTTATGAAGGACTACACGGTGGTGTTGTCACGCCACAACACAATGTCGCCAGCCATGTTGATCTGTTGATTGGCGTTGTGCCGATCGTCAACTTAGAATGGATACAAAAACTCATCCGTGATACGGGCGAGCGAGGACATTCCAGAGAAGCTGTTATGGATTCCGTTGTCCGCTCAATGGATGACTATATCCGCTACATCACCCCTCAGTTTTCACGCACCCACATCAATTTCCAACGTGTCCCTACCGTTGATACCTCCAATCCCTTCTCTGCCAAAGCCATTCCTTCGCTGGATGAAAGTTTTATCGTGATCCGCTTCCGTGGCCTCACGCAAATTGATTTTCCTTATTTACTCTCTATGCTTCAGGGTTCATTTATTTCGAGCATAAATACTATCGTTGTTCCTGGTGGAAAAATGAGGTTGGCAATGGAATTAATTATGGCACCGCTTGTTAAGCAATTACTGGAAGGCAAAAAAATTTCGTAATTTAATCCCTATTTAATTTTTAATAAGGCAGGTAACAAAAAATAATGTTACCTGTTTTATTTAAATAAATAGGCCATTTTTTGTGACATCATTTTTTCCCTTTTATAAATGTAAAATCAATAAAACCAACTCTTCTGCCTGATTTCTGGTAATCTGGCAGTCAGTTTAATAGGCTGAAGCGATACAGGAGAAGACAGAAACGCTTTCCTGTGTTACAAACAAGGTTACAAGCGTGGACTGGCAAGGTATATGGGTTAAGATCAATATGCCCAAATTTTGACATCTTTATAATCCATATAAAATTCCCGCTTGTCAGTTTTTCAGCAGGTTAATATGTTAAGCTATTGACTTTATAAAGCCAGCCTGAAGAGGAACGACAGTTTCTCATACCATAAAGGCAGAAATAACAACAGAGGATAAAGCGAATGGTTCTCGGCAAGCCACAAACAGACCCTACTCTTGAATGGTTTTTGTCACACTGCCATATTCACAAATATCCATCCAAGAGCACGCTTATTCATCAAGGCGAGAAAGCAGAAACGCTTTACTACATTGTTAAAGGTTCAGTTGCTGTTCTAATAAAAGATGAAGAAGGTAAGGAGATGATTCTCTCTTATTTAAATCAGGGAGATTTCATTGGTGAACTTGGATTGTTTGAAGAGGGACAAGAACGTACTGCATGGGTGCGAGCCAAAAGTGCCTGTGAAGTGGCTGAAATTTCCTATAAGAAGTTTCGCCAGTTAATTCAGGTCAATCCTGATATTCTGATGCGTTTATCTGCTCAGATGGCAAGTCGCCTACAAACCACTTCCGAAAAAGTAGGTAACTTAGCCTTTCTGGACGTTACAGGCCGTATCGCCCAGACATTGCTCAATTTGGCCAAACAGCCTGATGCAATGACTCACCCTGATGGTATGCAAATCAAAATCACACGTCAGGAAATTGGGCAGATTGTGGGTTGCTCCCGTGAAACGGTTGGCCGTATCCTGAAAATGCTGGAAGATCAAAACCTGATCTCTGCACATGGCAAAACCATCGTCGTTTACGGGACACGTTAATTCCCGATAAACCAGAAACTCAGCCAGTGCAATCCGTTGCTTCGCACTGGCTTTTTTACTTTTATTTGTTTAACCAGCGGGATATCGCCATTTCCAGCCGCATCATACCCTCTGTAATTTCGTCCTCAGGAATGATCAATGATGGTGTAAAGCGCAAGATGCTGTCTCCAGCGCTTAATAACATCAATCCCAGCTCCGCTGCCTGCTGCAATATTTCTTTGGCCTTACCCTGATATTCAGCTTTCAATACGGCCCCAATAAGCAAGCCTTTACCACGAAACTCATGGAAGATGCCATATTTTTGGTTCAACTTTTCCAGAGCATGAATGAGTATATCGTGCCGTTTTTCCACGCCCATCAGCACTTCTGGCGTATTGATGATATCCAGTACGACACAACCGATACGACAAGCCAATGGGTTTCCACCATAAGTCGTTCCATGCGCGCCCGTTTCCATTGCTGCCGCTATTGTATCTGTCGTTAACATTGCACTGATGGGAAAACCGCCCCCCAGCGCTTTTGCTGTCGTCAAGATATCCGGCTGTACGCCATAATGCTGGTAAGCATATAACTTACCCGTGCGTCCTATTCCACTCTGAACTTCATCAAAGACCAACAAAGCCTGATGTTTATCACACAACTCCCGCACCCCATGCAGAAACGCCATCGTCGCAGGAGTCACTCCTCCCTCACCTTGAATTGGCTCCAAAACAACAGCACAAGTGTGATCATCGATTTCCGCCCTGACAGCATCCAAATCGTTAAAAGGCACGTGAACAATATCAGCAGGTTTAGGTCCAAACCCTTCGGCATATTTCGGCTGCCCTCCTACCGAAACAGTGAAAAAGGTACGACCATGAAATGCCTGATGGAATGCAATAATTTTGGTTTTATTCGGATGATAACGAGTAATCGCATAACGACGTGCCAATTTAAATGCCGCTTCATTGGCTTCCGCTCCCGAATTAGCGAAAAAGATTTTCTGAGCAAAGGTCGCATCAATCAATTTTTGCGCTAAAGTTAAAGCTGGCTCATTGGTAAAAACATTGCTGACATGCCACAATTTTTCACCTTGCTGTTTCAGGGCGTTCACCAAAGCCGGATGACAGTGCCCCAAAGCCAGGACAGCGATTCCCCCGGCAAAATCAATATATTCTTTACCCTGTTGATCCCATACTCGACTTCCTTGCCCTCTGACAGGAATAAAATTCGCCGGTGCATAAATGGGCAACATCACTTGATCATAGTTATTTCGGTTTGCTGCTTTATTTTCTGCCATTTCCCTCACCTTATTTTTATATCCGCCATTTAGAAATGAAATAATAGTCATAAAATATGAATAAAAAATCAATTAAGGGCAAATAAAAAAACAACAGAATGAGGGAATATGGAGGTATCTGACTAATATTTGAGGAAATTATTCAACAATTCATGTCCCTGCTCACTGAGAATGCTTTCTGGATGAAATTGCACCCCTTCCAGTGGCAAAGTACGGTGACGTATTCCCATGATTTCATCTACGTCGCCATTGCGCTGACTCCAGGCCGTCACTTCAAATGAAGCCGGAAGTGTTTCTGCGGCAATGACCAGAGAGTGATAACGCGTGACCGTCAATGGACGATCTAATCCTTTGAATACCCCTTGCTGGCTATGGTGGATCAGACTGGTTTTTCCATGCATCACTTCACGAGCTTTAACAACGCTCGCACCAAAAGCCTGACCTATTGCCTGATGCCCCAGACACACTCCGAGGATGGGCAATTTCCCGGCAAAATGTGAAATCGCTTCCAACGAAATCCCTGCTTCATTTGGCGTGCAAGGACCCGGAGAAATGACTAAATGAGTAGGTGCCAAATCTTCGATATCTTCAAGCTGAATCTCATTATTACGCTTAACTAAAACCTCTGCCCCTAACTCACAAAAATATTGATATAAATTGAATGTAAAAGAATCGTAGTTATCTATTATTAGTAACATAGGAGTATATCCTACTGATTATTATAGTCTTATAAGTTGCCCTACCCCATTGGGGTATTATGCATTCTGTATAACAGTAAAATCAGGTAAAGCAGTATTAACAGCAATGGGGGGCTAATCATACCACAGAAGCACTTTTAAAATAGTGGTACGGTGATCGCATTACCATAATGCAACATGATGTAACAACGTAGAAATGGCGGAGAGAAGGGGAATGCAAACGGTACTCAAACAACCAATAATGATTATCCAAATACCGTATTATGTCGGTGTTCGGGCTGTTAAGGTTCAACCTTGGCAGACAAGATCACAATAGGTTTTACCGGTACATTTTGGTAAGGGCCAACATTTTCTGTTTTGACTTGAGAAATTTTATCAACCACATCCATGCCCTTGACGACTTTGCCAAAGACTGCATAACCGAAATCACGTTGCCCGTGGTCAAGGAAAGCATTATCGGTCACGTTAATAAAAAACTGGCTGGTTGCGCTGTCCTTATCGGCGGTACGTGCCATAGCAATAGTTCCCCGCAAATTCCGCAAGCCGTTATCTGCTTCATTTTTGATTGGCTCTTTGGTCGCTTTTTGCTTCATATCCTTTGTAAAGCCACCGCCCTGGATCATAAAGCCTGGGATAACACGATGAAAAATAGTGTTGTTATAAAATCCCTCATTGACATACTCAACGAAATTCTTGGTAGTCATTGGTGCCTTATTGCTATCTAACTCAAGTTCGATTTCTCCAGCCGATGTGACCAGCTTCACGTGAGTTTCAGCGGCTAATACTGGAACAGCTATCGCACTGATAGCACATGCAGTCATAAGCGACACAAAAATACGTTTAAACATTGATGATTCCTTTATTTTTGAGGTCAACAATAAAACTCATAACAACAAAACTCATTAAGTGTAATTCCCAATGGAGTGAAGTTCCAAAGATTTACCTACATTTACGAGTCATATGACTTTTATATTCGCATATTTAAACAGGGGTTATTTTGAGAATAACCCCCATATTGATACGCTTTCCATGTCAAAGCGCATAAGTATGATATTAACCAAATATTAGAATGGTAGAAATTCAAATTCCTATCCAACTTTAATTGTAGAACTATTGGCATCATCACCAGCGCGATAACAGGAAATATATTACTATCAAAGGTGAATTACATTCGCTATTGGCCAACTACCTGCACTGTTCATTGTCGGAAGAAATGTCGGTATAAATGTCGGTAAAATGTCGGCATAAAGTTACGCCTGTCCACAAGCGGTTGCTCTCGGTATAATCACCGCGCTATTTTTGTGTATTCCTCAGGGAGATAACCATTTTGACCATCAAAAACTACAACTATCATATGACCCACTTTATTACGAGTGCGCCTGACATTCGCCACCTTCCTCAAGATGTGGGCATTGAGGTCGCGTTTGCCGGTAGGTCAAATGCGGGTAAATCCAGCGCCCTGAATGCACTGACCCGCCAAAAGAGCCTTGCGCGCACCAGTAAAACACCCGGCCGTACTCAATTAATTAACCTGTTCGAAGTAGAAGAAGGAGTCCGTCTGGTCGACTTGCCAGGCTATGGTTACGCTGAAGTCCCAGAAGAGATGAAACGTAAATGGCAGAAGGCCTTAGGGGAGTATCTCCAAAAGCGCGAATGCCTGTTAGGGCTGGTGGTTTTGATGGATATCCGCCATCCGCTGAAAGATCTGGATAGGCAAATGATTGAATGGGCGGTCGTGACGCAAGTCCCCGTTATGGTATTGCTAACGAAAGCCGATAAACTGGCTTCCGGTGCCCGTAAAAGCCAACTGGCAAAAGTTCGTCAGGAATTGGCCTCTTTAGGTGGTGATATTCAGATTGAATACTTCTCCGCCTTGAAAAAAATCGGCATCGATAAACTAGAGCAAAAACTCAACCTTTGGTTCAATCAACCTGCCATTGAAGCAGAATAATTCCACCCCCTGCCCGCACTTCCATAAATCGGGTATAAAAAAACGCCCCAGTCAAAAGAGATGACTGGGGCAGCTAATATTCAGCTAAATCCGATTACGTGAAGTAAAAGGTCTGAAAGATAGAACATCTTACCTCTGTACCCTACGTCGATAACTTTAACCTATTCTTTTAATCAAAAAAAGACTTTTTTGTAATTAATTTTCACTAATTACCTCGATTCAGCTGTTAACATTTAAGCAAAACAGGTTATTATGGCGTCATTCATGTAGTTTAATTACATATTTATGAGATCTAGATCTAATCTAAAACCTAACTAAAATTCTTATCACACGCCTTTTCGCATCGTCATTGAGATAATTCCAGTTCATAAAACAAACAGTATTTTCATAAAAATCATTCAATAAAAAAAGAACCGCATTTCTGCGGCTCTTTTTCAGCTTTTAAGATAAAAAGGACATCAGTGTGCCTGATCCCAATTATCACCAATCCCAACATCGACTTTTAACGGCACATCAAGCTGCATACTTTGTTCCATCAGCTCCCTGATTTTCTGCCCAGCGATTTCTAGCTCTGATTCATGTACTTCAAATACCAATTCATCGTGAACCTGCATGATCATACGTACATTTGGCTGATCACTGACAATCCAGTTATCCACTGCAATCATTGCCAATTTGATGATATCCGCTGCCGTTCCCTGCATCGGTGCATTGATGGCTTCACGCTCTGACGCCTTGCGGCGCATGGCATTACGCGATTTGATATCCGGCAGGTACAACCGACGACCTTCCAATGTTTCGACAAATCCATGATCAGCCGCCTGCGCCCGTGTACGTTCCATATAAGCCAACACCCCTGGATAACGTTCAAAATAGAGATCCATATAACGCTGTGCTTCACCACGCGGAATACCTAACTGACGGGACAGACCAAACGCACTCATACCGTAAATCAGACCAAAATTAATTGCCTTAGCACTGCGACGCTGTTCACTGGTCACTTGTTCCAATGCTACGCCAAACACTTCCGCAGCCGTCGCACGGTGAATATCTTTGCCTTGGGCAAAGGCCTCCAACAGGCCTTTGTCCTGTGACAAATGCGCCATAATGCGCAATTCAATCTGTGAATAGTCCGCCGCCATAATGCGATAACCTTCTGGTGCAACAAATGCCTGACGGATGCGACGCCCTTCACCATTGCGAACAGGGATGTTTTGCAAATTTGGATCACGAGAAGAGAGACGCCCCGTTGCCGTTACCGCCTGATGATAAGAGGTATGAACGCGATTTGTCAGTGGGTGCACCATCTGAGGCAATTTATCAGTGTAAGTCGTTTTCAGTTTTGCCAGACCACGATGTTCCAAAATCACCCTTGCCAATTCATGATCCTCCGCCAACTCTTCCAGTACTTCTTCATTTGTTGATGGTGCGCCATTTGGTGTCTTTTTCAATACAGGCAAATTCATTTTTTCAAATAAGATAACTTGTAGCTGTTTTGGCGACGCCAGATTGAATTCTTCCCCTGCCAACTCATAAGCAGATTTTTCCAGTTCATCCAAACGCGCAGTGATTTCCCTTGAATGTTTTGCCAACGTTTGGGCATTGATCAACACCCCTGTTCTTTCCATACGGGACAGTACCGGCACCAGTGGTATTTCGATCTTCTGGAAAACTTTTTGCAGAGTTGGAACATTCTCTAACTGAGGATACATGGCCTGATGTAGTCTAAGAGTCACATCCGCATCTTCTGCTGCATATTTTGCGGCTTCCTCCAATGGGATTTGATTGAAGGTGAGTTGTTTTTTGCCCTTGCCCGCAATTTCTTCAAATGTGGTGGTTTTATAGCCTAAATGACGATCAGCAAGGCTATCCATGTCATGCCGTCCTGCTACGCTGTTCAAAACATACGATTCCAGCATGGTATCGAAAACAATGCCATTTAAAGCAATGTCATAACGCGCCAAAACACCACGATCAAATTTCAGGTTTTGACCAATTTTAGGCAGATTGGCATCTTCCAACAGCGGTTTTAATACGGCGAGAACTTCGTGCAGCGCCAATTGCTGTGGCGCATCCAGATAATCGTGTCCCAATGGCAGATAAGCGGCTTCAACTTCTGATTCACCGACTGCAATGGCAAAGGACACCCCCACCAGATTAGCTGTTAGGGTATCAAGACTGTCGGTTTCAGTATCAAAAGAGAATGCCGGAACTTGTTTCAGCTTTTCAATCCACTCATCAAGGGCCTGGCGCTCAAGGATGGTTTGATAGTTTTCCGGTGAAATTTTAACAGCGGCTGGTACAGCCGCCACTGATTCTGACTTAGTGCTGGCTGCAACAGGTTTCTGCCCATTACCTTCCAGCCAACTGCCATTCTGGACGTCACTGATCCAACGTTTGAATTCATAATGATTGAACAGAGACAATAACTCAGCCGTATCCGGTGGCATAACAGAAAGCGCTAAACAGGTCCTATCCAACTCAACGTCAGTTTTGATTGTCGCCAATTGGTAGGAAAGATAAGCCACCTCTTTATACTGTTCCATTTTACCACCCAGTGTCTTGGCGCCACGGAAACCAAGTGTGGCAATGTCATCAAGCCGGGCATAGATCTCATCCAATCCGCCAATTCCCTGCAATAGCCCCAGAGCAGTTTTCTCACCCACTCCCGGCACCCCCGGAATATTATCGGAAGAATCCCCCATTAGGGCGAGAAAATCGATCATCCGTTCAGGAGGGATACCATATTTTCCCTCAACCTCTTCCGGTCCCAAAATAGTGTTGGTCATGGTGTTAATCAGCGTGATATTTGGCGTCACCAATTGCGCCATATCTTTATCACCCGTGCTAATCAGCACCGAACGGCCCTCTTTTTCAGCCTGCAAGGCCAATGTACCGATAACATCGTCAGCTTCAACCCCTGGCACAACCAGAATTGGCAGCCCCATTGCATTAACCATTTTGTGCAACGGTTCAATCTGCAAACGCAAATCATCCGGCATTGGTGGTCGATGGGATTTATATTCAGCAAATAGCTCATCACGAAACGTTTTGCCTTTGGCATCAAACACAACCGCCACATGGCTGGGTTTGTACTGAATAATCAAACTTCGCAACATGTTCATCACACCATACATGGCGCCCGTCGGTTCTCCCGAACTGTTTGTCAGTGGTGGAAACGCATGGTATGCACGATAAAGGTATGAAGAACCATCAACCAAAATCAGGGGATTGTCTGCTATCTGTGCCATAAAATTTTCTTCGTCGTTCTGTGGGATGAATAAAGAATAGAATGCCATACTGTGTCGTTATAAACGAATTTTGCGGGAATTTTCTCGTACTAACTTGCATTTTATGACAAATATTCTGATGAATATTCTGTGGATAACTTTGTGCACAAAAAATGGCATATAAAACAGATTTATACTTATTACCATAAAGAGTGGATAACAGGAGATAAAAAATCAATGAATTACGCGGAATATTAAATAAATATTACAACCGCTTTAAAATCACTGACTTGTGGATATTACCGGAGTTTATGTTATGAAAGGTGTTGTTTGGTAAGTATTGTGCCAACTCTCTCATGATCGGCACAATACCTGTATTATTTTATATTAAGACTAGCGTTTTTGTTTCGTTACGCCACCCTCTTGCAACTTATTTTTTGTTCACCAGATAGTTCACTACCTCAGAGAATTTCTGAGAGTAATCTAAAGCTGAACGAGTCTCAATTCCACCGTTGTTAATCAAATATTTGCCATTAACAAAGATCGACGGAACACCGCGCAAGTTGAAATCCTGGGCTGACTGACGCTCTTTAGCAGCGACTGATTGCACGATAAAACTGTTCAGGGCTGCATCATACTCTTTACCAGATATACCCGCTTTGATGAAGGCATTGCGGATATCTTCCTTACTATTGATGGTTTGGCTTTTCTGAATGCCATCAAACAAAATAGGGGTGACTTTATCTTCAATCTTCATGACAATGGCGACTGCCCAGGCATCAGTCAATGCTTTCCCCAAAGGTCCCAGAAAATCCACATGATAACGTTCATGAGTCACACCTGCGGGCAGGTTTTTCTCAACAGTAGCAGGAACATGATAAATATTTTCAAACTGATAGCAGTGAGGACAATAAAAAGAGAAAAACTCCACCACCTGAGGTTGATTTTCAACTGGATCTTTTAACTCGGTATACTGTTTTCCTTCAGAAAAACCGGAAGCAGATGCATTAAATGCCATAAACGCTCCCACCAGTGCTAGCCAAAATTTCTTCATAATGGTCTCCAAAAAAATTAATACATCGGGTTGAGCTGTAAAGGTGGCTCTTGTAACAGCCGGACTTGTTCAGAAAAAAGACTCACTTGCTTATGCCAAAAATCACTATCAGCCATCCACGGAAACGCTTTTGGAAAAGCCGGATCTTGCCAGCGACGAGCAACCCAGGCTAAATAATAGACCATTCGCATCGCACGCAGAGGCTCTATTAATGCCAATGTTTTGGGATCAAATGCCATAAACTGACCATATGACTCAAGCAAGATATCCAACTGGATCAACCGTTCTTGCCGTGAGCCATTAAGCAACATCCACAAATCCTGAATAGCGGGACCATTGCGGGCATCATCAAGATCCACAAACCATGCTTCATCACGCCACAAGATATTACCAGCATGGCAATCACCATGCAGCCGCAATACTTGCCAGTTATCATGCCATTGGCTTGCGACTGCCTGATTCAATTCATCTAGTGCAGCCAGAAAATTCTGTTTATGTCGGGCGGAAATGAGTTCACATTCGGCTAAATATTGATACGGCTGATATAAATATTCATTCAGATTAAGGGTAGGACGAGCAGAAAATGATTTTTTTGCCCCAACTTGATGCATTCTTCCCAGCAATCGCCCTACGTCTTCCAATTGGTCAAAACTATCTGATTCATACTGACGCCCTCCCACACTGGGAAAAATGGCAAAAAAGAAACCGCCATAATTCAGCACTGTCTGCCCACTAAACATTAACGGGGCTGCCACGGGCAAATCGGCCTGCTGCAATTCATGGGCAAGATCATGTTCCTCCTGAATTTGCTGCTGGCTCCAGCGCAGGGGGCGATAAAATTTCACAACATAGCGTTTGCGGTTCTCATCCATAAACTGATACACCCGATTTTCATAGCTATTCAGTTCGGTCAAACCAGAATCAAGGTACAGGCCAGACTGCCCCAGTGCATCCATGATTAAATCTGGCGTAATATTTTGGAAATTAAAAGCCTTCGGTTCTGTCACAACACAGTTCTCTCTTCATCAATCTTTAATAATGCCCCGGGCACGCAACAACGCTGTTTTAAAATCTTCTTCATAATCTTTCTTTAACCCAGGGATTTCTGCACGGCTATCCGTACCACGCATTTTCAGGTGATAAATCAGAATATCATCCGTTAATTCAGATAACTGCCCTGTGAATCCCGCTTCATCAGCCAGTTTTTGCAAAAGCGCCAGCAGATTTAAATCCGGTTCATTCTTCCATACTGGATGTAAAAGTTCGATAACTTCATTGAGGCGGTGATAGGTCATTTCTAGTTCCTTATAAATCACGATACAAATTAGCAGGGTTAATGGCTTTGAGAAAGCATTGGTCTGTCAAGGAGCGTAAAGTTATACTGCCACCTCAAGCAGCATGGTTAGATATTGATTCACAATTGAAAGACAAAGGGTATACCAAACATTAAATATTTCATTGCCCAATATCAGGTGATTTAACATGACGCATCCAAAAATCAGTGGCGCAATTCTGGCTGGAGGATTATCCACCCGCATGGGAGGAAACGACAAAGGATTGCTGCAATTTAACAATGCACCACTATATCAACACATTGCCACAAGATTGCAGCCGCAGGTTCATGAACTGTTGATTAATGCCAATCGCAATCTGGGGATTTATCATCAGAGTGGCTATCCCATCATACCGGATATCATTGCCGATTTTTCCGGGCCATTGGCAGGTATGTTGGCGGTTTTAAAAAACGCCATCCACGAGTGGGTGGTATTTGTCCCTTGCGATGTCCCCAATTTCCCTGAAAACCTGGTCACAAAACTGTGGCACTACAAACAAGACGCTTGGGCTGCTTATGCACATGATTGCGAACGCGCGCATCCGACCTTGGTATTAATGCACCGCAGTCTAATTCCTCGTCTGGAAAGCTATCTCGCTTTGGGAGACAGGAAACTGATGTTCTTTATGCAGATGATTAAGGCAAAGGCGGTCTATTTTCCCAATCCTAATGCGTTCACCAACTTAAATACACCCGAAGAATGCCATCACTGGAAATACCATCATTGGGAACACTTTCAGGAGACGGCATGAACCACAGCGTCAACGACATAAAACTGCCCATTTTGGGTATCACGGCTTATAGTGGAACCGGAAAAACAACGCTCTTGAAGCAAGTTATTCCACTGTTACGCCAGCAACATATCCGTGTTGGGCTGATTAAACATACTCATCACAATATGGATGTCGATAAACCAGGTAAAGATAGCTACGAGCTACGCAAAGCAGGAGCTGCACAAACGTTGGTTGCCAGCCAGCAACGCTGGGCTTTGATGACGGAAACCCCAGAGTTGCCGGAACTGGATCTTGGCTATCTTGCCAGCCGATTTGATGCAAATTCGCTGGATCTGATTTTGGTTGAAGGATTCAAACATGAACCCATCCCCAAAATCGTGCTTTATCGAGATGGTCTGAACCAGGCCGTTGATGAGATCCTCGATCCCTATGTAATAGCAATTGCCAGCGATATTGCGCTGGCAACACCACTTCCACAGCTTGATATCAATCGGCCAGAACAAGTGGCAGCATTTATTGCCGCATGGTTACATCAATAACCGTGGTTATACCAATAAGAAATATTTCCTGTCACTCTATCTGTTATTCTGTTTTGCCTTATTTCCCTTCCGGCATCAAACCAATAAACGTCGTTTTTTTGCGGGGTTCAGTCATCAATGCTTCCAATTTTTCGACACAACGCAAGTAATGAGGCGTTTTCTTATGCGCTGCAACGGCCTCTTCACTGGCATAGGCTTCATAGATATAAAAGCGGGTTGGGATATTCTCATCACGCAATACATCGAACCGTAAATTACCCGACTCTTTCACAGAGCCAAGGTGATTATCCCGAAATACTTCGATAAATTCGTCTATCTTGTCGGCTTTAACATTAATTTCCACTAATGTAACGTGCATATTATTCCCCCCTGGCTTTTTCACTCAGGAAAAGCTCATAAGCCTGAGCAGGTTTCTCATTATGATGCACTACGGCCTGCACAGCTTTCAGCATCGCAACAGGGGCTTCCGACTGGAAGATATTGCGTCCCATATCCACACCAGACGCCCCCTGATCAATCGCCTGATAGCACATATTTAACGCCTCCAGTTCCGGCAATTTCTTACCACCTGCAATCACAATCGGCACTGGACAGCCCGCCACAACCCGCTCAAAGCCGCTTTCGACATAGTAGGTTTTGATGATGTTCGCCCCCATTTCAGCTGCAATGCGAGTCGCCAGCGAGAAATAACGCTGATCACGCACCATATCTTTACCAACACCTGTCACCGCCATTGTTGGCATACCATAACGTGTCCCCTGATCCACCAGCTTGATAATGTTCTTGATGGATTGGTGTTCGTATTCTGAACCGATATAGACCTGTGCTGCAACCGCACAGACGTTAAGGCGCAGTGCATCTTCCATCGCCACGGCAACAGCTTCATTGGAGAGTTCAGTCAGAATCGAGTTAGCTCCAGACGCACGCAGGACTACAGGTTTATTGGTTGCAGGCGGAACCTGACTGCGCAGGATACCGCGGGTACACATCAACACATCGGTATGTTCAAACAACGGGGCGATATTGATATCAATACGTTCCAAGCCTGTCGTTGGGCCCTGAAAATAACCGTGGTCAAATGCCAGCATCACCGTTTTATTGGTGGTGGGATTGAAAATCCGTGACAAACGGGACTGCATCCCCCAATCCAACGCACCACAGCCTTTCAGTTCAAACAGCGTGTTCTGTTGCGGTGTATTAATGCCAAAATCTTTACCATCTTTGATATCATCTAAATCTGCCATTTCTCCCTCCAGAAAGGTGTCAGGGGCTGTATACCAGCCCCATGAATTAGAAATCGTACTGATTGATATTGTCTTTGGTGAAAATTACCCGCTCCGGCATGACAACAATGCCATTGCCTTTCGCTTCATAACGGTATCCCTGTACACTGTTGGGTGAGATTTCAACACTGCCAATACCAGGAATATTCAATTTATCTCCCACACTCAGTTCGCCTTTTTGCAATATCTCATTGGTAACATGAATGGCGATCTTGCCCTGCTTGACCACATCCCACAAAGCGAACTGTTTGACCGTACCATTTTCAACATAAGGACGCATGACATTCGGGGTACTGAACCCAACAATAGCAACATCTTGACGCTTCAAATTTTCTGCTGCCTGAGCCGCCGCAGGCAGAGCGTTGGCATCTGGGGCAATAATCGCATCCAAGTCTCCCCACGCTTTCAAAATGCCTTCCGCCGTCTGCAAAGATTTGGTGGCATCGTTATAGCCAAATCGGGTGGTAACAATTTCCCAATTCGGATGTTCCTCTGCAATTTTCGCCTTAGCCTCTTTCACCCATTGGTTCTGATCCGTCACTGTCGGACTGGAATAGAAAAATGCTACTTTCGCTTTTTCTTTCTTCACCTGATTTGCGGCCATATCCACCAAAATCCCGCCCAACTGTTTTGGTGTTCCTTGATTGATATAGATAGAGCGGCATTCTGGCGCAGTATCGGAATCCCACGTCAATACTTTGACACCACGCTTCATAGCGCGTTTCAAAGCTGGGCACAATCCATCTGGTGACACGGCTGAAACCACTATCGCATCATAGCCTTGGTTAACAAAACTATTAATAAGCTGCACCTGTCCCGCAACACTCGGCTCTGTCGGACCATCGTAAGTGACTTCAATACCCAGCTCCTTGCCTGCTTCTACCGCACCTTGCCCACCACTGGTAAAGAACCCAACGCCAACCAATTTAGGGATAAATGCAATCTTTTCTGCCGCCTGAGCCCAGGAAACACATCCCAGACTTAATGCAGCAGCCAAAGCCAGCTTTTTCATTGTTGGTGCTTTCATGCCTATCTCCATTTATTTTTATTTCAAGATCGTCTTTCATGTTTCAGAAATATGTTGTTGTGAAACAGAAGCCCTTCGACGTTGCCACCAATCACAGATTTGATGGCGATGCAGCGAAGCGGACCGTCCTATCACCGCTGCAATCAGCAAGGCACCAGACAACGCACTGGATATCTGGTTAGGAATTCCCACCATCTGCAATCCTTGCTGCAAATAACCCACCAGCAAAACCGCCAGTGCCGTCCCCATAATCGAGCCAGATCCACCGTAAATATTGGCCCCTCCCAGCACTACAGCAGTAATAGCGGGCATCAGGAAAGAACTTCCCAAATCGGAACGCGCCGAACCAAAATAAGAAACCAAAATAATCGCCGCCACTGCCGAAGCCAGTCCGGTCAAAGCGTATAACAAACATAAAATTCGATTTACGGGGATAGCACTGTAACGAGCAACACAGTTACTCTGCCCGATAAGAAAAACATTACGGCCACGGTGGGTGCGATGCATAAATAGCCAGAACACCAATACAAAAAGGATAAAGATGACCAAAGGAACAGGCAGGTTGAGCAGTGTCAGGTTAGCAAGATCAGTAAATGTATCAGGAAACCCCCCAATGCCTTCATATCCCGTCGCGCCAGATAATCCCGACAGCAATAAAGCACTACCACCAAACAGGTACATTGTGCCGAGGGTAATTACCAACGGATTTACACCCGTATAGAAAATCAGGGCAGCATTAATCAGGCCACACAGTCCCCCGACAAGTAAAGTTAAAGGAATTGCCACAATCATCGGTAAACCAGCTTGGTACATGACACCCAATGCAATAGCACATAAGCCGATAATCGAACCAAAAGAGATATCAATACCACCACTGACAATCACCATCGTTAACGGCAACGCGATAATGCCGATGCAAATAAAATCGCTGGTACTGAACAACAGCACGTTAATATCCAGCATCCTTGGATTAACTATGCCAAACAGTAAAATTTCCGCCACCAACAACACCAAAAGCGCCGTTTCCCAACCATAACGTTGCCCATAGCGTTGTACCCTATTCATTATGGCCTCCCGTTTCTTGCGGTATGTTTGTTTATTGGTTCAAGGAAACGGGCGTAACGTTGCTGGCGTAAATTCTTGCCAACAACATTGCGTAAACGCCCATCCAGCACTAACACCACCAACAGGACAAGGCCAGCAATAAAATCATTCCACCAGGCCGATAACTTGAGTAATACCAGCACACTATCAATTTGCGTCAGAAAATATGCCCCGAAGATCGCCCCAATGACGGTTCCTACTCCCCCCAGCAAACTTATTCCACCTAATACACAGGCAGCGATGGCTTTCATCTCCAGTCCATCCCCCGTTTGATTTGGAATAAAGCCAATCTGTGCCACAAACACAATACCTGCCAATGCTGCCATCACGCCATTTACGGTAAATGCAGTGATGCGAATGCCATTGACGGGAGCACCAAGCTGACGAGCGCCTTGCAGGTTATCACCCGTGGCATAAAACCCACGGCCAAACTCAGTCTTCTTTAACATTAACGCCATCGACAGAATCAATAACATCAATAACCAGCCGATTGGTGAAACACCAAATAGCATGGGTCTGGTGAGCTCTTTAACCCCAGCAGGCAAACCTTCTATCCATTTACCACCAGTTAACAACAGCATTAATCCACGGTATAAACAGAGTGTGCCCAACGTGGCAACAATCGCCGGAATTTTCAACCACGCAACCAACACACCATTAATAAACCCTGCCATCATTCCAATCAGCAACGTAATTAAACAGGCAACCGCCAACGGAAGCCCTGTATTAAGCAACATTCCTAACACTACAGCACATAACCCAGTAGTCGAACCAACAGACACATCAATATTGCGCGTCAACATTACCAACGTGGCACCCATTGCTAATAAAATAAGGATTTGGGCATTACCGAAGATCATAGTGACAGTTTGGAGGCTGAAAGCACTGCGATCGAGGCTCCCTAGCAAAGCAAACAGCCCCAAAATAGCGATCAATGCTGTGGCTTCTCGGTTATTCTGGATTAATTTCAATATGACGTTCCCCAAAAGAAAGGTGCATAATCTCGTCCACATTCACGTGCTCTTTATCAAGCTGTCCACAAAGCTCACCGTGATGCATGACCATCACGCGATCAGCCAACCGAACAATTTCATCAAGATCAGAAGAAATCAGGAGAATCGCCACCTGCTGGCTGGCGATTTTGCGAATAAGCTGATAGATATCATTACGCGCCCCAACATCAACACCACGCGTTGGTTCATCAATGATCAACACGGTAGGCTTGGCTTCCAAACATTTAGCAATCAGGATCTTTTGCTGATTACCGCCAGATAGCGTACGTACAGACTGATCTACATTGTGGAATCGAATATTGAGCGCTTGGCGATATCGTTCCAATACTCCGACATCATGGGTGGAACGCGTCCAGAAAGTACTTCGGCTGTGCGTTAGCGAACAAACATTCCAACTCAAAAAGGCGTCCAGAAATAATCCAGAAGCCTGCCGATCTTCAGGCAGATAAACCAATCCATGCTGCAAACGTTCTGCTGTATTGAGTTTATTGATGACTTGTTGTCGGAAACGAATCTCACCACTCGCTATCGGGCGTAATCCATATAGTGTTTCCGCCAATTCCGTACGACCTGCTCCCACAACACCAGATAAACCAACAATTTCCCCCGCCCGTAGCATCAGAGAGATATCACGGAACCCTTCTCCACACAGAGAGGTTACTTCCAAAACGGGGATTTCTGACATGTTATCCGATACATTACCGCTAGCTTTCAAGCTCAATTTTTGATTATCGGCCAACGCAATTGATTTTACCGTGGGTATAATCGCCTGAATTATTGCTTCCGTTGTAAAGCGCTCAATCTCACCGCTAAGAGCGATGCCCCCATCTCGTATCACACTGACATAATTCGCAATCTCACGAATTTCAGGTAATTTGTGGGAAATGAAGATAATCCCCACCTGTCGCTGCTGTAATTCCCGTATTCGCGCAAACAAACGTTCGGTTTCTGCGGGAGTCAACGCGGCAGTTGGCTCATCCAGAATCAAAATGCGAGAATTACGCATCAAACCACGCATAATCTCCACCAACTGCTGATCTGCTACATTCAAACCACCGGCTGGCATCTTCAAGTCAATTTGGCAATCAAGCTGAAGCAGTAATTCATGCATTCGACTTGTACTGGCTTGATATTTTGGCAAACGAAACAGGATATTTTCCTGAACGGAAAGATTGGGAAATAACAAAGGTTCTTGTGGGACCAGATAAATGCCCAGTTGATGCGCTTTCGCTGGTGTCAGATAACTGACAGTAACACCATCCACAACCAAGGTTCCGGCATCCGGTTGTTCAATACCAGCAAGGATTTTCATCAAAGTTGATTTACCAGCACCATTTCCACCTAATAATGCATGAACCTGCCCTGACATCAGAAAGAAATCAATCTGCTTCAACACCACCAAGCCAGAAAACTGCTTACTGATCCCACGAGCAACTAAAAGCGGAGCACTGTTAGTCGGGTTCAGGCAAAACGGATCATTGGTATTAGTGGCAGTATTGCTCTGTGACATTACATACCTCATGGCCTTTTGGGTTTGCGCTTCTGACACCGATGCGAAATTGAACATTTATTTATTTTAAATACATTTGTTCAAGACTCTAATGTAAAACTTAAGAATTTTTCAATAATTAGATCACATTTTGTGAAAAAATTAGATCTACATTAAAATATGTTCAAATTTTGCGATAAGCCTCTAGTACATTAGAGATATTTATGCTTATTCTTTCCTCGTGGATAAAGAAGTTATTATGTCGATCAAATCAACCAAGAAACAATCAGTCTCAGAGAGAAGCGTATTATCCGAGGAAATTGACTATTCAAGCTACAACTATCCGGGAAACAGCATGAGTGAAGAAGAACTGATGGCCCGCATTGCCTGGTTTTACTATCACGATGGTCTGACGCAAGGAGACATCGGTGAATTACTCGGCCTCAGTCGCCTGAAAGTCTCCCGTCTGTTAGAGAAAGGACGGCAGTCTGGCGTGATCCGCGTTCATATCAATTCACGCTATGAAGGGTGTTTGGAGTTGGAAAATGCTTTGCAAAAACGCTTTAATCTCAAACAGGTTCGCGTATTACCTACCCTTGATGGCATGAATCTGAATGCCCGTCTTGGTATCGGAGCCGCTCATCTGTTAATGACGCTGATTGAACCTCACCAGCTATTAGCGATTGGATTTGGTGAAACGCCGATGTGTACTTTGCAGTATCTGAGCGGTTTTATCTCATCCCAGCAAATTCGGTTGGTGACGCTGTCAGGCGGTGTTGGCCCTTATATGACGGGTATCGGCCAGCTTGATGCAGCTTGTCCTGTCAGCATCATTCCGGCACCACTGAGAGCCTCTACCCAGCAAGTCGCGGCAACATTTTGCGAAGAACGCAGTGTACGGGACGTGATTTTGGCAGCTTGTGCGGCCGATACCGCTATCGTCGGGATCGGCGCCATCAAACAGAAGCAAAATGCAACTATCATGCGTTCCGGCTATATCAGCGATGGTGAACAATTGATGTTTGGCCGCAAAGGTGCTATCGGCGACATTCTTGGTTACTTCTTCAATATGGAAGGTGAACTGGTAAGCGATATTGATATCCATCAGGAACTGATCGGTATCTCATTGCCAGAAATGAAAACCATCCCGAACGTGATTGGTGTGGCAGGTGGCATCGAAAAAGCAGACGCTATCGTTGCTGCACTGAAAGGCGGTTACATTAACTCACTGGTGACAGAAGAACAGACCGCGAAAGCTATGCTAATTTGATCGACGAATAATCTCTATCCATCTCCTGTGCCATATCGAATAAAAAGAAGATAACAACAGACGAGGATAGTATTATGAATCAACGCGCTCATGCTCACCCATCAAGGAAGTATTTGATGGCGCTTGATGCAGGAACTGGCAGTATCCGTGCAGTTATATTTGATCTCGAAGGGAATCAGGTTTCCGTTGGACAAGCTGAATGGATACACCATCCTGTGGCGAATGTTGCGGGTTCAATGGAATTTGATCTGAAAAATAACTGGCAACTAGCCTGCCAATGCATTCGGCAGGCTCTACAAAAAGCGGAATTGCCCGCCAATGCAATTCAAGGCGTTGCCGCCTGTTCAATGCGGGAAGGGATTGTCCTTTATAATCGTGACGGCGATCCTATCTGGGCATGTGCCAACGTAGATGCCCGTTCCAGTCATGAAGTCAGCGAGCTGAAAGCGCTTTACAATAATACCTTTGAATATGATGTCTACCGCTATTCCGGCCAAACATTGGCATTAGGAGCCATGCCACGCCTGCTTTGGCTAGCGCATCACCGTCCTGATATCTATCAACAAGCCAGTACCTTAACCATGATCAGCGATTGGCTGGCTTATATGCTAAGTAGCGAGCTGGCCGTTGATCCTTCTAACGCGGGCACAACAGGAATGCTGGATTTAGCCAGCCGCGATTGGCGCCCCAGCCTGTTGGAAATGGCGGGATTGCGCTCTGATATCCTCTCTCCTGTCAAAGAAACAGGCACTTTGCTCGGCTATATTACGGAAAAAGCCGCAGCAGAATGCGGCCTGAACAGCGGCACTCCCGTGATTATGGGCGGTGGTGATGTTCAACTCGGCTGCCTTGGCATTGGTGTCGTTAAACCCGCCCAAACCGCAGTACTCGGCGGAACATTCTGGCAGCAAGTCGTCAATCTGCCTGAACCCATCACCGATCCAAACATGAATATCCGCATCAACCCGCACGTTATCCCCGGCATGGCACAAGCAGAATCCATCAGTTTTTTCACCGGTCTCACCATGCGCTGGTTCCGCGATGCTTTTTGCGCAGAAGAAAAACTGCTGGCGGAACGACTGGGCGTTGATGCCTACAATCTGCTGGAAGATATGGCGGCAAGGGTTCCTGCCGGTGCCTATGGTGTCATGCCGATTTTCTCCGATGTCATGCGCTTTAAATCGTGGTATCACGCCGCCCCATCTTTCCTCAACCTCTCTCTTGATCCGGAGAAATGCAACAAGGCAACGCTATTTCGGGCGCTGGAAGAGAATGCCGCTATCGTCTCAGCCTGTAATCTCGATATGGTTTCAGCTTTCTCTGGTGTCCAGGCAGAATCGCTGGTCTTCGCAGGCGGTGGCTCAAAAGGCAAACTCTGGAGTCAAATTCTGTCTGACGTGACGGGACTGCCTGTTCGCGTGCCAGTGGTAAAAGAAGCAACGGCATTGGGTTGTGCCATTGCAGCAGGGGTTGGTGTTGGATTATATGATTCCATGCCCATAACAGGAGAAAGATTGGTACGTTGGGAGCAGGAATATCAACCGAATTTAAGTCACCGTGAGGTTTACCAAAAAGCGAAAAAAGACTGGCAGGCGGTATATGCAGACCAACTGCATCTGGTGGATAACGGGCTGACGACGTCATTGTGGAAGGCGCCGGGGTTGTGATTTTGATTGGCCTCTTTAACAATTAGAGGCCAATTTTGCTAAGCATATTCGATAAAAGTAACACTCTGAACTAGTAACATTTATCTCATAGTCACAAACTCTTCCGCTGCTGTCGGATGGATAGCAACAGTATTATCAAAATCCTTCTTCGTTGCCCCCATTTTCAGTGCAACCGCAAAACCTTGCAGTATTTCATCCATTCCAAAACCGATACCGTGGATGCCGACTATCTTCTCATTGTCTCCCACACAAACCAGCTTCATACGGCATGGCTGACGGTGCTGCGTCACTGCGGTGTACATTGCGGTAAATGACGATGTATAAACCTTCACCTGATCTTCGTCATACTGAGCCTTTGCCTGTGGCTCCGTCAAACCTACCGTGCCAATTGGCGGATGGCTAAATACCACTGTTGGTATATTGGTGTAATCCAGATGCTCATCAGGTTTGTTATTAAACAAACGCTCTGACAAACGACGCCCTGCTGCTATCGCAACGGGTGTCAATTCCACCGCGCCCGTGTTATCACCCACTGCATAAATACCGTTAACATTGGTATTCTGATATTTATCGACCTGGATATAGCCTTTTTCATTCAGCCCAACACCTGTTGCAGCCAGATTCAGCTTATCTGTCATTGGCTCACGCCCAATCGCCCAGATCAGCGTATCAACAACCTGCTCCCGACCATCCTGCAATTTAACAGTCAGGCTGCCATCACTATTTTTCATCACAGACTGTAATATTGCTTCTGTATGCAGTATTGGCCCTTCAGTTTTGATGACTTCTAACAGTGTTTCCACAATCATGGGATCAAAAGAACGCAGAGGTGCGTGCTTACGAACAAACAGATGTGTTTCGCTACCCAGTGCATTCAAAACACCCGCGATTTCAACAGCAATATAGCCAGCACCGACCACAGCAACACGCTCCGGCATTTCATTTAGTTCGAAGAAACCATCTGAATCAATACCATATTCCGCACCGGGAATATCTGGACATACCGGGCGACCCCCTGTTGCGATCAGGATATGGTCAGCCGTGATTTTTTCGCCATTAACCTCGACAGTATGTGCATCAACAAAACGGGCAACTCCCTGAATAACATCAACCTTATTGTTATTCAATACGCGTTCATATGACTGATGGATACGATCAATATAAGCAGTACGGCTGGCAATGAGTTTTTTCCAGTCAAAGTGATTGACGGTGGTATCAAAACCATAATCGGGGCCATATTGATGAATAGATTCCGCAACTTGAGCAGCGTGCCACATCACTTTCTTTGGTACACAGCCCACATTAACACATGTTCCACCTAATGCCTTTGCTTCAATCAGGGCACATTTTTGCCCATACATGGCTGCACGGTTAATGGAAGCAATGCCGCCACTGCCACCACCAATTGCAATATAATTGTAATGTTTACTCATCTTAGGTCACTTCCGTCTAATCAATTAAGTTACTGCTAAAGTTCAACCCAACGTCATTATTACAAATAAGTTATCATTGACGGTGGACGATTCTAGCTCTTATTGCCATAGGCTACGGCTATCGAGTCACAGTTTATTCAGAGGTAATCAATTGAACGATACCTTTAATAATGACGCCACGCTGAACTTTTATCTTATTCGGGGACAATCCACTCTACTGATGTATGTCCTGTACCTTCAGGAACCAGTACCTGATGCAACCACGGCAATACGGCCTTCATCTGTTGTTCTAATTTCCACGGTGGGTTAATAACGATCATACCTGATGCCGTCATGCCCCGTTGATCATTATCAGGGCGAACACCAAGTTCAATTTGTAAAATCTTACGAATACCAGCGGCTTCCAGCCCCTTCACCAGGCGTTTAATCTGCTGACGAAGAACAACGGGATACCACAGTGCATAAGTACCTGTAGCAAAGCGCTTATACCCTTCCTGAATACCCTGAACGACATTCTGATAATCCGATTTCAATTCATAAGGCGGATCAATCAGTACAAACCCACGACGACTTTTTGGTGGCAGCTTTGATTTTAATTGCTGGAAACCATCTTCCCGCAAGACACGGGCACGTCTGTCACGGGAGAATTCTGTACGTAACAGAGGAAAATCGCTGGGATGCAATTCACTCAGATTAAGCTCATCATGCTCCCGCAATAAGTGACGGGCAATTAGCGGAGAGCCTGGGTAATAACGTAAAGAACCTTGTGGATTCAGCGCTTTCACAACATCCATATACGCCGCCAATTCTTCGGGGATATCATCACGCTGCCAAATACGGGCAATACCTTCCAGATACTCTCCCGTACGCTCAGCATGTTCCCCACTCAAATGATAGCGACCTGCGCCAGAGTGAGTATCCAGATACAGGAAAGGTTTTTCTTTTACTTTAAGCGACTCAATAATCAGGCTTTGTACTACGTGCTTTAACACATCAGCGTGGTTGCCGGCATGGAAGCTGTGGCGATAACTTAACATTGGATTTAACCCCGAAAGCAAAATATTGATAACTTGCCTGATGCCCTACCAGACAACTAAAGGGGCATTATAGCCTCATTCTCAACAAAAAAGATAAATGCCTCTTTTTGCTCTCTTCGTTGTGAATCTAAGGGGGAGTTTTCAGGATAAAAGCAAGATCAGCGTATAAAATTTCAGATAAGTAATCTCAAAATCTTAGGAATAATTCATGATGTCGAAAACAGTGATCTTATCTGTATTGATTGTTTTCAATATGAGTATTGCCTATGCAAACTGGGGTAAAATGGGATGTGAGATTAAGAAAAAAACGTTGGAAAAACAACTCCAGTATGCTCAAGCAGATAAAGATAAGCGTCTAATAAAAGGATTAACTCGCACTTTGGAAAACATAAAGATTACATGTGCTCTGGAAGAATTTCTGCAAGAACAAAACAATAAGCCAGAAACCATAAAAGATAATGCGAAAAATAATACAACAAGGAATTTAACTGACAAAAATAATTCACCACGATTGAAACAGCCAAGAAGCAAAAGCCAGCCCCCTAAAAGCAACAAAATAGACATTAAGAAAAAATAGATAAAAAAGTACAGGCCATGTAAAAGCCATGGCCTGTACCCAATTCTGTATTGATCTTATACTTTATAGCCCTCTCCCTCTAGTTTGCTGCGCATTGGAGGGAAAAATATTGTAATAGATTTTATCACTCATAAGCGGTTCATTTTCAATTTTCACTGAAAGAATGGAATTATCTTTAGAAATAGCATAATGACTAAAATAATTTCCATCTCTTTCATAAGGATAATGAAAATTAGGCTTAATAAATTTTTTCATATAAGATTCATTAGGTGGATGATATTCATCTGAATAAATCACCTTCTGATCCCTGACAAAAATAATCTTATAAAAAAGGCTGGTTTCGTAATTAAATTTTGCCCCGATAATTTTTTCAATATCCTCCGGTGCTATGCCTTTGTCGATGATATACATTTTGTCCCATTCAAAAGGAATAATTTTATTCATATCAATCAAACAGGTTGTATTTCTCTGGCAATGCTTATCGGCGTAATCAATAATTCCTAATCTGCTGTTTCCAAAAGATAAAAATAAAATGATAACTCCCAGCATTAACGCGAAAATAATCATATTACTTTTGTTGACATTACGGAAAAACATCATTCCCCCCTTCATAATCAAATCTGATATGAGAAAACGGCCTTGGAATTTTAACCTTTAAAATCAAGTAATTAATATTATTCCTTATGAATTTTACAACTTCATTTTTATCGCCACATCTTGCATCACGGCACTGATAAACCCAGGCAAAAAACACGCCCTTCTGCCTTTCCAACAACAGCCTGATATTTTTAGAATTATGAAGGTACATCTTGAATTGTGGAGACAATTCAACATCACTTATTACTTATAAGCGATTGTTATACAATTGCTATTTGGTATCTTAAGTGCGGTTTACAAGATAAAAATAGATGCCTATTTCTAATCTTTAGCATCAAGAAAGTTATACAGGGACACTCTGGATGACTAAAAAGTATAGTAATTGTACCCGCGTTTTTTTTGATTTCAAATAGAAAAACATGGTAAGCAAATAATAAACCAGATAAATAGTTGCTAACGTGATTTTGTGATAGTTTTAGGACGATCACGCGTGTCTGATTTGTTATATTAAGAAATAATCAGAAAGAGAAAGGAAATATCGGTAATTTGTACATATCAGTGTACTTTTGCATTTACATACCTTACATGCCCTGTGGCAAAACGCAGATCTGTTGCCGGATACGGATCAACAAGCCTTGATCGTGGTGCCTGACGGTTAAAAGCTTGGACGACTGTCTGGTGCTTATTCCTGACAGCGATGACACCCGCACCATCCGGCAACAGAGCCAGCGCCAGCAAGCCCAGCTCAGTGAGATCAAGCTGAAGATGCGGGAACTGATTGGGGGAGTACAAAAGCCGCTAAGGGCAAGGATTGAGCCGCTCTTAAAAAGAAAAAAGCCGGAAAGATCAAAAAATTCCGGCCTGAGTATTAATCTAAAAAAATCATCCAATTAAATGTCATTAATACCATCTTGCTAATGGAGAATTTTCGCCTAAATTCTTCTCGATCAACTCGTTGGTAATAATTTTTTTATCAACCTGTCGGGGGCATTCACGGCCAGCAAACGCCCCAGCATATCGTAATGGTATGTCGTCGTGCCTTCCGGCGTATGCATGGCCGTCAGGCGGCCGGCGGCATCATATTCAAAACGCGTAATGTGGCCCAATGCATCGCGTTTTTCGATACAGTTGCCGTTGCCGTCATAGGCATAGTGCCACTGCGTCCCCGCATAGTCGGTTTCGGTGATCACCCACCCGTCCGCATCCAGCGTATAACGGTAACTTTCACCTTGTGGATTGATGACCTCAAGCAGTTGCAGGCTGTCCGGGTCATAACGGTACTGCCAGCGATGGCCTGCCCCGTCCACCCGCGCCACCGGTAAGTCAAACGGCCCGTACTCGATATACCATGGCACGCCACGGGCATCCGTCCATTCGGTCAGGTTACCGTGCCGGTCATGACGAAAACGCTCCAGACTGTTGTTCGGCCGATCGCTGAGCGCCACCCGGTGATGGCGATCGTATTCCCACAGCTATAAGGCTCCGCCCCCCGACGCCAGTCGCTGCAACCGGTCATGGCTGTCGTAGCCCAGCCGCAGGCTGCGGTTCTCTTCATCAAACAATTTGCTCAGGCGATGATGGTGGTCGTATTCCCATGTGCGTTTATGCCCTTCATCATCTTCAGCCGCGGTAACCAAACCGAATTCATTACGCGTCAGCGTGGTCTTGCGGCCATCGGGGGCAATAAAGCAGGCCGCATGGCCATTGTCATCGTATTGCTGCCACCAGACACGATCGAGGGGATCGGTCATGCTAATCAGGCGGTCAGTGTCATCATAGTGGTATTGCCAGGTTGCACCGGTAGCATCGGTCAATGCCGTCACCAGCCCGGTATCCGCCAGATAATCTAACGTCAGGGTTTGTCCTTCCGGTAAAATCTGGTGGCGCAGGTTACCCCATTCATCATATTCATAACGCGTGACATGACCGCACGGGGTTTCAACCTGGGTTACCTGTTGCTGGTCATTGTAATGCCAGGTGGTGGTGTGACCTTGTGGCGTTGTTGAGCGGGTGATGCCCGGCTCATAGGTCAGTTGCACCGGGTAGAACCCGCCACTGCCCACACTGTGAATACAGCGGCCCTGCGGGTCATAGGTATAACCGACCGCCGTCTGGTCGCCGTCCGACCAGCGGCTAATCAGTCCCTGTTCGTTATAGTCATAGAACAGGTGAAAGTGCTGGGTGCTGTCGGCTTCGGCCAACCGACTGTTCTCGTGATAGCCATAGCGGGCCATCACGTCATTCAGACCGTTATCCGTGCGGCGGATATCGGCCAGCAGGCCATCTTCACGGTAGCACAGCCTCAGTTCCGGCCCGTCGCTGTGGGTGACTTTGTCCAGTTGATGGGTGTCGTTATAGTGAAAACGCACCGTATTGCCATTGCGATCACGGTGTTCAGTGAGTAACCAGCGTTGTCCCGTCTTCACTTCTGTGCGTGCTAACCGGGTGAAGTATTTGCGCACCGGATTATTGCGCTCGCTCAGGACAAAACCCTGTTTTTGACGGCTCAGCGTAAATTCCGGGTGATCCGGGTTGATACTGTGGTCAACGCTCTGGGGCAGGGCGAAATGCAGGGAAGCGCCTTCCAGCGTCAGGATTTCTACTCGGTCGCCGATGGCGATAACGGCCTCGGAGAAGTTGTCCAGCCAGTTTTCGCCAAGCAGTCCCCGCAATCCCGGTGACCAGCTACGGGTAAAGGTCAGGGGTATCGTCTGCCCCAGTTCAAACTCGGTACGCTGGTCAAACAGGCTGCCGGTGGTCACGTCTATCGGGTCGCCCGTGAAGAATTTTTTGGTGGACTGAGTGAAACGTTTGACCCCTTTATTGGCTTTAAACGCGGCTTTGGCACAGCTCAGGGTTTTACCTCTCAGTACGTTACCGGCTTTTTTGGCCCCCAGCTTTGCACCGGCCAGCACCGCCTGCCGGCCGGTTTTGGTCAGCAGTTTACCCACGCCTTTGAGCAGCCCGCGTGTCGGCGGCACCAAAAATTCCACCGCTACCAGTAACGCCCGTTGCCAGCCGGAGAACTCTTCTTCAATCTCAAGGTAAGTCCCCTGACCGGAGCCGATAAAGACCTTGCTCGCGCCGCCTTTGATGGTCGCCCCACAGACCAGCTTGTCGCCGACCCGCGCCGCAGGCTGACCGTTGATAAACACGGATTCACTGCCCTGGGCTATCAGGGGCGGTGCCGGGTGTTTGCTGCATGCCGCCATATCTAGGGTGGCTCGTGCCGCAGGTTTTCCTTCAATGATGACGTTACTGGAACCACGACTCAACACCCCGTCCGGTGAACCGAAGCTGTCGATAAAATCCGTGACGGCCGAGCTGGCTGCTGCG
>NZ_JADEUG010000032.1 GCF_015163665.1 Xenorhabdus sp. BG5 | reverse complement strand
TATAAACTGGACAAAATATACCAAACTGTCTAGTTTAGATTTATAATCCGTCTGATTATCGATAAATAGAATTAAATTTTGGATATGTAATGCTTTTAAAACATTAATTCTGGATGATCTGGCAATACTTGACTGGCATCAAGTAATATTTTTTCACCAACAATATTATGATGATGCAACAAAATATGTGAATAACAAAAAAAATTCATATATTATAATTGCTTAAATGGAATGATTTGTAGTATGTAATGAAATTTGACTTAGGTTAAATTATGTAGGATTATGTTTACAGTTTGGTATATTTTGTCCAGTTTATAACCTCAAGGAAATCATCAACAAGAATGATACATATCAACAAACATGAGGTTAGACAAAAATTTACTGTTTTTTGCATGTTTACCTTAATCAGTTAACTAAAAATCATTAAAAATCAACAAAATAAATTTATTTAAATATACAAAATCCCATAAAATAAAAATCAGGAACATATTGGTTATCTTTCATGCAAGGAGAATAGGACCTCTGTTTAAGCCGCATCGGTAACTTAACCGAAAAATATACAGAGGTAGCCATAAGACAAGGACTACAAAAACAAAACGCATGTTAGAAAACAAAAACGGCGAATCAGGTGGTAACAATAGGCATACCGTGAACGATAATCCGTCAAGGCAGGCTCTATTTTACGAGCAACCAGCGGGGCAAAAATCGAACTCATTTTAAGCTTCGGCAATTCTCCTTGATGACGCCATAACTTACTAATGAAAAAAGGATGAGATATGGAAGATGCAAACCTATTAGTCGGAAAACGTATTCAGACCAAAAGGAAAGAGCTGGGTATCACTGCTACAGCATTAGCAAATAAACTTGGCCTCAGTCAACAGCAACTTTCACGTTACGAAACGGGAGTGAATCGGATCAACCTCTCCCATCTCGTTGTTATTGCCGGTATATTTAATACACCAATTCAATGGTTTTTCGAAGATTGCAAACCAGTCAAGAAAGAGAACAATACTGTTAATAAAATTACAGATCAATATATCCCCATTGCCGAGACAATTATAGGCAAGAATGGTTGTTGAACGAGGCAAGATAACTTCGTCAGAAGCCTGTTATTTACTGATTTAAATTATCCCATTCAGGCTTCTGATTCTTGTCATACCACGGTACATTGCGGCATTTCATTATCGAGAGTGGCCCACTATATCCGATATATCGGCAATAAATCGCCTAATGATCATCAATTCTTCCGGCGAATAGTTTTCCAATATTTGCAACCATCTGGCTTCTATTTGCCGATGCAGTTTTTCATGCGCAGAAAATATCTGCTTTCCTTCGTCAGTGAGGCTGAAATAGATCTCTTTCTGGTTATCTACCATTTTCAGTTTTTCAACGATAGCGCGCTGAAGAAGTTTTGCACAGATCTTTGAGATAGCACCCTTGGTCATCCCCAGCGTCTGGCTGATACTTGTGATATTTAATAATACCGATTCTCCTATACACTGGATCACATGTAATTCAGACAATGAATAGCCACTGAGTCCATATTCGCGGAGTGTCTCTTCATTATGCCCTCTCTTAATACCGTCTCTTAGATGTATCAAGTGATTAACTGCGGCAAGGATCTCACGTTGGTAAACTATACTGTTACTCATTTACGACTTTTCCAAAATAATATTTTCCTTGGAAATATTATTTGCATCATAACAAAAAAAGCAAAAAAAGATCTTTACAAAATCTCCCCATTTATTAACCTTCATATTGTTTCCATGGAAACAAAACGGAGAAAAAAATGAATAAATGTAACTCAATTCGTAATGTAAACGTGATTTTCTACCTGGTATGCTTCAGCGCCCTATTAGGATCTCTTGCACAAAATATCTATGTTCCCGTTATTCCTGTCATACAGGCGCTATTCAATGCGCCACTACCTTTAGTAAACCTGACTGTATCAGCATTCACATTTGTTTTAGCTATTATGCAAATCGTATATGGGCCATTAGCGGACAGTAAAGGCCGTAAAGCCGTTTTACTTCCTGCTCTGACTATTTCCGTCATTGGATCTGTTGGCTGTGCAATGGCTTCCGATATTTATTGGCTGATTGCCTTTCGAATAGTTCAAGCTATTGGGATTGCATCTATTCCTGTTATTGCAGCCACAATTATTGGTGATCTGTACGAAGAACAACATCGTGCCAAAGCCATCAGCACTTATCAGATGTTGTTAACGCTGACTCCTGCTTTGGGACCGTTGCTCGGCGGCTATTTAGCCGAATTAAACGGATATGTTGCGATTTTCCAATTTATTGCTGTTATCGGTGGGCTAATACTTATCAGTAACTTGCTTTGGTTACCAGAAACGAAACCCGAAACCAGACCAGAAAATAAGCCAAAACAGTCAGCAAGTGCCAAAAGCGTGTTTTGGCAGTTCGGCCAGATTTTGTCAGATCGCATCGCGCAATCCGTTTTCTGTATTGGCTTTATGCTGTTCTATTGTTATTTCTGTTTTTTGACTTTTTTACCCATCATCTTAGACCATGAATATAATTTCAGCCCTGCCGATATCGGTTGGATGTACATTCCCATATCACTGGCAATGATTGTTGGCAGCTATAGCTATCGTTTACTCCATCATCGGTTATCTAAGATAAATGGCCTGATTGTCAGCAGCTTGCTAAATCTGGCTTTAATCCTGTTGTTTTCCATCACATATCGATTTGGTATTCCCTCGTTAATCATTGTCACCGCTTTATACGGTTTCACTCTGGGGATATCGACACCTACACACGCCGCTTTACTGTTAACAACATTTGTGGAAGAACGGGCAACTGTGATTGGGCTTTATAATTTTATTCGATATATGGGAATGGCTGTTGGCCCAATGGTTGGCAGTTTCTTGTTATTCAATAACCACTATGAATGGGTATTTTTAATGGGAGCGTTGTTATTTGCTGTATCTATCGGTTTCACTGCCATTATGACTCAACGGCACAGTAAACGGCGATAGTGCTCATCGAGTAGCATTTAATGGGAAATAGCCCAAATCGCTGCAATATTCCGTGCCGTTATCCGCAAATTATCGGCACCATTGGCAAGGGCATCAGCAAGGGAACAAACCTCCGGTATGATGGAAAAGACCGCATTCAGTCCATGCTGATGCACAACATGGTAGTCTCGGCTCATTCCCCCAACTAACGCAATGGTGGGAATACCAAACTTTTTCGCAACACGGGCAACACCAATGGGCGTTTTACCGTATATGGTCTGGCTATCCAGACGACCTTCTCCCGTAATGACCAGATCTGCACCCTGAATCGCTTCTTCCAGTTGCAGGGTTTCGATAACAATCTCAATACCTGGCTGTAATCTTGCTCCCAAACACCCCAATAAGGATGCGCCCATCCCTCCAGCCGCACCAGCACCAGCACCAGCAGTATCAATCACGCTTTTTCCCATTAGGGATTCTATTTTCATGCCATAATGACGCAATGCAGAATCTAATGATTTCACCATCTCCGGTGTCGCGCCTTTTTGTGGACCAAATACCGCTGACGCTCCCTGTTCACCACATAATGGGTTATTCACATCACAAGCTACAGTAAATTCAATTTGCTTGAGACGTGGATCAAGGTTTGTTAAGTCAATACTTTCCAGCCGGGTTAATGCCGCGCCACCGAATGGCAGAATACGACTGTCACCATCCAATAAATTTGCACCAAGTGCCTGCATCATACCTGCACCACCATCGTTGGTTGCACTGCCGCCAATGCCTAAAATCAGTTTGTGTATTCCCTGTTCCAATGCAGCCAGAATCAATTCTCCTGTTCCATAACTCGTCGTTATCAGTGGGTTACGCTGTTTCATCGGCACCAAGTGCAAACCAGAAGCGGCAGCCATTTCAATCACTGCGGTTTTTCCATCGCCAAGCAAACCAAAGAATGTCTCAACAGGTTGTCCCAAAGGATCAGTAACAGTACACACGATACGTTTTCCTCCGGTTGCAGCCACCAGTGATTCGACGGTCCCTTCGCCGCCATCCGCCATAGGTAGCTTGATATAGTCTGCTTGTGGATAAATCTCTTTAAATCCCCGCTCTATTGCCTGCGCCACCTGCAAGGCACTCAAACTTTCCTTAAATGAATCTGGAGCAATCACAATTTTCATCATGGAATTTCCTCGGCTTTCTGACACTGATTGTTATTTTGCTGTTCACTGCTGATTATCTTGCACACATAAAAAAAGCGATAAACAAATTATCGCTTTTTAATCCAGCAAGTTTTCGCAGTTAAGAGATTACGCTTCAATAGCCAGTCGCAATTTCTTCATGGCATTTTTTTCTAGCTGCCGAACACGTTCAGCAGATACGCCATATTTATCGGCCAATTCTTGCAAGGTGGTTTTATTGTCATCGTCCAACCAACGAGAACGAATGATGTCCTGGCTACGTTCGTCCAGCCCTTCCATCGCCACAGAAAGTTTATCCGCAGCGTGAGTTTCCCAGTTATCTTCTTCAATGCCATCGGCAAAGTCAGAAGCCTTATCTTGCAAATACAGCACCGGAGCCACTGGATGGCTATCATGACTGTCATCATCAGAGGACATATCAAATGCCATATCCTGCGCTGACATACGGGATTCCATCTCTCGGACATCTTTGCTGGTCACGCCCAATTCTTTGGCAACCAGTTCAATTTCATCCTGATTGAACCACCCCAGACGTTGTTTAGCCTTGCGCAAATTAAAGAACAGCTTACGCTGAGCTTTTGTTGTTGCGACCTTCACAATACGCCAATTACGCAATACATATTCATGGATTTCTGCCTTAATCCAGTGAACAGCAAAAGAAACCAGACGTACGCCCACTTCTGGATTAAAGCGACGAACCGCTTTCATCAGGCCAATATTACCTTCCTGAATTAAATCCGCTTGCGGCAGACCATAACCGGCATAACTGCGGGCAACATGAACAACGAAGCGCAGGTGAGAAAGAATCAGCTTTTTCGCTGCATCCAGATCTCCCTGGTAATGCAGCCTTTCTGCCAGTTCCTTCTCTTCCTCGGCAGAAAGCATAGGATAAGCATTGGAGGCACGGATGTACCCTTCCAAACTACCTTGTGGAACTAACGCCAAAGTTTGCATTTCTTTTGTCATTCAAATTCTCTCAAAATTAGATCCAAATTGATGGCCTTCAAGTTTGCCTGAGTTCACCAGTAAGGTTTATTCAAGCCAAAGATATGCCTATTTTACCACCGTAAAGATCATATTCAAATCGTCTCGGTTGTGTGAATATCAATACAAAACCATAATTGTGACTTTGACAACAATTAAGCCCAACAGTTCAGCAAGCCCTGCTACACCTTTATTCTGGCCTAAAACGACGTAAATGCTGAATTGTCGCAAACCATGCAGCTATCCAACCAATCATACCCGAAATAAGCACTAATAAGAGTGCTTCATCCCACTCCAAACCATGCAGTATAAAGCGGGTACCGAAAACACTCGCCACTTCTGTGACCACATTGGAAAGTTTCCACACCAGCAGAGAGGAGAGGATCAAGGATAATATTGCCCCCAGAATCCCCAATAAGGCTCCACCATTGAGGAAAGGACGCAAAATAAACCCATCCGTTGCCCCAATCAGCTTCATGACGTTAATTGTCTCACGACGGCTAAAGATACTCAGCCGAACACTATTACCAATGACCAGGAGCAGCGCAACCACCATCAAGATACCTATCACGGCAGCAATTCTGCCAACAAGGTCAGCCAACGCGGTCAAGCGGGCAAACCAGCTATCATCCATTCTGACTTCTTCAATGCCTTTAATTTGTGCAACTTGATCACGCAATGTTGTTAGCGCCTGAGAATCTTGGAAATTCAATTTAGGAGAGACGACGGCAACTGCCGGTAGAGGGTTTTCTTCCAGCAAATCTAGTGCGCTGGCAAAACCTGACCATGCACGGAATTCGTTTACGGCTTCGTCACGGGAAAGGTAATTGACCGATTTCACGCCATCCATGCCTTTCAACTGATCAATCACCTGCTTGACACTATTGTCATTCAGTGACTTATCCAAATAGACCGTGAGTTGTGGGATGGGATACCACTGCATCACTGCTTGATTGACGTTTTTCCAAACAATATAAAACACACTTGGCAAGGTCAGGGAAATCGCTATCACCATAACAGTCAGCAACGTTGCCAGCGGTTGGCGGAACATATCGGACAGCGTACTTTTCCACGCATAACGCCACTGTACACGCCATCCCCCTTTTAGTGATTTGGATTTTGGGGACTGTGTTTTTTTCGTTGAATGACGGACATACTTAGCCATGATGTCCTCCTTGCATACGTCCCTGATTCAGGGTCAAAATACGATATTTTCTTCGTTCAATTAGAGCAGTATCATGGGTAGCCATCAGAACCGTCACGCCAACCCGGTTAAATTCTTCAAACAGACGCATGATCCCCTCTGATAATGCTCCATCCAAATTTCCCGTCGGTTCATCTGCCAGCAATACGGTTGGCTTATTCACCACCGCGCGGGCGATACCAACACGCTGTTGTTCTCCACCGGAAAGCTGAATGGGGGAATTTTTCGCTTTGTCCAGTAAGCCGACCTTATCCAACGCCGCAGATACCCGTCGACGAATGTCTTCAGCACTTGCCCCTGAGATAATCAGCGGCATAGCGACATTCTCGTATACGGTACGGTCCAAAAGCAGGTGATGATCCTGAAAAATCATGCCGATCTGACGGCGCAGAAAAGGGATCTCACGGGATTTTAGTCGGCTAATGTCATGACCAGAAAACCAAATATGGCCTGCGCTAGGGCGTTCAATACCACAGATAAGTTTCAAAAGTGTACTTTTACCGGCCCCTGAGTGACCGGTTAAAAATGCCATTTCTCCTGGAAGTAGATGAAAATCCACCCCTTGCAGCGCCTGCCGCCCTCCCAGATAGGCTTTACTGACCTGTTCAAAGCGAATCATTGATAGTTAATCCTCTCTGGCAAAAAGAGCCTCAATAAAATCGTCTGCCTTAAATGGACGGAGATCTTCAATGCCTTCACCCACACCAATGTAGCGGATTGGGATCTCAAATTGGTCGGCAATAGCGAAGATAACGCCCCCTTTCGCAGTACCATCCAGTTTGGTCAGTGAAATACCCGTCAATCCCACAGCTTCATGAAATAGTTTAGCCTGACTTACTGCATTTTGACCTGTGCTGGCATCCAGAGTCAGCATAATTTCATGAGGTGCGTCTTCGTCCAGTTTTTTCATCACACGAACGATTTTTTTCAGTTCTTCCATCAAATGGGATTTGTTCTGCAAGCGCCCAGCGGTATCTGCAATCAGGACATCAATACCTTTAGCCTTGGCTGACTGGATGGCGTCAAAAATCACCGAGGCGGAATCTGCCCCCGTATGTTGGGATATCACCGGAATTTTATTGCGTTCCCCCCAAACCTGTAACTGCTCTACTGCGGCGGCGCGGAAGGTATCTCCAGCCGCCAGCATGACAGATTTACCTTGGGAGTGATATTGACGCGCCAACTTTCCAATCGTGGTCGTTTTACCAACACCATTTACTCCCACCATCAGAATGACATAAGGTGATTTGCCTTCTATCTCCAGCGGTTTATCAACTTTCGCCAGAATGGTTGACATCTCTTCTTTTAGTTTAGAGTAAAGTGCTTCCGCATCTTTCAATTCTTTACGGCTGGCATGGTCTGTCAAGTTAGTAATGATCTTACGGGTCGTTTCAACGCCCACATCTGCAATCAATAACTGTTCTTCCAGCTCTTCAAACAGATCATCATCAATTTTTTTGCCACGAAATAGTCCCAAGAAGCCAGAACCAAGATTTTGACGAGTTTTAACTAAACTGCGTTTCAGACGAGCAAAAAATCCTTCTTTAGTCGGCCGTTCTTGTTCCTTAGGTAAGGCCGCCTGTTCTTCTGCCTCTTCTGCCGCACGACGGGCCGCTTCTTCTGCTAAACGCTGCTGCTCCGCCTCTTCTGCCGCGCGATGGGCGGCTTCTTCCGCTAAACGCTGCTGCTCTGCCTCTTCTTCTGCCGCGCGATGGGCCGCTTTTTCCGCTAAACGTTGCTGCTCTGCTTCTTCTGCTGCACGACGGGCCGCTTCTTCCGCTAAACGCTGCTGTTCTGCCTCTTCTGCCGCGCGATGGGCCGCTTCTTCTGCTAAACGCTGCTGCTCCGCCTCTTCTGCCGCACGACGGGCGGCTTCTTCCGCTAAACGCTGCTGCTCTGCTTCTTCTGCTGCACGACGGGCGGCTTCTTCCGCTAAACGCTGCTGCTCCGCCTCTTCTGCCGCACAGCGGGCTACTTCTTCCGCTGCGACTCTTTCTTGTTCAGCTTGTTCTTCTTGCTGTTTGTTATCTTGACGACCAAGTCCAAACCAAGAGAAGAAACCTCTTTTTTTCTCTTTTGCCATCGGCCACTACACTCCTCGCGGTTAAGTTAGATATATGCTGTTATATCCACTGAGATAGGTTCTAACGGTAATGAATCCAGTCTAACATTTTCATCACACCACAACACATATCTATAGAGGATTTCGTGGTAAATTAATCAATGGATATCTTCGTTTTCACTCACTTTTTGTCTCCGCCAGATATTATTAAGTCGCGGCGGATGGCAAATATTTAAGTTATGTAAATTATGACTAAAAAACCACAGCGTCTGTCTTTGGGACAAATCCGCATTATTGGCGGAAAATGGCGCGGAAGAAAATTGCCGGTTCCTGATAGTGACGGCCTGCGTCCAACAACAGATCGCGTCCGCGAGACACTTTTTAACTGGCTTATGCCAGTGATTCAGGGTGCTCGTTGCCTGGATTGTTTTTCAGGTAGCGGAGCGCTTGGATTTGAAGCTTTGTCTCGTTATGCAAGCCACACGACCTTAATTGAATATGATCGTAATGTGGCGAAACAACTATCGGCTAACCTGGCCTTGCTGAAAGCTGAAAATGCCGATGTGGTGCAAGGTAATGCACTACAATACCTTAACAACACCGGAACACCGTTTGATGTGGTTTTCCTCGATCCACCATTTCGTAAGGGGATGTTGACTGAAACAATCAATTTATTGGAAGCCAATAACTGGCTGGCAGAAGAAAGCTGGATTTATGTTGAGGCAGAAGCAGAATCTGTAACAGAAGTTCCCCCAAACTGGCAACTTCATCGGCAAAAAACGGCCGGACAAGTTGCTTATCGTTTATATATTCGCCATCAATAATCCAGTGTCTAGACGGCTTAGGGCGTGTTGACGTTTTGCGAGGAATTATTAGACAACATGATGATTTGGTATAATTACTTTCGTCAAAAAACAACCAAGCCTCATCATCATGCCGCGAACTATATTAACAGATCTCTACTGGAATAAGCTATCTGCATTAATGCAACACACGGGGTGGGTATATAACAAACCTGAGCATCGTTTGACGTTGGAAGATATTCTTTATCAAATGCGAACCAGCAAGCCCAGGCGCGATTTACCCCCAGAATTTGGCAAATGGAGCAGCATCAGACAATGATGAGGCGATGGGTAAAAGTTGTGGTGGACATTCGACAAAAATCCATTTAACGATAACCGCCAACTTTTAAATAACCATCGCAGCATCAAACAGCGAACCGAGCCTATGCCGGGATTTAAAAAATAGCCGGAATGTCCGATTTCACCCGCCGCATTTTTCTATCAACTGGCTGAATAAAAATAATCGCACCCTCTTCTGACGCGCTTCCTCTGTTAATGCGACAGAACCAACGGTTGTAGCACATTACGAATGTGTGTCACTGTGTGCCTGCAAACGCTTTTTGTACAACAGACAACATATTATGTTGTATTAGGAAGTATGTTTAGCAAATTAGTATGCATTACTGAATAAATCACTCTAAGTATAGAAGTTAAATTTATACATTTATAATAAAGAGGAATTATGCAGTTTAGCTCAGTAGATAAGATAGTTAACGATAATATTTTCATAAAATTCAATAAATTTTGCTGTCATACAGATCTCTTCGTCAAAGTGGAAGGATTGAATGCTGGGGGTTCTATAAAAATGAAAACGGCCATCGCACTTATCAGCGATGCCATTACCAACAAAGGATTAGACAAAACAAAACGATTTATTGAGTCAAGCTCCGGTAATCTTGGGCTATCATTGAGCATTATTGCCGCATCAAAAGGATTACATTTTACCTGTGTAGTAGATAAAAATACGTCTTTGCAGAATATTAAAATGATGCGCGCTTTGGGGACAGATATCATCCTTATTGAAAAAAAAGATGAACAAGGCGGTTATTTAGGTAATCGTTTGGCATACATTCGTTCTGCGATAAAACAAGATCCCGATCTTATTTGGCTGAACCAATACCAAAATATGGCTAATCCAACAGTACACGCCGAAATGACAGCAAAATCTATTTTGACCGAGTTCGGCAAAGTTGACTACCTATTCATCGGTGCGGGTACTACGGGAACATTGATGGGATGTGCCAATTTCTTTCGCCGCTGTTCCCCTAAAACCCAACTCATCGCCGTTGACTCCATCGGCTCCGTTACCTTTGGTACGCCCGGTAGCCCACGTTATTTGCCGGGACTTGGCTCTAGCGTACAGCCCCATTTTTTTGACAAAAGCCGCGTCGATATGTTGATTCAGATCCCCGAAGCAGAAACTGTTGCGAGCTGCCGCGATGCTGCGCGTCGTTTTGGTTATCTTGCGGGGGCTTCTACGGGTACGGTATTAGCCGCAGTGAAACGTCTTCAGACTGATATACCCAAAGATGCCATTGTGGTAGCGATTTCACCCGATATGGGCAGCAATTACATTGATACCGTTTATAACGATGAATGGTGTGACCTCACGTTTGGCAGGCAGGTGGCGTTTATCTGCCGCTTGACGATCAATGGCCCCAATCTCGCATTGAGGGGATTCTGCATCAAGCGCATGTACAAGTCTTGATACATGCATCAAATACAGGACATGGCATTACCCTGACTACACTCACTCCAAAGCCACGAACAGAGCTACCGGCAATCGGAACACCCGCCTATATCATCCATACTTCCGGCACAACTGGAACCCCCAAAGGTGTGGTTGTCAGCCATGAATCACTGTTACATCTGGTAGATAGCCATCAGCGTAATATTTATCAGCCACATGGTGTTACTGAAGGACATGTCGTCGTCAATGCGTCATTCTGCTTTGACAGTTCCCTTGAACGGCTGGCTCTGGTGGCCTTAGGTTACAGTGTGCACGTTGTTAGTGATCAGGTCAGAAAATCCCCCTTTGAATTAGTGAATTATCTGCATAACCACCATATTGTTAACATCGATTTAGTACCTTCACACTTAAAAGTGCTATTAAACGCGGGACTGGATGAAACCTGTGATGCACTGCAATTAGTGATTGTTGGTGGTGAGGCTATTAACACCGAACTCTGGCAGGAACTGGCTGCAAGCAAGAAAATTTACATCAACGTTTACGGCCCTACTGAAAATACCATTAATACCACATTTTGTGAGATCAAAGGTGAAATACCCCATATCGGTCAACCGTTTGAAAACGTGGTATGTCTGATTCTGGATGAGAATGAACAGCCCTGTTTACTTGGAACTGCGGGGGAATTATTGGTCGCAGGGCCACACCTTTCGCTCGGGTATTACAATGCACCAATACTCACTTCACGGGCTTTTGTTACCCTCAACGGACAGCGTTACTACCGTACCGGCGATTTGGTACGACAAAATGAACAGAAAAACTTGCTGTTCCTCGGTCGCATTGATGATCAGGTCAAAATCAACGGATATCGCATTGAGCTGTCTGACGTGCAGCACCATCTGGCACAATTGCCCGGTGTACAATATGCCGCAGTGACACCAATCAAATTATCTTCTGGGCATGCTCTTCTGGCTTCTGTCGTGTGGTACACCGATGCTGGCAACCTGACATTTGCCGATCTTGCAAAACAGCTTAACCAGAAATTACCCGCTTATATGGTGCCTGAACACTGGCAACAGCTTGATACATTGCCGCTGACTGACAATCTGAAGCTTGACCATAAATTCCTGCTGAACCACTGGCAAAACTACCAGAATAAATCTAGCGAAACCGTTACTGAAGATCCCGTTTCTGCGACTGAACATCAGATTCTGTGTATTTGGCAGCGAATACTGATGCGTGATTCTCTGAGTCTGAATGATCACTTTTTCTCTGTTGGTGGCAACTCAATGACGGCAATGATTCTGTTGATTGAATTGAACAAAGTGATGCCACATAAAGTAGGGCTGGCAGATATCTTCAAATATCCGACTATTCGTAAAATGGCTGTCTGGTTGAATTCGTACACAGAGCAGACAGAGGCGCAATGATGAATCTGATTTTTTGCTTGCCCCACGCAGGGGGCGGAGCGCATCACTACCTGGGTTGGTCGGCACATATTGATTCGGATATAAAGTGGATTCCTCTTGATTATGCAGGGCATTTTTCTCGCATGAATGAACCTGTTTACTCAACGTTTGAACAGGCTGCTCATGATTTGGCCAATGACATCATCATTCGTGCTGACGGACGGCCTTTTGCTCTGTTTGGTCACAGCATGGGAGGAGCGCTGGCCTATGAGATCGCTTGTCTCATGTCCGAGCAGCAATTCACAGAGAACCTGCGGTGCATTATCGTATCCAGCACGTTGCCAGCGCACAGCCGGAATCCGAATATGCCACGTTATTACGAATTATCCGACCTGGATTTTATTCAACATCTGGTGGAGACGGGGGGCATGACATCGCAGTTGGCTAAACAACCCACTCTGATGGAAACCTATTTGCCCTTAATTCGGCAAGATTATCGACTTTATCATCAGTATCAACCAGCAATTCGCTTACCGCTAACTCTCCCTCTGTATACCCTATGGGGAGAGCAGGAAGAGGAACGTAACCAAAAAATGCAGGATTGGGCAAATTACAGCTGCGCTTTCGCAGGAAGCAAGACCTATCCCGGCGATCATTTCTACTGGTATCACTGTCTAAGTGAGGTTGCGACGGATATTTCAGCTATAGTCAGACAATCAGGTAGTCACCAAATCAACAAAGGTCAGGAATAAAACCATGCCGATTTTGAACAACAAAGAAGTTATTGTGATTATTGATGCTTGGTCCGGAAGCAAATATCTGATTCCGGCTTTTCAGGCGTTGGGATATTTTTGCCTGCATATTCAATCCGCCTTTTTGCCTGCAACCTTTATTGGAGATAACCAACTGGCCAGCATCCGGAGTGACAGGCATATCGTTTATGATGGTGACATAGAGGCGCTACTCCACGAGCTACAATCTTATGCTATCAAGGCGATTCTGGCTGGCAGCGAGAGCGCTGTTCCATTGGTGGATCAACTAAACGCTGAGCTGGCGCTTCCCTTCAGCAATCCAATTGAACTTTCAACAGCCCGACGCAACAAGTTTCTGATGCAAGAACAACTTGCACGCCATCATGTCGCCTCCATTAAGCAAAACCTGATCAAGTATCGCGATGAACTACTGTGCTGGCTGAAAAACCATAATCGCTGGCCAGTAGTGTTAAAACCGGTACAAAGCGCGGGTACGGATGGCGTTTTTATTTGCCACGATATCAAACAGGCTGAGCAGGCTTTTACTGCCATTAAGAGCAAGAATGATCTGTTCGGAAATCAGAATCACGAAGTGTTATGTCAGGAATTCCTTGAAGGAGAGGAATTTGTCGTTAATGGTATTGCCTGTCAGGGGCAATATTTCTTTACCGACCTATGGCAATCGAAAAAGAAACAGTACAAAAATTTTCCGGTTTATGAAACACAATATCTTTATTATCAGCACGATGCTGACTTCAATACACTAACCAGCTATACCATACAAGTATGTCAGGCGCTTGGCATTGAAAATGGCGCGTTTCATGCGGAGATCATGATGACGCCGCGCGGGCCGGTACTGATTGAAATTGGCGCCAGAGTCGCAGGTGGAGCCGACCCTTATATTATCGAAGAGTGCTTGGGGCATTCGCAGATCAGCAAACTGGTGCAGGCCGTCCTTTATCCAGTGAGATTCCAACAGGAAATTCGTCAACCTCGTGACTTTCTGGGCCATAAGCATGCGGCTTATGTTTACATGATTTCGCCCACTAAAGGTAAAGTGCAAACATCACCAGAAGAGCAGTTTATCAAAATTGAAGGCGTTATTAGCGTCAACTACCACTATTCCCCCGGTGAAATTCAGCAAGAAACTAATGATCTGCTCAGTTCACCGGGCGTTGTTATTGCCATCAGCAACAACTCATCCTCACTCAATCAGGTCATTGCTGAAATTCGTTCCACTGAAAGCGATTTTTATCATAGCGGCTTAACGGTAATTGAATAAAGGAAACCACATGAATTTGGAATTATGGATAAAACAGATCAGCAAAACCTTTCCTTGGTATGCTCAATTACTCAGAGAGAAACAGGCGAAGGCTAACCAGCTGGCATCTCTGCCTCTCATGACTGAAGAGTTACTGACGCAACATTATTACCATGCGGAACATGCGTTTCCTAACCGTTACCACAGTTATCAAACCTCTGGTACCACAACAGGCAAACGTAAGCGCATTATCTATTCCGATAATGATCAACATATTTATCTGCAACAGCGCATGGGCATCATCAAGGATTTCTGTGGCGAAGGGTATGTCCGTGCCTGTGCCGATTTGGGTACCGGACATGCGGCTGCTACAGCGGGTGAAATTTTTCAGTCTATGGGATGTGAAGTTGAACTGATCGATTTTACCCGCCCGATTGAGCAACATATTGAAGTGCTAAACCGATTCAAACCAGACATTTTTTTCACTATGCCGATGATTCTGGACTGTCTGATTGCAACCGGCAAACTGGACTTCCGGCCGAAAAAAATCATCGTACTGGGGGATGTAGCGACTTTGGCTTGGCAAAAAAAGGTGGCGGATTATTTCCACATCGAACCAACGCAGGTACTTGATCTATTAGGCAGCATTGAAATTGGTTCCATTGCTTTCTACAATCACTCGCAGGGATATTACCAGTTTGATCCCTATCTAATACCAGAGGTGGTGCCCGTACGACAGATTTATCCTGACTCCGATTATCGGGGAACCGGCGGTATTTTGTTACTCACTTCGTTTGCCCGTGAATATTTTCCAGCAATACGCTTTGTCACTCACGATCTGATTGAAGGCTTTGAAAAGAAAATTGTTCAGGGAAAACCCCTTTACACCTATCAACGTTGTCTCGGCCGTTTTGCCAGCGAATTTAAACACGGTGAAAAAATCAACCTCAGTGATATCAATGACGCCATGGCAAAACACCTCCCTTATCACCGATATGATCTTGATGACCGTGATGGCGGATTAGTGATTCGTATTGCGATACCGTCGCTCCCAGCGGAAGTCAGTGATGCTATTAAGCATGATCTGCTATCGCGTAACCCCGACATCGCACAAATGATTGCCTCCGGGTTGGTCGGGGATATTCGTATCCAGCGTATCGATGAACAGCAAATCACCCGCAATATCAGCAAACGGCGTTATTAATTCACAGGGAAAACAAAGGAAATTTATGTGTGGAATCGCAGGCGTCATCCACTTGAATAATCAACCAGCACAACCTCAGCGATTAACATCCATGTTAAACGCGCTGGAGCATCGTGGGCCAGATCAGGTGGGAATTTATCATCATGGGCATGTCAGTATTGGTATGCGGCGGTTAAAAATCATCGCACTGGATAACGGTTCACAACCCTGTTACAGCAATAACGGACAATATGTATTGGTATTTAACGGTGAAGTCTATAACTACCATTCATTGCGCCAGGAATTAATTAAACAGGGATTTCAATTTAGTACCGACTCCGACGCAGAAGTGATTGTTAATCTGTACCAGCGTGACGGCGAGAAGTTTTATCACTCTTTGGATGGTATGTTTGCTTTGGCTATTTATGACCGCGTCAATGACTCACTGTTATTGGCACGCGATCCCGCCGGCAAAAAACCGCTGTTTTATACCCTGAACGACAACACAATCAGTTTTTCATCCGAATTGAATTCACTGTTGAAGAGCAATACCATTCCACGTCGTATTGACCTTGAGGCGTTGGATTATTATCTGCGCTTTCGGGTCGTGCCACGCGATCGTTGTATTTTTCAGGGTATCAGCAAAGTGCCTCCTGGTGGCAGTGTCAGCTTTATCCAAGGGAAGGAGAGCCGGAAAAACTATTGGCACGTTGACTACCAGCCAAGAGAGGATGATAAACCACTGGAGCAGTGGATTGATGAAATTGATGAGTATCTGAATCAGGCTATCGAGAAACGATTAAAGGCAGAAGTTCCTATCGGTACGATGCTCAGTGGCGGACTGGATTCCAGCCTGATTACTGCCATGGCATGTAAACAGGGACACCACTCGCTGAAAACTTTTGCTATCGGCTTCAATGAGTCCGCTTTCAGTGAGTTGGACTACTCCCGGCGTCTGGCTAAAGATCTTGGAACAGATCACCATGATTGCATTATTACGCCACAAGCTGCATTAGATGCAGCTCACGCGCTGAACAAAAACTTCGGAGAGCCTTTTGCTTTTCCATCTTCGATTGCCAGTCACTTTATGTATCAGATGGCGCGTCGTCATGTAACCGTAGTGCTGGGCGGCGATGGGGCGGATGAACTGTTCGGAGGGTATGCCCGTTATTCGTTGGCAGCGAATTTCCCCAACTTACCGGCGGAGTACAATCTGCCCCGCAAGGTCGATCTGTTTAACAAGGTATGGCAGAAAGAGGCATTCCCTGAGTTTTATCAGGCGCTACTGACTGATGGCGTTAGCAGTCAACTGCGCCAGCAGCTATACAGTAATGAGATAGCGTCACACTTGCTCGAAAAAAACGGTACTGCACAAGCCAATCGGTACGGTGATGAGCTGAGACGACATGCAAATCCTCTCTCCGCAGCGATGGAGTATGACTTTAACCATTGGATGCAGGAAGCGCAGTTGGTCAAGATTGACATTGCTTCAATGGCCAATTCACTTGAAGTGCGAGTTCCTTTCCTCGACAAACAAGTGGTGACATTGGCTAGCCGTTTGCCTACACGCTTTAAGCTCCATTTAGGCAAGGAAAAATACCTTCTTCACTGTCTGGCGAAACGCTATCTTCCCAATTATATTGTTAATCGCAAAAAGCAGGAGTTAGCAGTACCGCTTGAACAATGGATGGTATCGTCAATGAAAAAAACCATCGCCGATACACTGATCAGCGAGCAGGCATTATCACGTGGATACTTTAATCCGGATCGGATGCGTCAGTTTGTCAAAGAGTTCGATGGCAACAACTGCTATGCATTGTGGACGATGTACATGTTAGAAAAATGGCACCAACAGTTTATTGATAGACAGGAGTAGTGAATGACAGAGCAAGGTAGATACTTATCCGGTGTATTTTTTACATTACTGTATATTTTCATTGCCTCAACACAAAGTGTTTTACTGAACATCTGGTTGTTCGGCGTTAATATCTTTTTGATCGTTAGCCTGAGTTTTATGGTTGTCACTGTGCTATTCGCCACAATCGGCTTTTTCCGTCAACGGAAAGCTTATGCTGAGCTGTTTTCGCAATGGCGTATGTTGATAGCCTTAAATATTGTCTCGATGTTCAATTGGCTGTTTTATTTTCTGGCGGTTAAGTACCTTGAACCTTCTGTCGCCGTCACGCTAACACAAGGATTAGGTCCTGTTAGCATGACGGCTTACCTGTTGTTGACTCGTCAATCCATCAGCCTTGTTACACGTTGCTGTCATCTGATGATCTTTATAACAGCAGCTGCCATGTGCGTGTATACAGTGATGTTCAGAGATGTATACACACTCTATAGTCGCAGTGAAATGATAATGGGAATTGCCATGGCCATTCTGTGCAGTATCAGCATTACAGCTACTGTGATTATTTCTAAGCGTTTCGCTGTTAGCAAAGTACCCGCATCGGCACTATTATCGCTACGCTTTCCATTGTTGATCATAGTGTGTCTGGGAATATTGCTACTACAGAATAATGTTGTTGTTAATAGCAAAATTATCTATTTAATCTTGTTGATCGCATTGGTAGGTGTGGGTGCATCAATTTATTTTCTGCAAAAGGGAATTGAATTTGCAACACCATTGGCTGTTTCCACTGTACTGGCACTTTCGCCGCTGGCCGTGTTTATGATCCAACTGTTTAATGTGCGTACGCCGTTTAGTCCGAAGTTATTTATGATGATAATCACGATTGTCACAGTATCGGTAGTGTCGATTATCTACGATGCCCGACAAATTGGCAGAAAATAAGACTCTGTTGCATTAGCATTAATGCAGATAGCTTATTCCAGTAGAGATCTGTTAATATAGTTCGCGGTGTGGTGATGAAGCTTGGTTGTTTTTTGGCAAAAATATTATACCAAATCATCATGCTGTCTAATAACCCCTCGCAAAACGTCAACACGCCCTAAACACGATTTTGGAGTCAATGATGTTTATTCAATTAGGAAGAGGGATCATGATCTTAGTGTGGGGTATCATGATCTTCAATTTGTTTCACCCATTCCCTAAGCCATTGAGATATTTCATGGATATTGCAATGGTATTTACGGTAATCATGCACTCTTTTCAGTTGCTGCTACTGAAAAACTCCCAGCCTAAAGATCAAAAGCTGTCTAGTTTTCTCCAGACTAAGATCTTCTTTTTTGGCGTCTTTGAATTACTGGCCTGGCAGAAAAAACAATTAAAAGAGAAACAACAGGAGAAAAAATAACCTCCTCTATCCAGTGGTTCATCCTGTTTTCTTCCGATTGGAAACAAAGCAAATATCATCAATGAGTAATTCGCGTAATTACTCATTGACGTTCTTTGTTTTTGATAATAAAACGTTACTCGTTCGTTAATAACGAATCAATGTCGATAAATCAAGATATTCTCCGTACCAACCCCGTCATAAATAAAATTGCCTGACAAAACAGGCGTTGAACTTTAAGGAAAGGAAAAATATGAGTTGGCCATTTCTCGCTGTGTTTTTCTCCGGGTGGTTATATATTGATGCCGCCTATCGTGGCACCAACTGGCAGCAATGGGTTTTCCGTCCCGTCACGATGTTGCTTCTATTATTATGGGCCTGCCAGGCGCCCAATCTTGAGGTTTCAGGTTACCTTATCATTGCGGGCCTTCTTACTACCTTGCTCTCTGATGCGCTTCGCATGTTCCCTGGTAAGTATTTACTCTTCTCATTCATCGCACTGTTCCTGAGTTACCTGTTATACACCATCAGCTTTGCCTTACATATGGATTTCAGTCTCTTCTTCCCGCTGCCTTTGATCTTGCTAGTCGTTGGTATTGTGGTCATGCTGACAGTCTGGAATCGTCTGGATAATATGCGCTGGCGAGTGGTAGATAGTTTCGTTATGGCACTACTGATGGCTTGGATTGCCGGAGAACAATATTTTTCGCTTAGCAATGATAGCCGATTTTCTGTCGTCGCTGGCGCTATCCTGCTACTCCTCGCACACAGTATCAATATCATTGCTCAGTATCGCTTCCCTTTTAAATTGTCAAAAGCGATGGTTGCTACCTGTGGTTTTATTGGGCATTTTTTGATTATTCGTTCACTCTACCTATGATAGTTTGCCCTTACTAACCAAGGGTTCGAAAAGCTAACAACATCAAGAGGAAGGACATTGATGGTGAGAACCTATTTTAATTAGCACAAATCATCAAAAGAATTCCTCTTATTGGATTTGACTCTGGAGTTTACTCCAACGTGTAGAGTTAATGCTAATGATTAAAATTAACTCTATTTAAGAGGTCGCCTATGTTATCCACGACTAAAAAACATAAGCAATCACAGCACAATTCTCTATCTTTGCAAAAAGATGAACATCAGAATATCGCCAATAATGTAAGTGGGCATTCACATCACGATCACAGCCACGAACATTTGCATCATTCTCCCACGCCAAACCATAACTCTTCTTCTTGTTCTACTGGCGCAGTGCACTCCCATGAACATAATGGTGCACACTGTTCAAACGATCATGCACATACCATGCAGGATAACGCTCTCGCCGAATTAACCGCGAGACAGCGTTTTAATTGGACTATCCAAGGCATGGATTGCCCAAGCTGTGCAGGCAAGATCGAAAATGCGGTCAAAAAACTGTCAGAAGTCAGACAGGTCAAGGTCCTGTTTACAACAGAGAAACTGGTGGTCGATGCTGATATTGATATCCGTGCTGCCGTTGAACAAGCAGTAAAACAGGCCGGCTTTGCCATCAAAGAGGCAAATTCGGCATCTAAATTGCCTCCGGCAGTCAGTCACTGGAAAACTTTCTCCCCTATTTTGATTCTGGCCGCCTTGATGTTCGTCAGTTGGGGAATATCAAAAGCGAATGCCCCCGTAGGGCAGATTGCTTTCATCATCACTACACTCATTGGGTTATATCCGGTAGCGACTAAGGCCGTCAAACTGATCCGTTCTGGCACACCTTTCGCCATTGAAACGTTGATGAGTGTCGCTGCCATCGGTGCCTTGTTTATTGATGCTACCGCAGAAGCGGCAATGGTTATTCTCCTGTTCAAGTTGGGGGAAATACTGGAATCCTATGCCGCCGGACGCGCACGTCGTGGCGTCAGTGCCTTGATGGCATTAGTTCCTGAACAAGCCCTACTTATTAAGGATGGAAAAAAGAAAACCGTGCCAGCGGCGGATCTGCGTCCAGGGGATATCATCGAAATCGCCCCCGGTGCGCGCTTACCTACCGATGCCGAACTGCTCAGTCCCTTTGCCAGTTTCGATGAAAGTGCCCTAACCGGTGAATCAGTTCCGGTTGAACGGCAGCAAGGAGAAAAAGTCGCCGCGGGTTGCCTTTCTGTTGATAGTGCCGTACAGATGAAGGTGATCTCTGAACCTGGTCACAACGCCATTGACCGCATTCTGCAACTGATTGAAGAAGCGGAAGAGCGTCGTGCGCCAATTGAGCGCTTTATCGACCGTTTCAGTCGTGTCTACACCCCGCTGATTATCTTGTTCTCAGCCCTGGTGGTAGTAATCCCGCCCCTGTTTTTTGCTGGCTCATGGGAAACCTGGATCTACCGAGGCCTGACTCTGCTGTTAATTGGTTGCCCTTGCGCATTGGTCATCTCGACGCCCGCCGCCATTACTTCCGCGCTGGCCGCAGCAACCCGTCGGGGTTCCCTCATCAAAGGTGGAGCGGCCTTGGAGCAACTTGGTTCAGTGCGCACCATCGCACTGGATAAAACCGGAACCTTGACCGAAGGCAAACCCCAGGTTACTGAAATTGAACCGGTGGAAAACATCAGTGCAGAAACCTTACTGGCACTGGCGGGTGCTGTAGAGAGTGGCTCCCATCACCCACTGGCAAAAGCTATCCTGAATGCCGCAGAAAACAGCGGTGTGGCAATTGTTGAAGCAGAACAGCGCAAGGCGCTGGCTGGTATAGGGGTTGAAGGGCAATTATCGGGGCAAAAAATTCTCGTCGCAGCCCCCGGAAGATTGCCGGAAAACACCTTGTCCGAACAATGGAAACAGAGAGTCACTGAGCTGGAAGACGATGGAAAAACAGCCGTTGCTGTCATTCAAAATGGGCAACTTATGGGGTTAATAGCAATGCAAGACACCTTGCGTCAGGATGCCATAGAGACTATCCGTATTCTGAAAAAACAAGGTGTCGATGCAGTCATGCTGACTGGAGATAATCCCCGTGCCGCGGCAGCTATTGCGAATCGACTGGGCATTGATTATCGCGCCGGGTTGTTGCCTGAAGATAAAGTGAAAGCGGTCATTGAATTGAACCAAAAACACCGCACCATGATGGTTGGTGATGGCATCAACGATGCGCCAGCCATGAAAGCGGCCACTATCGGTGTTGCTATGGGCAGCGGTACTGATGTTGCACTGGAAACAGCTGATGCCGCCCTGACACATAACCGGTTGACGGGTTTACCTGAAATTATCGCCTTGTCCCGAACAACCCATTATAACATCCGTCAAAATATCACCATTGCGTTAGGATTAAAGGCGATATTTCTTATTACGAGCCTATTGGGTATTACCGGACTATGGATGGCCGTTCTGGCCGATTCAGGAGCCACGGCTTTGGTAACAGCAAACGCTGTTCGGCTACTTAGGAGCAAACCACAGAAATAATACACGGAATATTCAACCTACATTGCCACAAACAGATGGATAGAAAAGTGGCAAAGGTAAATAACAAATTGAAAAGGTGCATGTTAATACTATTACTATGCACCTTTTCAAAATAATTAATTACAAAAGGTTGCTATTAAGGGAAAAGAAAATATGGCATCCAGCGAGGTGATAGTTGACCAAATGCCATGTTTAAAACCTAGCACTTGTGCTTATTTTATGCCAGTTATTATATGGACTTTTCTCAATTAAACAGAATTTTCGCTTTTTCTGAGCAGATATCGATAAGGAGTTTGCTCTGTCTCTTGGGCGATCAACGCATGATCCATAAAGCGACAGAACCCCGGAATATCGCGGGTTGTTGCCGGATCATCCGCAATGACCAACAACGTCTGACCGACAATCATATGGCGGACAGCTTTGCGCACCATCATTACTGGCTCCGGGCAACGTAATCCCAACGTATCAAGCGTCTTGTCAGGGTTGGCAAAAACATCGGACATAACAATCTCTGTAGGTTCAAACAATCTGTGTGGCTGTGGATTATATTACAAAATATCGTCAACTGCCGTACTTTACTTTTATTGCGCAACACACGTATGATCCCACCGCCTGATCTTCAGGTAGATTGAATTTGTTGGGTTCCCTCACCCCATCCACCAAAAAGGTACAATATGCTGCAATTAACTGCGCAACAGCGGGCTTCGGCATTGATCTGGCTGTCGCTTTTTCACATTTTGATCATTACTTCCAGTAACTATCTGGTGCAATTACCCGTCTCCATTTTTGGTTTTCATACCACTTGGGGAGCATTTACATTTCCCTTTATCTTTTTGGCGACTGACCTGACTGTGCGTATTTATGGTGCGCCATTGGCTCGTCGGATCATTATTTCCGTTATGCTACCCGCGTTGCTGATCTCTTACCTAATTTCAGCTCTGTTTTTTCAAGGAACCTGGCAGGAATTCGGGACATTGGGAACCTTTAACGTGTTTGTCGCTCGCATTGCCGCAGCTAGCTTTATGGCCTATGTACTCGGCCAAATATTGGATGTTGGGGTTTTCAATCGTCTTCGCCAAAAAAGCCGCTGGTGGATAGCGCCAGCTGCCGCCATGTTTTTCGGTAATATGCTCGATACACTGGCCTTTTTCTTTATCGCGTTTTACCGCAGCACGGATGCATTTATGGCAACCCACTGGGTAGAAATTGCGTTAGTGGATTATGCCTTCAAGCTGTTTATCTGCATGCTGTTCTTCCTGCCCGCTTATGGCATTCTGTTGAACTTAATCCTGAAATACTTTTTCGCGCAAACGAAAGATAAAATCCTGGCCAAAGCCAACTAAAAACATCCCCCCTGAATCAATCAGGGGGACAGTCGTTCCGCCAGTGTTTCTCCTCACATCACTCATTTCCTGCTTTTGCTCATAACTTCTCTGCATATTTTGCCGTATAGTGTGAACGGGCAGTTCGTAACTTGCCCTATGCCAGTATTGTGACACTCTATGCCTAGTTTCCGGTAAAGAAGGAATATTTCTTATGCTGAAAGTGATCCAGTCTCCATCCAAATATATCCAAGGGCCAGGTGCGTTATCTCATATTGGTCGATACACCAAAATGCTTGCTGACCACGTCTTCGTGATTGCTGATAATTTCGTGATGAGCCTTATTGGGGATACCGCCAACCAGAGTCTAGAAGAACACGAAGTGACTAGCCATTTCGAACTTTTCAATGGCGAGTGCAGCCGTAATGAGATCTATCGCTTATCTGCCATTTTGTTGAAACAACAATGTCAGGCTGTCATCGGGATCGGGGGAGGAAAGACGGTTGATACTGCCAAGGCGGTTGCATACGAAGCCAAAATACCCGTCATTATTTCTCCTACTCTTGCTTCAACAGATGCCCCGACCAGTGCCCTTTCTGTTCTTTATACTGAACTCGGTGAATTCGACAGCTACCTGTTCTATCCACAAAATCCAAACATCGTGCTAATGGATACCAATATCATTGCTAAAGCACCGGTTCGCCTGCTTGTCGCAGGTATGGGGGATGCACTCGCCACCTATTTTGAGGCACGCGCCAGCAGTACAGCCCACAAACCAACCATGGCTGGCGGTGCAACATCTACCACAGGTTTGGCATTGGCAAAACTGTGTTATGAAACCTTACTGGCGGAAGGTTACAAAGCAAAACTGGCGGTAGAAGCAGGCGTCAGTACACCCGCCGTTGAAAATATTGTCGAAGCCAATACCTACTTGAGTGGCATTGGTTTTGAAAGTGCAGGATTAGCAGCAGCTCACGCCATCCACAATGGTTTTACCGTGCTGGAAGAGTGTCATCATCTCTATCACGGCGAAAAAGTTGCGTTTGGTACTCTGACACAATTGATCTTAGAAAATAGCCCAAGTGAGGAGTTGGAAACTGTGCTCGATTTCTGTGTACAGATCGGGCTACCCGTCACACTGGAGCAATTGGGCTTACGTGATAATGAGAAACTGCCTCAAAAAATCATGCAAGTCGCTATTGCAAGTTGTGCTGAGGGTGAAACCATTCACAATATGCCATTTGTTGTGACACCAGAACACGTTTACGCCGCAATTTTGGCCGCAGACCAAGTGGGTAAAGATTGGTTGTATTAAGTGATTGCGAAATTAATTCGATTGCTCTTAGGGCGGGAATTCCCGCCCTAAGAGTTTGACCAAAATAGATTCAAATATGATGAATAATATAACGTGTGCTACGGCCCCCAGCCTCAGTTTTTTCCAAACAACCGAGTTCTGTTAGATGATTTAAATGTCGGGTCGCGGTTGCACGACTCACTTTAGCCACTTTTTGATATTGGCTGCTATTAATACCTTGTTGAAAATCACCATCTAACATTCTGTTCAATACTTTTATTTGTTCCTGACTGAGCTGGCTTTGATCAACACGACGCCAGAATCGAGTCTTTTTCACTAGGTCATCAATTTGCTTCAATTTAGCAATAAGAGTGCTATTGAGTGTTTGCAGAAACCACACCATCCAATCGGTAATATCCAGATCACCACGCTGAGTCTGTCCCAGTATTTCGTAATATTGCTTACGGCGTTCACAAATACTTACTGGCATGGCATAAAATCGAATCGAACGGCTTTCACCTTGCGCCAATACTAAATCAGTCAAAAAACGGGTAATGCGCCCATTACCATCTTCCATTGGATGCAACGTGACAAACCATAAATGTACGATTGCTGCCCGCAAAATCGGATCAAGATAGAGTTCATGACGGGATTGATTAAACCAGGTAATAAACTGTGTCATTTCTCCCTGCAATTTTTCGGCAGGTGGCGCTTCAAAATGAACAATAGGATTATCTATTCTACCAGAGATGACTTGCATCCCCCCGTGCCGCAGTTGGCCACCTTTAATGGGACTAACCAAAGTATAATCCACGGGAAACATCAATTCGTGCCATTTCAAAAGGCGATTTAGCGTCAGAGATTCGTCATATCTCACCACCACATCAAAGGCAATTTCTGCCATACCATCGGTCTGCCCACTGGTTGGATAAGGCTTAGCTTCACTGATCCCGAATCGATTTGCCAATGAAGAGCGTACTGATGCTGCATTCAACTTTTCACCTTCTATTTCACAGGAATAGAGGATACTGGCAAGAAGATTATCCAGTGTTGCTTGCTCTGTACTTTCAACGTCAGATTTTCCTAACAGCACCCCCTGATTAAAGTGAATTTCCCGCAAAATAGGATTCAGTACATGCTCATCCCATTGGAAATTAGGCCAATTTTTTTGTTCCCAGATCCACATTGAATTCCACCTTATGACGCCAATAGTCTAATCATTCTACTCATGGAATGAGGCAAATAACAACGCTATTCGCCTCACAAAATGAGGCGAATAGCATACTTAATTGACTCACTGACCGAAACTTACTGGCGAAATAAAACGGGCATGAACCCGCAGGAACATGCCCATAACTCGGTTAACCATGTCTATCTTGTTGGCTCCTGCCAAATTTTAGCAATATAACTCAAACATTCTTCTTTCGTCCCTGTTCTGCCAATGACCATCCATCCCTGCGGTATTTCATACTCAACAGGCCAGACCGAATAATGTTGTTTACCATTGGTAACGATCATCCAATTCATGATTTCGTTTCTGACTAATCGTTCCATGATACAGCCTCCATATTGAAACTTTTTGAAAGCGTTGCCGGTAAGAATCCAATACCAATCAGATTGCGTAATATTTGGTGGACATATCCGGTCGCACCCGTCAGTAATACTGTAGCAAGCACTCGAATTCTGGAAAAATCACGACTCCCCGAAGTAACGTTCTTAAACCACGGTTCTAGCTCTGCTGTCATGTAACTGATATTACGATAAAATTCAGCCTCAACAGCGGGATAATTTTTTTGCCCAGTAGTAAATGCTGTGTGTAATATTGCCTTGTGTGTGTAAGTATTCATAATGATGCTCTCATTCTGAGCCCCATTGATTTCATCACTTTTCATGATGAGTAGAGGCATCAATGCTGGTAGTCGTTATCTCCCAATTTTTGTCTACATTCAGTATTTTCAAATACCTTATGTTGACGCTAACTGGATCAAAAAAATAAATTTCAAAAATTTATTGCGAATTTAATAAATATATTAATTAGTATTAATTTGTAATCTTTTATTAATTAAACAATCAACTTATATAAAACCCATTATTATTTGGAAAACAGAGTGTATTACGCCTATACAACCTGTAACCAACTTCAATTAACTTATTGATATTATTGTAATTAACATAATAAAATGGTCATCCAACCCTGCATGAAAACTGCTATCTGCAACATGAATAACTATTTGTAGTAATATCCATTATTTTGGATTTTAATTTCAAACATTTTATTTGTAACCGCGTTACAAAAAACGCAAAGCATGTAAATAAAAATAAATTACATGGAAAAATGAGAATATTAATTAAGTAACACCATCAGAAAAATAGTACCACTTGTTAAAAAAACAGACAGAAAAACGCCAACAGTTATTTATTAAATAATTTTTACAATAGTAGCGTTTGTGTGGGTTACATTTATCTGACTTTTTTATAGTTACTACATCAGACAAATTTCCCTAATAATAATGAGCTTTTATTTGGTCGAGAATATACAAACTTTAAACGTGCGAAAATAAAAATAGCCCAAAAGTCCGTTTATTGTGACGTTCATCACACTAATATAAATAAATTGTATTCAAAAAAAGCGCTAAATCACTCAAAATTATCGACTTTGCGAAATTATATCTATATGTTAGCGATACCTCACAGTCATATAAGGTTGTTTTCAGCTAATATTAGCTTCGATATAGAAAATAAATAGCTAAAATTTTTCGTTTAACGCCATCACTGCTTGATGGTGGTGATTCGCTCATACAAAAGTCACGTGGAGACAAAAAATATGTTAAGTATTTTCAAACCGACGCCTCATAAGGCTCGGTTGCCTGCGCAGGAAATAGATCCTCTCTATCGTCGCTTGCGCTGGCAAATTTTTATGGGGATCTTCTTCGGATATGCAGCCTACTATCTGGTAAGGAAAAACTTTGCACTCGCCATACCTGCCTTGATCGAACAAGGCTTTTCTAAGGGTGATCTTGGCTTTGCATTGTCAGGAATTTCAATTGCATACGGCTTCTCAAAATTTATCATGGGTTCCGTTTCCGACCGCTCGAATCCACGTGTTTTCCTGCCTGCGGGTTTGATACTGGCGGCGGTAGTAATGTTGATTATGGGCTTTGTGCCATGGGCGACTTCCAGCATTGCTATCATGTTTACCCTGCTGTTCTTCTGCGGCTGGTTCCAGGGTATGGGTTGGCCTCCTTGCGGACGTACCATGGTTCACTGGTGGTCGCAGAAAGAGCGGGGTGGAATTGTTTCTGTCTGGAACTGTGCGCATAACGTTGGCGGCGGCATCCCCCCATTACTGTTCATGTTGGGGATGGCCTGGTTCAATGACTGGAAGGCTGCGTTCTACATGCCAGCCTTTGCGGCTATCATCGTGGCATTAATCGTTTTCGCTTTAATGCGCGATACACCACAATCCTGTGGCTTACCCCCCATCGAAGAGTATAAAAACGACTATCCACCTGACTATACGGAAAAAAACGAAAAGGAACTGACTGCAAAAGAAATTTTCATGCAATATGTTTTGCCGAACAAATTGCTGTGGATGATCGCAGTTGCCAACGTATTCGTATACTTACTGCGCTACGGTATTCTTGACTGGTCACCCACTTACTTGAAGGAAGTGAAAGATTTTACCATGGATAAATCTTCCTGGGCTTACTTCCTGTATGAGTATGCGGGTATTCCAGGTACGCTGTTGTGTGGCTGGATGTCGGATAAAGTATTTAAAGGCAACCGTGGTGCCACGGGCGTATTCTTCATGACCCTTGTCACCATCGCCACCATCGTATTCTGGCTGAACCCGGAAGGTAACCCTGATATCGATATGATCTGTATGCTGGTTATCGGCTTCTTGATTTACGGCCCGGTGATGCTAATCGGCCTGCATGCCCTGGAATTAGCGCCGAAAAAAGCGGCAGGAACAGCCGCGGGCTTTACCGGTTTATTTGGCTACCTGGGCGGTTCAGTTGCGGCCAGTATCATTGTTGGCTATACCGTTGACTATTTCGGTTGGGATGGCGGCTTTATGGTCATGATCGGCGGTAGCATCCTCTCGGTTATTCTGCTGTTGCTTGTTATGTTAAACGAAAGCAAACATAAGCAAGAAATTGCTCGTCAAGGTCAATGAATTAACTGAAATACACTGATTAATAACCATATCAATCGCAGTACAATAGAGTTGTACTGCGATTTCATGAGTTATAGGGTAGTGAAGTATGTTGTAAATAGGCAAATCTATTGCTTACTTTTACTTATGAATATCTTTTTTATATCCATACTGTATTAAATAGCGTTTCAAAATGGCAGGAGTATTCCTTACCCCGCGCGCCGTGCGGGGTAAGGAACTCCAACATCTGATACTCTCAGTATTATGAAACCCCATTTAACAGTCTTTTGATTTAGCACTTTCAAGATGTTCAATCTTAATCGCAGGAATTACCAGGATATTAATATCATTATGCAATCCATATTTCATACGTTTTATTCTCATATTGTGTAAGCCAATGCTTTTCCATTAAGCCCTTCATTGGTAATAAAAAAACCTATTCTATATTATAATTTTGTTAATTTAATAACAGCCAGAATAAAACGGGATATAAACAGAACTTAGAGAAAATTTTTATGTCATAAAACTGTGACATACTGCTGATAAAACTAATATTCAGGATTGTGTTATGTCGTTATTTTCTATAAAAATCGGCTCGAATGATCATCCTATTTTTTGGCAGCTAACGAAAAGTCAGTAAGACAGTAAGTAATCTAATTTTTTGTTTAAGACTTTTATTAGAGTAAATGGAGAACCTCAATGCAGACCCCTATTAAGGCGATTATGGCCGGTATTCTGTTAGCATCATCCATGTCAGGTATTGCACATGCAGCAGATAAGATTGTTATCGCCCATCGTGGCGCTAGTGGTTATTTACCTGAACACACATTACCCGCCAAAGCAATGGCCTATGCCCAAGGCGCGGATTATCTTGAGCAAGATCTGGTTATGACCAAAGATGACCAGCTCATTGTACTACACGATCACTATCTTGATCGCGTAACAGATGTCGCAGAACGTTTTCCAAACCGCGCCCGTGCTGACGGTCGCTATTATGCCATCGATTTTACCCTGCCAGAAATTAAGTCACTGAAATTTACGGAAGGTTTTGATCTCAAGGATGGCAAAAAAGTCCAAAGCTATCCCGGACGTTTCCCGATGGGTAAATCAGATTTCCACATTCATACCTTTCAGGAAGAGCTTGAGTTTATTCAAGGCCTGAATAAATCCACGGGGAAAGATATTGGCATCTACCCTGAAATCAAGGCGCCGTGGTTCCATCGCCAGGAAGGCAAAGATATCACCAGCAAGGTGCTGGAAGTTCTGAAACAATATGGTTACACCAAAAGGAGCGATAAAGTTTATCTGCAATGTTTTGATGCCAATGAACTCAAACGCATCAAAAATGAACTAGAGCCAAAATTGGGGATGGATCTGAAACTGATTCAGCTTATCGCTTACACTGACTGGAACGAAACTTACGAACAGAAGGCAGATGGTACATGGCAGAATTATAGCTATGACTGGATGTTTAAACCTGGCGCGATGAAGGAAATCGCAAAATATGCGGATGGAATTGGCCCTGATTACCATATGCTTATCGCCAGTGACTCTACGCCAAATCACATTAAATTAACTGGCATGGTAAAAGAGGCTCACGCCAGCCATCTGGCAGTACACCCGTATACCATCCGTATCGATCAATTGCCAAAATATGCCACCAGCGGCAACCAATTGTTTGATATCGTTTTCGACAAGGCTAATGTCGATGGGGCATTCACAGATTTCCCTGATTTGGCAGTGAAGTTCCTGAGACAACACCACGAGCATAAATAATCAGTGCAAATAACGTAGAAAAACCAAGGTGCAGTCTTGGACTGCACCTTGGTTAATGGCATAAATGATTGTGCTACGAGATCCCCACAGGAAAAGCGATAACCTCACTAATCCGATCAGCACCCAATGCCAGCATAATCAGGCGATCAATGCCTAATGCTACGCCTGCACATTCCGGCATTCCGTGGGCAAGAGCAGCAAGCAGGTATTCATCAATCGGCTGAACCGACAACCCCATCTCTTCACGCTTACGGTTATCTTGTTCAAAACGAAGACGTTGTTCATTGCTATCGGTCAGTTCGCAAAAACCGTTCGCCAACTCCATACCTTTAAAATAGACCTCAAAACGCTCCGCCACACGGTGATCTTCCTTGCTGATTTCTGCCAATGCCGCTTGGGAGGCCGGGAAGTGATAGATAAACGTCGGTTTTTCAATGCCGATCTGAGTTTCTATCCCCATGACAAAAAGTAACTGCAATAAGGTATCCCGATCTTCTTCCTGATCAGCGATATTGCTGAGATCGAGTTTCGCCGCAACTTCACGCAATTTTTCTTTGCTTGCGGTAAGGGGATCAATATCCAGATATCGTATGAAGGCCTGTTGATAAGATAGTGATTCAGCACTTTCACAATCCAGGATTTGTTGCAACAGATCATCCACTTCATTCATTAAGCGATACATGTCGTAGTGCGGACGATACCATTCCAGCATGGTGAACTCTGGATTATGATGACGACCCGCTTCCTCATTGCGAAAACTTTTCACTATCTGATAAATGGAACCACTGCCGGCTGCCAACAGACGCTTCATGTGGTATTCAGGGCTAGTCATCAGGTACAGAGTCAAGCCATCTGCCACTCCCGGTCCCACGAACTGTGTCTGGAAAGGGACCAGATGGACGTCGGTGACAGTCGCCTGACTCATGACAGGCGTTTCAACTTCCAACACGCCACGATCTGCGAAAAAGCGCCGTATTTCTGCTAAGATCTTTGCCCTTTTCAATAAATTGGCGATAGGGGCACTTGGCTGCCAATTCGCGTTTTCGTTCATATTTCTATGACTCCAAAATAAAACAAAACGTGCAGTTTACCTTCATCAAGCTTACCAGACAATTCATTACCCTCAATTTTTTTATGCCCTTATTCTTTATACACTTAATTTTTTAATTTGCGACCTTGTTAACCTATATTCGTTATCCATTTATTTATATTTAGAATATAGTGTTCATCTATAGTCAATTGTGGTTATACTCAATAAATTTCAAATTGCAATCCGCAAGACGAGGCGAGGCCTTATATTTCCCCGCTGCGCGGGGAAATATAACACGCATCTTGAAGTTGGATTGGTATAAACCAAATGTTATCACAAAGTAAAAAACACTATTATCGGTCAATTACATCAATATAAAAAATTAATTAAAATTATCTTTAGTCTATTATCTGATAAATCTGAATCCTAATGTTTCACATCAATGAAAAGGGTTCATTCTATAAATTTACAATAAAAACCATCTTGTTATCCAAACTCATTAATTTCATCATTTACTTTTATACCCATCTCACTTCAAGATGCATATTGTTTTTCCCCGCTTCGCGGGGAGAAACAAAGAGTTATGTTGTCTTATAATGAGCAACTTGAAAGGTAACGCATATATATAAACCCTATTAATGAAGTTATAGCCTATATTAACGTGCAACATTAAAATAAGTAAAAACATGCGTTAGATCACGTTTTACTGGCAAAAACCCGCAAAACCCACATCCATATCAAATTTACCTCCGACACTCTTCGCTATAATTAAGCCATATAAAAAGTAGCAGATTGATTCTCACTTGAACAATGGAGAAGAGCAGTGCAAACCTTCAATGTCGACCTCGCGATTATCGGAGCCGGTGGTGCAGGGCTACGGGCTGCCATCGCGGCTGCTGAAGCCAATCCTCAACTCAAAATCGCCTTGCTCTCAAAAGTTTATCCTATGCGTAGCCACACTGTGGCCGCAGAAGGCGGATCTGCCGCCGTCACTCAGTCACACGACTCCTACGATTTTCACTTCAATGATACGGTATCCGGTGGTGACTGGCTGTGTGAACAAGATGTGGTTGAGTATTTCGTCAAGCATTGCCCAACAGAAATGATCCAACTAGAGCAGTGGGGCTGCCCGTGGAGCCGCAAGGATGATGGCTCTGTGAACGTGCGTCGTTTCGGCGGCATGAAAATTGAGCGCACATGGTTCGCCGCCGATAAGACCGGTTTCCATATGCTCCATACGCTGTTCCAGACTTCACTCAAATACCCACAAATCCAACGTTTTGATGAGTATTTTGTCCTCGATATTCTGGTGGATGAAGGGCAAGCACGCGGATTAATTGCGCTGAATATGATGGAAGGGACAAAAGTTCAGCTCCGCGCTAATGCAGTCATTATGGCGACTGGCGGTGCCGGACGTGTATACCGTTATAACACCAATGGCGGTATTGTCACAGGTGATGGCATGGGGATAGCGTTCCGTCACGGTATCCCATTGCGCGATATGGAATTTGTGCAATATCACCCCACCGGCCTGCCCGGTTCCGGTATTTTGATGACCGAAGGCTGCCGTGGTGAAGGTGGGATTCTGGTGAACAAGGAGGGTTATCGTTATCTACAGGATTATGGCTTAGGGCCAGAAACGCCGCTTGGACATCCCGAAAACAAATATATGGAATTAGGCCCACGTGACAAAGTGTCCCAGGCGTTCTGGCATGAATGGCGAGCAGGCCGCACCATCGCAACGCCGCGTGGCGATGTCGTGCATCTGGATCTGCGTCATTTAGGTGAGAAAAAGCTGCTCGAACGCCTGCCATTTATCTGTGAGCTGGCAAAAGCCTATGTCGGCGTTGATCCGGTCAAAGAGCCAATCCCTGTTCGTCCAACGGCACATTACACTATGGGTGGAATCGAAACGAATCAACAGGGTGAAACTCGCATCAAAGGATTGTTCGCTATCGGTGAATGCTCTTCTGTTGGCTTGCATGGTGCAAACCGTCTCGGCTCTAACTCACTGGCTGAATTAGTTGTCTTTGGTCGCCTGGCCGGTGAAGAAGCAGTCAAACATATCCAGGAAGTGAAACCCGCCAATAATAGCGTATTAGATGCTCAATCTCGTGATGTTGAAGATAAACACAAGAAGTTGCTGAATCAGAAAGGCGGCGAAAACTGGGCAAAAATCCGCGATGAACTGGGAACTTCAATGGAAGAAGGCTGCGGAATTTATCGTACACCAGAGCTAATGCAGAAAACCATCGACAAAATTGCCGAACTGAAAGAACGCTTCAAACATATCGAAATTAGCGACCGTTCTAGTGTCTTCAATACCGATCTGCTTTACACCATTGAATTAGGATTTAGTTTGGATGTTGCTGAATGTATGGCGCATTCTGCCATAAATCGCAAAGAGTCCCGCGGCGCCCACCAGCGCCTTGATGAAGGCTGTACCGAACGTGATGATGAGAACTTCCTGAAACATACACTGGCGTTCTATAACCCAGAGGGTGCCCCACGTCTGGAATACAGTGATGTGAAGATCACCAAATCTCAACCAGCGAAACGCGTCTATGGGGGGGAAGCGGCTGCACAAGAGAAAAAACAGAAGGAGCAAGCGAATGGCTGAGATGAATAATCTGAAAATGGAAGTCATGCGCTATAACCCGGAAATTGACAGTGAACCCTATTTCGTCACTTATGAAGTGCCTTACGATGAACAAACTTCACTGCTGGATGCATTGGGTTATATCAAGGACAATCTGGCGCCTGACCTCTCCTACCGCTGGTCCTGCCGCATGGCAATCTGTGGTTCCTGCGGCATGATGGTAAACCGTGTACCAAAACTGGCCTGTAAAACGTTCCTGCGCGATTATGCTCAAGGGATGAAAGTTGAAGCACTAGGCAATTTCCCCATTGAGCGGGATCTGGTTGTGGATATGACTCACTTTATTGAGAGCCTGGAAGCTATCAAACCTTATATCATTGGCAATGATCGCAGACCCACCGATGGCCCAAATGTGCAAACACCTGCCCAGATGGCAAAATATCATCAATTTTCCGGTTGTATCAATTGTGGCTTGTGCTATGCCGCCTGTCCTCAATTTGGCCTGAATCCTGAATTCATTGGGCCTGCCGCAGTCACGCTGGCACATCGCTATAACCTTGATAGCCGCGATCACGGCAAGAAAGAACGTATGCCGCAAATCAACAGCGATAATGGCGTCTGGTCTTGTACTTTTGTCGGTTACTGCTCTGAAGTATGTCCGAAACATGTTGATCCAGCCGGTGCGATTCAGCAGAGCAAAGCAGAAAGTGCTAAAGATTTCCTTATCTCCATGCTGAAACCACAATAAGGGAGGAAAGAGTAATGACGACAAAACGTAAGCCTTATGTGCGTGGTATGGAATCTAACTGGTGGCGTAAACTGGGTTTTTATCGCTTCTATATGTTACGTGAAGGGACAGCCATCCCCACCGTTTGGTTCAGTATCTTAGTCCTTTACGGTCTGTTTGCCCTGAAAGGTGGCCCTGAAAGCTGGGCGGGGTTTGTCTCTTTTCTGCAAAATCCCTTGGTGTTGCTGATTAATATCATCACCTTGTTGGCTACATTACTGCATACCAAAACCTGGTTTGAGCTGGCGCCCAAGGCACTCAATCTTATCGTTAAGAATGAGAAAATGCCACCAGGGCCGATTATCAAGTTGCTATGGGCAATTACGATTATTGCTACCGTCGTGATCCTCGGCGTAGCCCTGTTTTTCTAACCCCAAGGAGGATCTGATGAATCAAGTACCTAAGCGTTCCGATGAACCGATTTTCTGGGGGCTGTTTGGTGCCGGCGGTATGTGGAGCGCTATTATTGGGCCAGCAATTATTCTGCTGCTGGGTATCTTGCTGCCACTGGGATTGGCACCAGAAGCGCTTTCTTATGAACGCATTCTGACATTTTGCCAGAGCTTTATTGGCCGCATCTTTTTACTGTTGATGATTAGCCTGCCTTTATGGTGCGGTTTGCACCGCTTGCATCATGGTATGCACGATCTACAAATCCCTATTCCCGCCAGTAAGTGGGTGTTTTATGGTGCAGCCGCGATTTTGACTGTTATCGCTTTAATTGGGATTTTTACGCTGTAATTGCGAATTGGAAAATAATCTTAGGAAAAAGTCTGCGGATAAACCGCAGACTTGTTACGAAAGGTATTTGAAACCTTTAATATATGTTGATTAGAACTTATAAGAAATTGTCGCTTTATATGTGCGGCCTTTCTCTTCTTGTCCTTGGTAACTCTTCAAATAATAAGAATGTTCGTTGTGACGTTTGTCGAAGACATTATCAATACCAAACTGGAGTTCGGTATTTTTAAATGCTCCGGTTTTTGGCGCCCAAGAGACATACATATTACTTACGCCATATCCCTGTTTATGTATATCGACAATAATGACTTCTTTCTTATCATTTGTGTCTTTACCTTTTGAGTTCTTTGACAGAACAAAGCGGGTATTCCAGCCGAATTCAATGTCAGTTGTGTCAAATAGGTAACTACCACCTACTGTGATAGAGTCACCCACTGACGGCTCAAACTCTAATCCTCTGGTAAATGCCTTATCAAACAGCCCATTACCTTCAATAATTTTGTTATTGACTTTGGCATAAGTGGCTTTTAAAGACAAATTATCCAGTTTATAGCCAGTCGCTAATTCAAACCCTTGCAGTCTGGCTTTCGGGATATTATGTAGCTCATTCTTGGCTAAAGTTGTAGACAGGTTTTTAAAGTTTGTTTGGAACACTTTACCTAATACAACCAGTGAATCATTGTCAGCAAAAACACCAGGATAAGTACCTGCTAATCCTGTTTCCAGGTTATAACCAGTTGTGGCTTTCAGGTTATTGCTATGGTTAGATATCCCCATCAACTCTTTGCCCAATGGACCCCTAAAGAGTTCAGTGTAATTGGCAAATAATGTTGTGGACGCGCCAAGCTCGTATTTTAAGCCAAGTGCTTTTGAGAAGTGAGTATAAGTTTTCTCAAACGATTCATGCTGTTTATTAATCGTCTGGTATTTATAGTGATCCCACCTGATACCCGGTATAACATGAAAATCGGCAATTTGAATGTCATCCTCTAAGTAAACGGATGATGAGTTTGCTTTTTCTACTTCTTTTTTATGAATATTTTTATCTACATCAGTGAACCTCATTCTGGTATCAAAATATTCATACCCATAGGTTAAAGCATGAGTTAACTTCTGGGTATCAAAACTAGAGGTATTACGAACCTTAATACCTTGGGTTCTAACAATACTGTCGAACCCATTCCCGTCCCCATTTATAGGCTTCATATGGGTAGAGGTTTGTTCAGTATGGTAAGCGGATAGTTTTAAATCAATCAGGTCATTATCGATTGGCGTATACCCATAAGTGATATTATGGGTGTCGCGATCGATAGCATACTTCGCTTTCTTCCCGTTATTTACATCCTGTCCAAAATTTAATCTAAAGCTGGTTGCTGCATCATTTTTATAATTTTCTTTTGATACATTAATATACTGCTCGTCTGTCAGATTAAATTTCGCTTTTAATAAGTAATTGTATAGTTTTCCATCTGTCGGAATTGAGTCTCGTCCGCTACTATCCCTGCCAGATTTAGAGTTGTGCATATCGCGATGGGTAAAGTAACCTAATAAATCAACAGCACCCAATCGGCCATAAGTCGCCAAGGATTGTTGGAATTCAGAACCATTGCTTGAGTAGTTTAATTTTCCTTTAGCGCCAAAGAGTTGTCCTGGCTCTAACAGATCACCGGCATCAACAGTCTCAAATTTTAATGCACCTCCAATAGCACCGGTATCGTAGGTAATACTGTTACTACCAACCTTGATATCAACTTGCTTCAACATTTCAGGATCGATACCGTAATTTCCTGCATGGTGGAAGTGATATCCTTCTTGCCTTGCGCCATCAATCGTCACGTTGATGAATTGATCATCCATGCCACGGATTTTAAAGCGTTGCCCTAAAGCGCTAGGGTGACCGGCTTGTACGCCCGGTACATTCTTTAAAATCTCACCGACACTTTGTGCTTGCTTAACTCTGATTTCATTACGGCTGACTTTTCTATCTTCTGGTGCACCTTGGGCATTATTATCCGCAATAACAACCAATGTATCGCTAGTATTAGTCGATTTCTTAGTCGTATTTTCAGCATTTGCAAATGCGTTGGTAGAGATAGCGACTGTCAGCATAGATGCGGACATCAAAGGAACACACAGGCCACTTTTCGCCAGGCTAGCGTAAATTTTGGTAATTTTAGACATTTATTTTCAGGCAAAAATACTATTGAGAAGCATTATTATTTACATTTCTAAGAGAAATGTAAATAACTTTAAAGACGAGAATGAGGTATATTAATTACTCACCTATGTTAGCCAGAACACTTCCTGCATCCTGATAATTCCCTGTCTGGGAACAGAGTGTGATTTTTCCTGAACGATGAGCATTGATTTGTACTTCCATTTTCATGGCTTCCATCACTGCAATCACATCACCTTCACTGACTTGCTCACCTTCTTTAACCATCCAAGCATGCAGGATACCGGAAATAGGGGCTTTTACCTGACGAAGATCTTCCGGCAGTTTTTCCTTTATGACAGACGGCGAAAATTGCTGTTCACCCACAGGGGCTAAATGTGCCAATAAATCCAATGGCAATCCCAATTCATGCCTGCGGCCATCAATCTCAATAAAAGTGCGGGTAATATTTTTATCTTCAAGCGGAAACTGACGTAATGAAGCCTCAAGTTCATTCACAAAATCTGTTTCAATCCAGCGGGTATGGACATTGAATTTATCACCAGAAATAAAATCAGGATGCGCCATTACCGCTTGGTGGAAAGGCAAAACGGAGGCTACGCCACGGATCTTAAATTCTTTCAATGCCCGACGTGCCCGAACAATAGCCTGTTCTCGGGTCGCACCTGTGACAATTAATTTTGCCATTAGTGAATCAAAGGTGGCCGGAATTGTAGAGCCATTATTCACACCAGAGTCCAAACGAATACCAGGGCCAGCAGGCGAGATAAATTCGGTGATTGTGCCTGATGTTGGCAGGAAACCTTTCGCCGCATCTTCCGCATTAATACGAAATTCAAACGAGTGCCCTCTTGGGATAGGTGTTTCCCGAATGCTTAATGGATGACCTTCCGCTACCCGCAACTGCTCGATAACCAGATCAATGCCTGTTGTCTCTTCTGTCACAGGATGTTCCACTTGTAAGCGAGTATTTACTTCCAAGAAAGAAAGCGTTCCCTCTGTGCTCAGTAAAAATTCGACAGTACCCGCTCCCACATAATTGGCTTCCTCACAAATGGCTTTTGCTGACTGATGAATACGTTCTCGTTGTTCCTGAGTTAAAAATGGCGCGGGTGCTTCTTCTACTAATTTTTGGTTACGACGTTGTAAAGAGCAGTCACGGGTGCCAAGTACCACAACATTACCCTGCTTATCGGCAATAACCTGTGCTTCTATATGGCGTGGTTTATCCAAAAATTGCTCAATAAAACATTCACCACGGCCAAATGCCGCTGTCGCCTCACGTACCGCTGAGTGATAAAGTTCTGCCACTTCATCCATGCGCCAGGCAACTTTCAAGCCTCGTCCACCGCCACCAAAAGCCGCTTTGATGGCAATCGGCAAGCCATGTTGCTCCGCAAAAGCAACAACCTCCTGTACATTTTTAACGGGTTCGGATGTCCCAACCACCAACGGCGCTCCCACTTTCTGGGCTATCTTACGCGCCTTAACCTTGTCTCCCAGCTTATCAATCGTTTCAGGGTTAGGGCCAATCCAGGTTAAGCCAGCCTCAATCACTGCCCGGGCAAATTCCGCTCGCTCAGATAAAAAACCGTAACCTGGATGCACCAGGGTTGCTCCAGCTCTCTTCGCTATCTCCAGCAAACGAGGAATATTGAGGTAAGTTTCTGTAGGGCTATTTCCTCCCAAAGAATAAGCCTCATCAGCCAGTTGAACGTGTTGTGCGTTGATATCGGCATCCGCATAGACAGCGACTGTCTGTACTCCATAATCGCAGCAAGCTCGAATGATCCGAACAGCAATTTCACCACGGTTGGCAATCAGCACTTTCTTATTAATTTTGTTATTTAAAGGGTTCACAGTGGTGTTCATAGCAAATCATTACTCCCTTGAATTTCATGGAATTGGCTAATGGGATTGAACCGAATTTTGGCATTAACGGGGATCTGGCCAGCAAGATCGAGGTGATAATCAGCGACTGAAGCGATAACTGGATATCCTCCGGTCAATGGATGGTCAGCCAAAAATAGTACCGGCTGCCCACTGGCAGGAATTTGTATCGCCCCCATACATGTTCCTTCGCTGGGTAATTCTTGTAACTTAATTCGCGATAGTGAGCATTCACCATTTAGCCTCAAACCAATCCGATTGGATTGAGGTGTTACCTGCCAAATCTGCTTGCTCAATAAGTCAATGGATTCTTGCGTAAACCAATCTGTACGAGGCCCAAATAAGATATCCAATACGACGATTTCATCTTTATTTGGCATGTCAAAAGCCGGCGTTTCAGAGATAGATATCGCTGCACAGTGAGATGTTTCACCGACAACTAATTTATCATTCATTCTCAACGGAGCAGGCCCAATATTGGACAGAGTATCAAATGAATGACTGGATAAAATGGCCGGAACAGTAAAGCCGCCACGTACCGATAAATATGAACGCATGCCAGCGACAGGAACACCCAAGTAAATTTCGTCACCATCGTTTAAATCAATCGGTTGGTAAGTATTCACTTGGAATATTTCACCCGATAGCGTTTTGATCTCTATTGGACATGGTGCTCCCGTAATTGCACCCAGCATCTGTCCATGTGCGATCGCCTTAAACCCGCCCTGAACGATCTCCAGACAACCGTAGTCAGAGGGATTACCAACAATACGGTTTGCGCTGCGCAAGGCGCTTTTATCCATTGCACCCGATGCTGAGATCCCCGATTTTGCCTGTCCAACCCGCCCCAGATCTTGCAATAAGGTCAGTAATCCCACAGACAAAATTTCCAGATGACAGGAAGCCTCTGGAGTTAGAGCCATGTTACTGTCCGGTATTTCAGGCTGATTAATTTCAGTCGCACCAGTTTTAGGTAAGCTGATTGTTGCAGGGTGACGCCCAACATCTCGAAAGTTAACACGATAACCCGGTTGCAATAAGGCCGGAGATGGACGGGAAAGATCCCACATACGTTCGGTCGTAATACCGATAAGCTGCCATCCTCCAGGGCTTACCTGCGGATAAATGCTGCTGAATTCCCCTGCCAATGCAACAGCACCCGCCGGAATGCGCGTTCGGGGGGTTTTGCGGCGAGGTATATTCCATTGTGAGGTATTCGATACCATATAGGCAAACCCAGGGGCAAAACCAGTGAAGGCGACGGTATATTCATTTTCGGTATGTTGCTGGATAACCTCCTGGACAGTACATCCCAATATTTCCGCAACCAGTGCGAGATCATCACCGTTGTAATGCACAGGAATTTCTATGCTTTTTCCCGTTGTATGACTGCGCTCTTGCAAATCCCGGCTACTGATTTCTGCCGCCAATTGTTGGATTGATATTTTTGCCGGATGAAAACAAACCATCAGCGTTCTCGCTGCCGGAATAAGTTCTTCAATTCCCAAAATAGGTGCCATATTCAGTGAATCAAGCAGAGCCAATGTTTCTGCTAATCCACCCAATTCAACCATGATGGTATTACTATTAACAGGTAAAAAACGCAAGGTTATCTCCACAAATTATTAACCATATCAATGCAATCCATACTTATGAATGAATAAATGGCTGAATAGTTATTCCTGCCTGCTGCAAAACTGTCTTAACCTGTTTTGCCATCGCTACCGCGCCAGGAGTATCACCATGTACACAAATTGAATCCGCCTGAATAGGGGTAAATTTGCCATCAATTGACTCAACTCCCCCTTCTGTCACCAATCGCAACATACGTTGAGCAACGAGATCCGCATCATGCAAAACAGACCCCGTTTCACGACGGGAAACTAATTCTCCTTGTAAGGTATAAGCACGATCAGCAAACGCTTCTGCTATAGTGCTCAACCCGCTTTCCTGAGCTAATTTGAGAATGTTTGATCCCGCCAGACCGACCAACACAAGGTTAGGATCTATCGCCAGAATTCCTTCAATAACAGCAATTGCCTGATATTCGTCATTTGCGATCGTGTTATAAAGCGCGCCATGAGGTTTAACATAACTCACTTTAGTACCTGCCGCCGCAGCCAATCCTTGCAAGGCACCAATCTGGTATATAACATCAGCGGTAAGTTCATGATTGGCTATATCCATTTTACGTCGCCCAAAGCCAACCAAATCGGGATAAGAAACATGGGCACCTATTGCTACATTATTTCTCTGCGCTGATTTCAATGTTCGCAAAATTCCAACAGGATCGCCCGCATGAAAACCACAGGCAACGTTAGCACTACTAACGATACCCAGTATTTCTTCATCATTTCCCATCCGCCATTGACCAAAACTTTCACCAAGATCACTATTTAAATCGATCGTTTTTATCATGATGATTTCCCTAAGCTGATTTCAAAAACTCAAAAATTGAACCGTCAGACATGGCACTCATGTGCCACATCAAAACATAACTCATTGTTTATTAAAAAATATCTGTATCATTATGAAACTAAAGAAGCAGATTGTTTGATTAAAATGAATATATTGTTGAACAATAAATAAGATCTGCTGAGGAAATAAGCAAACAAATTTGTGTTATCGATCTTCAAAATCCAATAGAGATCACTTTATTAACATTTTTCGTTGGATTTATCGCCAGGATGCACAATTTAAGTGCAATAGACGCAATGATATTGCCCTATAAAGGTTCGATGGTTGTAACTTGCTGGTTATCGAGGAATATGTGAAGATTCGCTTTCGTATACGCTTTGAAGGTGTTTGTTATCAGCCATTAAATCTAACGGATAACTATGAAAAAAAACCATTCTCCCCAAATTTTGAGCAAAAGAATCGCTGAAACCATCAGAAATAAACTGGTTGTTGGGGAGTTATTACCTGGACAACGACTATCAGAAGCTGCGTTGAGTGAACAGCTTGAAATTTCACGAAATACATTACGTGAAGTGTTCCGCCTTCTCACGCAAGAAGGGTTGCTGAAACATGAACCTAATCGTGGCGTGTTTGTTGCAACTCCCGATATCGCATCTATTATTGATATCTATCGAGTTCGGCAGTTAATTGAATGTCAGGCACTTGCTCAGGCTTATCCAATGCATCCCAGTGTTGCCAAAATGAAACAAGCCGTTGAAGCCGCTCAACAATGTCGCAAACAACAAGATTGGATTGGTGCCGGAACAGAAAATATGCACTTCCATGCCGCAATCGTAGAATTAACTGATAGTGATAGGTTAATCGCTTTCTATCACAATATTTCCGCAGAACTGCGTTTGGCTTTTGGTATTTTGAATGATCCTGAACTTTTGTATGCACCTTATATCGATAAAAACGCGCATATTCTGGAATTACTCAATTCAGAGAAAAATGAACAAGCAGCTAAGACAATGAAAGATTACCTGGAATTATCAGAAAGGGCGATATTGGCCGCTTATACACGTAAAAATAACCAAATATCATAAAAAAATTAAACGCAAAAAAGCCATCCGGGGACGGATGGCTTCTCTGACTAATTGAATGTCTGGCAGTGTCCTACTCTCACATGGGGAGACCCCACACTACCATCGGCGCTACGGCGTTTCACTGCTGAGTTCGGCATGGGATCAGGTGGGACCACCGCGCTGT
>NZ_JADEUG010000031.1 GCF_015163665.1 Xenorhabdus sp. BG5 | reverse complement strand
AAATAGAGATATATTAAGATAAGAACATTGGCATTTATAATTCAATTTCAGGTTATTCAAACACCAAACAAGAAAGAATTATTAACATGTGAATATTATTAAGCAATAAACCCGATAAATATTAGAATTTAAAATAAAAATAATGATACATTCTTTAACAAAATTTGCATTTTATTTTACTTAATATTTAGTCAACATTTCCATGAATGTTTTTAACAATTTTCCTTTTCTATATAAATCTTGCAATTGCGAGAGTGATCACGGTACATTTCACTGAAAATAACTATATTTCCCCTACCAAAAGTCTGGGGTTAAGTTTTTTGGATGTAGTAATAAAAACGTTTAGATAAACACCAACACAATATCTGACAACTTATTATTCATATAAAAATCCAACTCGCACATTTAATTAATGTGCGGGTTTAGTAGTTTTTAAATTTTACTTTACCGCGTTATTTCGGAGATACTTATGGACACATCTCAAGCAGGTTCGATAGCATCCTCTGCTTCCAGCAAAAGCAATCACACTACCTGGCGTAAATCAGACACAGTATGGATGCTGGGATTATATGGCACAGCGATTGGTGCCGGCGTTTTGTTTCTTCCCATCAATGCAGGTATTGGTGGTTTAATTCCACTCATTATCATGGTAATTCTTGCTTTTCCCATGACATTTTTTGCGCACCGTGGAATGTGCCGTTTTGTTCTATCTGGCAAAAGCAATGGTGATGATATCACCGGTGTGGTAGAAGAACATTTTGGTAAAGTTGCAGGCTTTCTGATCACCGTCCTCTATTTTTTTGCTATTTATCCTATTTTACTCGTGTACAGTGTTGCACTGACCAATACAGTAGAGAGCTTTCTTGTAAATCAGCTACAGATAGATGCTCCACCACGTGCATTGCTGGCATTGGTATTGCTTCTGGGTGTGATGAGCATCATCCGTTTCGGTGAGAAAGCCATCGTTAAGGCCATGAGTGTATTGGTATTCCCATTCGTCACCGTTTTGATGCTGTTGGCCTTGTACTTAATCCCTCACTGGAACACTACCATTTTTGATAGCCTGTCGCAGGGCAATGTCCTGTCTACTACAAGTAATAATGGTCTGCTATTTACCTTGTGGCTGGCAATTCCTGTTATGGTTTTCTCTTTTAACCATTCCCCAATCATCTCAGCCTTCGCAGTTGCAAAACGTGAAGAATATGGTGAGCACGCAGAGAAAAAATGTTCACGCATTCTGTCCTATGCCCATATCATGATGGTACTGACAGTCATGTTCTTTGTTTTCAGTTGCGTACTGAGCCTGTCACCGGAAAATTTAGCAGAAGCAAAAGCACAGAACATCACTATTCTGTCCTACCTGGCTAACCACTTTCGTGTACCAACTATTGAGTATATTGCGCCATTTATCGCTTTTATTGCTATAACCAAGTCTTTCCTCGGCCACTATCTGGGCGCCCGTGAAGGCTTTAACGGCATTGTGAACAAAGCAATGATGAACACACGTGGCAAGACTGTTCAGCACAAAACGCTGAATCGTATCACTAGCCTCTTTATGTTGGTCAGTGCCTGGCTCGTCGCGACACTTAACCCAAGCATCCTGAACATCATTGAATCACTGGGTGGGCCAGTTATTGCGATGATCCTGTTTATCATGCCAATGTACGCAATCAAAAAAGTTCCAGCTATGCGCAAATATGCAGGTAAACCAAGCAATATTTTTGTCATTGTGACCGGTTCAATTGCTATTTCAGCAGCGATTTACTCCGTCATGTAATCAAAATCCATGAGCTGCTTTCTTCGTTGGTAGCACGTCAAAAAATGCCAGTCATCAAAAGATCGACTGGCGTTTTTTTCATCTAGGTGTTAACCGAAAATCGAATTAAACCAGCCACTGACCGTTTTTACAACGAAATCCCACATACGCCCAAAAAAACCACTTTCTTCCACTGCTTCTTTAACAACCAGCGGACGCTGGTCAATAATTTTATCATTCAGCAGAAAGTTCACCGTACCTACCACTTGGTTCTGGGCTAATGGTGCCTCAAGCGAGGTATTATCTAGAGTAAAACTCGCTTTCAAATTCCCTATTTGCCCACGGGGAACTACCACGGAAGCATCCTTTTCCACTCCCAATGCGACTTCTGGGCGAGTCCCGTACCATACTTTCTCCGTCACCAACGTATCACTGGCCTTCAGCGGTGTCGCCGATTCATAAAAACGAAATCCCCATGACAAAAGTTTTTCACTGTCAGAAAAACGTACGCGATCACTAGGTGCACCCAATACCACTGAAATCAAACGCATTGGCCCATCAGTTGCCGATGCAACAAGATTATAGCCAGCGCCGCTGGTGTGTCCGGTTTTGATACCATCCACATTCATGTTTTTATTCCACAACAGACGATTGCGATTAGGCTGGCGGATATTGTTAAAAGTGAACACTTTTTCTTTATTCAGGGCGTATTCTTCCGGCACATCACGGATCATAGCCTGACTTAAAATCGCCATATCATAGGCAGTACTATACTGTCCTGCTGCATCCAAACCATGCACTGTCTTGAAATGAGTGTTCGTCAATTTTAGTGTTTCTGAGTGCTTATTCATCAAATCAACGAAAGCATCCTGACTGCCAGCAACATAATCTGCAAGTGCAATACTGGCGTCGTTACCGGATTGGATCACAACACCGCGGTTCAGATCAATCACCTTAACCCTGTCACCCGGTTTCAAAAACATTAGCGAAGATCCCTTAAGTATTGGATTCCCTGTAGCCCAGGCATCTTTGCCAACCGTTACCATATCTTCTGTGGAAATTTTCCCTGACTTGATCGCCTGGCCGACAACATAACTGGTCATTATCTTCGTCAAGCTGGCAGGATCTAACCGCTCATCCGCGTTATTTGAGGCCAGGATTTTTCCACTGGAATAATCTATTAACACATAGGCTCTTGCATCAATTTCAGGCACTGCGGGCTGTTCCATTGCATATACACTGATATTTGCCAACCAAAAAACACCCAAGCCAAAAGTAAAAAATTTAATTATCGGTATCTGCTGTCTTTTTTTCATCATCGCTCGCCCTTTTTCTCTGCTAAAACTCTATTAATATAGGATGTTATGAAAGAAGACTCCAACCCAATAACGTAAAGATTTTTCTGTTATTCAACGGGTTTTATTGTCATATTATCAATTGTTAAAAATATACTGATCTTAAGGAGAAAATAATGTTGACAATCTGGGGCCGTAAAAATTCATCAAACGTGAAAAAAGTGCTTTGGTGTCTGGAAGAGCTAAATGTGCCATATCAACAAATGGATGTTGGTGGCAAATTTGGTAAACTCAACGAACCTGAATACCGGCGTATGAACCCCAATGCAGTTATTCCTTGTTTACAAGAAGACGATTTTATCTTATGGGAATCCAATGCAATTGTTCGTTACATTGCTGCAAAATTTGGCAAAGACAGTCTTTACCCAGCCGATCTTCAAGAAAGAGCCAGTGTTGAAAAATGGATGGATTGGGTTGGTTGCAACTTCTTCCCTCCGATTAAACAATTTATGATCAACTTTGTCAGAACACCGGCAGATCAACGCGATCCTAAAATCATTGACCAATTGTTAGCAGAAATTGAAAAATGGCTGAGAATTATCGATGACACTCTAAGTAATCAGCAATACCTTTCCGGCGACAAATTTGGTATGGCTGATATTGCCTTAGCTCCGCTGGCTTACTTATGGTTAAACGTAGAAATAGAGCGCCCATCTTTGCCAAACTTAGAGCGCTGGTATCAATTGCTGACCGAAAGACCCGCTTTCAGAAAGATTGTTATGATAGAAATAAGCTGAGGTTTTACTTAGTATTTTATTAACTCATTGGCATTCTGCCGGGATCTGGGAACTGATATTCAAACCTTAGTTCCCGACAGATACGGCTACCATCAACGATTTTTTCTACCTTACTTTCGATTTCTGCACCTTCTGACTGTAAAAATTCTGGCGGCGTCAGATCGAGCTGGCGACTGGCTGACTGATAAAACTCTGCTCTTTTCGGGTGTATTGGTGCACACAAATTAAAAAGATGTCCACCTTCCGGTTGTTGAATAAGAAGCTTAATGGCAGAAATGGCATCGTCTTGATGTACCAAATTGACCGCACTTTCTCCTCCACTGAGTGCCTTCCTTCCAGCAAGAAAACGTCCTGCATGACGCCCATTGCCTACCAATCCGGCCAGACGTAAGATATCGACCGATGTATTAGGTAATTGATGCAGCCAGTTTTCCAACTCAACCAGTGCCTTGGCTGACTCAGTTTCGGGGAACACGGACTCATCTTCATTAAGATAACCAACAGATGAACCATAAACTGAAGTAGAACTGGTGAAAATAATCCGTGGAACCGAATACGAAAGTGCAGTATCAACAACCAGTTGTACTGCTTTTACATATCCCTTCCCACCACCAGCAACACCACTAACAGGCAATGTCAAAATCAGCACATCAACAGACATCAGTTGATCAAGATCATCTGCATCGCAAACAATCTGAGGCTCCAAATTTAGTTGGTAACAATCTACTCCACACATACAAGCCGCTTCAACACCATCTGGTGTTGTTTTACTCCCAACTACCTGCATTCCCTTGCTTTGTAGTGCTTGTGCCAATGGCATTCCTAACCACCCTAATCCAATAATGGAAACTTTTCTCACCCCACCCTCCCAAAAGCGATGCCGTGTTGATTCTTAGGCCATTATATAACCACGGCTAACATTACTCATCTATTTGTTTAATAGCAACCAAACACATATTGGTTTTAAAACAATATGTTAATAAGAAATAAACTTCTTCTTTAAAATAAAGTTTGCTTTTTATACACAAGATCGTATAGGTTAAACAACAAGCAACCAATCCTTAGTCACAAACATAACGTTACGTACCGCCATTATTCAGTACAGCATATTTTTGTATAAAACCTTTTGTAAAAACAACTTTGTAAAAAAATAGAGAACTCGTACATATGAACCGTATTCAGTTTAACCACCACCACCACCATCATCCTGACTAGTCTTTCAGGCTGCTGTGTGCTGGAAGACATTTGACCCGTCTTCCGGTGGTACGAATACGATAAAAACCCTCGGAAGATTTTCCGGGGGTTTTTTTATATCTGATTTTTAGGAATTAATGACTGAATCTTGAGATAGGATAAAACATGCTAGATAAAACACGCTTACGTATAGCCATTCAAAAATCAGGCCGTCTGAGTGATGACTCCAGAACATTGCTGGCGAGTTGTGGTATCAAAATTAACTTACAACAACAGCGCCTGATCGCATTCGCTGAAAATATGCCTATCGACATTCTGCGTGTCCGTGATGATGATATTCCGGGCCTTGTGATGGATGGGGTTGTCGATCTGGGCATTATTGGGGAAAACGTGCTTGAAGAAGAGCTACTGACTCGCCGGGCACAAGGAGAAGATCCTCGCTATCTAATATTGCGCCGCCTCGATTTTGGCGATTGTCGGCTTTCTTTGGCAATGCCTTTTGATTGCGATTATACCAACGTGGAATGCCTGCAAGATGCCCGTATCGCAACTTCTTACCCTCACTTATTAAAACGTTATTTAGACCAAAAAGGCATTCTCTTCAAATCTTGTCTTCTCAATGGTTCAGTCGAAGTTGCCCCCCGTGCAGGGCTTGCAGACGCTATCTGTGATTTAGTTTCCACAGGTGCCACGTTGGAAGCCAATGGCTTACGGGAAGTTGAGGTCATTTATCGGTCAAAAGCCTGTTTGATCCAACGTGATGGAGAGATAGCAGAGGCCAAACAGCAGCTTATTGATAAATTGATGCTCCGCATCCAAGGCGTCATTCAGGCACGAGAATCCAAATACATCATGCTGCATGCTCCCAACGACAAATTGGAAGAGATTATCTCCCTGCTACCAGGCGCAGAACGTCCCACTATCTTGCCGCTGGCAGGTGCACAAAATCGCGTAGCCATGCATATGGTCAGTAGTGAAACCCTGTTCTGGGAAACGATGGAGAAACTCAAGGCATTAGGTGCCAGTTCTATTTTGGTTCTGCCAATTGAAAAAATGATGGAGTAACTTTGATGAACACTAATTTTAAAACCATCATTCGCTGGCAAGCATGTGCGTCAGAACAACAAAAAATATTGCTGACCCGTCCGGCTATTGCCGCATCCGATGATATTTCCGATACAGTGAAACAAATTTTGGCAACCGTGAAAACACGAGGCGACCAGGCATTACAAGAGCTTAGCCAACGCTTCGACAAAACCATTGTTGAAACCATCCGAATTTCTGCCAACGAAGTGGATGCCGCCGCCGCTCGTCTGCCCCCAGAAATTAAGCAAGCTATGCAACAGGCTATGAACAATATCCGGCAATTCCACGAAGCACAAAAACCGGCAGAAATTGACGTCGAAACATTGCCCGGAGTTCGCTGCCAACAAGTTACGCGCCCAATAGATTCAGTTGGACTCTATATTCCTGGCGGATCTGCTCCCCTGCCCTCAACGGTATTAATGTTAGGTACGCCCGCCAACATTGCAGGTTGCCGTAAAGTTATCTTGTGTTCTCCTCCCCCTATTGCCGATGAAATACTCTATGCTGCGCAACTATGTGGGATCAGCGAGATATTTCAAATCGGTGGTGCTCAGGCGATTGCCGCAATGGCATTCGGAACAGAATCCGTTGCCAAAGTAGACAAAATTTTTGGTCCCGGAAATGCATGGGTAACAGAGGCCAAACGTCAAGTCAGCCAACAGCTTGACGGCGCGGCAATCGATATGCCCGCAGGCCCGTCCGAAGTATTGGTTATCGCTGACAGCGGAGCCAATCCCGTATTTACGGCAGCAGATCTACTTTCACAGGCAGAACACGGCCCCGATTCCCAAGTGATATTGCTAACTCCCGATGAAAATTTAGCTAAAAAAGTTATCCATGAAATTGAAACCCAACTCATAGCCTTGCCACGCCAGCAGATCGCAATCCAAGCCTTGCAAGCCAGCCGGATAATTATTACGCAAGATCTTGACCAGTGCGTAGCAATCAGCAACCAATATGGTCCAGAACACTTGATCATCCAAACTCGTCAGCCTGAACAACTACTTGAGCAGATTACCAACGCCGGTTCTATTTTTCTTGGTGACTGGTCACCTGAATCCGCCGGAGATTACGCTTCCGGCACCAATCACGTTCTGCCTACCTATGGCTATACTTCAACTTATTCCAGCCTTGGCCTGACTGATTTTCTGAAAAGAATGACCGTCCAGAGGATCACTCCGCAAGGATTAAAAAAACTCGCCCCCACTATCGAAACACTGGCACAGGCAGAACAGCTTATCGCGCACAAAAATGCCGTTACATTACGTATGGCTGCGTTGAATGGAACAATCATGAGTACAGTTTTTGATATCAATTCATTGGCAAGAGAAAACGTTCGCAAATTAGTCCCTTATATGTCTGCCCGCCGTCTGGGTGGTCGTGGTGATGTTTGGTTAAATGCGAATGAATATCCCATCGCACCCGATTTCCAACTCACCGAAAATACGCTCAATCGCTATCCTGAATGCCAACCAGCAACCGTCATTCAACGTTATGCCGATTATGCAGGCCTGCAACCGGAGCAAGTTCTTGTCAGCCGCGGAGCCGATGAATCGATCGAACTGCTGATCCGCGTTTTTTGTGAGCCAGGACGCGATGCTGTCCTGTTTTGCCCACCAACTTATGGTATGTACAGCGTTAGTGCTGAAACCTTCGGCGTAGAGCAGAAAAAAATTCCTGCCAGCACCGACTGGCAACCAGATATTGCCGCTATCAAAAATAATCTGGATCGTGTCAAGCTAATCTATATCTGTAGCCCCAACAATCCGACAGGCAACCTGATTGATCCTGCGGCATTACGCCAGATCCTTGAATTAGCCCGTAACCGTGCCATCGTTGCTATTGACGAGGCCTATATCGAATTTTGTCCACAACACACAACTACTCATGCTACCACCCGTTGGCTACAAGACTATCCTCACTTAGTGATTTTGCGAACCCTCTCGAAATCTTTTGCTTTGGCTGGATTACGTTGTGGATTTACGCTGGCCTCTGCCGATATCATCGCATTGATGTTAAAAGTGATTGCCCCTTATCCATTGGCGACGCCTGTTGCTGATATCGCTGCACAAGCATTAACCGAAGCAGGTATTGCAACAATGAGAAATCGTGTGGCAGAGATCACCAACAATCGGGCTTATCTCCAGCAAGCTCTCAGTAAATTGGCCTTGGTTGAAAACGTGTTTCCAAGCGAAACTAATTATATTTTGGTGAAATTTATCAATGCAGAACTTGTATTCAAGACGCTGTGGGAACAAGGGATCATCTTGCGTGACCAGCGTAAACAACCAGGATTAACAAATTGCCTGCGCATTACCGTCGGCAATCGGAATGAATGTGAACAGTTGGTTCGTGCCATTAGTGCACTTTCCGATCAACCTCAACAAATCAAGGAAACTGAAAATCCATGAGCCAGAAAATGCTTTTTATTGACCGCGATGGAACATTGATCACCGAACCCCCCAGTGATTATCAAGTTGATCGCCTTGATAAATTGGCTTTTGAAGCTGGTGTGATCCCTGCCTTACTCGCCCTGCAAAAAGCCAATTATAAGTTAGTGATGATCACTAATCAGGACGGATTAGGTACAACTCGTTTTCCACAAGCGGATTTTGAGCCACCTCATGCCTTGATGATGCAGGTTTTCACTTCACAAGGTATCCATTTTGAAGAGGTACTGATTTGCCCACACAAGCCAGAAGATAACTGTCATTGCCGTAAACCCAAACTTGGGTTGGTACAAAAATATCTGGCAGACAATGCCATTGATACTGACAACAGTTACGTCATCGGTGATCGGGAAACTGATCTACAATTAGCCCAAAATATGGGGATCAGGGGCATTCGCTACCAGCCAGAATCACTGGGATGGTCGGTCATTTGTGAACAACTGACCTGTAAAGATCGCCATGCCCATGTTGAACGAAAAACCAAAGAGACCACTATCAATATTGAAATTTGGTTAGATCGTGAAGGAGGAAGTCGTATCAATACAGGCGTCGGTTTTTTCGATCATATGCTGGATCAGATCGCAACTCATGGCGGCTTCCGCATGAATATCCAAGTCAAGGGTGATCTCTATATTGACGATCATCATACTGTTGAAGATACCGGCCTCGCACTGGGAGAAGCTTTAAAGCAAGCACTGGGGGATAAACGCGGTATTGCCAGATTTGGCTTTATGTTGCCAATGGATGAATGCCTTGCTCGCTGTGCTCTGGATATTTCCGGTCGCCCACATCTTGAATATAAAGCTGAATTTAAACACCAACGGGTTGGAGATTTGAGTACAGAAATGATCGAACATTTTTTCCGTTCTCTCTCTTACACAATGGGATGCACCTTACACCTGAAAACTAAAGGCAAGAACGATCACCATCGGGCAGAAAGCCTGTTTAAAGTGTTTGGCCGAACTTTACGTCAAGCTATTCACGTAGAGGGCGATATTTTGCCGAGTTCCAAAGGTGTTTTATAGGAAAGGTGTAAAGGAAACTATGATGAACGTTGTTATTCTAGATACAGGCTGCGCTAACCTCGCTTCCGTTGCCTATGCCATCCGCCGGTTAGGTTATGAACCGACGGTGAGTTTAGATGCGGATATTGTTCAGGCAGCCGATAAACTACTTCTACCGGGAGTGGGTACGGCGATTGCCGCGATGGAACAACTTGAACAACGACAATTAATTCCCTTGATTAATTCTCTTACCCAACCCGTATTAGGTATCTGTCTTGGCATGCAATTGCTGGCCCGTATCAGCGAAGAAGGTGATAACATCCCTCTCTTGCAGCTCATTGACGCACCAGTCAAAAAAATGGTGACCGCAGATTTGCCATTGCCACATATGGGCTGGAATCAGGTGAAAGTGCTGACAGATAATCCACTGTTTCGCTCTATCGCAAATAATTCCCGTTTCTATTTTGTTCACAGCTATGCCCTACCTGTCGGTGAATATACGATTGCTCAAACTGAATATGGCAATACATTTAGTAGCGCCATTGCAAAAGATAATTTCTTTGGGGTGCAATTCCACCCTGAACGTTCAGGGGCAGCAGGCGCGCAACTACTGAAAAACTTTTTGGAGATGTAATCGCATGATTATACCTGCATTAGATTTAATCGATGGCAATGTGGTGCGTTTGCATCAAGGAGATTATGACCAACGTCGGGATTATGGCAATTCTCCGCTCTCTCGCTTACAGCAATATGAACAGGAAGGCGCTAAGTTGCTGCATTTAGTGGACCTGGCTGGTGCCAAAGATCCTGCCAAACGCCAAATTGTGCTTTTAAAAGAGCTACTGGCAAGCGTTACTGTTCCCGTTCAAGTTGGCGGGGGTATTCGTTCAGAGGCAGATATAATAACCCTGCTTGAAGCAGGTGCAAGCCGTGTTGTTATTGGTTCTACGGCAATTACACAGCCTGAATTAGTCAAACAATGGTTGCAAAACTACGGGGCAGAAGCCATTGTGCTGGCACTGGATGTTCGCATCAATGCAGATGGGGTAAAACAAATCGCTATTAGTGGCTGGCAAGAAAACAGCAACGCTACCCTTGAGTATGTCATTGAGCAGTATCTCCCTGTCGGGCTAAAACATGTTTTATGTACCGACATTTCCCGTGATGGCACATTAAACGGCTCTAATATTGCGCTTTATCAGGAAATCAGTCACAAATATCCACAAATCCAATTTCAGGCTTCCGGCGGCATTGGCAGTCTCACTGATATCTCTTCTCTACCTGCTTCTGGTGTGGCAGGTGTCATTGTCGGCCGCGCACTACTGGAAGGAAAATTTACCCTGACGGAGGCTATCCAATGTTGGCAAAACGCATAATTCCATGCCTGGATGTCCGTGATGGACAAGTCGTCAAAGGCGTACAATTCCGTAACCATGAAATTATTGGTGATATTGTCCCGCTCGCTCAACGCTATGCCCAGGAAGGCGCTGATGAGTTGGTGTTTTACGATATTACCGCCTCTTCCGACGGCCGCGTGGTAGATAAAAGCTGGGTGGCAAAAATTGCTGAAGTTATCGATATCCCTTTCTGCGTAGCGGGTGGCATTAAATCCGTCGAAGAGGCGGGACAAATTTTAGCATTCGGTGCAGATAAAATTTCCATTAACTCCCCAGCCTTGGCTGATCCAAGTTTAATTAACCGTCTGGCTGATCGTTACGGTGTGCAATGTGTCGTCGTGGGTATTGATACATGGTTTGATGAAAAGACTAACAGTTACCAAGTTTACCAATTTACCGGGGATGAAAAGCGCACAACCGCAACCCGCTGGCAAACATTGGATTGGATTAAAGAAGTGCAACAACGCGGTGCTGGTGAAATCGTCCTGAATATGATGAATCAGGATGGTGTCCGCAATGGTTATGAGCTTACCCAACTAAAATTAGTGCGTGATGTCTGTTCTGTACCACTGATTGCTTCTGGAGGAGCTGGAGCGCCAGAACACTTCCGCGATGCTTTTCAGCTTGCAAATGTTGATGGTGCTTTGGCTGCCTCCGTTTTCCACAAACAGATCATTAATATCAACGAACTCAAACAATATCTTGCTACACAGGGCATTGAGGTTAGGACATGTTGACAGAACGACAATTAACAACTCAGGAAATAGAGAAACTGGATTGGAAAAAAGTGGATAATCTGATGCCCGTCATTGTCCAACACGCCATCTCTGGAACCGTGTTAATGCTGGGATACATGGATCAGGAAGCGCTAAATGTCACGCTCAACTCTGGCAAAGTGACCTTTTTTTCCCGTACTAAACAGAGATTATGGACAAAAGGCGAAAGCTCCGGCCATTTTCTGAATTTGGTTGGTATCTATCCCGACTGTGACAATGATACCCTATTAGCCTTAGTAGAGCCTATTGGACCCACCTGTCATACAGGTAATGAAAGCTGTTTTGCGCCTGCACAAACCGAATGGGGTTTTCTCTATGAATTGGAACAATTACTGGCAAGCCGAAAACACGCCTCACCGGACAGTTCTTATACGGCTCGTTTATATGCCAGTGGGACAAAACGCATCGCCCAAAAGGTTGGTGAAGAAGGCGTCGAAACCGCGTTAGCCGCTACAGTCAATGATCGGAAAGAGCTGACCAACGAAGCCGCAGATTTGCTCTATCATCTGCTGGTTTTACTCCAGGATCAAAAGCTCGACCTCAGTAGTATTATTCGTCAATTGCGGCAGCGGCACCCAGCCAAAGCTTAATTTTCAATTGCAAGAATTAAGATTTTGAAAAATAGCGGCCACTTCACCAACAAATATATAAACGAAGTGGCTTATTCTCTGGAACTACATTGCCGCCTTAAAGATAGCAACGATTTCTTCATGTGATGCTTGAATCGGGTTGGTGAATCCACAGGCATCTTTCAATGCATTGGTCGCTAATGTAGGCAAATCTTCCTCTTTTACGTTCAACTCAGACAAACCTGACGGAATATTTACATCTTTTGCCAATTCACTGATGGTATGGATGCAGGCTTCAGCACCTTGTGTATCGTTTAAAGCACCTACCTCAACGCCCATAGCCGCCGCAATCTCTTTCAAACGCGCAGCAGATACTTTTGCATTGAATTTCTGTACATGTGGCAGTAAAACCGCATTACAGACTCCGTGGGGCAAATCATAAAATCCACCTAACTGGTGTGCCATAGCATGGACATATCCCAAAGAAGCATTATTGAACGCCATGCCAGCCAAAAACTGGGCATAAGCCATATTTTCACGCGCTTCCATGTCATTGCCATCTTCAACAGCGCGACGCAAATAATTGCTAATCATTGTCACCGCTTTCAATGCGCAAGCATCAGTAATAGGATTTGCCGCCGTAGAAACATAAGCCTCAATAGCATGAGTCAATGCATCCATCCCCGTTGCGGCAGTCAATCCTTTTGGCATCCCGGCCATCAATGCAGAATCATTGACTGACAAAATAGGCGTTACATTTTTATCTACAATTGCCATTTTGATATGACGTTCAACATCTGTAATGATACAGAAACGTGTCATTTCAGAAGCTGTTCCCGCAGTAGTATTGATGGCAATCAGGGGTAATTGTGGTTTAGCTGAACGATCAACGCCTTCATAATCACGAATATCCCCGCCATTAGCTGCCACCAGCGCAATACCTTTTGCACAGTCATGCGGTGAACCACCCCCTAAAGAGATCACACAATCACAGGTATGCTGGTGCAGAATTGCCAAACCTTCCCCAACGTTAATCGTAGTTGGGTTTGGATTGGTTCCATCATAAATTGCACTTTTTATCCCAACATCTGCCAGCAAGGCCTGAACTTTTCCAACAACACCAATCTCGTTTAACACGCGGTCAGTGACAATCAAAGCCTGCCTGTAGCCATAATTTTTCATTAATTCGACGGCTTCGTCCATGCATCCCATACCGATTTTATTCACTGGCGGGATAAAGAAAGTTGATGCTGCCATTTGAAACTCCTTAGGTTTTACTGAAGTATTCCAAACCTGAATATAAAAAAATGGAATTACAATGTGACACTTATCTATTTTAGTCATTTTGATCAAAATCAATAAGTGCCGAAGCAAGCATGAAAAAATAGGTATCATTTACTTTGCGTTTACGTAGGAGAATATTTTGCTAAAAAACGACATTTTTGCACGCCCCACTACCCTATTAGACACTAACAATGCCCGCTATCGTGTTATGGAACACGCTACTGGCGGCCGCTCCGCTTTTATTCGAACGCTATGAGGAATTGGCATTTAATGCAGGTAGTCTGGAACGTTCGATTATTTTGAATACAAAAGATTACCTTCGCATCGCTATGCCAGAGTTAGTTGCTTTTCGGAAAATAACCGATTAAAGCTAGCTTTAAGAAAATGCCCAATAAATTAAAGACAACTTAAATTTTGCTATAATTTAACCAGATAAAATGGGTGATTATTATATGAATAATATTTTTGTTCTGGTAATACTCAGCCTGACTATCCTCTGCCTTGCCGTCTTTCTTTATCTCCACGATGCAGAGATAGCACACTGGTTGGAGAGATTTGCCCAACGATTGCTTAAGTGGCAACCTCCAAATTGATACTTTAATTTTACTTCACGTCATTTCATAAAAAAGGTGCTGAAAACTCAGCACCTTGCTTTTTAGGAAAATTTTATTTCTTATATACGCATTAAACTTCAAGTTGCCATTTTTAACACCATATGAAACTTAATGTCTCCCCGCCCCGCGGGGAGACATTACACGCATCTTGAAGTTAGATTGGTATAAAGATATTTAATGATTAGTCCAACCATTCCGTGTGGAAAACACCTTCTTTATCAGTACGCTTGTAAGTGTGTGCACCAAAGTAATCGCGCTGTGCCTGAGTCAAGTTAGCCGGCAATACAGCAGAACGATAGCTATCGTAATAAGAGATTGCAGCAGAGAATGTTGGTGTTGGGATACCATTCTGCACACCGTAAGAAACAACATCACGCAGAGCTTGCTGATATTCATCTGCGATTTGTTTGAAGTAAGGTGCTAAAAGCAGGTTAGCGATAGCTGGGTTTTCATTGTATGCATCGGTGATTTTTTGCAGGAATTGCGCGCGAATAATACAACCAGCGCGGAAGATCTTGGCGATTTCGCCATAGTTCAGAGCCCAGTTGTACTCATCTGATGCCGCTTTCAACTGTTGGAAGCCTTGCGCATAAGACACAATCTTACCCAAATACAGGGCACGGCGAACTTTCTCGATAAATTCAGCCTTGTCTCCGTTGAATGGCTGAACTTCCGGGCCTGACAGAACTTTAGATGCAGCTACACGCTGCTCTTTCAGGGAAGAGATATAGCGTGCAAAGACAGATTCCGTAATAAGTGTTACTGGAACACCCAGATCCAGAGAGCTTTGACTGGTCCATTTACCGGTGCCTTTGTTGGCTGCTTCATCCAGGATCACGTCAACCAGATATTTTCCATCTTCATCTTGCTTACGGAAAATATCAGCAGTAATTTCGATCAAATAGCTGCTTAATTCACCCTGGTTCCAGTCACTGAACACGTCAGTCAACGCCTGATTGCTCAGGTTCAATGCGCTTTTCAACAGAGAATAGGCTTCTGCAATCAGCTGCATATCACCATATTCAATGCCATTGTGAACCATCTTCACATAATGACCCGCACCATCTTCCCCGATATAAGTCACACAAGGCTCACCATCAGCCTGAGCTGCGATCTCTTTCAAAATTGGGGCGACTAACTCATAAGCTTCTTTCTGACCACCCGGCATAATTGAAGGGCCTTTCAATGCACCTTCTTCACCACCAGAAACACCCGTACCGATAAAATTAATGCCCTGTGCAGACAACTCACGATTACGGCGAATAGTATCCTGAAAATAGGTGTTGCCACCATCGATCAGAATGTCACCCTTATCCAAATGTGGCATCAGCGATGCAATGGTTTTATCCGTAGCTTCACCAGCCTTAACCATCAACAGAATACGACGTGGCTTTTCCAGCGAATCGACAAACTCTTCAATGGAATAATTTGGAACTAATTTTTTCCCTGGATTTTCAGCAATAACTTCATTTGTTTTATCGCTGGAGCGGTTAAAAATAGATACAGAGTAACCACGGCTTTCAATATTCAACGCCAGGTTGCGCCCCATTACCGCCATACCGACAACACCGATCTGTTGTTTGGACATGAATAACTCCCGTCTAATAATGACTGCCGCCCACCCAAGATGCTATACGTAATACCAAATGTATACATACCGTATGCAACAAAACAGAGTGGGCAATTTGTTAATGAAGTCACATGTTAACTCAGGAATGGTCATCGGTGATAGTTATTGATGCAACCGATATCGTCGTGATGTTTTTTTGCTGAAAAAATTTCCAACTGAGATAAATCACCTATTGATATTTCGCATTTCAATACGCATTATTTAATAGTCGGCAAATGCCGTCCCACTAAAAGGTAAAACAAATTATATGGAATGGATCGCTGATCCGACGATATGGGCAGGTCTGGCCACACTTATCGTTTTAGAAATTGTTCTCGGAATAGACAACTTAATATTCATTGCCATTCTGGCAGATAAACTACCTGAAAAAGAGAGAGATAAAGCTCGCCTGACAGGGCTTTCCTGCGCCCTTGTCATGAGGATATTGCTGCTATTCAGCCTATCCTGGCTCATTTCCCTGACTAATCCACTGGTTACTTTATGGGAGCACCGTTTCAGTGCCCGTGATTTAATTATGTTGATAGGGGGGATCTTCTTGCTGTTCAAAGCGACAATGGAATTGAACGAACGGTTAGAAGGAAAAACGTTACATACTAATCAACAACGCAAAGGGGCCAGCTTCTGGGCGGTTGTTGTGCAAATTATCGTCTTAGATGCGGTATTCTCTCTGGATTCTGTTATCACCGCTGTAGGAATGGTTAATCACATTGGTATCATGGTTGCTGCTGTTACCATTGCCATGATCTTGATGATATGGGCCAGCAAGCCGCTGACAAAATTTGTCAATGTGCATCCCACAATCGTGATCCTGTGTCTCAGTTTCTTGCTAATGATTGGATTTAGCCTGGTTGCAGAAGGCTTTGGCTATCATATTCCGAAAGGCTATCTCTACGCTGCCATCGGTTTCTCCATCATGATTGAAGCACTAAACCAGTTCGCTCAGTTCAATCGCCGCAAATTCTTGAGCGCTTCCCGCTCTCTGCGCGAAAGAACCGCAGAAGCTGTTCTTCACATTTTAAATGGCAAACGTGAAAACGCTGCGTTGGATAACCATACTTCTGACCTGATTGCAGATCATGCAGATAACAAAGAAATCTTTGAGCCTCAGGAACGCCAGATGATTGCCCGCGTTCTCAGCATGGCACAACGTACCGTCAGCAGCATCATGACGTCACGCCATGATGTGGTTTATCTTGATGTCCATTCCCCTACGGAAAAATTGACTAACTTATTGAAACAAAAACCACATACACGAATTGTGGTCACAGATGAACAGAGTGGTGACGAACCGCTTGGCGTTGTACATGTAATTGATATCCTTAATCAACAACTGATGCATAATACTTTCGATTTAAGGAAGTTAGTTCAGCAACCGTTGATTTTCCCGGAATCTCTTTCTTTACTACAGGCGTTGGAACAATTCCGTAAGGCACAAACCCATTTTGCCTTTGTCGTCGATGAATTCGGTTCTGTCGAAGGGGTAGTTACAGTAACTGATGTGATGGAAACCATTACAGGTAATCTCCCTGTAGGTAGCGGAGAGATCGATGCTCGCCATGATATTCAGGTCATGGAAGAAGGATATTGGATCGCCAATGGATTTATGCCACTGGAAGATTTGGTGCTTTATGTGCCGCTGCTATTGGATGAAAAACGGGAATATCAGACACTAGCAGGCTTGTTGATGGAACATCTGCAACACATTCCACAACAAGGCGAGCAATTGAAGATTAGTGACTATCTGTTTGAAGCGTTGGAAATCACCAGCCACCGCATCAATAAAGTGAAAATTACCCCACTATCCGTTGAAGAAATGGCAGAAATATAACCCACGATCTTAAGACGATATCACCTACTGAAAAAAACCGGCATAAAGCCGGTTTTTTTTATTCCTATAAGTTTTATCAGTTTCATTTAATTTTTAAAGTATTTGTTCATGATTACCCTAAGTACAATAAACCCGTTCAATGGTAGTTAGCGGAGATATCACACCGCCTTCATATGGCCCAAGAGTCCTACAAAATATCTCTTGTGGTTGAGTTAGCAATACACCTATTTATTGTTGATAAAGTGAGGGTTTATATGAGTACAAAATATTTTGCATTATTGACACAAGCCGGCACAGAAAAACTGGAAAAAGCAGCCTCATCAGGCATCAAACTTGAAATTACCCATATGGCTGTAGGTGATGGTGGTGGCAGTTCACCCATGCCCAATGTCAACCAATCCGGATTGATTAATGAAAAACATCGCGCTGAACTTGATGCCTTACTCGTCAATCCCCAGACACCCGGCCAAATTATCGCCGAACAAATACTTCCTGAAGGTGAAGGTAATTGGTGGGTTCGTGAAATTGGCCTATTCGATAAAGATGGCACATTAATTGCGGTAGGAAATTGTGCCGAACTCTACAAACCAGAATCCCAGGAACAAGCTATCCGTATGGCGCTGACGGTTAGCAACAATGGCCTGACAGGGTGGATAAAAGAACTGCTTTCTGGTTTTGCCTCTCGTAATTATGTGAGAGAAAAAATTAAAGAACACGCTGAAAGCCGTAATCACCCAAGCGCAACCTTAGGAAAAAAAGGATTTGTTGCATTAAGTAATGAAGTAGGCAGTGACAGCGAAGTCCATGCTGCAACGCCCAAGGCAGTAAAAACAGCATATGAATTAGCCAATCAAGCCAATGAATCGGTTAATTTGGTACTCTCGACAAATAAATATGTACCATCAACACGTAAAATTAACGGTAAAGAACTGTCCAAAGATATTGAGCTGACAACAACAGATATCGGCGCTTATGACAAAATTCAAACAGACACTCTTGTTGATGAAGCCAAGCAATCAGCCAAGAAAGCGTTTGAGCTGGCAAACACTAAGGTTCCGTTATCCCGTAAAATAAACGGAAAAGAATTGTTAACCGATGTCGAAATTACCGCACATGATGTGAATGCCTATACCAGACAGGAAGTCAATGGGCTTATCGCAAACGTTGAGAAATCGGCTAACACAGCTAATGAGAGTGCCAACGACGCCCTGAAACAGTTGGACAAAAAAGTCCCAACAGATCGCAAGATCAACAACAAAGAGTTGATAACAGATATACAGTTAACAGCAAATGATGTTGACACTTACGATAAAAAAGAAATTGATGATCGAATCAACACCGTCCAGCAACTCGCTGACACTGCTAATAACAACGCCAATACCGCTACTCAAGAACTTGGCAAAAAAGTCCCTGAATCCCGCAAGATCAATGGTAAAGCGTTAACAACAGATATTGAATTAAGTGCGGCTGATGTCGGTACTTATAATAAAGTAGAAATCGATGATCGTATTAGTCATGTTGAGAAGCTAACGGAAACGGCCAATAACAACGCCAATACCGCGATTCAAGAACTTGGCAAAAAAGTCCCGGAATCCCGAAAAATCAATGGCAAAGAGCTATTATCTGATATTGAATTACGCGCAGTTGATGTTGGTGCCTATGGTAAAGAAGAAACTGATGCCATCATCAAAGATGTCAAAGTACAGATCGACAATGTTAATAACTTAGCTGAAAACGCTAATAATAATGCCAATACCGCAGCTCAAGAGGCTAAGAGCAAGGTCCCGTTAACCCGTCAGGTTAATGGTAAGGAGCTGTCAGCAGATATTCACCTGACTGCCGCAGATGTTGATACCTACAACAAAGCAGAGATTGATGATCGCATCGGCAAGGTTGACAAACTGGCAGAAACGGCCAATCAACGTGCAAGTGACGCCCTTAATGGGGTTGCTAACAGTGTCCCATCAACTCGCAAAGTTAATGGCAAAGCGCTGACCACTGACATTGAGCTAAGTGCAGCGGATGTCGGCACTTACAATACAGTGGAAATTGATGACCGTGTCAGTAAGGTAGATAAGCTGGCGGAATCTGCTAATAACAACGCGAATACCGCAATTCAAGATGTCAAGAATAGAGTCCCATCAACCCGTAAGGTCAATGGCAAAGAGCTGTTAACGGATATTGAATTGACAGCATCCGATGTCCATGCCTACAACCAGAAGGAAACGGATGACCTTATCAGCGGTGTCAAAACACAAGTTGATAATGTCCAACAACTGGCTAATACTGCCAATGATAACGCCCATCAAGCCATCCAAGAGCTTAACCAAAAAGTCCCACAATCCCGCAAAATCAATGGCAAAGAGCTGTCAGCAGATGTTCAACTGATTGCGGCGGATGTTGATGCCTATAACAAAGGCGAAACTGACGCCCAGATCAAGGATGTTAAGGCCCTGGCAGATACTGCCAATCAGCTCGCAAATGAAGCGCTTAAAGATGTTGCTAACAGTGTCCCATCCATTCGCAAGGTTAATGGCAAAGAGCTGTTAACGGATATTGAGCTGACTGCGGCTGATGTCGGTACTTATAACAAAGCAGAAATCGATGATCGTGTCGGCAAGGTCGATAAGCTGGCAGAATCTGCCTATAACAACGCTGAGACAGCGAGTAAAGATGCCAATAGCAAAGTGCCATCAACTCGTAAGGTCAACGGCAAAGAGCTGTTAACGGATATTGAGCTGAATGCCGCTGACGTTGGAACTTACAATAAAGCGGAACTTGATGAGAGTATCAGCAAAATTGAAAAACGGGCTGATGCCGCCAGTCAGACAGCAAATTCAGCTGTTCAACTTGCTGACAGCAAAGTGCCATCAACCCGTAAGGTCAATGGCAAAGAACTGTCAACAGACATTGAACTCACCGCAGCCAATGTAGATGCCTATAACAAGGCGGAGATCAACATCCTTATCGATGAAGTCAAGGAGACAGCCAATAATGCCTATAACACCGCGGAGCACAAAGTCCCATTGACTCGGACGGTGAATGGCAAGGCTCTGTTATCCGATATTGATCTGACGGCCTCCGATGTGAATGCCTATACTAAAATAGAGGTAGAAAATCGCCTTGAAGATATTAAGAGTCTGGCAAATAAAGCTAATAACAATGCAGATAGCCGAGTGCCACTTACACGCACCGTCAATGGTAAGGCCCTATTATCCGATATTAAACTTACCGCTTCTGATGTAGGCGCTTATAGCAAAGTCGAGGTTGATACTCACATCAGCAAAGTTGAGGTATTAGCGAGTGATGCCAATACCAATGCGGTGGCAGCCAAAGCTGATGCTAATAGCCGATTGGCGAAAAGCAAAAACGGGGCGGATATTCCTGATAAACAAGCCTTTGTAAGAAATTTAGGCTTGGGTAATCTGATTGGATTAGGTATTGAGTCACGTCGAATCACGGATGAACACACCATCATCAAGCTGGGTGAAATACTCATGATAAATGGGGTTGCGGTAGGTAGTGAACCCATTGGAGATTCTCATGCAGCCGAGATCGGCGGAGTGACTTACTATACCCACTTCTACAAAATCAAACTGCCCACTGCTTTGCCAAATGGCATCATCTCATGCCAAGCAAGTGTTGTCGGAGATAATTTTGATAATCAACGCCCCGCTTACCTGGCTGATGTCAAAACACAACGAGGCAATGCAAACGGGGATGGTTTGTCGAAGGATACCTTAACAATATCCGTCACGACACCTCAATTAGGTTGGGTTCCGAACTTCTATTATCAGGTTGTAGGGTATTAATAGAAATAGTAGGTTCAGTAGATCAGGTGATCGCTTAAGCGATCACCTATTTTTTATTCAACAGATCTTCCAGCGCCTTAAGGTTTTCATTGTCGCTGTTATTTTCAAGCCAATCTTTGATCGATTTTTTGGCCTTCTGCTGTAATTCATCGCGCAACATGGGTTCTACATTCAACGCATATTGCAGGTTGTTCCAGTCACCATAAACCCGCAGTGGGATTTTTAACTGCGCCAGGCGACGTACCAATTCGTTCTGCTTACCCCATCCATTGGTTAATTGCACCCATAATGAAACATCAGTATTCTGTTTCAGTAAATTGGCTTTTCCCTGTCCTTTAATATTAAACATGCCTGAAGTTGCCGCAAGTTCACTGATTTTAACCTCACCGCGCTCCAATTGGGCTTTCACTGACATATTTTTAGCTTCAGTGAAATCATTTGTATTTGTAGGTTGGCTGACTTGATCTGTTGCCCGTGCAAAAGATTGTTGAATAAGTTGAGGAATATTCAATCCTTCCAGACGCGCATTTTTTAGATCAATATTCAAATCACCTTTCCAATAATGAGAAATCGCGTACTCATCGTAACCTTCTCCCAAAAGATCACCGTCAACATTAAGCTGACCACTGAATATCGATGGCAATGCCAATGCAGTTAACAAAGGTTGTATCTCAATCCCTTGCAAGAGCGGCTTTGTGTACAGTTTTGCAGGAACAACCGTGGCATCAATTGATGTCGGCAGCGCAAAATGCCCACCAAACACGTTGCCACTTAATTTTGTGATTTCCGCCAAGCCTCTGTTATTGATAGCTTCCAGGCCAAAATGTTCAATATCCATACCCTGATAAATAAATTTATCTGCTGTCAATGAGATATCAGCATCAAACCCTTGCAAAAAGGTAAGGTCATAGTTAGACAATGCCGAAACTGAGGTTGCAATCACCGGTTTTAAAGAATTATTTTCAACCCGATAATCATGTTTTGCCTGCGGCGTATTTTTCGGTAAGGCATCCCACCCTAACAAGTTATCCAAATTGAATTTTGGCGAACTCAAGTTGACAGAGTATTGCGGCTTATCTTGTAAAACGGCAGTAATATTCCCTTTCAGTTCATTCCCATCATTCATCGTCAATGCCATTTTTTGCAACGCAATTGATTCAGGTGCAGTCTGATATTTCACTATGGCACTGCCCGTTCCCTGGATACCCGCAGACGGTAACCCAATTCCCTGTAATTGGTATTCAAAGGAATTAATGTCGGCCGATAGCTGCTGTGGATAATCAGAGATATCTACCGACGAATCGAGTTCAAATGACAGCTCTTGCTGATTTTTATTGATTTTACTGCGGAGGTTAAGGTTAACATGACCTTGATCACTTCGTTCCAGCAATAAATTGAGATCACGGACATTTAATTGGGAATGCTCGTTGGTTTGCCAGATCAGTAAGCTATCCACTAATCTGATTCTGGCAATAGCCAGTTTCCAAGCTTGGCTTCCTGTGACGACTGGATAATGAATATCACTTTCCGGCGCAATTGGGGCTTCTGGCTGCTTTTTCGGCTGGCTATCCGGAGTTAACCGTAAAACAGCCCCTTTCAACATTACCTCTTTGACTGAGAGTTGATGAGACAGCAGTGGCAGCAACTCCACATCCAGACGCATATTTTCTGCCACAATAGTCGGCACCTTGGCATTCTCAGCAGTCAGGGAGATCTCACCGGTCAGAATGCTTAACTTGGGCCAAACATGCCAACGCAAGTCATCCCGCAACACGAGCTGGTAGCCACTCTTCTTTTGTACTTGTTTGACTATATAGCCACGAAAATCATTTGGATTAACCAGCATAACCAATGCCGTCAGGCCGGCCACAATGACTACCAACAAAATAATGAGTGTCGTCAACAACCTTTTCATGACTTCCCCAGTCTCGTGTTCACAAGAAGACCATTTTTCACCAGAAGGCTTTTACCAAAAAAGATTAATCCTCACTGATTCGGCTACCTACGGCTCCCTGCTGATTTTTATATTTAGCATCCTGACGTCGGTTATAAGGTCGCTCAGCAGAGCCAGAAAGCGGTTCAAAACTCAATGCACCTATTACCATGCCAGGACGCAAGGCTAGAGGCAGTTTGCCTGAATTGTAGAATTCCAGGACAATTTGCCCCTGCCAACCTGGATCAATGCGATGTGCAGTAACATGAACCATCAAACCAAGGCGTGCCAAAGATGAGCGACCATCCAACCAACCGACTAAATTATCAGGCAGTGTGACAGATTCCAGTGTTACTGCCAAAGCCAATTCGCCAGGATGAAGGAAAAAGGCTTCTCCATCCGGCAAAGTGATTTCATCGCTCATGACACGGTCAAGTGCCGCATTGACTTCCGCCTTCGGGCCACTCAAATCAATATAGGCGGCAGTATGACCACGAAAAACACGAAACTGATTCCCAAGGCGCACATCAGCAGTTGCCCCATTAATACGTTCAACAGGAGGACGAGGGGTAATTACCAGCTTACCTTCATCTAGCCATTTAATAATGTCACGGTCACAGAGTCGCATTATTTCCTCTCAAATACGATATTAACTTATGAATGCCTGAACAACAGATTATTCGCAAAATTGACCAATTTTGGCTTTTAAGATATCAATGGCCACGCGGTTTTTCCCACCACGAGGCACAATAATATCGGCATATTTTTTCGATGGCTCGATAAATTGCAGAAACATTGGGCGCACAGTTTGATTGTACTGATCTATCACGGAATCCAATGAACGTCCGCGTTCATTCACATCACGTTTGATGCGGCGCATCAAACAAATATCCAGTGGCGTATCGACAAAAATGGAGAAATCCAGCTCTTGGCGTAGACGCTTGTCTGTTAATAGTAGAATACCTTCGAGGATAATAACTCTTTTTGGTTCAAAATGAATAGATTCAGGTTTGCGGGTGTGCTCAACGTAGTCATATTGTGGCAATTCAATGGATTTTCCAGCTTTCAATGCCTGAAGATGTTCGAATAGTAAATTGTGATCCATTGAATTTGGGTGATCATAATTAACTTTATAACGTTCTTCTATCGGGGTGTTAGTTTGGTCTTTATAATAGCAATCTTCTGGAATAACGCCGATATTGTGATCACCAACCTGAGCCCGTAATTCTCGATAAAGTGTGCTGGCAATAAGGCTTTTGCCTGAGGCGGAGGCACCTGAAATACCTACGATTGTACACTTATGTGCTTCATCAGCCATACTAAAAATAACCTGGTTAAAAAAGAAAAAAATAAAGTAGAAATATGGTATTCGCTAACACCATGTTTGACGGATTATAGGGAGTTAATGACTTCTATTCCAGAGTAAACAAGATAAGTCTCGTTTTTTTCGATACGCTTCGCATAAAAATCCCGCAATTTTATGCCCCTGATGGAAAATATTCTGCAAATAAAAAGCGTAGAAAACATTGAGCAGTGCTCAATGACTCTGTATCAATTGAGCCATTGACCAACATTTCCTACGCAACCGCTGTTACATGCGGTTAAACTCATTAATCAAACTGCACGAAAAGAAATTTCAGTCGGAATTTTTTCGCCCTGCCAATACATTTTCGCAGAAATATTGGCAGCAATTTCACGATAAATATCGGCAAATTCACTGTCAGGCTGGCTGCTTACTGTTGGTTCACCACGATCAAGATCTTCACGCAGTGAAATATGCAGTGGGATCTGCCCCAATAACTGGCAATCATATTTTTCTGCCAGTTTTGCCGCCCCACCCGTGCCGAAAATTGGCTCATGATGACCGCAGTTACTGCAAATATGGGTACTCATGTTCTCAACAATACCCAACACTGGCACATTGACTTTCTGGAACATGACGATGCCTTTCATCGCATCGATCAGGGCAATATCTTGCGGTGTTGTGATAACCAACGCGCCTGTCACCGGAATATTCTGGGACAACGTTAGCTGGATATCGCCTGTTCCTGGCGGCATATCAATCACCAAATAATCCAGATCCGGCCACAGCGTATCTTGCAGCATTTGCATCAAGGCCTTACTTGCCATCGGACCACGCCATACCATTGCATTATCATCAGTAACAAGGTAGCCGATGGAGTTAGTTGCCATGCTGTGAACCATAATTGGCGCCATATGCTGTCCATCAGGGGAAGTCGGGCGCTCTTTGGCTGTACCAAGCATATTGGGGATAGACGGGCCATAAATATCCGCATCCAAAATTCCCACTTTTGCGCCTTCCTGTGCTAGTGCCAGTGCCAGATTCACCGCTGTGCTGGATTTCCCTACGCCCCCTTTCCCTGAACTGACTGCCACGATATTGCGCACGCCATTAACACCTGGTAGATTATTGGATCGGCGTAATGTGCTGATATTATGGGTTAATCGCCATTCAACGGATTTTGCTCCCGTTACGGATTGCAAAAGTTGGGTGGTTTCTTTCTTTAATATTTCGAAGGCACGTTTCCAGACAAACGGCATGGTTAATTCAATATGCAATACCCCATCCAGCATAGTGCAATGATGCCATGCTTTCAGGGCAATCAAATCTTGTTCTAAAGTCGGATGTTTGAATGTTGCTAATATCTTTGCAACATGTTCTTTCAGCAGGTCAGGGTTGGTCTGCTCCGGGGATTGTGAGTTCATCCCAGCTCCTTTTGATTTATCTTTCTCAAACCTAAAACTGTTCAGCCATCATAACAGAAGCTAACCACTTCGGATAAAGGCAACCAGTAAAAGTGACGAAGATCTCGCGTTACCCTAGCAGCAACGCGCCTTATCAGGTAACATCAAAAACCCTTTACACTTTACGGAAGTCAGATCCTAACTATGTCTCAAGTCGCGAACAAATTATTGGTGACCTGTGCGTTACCTTATGCTAACGGTCCAATTCATCTCGGTCATATTCTGGAACACATTCAGGCTGATATTTGGGTTCGTTATCATCGAATGCGCGGCAAAGAGGTTCACTTTGTCTGTGCCGACGATGCCCACGGTACACCAATTATGCTGAAAGCCCAGCAAAGTGGTATTTCTCCAGAAGAGATGATTGCCAAGGTGAGCCTAGAGCATCAGCAGGATTTTGCTGGTTTTGCCATCAGCTATGATAATTACCACTCTACGCACAGCGAAGAGAACAAAGCACTTGCCTCCAAAATTTATCTGGAACTGAAAAAGAACGGTTACATTAAAAACCGGACGATTTCTCAATTATTTGATCCCGAAAAAAGTATGTTCTTGCCAGACCGTTTCGTCAAAGGCTCCTGCCCGAAATGTAAGGCAGAAGATCAGTACGGCGATAACTGTGAAGTCTGCGGAACCACCTATTCCCCAACGGAATTGCTTAATCCTCGTTCTGTTGTCTCTGGAGCAACGCCAGAAATGCGTGACACAGAGCATTTCTTTTTCGATCTACCTGCTTTCAGCGATATGCTGCAAAAATGGATACGTTCCGGCACCTTGCAGGAACAAGTGGCTAATAAAATGCACGAGTGGTTCGAAGCGGGGTTGCAACAATGGGATATTACCCGTGATGCACCTTATTTTGGTTTTGAGATCCCTGATCAGCCAGGTAAATATTTCTATGTCTGGCTGGATGCCCCCATTGGCTATATGGGCTCGTTCCAAAATCTGTGTGATAAACGTGATGACCTGAATTTTGATGAGTTCTGGAAGAAAGATTCCAAAGCCGATCTCTACCATTTTATTGGCAAAGATATCGTTTATTTCCACAGTCTGTTCTGGCCTGCTATGTTGGAAGGCTGTAACTACCGTAAACCAACCAACCTGTTTGTCCACGGTTATATCACGGTTAACGGCACTAAGATGTCCAAGTCCCGTGGCACCTTCATCAAGGCCAGTACTTATCTGAAACACCTTGATGCAGACTGCCTGCGCTATTACTACGCGGCAAAACTCTCTTCCCGCATTGACGATATTGATTTGAATCTGGAAGATTTTGTTCAGCGTGTAAACAGCGATATCGTTAATAAAGTGGTTAATCTTGCTTCACGCAATGCAGGCTTTATCAACAAGCGCTTTGGGGGCAAACTGGCGGAGCAACTCGCTGATCCTGTGCTATACCAGAAATTTGTCGATGCTGCACAAAGTATTGCAGAAGACTTTACCAACCGTGAATTCGGCAAGGCAATCCGTGAAATGATGGCACTGGCCGATCTGGCTAACCGCTATGTTGATGAGCAAGCACCGTGGGTTGTGGCAAAACAAGAAGGCCGTGATGCTGATCTGCAAGCAATCTGTTCAATGGGGATTAACCTGTTCCGCGTGCTGATGACTTACCTGAAACCTGTACTTCCGGCTTTGGCCGCACGAGCAGAAGCCTTCCTGAATACTGAATTGACCTGGGATGGCATTCAGCAACCTCTGTTAAACCATGCTGTTTCACCATTCAAGGCGCTGTTCAACCGCATTGAAATGACGAAAATTGAAGCAATGGTCGCTGATTCGAAAGAGAGCATCGAACCACAACAAACCGTAACAGGCCCACTGGCAGATGATCCCATTCAGGACATCATTGCATTTGATGACTTTGCCAAGGTTGACCTGAGAATCGCACTGATCAAACAGGCTGATTTTGTTGAAGGTTCAGATAAGTTACTGAAACTCACGCTTGATCTCGGAGGTGAAACTCGCCAAGTCTTCTCTGGTATTCGCTCAGCCTATCCTGATCCCAAGGCGCTGGAAAATCGCCTGACAGTGATGGTTGCTAACCTTGCACCACGCAAGATGCGCTTCGGTGTTTCAGAAGGTATGGTGATGGCGGCAGGCCCTGGTGGAAAAGATATTTTCCTGCTAAGCCCTGATAGTGGCGCCCAGCCAGGTATGCTGGTTAAATGATCGTTGCATATTTTTGACAGATATTATTAATTAGATAACAAAGCGGGTTCCAAAAAGGGCCCGCTTTTTAATGTGATGTATGGCACATTTATAATGTTAGTCGTATGATAAAACCCTCGTTATATTGAGGAATTATTGATTATGTCTTTCCAAAATGTGCTGATAATAGGTTGGCAATACCTGCGCGCATTCGCGCTGCTTTATTTGTGCCTGATCGCGGGGAATATCATTTCGGCACAACTTCCTTTCTCTCTCCCCGGTAGTATTATTGGCCTACTTCTCTTGTTTGGCTTACTCGCATCCCAAATTATTCCCTCACACTGGGTAAAGCCAGGCTGTAGCCTGTTGATGAAAAACATGACACTGCTCTTTTTGCCCATTGGAGTGGGGATCATGGATTATTACCCACAGCTTAGCCAACAAATGCTCCCTATTCTGCTTTCTTGTATCGTTAGCACAGTGATTGTAATGGTCGTTGTTGCCTACAGTTCCCACTATATTCATCGTGAACGTATCATTATTGGTGCACAACAAATGGATACCAGCCCAACGAATACTGCGCAGCAAGAACACACCTCAACTCAATTCATCTCAACACCCACAAATCCATCACAACAGTTATCACAAGAACCGGAAGAGAAAGAAAAATGTTAAGTCATATTTGGTGGTCACTACCGTTAACCCTGATTGTATTTTACTGCGCTAAAAAGCTATCCGTGCGACTCAAATTGCCTATATTTAATCCGTTATTGATATCAATGGCCGTTATCATCCCCCTGCTGTTGCTGTCACATACACCATACGAACACTATTTTACCGGCAGCCGGATACTGAACGATTTGCTGCAACCTGCTGTTGTTGCCCTGGCCTTTCCGCTGTATGAACAGCTACATCAAATCCGTGCCCAGTGGAAATCTATTATTAGCATCTGTTTTGTGGGCAGCATTGTCGCAATGGTTACGGGGACTGCCATCGCATTATGGGCAGGTGCCACGCCTGAAATTGCGGCCTCTGTTCTCCCCAAATCCGTGACAACCCCAATTGCTATGGCTGTGGCCGATTCTATTGGCGGTATTCCTGCTATTAGCGCAGCTTGTGTCATTATGGTCGGTATTTTGGGGGCTATCTTTGGTCACAATCTATTTAACGCCCTGAAAATAAAAACCCAGGCGGCACGAGGGTTGGCAATGGGTACAGCATCTCATGCGGTGGGAACGGCTCGCTGTGCGGAAATGGATCATGTTGAAGGGGCATACAGCTCACTGGCCTTAATGACCTGCGGCATTATTACCTCACTGATTGCACCTTTTCTATTTCCAGTATTGCTGCATCTGTTTGGCTAATCATTTTATGGTTTTACTGGTTACGAAAACGTAGCAACAAAGTAAACAAATACTACAAAATAGTAAAAATTTGATATAGATTAATAAAATAATGTATTTATTACACGAATTTCATTAATTATATGCTATTTATCACATTGCAAACCTGAACAGACGTCCTAGAATGACCTTCAATTAATTTGGAGATCATTCTATGCAAGTTCGTTTTCACGCTATTTGGTCAGAAATCACACCTGAACTACAAAAAGCCCTATTACCTTATATTGGCAACGACGATTTTCCAGCCATGCTGACAGCAGAGCAAGCGGAATCAATTAAACAGCTCTGCGGATTGGATGATCAGGCACTAGCGTTAGCCTTATTGCCACTTGCTACGGCTTATTCCTTTGCTCCTGTTTCCCATTTTTATGTTGGCGCAATTGCGCGGGGAGAAAGTGGTCATCTCTATTTCGGTGCCAATATGGAATTTGTTGACGTTCCATTACAACAAACTATCCACGCAGAACAATCGGCCATCACACACGCCTGGCTGCGTGGTGAGAAGAAGTTAGTTGCCATCACTGTCAATTATTCACCTTGTGGCCATTGCCGACAATTTATGAATGAACTGAATAGTGGAACACAATTGGAAGTTTGCCTCCCCAACCGTCCCGCATTAACTCTGGCCGATTACCTGCCAGAAGCCTTTGGCCCAAGCGATTTAGCTGACACACCATTGTTGCTGGATGAGGTTAATCACGGCTATCAGTTAGCTACCCGTGACGAATTGGTGCAGGCAGCATTGGATGCAGCGAACCGCAGTCATGCACCTTATAGCCAATCCCACGCAGGAATTGCCCTACAAGATGAACAAGGGAAAATTTATACCGGCCGTTATGCAGAAAATGCTGCATTCAATCCAAGCTTACCCCCATTACAGGCAGCACTGATTTTCATGAATATGTCAGGTGGCAATTGTCAATCCATCAAGCGAGCAGTCTTGGTGGAAGGTGAAAATAACCATTTATCACAATGGAATGCGACAGAATACACATTAACTGCTCTTGGTTGTACAAAAGCAGAACGGTATACATTTTGAAACATACATCATCCAATAACATTTTATTAGCGAATTCTGTATGTTATCTCTCATTTTTGCTCATGATAATCATATCTAAGTAACATTTACTGTACTTATTGTTTTTATCTTCTTAGGATCTATAGCCGATTTTGTTATTGATAAGTTCAAAGAGTAAGCATCATGGAACTGGAACACGAAAGTAAACGTCCTCTCTATATTCCCTACGCTGGTCCTATCTTGTTGGAATTCCCTCTGCTGAATAAAGGCAGTGCCTTTACAGAAGAAGAACGCAGTAATTTCAATTTACATGGCTTATTGCCGCAGGCCGTTGAAACAATAGAAGAACAGGCCGAACGCGCCTACCGTCAATATTGCGATTTCAAAAACGATATCGATAGACACATTTATTTAAGGAATATTCAGGACACCAACGAAACGCTGTTCTACCGCCTCCTTGATGCTCACTTAAGCGAAATGATGCCTATTATCTACACGCCAACCGTTGGTGCTGCGTGTGAACACTTTTCTGATATTTATCGCCGTGCCCGTGGCTTGTTTATCTCCTACCCAAACCGGGCTTACATTGATGACATGCTGCAAAATGCCACCAAGCAAAATGTAAAAGTTATCGTTGTTACCGATGGTGAACGCATCCTTGGTCTGGGGGATCAGGGAATCGGAGGCATGGGTATTCCTATTGGAAAACTGTCGCTGTACACCTCCTGTGGCGGGATCAGCCCTGCTTATACCCTGCCTGTGGTTCTGGATGTAGGGACAAATAACCCACAACTCCTCAATGACCCACTGTATATGGGCTGGCGGCATCCACGCATTACTGGCAAAGAGTACGATGAATTTGTCGATGAATTTATTCAGGCCGTAAAACGTCGCTGGCCTAACGTACTGCTGCAATTTGAAGATTTTGCCCAGAACAACGCCATGCCACTGTTGAACCGCTATCGTGATGAGCTTTGCTGCTTCAACGATGACATCCAAGGCACCGCAGCCGTCGCTTTAGGTAGCCTGATTGCCGCCAGCCGTGCCGCAGGACGCCAATTGAAAGATCAAACCGTGACATTCCTCGGTGCTGGCTCAGCTGGCTGTGGTATTGCAGAGCAGATCATTGCTCAAATGAAATCTGAAGGATTGAGTGATGAACAAGCTCGTGCCCGTGTGTTTATGGTTGACCGCTTTGGCCTCCTCACTGACAAGCTGCCAAACTTACTGGATTTCCAAAGTGCATTGGTACAAAAAAGCTCCGCCTTGCAATCGTGGGATGTCACCAGCGATTCTCTCTCATTGATGGATGTGGTTCGCAACGCCAAGCCTACCGTTCTGATTGGTGTTTCTGGTCAATCAGGTCTGTTCAGCGAAGAGATCATTCGTGAAATGCACAAGCATTGTGAACGTCCCATCGTGATGCCTCTGTCTAACCCAACATCACGTGTGGAAGCTCGCCCGGAAGACATCATCAATTGGACAGAAGGCAAAGCATTGGTCGCTACAGGAAGCCCGTTTGCACCCGTAAAATATGACGGTCAGGAATATCCAATTGCACAATGCAACAACTCCTATATCTTCCCAGGGATCGGCTTAGGTGTTATCGCTGCTGGCGCCAAACGTGTTACCGATGATATGTTGATGGCTGCCAGCCGCGCATTAGCGGATCGTTCACCGCTGGCGCAAACAGGTTCTGGTCCATTGTTGCCACTGATTGATGACATCCAGGATGTTTCCCGCAAAATAGCCAAAGAAGTGGCGAAAAAAGCCCAAATTCAAGGCGTAGCGATTGTTACATCGGAAGATGCGTTGGATGAAGCGATTGAGCGCAACTTCTGGAAACCAGAATATCGCGTCTATAAACGCACTTCATTCTGATATTGGTAATAAGCCTGCCAGTCATATTGGCAGGCTTGAAAAGTAATCAAATAATAATCTGGCCAGATAAATCATAAATAATTGCTTTATATTTTTTAAATTGAATCAGTTTAGTGCCGATATGATCCCCCAATACTTGCTTCAATATTTCAAGTCAAGTAGCCTTTACGGCATTGGTTCACCAGCACATATAAGGCAAATAAAAATCATGTGGAAGCGCTTGATTACTGGTTTCATTTTTATCATTGCTGTTCTTATTCTGGCAGCCATGATGCTTGACCGTTGGGTTAGCTGGAAAACCGCTCCTTACATTTTTGATGATGTCAGTCAACTGCCTGAGCGAGAAGTCGGTATGGTACTCGGCACATCCAAGTATTATAAGACCGGTACATATAACCAATATTATTTTTATCGTATCCAGGGAGCGGTTAATGCTTACAACAGCGGTAAAGTCAAATACCTGCTATTGAGCGGAGATAATGCCCAGCATAGTTATAATGAGCCAATTACCATGCGGAAAGATTTGATCAAGGCAGGAATTCCAGCCAGTAACATTGTGATGGATTTTGCCGGTTTTAGAACATTGGACTCAGTTGTCAGAACCCGCAAGGTATTTGATACCAACGATTTTACTATCATCACTCAACGCTTCCACTGCGAACGAGCCCTGTTTATCGCTATGCATTTTGGTATAGAAGCGCAATGTTATGTGGTTCCCTCCCCCAAAAATATGATGACAATCCGTATCAGGGAAGTATTGGCTCGTCTTGGCGCCTTGACTGATCTCTATATTTTAAAACGTGAACCTCGCTTTTTAGGCCCATTATTGCCTATCCCTGCACCACATACCGTACCAACAGGAATTCAAGGCTACCCTGCGGTATCACCAGAGGAATTACAGGAATTAGATAAGAAGTCACAAAAGAAATAAGAATGGATAAAAGTTGCAGTTTGCCGACAAAACTAAAACTGCAACCTATTAACCTCTTAAAATCTCTCAGAGATAAAATGGTTGGCAAAGCGCTTCCACTAAACCCTACCAGCCAATTTTGCTGTTAAGCTACGCCAGAGCTTTTCCATCGGTCCCTGAGAATAACGTTGCAACCACCAGCAAGCAAACCAAATATTCAATGCCCAGATAAAGGGAATAAATGCCATTAACTCCAAACGGCTAAACTGTCCAAATAACTCAAAACGATAAAAAAGTGTGGTACAAATCAGTGTTTGTAACAAGTAGCTGCTCAGTGCCATTTTCCCGACCTGCCGGAGCCAAAACGTGATTTTCCAACGCGAAATGGCAGGCCAAAATCCATAAATCGATGCGATATACGCCAATGCCAGCAACGGTGTTGCCAATTCGGTGATGGTGTAGCGGACTGTCCAGGATGCAAAATAGCTGTAGGGATATAAATATTGTATCGACAAAGCAATCCCCTGAACCACCATACCAACAGGGATCAGACATAATGCCAATCGGCGGTAATGTTTACGGCTAAACTCTCCTTTCAACCAACCATTACGCAGTAACATAGTGCCACAAAGCATGACTCCCATTATTTGCCAGCCATATTGCACAATCACCACAATCATCGCGCCGCTTATCTGACGAATACGGTATTCTATGGCCAATAATCCACCATACATTTTCCAGTAGCTTTCATAAGAAATATCTTCCGGTGTAGGCTGCCAAAATGCATTATTTTCCCCTAAGGGAAAGAGTCCTAGCAGGTAAAACATCATTACGCCGAATAAATAGAAAGTCGCCGCTGTACCAAACAACTTTTGACGAGTATTGATAAAACGCCATGCCAATAAGCCAACAACGCCATATGACAACAAAATGTCGCCATCCCATAGCAACACACCATGCAACAAACCAATAACAGCCAAAACCAGTAACCGGGAAATATTCCAATCACGTCCCCGCTGCCGAAGCAATTCGAGTGATGCCCCGAACAACAGCGTCAAGATGAACAGGAATTTTCCCTGAGTAAAAGTATTCAATACAGACCATGTCATTACATCAGAGAACGAGACTGAATCTTTATAAAACAAATTCATAGAGGCTGCATATGGCAAAGCAAAACTGGAAATGTTCAGCAACAATATTCCCAAAATGGCAAAACCACGCACACTATCAAGTATCTCAATTCTCTGACACATTACCCCATTACAACTGTGTTTCATGATAATAAGAGTTCATCATGACAAATGCAGGTGACGCACAGCACGCAGGAATTCCTGTCGTGTATTCTGGCTGGTTTTAAATAACCCTCCCAGAGAAGTCGTCGTTGTGGTACTGGTCGCATCGCGAATACCACGCGCTTTCACGCAATAATGGACAGCATCAATGGAAACAGCGACATTGTTTGTGCCAAGCAGGGTTTGTAGTGCAATCAGGATCTGCTGTGTTAAGCGCTCCTGCACTTGTGGACGTTGCGCAAAAAACTGGACAATGCGGTTAATCTTCGACAAACCAATAACTTTATCCTTAGGGATATAAGCAACCGTGGCTTTGCCATCAATAGTGACAAAATGGTGTTCACAAGTGCTGGTCATCGTAATATCACGCACTGTCACCATTTCATCTACTTTCATTTTATTTTCTATCAGCGTAATTTTCGGGAAATTGTTATAGTCCAACCCTGAGAATATCTCATCCACATACATTTTCGCGATACGACCGGGCGTATCTGCCAAACTGTCATCACTCAAATCGAGATTTAACAGCTTCATAATTTCTGTCATGTGTTCCTCAATGCGTACTTTACGCACCTCTGGCTCCAAAGTTTGTCCACGCAGTGGGGTTTCAAGACCACGGTCAACCAGTGCCGAATGCACTAGCGCAGCTTCTGTACTTAGGGATGACATCAGTTTCTCCAAGGTAAATATTTCCGTTACTTGACGGGAAATCAGGATGCTTATTTTACGCAGATATCAGCGAATGTAATACCACACAATATCGACTTTATTTATCTTGTTCTACGCATATATCGCATGCACGAATAAGCGCATAACTATACCTGTATATCATCAATGCACCAAATCAGGATGGCTCACGATGAGGATTGGTGCGATAAAATACCAGTAAACCAGCAATGAGCAACCCAATAAATGCGATATACAAAGCAGGTTCCAGTTTGCCTGTAAGCCATGTCGAAATAGCGGATAACATTGGCCCGACCAATTGCCCCAGCGCATAGCCCGTGGTCAGCAATCCTGCCATATAACGGGCATGATTGGGCGCCAATTCACGGCCATACTGCAAAGCAAGCTGAACGACACACATAAATCCACCTCCTACCAGCAATGCCCCAATCATCAAACCACCAATGCCCGGCAACATTTCCGCAATCAGGATGCCTAGTGCCTGAAGCCATAACGTCACCGCCAGACGAATTGGGGATGTTGAGACATTACGTAACAAAATTCCTAACATAATGCCAATGACCGAAGCTCCGCCAAATATTGGCCAAACAAACTGGGCAAACAAGCTATCAGGAAAACGCGCTGTCGCCATTTGGGAAAGAAACGTCGCAGGTAAAATATAGCCAAATCCCGCCAGACTATAACACCACACCAATCGCTTGATTTCCGGTGTCAGGCTCAGTGTTTGGATTGACGTCTGCGGACGGTGCAATTCACCGCTGCGGGGTAGATAACGACTGACATAAATACTGAATAACAGCGCAAAAATACCATATAACATCCACGCACTGGCTGCACTCATCTGCCAGGACTGGATCCCAATTGCTACCATGCCACTAATAAAAATCCCCACCCCTGTCCCGGAGAAAACGGCTGCACCCAACCCAGGACGATTCAATTTTGACAATTCATCATTCGTCCATGCGGCCACTAATACCAACGCCCAACCACTTGCCCAGCCAATAAAAAAACGGGCGATACTGTGCAATATCGGTCCATCCAACAATGCGGAAAGCAGGGTGATAATGACGGCTCCCCACAAACCGCTCCACAAACGGTATTCCACAAAACGTTGCGCCCGCATAGCATCATAAGAACCCGCCAGATAGCCGAGGTAATTGAATGCTGCGACTATCCCCGCGCTCGTTAATGTGAGTTGTGACTCAGCGATCATCAATGGAACTTGTGGGGTGAAAGTGAAGCGTCCTATTCCCATTGCAACAACCAAAGCGAGGAAACCGCTTAATGCAATCTGAAAAGCTTGATAGTTACGACTACGTAATGTAATAGATTGATTTTCCATAGTAATTAAGTGTTAATGAAATTAATTGGCTTTGTGGATATGATAAATCTATAACAAATCATGAATATGATATACATCTTTTATTAACAAACTTCGTCTCTGTGGCAGTCACTATCGCCTGTCATTCCCCATCAATGCAATCTTTGCCATAATGCGTTCAATACAAGAATAAACACGCGCCCGCAATTGGCGGCATATAGGGAGTTTTTATGGATCATTGTCATACCTCAGACTTAATCTCACTTGAGCAAGCACTAGAAAAATTACTGGCACACACCATTCCCCTCACTGCGACGCCTTTGACCACGACAGAAACCATTAACCTGACCGAATCTGCGGGCAGAATTACCGCTACGGATATCATTTCCCCGATCAACGTACCCTCGTTTGATAACTCAGCAATGGATGGTTATGCCATTCGCCTGGTAGATCTTAACGAAAACCAAACCTTGCCAGTGGCAGGCAAGGCGCTCGCTGGTATGCCGTTTCAGCAGGAATGGCCGAATGGCAGTTGCATCCGCATTATGACCGGTGCTCCCATTCCTTCTGGCGCTGATGCCGTTGTTATGCAAGAACAAACGGAGGTTACCGAAACAGGAATTCGCTTCACCCATCCGGTAAAACCGGGGCAGAACATTCGCACCATTGGGGAAGATATCAGTCAAAATGCAGTGGTATTGCCAAAAGGGATCAAACTCTCCACAGCACAATTACCGCTGATTGCTTCGCTAGGAATTGCAACGGTTGATATTGTTCGCAAACTGAAAGTGGCCATTTTTTCTACCGGTGACGAGTTACAAGCCATCGGTGAACCCTTACAGGCAGGCCAAATTTACGATACCAACCGATTTGCTATTCGCCTGATGCTGGAAAAACTGGATTGTGAAATCATCGATCTTGGCGTAATCCGCGATGAACCTGATGCATTGCGTCAGGCCTTTATTGAAGCAGATAAACAAGCTGATTTAGTGATCAGCAGCGGTGGCGTTTCTGTTGGTGAAGCGGATTACACCAAACAGATTTTAGAGGAAGCAGGAAAAATCAGTTTTTGGAAACTCGCCATCAAACCGGGTAAACCTTTCGCCTTTGGAAAATTGGAAAATGCCTGGTTCTGCGGCCTGCCAGGTAACCCTGTGTCTGCCGTGCTCACGTTCTACCAATTGGTACAACCGTTGATTGCCCATCTAGCGGGTTTTTCTGCATGGCAACCACCTATGCGTCTCACGGCCAAGACGACAACACCTTTGAAAAAATCCCCTGGCAGATTGGATTTCCAACGTGGTATTGCTTCACTTAATGAACAAGGTGAATTAGAGGTACAAACTACAGGGCATCAAGGCTCCCATATCTTTAGTTCATATAGCCTCGGCAACTGTTTTATTGTGTTGGAACGGGAACGTGGGCATGTTACTGCTGGTGAAACGGTACAAATCGAGTTTTTTAACTATTTATTGAAATAACCAGTAATTGAAAAACTAATATACCAATCTAACTTCAAGATGCGTGTGATTTCATAGCGTGTTGTAAATGTAACTTGAAGTTTAATGCGTATAATTAAGAAGATATGAAACATGGCAGTCGAACTTACTGATAAAGAAACGTTGCGTTATAACCGACAAATTGTCTTACGTGGTTTCGATTTCGACGGACAGGAAAAATTAAAATCAGCCGAGGTGTTGATAGTGGGAGCTGGAGGGCTGGGTTGCGCCGCTTCCCAATATCTTGCGGCGGCGGGTATTGGGACAATGACCCTGCTGGATTTTGACACGGTTTCCCTTTCCAATCTGCAACGGCAAATCCTCCATCGTGATGAGCGTATTGGTATGGCAAAAGTGCATTCCGCGGCACTGACCCTACGGGAGATCAATCCACACATCACTATCAATCCCATTGAAGGACTGTTGGATGATCCGGCGTTAGATGAATTAATCAGCCAACATGAAATTGTGCTCGACTGTACAGATAATGTTGCCATTCGTGAACAACTCAATCGTCTGTGTTATGGCCATAAAATAGCATTGGTTTCGGGTGCTGCGATCCGCATGGAAGGCCAGCTTTCCGTCTTTACTTACCAACCGGAAACACCCTGTTACCGTTGCCTGAGCCGTTTATTTGGCGAAAACAGCCTGACTTGTGTTGAAGCAGGTGTTATGGCGCCATTGGTAGGAACTGTCGGTTCATTGCAGGCAATGGAAACAATTAAGCTATTGACTCAATATGGGCAAACCTGTCATGGCAAGGTATTACTTTTCGATGCAATGACAATGCAATTTCGCCAAATAACATTGCTGCAAGATCCCTTATGTGAAGTTTGCCAGTCGCCATAAATATATCGTTGGAAACTTATTATGATAAAAAAACATCCAGCCCAATTGAGCTGGATGTTTCTCTATTAATATCAAAGGCTTACTCGTCAATACCCTGACTTCTCAGATACTCATCATAAGTACCTTTAAAATCAATAACCTTGTCAGATTTAATTTCCAAAACACGGCTAGCCAGAGAGCTAACAAAGGCACGGTCATGGGAGACGAAAATCAGTGTTCCCTGGTAGAGTTCCAGCGCAAGGTTCAAAGATTCGATAGATTCCATATCCAGGTGGTTAGTCGGTTCATCCATCACCAGAATGTTAGGTTTCTGCATCATCAGCTTGCCAAACAGCATCCGGCCTTGCTCACCACCGGAAAGCACACCCACTTTCTTCTTGATATCATCCTGCCCAAACAACAAGCGACCAAGAATACTGCGTACTGCCTGCTCATCATCGCCTTCGCGCTTCCATTGGCTCATCCACTCAAACACCGTCATATCACAGTTAAAATCACTGGCATGATCCTGCGCATAGTAACCAATCGTGCTATTTTCAGACCATTTAATGGTGCCGCTATTTGGCGTTTCCTCACCAATCAGCGTCTTCAGAAGAGTCGTTTTACCAATACCATTTTCACCGATTACCGCCATCTTTTCGCCGACTTCCATCAGCAGATTTAGATTTTTAAACAGTGGTCCGTTATCGTATCCCTTAGTTAATCCCTCCAATTCCAGCGCATTGCGGAACAGTTTTTTCTCTTGTTCAAAGCGGATATAAGGATTCTGACGGCTGGAAGCCTTCACCTCTTCCAACTGGATCTTGTCAATCTGACGGGCGCGGGAAGTCGCCTGTTTAGACTTGGAAGCATTAGCACTAAAACGGCTAACGAATGCCTGTAAGTCAGCAATCTGTGCCTTTTTCTTGGCATTATCGGCCAACAGACGTTCACGAGCTTGCGTTGCTGCAATCATGTACTCATCATAGTTGCCAGGGAACAGACGCAGCTCGCCATAGTCCAGATCGGCCATATGTGTACATACCGTATTCAGGAAATGACGGTCATGGGAAATGATGATCATGGTGCTGTTACGTTCGTTGAGCACTTGCTCCAACCAACGGATAGTATCGATATCCAGGTTGTTGGTTGGCTCATCAAGCAGCAGGACGTCAGGATCGGAAAACAAAGCTTGTGCCAGCAATACACGCAATTTCCAGCCCGGTGCTACTGCACTCATCAAGCCATAATGCTGCTCAACAGGAATGCCGACACCCAACAACAATTCGCCAGCACGCGCTTCTGCACTGTAACCATCCATTTCACCATAAGCGACTTCCAGATCCGCGACACGATAACCATCTTCTTCGCTCATTTCCGCCATCGCATAAATACGGTCACGTTCCTGTTTGACCTCCCACAGCTCCTTATGCCCCATGATGACGGTATCCAGCACGGTATATTCTTCGAAAGCAAACTGATCCTGACGCAACTTACCCAAACGTTCATTAGGATCAAGGCTGACATTACCGGAAGTTGGGGTTAAATCTCGGCCCAGGATTTTCATGAAAGTAGATTTACCTGCTCCATTCGCACCAATCAAACCATAGCGGTTACCGTTGCCGAATTTGACAGAAATATTTTCAAACAGTGGCTTACTGCCAAACTGCATAGTGATGTTGTTTGTACTTAACACAACTGTTGCTCTTAAAGTGGATAAAAGGGAATGATAAAACCGATAGTCGCGCATTATGCCACAATAGAAGAAAAGTATCGCCAGAATGCGTTGCCCACTTTTAAGATCAGGACAGCACCTAAAATAACACGCTGAATATTAACCACTTTTATATAAAAGAAACTAATCTGTTGAACAGAGAAATATAGAATAGAAAACGGTACTGTTATAAACTTTCCTCTATATTCTACAAATCAACAATTTGATATATCGGAAAAACACAATGCAAAAAGTAAGATGGGGCATTATAGGTTGTGGTGATGTAACAGAAGTAAAAAGTGGTCCAGCTTTTTATAAATTGGAGAATTCAGAATTAGTCGCCGTCATGCGTCGCAATGCGGATTTAGCCAAAGATTTTGCCGAACGGCATAATATCCGAAAATGGTATTCGGATGCTGAATCTTTGATTAATGATCCGGAAGTTGATGCTGTTTATATTGCTACCCCACCTTCTACCCATAAAAAATATACTATCTTAGCAGCACAAGCTGGCAAAAGTGTTTATGTCGAAAAACCCATGGCATTAACATTTGAAGAATGCAACGAAATGATTGCTATCTGCCGATTTCAAAAAGTTCCTTTGTTCGTCGCTTATTACCGCAGAGCACTACCGAGGTTTATTAAAATAAAAGAATTAATTGATTCTGGAGTAATTGGTACGCCACGGATAGTCAATTGCATGCAATTCAGGGAAATGGCGGCTATCTATCAAGATCCTGATAATTTACCCTGGTCTGTGAAACCAGAAATATCTGGTGGTGGCTTATTTGTTGATTTAGCGTGCCATACACTCGATATATTGGATTTCCTGCTGGGTAAAATTATCTCAGTCAAAGGACATGCCAATTCACAGGCAAAAGCCTATCCCGCCGAAGACTGCGTTTCCATGTCATTTATGTTCGAGAATCATGTTCAGGGAGCTGGTATTTGGAATTTTGTCGCCAGTTCTCGCGAAGATAAAGTTGAAATTATCGGCACAAGAGGCAAAATCGTTTTTGCCACATTTGGTGATTCCCCCATTTCATACTATGACGAAAATAACCAACTACACCAATATCATTTCGAAAATCCAAAACATATCCAAATGCCATTCATTCAGACAGTGATTAATAACCTACAAGGAAATGGCGATTGTCCCTCCACGGGTGAATCTGCCGCCCGCACCAGTTGTGTTATTGATGAAGTATTAAAAGAGTATCGGGCTGCTGCAAATATTATTTCCTAATAAGTTTGGTGTTACTGTTTAAAAACATGAAGAGTAAAATAACCATCAAAGTATAACCTTTGATGGTTTCAATATATTATTTTTGTTCACAAGGTCATTGCCATCGTTCTGCTGACTTCTTGATACCCTTCCCTGATATAAAAGCGTATCGCATCAAAATTCTGGGATAATACACTCAGTTCAAGGTGTGAATAATGATTTTCTTGCGCCCACTTTTTCATACCAGCCAGTAACTTCTGACCAACTCCAAGATTTCTGGCATCCTGACTTACCATCAAGTCAAAAACATAACCATAAGTTCTTGGTACCAAGCAATTGAAGGAAGGTGTCTTTTCCTCCTGGGCAATAGCAAAACCCTTAATATTGTCATTCCCATCTTCCGCAACCAGTAAATGAAACTTATCGTTATTGATATTGGAACCAGCTCCACTTCCAGTGAGGTCTGTCTAAGTAAAATAATTTTTATAAACTATAACAAAATCAGTGTGATCTATTATTTTTACGTCTAGTTTAGTCTGTTGCAATCAATATGCAGTGAGGGGCATAATCTGGGGCACTTACCATTTGACTATTACTATTATTCGATTACAGAGATGCTCTAATAATGAAACTCACCGCCCGACAAGTTGAAACTGCAAAACCCAAAGAAAAAACCTACAAACTTGCCGATGGTGGCGGTCTCTATCTGGAGATCACGTCACAGCGGATCTAAATATTGGCGCATGAAGTACCACCGACCCACCGATAAAAAAGAAGACCGGATGGCGTTTGGTGTCTACCCGGCCGTGTCATTAGCCGAAGCTCGTGCTAAACGCGATGAAGCTAAAAAGCTGATGGCACAAGGCATTGATCCCAAAGCCGAGAAAAAAGAGACTCATGCTGGAGCGAAAAGGAAACATACCTTTGAAAAAGTTGCCCGTGACTGGCACGCTAGCAATAAACGTTGGAGTGAAGATCACAGCAACCGGATCATGCGTAGCCTTGAACATTATATTTTCCCCTGCATTGGCTCACGTGACATTACCACATTACGCACTAGCCAACTGTTAGCTCCAGTCAAAGCCATTGATGAACAAGGCAAGCATGATACCGCTCAACGTTTATGCCAACGCATCACGTCGATTATGCGATACGCCGTCCAGAATGACATTCTGGAATTCAATCCAGCTAACGACATGGCAGGCGCACTGACTACCGCAAAATGTCACCACCGCCCGGCTCTGGCCCATGAAGATTTACCTGATTTTCTGAGACGCTTATCTACCTACCGTGGACACTTAATATTCAAGATAGCCGTCGAACTGACACTATTAACATTTGTCCGCGCCAGCGAATTAAGATTCGCCCGCTGGCAGGAAATCGATCTTGAAAATGCCCTGTGGAAAATTCCTGCCACACGATCCCCCATCAATGGTGTTCCCTTTTCTGAACGCGGTATGAAAATGAAAACTGATCACATTGTGCCTTTAAGCCATCAAGCAACCCGGCTTATCAAAACCCTGCATAAACTGAGCGGTAACAGTGATGTGATGTTTCCCGGCGCTTACCATTCCACGAAAGTTATGGATGCAACAACTGTTAACAGAGTTTTACGCAACATAGGCTACGACACTCAAACCGAGGTATGTGGACACGGATTCCGCACAATGGCACGCGGGGCAATGGGCGAATCCGGCCTGTGGAGCGATGACGCCATCGAGCGCCAGCTGAGCCATATCGAACGAAACAGCGTTAGGGCAGCATATATCCACACCTCTAAACATCTGGATGAACGGCGGTTGATGATGCAGTGGTGGGCGGATTATCTGGACGCAAACCGGGAAAAACTCATCACACCGTATGACTTCGCCAAACCGCTGCGTGACAGAAAAAACCGATAATGCAACCTAAAAATTAATTCTCATCGGGAGAAAAAGAGTTAACGCCGTTCATTATGTCTTGTTTTTTCAATGATCCGCCTGTCTCCGCGATGAGCGCTCAAGGACTCGGTAACAGGAGAATAAAACATGACAATGGCAGTATTGAAAACCAGCCTGATCCGTCTGTCGGAAGTGCAACGCAGAACGGGTTACAGCAAAACGTGGATCTACAAATTGATTAGTGACGGCGCATTTCCACAACAAGTCAAAATTGGCTCGCGCTCCGTAGCCTTTATTGAAGCAGAAATTGATAACTGGATCGCGCAACATATCGCTGATATCACGGGTAGCATAACGCAGACAAGACTATGACATAAGAAACAGAATATAAAACACAACGCCCCGTAGTGCTCGCAACACATACAGGGCGCATAACCAACAACCGTTTAAGTAAGGTAAAAACGATGGCTGATACACAGTCTAACCAAACTCGCCCTAAATTTATATGTATTAGTCGTGACTTGAACTGACACTGGATCTTGAAAGATTGAGAGTTACCGGTTTTGATATGGGTGTCTAATCCTTATACAAAATACAAAATACGAGGTAACTCTCAT
>NZ_JADEUG010000030.1 GCF_015163665.1 Xenorhabdus sp. BG5 | reverse complement strand
TCGCAAAACAGGCCAAAAGTGCACATCGGCGTTTTAGGTTCGCGGGGATGGGCGGAACAGGTAAAAATGGTTCTTTAACAAGCTGATAGTCAAAGAAAAAATCGCTTAAAAAAGTATGACCGCACCGGAATCGTTCCTAAGACCCGATTGGATTATTGGGTGGAAGCAGCTTATATAGCTATGTACAAAACCCAACAAGGGGAGTCGACCCCTTAGGATTAGCTAGCTGTCCTTTAAAAGAAATATTTGATGATGTCGATAAATGGTCACTATCTAAAATAGGTGAGCGTCAGAAAGGAATGATCAGAGATAAGTTACCCGTTGTAAAAGAACGTTCATCAAAACTGAATAGAAAAATGAGAGAGCATTTTAGTGAGAATGAAAAAGGTCTAATTAGAGAATGGGAGAAACAAACAGGAAACTCTTGGCCTACACTAGCTAATGGTAAACGAGCAACTCCTCATCATGTAATCCCACTGAAAAATGGTGGAACAAATGAATGGTGGAATTTAATTCCTGTTAAACATCCACATACAGGGACAATACATGGAACTGGCTCTGCGTTAAGAACCCACATACCTTATCAGAAGGTAGGTGGGAAAATATGGAATCTATTGAGTCGTTTAAGGTGATATGATGAATATTGTTGATGCTTATAACTTATTGAATGAATGGCTTGTAAAAAGCAATGGTGAATTGATTGATTTAGGCGATGGGGAATTATTTTCATTTATTCTAAAAAAGAAATTCAATCACACTGAACTTACCAGCTTTGAAAGTAATAACAATATATTACTTCCTGATGAATATAAATATTTCCTTGAAAATGTTGGCTCTGTAGATATATTTTCAAGTGAAATTACTGCTGGAATTGAAGTATTAGAGCCAGCCGAAATAAAGAGCTTTTCAAAAGAAGTATTTGATGGATATGGTGAGGATCTATATCCTAATTTATTATTGACGACATCTATACCTAAAACAGGATATTTTGGCGGTTTTTGGATGTTGGAAGAGAATAAAAATTGCTATTCTATTTTTTACCCTGATGTTCCTCCTGAATATTGGATTGAAGAAGCAGAGTTTTCATCATTCAATGATTGGATTATTAAATTAGTCAAAAGCAAATCGAAGAAAATATAGTTTTCTTTAGATTTAATTTAGAATCTCTGTAGATCTATGCCATCCCACCCTGTTTTATGAGATAACAACAAGGTGGGGTTTTAATTACGATCTAAATAGCGTTTCAAAATGATAGGAGTATTCCTTATCCCGCGCGCAGGGCGAGATTTCACAATATTAACAGGGTTATTGTGGTTAAATAAAAACCAAAATATAATTTCTTATAGGTACTTCTTTAAATAAAACGTTAAGATCACACCATTCCATAAAATAGTGATCATAATAATGAATATTTTTAAATTTATCATAAAGATAGATGATACACGTTCTGATATCAATAAAAAACATGAACTAGATGTTATTTTGTTACAAAGGTAATAAATACTTTCCAGAAGACATGTCAGAGAACAAATCGTGAAAATAGTAGTTGACACGTCGGTTTAATTTCTTGTTTTACCTTTTTAATTCAAAATTATTGACGTTCTTGCTCTAAGCATAATGGTACCGTAAGTTGTTTCCGGTATAGTTAGGGGAGAGACTAGCCGTCTATTGCCAAATTTGATAGTTATTCCACAGCCCCTTGTGAATCCCTAGCCTAAAAAACTTTATTTTATTTCAATGAACTACTCCATGCAAAAAACTGCTCTCATGTATAAGGAATAAGGTGTATTCCGATAATTCAATCCCGAAGCACAACACTATTTTCTTATTCTTTAATTTCCAAAGGAGTTTTATATTGAATACCGGTTAGTTCTGACAAATCCACATCGTTTCCTGTCGTGTGAAAGATTTCTTTACGCCTTTGACTAAATAGATGCTGGCAATGCACACACATATCATTAACATTATTCGGGTTTTTAATGGCTTTTAATGTCCTGACAGCATATTTACCACACCGACATCTGACGACATAAATGGAATTATTTTTCCTCCATTCCGTTGAGACAAAGGGCGGACACCCAACACGGTAAAAAAGCCATATTCATAGCCTTGAACCTGTCTCAGTATGTTGATTAAATTAGGCTCCTTTTTACTTAAACGTAAGTCATACGTTGTTTTGTAAGGAATAAAATAATCAACGTGTTTTTTATTCTTCCTGTTCTTACTCTTTTCATTGTTATCGTTCATCACTTCTTTTAATCCATTTGGCAACACATTAAATGTGTTCTAATTTAACTATTTTCATTATTAATTCAATAACGAAAAAAATAAACTTAACATTTAAGTTAAGTCAGTAAATCGATTCCTCTCATTGTGACACATTAAAAATCATGAAAACATATTGGACATGACCTACAATTTTATAAAATCATTTAAATAAAACATCTAATCCGATGTAAAAATGGGATAACGTTTTTTACATAAGTCCTCAAGAGAAATTAATTGCAAATTTGTTGCCATAACCTGCCAATAACGTATTTAGCTCATATTCCATTGTTTCCTGAGTCCAGGTGATAAAACGTCGCCAGTGGTATTTAGCCTGCCTCCAGACGATTTCAATCAGATTCAGTTCCGGGCTGTAGGCGGGAAGATAAAGTAAAAACAGGTTGTGCTCCTGTAACCAGCGACGTTCTATTTCTTTCTCGAGCCCATGGTGAATACGCGCATTATCTAACACGACAAATGTCAGGCGATCATCGCCTTGTTGGGCGATCTACGCTAAAAAATCAATGACATCAGCCCGCGTGACATTGTCCGATATTATCGGATAAAACAGCGTGTTATCGGTGTAGTTTAGCGCCCTCAACACTGACCGTCTGACATGATTTTGCGGCTCTGTTTCATGAGGCTTACCCCGTGGGCTCCATCCGTATTGCACCGGTGGGGATGCGTAAAAACCCGCCTCATCAAGATAGACCAGCCGGTAATGCTCCGACCGCGCGCCCACTTTCATTTTATTCAGCAAAGCGGCTTTTTCAGCAAACTCCGCTTCATTTCGTTTTTTTTAAAGACAGGCGGGCTCGTTTATAGGTGAGCCCCTGTCTTTTCAGGGTATTTGCCAACGTCTCAAGCGTACAGGGCAGCGGGACATGCTTGTCCTCTACTTTCTGTGCGATTCGGGCCAGTGTCAGAGATTCCGCCCTAGCGGCGTTAACCGCCGTGGCAATCATCTCCGATGTCATCGCGGGATAACGGCCTCCGGCATGGCCACCTAACAATCCAACTATCCCTGAATCGTACCAGACGTGAACCCAGTCATAGATAACTCTGAGACTGCATCCTATCTCAGCGGCGATCTGACGGGGTTTAAGACCTCTGGCAAGCATGAGTAACCCCGTTCCTCGCGTACGGATATCCCGGTGTGGATGATTCAAAGCCAGTTGTTGTAATGTAATACGTTCAGGTTCAGACAGCGTGATATTCGATTTCATAAGAACAGTCGGAAAGTCATCAGATTAACGATGATAACACCAATGCAGATAGTTTATCTGATCAACTTAGTATTCATTCCCATCATAATAAGTAGCGAAGCCTCAACGGTTGCAACCCTTGAGGCCTCTATAATAATTAAATATCGTCTATTACCCTAAAAAGGGTATCGATATAAACATGGAAGTATAGCCATTTATATATAATATACACTGACTAAAATGGCATTAAATACCTCACCCCTTTGTGACACACATCATAAATATCGCGTTAATTATGTAAATATAACCCCTGAATTTAGATGAGAACAAATTAAAAAATAACGCATCAGCATTACTTATTTTAATTATCGAAACAATTATCAATAGGTTAAATAAAGAAAAATATCAAATTTAGTTTTAATTTGACTACTTTCCTTTGGATAACAGCTTCTGCATCATCATTTGCCCGAACATGCCCGCTGACTGCCTGACCTGCCCCACGCCCTGACTCATCATGCCCGCCATATCGCCCATTCGCACCCCGGCCCAGGCCAGTGCGCCCAGCCAGACCATCGGCAGCACAATAAACAGGGTGCCCATCACCAGCCCCATAATCAAATCATCCGAGGTATTCTGAAAACCCGCCAGATTCAACAGGCTATGGGTATCAGAGCCGTACAGGGCGTCCAGTAAATAGCTGTCCAGCCAGCGGGCGGTTTCCCACCAGAAGGTCAGGAAATTCAACGCAAACAGGGCGAACGTCAGTGTGAGCACCGTCTTAAATTCATAGGCGGCAAACAGCAGGATCAACGGGATCAGGATATACAACGCCATCAGGATCACCGCCTGCATCATGGGTAAAGCCTGGCGTACCGCATCAAACATCGGGGCACTGATCAATCCCCCTAATATCGTCCCCGCCGCCGCACCGACCCGATTGGAACCGTCCCAGACCGTAAAATCCGCGTTGCCTCCATAGCCCGCATACACATAGCCTTCCTGAGATACGGTCAGATTCACCGGGCTGACCAGACGGCGGATCACCGCTTCTTTATATTCACGGGTTTCTTTGCCCAGCATTTTGAGGGCGGCCGACAAACGCAGCCATAATCCCGGATCGGCCTGGGCCAATACTCTGGCCTCCAGTCCGGTTTTTGGGGTTGACCACCAGGCCTGGCAGGTGGGATAACCGCCCTGCCCGGTATTGGGCCGGCCACTGTCCCGGTTTTCATTCCACGGAAATGGTGCCCTAGGCGTTCGGGATTGCAGGGTGTGGTAATCGCCGGATAAGAAGGTGCGACTGCCCAGCCATTCAATATCATGCAGTATGGCCGATTCGGTAGTTTGTCCCTGATCCCGTTGTTTCCACTGATAAAGTGCCAGTGCGTAACAGTCATTGGTAAAATCCTGTAACTCCGCCGCCAGTGCCGGATGACTGATACGGGTATGCTGTACTTCAAAACGCAGCTGCCTTAAATCCGGCCGGCAGGGAATGGAGGCTACCGCTGCTTGCGTTAACCCTTTTGACAGCCGATGTACCATGGCCCACCAGAGGGGCACCGCCGCCGTCTGATTATTCAGGCTGGAGATCACCGGCGCATAGCCACTTTTATCCGGTGCTTGCGGTGTCCAGGTGCCACAACTTTTGGCGCGGGACGAGTCATACTGAAGGGTAGTGAGGCTGACATTGACCAGCGGCACACAGCACACCACCATCACGAAAAAGGCACCGTACAAGGTATTTTCAATCCGGGCAAGTGACTGCAACCCACCACTGCCCTCCTCTTCGCCACACTCTCTTACTTTCAGCCAGACAGCGATGACCTTTATCACCAAAGGCAGGGTAAACAGCCCCGTAGCAATCAGAATGTGCCATAACCCGTTATTGACCACCCAGCCGAGCAGGGTCAGAAAGTATTCCAGATAGCTGTTGGTGGTCATTGCGTTACCTCAATCGAGCCTGACAGGGCATATTCACCCAGCACAATAAACAGCAGGCTGACCACCATCATCCGTATCAGTGTTGTGCGGTATTCCGGCTGGTGTGTTGTCCTTTGCCCAATTTTCCGGCTACCCCAGACCAGCACTGCATACAGGCATAATCGCCAGACTAACCAAAATCCCTTGGTCTCAATCACCCAATGGTGCATCTCGGTGATATTTTCCGCCTGATGCAGCCCGGCCCAGCCTATCGCTAAACTGATAACCATCACCAAAGCAATAATCAGTAATAGCACAACACCTTTTCTCAATGTGGTGATCATCACTGCCATATCAACTTACCGCCGTTCACTGTTAGGCATTTCCAGCTGATAAAAACGCGCATCAGTACTGTCCGGCACTTGCTTTTGGGGATGGGCTTCAATCCGCCGGTTTTCCCGTTCAATAATGGTCAGGATCGCGTTGCGCGACAGTTCCCGTTTCAGCAACATCTCATTTTTCAGCGCATTGATTTCCCGATCCAGCGCATCAATCCGCCGTTCCCCTTCTGCCAGGGCTTCCGGCTGGGCCGCTGCATTGGGTTCTGACATGCCAGTGATTAACATTCGCCGCATCAGCAATGCGGTCTCGGTGGTCTCGGCCATCGCCAGCTCCCCCGCCAGACGCGCGGTCAACGCGGCACTGTCCGGGTCTCGCTGCAACGCCTGAATGACCCCTTTGGTCACGGCCAGACTGCCGGTTTTCAGTTTGGCCAGATTGGCGGCAGTGGGTTTTTCCGTGCCATTGAGGAGTTTCACCAGCTGTTCAATATTGGTTTTGGTGTCTTCTTCCAGCATCGGGGCAAAGCCCGTGCCAGCCACCGTCGCGCCCGGTTGTTGGGACGCCCCGCCGCTGGTGCATTCCGCGGCATTGGCACAGGTACGGATAGCCCGGTCGCCCAGCACCTTCACCACGGCTTCTGCCGCTTCGGTGGCATTCTGGAATTGAGTGCAGGCACCGCCATCACAACGTGGGTGGCTGACGGAAGCCTGACTCAGCACTGGCAGATGATTCATCATATTAAACCCTGCGCTGGCTAAATCACGGGTGGGCCGGATAGCGCTCTGTCCCTTGCCTCCCTGCTTCTTACCGCCAATCCATTGATGCCCGCCTGTCCCTGTCGATTTGCTGCCAGCATTATTCACCCTCACCGCATCCGCATCCCCGCTGTTCACCTGCGTTTTGTATTCCTGCATCGCGGCCGATTGGGTCCATTTACTGTTTTGCGCAAAATCCATCATCCGTTTGGCCATGTTCTGGCAATTAAACTGGGCCTTGTCGAACGCCACATTGGCCTGCAAAACTCCATTGGTCAGCATGTCATAGAGACCCGGATTGGCGCGCTGAATGACCATGGCAGGAAGACTGGCCACCGCGCCGGTTGCCCCCTGGATCACCTCACTCATCAGGTTCTTAAACCCGGCGGTAATGCCGTTTAGCTGGTTGCCGACCGTGGTTTTTAAATCAAAATTGCCGCACATCAAATCCGAACTCCAGCCGAGTTCCAGTCCGCCCAGTTGGGTCAGGGAACGGCGGGTAGCTGGTTGTGAAATCACCGAACCACCGCCAAGAGTATAAAATAGGGAGTCTGAGATCGCGCCACTGACATCTGCACCATAGCCCAGAGCACCGCGATTGACCTGGGGCAGAGAAACCGTCAACCCGTTTTCAGCCCATCCCGTTTGCGCTATCCCACTGACCAGCAAACTGACCATCAGCCACACGGCTTTTCTTTTCGGCATAAAAACTCCTTTTTAAATATCGGTACTGCCCAAAAAGCGCTGTCCCCGGCGCTGACAGCAGCTGTAGGGTTGCCACAGGGCATACGCCTGATTGCCATCGATGGCGGCAGTGTGTTCACCATCCGGAAACACCGCACAGTTTGAGCTTAGTTGTGGTGATAGCCGCTGCCACTGGTGATTTTGGGTGCCGGCGTTTTCTGTCACCGGCTCCGGTGGCCAATAACCGTCAGCGCGTTGGCCTTTTAATGCCTGATAAACATGGGGCTGCCCGGCACGGGTGATAATATCCGCCACCCGCTGCGCCACCACGGCAGACGCCTTGTCATCATCGGTCTGATTGACAAACCCTGAGCGCGGATAAATCGTGCCCCACAGATTGGCGGCCATTTGGCTGCCCAGCTCCCGCTGACCGGGAATAAGCGCTTCTGGATAGAACGATTCCGGCAAACCGGTGCGCCACGCCACCGTATCCAGTGTGCTGAGAAAATAAGGCACCAACGGGGTGGCCGCACTGCGGCAGGAATAACCGGGAATTTGCCCGCCAATCAGACTGGTGGCGGGATGCCCAATGGCATCCGCGTATTTGAAACGCAAACGGGTACGGCGCTGGCCTGACATCTGGTGATTATGGTTGCCGCCGCCGGCACTCAGGTGGGATAACGCCCCAGTGACGGCATTTTCCAGTCCGCCGGATAATCGGCTGACCTGTGCCATTTCTGACCACGGATTACCACCGGGTGCGTGATAAGTGGACACCACCACTTCGGGCAGGTAATGGGTGACTTTGACCGAGGTTTTTACCGTGCAGCCATGCCAGGAACAAAACAACCAGTAACAAATGCCACTGACCCGCCACTGAATACAGGCGGGCGAGAGGCTGCTGGCCACGATTTGCGCGGTGTTGAGGGAAGCCTGCGCAAAGGGAACAAACGCAGCGACCAGCGTGATGACAACAGGAAAAGCAAGGCGTGGTGTCATGGTTGACGCTGCTCCCTGAGGGTGTTCGCTTTTGCCACATCCGCCGTGCCATACACGACGTCCCGGTCATCAAATACCACGGCAGGGTACTTGCGCACACCGGATTGCCAGGCATCAACAACAGCACGATAGGCATTGATAAATTGGTGCTCCTGCTCACGCCATTGGGGAGATTGCAGTATCGCTTGTGCCTGCATCAAAGCTTGCTGCGGGTCGGCAGACAAATGAGCAAAGATTTGTCTCTGATGTTGCTCAGCCGCATCCAGCCAGACAATGTGTGTGTCCTGGGAAAAATTGACGGGAGGATGCTGGCTGTCGGTATAGATAACTATTTTCGCATTGGCCGATAATGAGGCCAGCAATCCCACCCAAAGCAATAAAGCCGACTTCCACATAGCACATTTCCCGTTTTATCAAACATCGGGATAGCCTGAAGAAATGTGTTGCAGAAATCAGCCCTTAATTAGTTTTCCAAAAAATGAAAAAAGGATTGAAGTGCAAAGCAAAACACCCCTGTTATTCATTAACGACTACAGGCAAATCCTGTCATCGGCCAGCCATTTCGCATCCACCGGTCTGTTTCTGCCCAAAACGCCCATTTCGCCTGATGCTCTGCGGAACCTGAGCTGGCAGCCAGATAATCCGTTGATGTCACGTAAAATTCCCGTGTCCAGCCATCATAAAGATAAAAGTTCCCCCATTCCTCGTAGAGCTGTTCCAGCGCATATTTGGAGGCAATCCGGCTGCCGAGTGATTTGCAAAGCTGTTTCGCATGAGAATAAAAATCTTTTGTCAGCCCTGAGCGCTCAAACCAGGTGTGAACCGTCAAGGTCAGTTCGACCTGCTGCCCGGTTTCATCAGTACCCGTGAGCCTGACTCCGTCAGGATTTTGCTGCACCGTCACCACATCCCCCGATACCGTGACGGCGGGCGAATCACTCTGCCAGTTCACCCAGCCTGTATTACCTGCCGTGATAAGGCGAAATTTCGCGCCACGCCAGAGTACGGAAGGCCCCCGGGGACCAAACGATTTCTGGTTGGCATTGCCACCCTGACGGTCAATGGCAATGGTATCAACCAGGCGTAACGGCAGGATAAATTCCACAGAGGAGACAACTTGCTGCTCACCCACTTCCGCAGTGACCAAAGCCTGTCCAGCATGACGACTGACAAGGGTTGCGGTTGCCTTTCCCTGACTGTCTGTTCTGTCTTCTGCAAAAATCATCTCGCCAAGATGGCCAGACCAGTCAACCGCTTTATCCGCAAGCCCCTGCCCATGAATATCGGTGACGGTTACAGTAAAAATTACCCGATCTTCGCCATCCGCCGCGGCACGGGTTTTATTGACCCGAAGGGTGGATAACAGTACTTCCTCAAAGGTGACAACAGGGGCGGCCACTTTATGATCGTCGACCTGGATCTGAACCTGATGCTCACCTGTCAACATACTGCTCAGCTTAACCTGCGTTTGTCCCTGATTATCTGTTTCTGTCCGTTTTGAGGACAACACACCGTGATCCGTTTGCCAACTCACTGGCTGATTTTCCACGGGTGATCCCAGTGAATCTAACACCCTGGCCGTCAACACCACCGCATCCTGCCCATCGCCTTTCGCCCGGACTTTGTCCACCGTGATAGCGGGTTTCAGCAAACGTTCAAACATCACCGGAGCAGCATGAAGGTTTTTTCCCGCCGCCTCTGCTTTCACCGTTGCCCTCCCTGCGGTGCGGCTGACTAACCGGGCTGTCGCTTCTCCCTGACTGTTTGTCTGTTCCTGCCTGTCCAACAGTTGCCCGTTATCCGCTGACCATTGCACTTTGCTGTGGGCAACGGGTCTATCTGCTGCATCGCGCACGTTCACCGTATAAAGGATGCTGTCCTGACCATCGGCAATCGCCGTTTGTTTGTCCGACTGAAGCGTATGGGTTAGCGAAGCAGTAAAGTGAATTGGAGAAGACACACTCGTTTCACTGCCAACCGCCACCGTCACTTCGGCATTTCCAGACACTTTGCTGGTTAAATACGCCATGGCCTGCCCTTTCGCATCAGTCATTAATGAAAATGTGGAGAACTGGCCAAGGGGGGTCTGCCAGCCAACGGCCTGATTGGGCACAGGTTGACCACCGGCGTTTTTAACTGTGACAGTTAAGGTTACCCTTGATTTCCCATCCGCCTTAACGCTGTGTTTATCAACGGTGATTGCGGGTATCAACACCGCATCAAACTGTACGGAAGGTGCAACAGCAATCTCTCCATCCACGGTAACACGTACTGTGTGCAGCCCCTGCTGACGACTGTGCAGTACGACCGATGCCTGCCCCTGCGCATCCGTGTCCTGCCGGGTTTGGGATAATTCACCTTTATCACTTGACCAGATAACAGCCTGATTCGGGACGGGAGCCCCCTCCTGATCGGTGACAAGGACGGTATAGATCACACTGTCATGACCATCAGCTTTTGCCTGCGTTTTATTTGCTGTCACCTGCCATTGCTTTTCGGTCGGCAAACTCACTATCATGATTTCTGCCCGGTTGGAGCGATTACCCCGGCTGTCGATGGCGACCCCCGAAAATCGAACGGAGTTTTTCGTGATTTTCGGCAACTGTAATGTCACTTTATCTGGTTGTTGATAAAGTATTTTTCCGCCTGCCTGCTGTAATTCCGCCGTATCCAGCGCTAAACGTGCCAGCGGATATTTGGATTGGATAATCGGTACAAAGGTCACTTCCTTGCCTTCATACCCATTAACAGATGCGGGGAAGGCCAGTGTCAGCAGCGTTTGCTTCTGATAATCCAGCACCATATCGCTGCGCCGGTTCACAAAATCAAATTGGCTGGCTCTCAGACTGCGCAGGGGTGCGACCGCGTTTGGATCAAACTGTTGGCGGAACGGAACACCCAACCGATAATTAAGGTTCAGGGTAAAACGGTTTTCACTGACACCGTGTTTACCCTGCCGAAAATCGGTGCCCAACGTCACTAACGGCACGGGCGTGTAAGTCAGCCCGGCGGTGACGCTGTACGGGTTTTTCTGGCGTTCTGCTTCACCAAATAACGCGACCTGCTGCCCGTCATAGTGTTCATACTTCAACTGCCCGCCCCAGTGAGGAAAAGCCGGCAACCCGGCTTCGGCCTGAATATCCCAGCCATTGGCGGGTCTTGCATCAAAATCCGTAAGTCGGGAAGGCTTCCAATGGGATAAACGCTGGTAAAGGTTAGCAGACAATTTGACGTTATCATGCCAGGCTTCTAACCCAAGACTATAGCGGTGATGCTGCTCCGGCCACAACGCATCCCAGAAGACATTGGTACCCCATAACCAATTATCGGCTAAATAGCGATAGCCAAATCCAAGTGTGGTTGTTGTCTGACCATGGTGAGTTTTTACTCCTAACTGGCTGAATACCGTACCCGAAGCTACGTTATACCAGGGTAACAGCCCGTCAAATGCAACGTCTTTTAACGAAAAGTGGCTGTCGAAAGGGAGTGTGAGACGGGCATTGCCATATTGATTCAACCACGGTGTCAGTGTTGATGTCACCGCAGACGATAACTGCTGGGAGGCCATTGTTTTTGCCGCTTCGCTGGGGGATTGTGACTGCGTAAGTTGCCCCCATTGGGCAGTGAGTTCGGCCAGTTTTTGTGCCTGTTGATCCTCTGGTGTGGCCTGACCGGAAAAACTGAGTGACAGGCTTAACAGGCCGACAATCGAAGATTTTCCCCTGCTGAACCGACGGGATTGGATTTTTTGCATGTTACCCTATTTCATTAATACTGAAAGGGGTAACATGCAAAAAAAGCGCTCTAAATACTGTACTTAATTCTTTTTCCCATGGTGAAAATTACCTGAATCAGCGGTGAACAGGAACCCCATTAAATGTATGCGTACAGCACAGACACTGTACAGGAATATCATTGGCTGACAAATGCGGATTCACCTTCCTTAAAAAACCTGATCTATCGACGAACAGCCCGTTGTAACCCGAATTCTGGATAACCTAAGCTTCGTATATGGTCTTCTCCATTTCTGTCTCAATCCTCCTTCAAAGGGAAAAAATACAAAGGATTAGACTTCTTAATACCATAAGAAATAGTATTCTGCCTGGAATCTTAGGTTGTCATGAGACTACTTGCGATTTAGTTAGCTGCAAATACATTTACACCTGTAAGATTAGCTGTGAAATTCCACAATCTTAAAGCTTCCGATGGATCAATCGCGTATTCACAAACACCGACAAAGGATTCTTCATAATCTGATGCAAGTCCGGTAATGTCACAATCTTCACAATAAAGTCCCCCCTGTTCATTCAAGGCTGGGTTTGTTGCTACCCATACCTCAGTTGCAGCCCCTTGTGCCGGAGATTTAAAAGTGGGGTCAATCGGGTTACCATTCCTATCCATCCATCCTTCGTTTGCCATCTCTTCATAAGACAAGTGCCTTTGGAGTGGGGTAAATATTTTACCGGGATGCAAAGAAAATGCTCTGATGTTCTTATTTTTTCCATACGTATCCAGTTGCAATGCAAAAAGCACATTAGCAGTTTTAGACTGTGCATATGCCACCCACTTGTCATAACCACGGGTAAACTGAATGTCATCCCATCGAATTGGAGAATTATGATGTCCAGCAGATGAAACACATACTACTCTCCCTCCAGATCGGATATTGTTCCATATGAGATTCACCAGTACATAATGGCCAATATGATTTGTAGCAAACTGCGATTCCCATCCTGGACCAACCCGTTTTTCTGGAGAAGCCATGATGCCAGCATTACAAATCACATAATCAAAGAGATATCTATTAGCATTGACATAGGCAGCCAATGTCCTGACAGAATTTATGTCCGAAAGATCAAGTGGAAGAATGGTAATATTGGTTAGTTTACTTAATGCATTAGATGCACTCCTCATATCCCTTGCTCCCACCACTACATGAACACCTGCTTCTGATAGCGCTTTAGTAGCCTCATATCCCAATCCAGAATGCCCGCCTGTGATAAAAGCGGTCTTACCTTTAATATCAATACCTTTAAGTACATCAGAGGCTGTTGATGACGCACTAAATCCTGAATTGATCGGTTTTTGGACTCGCATAAATCCCCCAATAACTATTTTAAGATAACTCGGCTCTAGCATGCGGAGTATAGAACTCCTCCAGTGCAGCGATTTCATCATTACTAAGAGAGACATTCATACAACAAGCATTGTCTATAAGTTGCTCTACTGAGGTCACACCAACGATTGGTGAAGCGATTGATGGCTTAGATAACAGCCAAGCTAAAGCTACATGTGCGGGTTTACATTCTTTATTTGCTGCGATCTCATTCAGAACAGAAATTATTTTTTCATCACTCTGCTTTGCGGATTCATATAGCCATGACAATACCTTGTCAGATTGTGTACGAGTAGTATCAGTACTCTTTGCAAGTTTACCTCTGGCCAATGGACTCCATGGCGTAACACCAATCCCTTCGGAAACACAATAAGGAAGCATTTCTCTTTCCTCTTCACGATTGATGAGATTGTAATGATTTTGCATACTAATGAACTGAGTCCATCCGTTCATTCTGGCGACGAATTGCGCTTTGATGAATTGCCAAGTTCTCATTGACGAAGCACCGATATACCGAACTTTACCTGACTGAATCAAGTCATTCAGAGCAAGCATCGTTTCTTCGATCGGCGTGTTATCATCCCATCGATGAATTATATAAAGATCAATATAATCGGTCTGAAGTCTTTTTAAGCTGGCATTAACCTGCATAAATATTTCCTTACGTGACAACCCTCCCGACAAAGGAGAGTCAGTCATTTTCTCATAAACTTTTGTGGCTATGACCACATCATCACGTTTAGCATATTTTTTCAGACAAGTTCCCACGATTTCTTCACTTGAACCAATTGAATAAACATTGGCTGTATCAAAAAAATTTATGCCTAAATCTAGCGATTTAGTGATAATCTTCTCACTTTGGGTATAGTCCAGAGTCCATGTGTGAGCCCCTTTAGTTGAGTCTCCGAAGGACATACACCCCAGAGCAAGCCTGGACACAATTAGCCCTGATTTTCCTAAGTGACAATATTGCAAATGTTCCTCCTCAATTATTAAGCTCAGTGAGTCTGGACCACGACGTTTCTTGTTCATCAAGTGGTATATCGAGACTTGCCAAATACATAGCTGTCATCCAGCAATGCCCTGCGAGATGTGTAGCATCAGCGATTTCACCTTGTGAATAGAATTCATTTAAACTGCGGAATGATGATATTGAAGCTTTGCCGTCAAGAATGCACTCTGTAATATATTTCACCATAGCTTTTCTGCGTGAATCCATCGCCTCATAGTTTCCATTCTCAATATCGTTAATTTCCTGCTCTGTTAAACCAGCCTTAATTGCAAGCGGATAATGAATAATCCGTTCGAACTCGCTATTAACCAGTTTAGCTACACGCATGACGATGATTTCACGCTCATAGTCATTCAAATATCCTTTCGTCAAAGCACCTCCTAAGGCTAAATGAGGTCCAGCAGAACATTTGGTTAAAAGCAAACCTCGAGTCAAGTTTGAAGGAAACTTCTCATATACACTCAGTTGTTCCTGTGTCATATCCTGAACTTCGGTTAATTTAACTAACATATTATTCATTACTTTCTCCTTATATAGACTGTTGATTAATCTTTTTGTTGAGGATATTGAAAGCTTCATTTGATGAAATATTACCAATATCAACTAAATCAATGATAAATCCGTCTGGTCTTACAATGATGCAGGCAGAATTAGTTGGCAAAAGATCTTTGATAAGTCCCAAAACTTTTCCACTCAAGTTAACAAGAACTGCACTAGTGATAATTTTCGTGGCCGAATCAAAGTATTTTTCCCACTCTGAATAGATGTAATGCTCACCTGGCCAGAAGAAAATAGTATGCTTAGTGAGGCTTAAATGTGGCGAAAGTGTACTTTTATTCCATTCAAGAGGAATTCGTCTTCCTGACTCAAGTTTCATTATCCCTTCAGACAGCTGCCCATGAGGAATATCAATCTGAGCGATTCGAGGTGATAAAAACCTATCTACAATGCCAGTTTTGGATGCAAACTTGAAGGCAAAATCACGAGCAAATATCGCTGGAAACTTCTTATACAAACTCACATTTGCTAGAAATGTAGATAATTTTGATGTCCGATTAATCCCATTCATTCGTTCAGTGGAATAACTATCCAAGAGAGATGAATCATGCTCATTACGTATAACACCGGCCAATTTCCAGCCCAGATTCACAGCATCCTGAAACCCGCTATTCATCCCTTGAGCTCCAGAGGGACTCATCACATGAGCCGCATCACCAACAAGAAAAACATTCTGATATCTGTAAGAAGAAGCAGACCTTACATGAGCATTAAAAATGCCGCAGAAATTCATATCCCCTAAAATTTTATTGCCGGGAACTCTATCATTGAGCAATTTATTAAAGAATTCTCGATTGATTTCACCTTTGTAATGAGCAGGAACACTAGCACCTATGCGAAATAATCCCTCACCAATTGGAGCTAACACCATGTTACCCGTACGATGGAGATAATAACCAACTTCACGACTGGTCGATTCACTTACAAGCTCAGCATCGGTAATAGCAAGTTTAGTTTCCATCTGGAATCCATTATAACCAAATCCAAAACACTCTCTGACTCGGCTTGAATATCCATCAGCACCGATTAACCACTGATATGATTCATAAGATATACGTCCTGCATTATCTTGTAGGGAAACATTAACTACATCATTCTCATTATGTCCATCTATGAATTCACAACCATATTCAATGAATATCCCATTTTCATTGAGTCTATCTTCTAGTATTTTCTCTGTTTTCCACTGAGGTATGGTAATTCCATAACGATAATTAGTGTGTTTCAGCTTATCAAATCGAATATTACCAATCATTCTCTTATTGGAATAATAATTCATTTGATCGAAGTAATGCCCAGATTCAATAATTCTTTCTGATACTCCTGTCCGTGTTAATATTTCCAGAACGCGAGGCCAGATAATTGTAGCTTTAGAATGAGGAGAATACCGAGAATATTTAGATATAATTTTTGATTTAATACCAAATAAAGAAAGCTCAAGGGCTGTCAGCATTCCTACTGGACCTCCCCCAACAATCAATACTGGATTATCACTCCTGGAAATTTTCATATGTTTGGTTCCGTTTCTTGCTTGTATTATAAAAAAGAATTAATACTAGTATTGAAAAATTTAAGCAAATAAAAGACATAGCAAGTAAAGTTATTGATGTCGAAGTTGTTAATCTACTTCCTGCATTGTTGATAAAATGATTATTCATAAGTATGGCTGAACCATTGTTATCTGATATTTTATTATTTAACAAAGTGATGACAGTAGACACTAATGGGATTGAAATTGATTCTCCACCAATCCGGAATGTGTTAAAAGTGCCCGCCGCCAATCCAGATTGATAAACATCGACAGAACTAACTGCAACACCATCAATATACGACAAGGATATTCCGAAAGAACTACCTAATAGGAACATAGCAACACAGTAATGTAATATTCCTTCACTACCAAGGACATAATTCAAATATAATGGGGATACACTTAGAATAACCAATGTGGCTTTTAATAAACAACCATTATTGAGTGAACTTCTGAACTTGGCAACGATTGGTGGGAATATGAAAGAAGGCAAAGTTGCAACAGTCATAATCACACCGACCTGAAAACTTGTGAAATCAGTAGTAACCTTAAAATAATACGGAAAATAGAACATTATACTTATATACCCGAAACCAAGAAGCAGCGTTGTTATGCTCATGGATGAAAAAGTCCTATTCTTGAAAATAGTCAAGTCTAAGACGGGATTTTTAGCAGATTTTTCAATTCGATATAAAGCCAGAGCACATATCAGAGATACAATAATTAGGAATTCTATTTTTCTGTTAGTTATTGACCATATAGGCAAGAATGATATAAATGATACTGTTGAAAGAAGAAAAAGAGTCAGAACTATTCCGCCAAACCAGTCAAATTTCGTATATGCATATCTAGTTTTATCATTAACATATATTAATGAAATAAAAAGCAATAATAAGATTAATGCAGTAATAACACTGAAAAGAGTCCATCCTCTGCTGACATAATTAAACCCAGAAGCCACTAAAGGGCCAGCAATCATACCTACGCCTAAAAAAACACCGAAGAGCGAGAATGCTTTTGGCCGTTTCGCTTCATCAATATGTGAAGCCAGTAGTGAAGTGGCAGATGTTGTTACTGCTGCGGCAGCTATACCGCAAATTGCCCTGAAAAATAGAATATATGCATAGTTATCGATTATACCACCCAGCAGAAAACCTATGGAGAAGAAAATTAGTCCAAGCAAAAAAATATTTTTTCGCCCTACAAAATCAGAAAGAGAACCTGTAATTGGCAAGAAAGCACCATACATTACCATAAAAATATTAATGAACCACTGTGCTTCCTGATAGGTAAGGGAATAATGTTTCATTAAAGAAATATTTAAAATACTGGAGGATGTAATTGTCAGTGGAATTATAAACATTGACAAACATACTGTCAGTAAAACATGCATATCTATTTTATTGAATTCAATATTAGTCATATTATTTTCTAAAAATCCTTTAATCGAAAAACTTCTGTGCTAATTAAGGAATCTTTGGTTTGCTCGATAAAACTAAGTGTGTAATCTTTATTCATATGAAGATCAATACTTTCCTGAGACCCCCACCGCTCTATGAGAAAATATTTATCTTCGTAGATATAAAAATCAAAAATATCACAACCTTCTTCCAATAAAGTTACTTCACGAAGAAGAGATAATTTTTCTCCAAAGTATCTGAATATAGATATATTTGGTTTAATGAAAACAACTATATTAATACTCACAATCCACCTCAAATTAAACTAACATTTAACTTACTCACATGAAAGTTCCCTCTTCGGTCTGTATCTAAAATATGAAAATCACAGTTATCAAGAAAAGAAAGGTTATTATTTATATGCAGCATATATCGCATAAAAAGAGTAATAACCCCACCATGGGACACCACGAGCACGTTCCCTCCATCTAAATTTGAATTTGCTATCCTTTTCATCTCATTAGTGAATCTGTTCAAACAGTTATCAACACTTTCACCGCCCTCAGGGGTAAAATTCTTCTCACCTAGATTATTAACAACATCTCTCCAACAGAGGGTATCTTTAAATTCTCCGTCAAGCACTCCCAAATGACGTTCTTTTAGATTTTCACGTTTAATCACATTTGCCCCAATAACTGAAGATATGATATTAGCCGTCTGTATTGATCTAATGTAACTTGAACAATAAATCAATCTGATACCAATATGATTCATTTTAGGCGCAATATTTATTACATTTCTTATACCAATATCACATAAAGGAATATCAGTCTGACCCAACATTCTTCCCTTCAAATTGTAACTGGTAATTCCATGTCTCATTAAATAAATCATGTTTCGTTAACATTATTATTTAAAATTTTATTTATCGATGTTTCAATAGACATGTCTGAAGAAATCAGACCGTCTGGTATGCTAAGATTAAACTCTTTTTCTAGTACTACTGAAATTTCCAGCAAAGTTAAAGAGTCTAACTCAAGATCATCATAAATAACATTTTTAGTTATTTTATCAACTGAAACATAATACTTATCTGTAAGGAGAGACTTAATTCGGTCAAAAATCATATCTTTCATATCTCATCCATTTAGTTAGTTAAAAACTATAGATCTAAATACAGAGTTAGGCCATTTAATAACAGCTGCCCCCCATGTAATTCCACCACCAAACGCAGTAAGAACAATTTTATGGCCTGGTTTTATTGTATTATTTCTGGCATGGACAGCTAACGTTAGTGGTATTGATGCTGCTGAAGTATTCCCAAACTCCTCAAGACTCATTAACGCTTGTGTTTCTTTCAAATCAAACAGCTGAGTTAAGGTATCTATTATTCTCTTATTTGCTTGATGTGGAACAATATAGTCAATTTCACTTGTATCTGTATTGCTGAGTTCCAATGCTTTTTGAACAGAACCTTTCATATATGAAATGGCCTTCAAAAAAACCTCTTTGCCTTCCATTTTGAAGTATGAAGATTTTGAAAACGTATCTTTGCTCACTGAAAGCTTAGACTCACTCCCCCCATTTAAAATGGTAATTAAATTTTCATATTCACCATCACTTCCTGTATAAGTGGAAAGAATATTTTCTTCATCTCCTTGTTCAAGAATTACAGCTCCCGCCCCATCACCAAATAATGGGTAGGTTGCTCTATCATTTTTGTCGAGAATTGTAGTAAAAACATCTGCACCAATAAGCATCAATCTTTTAGATTTTCCAGATCTTATAAATGATTCTGCCAACTCAAGCCCATACACAAAACCAGTACAAACTGCATTTATATCGAATGCTCTAATTTTCCCCAACCCCAACATTGTCGCAACTTTAGGGGCTGTGGCCGGGCATAATCTGTCAGGAGTTGAAGTAGCAACAATTAAAGTATCAATCTCAATACTATTCTCAATATTCATACTAGATAATGCGGCTTTCCCAGCTTTAAAGGCTAAATAACTGGTGTATTCACCTTCAGTTGCATGAAATCTGTTTTTTATTCCTGTTCTCGTCGTTATCCATTCATCATTAGTATCCAGATACTCTGAGATACCTTTGTTTGAAACTTGATGTTTAGGTAGTGATGCACCTAATCCAACAATTTTTACTGCATTTACTGTCATAACTATAACTGCCTCAATAGATTAGTTGATGTGCTACAGAACATCGAACCTGAATGTTATTAATACTTGAAACGATGTCAGCACTTCTCCACTTATCATTTCCTTTATATGTCAAGCAGGTATTCTCTAAAATCACTTCTAATGTTCCAACCTTTTGGTTATTACATACATCAGATTCATTTATCTTTATGCTGCGCATCCAAAGATTATTAGAAGCCTCCCTAGTAATACCATCTAACTCATATAGAAGAATTTGACCGATCTGCAAACTTGAAACGAAAGCATCTATATAATCAATATCATCGATTATTTCCCCAAAAGCAGTCTTAATTACTAAGGCTTTGCTTTTGTATTTATTTTCTAATAAAACATCATTTATTTCATGATTTACATCTTTAAACTCCCAACGACTAAATATGGAATTCAATAGCCTATCGTTGAACTCTCTCCTTTCTACTTTCAGTTGAACTTGCATATTCCCAACTTTCCCTCGCAAGTAAATTACACCCTCTTCACAATTATTCAGACCAATATTAATTGGAATATTTATCAGTTTTTCGACGGGAACACGTGATGAACGAATTATCATCGAAGTTATTTTATAGTAAGAATGGTCAAACTGGTTAAGCAATTTTCCACTTGCATAAGCCGACATTAATATTACATCAATACTACTTAAGTGAGGATTTAGTTTTTTGCTTTTAATAGACCAATTCTCAGGATAAACCAGAGTTAAAATAGACTTATATTCATTATTAAGTATTTTTTCTTCTTTTATTATATAATCAACTTTTTTATATCCAGAACCAAAAAAACGTGATTCTGACGCTCCTAAATAAGAGTCAGCATTGACCAATTTTTTCATGAGAAACCTTTATTAAGTATTATATTACAAGATAAGCTTTGCTACTTCTTTCGATTTATCTCTGAAATAAAAATGATTACCATCAAATGTAGTTTTTCTGAATCCTTTATTTGTGTAGTTACTCCAAATCTTCATTTCATTTTCAGAAGCCAAAAAATCATCTTTAGCTGATAGTGCATGTATTTCACAATTAACCTTGGGGTAAGTCATTCTTGCATAGTAAATTAACACTCTAAGATCACGAGTAACTTTATGCTTTACCTTTTTCAATCTGATAGGGTCACTTGAAACCATCTGAGGTAACCCACCTAAACGTGTGATTTTTTCGAATGCATCATCCTCTGAATTAAATATCTTAGATTTGACCAATAATCCAGGAGGCTTACACGCAGACACAATCAATCTCTGAATATTTAGATGATTACAGCCCAATATCGCCAGTTCGTAGGCAATAATAGCTCCTATACTGTGACCAAAAAAAGTAAGTTTTCCCTCAAATTCTTTAAGCTGATTTTTGAGGTTTTCCAATAATACACTAAAAAAATCTGTAGAGCTTTTTGACACCGAAAACTCGCTGACTGAATAACTCACAGAGATAATTCTAACTTCTTCAGATAAATGTTTTTTTAAAATATCAAAAGAGCTGGCACTTCCACCTGCATATGGAAAAAAGACCAATGCATTCTGTTCATTCATGAGAACCCCTATTATAGTTTCTCCTATTATTTTATTAATACTAAAAGTAATATCTACTCGTTAACTTTTAAAGTATTAACTCTACGTAATAAAACAGCTTTAATACTGTTATGTAATATAAGAAATAACCCCTAAATATCTCCTCATGCAAATAATGACACTCAATAAACACCCTCGTCAATTAAAATCATATTCATGTTTACTTTATGTTTATCATACTAAAGAAAAAATCATTATTAATATAAAAATACATTCCAATAAACTAATTATCACATTGAAAATAAATTCAATTATTTACATAAACACAAAAAAATTCAAACAAATAAATATTTCCCTCCAAAAGTAGCCACGGGCATGTATGAGTATTCCGAGGATAACGTACAAATGCACATTATAATAAACCAATATGGGATTCCACTTGCCAGATTTAACTTTCAAGTGGAACGTTTCCCCGTAAATCTAGTGCATGCGCCCGATAGCTTAAGTGTAGAGTGTTGAAGGCATACCTACAGGGCGGGATCTTACTTTAAAATTGATTGTTTTTAGAACAAAAATGGCGTTCATATGTAAAAAGTAGGTCTTCTCATTCAATAAAATGGGTCAGATTTTACGTACAGATACCTAAAGATTGCTTTTTAAACAAAGTAGAATCCCGCCCTGGGCATACCTAAGAAATTATCTCTTTTCATTTCTCAAATTATGATTAGACTATACCGTTTAAATCTTCAACCCCCGTTCGCCATCCATCCGCCTTGCAACCAACATCGCCGCTTCCAGTTCACTGCACTGGTGCTCGCGCATTAACGCCCGCCGTTCGGCCTTTTCTTCTTTTTCCGTCATCCCCAGCGCCAGATAAAGGCTGGGTGGCACCACCCGAAACAGCGCTTCGATTTTTTTCGCCAGCACCACCCCTTCGGTATAACAACGGGGCAATTTACTGGCGGAGAGCAACACGGCTTTCTGCTCTTCATTCAGTTTTTTGAAACGGGCGATTTGTTCGACTTCATCCGGCGGCATGGTCAGGCACAACCACCATTCGGCCATATTCAGCATTTTCTCAGCGGTATCCGGGTAATCGGCAAGGTTTTGGGTGGCGAGCCACAGCCAGGCGCCCAGTTTACGCCACATTTTCACAACCTTGGTCATAAAGGGGGAGAGCAGCGGGTTGGTGGTGGTGATATGGCCTTCGTCAATCACCAGTTGCAATTCCCTGTCCTGATACTGGTCGCGTTCCGCCAGATTATTCACGGTGTTAATCAGCGACACCATCGCCAGCGCCATTTGTGCCGAATAGTTTTCCCGCGCCAGTGTCCCCAGATCAATCAACGTGACATCCACTTCCGGCCAGGGCGTACCGGGACGGTTAAACAGTTCCCCTTCAAAGCCTTGGGTAAACATCGACATGGCACCGGCCATTTCATCCGCCCGTGCCCGACGATGTGCCGTGATCAAGAGCTGGCCATGCTCATCCTGCTGGTGATTGCGGGCGATGGCATACAGCGCATTTTGTAAGTCTGAGGCAAGCATCTGGCGTTGTTCTTCATGACTGGTGTGAGCCGCCATCATAATGGCTTCGCGGATCAAACCGCGATCTGAGCGAGTCAGGCGCTCTTCCTCTCTTTTCTCACCGCCGGTGATCATCAGCCGGGCGGCAATTTCCATCTCGCCCAGAATATCACGCTGCTCATCACCGTCATCCTGCGATTCCTCCGTATCCGGAATATCGGCTTCATGAATACGTAACTGTTGGGGGCTGAGTTGCAGCAACTGATGCGCATCAGCAAATAAGGCCAGACTGACACCACAGCCCGGTTTGATACCGATTTTATTCACGGTCAGCCCCAGACTGGCGTAGTAATCGGCGAGTAAACCAAAACTGTTCCCGGCTTCGACAATAAACAAACGCGGTCGGTGGATAGCCATCAGTTGAACCAGAGAAGCACACAGGGTGGCGGATTTGCCTGCACCGGTCGGGCCAAACAGCAATAAGTGCGCATTCTGGGTGCGATCCTGTTTGTTCATCGGATCGAAGGTCAGCGGCGCACCACCGCGATTAAAAAAGCTGAACCCCGGATGCCCGGTGCCGGTTGAACGGCCTGTCACCGGCATAAGTCCCGCCAGATGCTGCACCCAGGTCAGGCGACTGTACCAGTATTTCCTGTCCTTCTGCGGATTAAAACACATTGGCAGGGCGCGTAAATAGGCATTCAGCGGGGATACACTGAATTCCGGTCGCACCGGTTGTAATCCGGCACTCAGCAATGTTGACGATAACTGATGCACCCGCTGGTTCAGGTCAGTGACATCGTTGCCTCGCACCAAAAAGGTCAGCGCACTGCGATACAGTTTATGTCGTCGTCCCAGCAAGGCTTTGACCTCCTGCACATCCTGCCGGACACGCGCCGATTCGGTATTTTCCCCCACCGCATTTTTTGCCAGCCGGGTAAAGCTCTCTTCCAGCGTATCCTGTGCCTGCGCCACGATGGTCAGGGAAACTACAGTGCCTTCCGGCATCATATCCATCAGGGCATTGATATTATCCCCCCGTTTCACTTCGCCCGTCAGCGTGCCCGGCTCAGGCGGGCGGCGCAGACGTTCAACCGGAATGGCTTTATGTGGCAGGCCATCAAACCACCAGACACCGTTTTCGGGATCAGACACCGGTGGCGTAAACCACAGGCTTTCGGCAAAGTCATTATAAATCGGAAGCTCGAGCTGCATGGGCGTTTCATAACTCACCGTGTGATAAAAATCGGCTTTTGCCATGCCCCAGTCCGGTGCCGGGTTAAAATGACGTAACAACCAGCTATGGATCTGCTCGCCATTTTGCCGGACAGCCACAATACCCGCTGCCGCCAGTGACGACACCAGACGCTCGCAGACCTGATTGAGTGCTGCCAGCGAGGATAACGTGGAGTGGTTTGCCTGAGATTGGTGCGCAGGCAACCAGCAATACACTGCCATACGTGTCTGGCGTTGTTGTCCCCGCCACGGTTGCCCAGTAATTAAGCTGTCGTGAAATATCCCCTCAGGCCGGGCAATGCTGTTCAGATGCCGTTCGGATTCGGCCAGAAAGGCCTCCGTAAACGCGGTACCTTGCGCCCACGGTTTTATATAGTCCCGTAACGTGCTGAGGTCACTGGTTGGATCATCCTCATCCTGACAAAAAAACTGCACCACCCACGGCGAAATATCGTCTTCCTCCAGACTGTCCTGGATCGCATCTTCCAGCTGGTCCCGAATTTCAATCAGCCTCTCAAGCGGACGCCCTTCGGTGGCAACCGGTTCGATGCGATAGACCGCCCCCACAGAAATCCCGTCATCCAGCAACAGGCATTGCCCGTCTTCCAGATATTCCACCCAGGGCAGGTAGTCAATGATGGAGGGACTGGCCCGGTAAATCGCGGTTTCATCCGTTTCACGCAGCCTACTGGGGCGGTTCAATGGTTTGGGATTTTTCATTACCAGGCCTCCGTGCGTTCACCCGGCAGGGCGTACTGCACCTGCTGATAAAACGGGAATACCGTACTGTAGCCCGGTATTGGCGTATTGCCGGCGGTCAGATGTGGGAAGATATACATCACCATATCGGGATTGGGAAGACGGGGAAACTGTTGGCTGATTTCCTGCGCAGCCGAACGGCTGTAGTGATAGGGCGCTTCCAGTGCCCGATGCCGTTCGGTTTCGGTCAACGTTCTGCGCAATGCGGTTCTTGCCTGCACGGCAGTGTGACCGGCTTTATTGCCCTGCCACATCGCCAGCACCGTCTGCTCTCCGGCGGGTAATAAGGTCTCTTTCGAGGTCGCGCAGCCTGCCAGCAGCCCAGTCAGACACAGCACGATAGAATAGGTTATTTTCCGCATATATCGGTCTCCGTAGTGCCAATGGCGGTAAACGTGGCAAATTCAGGATGGACTGCCAGCTCCGATAAGGTAAAAGGCTGACGTTCCCACTGTTCAGGCTCAGCCCTGGCTTTGCCTTCAATAACCGCCTGCCACTGGATTTCTGTCAGACGAAAGACGGTGAAATCCCCCTCACCCAGTGGCCAGCATTTCCTGTCGGCTGACAGATATAATCGGCGCTTTCTTTTACGCACAGGCCGCCAGTCAAGCTGAACCCAGGTCTGTTCAGAGCAGAAGGGTGTATTGACTTGCAGGCAATAAGGCGGGCTGGCACTAAACAGCCATTGAAAGACAGGTTTTTCCATTAATCTAAGGCTTCCTGAGTATCATGTTGAATGGGTTCACTAAAGTCGTAGCGCACCTTACGGCCTTTCGTTTCGTAATCCATCGCCAGAGATTGTGTGATATGCACCACAACACCGGCACCGGGCGGCACGTAGACCGCATCAAACGTCTGGCTGTAACGTTGTTTGAGCCATTCGGTGATGTCATTCATACCACCGGCCATGGCTTTGCCTAATGCCGCTTGTCCGGCGTTACCCGTTAACGCGGAAGTGATGCCGCCTGCGCCGTGGGTTTGGGCGGTTCGCTGGCTTTCGTTCAGGGCATCGCCGGCGGAATTCATGGCCGACAGGGCAAACAGCGTTGGCATATAGGTGCTGGCATTGGATTTACGTTCGCCGCTGATACAGGGGATGCCATTTTCATCAGACAACCAGCCGATACCCTGCTGATTCTGCCCTTTGCCCGGCAAGGTACGCACAGTGCCATCCTGAAACACAAAGGTGATGGAATTGACCTGCCCGCGTACACAGGAAAGTGTCCAGTCACCACTGGCTGAACCGGAAACCACCGCCCCTTCCACTTCCGGCAACCCGATGCCATTGGCGGTCAGGTTATCTTTGCCAATCAGAATCTTAAACGGATAAGGGTCCGTCACGGTGCCATTGACCGGCACACGGCCTAATAACGCGGTCATCGCTTGACTGCCAACCAGCGTGGCATTTTCCGGCAAGGTATAGACCGGGGTTTCGTTCTTTTCCTTCAGCGCGGGCGCGTTCTGCACTTTTTGCCCGGCTGTCGGTTGTTCGCTTAAAAAAGAAGTGGGGTATTGCGGTGTCGATTGACCATGACCCATCGCTTGCAACGCTGCCGGTTTTTCATCAGCGGGATTGACCCAGATAAATTCATCCTGCCCCCTGACTGGATTGGCCACATACGGACTGCCTGTCAGCCCCAGTCCAAGCGGCATCTGGCTGTCCTGCGAAGGTAAAGGCGCTGAATTTAACCGTTCCGTCAGCAAATCAATTTGTGCCAGCAAACTTTGCTGCTCATCCTGCAACGTGTGCTGGCGCTGTTCATCGTCCTGACGAATAGCCGCAACAGCCGCATCGATTTGGCTGGCAACATCAAGGCCTTGGTGTTTTAACTGGTCATTTTCTTTCAGGATATCGGTATTCTGCTGGCTTAAGCGTTTCTGCTCTGCCCGCACTTTATTGAGGGCCCCTATCAGGGTACGCAAGGTATCTTCCGGCGTATCACCACCGACGCCCAGCGCCTGTAACTCCTCCGGTGACAGTGACGCCAGCACATTATTCTGGGGCGTGTTGGGTGCGCTATTGTCTGTTGAATTGCAACTTTTAATCCCGATAAACCCGCCAATCACCAATACCGTCGGCACCAGTATTTTCACCAACGCATTGGACTTAACCTCCATGGCGGCCTCCCGGTTTCACCGATGCCGGCTCAGGGATAAAGGCGTTATCCGGCTGCCCTTTTGTGACGAGGTACAATACTGTCGTATCCTCCGGCGACCCCGTTTCATCCAGCCAACGATGCTGGAACGTGGCGGCCACAAACTGCCCCTGTAATTCTCGCGGGTCGAGGGTGAGTGTGCGTTTGGCCGTATTGCGCAGTTTCAGCGCGATGACCGTGTGATTGTGCAGTCTCCAGCCTGCCAACGGGGTAATTTCAATCGGCTCTGACGGATAGAGTGTGGTGATGGATGAAGCCAAATGCAGATTCACCGGCTGGATGCCTGTCACCGGCTCGACGGTACGCAACGGGGCATACAGTTGCTGCGCGGCATAACGGGTTAAGGCGACCGGAACAGGTGCCAATAATTTGGCGTTGCCCTGCTGTTGCGATTTTTCAGTCGGAAGGGAGTGTTTTTCAGCCGGGTAAACAAGACGCACGGGTTCCGTTGCGCCCGTTTTACTGGCAGTGATATCCAGTAAAATGATTTCACCGTTTTCACTGTCCTGCAATTGTAAACGGGTTGGCGGGAAAGCACTGTTGGCTTTCAGGTACACCGCCCCGCCGGCACTTTGTACCCGCAATGTCTCACTGAGTGACGGCGGCAAACCGATACGGACATTCCGGTCAGCAAAAATAATGCGTTCCTGACCGACCTTGAGCGTAATGGATAACGGAATGCGTTCCCATTTCATCAGTTCATCGGCCTTTACGCTGGTATTGAACAACAAGAGACTGACCAGTCCTAACCAAACACTGCGGCAACCAAATGGCACTCTACTCATTGAAATACGCCCTTTTTTTCTTCCACTGGCTGTGGCATCGCTTCCAGCCGCTGTGGCATTCCGTCGTAACAATCCAGTGCCAGCCCGAAGGGATTACGCTCAGCATCCCCTTCCCAGCGCACCACTTTCAGGGGATAACGCACCAGAGCCCGTTTAACCGGTTCAGCGTGGTAATATTCATCGGCCACCAAATCCAGCCGGACCACCCAGTTATCCCGGTCACTCACCGTCACACTGCGCGTCCCATAGCCCCGGCCGGGAATTTCATAGACCACGCGCACCCGGTCGAGCAGCTCGCCACTGTCGGCACGGGTTCTGGCATCTTCCCGCAGAAAATCCTGGCAGGCCGGCGTCAGGTAAGGGGAAAGCGCATAAATTTTGGATGGATAGTCCTGCGCGCCATTTTTCGGCCAGGCATTCAGTTGCTGGAAAATATAAAAGGCAAAGCTGTAGACACTGGGCGCAGGCACTTCCCACCACGGGCGTGTACTGCCGGTGCGTAAGTCCGGCGGGTTATGGATGGTGAGATTGCGCGGTGAAGCCATCCAGCCCGTCAGGCTCAGCAGCAAGACCAGCACCAGAATGCCGCACGCCACCCGCAGGGTCAGAATATGCTGGTCCCGGTTTTTCACCGCATGACGAAACTGGCTCATCGCGCTCTCCTGCTGCGGCGCAGTGACCAGCCCTGCGCTGCAATAATCAACGTCGGGTCACCCAGACCGAACCGACGTTTTTTCTCGGCCAGTTTCAGCCAGAGATAATTTTCCGGTTTACCCCGCTTAAGCTGGGCGAGCCAGCGCCCGCCAAAGCTTATCAGGAACAAAGGCATCATCAGCATCCCTGTCGGCAGCATCACCCAACCGGCTAACGGGATCAAAGGCAGGCTGACAATCAGCCCGAGAGCCACCCCCGCAATGGCCGCCATGCCCATCTCCGGTGTGGTGAATCCCCGGAATACGACGGGTTCTGCGTTTAAGCGATCAGGTAAAAAAGGGATCGTCTGCATCAGCGGCACCTTAAAAAATAATACCGGCCGATTTCGCCAACAGCCAGATCACCGCAACCAGCAGCACAATACCGACCACGATAATCGAACCAAACTGAGTCCATGTGGCTTTGCCGTCGCGCACTTCGGAGAAGGTTTCCACTGCGGCCGAAGCCACTTTAAAGAACGCCACCGCCGAGAGGATCAACCCGCCAATCACAATGCTATCCTGCGCATAGCCTTTCACCTGCCCCATTAATCCACCGCCGCCGCCACTCTTAGGGGGTTCAATCGCGGGTAAATCAGCCCAGGCAGACTCACAGGAAAGACCCAGCAGCAGCAAAAAACTGCTGATCCGGGTTATCCGATTTGTGCAGATACGGCGACAAACAGTAAAGAGGTGTTTCATATTCAATCTATTCCTTTTCATTATGTTCGCGGCATTAACTGGCAAACATCCAGACAGCCACGACCAGCAATACCGCGGTTCGAAGGGCAAACTGGCTGAGGGTCTCACTGCGCACTTTTTCATTCGCCCAGCCCTGCCAGACATCCACTGCGGCCCAGGCCGCCCAGAAAAACAGGGTGGCCAGAAAAAACCCGACGCACACCAGATACAGAAAAGTGATATCAAAATGCCCCGATGCCACTTCAAAAGCATTGCGTTGTGCGTCAGTCATTGCGGGTTTTCCTGACGGTAATGGTCGGATAATGAGCCGAAACTCTGGGGCTGGTCGCGGGAAGGTGTGAGGTAGTGCTCGATACCCGCTTTGAGGGTGCTGAGATCAGCCTGGATGCGCTGATAATCAAAGTCATAACGAGGAAGTTTTGAGGTATCTGATTGCTTTTCTGCGATGCTGGCACGCTCCAGTGCTATCTGCACCTGCTCAATCAGACGCATTGCACTCGCCAGTTCGTCTTTTTCGGCCGCTTGCGCCAGCGGCATACATAACACCGCCAGCCCCAGCAGGCAGGCAGAACAGGATATCGAAAAGCCACCGTGCATAAACAAAACACTCCCTTATGATGGGTTCCAAAATGCCAAGGATGCGGCGTTTTTTACCGACGGTCAGCAATAAACTCTTTATGCTTTGGTGAAAATTAGCTAAATAATCTGACTAACGTATTCAGACAAAACTTAATCATGAAGAATAAAGGAAGTAATATGCTGCGGATTGATTTAAATGTCCCCGATGAAGAACACGAGAAGGCGCGCAAACTGGGCGCACACTGGGATGCAGCCGCCCAAATCTGGTATATCGACGACAGTTTTGACCCGACCCCGTTTATGAACTGGTTGCCATTCTACAATGTGCATGCTGAATTCTGGTATCTCGCCCAAACCCGGACGCCGTGCCCGCACTGCCATGAACACACGACTGTGACTGGGTTTATGTTGCCTGCCGGGCATAAAATGCTGGAAACGGATGATGACGATGAAGAAGATGACGACGAAACCCACGCTGAAGTTGACTACTCAGAGCAGGACAGCCCGGCGTTTCTCTTTTATGTCGCCGACATTCCCACCACCGTGCGGAACGTGATATCTGGCTTTCATCATACTTTGTGCAAAACGGAGGGGCAGCGAATACGCCGAACGTACTGGATAAATCACTGCGAACACTGTGGCGCTCAACAGGATGATGCCGATATGTTTGCGGAAGTTGGCGGGGCGTTTTTTCCTTCCTCCAGAAAAGAAGCCGCCGCCATTCAGCTTCATCGTATCGACGAGCCTTTTATGGGCTATTGTCAGGATATCTCACACCAGCGTTTTCATATTGATATGGAAAATACGGTGCTGAGCGCAATCAAGGGCGCCTATACTGCCGGAGATTGGTTTAAATGGATGACGCATGTCATTAATGTTCAGTCAAAGTATCCGCATTAACCGGGAAGACTGACGCGCCGCGATGCGGCTTGTCTGCTGACGATGGAATACAAAACAAAAACCCGTTTTGCATTCCATCGTCCAGCGCATTAAAGGTATTTTTTAAACATCGAGGTTGTGATCACCACCGCCATACCCAAAAGTAGTGCTGCTGGTAACAATATTACCGCCGGATACACCACATCCGGCCAGGATAAATACAGTACACAGGGGATCGTGCAGGCCGGTTTAATTCCTCGTTTGGCATGATGATAGACAAAACTCGACTCATACCCCGCCCCATAACGCCGTAAATCCCGCCGTCCCAGCCCGTCAACCCCTGCGACTAAAACCACCATCACAAACAGCGGAACAGATAACACCAGAATTGCTATTCGGGTCAGTGTCACCATCGTGATAAACACTGTGGCCAGCCCATATTCCTGCAAATAACCTGATACCCCCTGTAATACGGCATTGAATTCACGCCTAAAATCATGGCTGTGATTGAGTGGATATTGCCGCTGCCCCTGTATCCCGCGCATAAAACCACTGTCCACAAACAGCCATTGATACGCCTGTACCAGCCAGTCAGAGACCGTTTGTGACGGTTCGGATAACAGCAGGCTCTGGGTAAATTCCGTGGATAAAAATTGCAACTCAGTTTTCATCATCTTCTGGCTGTGAGAAGCGCCTTCATCCTGCCAGAGAAAGGTCATCCCGAGGTATTCCAGTAACAGGCTGAATAACCAGGACATCACAATAAACCCAACGAGTTGCCACAGCCATTCCCATAACACACGATACAGCAGGCCGTGCTTGCGCGGGGGTTGGGTGGATTGACGGGAAGCCGGTTCTGACTGTGCCATTATGCTTTCTCTTCCCACCAGGCTTCACGGGTACGGTAGTGCCGTCGCATCTGTTCGGCGATTTTCTGCAAACTCGCCGGCATCAGGGTATCATCGTCATCCCCTGTAGGCAGCGGCATCCGAATTTTCCACAACTGGCCGCCCTCCAGTAAGGCGAACGCCTGCCCTTTCGGCAGGTTAATCATTTCGGCAGGGGTCACCAGCGGGGTTTTGACCGTACCTACCCGGTCCTGTGTGGAGGAGGTAAAATCCTGACCCTGTTCAACATCCGCAATATCCGAATGCCCCGAGACCAGGGTTTTACTGTAGATTTCCACTTCGGCCAACTGGCTGGTGAGCAACTCTGCCGTCCGATTATCCCGCACCCGCAACATAATCAAGGTATTGAAGTTACCGATCACCTGCGCGGTTTTAGCCGGGCTGCCGATACGGGCTTCGATATCCGAGGAGGTCTGGGTATAAGCGGTGACCTGCATACCCGCACCGCCGCCTTTATTGATTAGCGGGATAAATTCATCGCCCATCAGCTCATTAAATTCGTCACAATGCAGGTTAATCGCCAGCTTGCCATCATGGCGAACGGGTAAGCCCCCATTCATGCCGTATTTATAAATCTGCCCCGCGACACTGACCAAATCGGCAAACATGCTGTTTCCTACCGCAGAGGCAACATCACTGTCAGACAGCGCATCCAGCCCGATATAGACAATACCGTTTTTGCGGATCACCTGTTCCCAGTCGAAAATCGGGCGTAAATCAGCCATATTGAGATAATCCGGCGAGAGCAGTTCTGAAATTTTGCCGGTGGTCAGTTTTTCCAGCAGGGGTAATAAAGAAGCCACAATTTTATCAAAATAGGTGCGGTCATAACGCACAGCGGATCGTAAAGCTGCTTACCGGCTTCTGAACTCAGCGTCACTTCCATCGCCCAGAGTCTCAGCGCGTCAGGCTGCCCCTGCATATTGCGCGGGATATCTTTTTCTTTCAGCTTGCTGAGAGACTGGCTGATTTGTTCCAGCAGTGCGGGTTGTCGCTCTGCCATCATTTTGGTGGCATAGAGCTGATACAATTCGCTGATATTATTGACGTAACGGGTAATCAGCGTGTAATCCGGCCGATGTCCCAAAGCGACTAACGCGCGAGCCACAATATTAACAAACCGCCAGGCAAATTCCCGAAAAGCGGCGCTGTTCCCTTCCCCACTGAGTTGTCCGGCCAGACGGGAAGCGACTTCCGATACCCGGCCAAATCGCCCGACCGCGTTATAACGTGCCGATATTTCCGGCCAGCCGGGTTTTCCCCACACGGGTGGTGCCCATCACTAAGGTATGCCCGACCCGTTCGCGCAGATCCATAAACACTTCAGCTTCCTGTGGTTCAATACCGTGGATCATGGGATTGCCGCCAACCGGTGGCAAAGGCCGCACCGGATTGAACGGGGAATCGTTGCGTAACAGGGCCGACAATTTCGGCCAACGATATTCCGTTCGGTGCTCCAGTAAACGGCCAAGCTGATAAAGCCGGGACGGTTGCACAAATCGTTCAACTTCCGGTCGCCGCGTATCCTGCAAACGCTGGGTATGCTTTTGCTGCCAGCGAAATCCCTTGCCCAGAAACAAGCGCTGATGACTGACAGGGATCTGTTTTGTACCCATCTGGTAACGTGGCAAACGGCGCAGGTTTCTGCGATAGCGTATCACCTGAATGCCCTGCCATGTGCGTATCATCGCTAATACCGCAAAACCGCCTGCCATCACATAACTGACTGACGGTGCCAGTGCAATGGCCCAGGGTGCCCTGATGCAGACAAACGCGGCAACGGCGGAGACCACCGCGGTATTCAGCTCGACAGCTGGACGTAACAGGGCTTCAACAACATAACGGCGGCTCATGGTAATAACGACTGAGAAAGTGAAGTTTCGGTGATTAATACTGGATAATGTTGCAGTTGCAAACGGCGAGCCAATTCCGAACCGGAAGCCGGAGATAACAAGACATCCGGTGCTAATGCGCGCAGTGACTGTAAGCCCGCCATTTCACTGACATTGACAACCAGACCCACGGCATGCAATTGCTTAAGCCGTACAGCATGTTGGCTTAACCACTGGCGTGAATCGGGATCATCCCCAATCAGAAATAGCGCACCAATGCCCGGCAGTTGCAGTGGTCGGCTTGCCACTTTCCCCGATGTCAGTTCCAGTGTTTTCACCGGTAACATCGCAGCTTCACCGGCCTGCTCGGGTGAAAAATGCGGTGGAGGCAAAGTGATATCACCTGACTGAGCATAAATACCTGCATAAAAGGGCGAAGCCTCTTTACCGCCTAAATCGGCAATCACGTTCAGTTCAGCCTGGCTGGCAGTGACCCATAACAAACCAATAATAGGTAACAGGTTCAGCAGTTTCATGGTAATGATGTGATGTGCCATCCCTGCTCTCCTTGCCGCAATAATACCGGCATCTGCCCCTTGCCAAACCGGAACCAGTACCCCGCATCATGATTCAGCGTGATTTGCCGATGACGTATCCGTTCAACAGGAATATGATGGTTTTTGGCCCACTGCCGTAATGTATCGTCATTACCCTGACTGTCGACCAGATAGATATCCACCGGTTGCTTCGCCGCCAGAACTTCGTCCAAACGGGTTTCACAGGGTGGGCAATCTTTGACCCTGACAAACAACGCCAGGCGACCACTTGTCTCCCGTGATGTTGTCATATTGACCGGCAACACATCCGGAAACAGCCGCTGCCACGCCGCATCCACTTCACGCTGGAAACGCAATTCTTTTTCGGTACGGGCAAACTCCGCCCTGACCCACTGTTCGGCATAACGGCGACGTTCGGCATCACTGTCGGCTTCAATGCCTAATGTGGTCAGCGGGTCAAGCCCCGGTGACTGGATACCCCGTGGTCCGTTCAACAGTTGCTGATAACGCTGGTACTCATCCGCACTTAACTGCCACTGTTCAGCCTGATTTTTCAGGGGTTGCTGTTGGTTTTCCATTGATTGCGTCTGCTGAGAGGCTAAGGGTGCCGGTGTGGCTGCCCAGACCGAACTGCTCAGCAACCATACCCATAAACCGAAATGATGCCATTTCATCAATGTCCTCCCTGCTGCGTTTGTTTAGCCGGAGCCGGTAACTGATAGCCCTGCCGTAAATGGTGGCACACCATACGCTGCACCTCATCGACCTCCAGTTGCCAGGCCGGACCTGCCATAATTTGTAACGCAGTACGTAACCTAACGGGGCCTAACTGAGTGTGCACAGACGGCAACGGCTGACGATATAAAATATCATTGGTTTTTTCCGGTGCACAGAGTGCGTAGCCCGATTGACGCAACACGTAACGCATGGCATCAGCCACGGTGGGTTTCAGAGAAGCAGGGATAGGGCTATCAATCAATTGGGAAAGCGGGTCACGCTGCGCTTCTGTCGGGTCGGTGCTGACCAGCAAATAGCGGCCATAACGAACAACTTCTGCTTTTTGCCCATAAATATCCGGTGAAACCGGCTGAACGTTGCGGGTCAGCGTGACGGAAGGAAAAGTTTCTTTTGCGGGTTGAGATGGCGGTGGTTTTACGGGAGCGGTGCATCCGGTCATGATGACCGCTATCAAACCAACTAACGCGTTTATTTTCATGCCAAATAGGTTCCTGCCCAGTCGTAAAATAATCCTGACTATGCAAGGAACCCTGTGATGTATTCAATGAACAACTCAATTGTGTTTGCTGAAAATAAACATGCCGTAATAGAAAATAACGGATGAACCCTGAGCAAATACTATCGTATTCAGTGTCATGGGTGATAACGAAGCATTATTCAGCAACCGATTTATGTCTTCTCCGTTCAATCAAATTGCCATTATGATCAAAGTAGCGGCTTGGCCAGATTTCAGCAGGCTCCATCTCCAAACGGGCAGCGATGATAAACTCCCCTTTAGGCCATGGACGGGATAAGGTATTTGCCAGTGTAGAAGAGCTGAGTCCCGATTCACGGGATAAAGCGGCGAGTGTCGTACCACGCTTGCGTAATGCACAAATAATTTCGGCTGGGTGCCAGTCTTGTTGAGTGTTAATCATACCTGCTTCCCCTTCTGTTGATTATTGGTGGTAGTTCAGACAGGGTTTGCGATACCGGAGTTATCAGCCGGCGAGACGTGAGTCTCCCCTGCCTGAACCACCATTGAAAGGATGATAGCAGGCACACTGGTAGAAACTACCTACCAGTGGATAACAAACGAGGTCGCAAATCCCCGACTATCGGATTTTGCCGATAGCTTTTTCACTTTAACCGATTGTGTTATCGAATTCAATAATCGAACAGGTAAGTCTAATAAGTAAATTAAGTTATTAGCGCACTTAAATTGAATAACCCATTCCACAACCTGGGATACATTTATCACTGCACATAACACTGGCAGCATCCTCATTAACTTATTCTAAGCAGAGGGAGATATAATCTCTTGCTGCCAAAGTGGAGTCCCCGCCCAATTATCAATAAACCCCATCTTTTCCCATTTCACACAACAGGGTTTATCCTTCATCAATTCAGTTAATTGTGTTTTTAGTCCATCATTGTAAGACACTTGATCTGAAAGATATTTCAACACAGCCAGCCTACTGTAAAGCGTGGATGGATTAATAATATGTTGCGCTAATTCACTGCCTTTTTTAGGCGGAAATGCACGAAAAGATCGGTTCCAGATACGGTTATGATGTGCACAGAGATTACGAATATGGCTTAATGTGTGAAACCAGGACGCCATGACTTCATAATTTTTAACATTAAACTTGTGCGCGATCGCTTTCTGGTCAACAGGTAATAACGACTTATACATTTTCGACCATGAACCAAAACTCAATGTTTCTGTAATCATCCAGGAAGGCGGATATTTCGGGGTGTGATATTTTTTCTTATAATGTTCAATAAACGTTTCTTTGGCTTCATTAATTTGACCAAAAAAATTTTCATAGTGGTAGTCATTGCTCAGAACAGATAAGTTCATGAACCAATGAGCACCATATTTTCCACTCATATGCTCAGACAAACAGGTCCGCAACCCTATTTCAACTTTTTGTATTTGTTCGAGTATAATTAAACGTAGTTTGCGATCAAATTCATAAAGCTGAATAACATCTTCCAGCGTCGTTCCTGCAACAAAATTCTTGGGTTCAATCGGTTGTGGTATACGCTGATCATCCATAATGTAAAAAGGATAAAAATAACCCCGCAATCTGTAATAACCGATAAATGTCAGGGCATTTTCTGCCACTTTGTAATCTTTTATAATCAGGCCACGTTCCTGGAGCTTATTAATCAGAAAAGAAATATCTTCAGGGCGCTTTTGATAAATCTTCTTTTGCGTAGGGGTAGTCATAAAATATCTGGAAAGTAAAATTCAGGTAAAAAAAAACCCGCCAATTTGCGCATTCCCTAGTAAGGGACTCAGCGTGGCAGGTGTACTTGTGCTTAAGTATACATAGGTGTCGCATTATTTTTTAACAAAAAATGCTATTTATGTTTGAAAATGCTTTTAATTCATTAGCATAACACGTAATACCAAAAAACTCTGAAAGGTTGATTTTTATTCATTTTTTTGACCGATTTTATGAAGAAGCCCTGTTGCAACAGGGCAATTTGTTGATAGTAAAAACCACTCAGAACGGGATCTCCTCATTCCAATCCATTTCTTCCGGTTCCGGTAAAGCAGCGGGTTGTACCGCACGAGTCGTTTTTCTCTCCTTATTGGCGGGTTGAGAAGGCGGTTGCTTCGGTGCTGGCTTATGCCCAACCTGCTGAGCAGCCGGCTGTTTTGCATCGCCACGACTTCCCAGCATCTGCATTGTGCCATTGACACTCACCACCACTTCCGTTGAATAGCGATCCTGCCCTTGTTGGTCCTGCCATTTTCGCGTTTGCAAAGAACCTTCGATATAAACCTGGGCGCCTTTTTGCAGGTATTCCGCGGCGATTTCTGCTAATTTGCCAAAGATCACCACCCGGTGCCATTCGGTTTTTTCCCGCATCTCGCCCGTTTGTTTATCCCGCCAGTTTTCTGAGGTCGCCAGTGACAACGTTGCTACAGTGCCACCGGTAGGCAAGTAGCGGATTTCCGGATCTTGCCCCAGGAAACCGACTAAAATCACCTTGTTAATTCCACGTGAAGACATATATTTCCTCTCTGTTACGATGACTGACGCTGCGTCCAGCGCCCTTGTTTCAGGGCAAACTCTGCCTGTTCACGGCTGGCAAATATTCCATAGATTCACGGGAGCAGGGCACACCGCCCTCTGTCGTGCCGATATAAAAGCCCGCACGGGTTTGCAACACCGTTAACGGTAATTGCTTATGACAATATTGCAGTGCCAGAAAACCAATTGATGGAACATTCATAACGGTATCCTGTTATTTGATAAAGGAACCTGCCCTGAATACGACGATTCAGGGCAAGTCAAAGGGATAACAAATATCAGAAAGAATTTTCTGCATATTCAGTTTGCGCAACACCGTTCTGTGGCGGTGTCGAGTCGGATTGTTCGGCCTGATAGACCTTGTCCTGACCGATTTTAATCCAATCCACCTTGATCAAACGGGCTTTCAGGCTGACGCGCTGTTCACCGGCATGATCTCCGCGTTTCAGGGTGAAAATATCGGTTGAAGGGTTACTTAAGGTAAACCCCAGTAACACTTTTTTGTCCTCATCCACCGATTTCTGACAACGGGCAATCAGACTGGTCGCCTCCTTGCCGACCACGGTAATATCAAAACGCACATAGACCGGATTATCACCGGGACCATTTAACGCATTGATCACGCAACTCAGGAACGTGCCATTGGCCGTGCTGACATGGCGGATATTATTCAAATAGCCGAGTCCCTTAATATTCAGGTTGAAATAGTCATTTTTGGTTAACGATGTTGTGTTCTCAGACATACGATTTTCTCCATGGAGGTCAAGAAATAAGGTGCAACGGAGAAAATCCCCTCCCCTGACGGGAATGATTTTCCCCGCCGGGTGTCAGACATATACGTTGCTGACATTCTGATAAAGAATAATGAACCTTCATTGTCGTTGGACTGACAATATCTGCTTCCAAAGGTGGGCAGATGTACCGCGTTGAGGCGCTCCCTTTCAGGCTACGGGAGTTTTATAGCCACCCGGAGGCGATCGTTACAGGCTCACCGATCATTTAAGAAACAGGGTGATTTTTGGAGCATCCCGTCAGCACGTCAATCAACAACCAGATCTTCATGTCCGTTGATTTGCCCGCCTGACTTTACGCGATTGCGTGACCGCTTTGTCATTCAGCATGCCTTTACAGGCCGGATAGTTCACGCAACCCCAGAAGGGCGCGGTTTTTCCCTGCCGTTGCCGCATCCGGCCACCACAGTTCGGGCAGGCCGGGGTTTTCGGCAACGTCAGATGAAGGGGTTGTGCCTTGCCCCGTTCGACTAAATGCTGGAGCCACTGCGCCTGTTTTTGCATAAAAACCGCCAGCGACGATTTGCCCTGCGCAATATCCTCCAGCGATTGCTCCCATAACGCGGTCATGCCCGGATCTGTCAGCACCGCCGGCAGCCCGGCAATCAGTTCCTGCGCCAGCGGCGTCGCGTGGATCGCTTTCTTTTTCCGCTCAATCAACTGGCGTTTAAACAAGGTGTCCAGAATGCCGGCCCGGGTCGCTTCCGTACCCAGCCCGGCACTTTCTCGTAAAATTTGTTTCAGTTGCGGATCACTGACCAGACTGGCGGCATTCTTCATCGCGGCAATCAGCGTACCTTCAGTAAATGGTGCCGGCGGTTTGGTGGAGAGTGACTGAATTTTTGCCTCAATCACCTGACAGCGATCACCCTGATTAAGCGCCGGTAGCGGTAAATCGCTTTCCTTTTCTTCCTCCTTTTCATGCTCTTCTCCCGCCTCATAGGTGAACAGCGCTTTCCAGCCGGTGATCACATTCACCCGACCTTTTACCCGGAATAATGACCCGCCGATATCCAGCGTGACCTCAGTCACATCCGTTTCCTGAACCGGCAGAAACTGCGCCAGGTAATGCTGACGGATAAGCTGATAAACCTTTAACTCATCGGTCGTTAACCGGGTGATATCAAAGACGTGACGCGTGGGAATAATGGCATGGTGTGCCGTGATTTTTGTGTCATTCCAGACGCGGGACACGAGTTGTCTATCCAGTTGGTTGATAATGGCAGTCATAGCGGGGTCGGTTCGCGCCAGTGCTGTCAGTACTACAGGAATATCTGCCTGCATGGACACAGGTAAATAGCCACAATCCGTGCGCGGGTAAGTGGTGGCTTTATGGGTTTCATACAGGGACTGGGCAATCGCCAGCACCTGGCTCGCCCCCATGCCCCACAAACGGGAAGCAGTCTGCTGGAGTGTGCCTAAATCAAAACAAAGCGGGGGCGGGGTTTTCTCCCGTTTCTTACTGACGCCCATCACGGTAGCCTGCGTTGCCTGCTGACAACGTTGCTGCACAGCCTGCGCCACGGCCTGTCGGATACAGCGTTTTTCTTCATCGCAGTCATCCGCTGAAGGCAGCCATTTAGCCTGAAAGCGGAGGTTCTCTTTTTCCAGCTTCGCCGTGACCTGCCAGTAGGGTTTTGGCACAAACTGATTGATGGCCTTATCCCGGTTCACCACCAGTGCCAGTGTCGGGGTCTGCACTCGCCCGATGGACAGCACCTCGCCAAAACCCAGTGCCTGGGCTTTCAGGGTATACAAACGGGTCAGGTTGATGCCTGTCAGCCAGTCTGCTCGTGCCCGTCCCAATCCTGCCTGATAGAGAGCCTCCGTCTGCTCACCCGGCAATATCGCAGCCAGTGCCTGCCGGATACTGGTTTCATCCAGTGCCGACAACCACAGCCGCCTGACTGTACCGGTGAAACGACAATACTCCAGCAATTCCCGCGCGATGACTTCCCCCTCACGGTCGGCATCGGTGGCAATAATCACCTCATCGGCCTGTTTCAATAATTGCTGAATCACGGCAAACTGCCCGGCGGTCTCTTTTTTTACCGACCATTGCCATTGCGCGGGCAGCACCGGCAGTACATCCATCCGCCACGGCGAGCCAAATTGTTCACCATAGTGTTCGGGTGCAGCGACCTCCAGCAAATGCCCGATGGCCCAGGTGACAGTCATACCGGAGCCGAAGAGAAATCCCTGCCCGCTCTGTTTCACCCCCAGGACTTTGGCAATGTCTTTGGCCTGAGAGGGCTTTTCACACAAATAAAGCTGCATTGCATTCCCCTCCATTAATTGGGTTCAACCGAACGTAAAAGTGGAGAGAAAACCGAACGCAACTTGCCTGACAAAATATCGGGATGCGGTTCACCCAACAGCTTAACCGCCTCAAGCCCTGCTGACGTTTTTTCCGCAATATCATGCCGGGTGACAGCCAGTGAACGGTAAGAACGCACAAGGCCGTAAATCTGGCGAAGGGCACGGCTCCCTTTGTGCAGAAAATCGTCACGTTCTGAGCGTGAAATCAGCCCATAATGGAAAGCCTGAAACGTTTTCATGGCAAGCTGGTCATAGCCGACCAGCAACCAGACACAGCGATAGCCCAATGGGGAGTGGCTGTAGACGCCGATATTCAGCGGCTCGACAGAGGAAACGGCGGATAAGGTGATCTGCTGCGGTACGGCGTTCAGGGTATCCTGCAAAGTGGCAATACTCTGCTGGAGGTTGGTAAAAGCCTTATCCAGCGCGTGTTCCAGCTTCACCAGCCAGGTATCGGCATACGGGTTATCCGCTGCCGAATCCACGCTGATATTAGCGGCTCGCTTAATGACCTGCGGCATCCCGAGAATGCCTGAAAATTTTCGGGGATTACTGATCTCTTCCCGTCTGCGTCCTGCCCAAAGCCGGATCGCATAATGGGTATGCAGTTCAATCGTTAATGAGGAAGTTAAGACTCCAGCGCGTAAACGTGGCTGGGAGGGTGATTTGTCTTCTGAATCAGACATGCACAAAGACTCCTGTTTGGACTTGATAAGTCAGTAGAACTATCAAGGCAAAAGCGTCTGCGACTCAATGAATAACCAGTTATGGGAAACGGGAAAAAGAGTGAATTTTATCCGCCATCAAAAATGATGATTTTTTAGCCTCATGTGCCACGGGCACAGGCGTATGTTTTTTGACCACTCTTGGCTCAGACAACACAGGATGATTTCCAGCCTTTGTTGCTTCGCTCAAAACAGAACATTTTTTAATCGCGTGTGCCACGGGCACAGGCGTATACTTTTTAACCGCCTTTGACTCAGACAACACAGGATGATTCCCAGCCTTTGTTGTTTTGTTCAAAACAGAATATTTTTTAATCGTGTGTGCCACGGGCACAGGCGCATGTTTTTTAATCAATGTTATCATTGCGGTATTTCGCCATTGTCAGCCGCTGACGGATGTCTTTCACCATATTACGCACATGGGCTTGTGAGGAAGGTGAAGCGGGACGCTCAACACGTTGAGTGAACTCAACCGGCTTCTTCGCAGGGGCAGGCGCGGTCACAGCGGTTTCAGGTTGCCCGTATAATTTCCCCTCCCGTGCCCGTTTCATCATCGCCAGCAGCCAGCCGACCGGATTGCCGATTTTCCCTGCCTGTAATGCCTTATCCAGACAACCCAGCACGGTCTGCGCCTGTTCAGCAGGCAACGCCTGCAACTGGCTGTTCAGCATCATCACATCTTCCGGCTCCAGTTGTCGGCAAAGTCCTTCTGGCAGAAAAAGAGTGGATTGCGGATCTACGTATGTTTTTTTATTCACACTCTGTGTGAAAGAACGTACATAACGGTTCGGTTTAGCTGATCCACTATAAGACGTTGATTTAAGACTGAGTTCGGATACCGAATTCAGTTCAGACTGCCCCGTTAGTGGACTCAGTTCGGTTTCCGAACCCGGCTTTATATGACTGAGTTCGGTTAGCTGTTTTCCTTGCTGATAGTTCTGGCGCATCACCCTTTGCTGCGGGGTCTGCACCGCATTCAATCTCTCTTCCAGCAGGCGAATATGACTGTGACGATGGCGCATCAGTGGATCGCCTTTGATGTCGGTTAGGACGTCCCAGGCCGTCTGACTGACAGTCCGGTTTTTACTGCGACAGGCTTCCGCCACGGTATCCAGCCAGTGGGGATCGAGAATTTCGGCATCACGGCCGGTCAGCGGCTCATCATGCTGCGCATAGATATTGCCCCGCACCCGTCCGTGTTCATCCCGGATACGCTTACATAAACTCAGCCAGCCGGTGATTCGCAGCATCAGTAATACCCGGCTGACCGTTTCACGGGAGGCTTTACCTTTATACGGCGAAGCCAGCAGGATCTGCAATTCGTCATAACTGGGGAAAACCGCACCTTCATTTTGCTGGGCATACAGGCGGATCATCATCCAGCCCGTTTTATCCAGTGGCGACAGGCGATCATCCAGCAACAGACGGCGGGGATAGGCATCATGAATATTGCCCATAAACAGCAGACCACTGCGCAGTTGTGAGACGTCGTCGTCTGAGCGTTGTGCCAGACGGATTTTCATTTTGGCAACGGTGTGTGCAATTATGCTGTCTGCGGACAGGTTCATGATATTCCCTTTTCTGCGGCGTTAGCCTTAAAAAAATAATGTCATGGCTGCACCCTGTTGCATTGACAAGGTGCAGAATGACACAACTTCAGTCACATTTATGATTTACGAATTTCATTGTTGTAGCGTTCATGGTGCATCAGCTCCCACGATTGACCGTTATCACGGCTTAACAGCCGCCAGAACAGCCCCACATTGATTTTCAGATACCCAGTGCCTTTTTCTTTCAGCCGGACGTAATTGTGTTCGCCCCGCTGGTAGCATCGCACCTGATGTTGCGCCTTGCGGCGAAATGACAGCGGGGCCGTCAAGGGCACATGCAGGCCGGGTATCATTTCCGTTAATTTTCCTGACATCGTTTCCTTCATTCCCTGTTTTATGCCTGTTTTTTTTCCGGCATCGCTTCACCCCTCTGCTGCCAGTCCTTCACCGCACGCCAGACGGACGTCAGCGAGACCGCATGGTGCTCAGCCATCTCCATCATGATATCCAGCCCTTCGGCACTGTCCGCATCGGTAATCATTGCCGCCTGCCAGCGTTGCCACAGGTCACAGCTTTCATCTTCCGTCAGTGGCGAGCCGCGCCCCGGCCGGACTGCCATGCCGGCAATACGTCGGCGGGCGGCGATTTCCAGACTGGACAGGCCAAAAAAATAGTGCATCAGCTCGATAGAGCCGCCTAATTCCAGTGCCCGGTCAATCCGTTGCATCCGCTGCTGCTCGATACGCGCCTGTTGTAAGAGACGCACCAGATTAGTGTGATGAATATGGACATTCAGCACCGACACCGGGCTGTTACCCAGATAGTGCAAATCCTCAATCGTCAGGCGCTGCAACATCAGCATCTCGTTGGGTGCCAGCCCCAGCGCCTCACAACGGCGGATATAGCCGTTCTTCAAATCCATCACCAGCTGCATCAGCAGGCTATTTGTCGCTTGCGATAAATGATTCATCCACTTCCTCCACTATCAGGCCAGTCAAAATGTAATGAACAACACATTGGAAAACAGACACCCCGCACGATGCACCGGGATCACGCCATCGTTATCATCTCTGGTGTCATTTGACGCTGAAGCTCACGCAGACGACGGAGCACCCGGATAAGTCGCAGGAACTTGACGGTCTGGATATCATCCAGTAACGGTATATCTTCATGTCTGGCGGTGCCGAGCAGAACGGCAGCCAGCGTCAGTTCACCATGATCAGCCGTGTTCTCTCCGGTCAGACTGAACAATAAAGACGAAAAAGGGTGGGCATCCTGCCCATCAATCAGGCAGAAGCCCGCCGAATCCACCGCTGACACGGGCTGTAAATCACTGTCACAGCCCACCACTTCTGCCAGTTCAAACGCCAGCCGGAACGCCATGTTTTGCAGGTGTTCAATATCATCCTGCATCGGGGAAATTTCCCAGACCGCACTGACCGGCTCCAGCCCCGTCTGGGCAAAAGCCAGGCATTCGGTTTCAGGTACAGGCAGCGCGGATTCAGGTGGATTATCCGCGCTATCCGGCTGATAAGGCGGAATAACTGGATTTAACGGCGCTGGCACAGGTGCCTTATCGACCAGCACGGGTTCCGGCGCAGGTGCCTGAGCGGCAGACTGAGAAAGATGGTGCGGATTCGATTCCCTGTTTGGCACTCGAATCCGCGCCGATTTATTCGTCTCAGGATTTTCCGATACCAACACCGTATCAGACGTGGTGGCCTGTTCACCAAAGAGCTGCCGGCGGTTGCTTTCTTTCGGATCTAATTCCAGTACCCAGCGGTCGTAATTGAGCAGCGGGTGCGGCAGTGCCTGCAATAAATCACCAATCAGCTCATCCCGGAACATCTCCGGCGACCAAATTTCCGGCGCATCAAACTTACGGCAGCAGGCACCAAAAACTTCATCAAAAGTCACGGTCGGTTCCGGGTTTATACTGGTAAGATGCTGTTGCCAGACTGCCTCTGCATCTTGCCGCAGTGCCAACAAAAGACGGATTTGTCGGACGTTCAGCCCCGAATTCAACAGATTAGGCATCCACGGATAGAGATACAGCACGGTATCTTCCATTCGGCTGATATAGCTGATACTGATGGGAAAACCAGCTTTACCCAACAGCGCAGACAGCTCACGCAGCGTGATTCTCTGCTGTTTCTGCGCTTCATAAAGGGTTCTGGCCTTGCAGACACCGAGAGCTTTTTCAATAAAACTGAGGTCACCCCGTAGCTCATTTTCGGCTAAGTGTCCGATAACGCACTGTAAGCGGCCCTGCCAAGGTTTAAACAGGCAATGGACACGGTAAAAACTTCATCGCCGGTTTCCTGCCACAGCTCGGACAGAATCTGGTAACGTGTATTCCCGCCATCACTGAAGATGTAGGCCTCATCACCGTCCGGATCACGCGTGACTTTCGGCACCGTATCCAGCCCACGGGCTTTGATCGACGCCTTGATATCGTCATAACGCGGGTTGCGGCTGGTGCGGGGGTTATCCGGATTGGGGCGTAGCTGATCTAATGTCAATACCATCGGCATTTCCGCCATCGGCGGGCTGTTATTGAGGGTAGCCACGGCCTGTCGTCCCTGCTGTAACAAAGCATGGCCTAAATTCAACGTATTGCGTCCCATCATTTACCTCCCGTAGCCATCTAAATCAGAAAAACGCGTATATTGGCCGTCAAACCGCACACGCACCGTGCCTGTCGGTCCCTGACGCTGCTTACCGATAATGATTTCGGCAATCCCAATATCCGGGGTTTCCTCGTGATAGGCTTCATCGCGGTAAAGGTGCAATATCAAGTCAGCGTCCTGCTCCAGCGAGCCGGAATCACGTAAGTCGCCGTTGTTGGGACGTTTATCCGGGCGGTTTTCGACTTGCCGGTTCAGCTGGGACAGCGCAAGTACCGGGCAATCCAGTTCTTTGCCCAACGCTTTCAGGCTGCGGGAGATATCGGCAATCTCCTGAGTGCGATTTTCCTGCCCGGGGGCGCACATCAACTGGAGGTAATCCACCATAATCAGGGCAGGTTTACCATATTGGCGGGTATAACGGCGGGCACGGGCACGTAATAGCGCAGGGGTCTGGTGACTGCAATCATCGATAATCAGCCGCTTATCCCATTGCGCAAACTGATCCAGACTCTGGCTGATGCGTCCCCACTGTTCATCGTCCAGCAGACCACTGCGCAGCGCGGTTAACGCTACGCCACCTTCCATAGCAGACAGACGCATCATGAGTTGTGAGGTCGGCATTTCCAGGCTGAAAATCTGTACCACCGCATTATCACGATGCCGAATCGCACCGAGGCAACAGGCCAGCCCCAGTGCCGTTTTCCCCATGGAAGGACGGGCGGCCAGCAGAATGAGATCGCCCGCCTGTAAGCCACAGGTTATTTCATCCAGTTGCTGAAATCCCGTTGGCGTACCGGTAATCCCATTGCTGCCCTGTATGCGTTCCAGATGGGCAATCAGGGCATCTGCGCCTTGCAGAAGAGTCACAGCCTGATGTTGCCCTGTCTCTTCTACACAAATCCCTCGATTCAATCGAGGGATTTGTGTAGAAGAGACAGGAGTCAACTGTGATAAATTTCACAGCTCTCACACCAGAAATAGTAGCCTGATATGCATAAACAAATCAGACAGTATCGACAGTTGACTCTAGGACAAAGATATCAGCTTCAAGCCCTACATAACAAGGGATTTCCACAATATCAGATAGCTGAAGCCATTGGCGTTCACACCAGTACCGTTTCACGTGAACTGAAACGCAATACCCCTGGTGAACAATATTGTGCTGAGTCCGCAGAGACAGTGAAAGATAAACGAAAAAAGACCGCTTTTAAGTTTAGAAAACACCATGCCCGACACGAGCACATTATGTCTGAGGGCTTATTAATGGGCTGGTCACCGGAGAATATTGGCTACAGAATGCTGCTAGAATGTCCGGAGATAGCACTCAGCCATACCACAATTTACCGGCGTATTCGTGAAAACCGTGAGGCAGGCGGCCTCTTTTATCAGCGTTTACCTCGCTTTGGTAAGAC
>NZ_JADEUG010000003.1 GCF_015163665.1 Xenorhabdus sp. BG5 | reverse complement strand
GTCATAGATTATTTTATTTATTATGTATAAAATCAACCATAAAATTAATCCACCTTCATATAATTCTGATATCAATATAAGGAAAACTCCTCTAATGGAATTTGATTTTATAGATATTATTCATTATTTATAAAAAAATGAGATGTATTTTACTTATACCCGATAGGTTTTAAATTATAAAAAACACGCATTCTCCCCCAGAAATAGAGAAACATTCTATCACGGGAGGGAATAAATGCGACTAACAGAAGATGGAGGATTCTTGGATGGCATGTCGCAGTAGACATTCATCTACGGCAGAAGAAATAACTTTGGCAATCTCAGCAGATGTTTTCAATCCTCTGATTTGCATAAATAACTCACCCGCTTCATTATACTCTTTGCGTAAATACCCCAACCATTGTTTGATACGGGCAACATGATAAAGCCCCGTATCTCCTTGCTTTTCCAGATAAGTATATTTTTGCAGTAACTTGAGTACGCCGCTCCACGGCATTTTGGGTTCGTTATATTTAATGATACGACTCAAATTTGGCACATGCAGAGCACCACGGCCCACCATCACGGCATCACATCCTGTCGTTTTGATACACGCCTGAGCGCTTTGCCAATCCCAAATTTCACCGTTGGCAATAACAGGAATAGTAAGGCGACGCCGAATCTCACCTATCGCCTGCCAGTTAATATGCTCCGCTCTATACCCCTCTTCTTTGGTTCGTCCATGCACAACCAGCTCAGTTGCCCCCGCTTGCTGGACGGCATCCGCAATCTCAAACTGACGTGAAGCAGAATCCCATCCCAGACGTACTTTTACTGTTACCGGCAAATGAGCGGGCACGGCTTCACGCATGGCTTTAGCGCCTTGATAAATGAGTTCGGGATCTTTCAATAAGCTAGCACCGCCACCACTGCCATTGACCGCCTTTGACGGACAGCCACAGTTTAAATCGACACCCCATGATCCTAACTCAACTGCCCTCATCGCATTTTCTGCTAACCATTCTGGATATTGCCCAAGAAGCTGGAGCCTGACTGGAGTTCCCGATGGAGTACGGCTCTGATGATGCAGCTCAGGGCACAACCGGTAAAAGGATTTTACCGGCAGTAAGCTGTCAACCACACGCAGGAATTCAGTGATGCACAGGTCATAGTCATTGATTTCACTCAACAGTTCCCTAACCAAAGAATCCAAAACCCCTTCCATCGGAGCCAGCAAAACGCGCATTAAATTATTCTCCCACCACCGAAGCACGTGAGGTTTTGGTTGCCCGTTCTTTATTTACCCGATTTTGTTTGGAATGACCCTGTTTGCCATTTCGATGAGGGTTATTACCGCGAGGATGACTAGCGCGAGAATGACTATTTGAGTGATTACCACGGCTATTACGCCCATTTTGGATAGGCTCAGCCTTAATAGAAGGATCAGGCTCATAACCCGAAATGGCAATACGTGGAATTTCTCGCTTCAATAGGCGCTCAATATCTTTCAGGAGCTTGTGTTCATCGACACACACCAACGATATTGCCTGTCCAGTCGCTTCTGCACGCCCGGTACGGCCAATTCGATGCACATAATCTTCGGCAACATTTGGTAATTCGTAGTTGACGACATAGGGCAATTGGTCAATATCCAGTCCACGGGCAGCGATATCCGTTGCCACCAACGCGCGGATTTGCCCTGTCTTGAAATCAGACAGCGCACGGGTTCTTGCCCCCTGACTTTTGTTACCGTGGATCGCAGCCGCAGTCACACCATCTTTATTCAATTGTTCCGCCAGCCGGTTTGCACCATGTTTGGTACGCGTAAATACCAATACTTGTTGCCAGTTCTGGCTGCCGATCATGTAGGAGAGCAATTCACCCTTGCGCTTTTTGTCGACAAAATGGATGGATTGATCAATTTGCTCAGAGGCCGAGTTACGCCGTGCCACTTCTACGCTGACTGGCTCTTTCAGCAATTTATTGGCGAGGCTCTTAATTTCATCAGAGAATGTCGCAGAAAAGAGTAAGTTTTGGCGTTTTGCTGGCAGTTTGTTCAACACCCGACGAATATCGTGAATAAAGCCCATGTCCAACATGCGATCTGCTTCATCCAAAACCAGAATCTCAACACGTGAGAGATCGACCGCATTTTGGTGCTCCAAATCCAGCAAGCGCCCCGGCGTTGCGATCAGCATATCTACACCACCGCGCAGTTTCATCATCTGCGGATTAATGCTGACTCCGCCAAAGACAACAAACGAACGCAATCTGAGATATTTGCTGTAATTACGGACATTTTCCCCCACCTGAGCTGCCAGTTCTCGAGTCGGGGTTAAAATTAACGCCCTGACCGGACGACGACCTTTTGACTGAGCCGGGGATTCACTCAAACGTTGCAGGATAGGCAACGTAAATCCCGCTGTTTTTCCTGTCCCTGTCTGGGCACTGGCCAGGAGATCTTTACCGGATAACACAACAGGAATGGCCTGCTGCTGAATAGGGGTAGGTTCCACGTAGCCTTGTTCTTCAACGGCACGCAAAATATCGGCCTTCAGGCCGAGTGACTCAAAATTCATAAATAAGAAATACTCCAGACTTCACAATGCCTGATATCAATTCAGGACTACACAAACTGCGATGCACCCTACATAAATAGGGCGTGATTATAACAGATATGTCTTTTGGACGATTATTTTTTATGGGTGACTATTAAAAAGACAATTTGAGTTAACTTTACATCGTATTACTTTAGTTTTAAAGTTAATCATACGATTGATATATTTTTCAGCATTCCCGAAAACTCTTTGTCACAGGAAATATTTTGACATGGCAGCAAAGAAGGCCCAGACATTACGCGGCGAACAAGCCAAACAACAACTTTTGGAAGCAGCAATAGAAATTTTTGGCAAATCAGGTCTGGATGGTGCGACTACCCGCAACATTGCCCAACACGCACAGCAAAATATCGCAGCTATCGCATACTATTTCGGTTCCAAAGAAGGATTATACCTCGCCGTCGTACAACATATTGCCGATAAGTTAAAATCAGAGTTTGCCCCTCTTATTGAAGCCATTGATCATTTTTTTGCTAAGACAGCGAAACCCTATCCCAAAGGCCAAATATTAGCATTTATTCATCAGGGAATGGTTAGCTATAACCGCCTGATTTTCGAGAAAAGCAGTATCAATATTAGCCGGATCATGTCCCATGAACAATTGACGCCAACAGAGGCTTACAGCGTTATGCATGAGCAGGGGCTGGCCCCCATTTATTCTCGGTTGAATAAACTCATCGCCAATTATATCGGTGCCGATGAACGCCAAATTTCAACCCAAATTCATACCCATGCTCTATTGGGTGAGATCCTCTCTTTCCGACTGGCTAGGGAAGCCTTATTGCGCCAAACCGGATGGGATAATATTGGCACCAAAGAATACGAATTAATCAATCAGGTTTTATCTCAGCACATCAATTTATTGCTTGATGGGTTAAGAGAAAAATCAAAAAGGTATACCCAATAACGCTTAAGCAATGGCATAACCAACAAAGCCACCACTTGAAAGATAGCGGGTATAAATTGAACAAGGCATAAGGGATGGTATGAACAGTAAAAAGTTTGCTCTTACCCTATTGGCGCTCATTGTTGTTATCAGTGCCATTGTCGGTATCTACTATTATCAGGAACAAAATAGCAGGGTGATAACCCTGTATGGCAATGTTGATGTCAGGACTGTTAACCTCAGTTTTCGGGTTGCAGGTAAGCTGGCTAATTTACAGGTGGATGAAGGTGATGCCATTACTGTGGGCCAAATGATTGGTCGCCTTGATGATGCGCCCTTTATTAATGCCTTGAATCAAGCCAAAGCGACTCGTGATGTCGCCAAGGCAAATCTTGCCAAAGCTGAAGCGGGTTATCGCAGCGAAGAAATCGCCCAGGTGCGTGCTGAAGTCAAGCAAAAAAAGTCAGCATTCCATTTCGCCGATAGTTTCCTGAAACGCCAGCAAGGCTTATGGCAGAGCAAAACCATCTCAGCCAATGATCTGGAAAATGCCAGAACTGGACGCAATCAAGCGCTGGCAGCTTACCAGGCGGCAAAAGATAAATTGCGTCAGTTCGAGACGGGTTATCGCATAGAAGAAATTGCGGCGGCAAAAGCCCAGCTTATTCAAGCAGAAGCGACCGTGGCACAGGCTGAACTTAACCTAAAAGATACTCAACTCACTTCTCCCTCGGCAGGGATGATCCTGACCAGAGCCATTGAGCCAGGCACCATGCTGGCAGCCGGCAACACGGTTTTTACCCTGTCACTGACCAATCCCGTTTGGATCAGAGCATATATTGATGAGCCTAATCTCAATCAGGCTATCGCCGGACGGGAAGTCCTGATTTATACCGATGGGCGGAAAAACCAGCCTTATCATGGCAAAATCGGTTTTGTTTCTCCAACTGCCGAATTTACCCCAAAAAATGTCGAAACCCCTGACTTAAGAACAGATTTGGTTTATCGCCTGCGCATCATTGTCCTTGATCCCGATGAAGGGCTGAAACAAGGCATGCCTGTTACCTTGCGTTTTACTGAAACAAATTTTACTAAAACAGATAAGTAGGCGATAACATGACCAGTTCAGCTTATACGATAAAACTGAACGGCGTGGAGAAAACTTTTCCAGGATTAGAGATTCCTGCTGTATCTCATCTGCAAGCAGAAATTCAGGGCGGATCAGTGACGGGCCTTGTTGGTCCAGACGGTGCTGGAAAAACCACGTTGATAAGAATGTTGGCTGGATTATTGAAGCCTGATAGCGGCGATATTGAAATCATGGGGCTTGATCCTATCAAGGACAGTGTTCAAGTCCGTTCTGAACTCGGTTACATGCCGCAGAAATTTGGCTTGTATGAAGATTTAACTGTAATGGAAAATCTCACCTTATATGCCGATCTGCGGGGTGTACTTGGCGAAGAGCGCAAAACCACATTTCAAAAATTACTCACCTTCACGGACTTAACCCGTTTTACCGAACGGTTGGCGGGGAAATTGTCCGGTGGCATGAAACAAAAACTGGGGCTTGCTTGTACCTTATTGGGTAGCCCAAAGGTTTTGCTACTGGATGAGCCTGGCGTGGGCGTTGATCCCATTGCCCGTCGTGAATTATGGCAAATGGTTCATGAACTCGCTTCTGACGGCATGCTGATCCTGTGGAGCACCTCTTATCTGGATGAAGCCGAATTATGTCGTGATGTTTTGCTGATGAACCGAGGTGAGTTGCTCTATCGCGGCCAGCCACAAGACTTAACCCGAAATATTGCGGGACGATCTTTTTTGCTTGATGTCAAACAAGATGCACGGCGCAAAATGTTGCAACATGCCCTCACCTTGCCACAAGTGACTGATGGTGTGATTCAGGGAAAATATGTTCGCCTGATCTTAAAAAAAGAAGCGGATAAGAACGCATTATTCCAACAAATAGGGCTGCCTGAAGCCAGTCTTTTCGAGGCCGAACCCCGTTTCGAAGATGCATTTATCGATTTATTGGGTGGCGGCCCATCCCATCGTTCCGAATTAGCGGAAATAATGCCGCAAATCCCGCCAAACCCAACCGAAACCGTGATAGAGGCCCGTAGTCTGACTAAAAAATTTGGCGATTTTGCGGCGACTGACCATGTCGATTTTCAGGTGAAACGAGGGGAAATATTCGGCCTATTAGGGCCAAATGGCGCCGGAAAATCAACTACCTTCAAAATGATGTGTGGTTTAATGCTCCCCACTTCAGGCAAAGCCTTGGTTCTGGATATAGATTTAAAAACCAGTTCAGGTAAGGCCCGCCAACGCCTTGGCTATATGGCGCAAAAATTCTCACTTTATGGCAACCTGACTGTTGGACAAAATCTTAAATTTTTCTCCGGTGTTTACGGCCTGAAAGGTCGTCATCAACAAGAAAAGATGTCTGACATGATCCGTGCTTTCAATCTTGAGCCAATCTTACACCAAAAAACGGATAGCCTGCCGCTCGGATTTAAGCAACGACTTGCCCTTTCCTGCGCATTGATGCACGAACCTGATATTCTGTTTTTGGATGAACCCACTTCGGGCGTTGACCCGCTAACCCGCCGCGAATTTTGGCTACATATCAATGGCATGGTGGATAAAGGGGTAACCGTGATGGTCACAACTCACTTTATGGAAGAAGCAGAATATTGTGATCGTATCGGGCTGGTATTTCGAGGCAAATTGATCGCAGCCGGAACGCCCGATGAACTGAAACAACTGGTCGCTACGGATAACTTCCCTAACCCTTCCATGGAAGATGCTTTTATCGATCTCGTGTTGAACTACGATAAGGAGCCGCAATGAGTCATCCCGAACATACAACACCTCAGAAGGCCGTCAGTTTCTCATGGCGTCGATTGAAAGCGCTCTGCATCAAAGAGACTAAGCAGATTGTCCGTGATCCCAGCAGTGCTTTGATTGCCGTAGTTATCCCATTAATGTTGCTGTTTATTTTTGGTTACGGTATTAACCTGGATTCCAGCAAACTTCGCCTCGGTATTCTCATGGAGCAGCAGAGCAAAGACGCCCGTGAATTAGTGCATGTATTTACGGGATCACCCTATATTGATGCCACCCTCAGCGACAACCGCCAACTCTTAATCAAAAAAATGCAGGAAAACCAAATCCGCGGCATTATCGTCATTCCTGTCAATTTTGATACCCAGCTCGCCCGTGCAGGGAGCCATGCTCCGATTCAGGTGATTACCGATGGCAGTGAACCCAATACTGCCAATTTTGTGCAGGGTTATACTAAAGGCATCTGGCAAATTTGGTTACAGCAACGAGGACAAAATCTTGGGGTTTCAACGACGCCCTTGATTGATACACAAATCCGCTATTGGTTTAATCCCGCCGCCATTAGTCGGCACTTCCTTATTCCCGGAGCTGTTTCAATTATTATGACTGTGGTAGGCGCAATTCTTACCTCTCTGGTCGTTGCCCGTGAATGGGAACGCGGAACTATGGAAGCGCTACTTTCAACTCAGGTTACCCGCACCGAACTGTTACTTGCCAAATTATTGCCCTATCAGATGCTGGGATCTTTTGTCATGGTACTTTGTATGCTATTCACAGTGTTTGTGTTGGGGGTGCCCTATCGCGGCTCACTCTGGATACTAGCATTAGTCTCCAGCCTATATCTTGCTACCGCCTTGGGGATGGGGTTACTGATTTCTACCCTGACACGTAATCAGTTCAATGCGGCAATGATTTCTCTCAATGCGGCTTTTTTGCCTGCCATTATGTTGTCTGGTTTCGTTTTCGAGATAGACAGTATGCCTGCGCTTATTCAGGCTTCGACTTATGTCATACCTGCACGTTACTTTGTCAGCAGCCTACAGACGCTCTTTCTGGCCGGAAACATTGGCACTGTGTTGATGACAAACCTGCTCCTGTTGATTGCCAGTTCCATCGTCTTTATCGGCCTGACCGCGTGGAAAACGCGTCGGCATCTGGATTAAAAAGGAAAGAGCATGTTTTATCGTCTGTATACACTCATTATGAAAGAGTTGCAGTCTCTTCTGAGAGAGCCTCAAACACGGAACATTTTGATTTTGACCGTGATTATACAAATGATCCTGTTCCCGTGGGCAGCAACACTGGAAGTCAAAAATGCCACCATCGCCATTTATAATGAAGATAAGGGACAGGCATCGATTGAATTAACCCAACGACTGGCAAAATCAAAAGCATTTCCTGATGTTATTTTGCTAACCAGTTCGCAAGAGATCCGCCCTACTCTGGATAACCGCAAGGCATTATTATTAGTACGCTTTCCCCCAAATTTCAGTGCTAATCTCGCCAACCATAACCCGACATCAATTCAAGTTTTGTTGGATGGGCGTAATTCAAACAGTGCCCAAATTGCAGCCAACTATATCCAGCAAATTGTGATGGATTACCAAAAACAACTGTTGGGAAATGCCCCTAATTTCAATAATAGTGAGCTCATTGTACGTAACTGGTATAACGCCAATTTGGATTATAAATGGTTCGTTGTACCGTCGCTGGTTGCCATGATTACCACGATTGGTGTACTGATTGTCACAGCGTTGTCAGTCGCCCGTGAGCGGGAACAAGGAACGCTGGATCAATTACTGGTTTCTCCACTGGCGACCTGGCAAATTTTCCTTGGCAAGGCTATTCCAGCATTGGTTGTGGCGACGATGCAAGCAAGCATTGTTTTGCTGATTGGAACGCTGTTCTATCAAATTCCTTTCGCGGGTTCATTGCTGCTATTTTATAGCTGTATGTTGATTTATGGCTTATCCCTGGTGGGTTTCGGTTTGCTGATTTCTGCTGTCTGTTCCACCCAGCAACAAGCATTTATTGGTGTATTTGTGTTTATGATGCCCGCTATTCTGCTTTCTGGTTATATCTCTCCGGTCGAGAATATGCCCGTTTGGTTACAAAATATCACCTGGATTAATCCAATCCGGCACTTTACTGATATCACCAAGCAGATTTATTTGAAAGGCGCTGATTTATCCGTTATCTGGCCAAATTTATGGCCTTTATTGGTAATTACTGCCACAACCGGAGGGATCGCTTATCGGCTGTTTCGGAGTAAGATTGCTTGATAATAATCCAATCAAGAGTTCGGTTATATAGAAAAGAGAGCAGATGAACATTGATAGATTAAGCTCTCTTTCTCAATTTTCTCTTTTCAGGAAACATCTCATCTCTAATTATTTTAGCATGATCCCTCTACAGGAACGATCACCACCTCCATGGGAGGTGGTTTAAGAGTGATAATTCAATCTATCAGTGACTATCGGCGATCACCCAAAATACGCAACAACATTAAGAACAGGTTAATGAAGTCCAGATACAGCGTCAGTGCGCCAGTAATTGAGTACCTACGCAGGTTTTCTTTATCGTTAACATCCAATTGTTCACCCATTTCTTTCAGTTTTTGGGTATCGTATGCCGTCAAACCAGCAAAAATCACAACACCGATATAGGTGATTGCCCACATCAATGCCGGGCTTTTCAGCCAGATGTTTATCAAAGAAGCCAGAACGATGCCGATTAGCCCCATAAACAGGAAGCTACCCAGACCACTCAGGCTACGCTTAGTGGTATAACCATAAACGCTCAAGGCACCAAACATCCCCGCTGAAACAACAAATGTGCTGGCAATAGAGCTACTGGTATAAACCACAAAGATACTGGAAAGTGTCAGCCCCGTTAGCATGGAATACAGCATAAACAGCCCTGTCGCCAGTGCTCCACTCATTTTATGCACCAAACCAGACAGCACAAAGACTAACGCAAGCTGTGCAATGATTAAGCCATAGAAAACAATAGAGCTACTGAAAATGGCGTATAAAATTTCAGGGGTATTTGCCACATACCATGCAACAAATGCAGTTAATAGCAAGCCACAAGTCATCCAACCGTAGACTTGTGCCATGTATGTTTGTATACCAGAACCCGCTTTCTGGACAATCGAATCATTAGAACGTTGATATCGATCCATGATGATTACCTTTTCATGATAATGTTTAAGGATTAAGAATGTTTAAAAATAAACAATCTATTCAAAAGTTATACATTAGCATAGAACATTAATAAAACCATCCGCCAATTAATGGCAATTTCAGTGACATATTATTTATTTGTCCAGTTTTCGAGATAGTCCGCAGAACGATCTACCAAACGCTGTTTTACCAGCGATTTACCGCATCCCGGTCACTCTGTCTCGCCTCTACCCAACGCTCTCCCTCCACAAGTGATTCTTTTTTCCAGAATGGGGCTTTGGTTTTCAGATAATCCATGATGAATTCAGCCGCCATAAAAGCCATATCGCGGTGAGAGCTGGTGACACCAACAAATACAATCTCATCCCCTGGGTACAATTCGCCAATGCGATGAATAATGCAGGCTCGTTGCAAAGGCCAACGTTGGCGGGCTTCATCAACAATTTTCTGCAACATTTTTTCTGTCATGCCGGCATAATGCTCCAATGTCAGGGAGTTAACATTATCTCCCAAGTTATGGTTGCGAACTTTGCCGGTAAAAGTCACAACAGCGCCATCTTCATCACACTGCGAGAGCCATTGATATTCTTTCCCAACACTGAATGTCTCCTTTTGGACACTGATACGGGTATTTTCCATTTTTATCCCCCCGTAACAGGCGGGAAAAAAGCCACTTCATCCCCATCCTCCAAGGCATATTCAGCATGGACAAAAGATTGATTTACGGCAGACAACACCTTACCTTCTTCCAGTGCCAGCGCCCATCGTTCCCCCTTTTCAGTCAGTGCGTGACGAAGATGCGCTACAGTTAGGTAATCATTAGGTAGTTCAAGTGAATCCGTTCCCAACAATTCGCGGACTTGAGCAAAAAACAGCACCTTTATCATGACTCCACCTTAAAATTTCCTGATTTGCCACCACTTTTTTCCAACAAACGCACAGGCCCAATGACCATATCTTTTTGTACTGCTTTGCACATGTCATAAATGGTCAAAGCCGCTACAGATGCCGCCGTCAAAGCCTCCATTTCCACACCTGTTTTCCCCGCCAGGCGGCAACAGGATTCGATTCTAACCCGATTATGTTCCGTTTGTGCTTCCAGCCGGACTTCCACTTTATTAAGCAGCAAAGGATGGCAAAGCGGGATCAATTCCCATGTCCGTTTTGCTGCCTGAATGCCTGCAATACGGGCGGTCGCAAAAACATCCCCTTTGTGGTGATCACCCGCGATAATCATGGCCAAGGTTTCAGTCTGCATTTCAACAAAGGCTTCTGCCCGTGCTTCACGCACTGTTTCTGATTTGGCAGAAATATCCACCATATGAGCTTCACCCGATGTATTGATATGGGTTAATTGAGACATTCTTTGCTCCTGAAAATAAATCTTGCAACCAAGCTAGCCGCCAATAAAAGAAAGGTTCGGGGTGATCCCGCTGTCCCCTTGATGTAAAAAGTGAGTTTCACGCTTATGACGCAATCCACCTTGAATACGGAGTTTCAGAGTATCCAGTGATGCATCATCAGACAATAAATCACGCAATGGAATGCCCTGTTCTCCAAACAAGCATAAATGAAGATTGCCAATTGCGGATACTCTCAGGCGATTGCAGCTTTGGCAAAAATTTTTTTCATACGGCATGATAAGGCCAATTTCTCCCTGATAATCGGGATGATGAAAAACTTGAGCCGGACCATCACTACGCGCACGTTGCTGTTGTTGCCACCCTTGTTGTAACAGTTGGCGACGGAGCACGTCTCCAGAAAGATGATGACGATGAAAAATGTCACTGCCTTCTCCCGTTTCCATCAGTTCAATAAAACGCAACTGGATAGGACGATGTTTAATCCAATCAAGAAAGGCAGGCAAGTTGGTATCATTCACATTCTTCATCAATACGACATTGACTTTCACTGCGTTGAACCCCGCCTCAAAAGCCGCGTCAATGCCGCGCATAATCTGGAAAAATTTATCTTGTCCGGTAATAGCGTAAAATTGGCGGGGATCCAAACTATCAACACTCACATTAATCGCGGTCAGGCCAGCTGATTTCCATTGGGAGACATCCCGCTCCATACGGTAACCATTAGTTGTAACAGCAATTTTTTTTATTTTCGGATTTTCATGAACCGCTGCGATGATGTCGCAGAAATCACGGCGCATGGTGGGTTCTCCTCCTGTCAGGCGGATTTTTTCTGTGCCAAGTTCAGCAAATGCCCGGCTAATGCGACGAATTTCTGGCAAGGAAAGAAATGACTTATGGCCATGAGGCTGATATCCATCAGGCAGACAATAGGTGCAACGAAAGTTACACACATCGGTAATAGACAATCTTAAGTAATAGAACTTACGCGAGAATGCATCTACAAGTTGTTCCACAATAACACCTTCCAAGTACAGGAGATGCCGGCATTTCTACCTGGCATCCTGGTGACTCAGGAGCCACGGCCAGAGCATCATATCAATGTGATATCCCTTTGATAGAACAGCGACTTAGACACAGAGACCAGGAGTTAATATCAGTTAAATTTTATATGAACCTAAAATAAAAAGCTAATTCATGATCCAATATATATCTTATTATACAACGAGTTAACAAATCTCGATAACACCCGTTCCCTACGGTATTTACAGGCTGTCATTCCGTAATGATTGCATAAAATCACGTCAATTTCTGAAAGCATCATATTTTGTGATAAATTACATGCGTTTTATTAGAGCCCCTATATTTAGCCAGTAACAGGAATCCTATGCGAAATCGCACATTAGCTGATTTGGATCGCGTTGTCGCCCTTGGAGGCGGTCATGGACTTGGACGCGTTATGTCTTCCCTTTCTTCCCTTGGCGCACGCCTGACAGGCATTGTCACGACAACGGACAATGGGGGTTCAACCGGCAGAATACGACGTTCAGAAGGTGGAATTGCGTGGGGAGATATGCGCAATTGTCTCAATCAGTTAATCACGGAACCGACCATTGCTTCTGCCATGTTTGAATATCGGTTCAGTGGTAATGGCGAATTATCTGGCCACAATTTAGGCAACCTGATGTTGAAAGCCCTGGATCATTTAAGTGTTCGTCCGCTTGAGGCGATTAACTTGCTCCGCAATCTGCTGAAAGTCAATGCACAGTTGATTCCGATGTCAGAGCAGTCGGTTGATTTGATGGCTGTCGATGATCAAGGCAATACTGTGTATGGTGAAGTGAATATCGATCAACTGAATTGCGTACCACAGGAACTATTGCTTTACCCTCATGTCAATGCCACTAAAGAAGCACTGGATGCCATTGAGCAAGCAGATTTGATTTTGATCGGCCCTGGTAGCTTTTTCACCAGCCTGATGCCACTGTTGCTCTTGGAAGATTTAACCCAATCCTTACGGCGCAGTAATGCAAACATGATTTATATCGGTAACTTAGGAAAAGAACTCAGCCACGCTGCTGCCAATTTATCATTAAAAGATAAACTGGCAATCATGGAGAATAAGATTGGCCGTAAGATGATTAATGCGCTTATTGTCGGCCCACGTACTGATATCAGCCCTTTCAGTGACCGCGTTGTGACACAACAGGTCTTAGAAGCGCAGGATGTCCCTTACCGTCACGACCGTGAATTATTGCGCCAGGCAATTGAGCATACTCTGCAAAAATTGGGTTAGTATTTCAGTCCACTGACAAACTCTATTTAAAATAATGGGGTTTGTCTTTTTTATGATAAATATTGTTATCCAGTCTAGCCCACTCTTTTGCCGCATCTTCCCTAAATTTGACCGTATAAATCATCAATACTGCTCCAAATCCACATCAACTAGAGGCTGATTTTCACGCACCTGCACTATCTTGACTAATTCCCGATCATCCAAAGCATCCAACATTTTTTCATACAGTTCCGCGGGAACACAATAAAATGCAGGTTTATTTCTATTCAAATATAGCAACTGGAGAACCCTTTCCAGCACTGACAGTCGCCATATTCCATAAAAGACCAATTAACCAGTCACGATGGCTCACATAAAAACGAATATAAATTTTCAGGAATTAGTAATAAATTGCGTCCGCAATGCCTGAACCTGGTCACGAATATTGGCTGCTTGTTCAAATTCGAGATCCCGTGCATGTTGGTACATTTTCTCTTCCAGTTCACGGATTTTTCTCTCCAGCTCTTTCGCTGACAGGTTACGGTAATCATCTGTACCTAAAGTAACTTTATTTTTTCCTTTAGCCTTCCCTTTACCATTAACCGGCTGACCAATCTTCAGGATATCACCAATTTTTTTCTTTAAACCTTGCGGTACGATACCGTGTTCCTTGTTGAATGCCTGTTGCTTGGCTCGACGACGTTCTGTTTCTTCAATAGCTCTTGCCATCGAATTCGTTATTTTGTCACCATATAAAATGGCCTTACCATTCAGGTTACGTGCTGCACGGCCGATGGTTTGAATCAGGGAGCGTTCTGAACGAAGGAAACCTTCTTTATCTGCGTCCAAAATTGCCACCAGGGAAACTTCCGGCATATCCAGGCCCTCGCGCAGTAAGTTGATGCCAACCAAAACATCAAATTCACCAAGACGAAGATCACGGATAATTTCCACCCGTTCTACAGTATCAATGTCGGAATGGAGATAACGCACTCGCTCACCATGCTCTTCCAAATATTCAGTCAGGTCTTCCGCCATCCGTTTGGTTAAGGTGGTGACTAACACGCGCTCATTGTTTGCCGCTCGGATACGGATTTCAGACAGAAGATCATCTACCTGGGTTGCCACAGGACGAACCTCAACTTCCGGGTCAATCAGCCCCGTTGGACGCACAACTTGTTCAACAACTTCATGACCGGATTTTTCCAATTCATAATTGCCGGGAGTGGCTGAAACATAAATGGTCTGTGGTGCCAGCGCCTCAAACTCTTCAAACCGCAATGGACGGTTATCCAACGCTGATGGCAAACGGAAGCCATATTCCACCAATGTTTCCTTGCGGGAGCGATCCCCCCGATACATCCCGCCAATCTGTGGGATAGTAACGTGGGATTCATCCACCACCAGCAAGCCCTCTGCTGGCAGGTAGTCAAACAGCGTTGGGGGTGGTTCACCGGCAGAACGGCCGGACAGATAACGGGAGTAGTTTTCAATACCAGAGCAGTAGCCCAATTCATTCATCATTTCGAGATCGAATTGGGTTCGCTGGGTGACACGTTGTTCTTCTAATAATTTGTCTGACGCCAACAGGATCTTGCGCCGTTGTTCCAACTCAATCTTAATATCCTCCATCGCCTGGAGGAGACGTTCACGTGGCGTGACATAGTGGGTTTTGGGATAGATGGTATAACGTGGCACATGATATTCTACTTGTCCCGTCAGCGGATCAAACAGGGAAAGGCGTTCGACTTCATCATCAAACAATTCTACACGCAAAGCGCGTTCGTCCGATTCTGCGGGGAAAATATCAATGACTTCACCACGTACCCGAAATGTTCCGCGCTGAAATGCCTGATCATTGCGGGTATATTGCAGTTCTGCTAAACGACGCAAGATAGCGCGCTGGTCAATTAACATACCTTCGGTTAAATGCAGCATCATTTTCAAATAGCTATCAGGATCACCTAAACCGTAAATCGCGGAGACAGAAGCCACCACGACGACATCACGGCGTTCCAGCAAGGCTTTCGTTGCGGACAGACGCATCTGTTCGATATGTTCATTCACTGAGGCATCTTTTTCGATAAAGGTATCAGAACTGGGCACATAGGCTTCTGGTTGGTAATAATCGTAATAGGAAACGAAATATTCCACTGCATTTTCAGGGAAAAACGCTTTCATTTCGCTATAAAGCTGAGCTGCCAATGTCTTATTGGGGGCAAGGATCATGGTGGGTCGATTTAAGTTTGCGATAACATTGGCAATGGTGAAAGTTTTACCCGATCCAGTTACCCCCAGAAGTGTTTGATGGGCTAGCCCATCTTCCAGCCCTTCCTGTAACTGTCTGATGGCCGATGGCTGATCGCCTGCCGGCTTAAAATCAGAATGTAACTTAAATATTTTATTTGTTTCTTTGCTCATTTTCCCCACACCATCCATACACCGACAAAATTCTTTTTATCATACTGGATAAAAAACCAGCTTCAAGTAAGTTGGCAAAATAATGTTATTGCCCGGATGTTATTAATCTTATGGTATTAACCTTTATTTAACATCAAGGATGGACTATTTTTATCCCCAGCTAATGATCTGGCTTTTTTCTATTTTCGTATTAGCGACTGAAATGATAAAGCACTGAATAGCAAAGAGATGCAAAAAGGAATTGATTTTATTTAACATATTGATTTTGATTGTAAAAAAAACCAAGTAGAGAATAACAGCAAATCTGGCGCAAGCCGCGTATTGCCTTGCACGAGGATACTTTTCTAAAACTAACACACAAGGTTATCCACAGGAATAGTGGATAACTCAGCAAAACCTATTAAGCATGGGCAGTTGCAGAGTTATCCCCACTTATAAATTTTTTCAATAGTGGAATATTTTTATGCTGCTTTGAGATTGATTCACGCTATTTGTTGATCAAAAATGGCTCAATGGTTGTTGAAATAAAACATCTTCTACGTAAGAACATCGATTAAAAAACCACATTAAGCGTCAATGTTAACTAACCCACAGTAAACAATTAGTTAACCAAAGAATCAATAGTAATATATTTTCCTATGTGATTTTTATCACATGACTCATTCAAATGGGGAATAATTCCCAGCAAAGGTGCAGGGATCATACGCTCCAGTGTCTCCAAATAAGCAGCCTGACGTTTGCCAGCCGGCTCAATTTCATTGGCAACCCAGCCTGCCAGTTTTAGCCCCGCATACTGAATAGCCTTTGCGGTTAATGCCGCATGGTTGATACAGCCCAATTTGACACCGACTGTCAAAATTACCGGTAAATTCTCCTGAATCACCCAATCAGCAAACGTCGTATTTTCCGATAATGGCGTATACCATCCTCCTGCGCCCTCAATCAAAACCCAGTCAGATTTTTTTGTCAAAACGGCCAAGCCTGCCGATAAAACGGAAAAATCGATTGGCTGGTTAAGCTCCGCACTGACAATATGTGGCGATGTCGGTTCCACAAATACCAATGGATTCACTTCCTGGTAAGTCAGTGGCACCGTGCTATTACGCTGTAAGGCCAGTGCATCACCATTGCGTATTCCTTCAATCGTCATTTCACTGCCAGATGCCACGGGTTTATAACCAGCAGTCAAATATCCCTTCTTATTAGCCGCTTGCAATAAAGCACAACTCACCACTGTTTTACCTACTTCGGTATCGGTTCCTGTAAGAAAATATTTATTTGTCACAATAAATGACTCCAAAAGCAATTTGATAGCTTAATGGGTAATCCCCATTGTTCCGTGGATATGCTTCGGCAAGCGCAGTTAGACGTTTTCTCGTCATTAACCCCTGCTGGCGGCCATAATGCAGATGTGTTGCCCCAATCCCTTTTAGAGAATTCAGTAAGGGCAACAGTTGTGGGTAATGCTGGTCATATTGCCGGTTAATGACTTTATGTCGATAGGGTTGACATGCCTGGGTAATTGCTCGCAATGGCAGAAAATGATTAATATGTCGATAATCATCCACTCGCGCCCAAGCAACGGCCAATTCATTCAGTGAACCCTGTGCAAGCGTGGAAAATACGATCAGTCCACCAGGACGTGTAACACGATAAAATTCGCGCAATGCGCATGGCAAATTATTGCACCATTGTACCGCCAGATTACTGAAACAGAGATCAACGCTGTTATCCGCCAACCCCAAATGTTCGATATCCCCTTGCAAATAATAATCAGCAACGTGCTGCCCTTTTGCATGTCCCAACATACCGGAAGCCAAATCCAGTGCGAGCACTTGTTTCCCCAACTGTTTCCAACGAGCACTAAAAAAACCGGTTCCGCACCCCGCATCCAGCACTCGTCCACCAATCTCTTCCGCTTGTGCCAATCCCAACAAATACTCACCGGTTTGCTGTTGCAATTTAGCCACTGTGTCATATTTGGCAGCCGCACGTCCAAAAGCACCGGCAATCGCTTGCTTGTCAACGGATTTAACAACCAGATCCATGCAACGCCTCCAGTAATGCATCAATGTCGTGCTGTGTATGGTTTGCTGTCAATGTAATACGCAATCGCGCACTGTCAGAGGGAACTGTGGGGGGAAGTATCGCTTTAACCCACACTTTTTTTTGCTTAAGCGCATGAGACAGTGCGGTACAACGCTCGTTATCACCAACAATTAACGGCTGGATGGCTGTTTCTGAATTCATCAATGCAAAAGACAAATGCTGTGCTTCGCGGCGAAAGTAGCGAATGTTGTCTCGCAAATGCTGACGCAATTCATCCCCAGCCTTGACTTGCCGTATGGCTTCGGAAAGTGCCACCGCCTGCGCGGGAGGCATTGAGGTACTGTAAATCAGATGCCGGGCATATTGGAGCAAGTATTCTGCGGTTTGTTCATCACATAAAACGGCGGCGCCACTCAATCCAAATGCTTTGCCAAAGGTGACGATTAGAATCTCTGGTTTAACATTTTGCATCCAGCAACTGCCACGTCCTTCATCACCATGAATACCGATACCGTGAGCATCATCCACCATCAGCCAACTTGCTGTAGATTTGGCTTGCTGCGCAATAGCGTCAAGTGGTGCATAATCGCCATCCATGCTAAAAACACCTTCCGTGACTACCAGCGTTTTACCAAGACATGCTTTTGCCAAATGTTGCTGCAAAGACCCCATATCATTGTGCAGAAAACGCCGCAGTTGTGCGGGAGAGTGCGTTGCTGCTTCGAGCAACGACGCATGGCTCAGGCGATCGGCAATAATGCGATCTTCTCGTTCCATCAAAGCCGCAATCACGCCTTGATTAGCGGCATAGCCGGAAATGAAAAGCAAAGCACGAGAGTATCCCAACCACTCAGCCAATTGTTGTTCCAGAGTATGATGAGCAGCAGTGTAGCCCGTAACATGCCCTGAACCACCACTGCCCACACCATATTGCTGGGCACCTTGTTGCCAGGCAGCAATAATCTGTGGATGTTGGCTCAGCCCAAGATAATCGTTACTGGAAAAATTAAGATATTGTCCGTCCGAAGTGGATAATAAACGTCCATCAGATCCGTGATGGGCTTGCCTGTTGCGCCACAGCGGGGTGTCTTGACGTTCGGCCAAACGTCGGGAGAGAAAGTCTGACCAGCTCATCATATTGCCGCATTATAGAATTGTTCGTTATCAGCATTATGAATGATGGCTTCTGTCAAATTTTGCTGTTGCTGATTGTCACCAAATGCCGTCTTTGTCTGTTGAGGGTTGATACCCAAACGGCGGAACAGTTGCAGATCTTTATCTTCATCCGGGTTTGGTGTCGTCAGCAATTTACAGCCGTAGAAAATGGAGTTAGCCCCCGCCATAAAGCACATGGCTTGAGTTTGTTCATTCATCTGTTCACGTCCAGCGGATAAACGGACGTGAGATTTTGGCATCATGATCCGTGCCACAGCAATGGTACGAATAAAGTCAAAAGGATCGACATCTTCATTATTTTCCAGCGGCGTTCCTTTTACTTTTACCAGCATATTGATCGGTACACTTTCCGGTGGCTTAGGCAGGTTTGCTAATTGCACCAATAATGCTGCCCGATCACGAATCTGCTCTCCCAACCCAACGATACCACCAGAACAAACTTTGATGCCTGCATTTCGGACACTATCCAACGTGTCCAGTCTGTCCTGATAACTGCGAGTGGTGATGATATTGCCGTAAAATTCTGGCGAGGTGTCCAAGTTATGGTTGTAATAGTCCAGACCTGCCTCCGCCAAACGCTGTGCCTGAGAGTGGTTCAGCATTCCCAGCGTCATGCAGGTTTCCATCCCCAATGCTTTGACTTCCTTGACCATTTTCTCCAAATACGGCATATCACGTTCATGGGGGTTTTTCCAGGCAGCCCCCATGCAAAAACGGGTTGAGCCCGCATTTTTCGCTTTGTGCGCTGATTCAATGACTTTTTCCACTTCCATCAACCGCTCTTTTTCCAGGCCCGTTTTGTAGCGGGAACTTTGTGGACAGTATTTACAGTCCTCTGGACAAGCCCCTGTTTTTATCGAAAGCAGGGTACTGACCTGTACTTGTTGTGGGTCAAAATGTTCGCGGTGCACCTGCTGTGCCTGAAATAATAATTCAAAAAAAGGCTTATCAAACAACGCCTGTGTTTGTTTGATTGTCCATTGTTGACGCTCGCTCACAATAACATCTCCGATGTAAAAAATGTTGCCAGTTTAAATAACACCGTTATCATGTCAACCAAAATGAACCAAAAAAGGTTTACATCAAAGTTATTATGACTCCTTCAGATCTTGAATTTGACCAGCGCCATATTTGGCATCCGTATACCTCAATGACAAATCCACTTCCCACCTACCCTGTCGTATCAGCCACAGGTGTAGAGCTGGTTTTATCAAACGGTCGCACGTTGATTGATGGTATGTCTTCATGGTGGGCGGCTATCCACGGTTATAATCATCCTGTTCTCAATGAAGCCACAAAATCACAAATCGATAAGATGTCCCATGTTATGTTTGGCGGCATAACCCATCCTCCTGCGGTTGCACTGTGCAGGCAATTGGTGGCGATGACACCAGATGCTTTGGAGTGTGTTTTTTTGGCGGATTCAGGCTCTGTCGCCGTCGAGGTCGCCCTGAAAATGGCATTGCAATATTGGCAGGCCAAAGAGAAAAAACGCCATCGTTTCCTGACCTTGCGTCATGGTTATCATGGCGACACTTTCGGGGCTATGTCTGTCTGCGATCCAGACAACTCCATGCATAACCTGTACAAAGGCTATCTCCCCAATCATCTGTTTGCCGATGCTCCGCAATGCCAGTTTGGTGATGAATGGCAAGCGGAAGATATCGATTCTTTGAAACAATTATTGTTGCAATATCATGATGAAATAGCCGCTGTGGTTTTAGAACCTATTGTTCAGGGTGCTGGCGGTATGCGAATTTATCATCCTGAATATCTGCGCCAGGTTCGTCAGCTTTGTGATGAATATCAGATCTTGCTAATTGCAGATGAGATTGCTACCGGATTTGGGCGAACTGGCAAGTTATTCGCCTGTGAACATGCGCAGATCGAACCGGATATAGTGTGCTTAGGTAAGGCATTGACGGGGGGATATATGACATTGTCTGCAACGCTGACTACCCGCCATGTTGCTGAAACAATCAGTCAAGGTGAAGCGGGCTGTTTTATGCATGGCCCCACTTTTATGGGCAATCCTCTGGCCTGTGCCGTCGCCAGTGCCAGCCTGAAATTGCTCGCTGATAGCCCGTGGCAACAACGTATTCAAGCAATTGAAACTCAATTAAAAGCAGAACTATTTCCCCTCAAATCACATAGTTTAGTCAAAGATGTTCGGGTTTTGGGCGCGATAGGTGTGGTTGAAATGAAACAGCCCGTAAATGTCGCTTCATTGCAACGCCATTTTGTCCAGCATGGGGTATGGATCAGGCCATTTGGTCGGTTGATTTACCTGATGCCACCTTATATTATTCAAACAGAACAACTATCAAGACTGACAAAGGCAATTACTGGTGCAATAAATTAAATAAGAATTATTCAGTCATATACCAATCCAACTTCAAGATGTGTGTTATATCTCCCCGCGAAGCGGGGAGATATAAGGCCTCGCCTCGTCTTGTGGATTGCAACTTGAAGTTTGTTGAGTATATATCTCATTATGTGACTGGAATAAAATGCATCCCCAAACGACAATCACTGACAAATATTAATGACCAAAATAGAGGTTATTGCGTCACTTAAAAATAATTTATTTGGTATATTCATGACGTAACCACACTCATTTAAATAAAAAGGAAAATATCATGAATACAGAAAATTTAATCACACCTTCCAATGAAGAAATGCAGGATGTATTTGAACTATCTAAAAACAGGTATGAACAAGAAATTTTACATTATGAAAACCTGGCAAAAGAAAAGCCTGAATTAGCTCATCTGTTTGCAGAAAATGTCAAACCAGATTCCTTAACCAGCCCTGCCCTGCAACAAACAGAATTTATCAGTGGGCATTTTAACATTAACACATATCATCAATATGGCAGTTATCCCTTTATCCAGGTATCTTCTTACCCTGCCATTATTGGACATCAACCCAATATAGGTAAAAAAACCAATTTCAATGGCTATATTCAGGGAGGATATAACACACCACTACTGAATTTTAATAATATTCACCTTGGCGGCGTCGTAAAATATCCTTATTCCATTATCAACGCGCCATTAAATATTCAACTTTATATTTACCCAAGAAATATTATATTACGTCTTTTAAAAGGAAATGTTTATTTGGGAGATTTATATTCTGTACAACAGAACCATATATTAATCACACATCCTATTGTTTTATCTGGTATCGGATCTTTTAATTTGATCCAACAATAAATTGCATTAATTTTTTATCTTAAGTGGCGTATTCTCCAGTCACATAGCAAGCTATGTGACTGGGAAGCCCAAGGTTACAGTGCCAATACCGTCACCCACATCGGGCCTTTGCCAACCGGATAACGCGCCAGTTGCGTTAATTCCCCCGAATATTCGTCAATACGTGATACAGAAATATGATCCGATTTCTGTCCTGATGCAATCAGGAAACGACCACTGTGATCGATGGCAAATCCACGAGGCTGGGTTTCTGTCGGATAATGACCGGCTAATGTCAAGTGATAACCCTCTTCTGAAACGCGAAAATGGCTGATCAGGCTTTCTGAACGTTCACTGGTATAAAGATGTCGGCCATCCGGTGTGATATGAATATCTGCCGACCACCGAACGTTGGAAAAATCTGTCGGCAGCGAATCAACTGATTGCACGATACGGTATTTTTCCCATTGACGCAGAACATCAACGGTTGAATCCAATTCATTAATGCAGTAAATCGCCCGTTTTTCCGGATGGAATGCCATATGACGTGGGCCTGCGCCTGCTGCTGTCGTCATTTCATCTGTCCGGCTTTCTGTCAAATAACCCTGCTCATCCAAGTTGAAAATACGAATATGATCTTCTTTCAGACAGGGAACCAGCAGTTGACGATTTTCCCGATCAATATTGGCAGAGTGTGGCGCTTGCAGACCTTCTACAATTTGATTTGGTGCTTTAACGATCCCATTTTTATCAATAGGATGAACACTTAAGTTATTAAAGCTGTAAGATGCAGAAAATAAAAAACGCCCTGTTCTGTCAGTAGATATATGCGTTGGGCTACCCGGCAATGGTGCAATAGCCAGTTGTTCAAGACGTCCATCTGCCCCAATTGCATAGGTGACGATACTAAATTGCGGACGAATTCCTACATATAAGTGTTTGCCATTAGGATTAACAACCATTGGCTGTACTTCACCGGGCACATTTACAGTCTGGAGAAGCACAAGTTCCCCTGCTACATTCAGCGACCACACGTGAATTTGTTGGCTATTTGGGCTGGCTGTATAAACCACCTGTTTCATGTTCTCTCCTTAATACTTCATTACCATTTCATTGATCTGTAACGATTCTTGAAAGATTTTGCCTGCTAAACTGTCCATTTTCAAATTGCAGCTTGCAATCCCCACGACGCATCTTGAAAGGCAATTGGTATATGACGGTTTAACTATATTCAACTAACGTATAATATTTTGTTTATATCATGGACAACTTAGAGGACAACTCATGTCGTATCGCGTTATTGCGCTGGATCTCGATGGAACACTGCTCGATCCACAAAAACGTATCCTGCCCGAATCACTGGCAGCCCTAAATGAAGCCCGCCAGTCAGGTATCAAAGTTTTGATTGTCACTGGACGCCATCATGTCGCCATCCATCCTTTCTATCAAGCATTGCAACTCGATACGCCTGCCATCTGCTGCAATGGGGCTTATTCCTATGATTATCATGCAAAGAAAATATTGGCCTCTAATCCGCTCTCCGCTCAAGAAGCCTCTCAAGCACTTTCCTATCTGCAAGGCACAGAAATTGAGCATTTGATGTATGTTGATGATGCCATTTTATATCAATTTCCTCACACAGTAGTCCGAACCCTTGCATGGTCGGATTCTTTGCCTGAACATCAACGCCCTAATATCCAGCAAACGGAGAATTTTCACGATGCAATCCACAATGTGAGTGCTATTTGGAAGTTCGCTACCAGCTCATCCAATTTAGTGAAACTGCGTGAGATAAGTGAACAAATTGAAGAAAATGTTGGCCTTGAGTGTGAATGGTCATGGTTTGATCAGGTCGATATCGCCAAGAAAGGCAATAGTAAAGGCATGCGGTTACAGCAATGGGTGGAATCGCAAGGCATGGGTATGAAAGATGTGATTGCTTTTGGTGATAATTATAACGATCTCAGTATGCTGGAGAACGTTGGGTTGGGTGTCGCTATGGGTAATGGCGTTGATGCCGTCAAAGAACGGGCAGATATTGTCACACGGGATAATACCCAACCTAGCATTGCTGAAGTTCTGAGAAAATACGTACTGTAATTCAACGGGAGCAAATCAGTCCACTGCTCTGCTCCCTATATAATGTTCCAGATAGTTATAAGTGACGATTCAACGAAACACTTTTTATCTGTGCATACAACCATTGCCCTGCCCGCAAATTAAGCTCTTCCCGCGCCCACGGCGTAATTCTTGCCCACAAGCTATGTTCACTCACTGCTAATTTGACATCAACCTGACCATTATCTTCAAAAAACTCAATGACTTTGACTTGTAAGGTGTTACGGATGCTGCTGGATTTTGGTGGTTCCAGGACTAAAGAAACATCGGATGCATCAATACGGATACGCAGATCCGTTCCTGGAGAAGCATTAACTTGTGGCAACCAAAGAAGTTTGTCAGACACCGCGACGGCAGTCATTTGATAACGTTGATGATGCTCCATAACAGAAACGTTTAGTATACTGCCCAAACTCTCTTTTTGCAGCCATGGACGCAATGCACTGCTCGACCAGACCTCTTCCAAGGTTCCTGTTGCCCTGATTTTTCCGTTGTCCATGACAATAACATTCTCTGCCAAACGTAAAATTTCATCCAAACTGTGACTGACATAAAGGATCGGGATTTTGACGTCTTTGGACAACTTTTCAAGATAAGGTAATAATTCGCGTTTACGCGGTAAATCTAATGATGCCAGTGGCTCATCCATAAGCAGGATTTCAGGGGCAGTCAATAATGCACGGCCAATCGCTACTCTCTGTCTTTCTCCGCCAGATAACGTGATGGGGAAACGTGACAGTAAATGTTCAATTCCCAACAGGCCAATGATGCTGTCAAACTGTGGTTTCATCTCTGGCGCCATGCCGTACTGTAAGTTTCCCTTCACGCGATAATGCGGGAAAAGTCGTGCATCCTGAAAAACATAACCAATTCGGCGCTTCTCCGGTGGCACAAAGATATTTTGTTCTGTATCCACTAAAGTAGTACCGTTTAAAACAATGCGGCCTTTTTGTGGATGGCTCAATCCCGCAATCACATTGATCAGTGAGGTTTTTCCTGCCCCCGAAAGACCAAATACGGCAGTAATGCTTTCTGTTGGCAAAGTGGTATTCACTTGCATGTGAAGCTCACCCAAGCGCTGCTCAAAATCCAACTCTAACATGCTGCCCCCAAACGTTTTCTGCCCCAACGTGTCAGCCACTCAGAGAGCATCAATGAAATCAGAGCCAATACAATGGCGATAACACACAAACGGGCAGCGGCAGTTTCAGCACCTGGCGTTTCTATCAAAGTATACATGGCAAGAGGAATGGTTCGGGTTTCCCCCGGAATATTGGAAACAAAGGTAATGGTGGCACCAAATTCTCCCAACGAGCGGGCGAACGCCAATACCGCACCAACAATGATACCGGGTAATGATAATGGCAAGATAATGGTGAAAAAGACTTTAAACGAACCTGCCCCCAAAGTACGGGCATCCTGTTCCAGGCGCCGATCAATGCTCTCCAATGACAACCGAATGGCCCTGACCATCAGTGGAAAAGCCACCACAGCCGAAGCTAATGCCGCCCCTGTCCAATTAAACGCAAAACTGATACCAAACCAGTCATAAAGGAATTCACCAATGACTCCGCGCCGCCCCATGCTGATAAGCAACAAATATCCGACTACGACTGGCGGTAATACCAGTGGCAGATGAATAATGCCGTCAAGCAGGGATTTACCAACAAACTGGCAACGAGCCAGCATCCATGCCATTAAGATCCCAAATGGCAAACTGAATAGCACAGCAATCGCTGAGATTTTTAAGCTCAGTAAAATTGCCTGCCATTCATATTCACTTAACATCTCCAAAAGATCCGTTCCTACAGTGGACTAAAGCCGTAACGTTTAAAAATAACAGCAGCTTCAGGGGTTTTAAGGTAATCATAAAAATCGCGAACAGCCTGTTTTTCATGACCTTTGACTATTGCTATCGGATATTCCACCGGTTTATGGCTTTCAGGAGGGAAAACCCCCACCACTTTCACCTTCTTGCTGGCAACGGCATCAGAGCCATAAACAATGCCCAGCGGGGCTTCGGCACGTTCTACCAGCGCCATACCACTACGCACATTGTTAGTGCGTGCCATCAATGGATTAACCGTATCCCATACATTCAAATATTGCAGTGATTCTTTAGCATAAATACCAACGGGTACATGATCAGGATCGCCAACCGCTAATCGCCCTCCCGCCAGCAAAGACTGCCATTTGGTTTCTTGGTTAATCTCAACTTGATTCAATTGACTCTCTTTCGGCGCAATCAGGACAAGCTGGTTACCCAACAAGGTATGACGAGTATTTTCGGCAATTAATTGTTTGTCAGTCGCGTAATTCATCCACTGCTGATCGGCAGAAATAAAAATATCTGCCGGAGCTCCCTGAGCTATCTGGCGAGCCAATGTTGATGATGATGCATAAGAGGCAACAATATCGCCCCGTTTCTCTTTTTTATACTGTACCGCAATATCATCCAATGCATTCGTTAATGAAGCCGCTGCAAAAACCGTTACCTTATCTGCTGCCCAAACGTTTCCAGCAAGTGCAAAAGAAACTACAGCTCCTGTCAGCAACTGATAAACTTTATATTTCATTTTATACTCACTTACGCTAATCAATATGGTGCGTTGTGTATAACAAGATACAACGTTAAATGAAAACGCTATTCTGAGATTAATCGGCAAGTTGTGAGTTAGTTTTAGTTTTTAAGTTGATCTCAATGCAAAAATTACATACAAAAAGTTGCATATAAAGAATAAGGCAGGAATTGATGATTACCCGGATAACCGGGTAATAGAAATGACAAAGCTCAAGATTAACGACGGGTATTTTCTGTTTTGGAGATACGATTGAATAATCCTCCAAGCCCGTAAATCAATGCCAAAATAGCCGCCATCACCACGGGGACCATGATCAGCGCAAATCCCATACTTTTAAGCAATTCAAACATGCTAACCTCATATCCTGAGTGACTAACAAATTCACTGTGTCATATCTGAATCTGACATAACACAGACGTTAATTGGGTTATTCTAGACAATAAAACAGTAACAGTAACCGACGAAACGTGCGATTCTTATGGTTATGTTGTAAGAACTCTCAAATAGTTACCCTAAATAAATCACTATGCAAGCCCAAATATTGTTAACACTAAAATTGCAACAACGCCTGTTCGCTGATCCCCGACGAATTGCGTTGCTTAAGCAAATTAAAATCACGGGTTCTATCAGCCAAGGCGCAAAACAGGCTGGGATCAGCTATAAAAGTGCCTGGGATGCCATCAATGAAATGAATCAGCTCGCCGATGGGATCCTGGTGGAACGTGCCACAGGCGGAAAAGGTGGCGGCGGTGCCCAACTGACCCATTATGGCGAACGTCTGTTGCAGCTTTATGATTTGCTGGAGAAAATCCAACAAAAAGCGTTTGATGTCTTGAAAGAGGATTCCCTGCCTCTGGACAGTTTGCTTGCGGCTATATCTCGTTTTTCGTTACAAACCAGCGCGCGAAATCAATTTTTTGGTACGATCATTGAGCGTAGCCAGACAAATATTCAACAACATGTTCGTATTTTGCTGGCAGAAGGTAACACATCAGTCTATGCGGTTGTAACGGAACAAAGTGCCAATCGACTGAATTTAGTCACTGGAAAAGAAGTGCTGGTATTAATTAAAGCGCCGTGGATAACCTTAACTAAAGATCATGCTCCTTCTGTTTCATTCGATAATGTCCTATCCGGCCAGGTTAGCCATATTGAAACAGGAACAGAATACAGTGAAATTATTCTGACACTTGATGGCGGTGAATCCCTTTGCGTTACATTATCTAATCAGGAAATAACGCGTTTACAGCTCCAGCCCCGCGATTCTGCCACCGCACTTTTCAATGCCGACAAAGTGATTATTGCTACCCTATGTTAACCGATGACAAAAATAACTCCCCCTCAATGAATAACAAACAGCGACACATTGACATTGAACTTTATTCCGCTTATTTCTGATGATCCTTTAATTGATGTTGCTTAAAAAGGAAGAAGAATGTCTGAATTGCAAATAACGCAAGGTAGTTTCCGTTTAAGTGACACCCGTACCCTACGGTTACCGTCACTGAAAATGATTTCTGGAGAAAGTTGGGCTTTTGTTGGCGCAAATGGCAGTGGAAAATCTTCATTGGCGCGTGCACTGTCGGATGAATTAATTCAATTGACAGGTGACCGTCATTGTTCGTTTCGCACACCAATACGTCTATCTTTCGAACAATTACAAAAACTGATTGATGAAGAGTGGCAACGCAACAATACAGATTTGCTCAGTGAAGGCGAAGAGGATACTGGACGCACTGCCGCAGACATCATCCAACTTCACCATAAAGACAATGAATTATGTCTCGAATTAAGCGAATATTTTGGTATTAAGGATCTGCTCTCACGGCGATTCAAATACCTTTCAACAGGGGAGGTTCGTAAGGTTTTGCTATGTCAAGCATTAATGGTAAACCCGGACCTGCTTATCCTTGATGAACCTTTTGATGGACTAGACAGTTATGCCCGCAATCAACTTACCCAATTATTAAGTTCTCTGGCGGCAAAAGGCATTACCTTAGTTTTAATCTTAACCCGATTCCATGAAATTCCTGATTTTGTCGAACAAATCGGTGTACTGGCGGATTGCCACCTGACGCTGGCCGGAATGAAAGAACACATTTTGGCAGAATCTCTCGTGGCACAGTTAGCACACAGTGAAGGGCTGAAAAATATTCGTCTTCCCGAAGCAGATGAATACCGAATTGATGGGCAACTTCCCGCTGATCAACCGTTGGTGTCAATGCGTGATGTTATTGTTCAATACAATGATAAACCCATTTTGCACGGCTTAAGCTGGCAAGTGAACTCTGGTGAACACTGGCAAATCATCGGTGAAAATGGCGCGGGTAAATCGACACTTCTTAGCCTGATTACGGGCGATCACCCGCAAGGTTACAGCAATGAGTTAATATTATTTGGCCGCCAACGGGGAAGTGGTGAAACGATTTGGGACATCAAACATCATATTGGTTATGTCAGTAACAGTATTCATCTGGAGTATCGTGTCAGTACCAAAGTTCGAAATGTTATCCTGTCAGGTTTCTTCGATTCAATAGGACTCTATCAGGCCGTTTCAGATCGACAGCAACAGTTAGCCGATGAATGGCTGAGTTTATTGGGATTATCGGGAACAATAGCAATGAGTCCCTTTCATAGTCTGTCATGGGGGCAACAGAGACTGGTTTTGATTGCCCGCGCTCTGGTGAAGCATCCCGCTTTATTGATCTTAGATGAACCGTTGCAAGGGCTTGATCCTCTAAACCGCCAGTTAGTCCTGAGCTTCATTGATATCATGATTGCTCATGGTGATACGCAGCTTCTGTTTGTTTCTCATCATCAGGAAGATGCGCCACAGTGCATTACCCATCGCCTGCGATTTATTCCTGACAGTGATATCTATCGATATGAAACTGAAAGTATTTCCTTAGAATCGCTGTAATCTTCTTTTTTCGCTCGGTGCATGACTATGATCCCTCTCTTGATGGAGAGGGGTTGCTGTTATCGTTCTGTTTAATCACTCTTTATTGACATCCTTCCCACCTTGAAGGACGGAGTTTTACGGCGCATCGGATAAAATCAAGTCATATTTTTCTGATATTTTTTATTATTATTTTTGAATTTTTTAACCATTACTATAAAATCACCGTCCATTTTTAGACTATTTTATTGGTTTTTTTAAAGATAATAGGGAATTATATGGCTTGGGCATTACTTGCCATTGCACTGGCTCTTTTAGAGAGTCGTCAGAAAATTGCTTTTTTCGTCGCGCTCTTCGCTATCATTGCTGGGATCAGCACTAACGTACTTACCTATCCTGCTATAATCACGCTGACAGTGATAACTCTTTTAGGCATGGCATATATTTATTGCCAAAAAAACAGCAAAAAACTTTTTGTCCCCAAAATCGTTACAGAACTGTTATTGCTCATTGGTGGTATTTTACTGTTTGTGCATTACATTCCAGGATTCCATAATCTCAAGTATCTGGATAAAGTGCAGGCAGGCCCGCTCAGCACACCTTTTTCAATGTATTTCAACTTTGACAAGGCGCTACTGCCATTTATCCTGATATTCTGTATGCCTACTCTGTTCACCAGAAAACCTTTGGCTAATGCGCCTGCTCATGGATGGGCATTATTGATCGCAGCTATTCCAGCATTATTATGGCTTGCAACCGTATTAGGTGGATTGTCCGTTGAACTCCATCTACCTAATTGGTTCCCTGCCTTTGTTATTGCTAATCTTTTCTTTGTCTCATTGGCTGAAGAAGCCCTGTTTCGTGGCTATATTCAGCAGAAGCTCAGTCAATGGATGAATCCTTACTTAGCCCTTGTCATTACCTCCCTGCTGTTTGGCGCTGCCCATTTTGCTGGCGGTGGTTTGCTGGTGATTTTTGCTACGCTGGCTGGGTTAATTTATGGCCTGACCTGGTTGTGGAGTGGGCGTTTATGGGTGGCTGTTGCTTTCCATTTTTCACTCAATTTGATGCACCTGCTATTTTTCACCTACCCAATAAAATCAGTAGTCATGCACTAAACTGAATTCCATTTCATCTGAATTGTCTTCCTCTATTCGGGGACAGTTCAGATCATAAACTCCCCGCTATCCCCTTCCTTCAAGATATATAATCGCCGTAATTATCACCAAATATGATTTAAAACAGGAGATACGAGACTATTGTTTGCCGTTTTAGCCTGTCGCGCCATATAATGCCCTCAGCGATCTTTTCATTTTGTATTAAAAAGTACTGATAGGAGTTTAAGCTATGGCTGTAACTAAACTGGTTCTTGTAAGGCACGGAGAAAGCGAGTGGAACAAAGAGAACCGTTTTACTGGCTGGACTGACGTTGAATTGTCCGACAAAGGCCGCTCTGAAGCACAACAAGCGGGTCAACTACTGAAAGAAGAAGGTTTTACTTTTGATTTCGCCTACACTTCCGTCCTAAAACGTGCTATTCACACTTTGTGGAACATTCTGGATCAGGTTGATCAGCAATGGCTGCCAGTTGAGAAAAGCTGGAAACTGAATGAACGTCACTACGGCGCATTGCAAGGTCTGGATAAAGCAGAAACCGCAGCCAAATACGGCGATGATCAAGTTAAATTATGGCGTCGGGGCTTCGCTATTACCCCTCCTGATTTGACCAAAGATGATGAACGTTACCCAGGCCATGATCCTCGTTACGCCAGCCTGAAACCAGAAGAACTCCCCGTCACTGAAAGCCTTGCTACGACTATTGAACGTGTTATTCCTTATTGGGAAGAAGTTATCAAGCCACGCGTAGAAAAAGGTGAAAAAGTCATTATCGCCGCTCACGGTAACTCCCTACGTGCATTGGTGAAGTATCTGGATAATATGAGTGAAGAAGAAATTCTTGAGCTGAATATCCCAACCGCTGTACCACTGGTTTATGAGTTTGATGAGAACATGAAGCCTATCAAACACTACTATCTGGGCAACGCTGATGAAATTGCGGCAAAAGCGGCGGCAGTTGCAAATCAGGGTAAGGCGAAGTAACCCTCAAATCGCATAAAAAGAATGTTAAAAGCCGGATTGATTTCCGGCTTTTTATGGCATTTTTGCGATAAATTAGCTTCTGCGTCTGCGGCTCTGAACGGCCTGAGACAACTGACACAGTAACGTTTCTGTATCTTCCCAACCAATACAACCGTCGGTCACACTTTGACCATAAACCAAAGGCTTATCACTCTCCAGGCTTTGGTTTCCTTCAACCAGATGACTTTCAACCATAACACCCATGATCGCATTTTCACCACCCGCAATCTGACCGCAGACATCAACACCGACATCCATTTGTCTTTTGAACTGCTTAGCGCTATTTGCATGGCTGAAATCAATCATCACGCTGGGAGCTAATCCCGCTTTTTTTAACCCTTCTTTAACGGCACTGACATGTTCAGCACTGTAATTAGGCTCTTTGCCACCACGCAGAATAATATGGCAATCCTGGTTGCCTATTGTACTAACAATCGCGGAGTGACCCCATTTCGTGACAGACAAAAAACAGTGCGATGAACTCGCTGAATTAATCGCATCAATAGCGACTTTGATCGTTCCATCTGTGCCATTTTTGAAACCAACCGGACAGGACAACCCCGATGCCAACTCGCGATGAATTTGAGATTCCGTTGTACGTGCCCCTATTGCCCCCCAGCTCATAAGATCTGCTAAATACTGGGGAGTAATCATATCCAGGAATTCACCTGCCGCAGGTAACCCCATATTATTAATATCGAGCAACAACTTACGGGCAGTACGTAATCCGCCATTGATATTAAAACTGCAATCCATGCTTGGATCGTTAATCAACCCTTTCCAGCCGATAGTCGTGCGGGGCTTTTCAAAGTAAACCCGCATGATAATTTCCAAATCGGCTTTCAATTCTTCACGTAATTTATTCAAGCGCTCTGCATATTCTAACGCCGCTTGTGGATCATGAATTGAACATGGACCAATCACTACCAATAGACGATCATCTTCACCAATTAAAATATTATGAATAGATTCACGTGCCTTACGAACAGTAATAGCACTATCTTCTGTGGCCGGAAATTTTTCGAGTAATGCAACTGGTGGTAATAATTCTGTTATTTTTCTTATTCTTATATCGTCATTCTGGTAATTCATTATCCTTTCACCTAATACGTTTACAGTTATTTAAAATAATTTTGTGATCTCAATCTAACTGTTAGGCGTTGTTCTGTAAATAATCTTTGTGAGTAAAAATAGAATACTTTTTTATGAAAAATGCTATTGAGAGTAAAAATGATGTTAATTCAAATAAATAGACAAATAAGAAAAGAATGTTTTGTAGGAAAATATCAAATAACGGGCCATAGAACGTTAATTATCTATGGCCGATGATCACGTTTAATTTACATTTTCTGTTTGGTTGTTATCCGCTGGTTTCGCTGCCTTGATCCACAGGCGAGCACCATTCAATGCAATACCCGTCAAAATAATATATTGCAGCGACATCGCCAAAACGCCTTGATAGTAATAAATCACGACACTGATAACATCGATGATGACCCAAATCAGCCAATTCTCTATATGCTTACGCGTCATCAGTATCATTGCCACGATGGATAATACTGTCATCACTGAATCCCAGAATGGGAAAGCATCAGGCTGTAAATCAGGTATGATGATATTAAAGCCAATTCCCTGTAGGGCGAGCACCACCACTTTTGCCATATAACCAAATATTTGATCGATATTAAATGTCATAATCAATATGGCAAAAATGGAAACCGCGGCAACAATAGCCATCTGTTTAGGATTGAGCCACCGAATTTTGAGTTCTATTTGTTTTTGCTCATTTACCCGGCTCCATGCATACCAACCATAGATATTGGCCGCGAAGAAAAAGATTTGCAAAATGAGGCTAGCGTAGAGTTGAATTTGAAAGAAGATGACAGCGAATAGTGAGACATTAATTAATCCAAACAGGTAATTAATGATTTTCTCCTGGCTAGCGAGCCAAATACATAACAGCCCTGCTATCGTACCAATTGCTTCAATATATGAAAGGTTATAGCCGCCCGTTCCTAGTGGAATATGCACTAATATGTTATCAATGTTGAAAAAATCCATACTTTCTTATCCTTACCATAAATAATGTTTAGTATATCAATACAAAAAACATGAAATTACGAGATAACTAGGCTATTTTACTCTTTGTTGTTTTACATACTAAACAAGATAGCGAATTTAAGAAAAAAAGTCTTTAATTATTTTAAAGAGTTAAAAACGATAAGGAAAAAATGTGAAGCCAGTAATCAACTTATTAAGTTATCTGCTGCGATCAATTGATTAAAATTCAGCTGTTCTACTGACTGAGTTAACGACTTATCTAAAGGGTGTTTGAGTTAAGAATCTAGATGGTGGGTCGTGCAGGATTCGAACCTGCGACCAATTGATTAAAAGTCAACTGCTCTACCGACTGAGCTAACGACCCATCTAAGGAGTACTTGAGGTGAGAGTTTAGATGGTGGGTCGTGCAGGATTCGAACCTGCGACCAATTGATTAAAAGTCAACTGCTCTACCGACTGAGCTAACGACCCATCTAAATCTGTTTGGCAGTTATCCTTGCCAACGGCGGCATATATTACTGATTTCTCAGCATGACGCAACGTTTATTTTAGAAAACTTGTTTAAATGCTTATTAAGCAGTCAGTTATTCCCCAAAAGACCGATATCTGACCTTTCGGGGATAATTATTATATCCCGGAAAGCTTTTTCCCGGCCATTTTGGCTGCATTAGTACCAGGATATTGCTTAACCACCTGCTGATAAACCGCTTTCGCTTTATCCTTTTGCCCCTTTTCCTGCATGATTAAACCAACTTTATACAGGGAATCACTGCTTTTTTGTGCCTTGGGATAGTCTTTTACGACAGTGGCAAAATAATAAGCCGCATCGTCTTTCTTGCCTTTGTTGTAATTCAACTGCCCTAACCAATAATTGGCATTCGACAAATACTTAGACTTGGGATAGGTTTTGACAAAATTTTGAAATGCTGCAATCGCTTTATCATATTCTTTGGTATTGATAGCCAAAGAAACAGCGGCATCGTAATCACCTTTTTCACTTCCTGTACTTGCCGACACAGCAGATTTGTTATTTTCAGCTTGTGCCGAAGGTGCCGCATTACGATTTTCTGGCTCTGAACTCTCTGCACTGGATGGATTGGTGATTTTATCCAATTGCAGATAAAGATCTTTTTGACGTTCAATGATCTGATTTAATTGATACTGGTTTTCCTGAATTTGACCACGGAGTGTATCGATATCACGTTGAGAATCAGAAAGCTGTTGCTGAAGCTGGGTCAATAATTGACTGTGAGCGTCAGAAATACGCTCTAATTGGGAGAGGCGCTCATCGGTGGAGCCTGAGCCGACATTACTGATTGGCGCTCGGGCGGTAGCGGCCCAAGGAGCCGCTACGCCAACCAATAACGACAGACCCAACATATAACGTCTGAAGTTACTGTTCATGCATTACTCTTAGTATACGATCACAGCGCGACGGTTTTTCGCATAGGCTGCTTCGTCATGGCCAAGTACAGCTGGTTTTTCTTTACCGTAAGAAACGATAGCAAGCTGATCAGCGGAAACGCCTTTGCCTTGCAGATACATTTTCACTGCGTTCGCACGGCGCTCACCCAGAGCAATGTTGTACTCTGGAGTACCACGCTCGTCTGCGTGACCTTCGATAGTCACTTTAACAGATGGGTTAGTGCGCAGGAAGGCAGCGTGTGCATCCAACATCTGAGCAAATTCACTGTTGATATCGTACTTATCGAAACCAAAGTATACGATGTTGTTGTTTTGCAGCTCTTGCATCTGCTGACGTGCTAATTCTTCAGCAGACAGAGTCTTAGAAGAATTATCAACAGTGCTTACACCAGACTGATCATTATTGCCAGTTTTGTTAGAACTACACGCTGCTACGGCCATGATTGGTAAAGCTAACATCAGCCCTTTTAGCACTTTGTTCAGTTGCATCTCTTTGATCCTTTTATAGTTTGCCATACATATTATTATGCATCACAGATACGGCGACCAGGCAGGGAATTTTACCTGTCCATCGGTAGCCGGAAGACGCGCTTTGAAACGCCCATCAGTCGAAACTAGCTGCAATACAGTTCCCCACCCTTGAGTGGAGCTATAAATCACCATAGTGCCATTAGGTGCGATGCTCGGCGTTTCATCCAGAAACGTATCTGTCAAGACTTGGACAGATCCCGTTGCCAGATCCTGTTTGGCGATATGCTGACTGCCACTCGCTGAGCTAACCATCACAATAAAACTACCGTCAGGGCTAACATCTGCATCTTGGTTTTGTGGTCCTTCCCAAGTTAGGCGTTGTGGAGCACCGCCATTAATATCGATTTTATATAATTGTGGACGCCCACCCTGATCTGAGGTATAGACCAGTGTCTGGTTATCCGGCATCCAGCTTGGCTCAGTATTATTACTGCGGCCATCGGTAATCTGACGGATTTGGCCAGACGCTAAATCCATCACATAAAGATTCAAACTACCGGTTTTAGATAATGCAAAAGCAAGTTTAGTTCCATCTGGAGAAAATGCGGGGGCTCCGTTATGGCGAGGGAACGAAGCTACCTGACGGACAGCACCTGTTGCCAGTGTTTGAATAATCAGCGTAGAGCGACCACCTTCAAATGTAACATAGGCAAGTTTGGAAGCATCTGGCGACCAGGCTGGTGACATCAATGGCTCCGGTGAGCTATGTACGGTAAATTGATTATACCCATCATAATCAGAAACACGCAGCTCATCTCGATTCTTACCCGCACTGTTATTTTTAACGACATAAGCTATACGGGTAGTAAATGCACCTCTAATACCTGTCAGTTTTTCAAATACCTGATTACTGGCTGTGTGTGCAGCGAAACGTAACCATTTCTTTTCAACTGTGAATTGTTCTTGTGCCAAGACCGTTCCTGGCGCACCAGCAACGTCAACAAGCTGATAAGAAACCAGGAATTTACCATCTGCACTGGGTTGAATATGTCCAACAACGACTGAATCGATCCCTAACGCAGTCCATGCCGCAGGCGTTACCTCTGATGCAGTAGTCGGTTGTTGCGGCATACGAGCAGAATCAATCGGATTAAATTTCCCACTATTTCTCAAATCCGCAGCAATAATTGAACCAATATTTTCAGGTGATTCGCCTGCCCCAGTCCATTTAAATGGGACAACCCCAATAGGACGGGCAGAATCAACACCCTGTGTAATCTCAATGCGAACCTCTGCATGAGCAAGTGCTGCCCACATCATCAGAAAGCCCAACATGACTTTAAACATCTGTTTAAAAGTTTGCTTCATCATCTCTCCCTTATCGCGATCTTTTATCTGCCGCAATAATCCGCCGGATTCTAACAAACGCCAACAAACAAAACTAGATACCTAAATAAAATCTAATAATTTTGTTTGTACATATAAATTATTCGAAAGTTCGCTTAGAGCATAACGATTATCTACCAAACATTTAACTTACTGCGGTTTAAATTCTAGCGTGAAATTCTTAAAATATTCATAAACCTCTTTGCTTGGTGGAGGCGGCATTTTTTTTGCCAAATTAGCGGCGGTAATTGCAGCTCGACATAACGCCGGATCACCCGCTCCTGCCTTGATATCAATCAGTAATCCATCTGGTGCCAGCTTAATATTTAAATCACAAGTACGACCAATATACAGGTTCGAATCGTAAAATTTACTCTCTATTGCAGCCTGAACTTTCCCCAGATAACTATTAATATCTTGTTGAGAAAGACCGCTTTTCTTACCGCCACCTTTTCCTGCCGCAGCCGCTCCCCCTTGTTTAGGTGTATTAGACGTTAATCCACCTAACAGATCATTAACCGTTTGAGCTTGCTTTGCTGCTTCTGTCTTGGCTTTTGCTTTAGCCTCTGCTTCTGCCTTAGCCTTAGCTTTTTCTTCTGCCTCTGCCTTGGCCTTAGCTTCGGCTTCCGCTTTAGCTTTTGCCTCAGCCGCCGCTTTACGTTTTGCCGCCTCTTCCGCTTCTTTCTTCGCCTGGGCTTCCGCTTTCTGTCGGGCTTCAGCTTGCTCTTTTAGAATTCGTTCTTTTTCTGCCAGTGCTTTTGCCGCCGCTTCTTCTGCCTGCTCCTGCTCTTCTCGTGCTTTAGCGGCAGCAGCCTCAGACTGTTTTTTCTGTGTTTCAGCTTCCTGCAATGCTTTAATTCGCTCTTCTTCAGCCGCTTTCAAGCGTTCCTGTTCTTCTGCCTGCTTTGCACGCAGTTCAGCTGCCTGTTGCTCAGCTTTTTTCTTCCGCTGTTGTTCAGCTAACTTTGCATTGGCCTGTTGCTGTTGCTGCTGGTTATATTGCTGAACGACCGCATTCGGATCAACCATAACAGCATCAATGACAGTACCACTTTGTCCACCGCCCCCCATTTCTGTTTTTTGCACCCAAGAACCCCAAATCAGAAATCCGATCAGGATAATGTGCAATATTACCGAAATGATAATAGCGCGATTCAGCCTATTATTTTGCTCGCTTGTCTTTCCCACGCTCGACATCCAGAAACTTTAAGTGACAGCCACGGTCAGGCGCCGATAGGCTGAGTCATTAAACCCACCGATTTAACACCTGCCTGACGAAGCATATTCAACGCTTTGATAATTTCATCATAAGGAACTTCCTTAGAGCCACCAATCAAGAAAATCGTTTTCGGATTGGCTTTCATCACGGTTTGAGCTTCTGCAACGATTTGCTGTTCAGGTAACAATTCCAAGCGCTCCTGATTAACAATCATGCTGTACTGCCCTACCCCAGAAACTTCCACAATGACCGGCGGATTATCAGTGCTGGAAACTGTCTTTGAATCCACCGAATCAGGTAAATCAACTTCCACACTTTGCGTGATAATCGGTGCTGTTGCCATGAAAATAAGCAGTAATACCAGCAACACGTCCAGCAAGGGGACGATATTGATCTCGGATTTTAGCTCACGTCTGCGACTACGAGTGCGCGCCATTCGCTGATTTCCCCTTACGATTTATTACGACTTATTAGTATTGGAAGCAAAAGCCTGACGATGCAGGATAGCCAGGAATTCTTCCATAAAATTATCGTAAACTTGTTCTAGTTTGTTAACCCGCTGGTTCAGGCGGTTATAGGCCATCACCGCAGGAATTGCCGCAAACAAGCCGATAGCTGTTGCAATCAAAGCTTCAGCAATACCAGGCGCAACCATTTGCAGGGTTGCTTGTTTGACCGCTCCCAATGCAATAAAGGCATGCATGATCCCCCAAACCGTACCAAACAAACCAATATAAGGGCTGATAGAACCTACCGTACCCAGAAATGGAATATGATTTTCCAATACTTCCAATTCACGATTTAGTGAAATACGCATGGCACGGGAAGCCCCTGTGATAACAGCTTCTGGAACGTGGTTATTTGCCTGGTGTAAACGAGCAAATTCTTTAAACCCGGAATGGAATATCTGCTCAGTACCACTTAACGAATCACGGCGTGACTGACTTTCTTTATAAAGGCGAGATAATTCAATACCAGACCAAAATTTATCTTCAAATGCTTCTGCCTCACGGCTGGCGGCATTCAGGATTTTTGTTCGTTGAATAATGATTGCCCAAGAGACGATAGAGAAGCCAATCAAAATCAGCATGATCAGCTGCACTAAGAAACCTGCCTTAAGAAATAAATCAAGGATGTTCATGTCAGTCACTGCTTAAACTCCGCGACAATAGACTTTGGAAGCGCAATCGGCTTCATTTGAGATGAATTCACGTAGACAACCAGGCATTCTGCGCTGCTGACAACGACGCCATTACAATCAACAATTCGTTGAATAAATGTCAAAGAAGCACCACGGATATTCGTAACTTCGCTTTCAACAACCAGTTGGTCATCCAGTTTTGCTGGTTTCCGGTAGTCAATCGTCATGCGACTAACAACAAAGCCAACTTGTTCATCTAGCATAGACTGTTGGTGGAAACCTCTTTCCCGCAACATCTCTGTACGAGCTCTTTCGTAAAAACCCAAATACCGAGCGTGATAAACCACACCACTAGCATCTGTGTCTTCGTAGTAAACACGGATAGGCCAACGGAATAACATATTACTCATATAATCCTAATTAGGCGAATTGACGCTGTCACTATACTTAAGACAATAGCGCTTTGGAATGACCTGTCAGTAAAAAAAATTTATAGGCCGTAGGCCTATAAAATTACAATTAGTTTACTTAAAGAAATGATATAAGCCAAAAAGAAGAATAAAAAATGCAGGTAACGGATGAAAAAATAATCGCCAAATAATACGCTTAGGATGAAAACCAACACCAAAAGTAACACCAGAACACACTGCCCAGATCAATAAAATACCTTGCCATATGTGTAGTGAACTGGTACTGGCGGCAAAACGGGCAGGGTCCCAAAACACACATGCAGCAAGTGTTAAGGCGATAATGAGGATAAGAGCCCTCAATAGGCTCTTATCCATAAGTTGGTAGCATTTATCAACCAACATTATTTTTTGTCACTCTCAGAAGCGTTCTGTGATTCGCTATGCTCAAGTGCCAAAGCAGCAATAACCGCAAAGCTACAAGCCAGGAGCGTTCCGAGAATCCAAGCAAAATACCACATGACTATGCTCCTTAGTACAGTGAGTGTTTGTTGTTATCAATGTAGTTCTTATCCAAACGCCCGAAGGTTTTGTAATAACACCAAATGGTGTAAGACAACACGATAGGAACGAAGATAAGTGCAACAACGAACATAATTTGCAACGTCCACTGACTGGAGGTCGCATCCCACATAGTCAGACTAACATTCGGATCAATGCTTGATGGCATCACGAACGGGAACATAGCAATACCTGAAGTCAGGATAATACAAGCTACTGTCAGTGATGAGAACAAGAATGCCCAGGCACCTTTATCCATCCAGGTAGCCAGCATAGTCAGCAGAGGAAGCAATACGCCCAACACAGGTATAGCCCACAGAACCGGATAGTTGTTGAAGTTGGTCAGCCATGCGCCTGCCTGCTGGATGACTTCTTTATGTAACGGATTGGATGCCGCATTAACATCCAGGCCTCCTGTTACAACATAGCCATCAATGCCATAAATCAACCATATTCCTGCCAACAGGAATGCAATTGCTGTTATCGCTGCACAAACATGGGTTGCAGTACGGGAGCGCAAGTGCAATTCGCCTGTTGTACGCATTTGCAGATAAGTTGCACCCTGCGTCACAATCATCATCAGGCTAATCACCCCAGCCAGCAACCCATAAGGGTTCAGCAATCCAAAGAATGAACCTTCATAGGAGACACGCAGGTAAGAATCTACCGCCAGCGGTACGCCTTGCAGCAAGTTACCAAATGCCACCCCGATAACCAATGCCGGTACGAAGCTACCGATAAACAGCCCCCAATCCCACATATTACGCCATTTGCTGCTTTCCAGTTTTGAACGGTAATCGAAGCCAACCGGACGGAAAAACAGTGCAGCCAAGACCAGAATCATTGCCACATAAAAGCCAGAAAAAGCGGCGGCATATACCATCGGCCATGCGGCAAACAGGGCACCACCAGCGGTAATTAACCAAACCTGGTTACCATCCCAGTGCGGGGCAACTGAGTTAATCATGATGCGGCGTTCGGTATCATTTTTACCAATGATCCGCAGCAGGATACCCACTCCCATGTCGAAACCATCAGTCACCGTGAAACCGATCAGTAACACACCAATCAGCAGCCACCATATAAATCGTAATACATCATAATCAAGCATAAGTGGACTCCTGCTTACTCAATATTATTCGCTGAAGCAGCGGTTTTTTGTTCAAAATGGTAACGTCCAGTCTTGAGGCTACTTGGGCCAAGACGGGCAAATTTGAACATCAAGAACATCTCTGCGATCAAGAACAACGTGTACAGACCACAAATCAGCACCATTGAGAAAATCAGATCGCCGACACTGCGTGTTGAAGACGCGACAGCCGTTGGTAACACTTCACCAATCGCCCATGGCTGGCGGCCATATTCTGCGACAAACCAACCAGCCTCAACGGCAATCCATGGCAATGGAATACTGAACAAAGCAGCACGTAACAGCCACTTATGTTGACCGATACGGTTACGGAGAACACTCAGGAACGACAGACCGATAACCACCAACATAATAAAGCCAGCAGCAACCATGATACGGAATGCAAAGTAGAGCGGTGCTACACGCGGGATAGAGTCTTTCGCTGCGGCTTTAATTTGCTCTTCTGTCGCATCAGTTACGTTTTGGGTATAACGCTTCACGAGCATACCATAGCCAAGATCTTTCTTACTTTCATTGAATGCACTGCGAACACTTGGATCAACATTACCTGCACGCAGTTCTTCCAGTAATTCATAAGCCTTGATGCCATTACGGATACGCTGCTCATGCTGGCTCATCAAATCACGCAGACCAACGACAGGTGTATCTGTAGAGCGGGTAGCAATCAAACCTAAAACGTAAGGAATTTGAATGGAATATTTATTTTCCATTTTGTCCTGATCAGGAAGACTAATCAGCGTGAATGAAGCTGGTGGTGGTTGAGTTTCCCACTCTGCTTCGATTGCTGCCAATTTGGTTTTCTGCACGTCCCCCATTTCATATCCAGATTCATCACCCAGAACGATGACAGACAGTACCGCAGCCATACCAAAACTTGCTGCAATCGCAAAAGAACGTTTAGCAAACGCCAAATCACGCCCTTTAAGCAGATAGTAGGAGCTGATGCCCAACACAAAAATGGCACCAGTAACATAACCGGCTGCAACAGTGTGAACAAATTTCACTTGTGCAACTGGATTAAGTACCAGTTCACTGAAGCTCACCATTTCCATTCGCATAGTTTCGAAGTTAAAGTCAGACGCAATCGGGTTTTGCATCCAACCATTCGCAATCAGTATCCACAATGCAGAGAAGTTAGAGCCTAATGCAACCAGCCAGGTAACCGCCAAGTGTTGTTTCTTACTCAGCCGATCCCACCCAAAGAAAAACAGACCAACGAATGTGGATTCGAGGAAGAATGCCATCAGACCTTCGATGGCCAGAGGCGCACCGAAAATATCACCAACATAATGTGAGAAATATGACCAGTTGGTTCCGAACTGGAACTCCATGGTCAAGCCCGTTGCGACACCCAAGGCAAAGTTAATACCAAATAACTTACCCCAGAATTTTGTCATATCTTTATAGATTTGTTTGCCAGAAAGGACATATACCGTTTCCATGATCGCAAGCAAAAACGCCATACCGAGCGTTAATGGGACGAACAGAAAATGGTACATGGCAGTTAAGGCAAACTGTAATCGTGACAGTTCGACAATATCAAACATCTTGACTCCTTGCTCCTAGCAGGAAGACACCGACTTGCGGCAACCCGACTTCGTAAAACGAAAGTCTCGTAACTACCAGCAATAAATGCCTCAAACACAACAATGAATTATTACAAAATCAAAAATTCAATAGATACCACAATAATATTACGCCTATATTCACATACAATAAATAGCTTTTACGTGACTCAGCTTAGAATTCTGAATATAGGTCAACAATACTATACATTCTCAGGTTAATACCTATATATACTAGATCAATTTAATCAAGTTTAGCGAATACAATCCAGAGTAATAAATTGATTTTAGTCAATTTTTTCCTTATTTTGTTAAGCGTTACAGTTATTATTTCATTATGGTTTACTTAGTGTTAATAAGTTGTTATTTGCAATGATTCGTAATTTATTTTTTGCTGTAAAACGCGTTAGAAAATTAACTTTTCGTTTTCATTCTTTAAAAAATATATTTTCCCGATATTTCCTATTTTATTAATCAAATAAATAGGTTTTACTAAAATCAAGTTCAATTAAATTGAAAAAAAACTGATCTTATAAATGACTAACCTACTGTTAATATTATAAATTAAAATAAAAGGCCACCCAAAGGCAGCCTTTTTCTATAAAAAGAGTTTATTTTGTGATCTTTATGCCAATAACGCTTTTACAGCATCACCAATGTCTGCAAGGCTACGGACAGTCTTCACGCCCGCGGCTTCCAGTGCAGCAAATTTCTCATCTGCTGTTCCTTTACCACCTGCGATAATCGCTCCGGCATGGCCCATGCGCTTACCTTTGGGGGCAGTCACACCCGCAATATAAGCAACAACTGGCTTAGTCACATGTTCTTTGATATAAGCCGCAGCTTCTTCTTCGGCTGTACCACCAATTTCACCAATCATGACAATTGCTTCTGTCTGTGGATCTTCCTGGAACAGTTGCAGAATATCAATAAAGTTTGAACCTGGGATTGGATCACCACCGATACCAACACAGGTAGATTGCCCTAACCCAGCATCTGTGGTCTGTTTAACCGCTTCATAAGTCAGTGTGCCTGAACGGGAAACAATGCCCACTTTACCTGACTTGTGAATATGACCAGGCATAATACCGATCTTACACTCGTCAGGAGTAATGACACCCGGACAGTTAGGACCAATCATACGAACACCTGCCTGATCCAGTTTTTCCTTTACGGTCAACATATCGAGTGTTGGGATGCCTTCTGTAATAGTGATGATCAGTTTAATGCCTGCATCAATCGCTTCCAGAATAGAATCTTTACAGAATGGTGCCGGAACGTAGATAACAGAAGCGGTTGCCCCCGTTGCTTCAACGGCTTCACGTACGGTGTTGAATACAGGTAATCCTAAATGCTCAGTGCCACCTTTACCCGGTGTGACGCCACCCACCATTTGAGTACCGTAAGCTATCGCCTGTTCGGAGTGAAAAGTACCTTGGCTACCAGTAAAACCCTGACAAATCACTTTGGTGTTTTTATCGATTAAGATAGACATTATTTATTCCCCGCTGCTGCTACTGCCTGTTTAGCTGCGTCTGTCAAACTGGTAGCTGCAATGATGTTCAAGCCGCTATCCGCCAGTTTCTTAGCACCCAGCTCAGCATTGTTTCCTTCCAGACGAACGACTACCGGTACGTTAACACCCACTTCTTCCACCGCACCAATAATACCGTCAGCAATCAAGTCACAGCGAACGATACCACCAAAGATATTCACCAAAACAGCCTTAACGTTTTCATCTGACAAGATAATTTTGAATGCTTCGGTAACACGCTCTTTTGTTGCTCCACCACCGACATCAAGGAAGTTGGCCGGTGCACCACCGTGCAGTTTGACAATGTCCATCGTTCCCATTGCCAGACCTGCACCATTCACCATACAACCAATGTTGCCATCCAGCGCAACATAGTTCAGTTCCCATTGTGCGGCCTGAGCTTCACGTGGATCTTCCTGTGAAGGATCGTGCATTTCACGCAATTCAGCCTGACGGAACATCGCATTACCATCAGCACTCAATTTTCCATCCAAACAAACCAAATCACCTTGCATTGTGATCACCAGAGGGTTGATTTCGACCAATGCCAAATCACGCTCTAAGAACAGGTTAGCCAAGCCCAAGAAAATCTTGGTGAATTGACCAACTTGCTTACCAGTCAGACCAAGTTTAAATGCCAATTCACGGCCTTGATACGGCATAGGGCCAGAGAGTGGGTCGATAATGGCTTTATGAATGAGTTCAGGCGTTTCTTCCGCCACTTTTTCTATTTCGACGCCACCTTCAGTAGAGGCCATGAACACTACACGACGTGTACCGCGGTCAACAACAGCCCCGAGATACAGCTCCTTGGCAATATCGGTTGCCCCTTCCACCAAGATCTGATGGACAGGTTGCCCCTGTGCATCTGTCTGGTAAGTTACCAGTCGTTTACCCAGCCATAGTTCAGCAAAAGTGCGGATATCTTCTTTACTGTTGACGACTTTTACGCCACCAGCCTTACCGCGGCCACCTGCATGAACCTGACATTTAACGACCCAAGGGCCTGAACCAATCTTGGATGCTGCTTCTTCTGCTTCGCGCGGTGTGGTACAAGCATAGCCAGCAGGTGCTGGTAAACCATACCGTGCAAAAAGTTGTTTTGCCTGATACTCGTGTAAATTCATGATGTTCTATCCATAATTTAATTTAAGAAAGGTAAATTACCTTCTATTTTGTTGCTCTGGATATGACCAGCCCCAAGGGGCTGGCCTGCATATATTTTTACATCAACGTCGTATTACTTCAGACTTGGCGGAATTCACACTCTCCGCCGATAGTGATGCTATACATCCAGCAACAAACGTGTTGGATCTTCCAGCATTTCTTTGATGGTCACCAGGAAGCCGACTGATTCACGACCGTCAATCAGACGGTGGTCATAGGACAGTGCCAGGTACATCATCGGAAGGATCTCAACCTGACCATTTACAGCCATTGGGCGATCTTTAATAGCATGCATGCCAAGGATCGCGCTTTGTGGCGGGTTAATGATCGGGGTGGACATTAGAGAGCCGAAAACACCGCCGTTGGTAATGGTGAAATTACCTCCAGTGAGTTCTTCAACAGTCAGTTTACCGTCGCGGCCTTTGATAGCCAGCTCTTTGATGCTTTTTTCAATGTCAGACATGCCCAATGCATCTGCATCACGCAATACAGGTGTAACCAGACCACGTGGTGTAGATACAGCAATACTGATATCAAAATAGTTGTGGTAAACCACATCCGTTCCATCAATGGAAGCGTTCACTTCTGGATAGCGTTTCAACGCTTCAACAACCGCTTTCACATAGAAAGACATAAAGCCCAGACGTACACCATGACGTTTTTCAAATGCATCGCCATACTGCTTGCGCAATTCCTGAATTGGCTTCATGTTGACTTCATTGAAAGTCGTCAACATTGCCGTATTGTTCTTCGCTTCAAGCAAACGTTCTGCAACACGCTTACGCAGACGCGTCATTGGGACACGTTTTTCACTGCGGTGTGGCAATAAGGATGGCTGTTCAGCAGATGCAGCAGGCTTACCACTCACTTTTTTATTCGCAGCGACATATTTTTCGATATCTTCACGAACAATGCGGCCACCAACACCACTGCCTTTAATGGCAGCAGGATCTAAATCATGCTCTGCAATCAGACGACGAACAGCAGGGCTTAGTGCATCGTTGCTTTCTTCTTCCAAAGACGCAGTCTGACGCTGTGCTGGCGTTGCCTCTGTTTTAGCTTTTACTTCGGCAGGTATACCCGTGCTGTCACCTAAACGGATACGACCTAACAGTTGTTTGGACAGAACAGTGGCACCCTCTTCTTCTAAAATGGATTCCAAAACACCGGCTTCACTTGCTGGTACTTCCAAAACAACTTTATCCGTTTCAATTTCAACCAGCACTTCATCACGCTCTATGGTGTCACCTGGTTTTTTATGCCACGTTGCCACAGTGGCATCTGCAACAGATTCAGGAAGGTCTGGGACCAGAATTTCTACGCTACTCATTTTCTATCCTTAAATTTATTCAACGTTCAGTGCGTCATTAACCAGTGCTTGCTGTTGCTGCTGGTGAACAGACGTATATCCCACAGCTGGGGAAGCAGATGCCGGACGACCTGCATAACGTAAAGAAGCCCCAAATGGGATCGCTTCACGGAAATTATGTTGACTGCAATACCAAGCCCCTTGGTTCAGTGGCTCTTCCTGACACCAGACGAAGTCATGAACATGGGCATACTGCTCAAGCTCAGCTTGCAGATGCTGGCGTGGGAATGGATACAGCTGTTCAATACGCACAATAGCAACGTCAGTCTGTTCGTTCTTACGACGCTGTTCCAGCAGATCGTAATAAACTTTACCGGAACAAAGCACAACGCGTTTAACGCCTTTTGGCTCCAAGGTGTCAATTTCACCAATCACTGGTTCAAATTTGCCGTACGCCAATTCATCCAGAGTAGACACCGCCAATGGATGACGCAGTAGTGATTTCGGTGACATGACGATAAGCGGACGGCGCATACCACGCAGAGCCTGACGACGCAGCATGTGATAAACCTGAGCTGGAGTCGATGGTACGCAAACCTGCATGTTTTGCTCAGCACACAGTTGCAGATAACGCTCCAGACGTGCCGATGAATGCTCTGGTCCCTGCCCTTCATAGCCATGTGGCAGCAGCATAACCAGGCCACACATACGGCCCCATTTCTGTTCGCCAGAGCTGATAAATTGGTCAATCACAACCTGAGCCACGTTGGCAAAGTCACCAAATTGGGCTTCCCAAATCGTCAGGACACGAGGTTCAGTTGTTGCATAACCGTATTCAAATGCCAGTACAGCTTCTTCTGAAAGGACAGAATCCCATACATTAAATACACCCTGTCCATTGTGGATATTCGCCAAAGGCACATAAACAGAAGCATTGTTTTGGTTATGAATAACGGCATGACGGTGGAAGAAAGTACCACGTCCCGCATCTTCACCAGAGATACGGACAGGAATACCTTCATCAACCAAAGTCGCGTAAGCCAGTGTTTCCGCAGCACCCCAGTCAAACAATTTATTGCCATTCGCCATTTCTGCACGGTCGCCATAAATTTTCGCAACACGTGAGTGCATTGCCACTTCGGCAGGAACAGTACTGATGCTTTTGCCAAGATCTTGCAGACGTTTCATATCCATCTTATGTGGATACTCTTCATCCCATTCGTGGTTCAGGTAGGGTTCCCATGTGAATGAGTGCAACCCCATTGGGTGCCATTCATCGACAACGCATTCACCATGATCCAGTGCATCACGGTACAGGTTCACCATCTCAGTAACGTCATTGGCTTCCAGCAAACCTTCCGTTACCAGCTTATCTGCATAGATTTTACGTGCAGTTGGTTGTTTTTTGATTTGCTGGTACATCAGTGGCTGAGTTGCACTTGGCTCATCAGCTTCGTTATGACCGTGGCGACGATAACAGACCAGATCGATCATGACGTCACGCTTGAAGGTATTACGGAAGTCAAGCGCCAAACGTGTGACGAATGCAACCGCTTCCGGATCATCTGCATTAACGTGAAAAATTGGCGCCTGAACCATTTTCACAATATCAGTACAATATTGTGTTGAACGAGCATCTTTCGGGTTAGAAGTGGTGAAGCCAATCTGGTTGTTCACTACGATACGAACAGTACCGCCAACTTCATAACCACGAGCCTGAGACATGTTCAACGTTTCCTGAACAATCCCCTGCCCTGTGACTGCGGCATCACCGTGGATAGTCACAGGCAGAACCATGTTGCTGCGACCTTCATCAAGGCGATCACGGCGAGCACGTACAGAGCCGATAACAACAGGGCTGACAATCTCAAGGTGAGAGGGGTTAAAGGCCAATGCCAAATGCACCAAACCCCCTTCGGTTTCAAAATCAGAAGAAAAACCTTGATGATATTTTACGTCGCCTGTACCCAGATGCTCTTTATGTTTACCCGCAAACTCGTCAAACAGATCAATCGGTTTTTTACCCAAGAGATTGACCAGAACGTTGAGACGGCCACGATGAGCCATTCCTAATACCACCTCGCGGGTATTTTGTTTACCTGCATGACGGATCAATTCTTTTAACATAGGGATAAGTGCGTCGCCACCTTCCAGGGAGAAACGCTTCGCCCCTGGGAACTTGGCACCTAAATAGCGTTCCAAACCTTCCGCTGATGTTAATTCTTTCAGGAAACGACGCTTTTCTTCTGCACTAAACTGTGAACTTACTGTCACTGATTCCAGACGCTGCTGGATCCAACGTTTTTCTTCCGTATTGGTGATGTGCATATATTCCGCACCAATTGAACCGCAATAAATGCGTTTCAGCGCGTCATACAGATCAGCCAATTTCATCGTCTCTTTGCCAATAGCAAAAGAGCCTACATTAAACGTTTCTTCAAAATCCGCTTTTGTTAAATTATGGAAACTAGGATCAAGATCGGGTACAGGTTCCTGTTTCCATAATCCCAATGGATCAAGGTTTGCATGTTGGTGTCCGCGGAAGCGGAATGCATTGATGAGCTGCAAAACTTTGACTTGTTTTGCATCCATTGCTGGATCGCTGACTGAAGTGAGGTAACGCGTGGCATCCTTTGCCAGACGACGGAAATAATCGCGTGTCTGTGAGTGAAGTTGTTCGCCGCTAAGTCCTGCATCAGGTAATTGTTGGAAAATTTCTCTCCAACTTGCATCAACAGAATTAGGATCAGTTATATAGTCTTCATAGATTTGCTCTATGTAAGACTGGTTTGCACCAGCCAGAAAGCTTGAGTCCAGCCAGTCCTTCATTGCGCCGTTCTGCATTGTGAGCCCTTAAGCTTTAAAAGCTTTAGTTTTCGCCGTGGTTAACAAATACCGCTTAATTAGCGGTGTTGATAAAAGGTTCATTTGGACGTGCTTAATGCATGTTCTTCTTTGGGTTTTCCTACCCTTCAAGGAACCTTTAAAAACCGAATATCAGTTTTTAAAGATCCCTTTATTTAGAAACATATTTCGTCTTTAGCAGTAGGCAATTTATCATTTTTCATTCTTTAATGCCCTCCACTGATTTGATATTTATTTCAAAATTGTGGAGGGCAACATTATATGCACTATTTACACACTATTTATGTGTTATTTATGCACAAATTTTTTATTTTGCTATGCGCTATGTTTCAGCAACATCGATTTAATATGACCAATCGCTTTTGTCGGATTCAATCCTTTAGGACATACGTTGACGCAATTCATAATTCCGTGGCAACGGAAGACACTGAATGCATCATTCAGATTATCCAATCGCGAACTTGTTTCAGTATCACGGCTATCAATCAGGAAACGGTATGCCGCTAAAAGACCGGCTGGACCGATAAATTTATCCGGATTCCACCAGAATGATGGGCAAGACGTTGAGCAACAGGCACATAAGATACATTCATACAAACCATCCAGCTTTTCACGCTGTACTGGTGATTGCAGGTGCTCACGCGCGGGTGGATTTTTACCATCATTAATCAGATAAGGGCGGATTTTCTCATATTGCGTGTAGAACTGACTCATATCAACAACCAGATCACGAACCACAGGCAGACCAGGCAATGGACGAATAACAATTTTCTTATTGCCACGACGCAACGCTGAAATGGATGTAATACATGCCAAACCGTTTTTACCGTTCATATTCACGCCATCAGAGCCACAAACACCCTCACGACAAGAGCGGCGGAATGACAAAGTTGGATCTTGTTCTTTTAGCTGGATGAGCGCATCCAGCAACATCATGTCACGCCCTTCCTCTGCTTCCAGCGTGTAATCCTGCATACGAGGTACATCATCGACATCTGGATTATAACGATAAATTGAAAATTCAAGTTTCATAATCTATTTCTCCGCAACTGGAACATCAGCAATACAATTAGTAAGAACGCACTTTCGGCGGAAAAGCTTCACGCAGCGTTGGCTGCATATTCACTTCACGGCGAGTCATGCTCTCAGTTTGCGGTAAGTACAGGCTATGGCACAGCCAGTTAGCATCATCACGCTCTGGATAGTCAAAGCGGCTATGGGCACCACGACTTTCTGTACGGAAGTTCGCAGCAACCGCAGTTGAATAGGCTGTTTCCATCAGGTTATCCAATTCCAAACATTCGATGCGTTGGGTATTGAATTCCGATGAAGTATCATCCAGACGAGCATTTTTTAGGCGTTCGCGGATCACTTTCAGCTCTTCCAATCCTCTTGCCATCGCATCACCTTCACGGAATACCGAGAAATTATGCTGCATACAAGCTTGCAATGCTTTGCGGATTTCCACTGGATCTTCACCTGAACGGGTGTTATTCCAACGGTTCAAACGTTGAAGTGCTGCATCGACATCAGATTCGCTGGCATCACGGCTAGTGCCTTGTTCCATCAAACACTCTTTCAAATGCAAGCCTGCGGAGCGACCAAATACCACCAGATCAAGCAGTGAATTACCGCCCAGACGGTTCGCGCCGTGAACAGATACACAAGCAATTTCACCCACAGCAAACAGCCCAGGGATCACCACATCTTCGCCTTTTTCATTGACTGTCAGCGCCTGACCCGTAATCTTAGTTGGAATACCTCCCATCATATAATGACAGGTTGGGATAACAGGGATCGGCTCTTTTACTGGATCGACGTGGGCGAAAGTACGGGATAATTCAAGGATACCTGGCAGGCGGGATTCCAATACTTCTTTACCCAAATGATCCAGTTTCAGTTTGACGTGCGGACCCCATGGGCCTTCGCAGCCGCGGCCTTCACGGATTTCGATCATCATAGAACGTGCAACCACATCACGACCAGCAAGGTCTTTGGCATTTGGCGCATAACGTTCCATAAAGCGTTCACCATCTTTATTCAGTAGGTAACCACCTTCACCACGACAGCCTTCTGTAACCAAAACACCCGCGCCAGCAATACCCGTTGGGTGGAATTGCCACATTTCCATATCCTGAACAGGAACACCTGCACGCAATGCCATCCCCACACCATCACCGGTATTGATATGCGCATTAGTTGTGGATTGGAAGATACGGCCAGCACCACCGGTTGCCAGAATAGTCGCCTTAGCTTTGAAATAGACCACTTCACCGGTTTCGATACAAATTGCGGTACAACCGACAATTGCGCCATCCTGATTCTTAACCAGATCCAACGAGTACCATTCGGAGAAGATGGTCGTGTGGTTTTTTAAATTCTGCTGATACAGAGTATGTAATAGAGCATGACCAGTTCGGTCAGCAGCAGCGGCAGTACGAGCAGCCTGCTCACCACCAAAATTTCTGGATTGCCCACCAAATGGACGTTGGTAAATACGGCCATTATCCAAGCGGGAGAATGGCAGCCCCATGTGTTCCAGTTCCAAAATAGCTTCTGGGCCAGTCTTACACATATATTCGATAGCATCCTGGTCACCAATATAATCGGAACCTTTCACCGTATCATACATGTGCCATTCCCAGTTATCATCATGGGAATTGCCCAAAGCAACAGTGATCCCACCCTGTGCTGATACAGTATGGGAGCGAGTTGGGAACACCTTGGAAATCAAAGCACAGGATAAACCCATTTGTGAAATTTGCAGTGCAGCACGCATACCTGCGCCACCCGCACCAATAACAACAGCGTCAAACTCTCTTACTGGCAGTTTCATTTATGCACCCCACACCACAATTGTTCCGTAAATCAAATAAGTTAACAGCGCAACGATAATCACCAGTTGCAAAACCAGACGCAATGCGAGCGGTTTGACATAATCTGTCAATACCTGCCACATTCCAATCCACGCATGAACCAGAATGGAAAGCAGCGTCAACACGGTGAATACTTTAGTGAGGGATGAAGAAAAGAAACCCCGCCAGACTTCGTAGGTAATATCCGACGTTGTTGCGACAAAACCGACGAGATAGAGAACGTACAAGACAATAATAATTGCGGATGCGCGCAATAGCAGCCAATCCTGAATACCTGTACGACCCAAAGCGGATGCGTTGCTTACCATAATAATACCCCAGCCAGAATAGACAGAATAACCGCGATTGCTATTGCTACTTTGGCAGATGCACTACCGGTAGCGAGATTTTCTTCCAGGAAACCAAAATCCATCAACACATGGCGAATACCTCCACAGATGTGGTAAGCCAGCGCCGTCAATATCCCCCACAGGATAAATTTGGCGAAGAAGCCAGTCATGATTTCAGATGCTTGCAGGAAGCCCTCTTGCGAAGATAGAGACATCCCCAATAACCACAGTAGAATGCCAACTGCGATAAAGGTGATGATGCCTGAGATACGGTGCAAGATCGATGCTATCGCGGAGACGGGTTGGTTAATCGTCCGCAGATCAAGGTTGACAGGTCTTTGTTTTTTCACAATTTTGCCCACAAAGCTTTTTTTTATTTTCCATCCTCCGGTCCTGGGCGGAAATCAGACAGCGCGAAGAGGATACAAAGACACAACATAATTAACTTAAACAATCCCTACTGTTCATCAAAAGTTGTGATTTGGTTACGCTGGGTGCTCCTACATCAGGATAATCCGGAGACCTCCCAGAAGTATAAGTACTTCACATTGTTATTACAATTGCCACACAATATGATTATTAACATTTAGCTTGAACAGTGAGAAAGATCACGCTTCAAACATTTTTCATAAAATTAACAATCTCATTTGACAAAGATTAAACATTTATCTTACATATATGTCGTTATATATTATTTGCCATCATTTTATGATGAAAAATTAATCTTAACGAAAAATAAAAGTTATGCAAAAGTATCATATAAGCACAAAATGATAACATTTTATGTCAATAATACTTTAAACATAACTTCCAAAAACTTTTTAACAACCTGAAAACCATTGTCATCCGTAATGAGATTTCAGCGTTAAATGTGATACCAGCCTGATTTTAAATTCTCTCCGGTAGCACAATGCCTTCGGCACAGTATAAATTGCGCCTATCTGGTTGTTAGGGGTTATAAAAATAAGCGCTAAGGAGATATAAATGGCTGATAAAAAGGCTACGTTGAACATAAATGGTTCAGCTGCTATCGAACTAGACGTACTAACGCCGACCCTAGGTTCTGAAGTGATTGACGTTCGTACCCTCGGCTCAAAAGGCTTCTATACTTATGATCCAGGTTTTACTTCCACTGCCTCCTGTGAGTCGAAAATCACCTATATTGATGGCAATGAAGGCATTTTGCTACACCGTGGTTTTCCCATCGATCAGCTTGCAACGGAATCGACCTATCTGGAAGTCTGTTACATTCTGCTATATGGCGACCCCCCCACTCCTGAAGAATACGAAAAATTTAAAACGACGGTGACTCGCCATACTATGATCCATGAACAGATTACCCGTCTGTTCCATGGCTTCCGCCGTGATTCCCATCCAATGGCTGTACTTTGTGGCGTTACAGGCGCACTAGCGGCCTTTTATCATGATGCTCTGGATGTCCATAATCCTCGCCACCGTGAAATCACTGCTTACCGCCTGCTGTCCAAAATGCCAACTGTTGCGGCAATGTGTTACAAATATTCCCTTGGACAACCTTTTGTTTATCCACGCAACGATCTGTCTTATTCTGCTAACTTCCTGTACATGATGTTCTCAACACCGTGTGAGGAATATAAAGTTAATCCAGTATTAGAACGCGCTATGGATCGCATTTTCATTCTGCATGCAGATCATGAACAAAATGCTTCAACTTCCACGGTACGCACTGCGGGTTCTTCTGGTGCCAACCCATTTGCATGTATTGCTGCGGGTATTGCATCCCTTTGGGGACCAGCGCATGGTGGAGCAAATGAAGCCTGCTTGCGGATGCTGGAAGAGATCCAAACTGTCGAACATATTCCTGAATTCATCGCTCGCGCTAAAGACAAAAATGACTCTTTCCGCCTGATGGGTTTTGGTCATCGTGTTTACAAAAACTATGATCCTCGCGCAACAGTGATGCGTGAAACCTGCCATGAAGTGCTAAATGAGCTTGGTCTGAATGACAGTTTGCTGGAAGTGGCAATGGAATTAGAGCGTATTGCCTTGCATGACCCGTACTTTATTGAGAAAAAACTGTATCCAAACGTCGACTTCTATTCAGGCATTATCTTGAAAGCTATGGGTATTCCATCGACCATGTTCACCGTGATTTTTGCTATTGCCCGTACTATTGGCTGGATTGCACACTGGAATGAAATGCACGATGAAGGCTTGAAGATCGCACGTCCGCGCCAGCTTTATACTGGTCACACGAAACGCGATTTCAAGAGCCAGCTGAAAAAGTCATTGAATCAATAACACGACTATTCACATTCTGGTCATATTCTGACACATTTTGAATAGTGTATTTCTGCACCTCTTATGTCAGTTTTTATTCTGATATTAGAGGTGTAGTTTTTATTAGAGGTATAGTTTTGTTTTAGCTCTTTGAACCTGCCATATATTCCCTTGGTGGTCTCCCCATGATTTTGCGAAAAAATGTCACAAACGCACTATCATTAGCAAAACCGAGTTCCTGTGCAACATAGGATAACGTTTTATTCTGCGCCAATAACTCTATTGCCTTTACCAATCGCCATTGCTGCCGCCACTGTTGATAATTCATTCCTGTTTCACGCTGAAATATCCGGGTAATGGTTTTCTCACTGGCGCCAATATAAGTCGCTAATATGTGTAATGGTGACGGCAATTGATCAAATGATAAATGTGCTAAACGCCGATCAAAAGGTAACGGCAATAAAGTTGGTTCCCTACGTGCCTCGCGAATTTCATCAAAAAATAGTACTAACAAATTTGCGCCTTTTCCCTGATGCCAATCAGAGTCAAAAGAAGATATCGCTATACGCTCTAAAAGAGCCTGTAATAGTGGCGTAGCTTCTAATACTTCACTTCGCGTCGAAAGTGACTCCATTTCAAGAGATTTCAAATAATTAGAATTTAAATAAATAGAACGGTAGCCTACAGAGCCACGCATTTCTACCCGATGCCGTGTCCTGGGAGGTATCCAGGCCACCCTGGTTGGGGGTAAAACAGAGATCTGGTTTTCCAATGTGATCTTGATACAGCCCCGCTGAGTAAACAACAATTGCCCCATATCATGTTGATGAAAACCAGAATCGTGTTGCCCCATCTCTGCGGCAATCCCTATCACAGGCATATCCAGGTTATCAGGATCAAAATAATCACTTTGTTGCAGCCACACCATAATTCATTCCTTCTGATTTAATGTCCGATTAAATAAATAAATGGTCTTTATTATCATAAAGAGACAGCGACCATAATGCTAACCTTTCAAGCCATGACTTATCAGCAAAAGAAAAAAATCATGCAAACTAAACCATCACTTTGGCTCGCTATTGCCCTGATGATGTTCCCGCAGATCGTAGAAACCATCTATAGCCCTGCATTAACCAGTATTGCCGACGGATTTTCCGTCAACCCAAAGCAAGCTGCCCAAACATTATCACTCTACTTTTTTGCTTTTGCCCTTGGTATTGTTGTATGGGGACGTATGTGTGATGTCATTGGCAGACGTCTAACTATTATTGCTGGCCTATCACTCTATGGCCTCGCTTCCCTGCTGGCATTATTGACACAACAATTTTGGTTATTACTCGTTGCCCGAATGCTGTCTGCTTTCGGGGCCGCAGTTGGCTCTGTCGGCACACAAACCATTATGCGTGATATTTATCATGGGGAAGAGTTAACACGAGTCTTTTCTGTCATGGGAATTGCCTTAGCAATCAGCCCTGCCATTGGCATGCTCAGTGGTTCAACATTGAACTATTTTGCTGGCTATAGGGCAATCTTTGCTGGGTTAATTATTCTGGCGGTTACCCTGATCTGTTGGTCTCTTGCCCGATTACCAGAAACCCGACCAACTGACGTAACAAAAGTGGCTTTATTCAGCACAGTCATTATGATGCTTAAAGATATTTCAATTTGGCGAAATGCGTTTTTGATCGCATTTTTCAATATTTGTTTATTTAGCTATTACCAATTAGCGCCATTTCGTTTCCAACAATTTGGATTATCACAGAAAGTATTTGGTTATACTGGTTTGTTATTAACTTTCGGCGTTGGATTAGGTTCACTATTAAACAAATATCTATTAAAGCAACAATGGATATCAACTCAATTAGTTGCTCTTGCCTCATTAATCAGTTTATTCAGTGGGATCGGTGTATACTTGCTCGAAAATAGCGGGTTCTTTATTTTTCCAATATTAGGAATAGTTATCGCTTATGGGCTGGCGATCCCGAATATTTTAGCTTCTGCATTAACTAACTATTCAGATAGGCTAGGTACAGCGGGTGCTTTACTTGGGCTGTTTTACTATTTGCTACTGGGACTTGGTTTGGCATTGGCAGGCTGGAGTCAGGCATTAGGCAGCGTATTAATATGTTGTGGGATCGCAATGATTGTTTTATCTCTCTTTCAAGATAAAAAGCCCCACTTCCCAAAATGGAAATAAAATTCGGGGCGATATAAATTCACTAAAAAATCAAGCCGGATTAGGAATATCGATAAAAGTCACATCCAACCCATAATTATTCACCAGCCATTCACTGAGCGCTTTGATGCCATAGCGCTCTGTCGCATGGTGCCCTGCCGCAAAAAAATGCAGTCCCATTTCACGGGCAACATGGATCGTTTTTTCTGATACCTCTCCTGTCACAAAGGCATCAACACCAAACTCTGCCGCCTGTTCGATAAAACTTTGACCACCACCTGTACACCATGCCAGTGTACGGATCTCTTCGGGTGCATTATCACCACAATGCAGTATCTTTCTCTCCAGACTTTTTTCGAGACGCTCAGTCAATTCTGCCGGTGTAATAGGTTGATCAAAAGCACCATGAGGAAGAAGAGTATCAATCTCACCGATAACCTTTGCACCCATCTGACGGGCCAATTGGATATTGTTACCCAAAACAGGATGAGCATCTAACGGAAGATGATAGCCATACAGGTTGATATCATTACAAAGCAGTGTTTGCAAACGGCGACGCTTCATGCCACGGATAACCGGAGATTCATTCTTCCAAAAATATCCATGATGAACGATGACAGCATCCGCCTCAAGGCGAACGGCTTCATCCAACAGTGCCTGGCAGGCTGTCACGCCTGTAATTACTCGTTGAACATGAGGGCGGCCTTCCACCTGTAATCCATTGGGAGCGTAATCTTGAAATTCACGGATTTTCAATTCCGTATTGAGCACATGCTCCAATTCAACATTGTTCATCACATTCTCCTTGTCACTTAGCATTTTCTTCATCATAAAATACATACCTGCCATGGATTAAGTCAAAATAGATTGGTTATAAATCCAATATAAAACAAAACACCTTGCCAGCATAAACCGACAAGGTGCCAAGATACTATACCAATCTAACTTCAAGATGCGTGTGATTTCATATCGTGTTGTAACTTGAAGTTTAATGCGTATGCCTGATTAGGCTCAGTCATCATGCCATTTTAGCGATTCCGAGTCTCTAAAGTCATTTCTGAACATTCCAGCCATACTGGCTTATCACTGGTTTTTCGCCATACTTTATACAGATAGCTATAAAAACGGGCACGATCACGACGAAACAGCATAACAGGAAACGCAATGACACCCAGTGATATAGCGCCAATACGCCGCAAGAGAATCTGATGCCAAGAGTATGCACGATATATAGACATTGATACCCCCTCATGGGCTTAACCTGTAATATGCATAAAATTTTATCCGATAAAATGAAAACTTACTACTCATCCGACCACTTTTTTAGTGGTATAAATCACCTTTTTTCTCTGATTACGTAATTTAATTACAAAATCATTCTTAAACAGAAACAAAACAAACAAATTGAAAACAAAAAATTAACTCAACATAGTTTGCTACACTTGCTTTATGATGCTTTGTCGATGAATTCCACAGATCACTTATACTTTTTTTACGCTTTCAGGAACCCTTTTAATAACTTCTTTGTATGGTATTTCTATGCTGTAACTGACTATTTCGTGAAGAAATAAGCAAGGAGATACACCACCATGAATATCTTTCTGATCCTTGGCATTTTTCTGGTGATGCTATTACTGGTCTACCTAATTTATGCGTTATTGAATGCGGAGGATTTCTAAATGGCAATATCCGCTTTTTTACTGATTGCCAGTTTCCTGCTCATACTATTTCTATTGGGTAAACCGCTTGGTATCCTGATTGCCAGACTCGTCGAAGGAGAGCTACCTCACTGGCTGACCAAAACAGAAACCATCTTATGGCGTTGTTGTGGCCTGCAAAAACCGGGTAGCAATGTCAAAGAAATGAACTGGTGGCAGTATGCTCTCACCATCCTTATATTCAACATCGCCGGGCTATTACTACTGTTTACCCTGCTAATCAGCCAAGGCAACCTGCCACTGAACCCACAACATTTTGTTGGTATGAGATGGGATCTGGCACTTAATACCGCAATCAGTTTTATCACTAATACCAATTGGCAAGCTTATAGCGGAGAAAATACCCTCAGTTACCTGAGCCAAATGGCCGGATTAACTGTTCAGAATTTTCTGTCTGCGGCAACGGGAATTGCTGTGGCTTTTGCCTTAATACGGGCATTTTCCCGTCAAGGCACTAAAACAGTGGGAAATGCGTGGATAGACATTACACGTATCACAATATATCTCTTACTTCCACTTGCGATCATTGTGGCCTTATTCTTTGTCAGTCAAGGCGTTATTCAAAACTTTTCTCCCTATCTCCTCATCCACTCTCTTGAGGGGCAACAACAATGGCTTCCTATGGGTCCAGTCGCTTCCCAAGAAGCGATAAAACTTTTAGGAACTAATGGCGGAGGATTTTTTGGAGCAAACTCAGCCCATCCATTTGAAAACCCAACTTCACTGAGTAACTTTGTCCAGATCCTGGCTATTTTCTTGATCCCTTGTGCATTATGTTTCGCATTCGGTCTGGTTGTTGGCGACAACCGTCAGGGATATGCCCTGCTGTGGGCAGTGAGCATTATTTTCATTATTGCCACCAGCGTTGTGATGTATGCCGAAACCGCAGGCAATACCCAGCTCATACATCCCAATATCGGTAACCACTTTAATATGGAAGGCAAAGAAACCCGCTTTGGTATCCTTGCCTCTTCTCTCTATAGCGTTGTGACGACATCCGCTTCCTGTGGTGCCGTAAATGCAATGCATGACTCCTTTACCGCACTGGGTGGAATGATACCGCTCTGGTTGATGCAAATTGGGGAAGTCATATTCGGTGGGGCGGGTTCTGGTCTTTATGGCATATTATTGTTCGTTTTGCTGGCTGTATTTATTGCGGGCTTGATGATTGGCCGCGCACCAGAATACTTAGGCAAAAAAATTGATGTCTATGACATGAAAATGGTCGCACTGGCAATTTTAATCACGCCTTCGCTTGTCTTATTAGGCACGGCTTTGGCAATTTCAATCGACGCAGGTCGCAGCGCTATTGCAAATCCCGGCGCTCATGGTTTCACCGAAGTGCTTTATGCTTTCTCATCCGCAGCCAACAACAACGGCAGTGCTTTTGCCGGACTCAACGCCAACAGTGTCTTTTACAACCTATTGTTGAGCATCATCATGTTTCTTGGACGCTTTGGTATCATTCTGCCTGTTCTGGCAATCGCAGGTTCTATGGTGAATAAAAAACGCCAACCGATTAGCAGCGGCACCTTACCGACTCACGGCTCGCTCTTCATTGGATTATTAATTCTGGTCATTTTACTGATCGGTGCTCTTACGTTTATTCCTTCTCTGGCTCTTGGCCCTATCGCAGAACATCTACAACTTTGGCCGTGAGAATGTGAGGTAACGCATGAAAAACAAACAACAAGTATTATTCGAACCGACTTTACTTCGCCATGCACTTATCGATTCGTTTAAAAAATGTCATCCAGCTCAACAATGGCGCAATCCGGTCATGTTCGTTGTTTATATGGGAAGTTGCCTGACCACCACCTTATGGATCGGCATATTAGTGGGGCAATTAACGGGCAGCGCACTTTTTACCGGCTCTATTGCTCTCTGGTTATGGTTTACCGTACTGTTTGCCAACTTTGCAGAAGCGCTGGCTGAAGGGCGTAGCAAGGCTCAAGCATCCAGTCTGAAAGGGGTAAAAAGAACTAATTGGGCAACCAAACTGGCATCATCCAACCGTGAGGCCGCAAAAGAAAAAGTCACTTCTGACACCTTACGCAAAGGCGATATTGTACTGGTGGAAACCGGAGAAATTATTCCTTGTGATGGAGAAGTCCTTGAAGGAGGCGCTTCCGTTGATGAAAGTGCTATTACAGGAGAATCGGCGCCAGTTATCCGCGAATCCGGCGGCGATTTTTCCTCTGTCACCGGTGGTACGCGAGTTTTATCAGATTGGTTAATCGTCGAATGCACCGTCAATCCGGGAGAAACCTTTTTAGACAGGATGATCTCCATGGTTGAAGGTGCCAGGCGACGTAAAACACCCAATGAAATCGCCCTCACCATTCTGCTCACTGCGCTGACCATTATTTTTCTGTTGGTCTGTGTCAGTCTGCTGCCTTTTTCCTTGTTTAGCGTTCAGGCTAACCAATCTGGCGCGCCTATTACACTTACGGTATTGATTGCTTTACTGGTTTGCCTGATCCCCACCACCATTGGTGGATTACTGTCAGCTATTGGCGTTGCGGGTATGAGCCGAATGTTGGGAGCCAACGTTATTGCTACCAGCGGTCGAGCCGTTGAAGCCGCTGGGGATGTCGATGTTTTGCTACTCGATAAAACGGGCACTATCACGCTAGGAAATCGTCAGGCGTCCCAATTTTTACCCGCATCGGGCGTCACGGAACGGCAGTTGGCTGATGCTGCTCAACTCTCTTCTCTTGCAGATGAAACACCGGAAGGACGCAGTATTGTGATTTTAGCAAAACAACGTTTCAATATGCGTGAACGTGATCTGCGAGAATTAAACGCGACATTTGTCCCCTTCTCCGCAATGACGCGCATGAGTGGAGTCAATATTGGTAATCGCCTGATCCGCAAAGGCGCTGTCGATGCTATTCGCCGCCATATTGAAGCTAATCATAGCCATTTCCCGGATGTAATTGACCAACTGGTACAGCAAGTTGCACATAAAGGGGGAACACCGCTGGTTGTTGCTGAGAACCAGCAGGTTTTGGGCGTTGTTGCCTTAAAAGATATTGTGAAAGGCGGAATTAAAGAACGCTTCAATGAAATGCGCAAAATGGGGATCAAGACTGTCATGATCACGGGTGACAATCATCTCACCGCCGCAGCCATTGCCGCCGAAGCAGGCGTTGATGACTTTCTGGCAGAAGCCACTCCCGAAGCGAAACTTGCTCTTATCCGCCAATATCAATCCGAAGGGCGTCTGGTTGCCATGACAGGTGATGGTACAAACGATGCGCCAGCGCTGGCACAAGCAGATGTTGCCGTTGCCATGAATTCAGGCACACAGGCAGCGAAAGAGGCAGGCAATATGGTTGACCTGGATTCCAATCCCACCAAGTTGATCGAAGTTGTCCATATTGGCAAGCAGATGCTAATGACCCGCGGGGCTTTAACCACATTCAGTATTGCCAATGATATTGCTAAATATTTTGCCATCATTCCCGCCGCCTTTTCGGTCACGTATCCACAACTTAATGTGTTGAATATCATGCACCTGCATTCTCCAGAATCGGCGGTACTGTCTGCGGTTATCTTCAATGCGATAATCATCATCTTTTTACTGCCATTGGCCCTAAAAGGCGTCAGTTACCACCCAATGAATGCATTGTCACTCTTGCGCCGAAATCTATGGCTATATGGCCTTGGTGGCCTGCTTGTACCTTTTGTGGGTATCAAGCTGATTGACATATTGCTCACTGCCTTAATGTTTAACTAACGATCTTTTTACGACAGCGTATTTAAAAATCGGTGCTTCAAATAAGGTGATGAAAAATGATCTGGTTACGTTCTTCCATTGTTCTGCTGGTATTTCTTAGCTTAATCACGGGGATTGCCTATCCATTACTGGTAACAGGAATATCAGAATTTTTATTTCCCTATCAAGCTAAAGGATCGCTAATAGAGCAGAATGGCAAACTGGTTGGCTCCGAATTAATTGGTCAAAATTTTACCAAATCCACCTATTTTCATGGGCGACCTTCCATGACAGTCGAAAAGCCGTACAACCCGCTGTCATCTGGAGGCAGTAATCTTGCGGTAACCAACCCTGTATTGAGCAGAAAAATACATCAAAACATTATCCGGGTACGTTTATTTAACTATCCCGAAACCTATCCAATCCCTGTTGATTTAATCATGGCATCGGGTAGCGGGTTAGATCCCCATATATCCCCTGAAGCGGCAGAATTTCAGGCACAACGAGTGGCGATAGCCCGTCATATGCCACGTGCAGTTATCCATAAACTCATTGAGCAACACATTCAATATCCTCTGCTGGAATATATGGGGCAACCCATAGTCAATGTACTGGAACTGAATCTGGCGTTAGATAACCTGGACCAAAGAGGAAGATCAGAATATGGAACACAATGAGCCGCAGCGCCCTGATCCTGATAAATTGCTGACACGGGTAAACGAAAAACCACGCGGCAAACTAAAAATATTTTTCGGTGCTTGTGCCGGGGTCGGCAAAACGTATGCCATGCTGCAAGAAGCTCAACGGCTACTGGCGCAGGGGTTAGATGTCATTGTCGGTGTTGTTGAAACCCATGAGCGACCAGAAACCGCCGCCTTACTGAAAGGGTTACCCCGATTACCAGCGAAATATTTCCGCCATAATGAACGCCGGATAGCAGCATTTGATATTGATGCTGCCCTTGCCCGCCATCCTGCCATTATTCTGATGGATGAACTGGCATTCAGTAACCCTAAAGGTTGTCGCCATCCGAAGCGCTGGCAAGATGTCGAAGAATTATTGGAAGCTGGCATTGATGTACTGACTACCATCAATGTGCAACATTTGGAAAGTTTAAATGATGTTGTCGGCGGCATTACCGGTATTCGCGTTCGGGAAACCGTTCCTGATCATATCTTTGATCAGGCCGATGATGTTGTTCTGGTCGATCTTCCGCCTGATGATTTGCGTCAACGGCTCAATGACGGCAAGGTTTATATTTCAGGTCAGGCTGAGCGTGCCATTGAACATTTTTTTCGCAAAGGTAACCTGATTGCCCTGCGTGAATTGGCGTTGCGTCGCACGGCAGATCGTGTAGATGACCAAATGCGTGCTTTTCGTGATACTCGCGGAAAAGAACCCGTATGGCATACACAAGAGAATTTATTGCTGTGTATTGGCTACAATGGCGGTAACGAAAAACTGATTCGGAAAGCCGCTCGCCTGGCAGCAAAGCTCAACTGTACCTGGCATGCCGTTTACGTTGAAACCCCCAAACTACATCGATTGCCAGAAGGCAAACGACGTACCATTTTGCAAGCCTTAAAGCTGGCACAAGATCTGGGCGCTGAAACTGCAACACTCTCTGATTCCGATGAAGAAAAAGCCGTCCTGCGCTACGCCAGAGAACATAATCTGGGTAAAATCCTTATTGGCCGCAATTACAATTCACAGGTAAATTTCTTCGGCTTTAAATGGTATCGTGACTTTTCAGAGCGTCTGGGAAAACTCGGTCCTGATTTGGATTTGATTATCGTTGCGTTGGAAGATAAAAAAAACAGAGACAAAGAGCCAAAAGATAACCGAACATTCAATGATAAATGGCGAGTCCCGATTCAGGGCTTTTTGATGGCTATCACACTCTGTGCTCTCATTACCCTCTTTTCCCGAACTTTCTTGCTGACCCTTGATAAAGCCAACCTGGTAGCGCTCTACCTGCTCGGTGTTGTCATTATTGCGCTGTTTTATGGTCGTTGGCCATCGGTCTTTGCTGCTTTTGTCAATGTCATCAGTTTTGATCTTTTCTTTGTCCAGCCACATTGGTCATTGGAAGTCAAAAACATACAATATCTGCTCACACTGACTGTAATGCTGATTGTCGGGGCAGTTGTTGGCAACCTTACCGCAGGTATACGCTATCAAGCCAGAATAGCCCGTTATCGAGAACAACGAACACGGCACCTGTATGAAATAACTCGGACACTGAGCAAGGCTCTGAACGAAGAAGACGTAGCGCGTATTAGCTATCACTTTCTATCCAACAGCTTTCAGGCAAAAACAGGCCTGCTGCTGCCAGATGGCAACCAGCATTTATATCAAGTGAAATCCACTAATGGTGGTCAGATGCAGGTCGATGAAGCAATCGCCAAATGGTGTTTTGAGAAAAAACAACCTGCCGGAGCGGGTACTGATACATTACCGGGTGTCCCTTATCAATTATTGCCTATCGCTACGCCCTCACAGGTTTTTGCCATACTTGCTATTGAATCCCCTAACCAGCGCCAGTTACTAGTACCGGAACAACAGCGGCTATTACAAATCTTCACGGGACTTATTGCCAATGCGCTGGAACGCTTGCACCTGACCCGCAGCGCAGAATCTGCCAGGTTAGAAACTGAGCGGGAGCAACTGCGTAATTCATTGCTGGCGGCACTATCTCACGACTTACTTACTCCGTTGACTGTACTATTCGGGCAGGCTGAAATACTGATGTTGGATTTATCGACAGAAAATTCGCCCCATACCCAACAAGTTAATCAAATTCGCCAGCAAATTCTCAGCCTTTCACGACTGGTCAATAACCTGCTTGATATGGCACGACTGCAATCAGGTGGCATTCAGCTTAACCTTGAATGGTGTCCACTGGAAGAAATTGTCGGCAGTGCCTTGCGCTCTTTGGAACATACCCTCAATCGCTATACTGTAGCACTTTCTTTACCCAACAATTTATTGCTACATTGTGATGCCGCCTTACTGGAACGAGTTTTTATCAATCTGCTGGAAAATACCATTAAATACACCAGTGAACAGACTCCTTTAGGCATACAAGCCACAATCGAGGAAAAAACTGCTCAAAAACAGGTGCATATTGAAATCTGGGATGCAGGCACAGGAATTCCACCAGAACAAGAAAAACTGATTTTTGATAAATTCTCACGCGCCAGTAAAGAATCAGCAATACCTAGTGTCGGGCTAGGTCTGGCGATCTGCCAATCCATTATTGAAATCCACGGTGGGAAGATATGGGCAGCTAATAATAAAAAAGGGGGAACCAGTTTTCATTTTCTGCTGCCGTTGCAAAACCCACCAGATTTACATGGGGCATCAGCGACAAAAACCTGAAACCGCTTCAACCCCTAACCATCTGGCATTAAGAATAATCAAATATTTCTTAATTTCGTTATTTCCTGTGAACAGGCAAACCTGTGCCACGAATTCCTTCTTGTGGCAGAACCAACACGGCTGCTGACCATGCAGGCATGGTTATCTCGCCATTTTCTGTGATTCGTATTCCCGCAGCCAAAGACGCTTCGCCTAATTCACGTTGAATATCATTTAATCTCAGCCCCTCGACATTAAGATCTTTAACAGTCACAGTCCAGGGTGCAGCATTAATGACGACGACCAAACCATCAAACCGCCAATCACGATCACCCGATGTCATATTGCCATCATCAATCGTCATAACCAGTAAACCAGGTTGTTGGTGAGGACCAACATTAACAAAATCAACACGCTGTCTGACAGCCGCACCGTCGCCAAGTGTCATCAGCGGTGAAAATTGACGTAATCTCAGTAGTTCCTGATAAAACGCCATCATCTGTAATAATTCATTTTCGCCTGGTTTTTCCACCTGATTTTTCACCCGATCAATCAGTAGATAATTTTTGCCGTCATTACTACGTTCAGGTAACCCTACATCATAATTATTGTCTTTATAGTCATAACTAACACGATTAAACCAATCACCCGCATTATAAGAATCACGGGTAAACGATTTTGAACGCAATAACTCTGACCCTTGTTGATCAAAAGCCAGGCTTTGCCCAAGGAATACGGTTGCAAGAGAGATCGCCTGCATCCGAACTCTCGTCATCAAATCTGCCCCTTGGGCTGCTTTATAACTAATCATGTCCCACAATGTTTGATTATCGTGCTTAGATACATAATTCAGCACTTCAATGGGATCTAATGCATAACCCGCAGCGGTGCCCTTATAATCAATTTCCCTGCCTGTTTTTACCTCTCCATCTTTATCGATCATGATGAACTCTGCCAAATTGCCCGCCATGCCAAGACGCACCAGATCCCATAAATGACGAGCCTTATCTGCATCTAAGCTAGAAATTTCGTTCGGCAATATTTCAGCACCATTGCCTACTCCCTGATTATTGCGAATACTGTCGGCAACATCAAAAGGCCCGCCGCCACGTACTGCATCTCGTAATCGGTCAGAGAAAGTCCCAATACCACTCCCCTTAAGATTAACTTGTGATGCGGTTTCAAATCGATCATCCTGTCCAGAATTCCAGCCCTCTCCAAAAAAGTAGATCGATGGGTTAATCGCTCGTACTTTTTCCACTGCCGATATAATTTGCGCTTTGGGGTGATAACCCATTAAATCGAATCGAAATGCATCTATCTTATAATCTTTAACCCAGGTTACCAGCGAGTCTTCAATCAGTTTGGCAAACATACGATGTTCAGGCGCAGTGTCAGCACAACAGGTATTATTTTCTACATTGCCTGTTATTTCATCTAAACGGTGGTAATACCAAGGCACGATCTTATCCAATACCGACGTTCGGGACGCAGGGCCCGCCGCATCGGTATGGTTGTAGGCAACATCCATGATCACATTCATGCCCAATTGCTGTTTGATAGCCTGTATCATGGAACGAAACTCTTTTATACGACCGGAACCTTCCGGATCAGTGGCATAAGAGCCTTCCGGTACTGAATAGTGAAACGGATCGTAGCCCCAGTTATAGGAATCCGTCTTTGCCACCATCGTATTTAATTCTTGTACCTGCGGATTATTGATATTGTCATCACGCCGCAATTGCTGCAAAACCTCCCGTATGGTCAATAAGCTATGACAATAACCCGCAAAACGGCTATTTTTCACCATTGGATTGACTTGACACAGACGTTTAAAAGAGTGATCAAGATCAGCCACCTGATGGTTAAATTCATTAACGGAGGCAATGTCAAACACCGGTAATAACTCCATATGTGTCATTCCCGCCTGACTCAACGCTTCAAGATGCTTGAACATATCGCTATTCTTGGCGGTTAGTGCCAGATATTTACCACGCCAGACTGTTGGTATCGTGCTATCTGCAACGGAAAGATCGCGGATATGCGCTTCATAGATGGTCATACGGGCAATATCCGCTGGTGTATTTTGCGGATGGGGAGCCAGCAGGTTATCCCAATTTTGTGGTTTTAGGGATGCATCATCCAAATTAACGACCTGGCTATATTCCGAATTCGTAGACAGGCTATAAGAATAGGGATCGGTCACTTCATAACGTTCCACATTGCGGGAATCTGGGTGGTAGACCTTTAAAGCATAGCGATAGTAAGCACCAATCCATTTCTTGTTGCCTTGCCATGACCAGGAACCACTTGCGGCATCGCGCTGCATTAAATGATTAGCGACAATCTGTTTATCTTGATTATAAATAATCAGACTGACTTCTTGGGCAGTCGGTGCCCACAAGCGGAAAATCACGCCTTTTTCGTTTATCTGCGCCCCATACTCCAGTTTATCCGCAGCATCGGCGAAACGCTCATCCAACACACCCGCCGTTTGTACTTGAGTTGCCGATAGTAGCAAACCTTGTTCATTAGCAGCCAAAGCCACCAAATCGCCAGTCAGAAGAAGATCAATATCCGTTCCTTCCGGTAGACGGAACGCCGCCCATTTTGCCAGATGAGGAAACTTCCTTGCCGTCTCTTGGCTTACGTTCGTCGGTGTTAACGTCAGATAGTTATCGGTAAAATAACCTTGCTCATTAGCTTCTACCTTATTGTTGTGATTATAATATAGGCGAACAATAGGCTGGCCTGCTCCACCTGACCATAATAATGTTTGTCGATCAACCCAATGTGCGGAGGCCTGAGAAATTTCTGGCTCAGAATGACAACGATAGATTTGTTCACTGCCGAATATTTGCTTCAAACTATATGTCATCAGTTCCTCCTGGGTTTTGAACGAATGATTTTTATTTGGGATATAACGCTGTTGTGCGCAACTTGAAAGTAATAAAACAAATAGGCTGCTCAATACAATAAGATAAACCTTTCTCCAAAAGACAGATTTCATAGCAAAACCTTTTTAATAGAAAGATCACATCAACTCTATTCTTAATAAAAATGAAAATAATGATTAAACATTGTATTAGATAAGTTCACCTCATCCTTTATTAATAAATATCAGGAGTAGGATAAAGGATGAGCTATCTTCTGTGATATTAATTAATTGTGCTTTCACATAATTAAAAGTTGCGGCAATTTGAAAAATAAAGCGTATAAATATTTTTAGCATTTCAGTGGAATTATGCATATTCAGATCAACAAAATTAGCCTATGATGCATTCCTCTGATACAACACATTAATATCAAACACAGGGTTAATTGAATATGAGTACATGGCTGATTTATGCCTTACTCTCCGCGCTAACGGCAGCGCTGGTCGCTATCTTTGGAAAAATTGGGTTGCAAAATTTGGATGCCAATACAGCAACCGCCATTCGTGCTGTTATTATGGCACTGTTTTTGGTAGGCGTTGTCGTTGTACAGGGAAAATTGAATCTTATCGGCGAAATTCTCGCCAATCGCAAGGCACTTCTGTTTATTCTATTAAGTGGTATTGCCGGAGCACTCTCCTGGCTATTCTATTTTCTGGCGATCAAACATGGCAACGTTTCCCAAGTTGCTCCTGTCGATAAATTGAGCGTGGTATTTGCTGTCATTCTGGCGGTAATTCTATTTGGCGAGAAAATTTCTCTGGTGACTTCTGCTGGTATCGTGCTAATTACCCTAGGCGCTTTGATGGTCGCTTTGGGATAAAAACAAAGAAGCCGCAGCAATCGCTACGGCTTGTATTTTTAACCCGCAGAAAATACCTGATTGACGATTTCCAGGGCTTCTTGTTCAATTTTTTCACGATGCTCCACACCAAGGAAGCTTTCGCAATAGATTTTATAGGCCTCTTCCGTACCAGAAGGACGGGCGGCAAACCAACCATTATCACTCATCACCTTCAAGCCACCAATGGAAGCACCATTCCCCGATGCGGTGGTCAAACGAGCGGTAATCGGATCACCTGCCAATATATCGGCCTTAACCATTTCCGGTGATAATTTGGACAATAATGCTTTTTGCTGATGAGTCGCCGGAGCCTGAATACGGCTATAGCTTGGTGTACCAAATTTAGCAGCCAGTTTGTCGTAACGTTGCTGTGGGTTCTCACCGGTAATTGCCGTCATTTCAGCCGCCAACAAGCACAGAATAATGCCATCTTTATCAGTTGACCACGGAGTGCCATCAAAGCGCAGGAAAGATGCCCCGGCACTTTCTTCTCCACCAAAGCCTAATTCGCCTTTATATAATCCATCCACAAACCATTTAAAACCGACAGGAACTTCTACTAATTCACGCCCCAGATCAGTTACAACACGATCAATCATCGCGCTGGAAACCAGAGTCTTGCCCACCGCAATATTTTTCGGCCATTGTGGGCGATGGCGGAATAGGTAATCGACAGCCGTTGCTAAATAATGGTTAGGATTCATTAAGCCAGTCGGCGTAATAATCCCATGACGGTCATAGTCAGGATCATTGGCAAAGGCTAAATCAAATTTACCACGCAGCTCCAGTAACCCCGCCATTGCCCAACGGGACGAACAGTCCATACGGATCACTCCGTCATGATCCAGTGTCATAAAACGGAATGTCTGATCGACCTTATCATTAACCAGTGTCAGATCGAGATTGTAATATTCCCCAATTCGCTGCCAATAGGCAATCCCAGAACCGCCCAGTGGATCAATACCAATCTTTAAGCCTGCCTGCTGGATAGCCACCATATCTACAACTTCACCCAGAGCAGTGACATAAGGATCGATCAAATCTTGAGGATGCAGATATTCACTTTTTAATGCCTGTTCATAAGGCAGGCGTTTGATCCCATTGAGACCAGAAGCCAGTAATTCATTCGCACGCTGTTCAATAATTGCCGTCAAATCAGTATCGGCTGGCCCGCCGTTAGGTGGATTATATTTAATACCACCGTCTTCTGGCGGGTTATGAGATGGCGTGATCACGATACCATCAGCCAAACTTTTTCCCTGACGGTTATGGCATAAGATGGCATGAGAAATGGCAGGAGTCGGTGTAAACCCGTTATTTTCCTGCACAATGACATCCACTCCATTCGCCGTTAACACCTCCAATACGGAGATAAATGCTGCTTCTGAAAGCGCATGGGTATCTTTACCCACATAACATGGCCCAGTAATCCCATGTTGCGAACGCACTTCTATAATGGCCTGAGAAATAGCCAGAATATGTGTTTCGTTAAAACTATTGCGGCCAGAACTGCCACGATGGCCGGAAGTACCAAACTTGACCTTATGGGCTGGATTTTCAGAATGGGGTTGTAAGGTGTAATACTGTGAAGTGAGCTGAGCAATATTGATTAAATCATGCTGCTGGGCGAGCTGCCCAGCTCTTGGATGAATGGCCACTTTATTATTTCTCCTGGGAGACCGCACTGGCTTACCGCCAGCGCAGTACTAATAAACTAATCGATTGTATTAGTAGTAGAATTAAATAGTACCACACACTTTTTCAATCAAATTTGCCGGAAACTTCATATCCTGCATGATATGTTCGATCATGCTGCGTTTACGGTCAGTGTTGGTATTGGTGATCACCCAAAAAGGCGTACCAGGAACATGACGTGGCTTCGTTTGCTTACCACTAGCCAATAACGTGTGCTCATCACCGGCGAAATAAGTACGGGTACGGCCATGCATCGTTTCTGTTGCTTTAGAAAAATTCTCGCTGTTCAGGCTATACAGGGTAGACAAAACCAACATAAAGCGTTCAACAGATTTTTTCTTTTCAGCATACTCATCCGAAAGCAATAATTCACGAACAACGCGAACAGCATCACGGGAGCGGGTAACTGGAGTTTTAACAACGGGTGCAGGGTCGTTGGCAGGCTCTGTAATTTGTACTGGCTGCCCGGCGTCTAACTTCAATATGCGCCGTAAAATATCAGATGCACTTTCACCGATATGCAGAGTTTGGCTTGCAATAAAGCGGTAAAGTTCTTCATCAACTTCTATCGTTTTCATTTCTATCCAGTACTGTTCTTTATGAAAAAATTATCCTGAGATTATAAGATATAATGCCACAAAACAAAACAATTAAACTTTCAATAACTTAAAGTGATTCTTTTAAAAATAGAGAATCTTTAGGAAAGCAACTTTCCTTTAAAATAAATCAATTAGTTACAACTATTTCATCCTATTGAGTTTGTCACAGCTCACATATCATGATATTAAGCATCTCAATATTAAACATGATATATACCAATCTAACTTCAAGATGCATGTGATCCCTCCCCGCAAAGCGGGGAGGGATCACATTTCATATAGTGTTGTAAATTGCAACTTGAAGTTCAATGCGTATAAATGGTATTAAATTCAGGCAAATCATGAAGTCAAATTGTCAATTAAATTATCATCTTCACACTGTAGAAAATCTGCAATCTTCAACTCCCATTGTCTTGATTCATGGGCTTTTTGGCGATTTAAACAATTTGGGCGTATTGGGGCGAGATCTACAGCAACATTATCCGGTGATTCAAATTGATGTACGTAACCACGGTATTTCATCCCGTATGGAAAATATGAATTATCACGATATGGCACAGGATGTCCTGACACTACTTGATGAACTAACCATGCCCAAAGCCATTATTATTGGGCATTCCATGGGTGGCAAAATCGCCATGACCATGACGGCTATTGCGCCAGAACGGATTGAAAAAATCGTGGTGATTGATATGGCTCCCGTCGCTTATCCGGTTCGCCGTCATGACAGCATTTTCACAGCACTGAACAAAGTCATGGCAGCCGGTGTACAAACCCGGCAAGCAGCGGCAGATATTATGCGTCAGGATATTCGGGAAGAGGGCGTTATTCCGTTTTTACTGAAATCATTCCATCAAGGGGAATGGAAATTCAACCTGCCCGTTTTGCAAAAAGAGTACGAAAAGATTATCGGTTGGGAAACTATTCCGGCATGGCACGAACCCGCCCTGTTTATCCGTGGTGGAAATTCAGATTACATTATAGAAGAATATCGAGAAGATATTATCAGCCAATTTCCACAAGCAACAGCATGGGTTGTAGCAGGATGCGGGCATTGGGTGCATGCAGAAAAACCAGAAGCTGTACTCAGGGCAATTCATCGCTTTTTAGATACAAAATAATTACGATATCAACCCATCGTAATATGGGTTGATAAAAAAAATAACCAATATAAAAATAATTATATCTAATTCATTACTGTCACCTTAATATACAACAAAGAAAAAAATCAATCATTATTACACCAATATTAAATAATGTATTCTACAAGCAAATAAAATATCTTGACTTTAATTAAGGACAAAATTATGAAAGATAACATCTTATATAATCCTATTGCACATCTTTACGAAGAATTTTCAGACTCTAGCGCTCAAATAAAAATAGTCACTCGTACCCTCCTCAATTTGGCAGGGGATGTAAAAGGAAAATCGATGTTAGATTTAGGATGTGGATATGGCCTATTTAGTCGGGAATTCAGAAATCGCGGCGCTGCAAAAGTTATTGGTGTTGATATATCAGAGAAGATGATAGAAATTGCTAAAAACAAATCGCAACAATGTGACGATGGTATAGAATACTATATCAGAGATGTCAGCAAAATGGAGTCATTTGGTAAATTTGACCTGATAGTTGCTGCCTGGTTATTTTGCCATGCAGAAACACTTGAACAACTTGAAAGTATGTTTCGTGTCATTGCAGATCATCTTAAACCTTCCGGTAAACTCATCGCTTATACATTTGAACCCGATTATCGTTTAGAAAAAGGGAACTATGAAAATTATTGCATAAAGGTTCTAAGTGAAGAACCTGTGAAAGATACAACTCTTGTGAGGGCTGAATTCCTTACTACCCCACCCAGCCCTTTTACTATGCATCGTTGGAGCCGTGAACAATATAAGGATGCAATCACTAAGGCAGGGTTAAAATTTGAATGGCATAAGCCCATGCTATTGGAAAGTGATATTGAGAGTTATCCACCAGGGTTTTGGGATGATTTCCAAAGAAATTGCATTGATGCAGCCCTTGTTTGTCAACTTTAACAAAATAATCCCTCGTAATTTTATTACGGGGGATTGTTTATTATGGAGTTTTCATTAAACCCTGATGCATTTTTTCATTGTTGTTATTTAATGACTATCCCCCCTAAAAACATTCACTAAAAAAAACTTAATTTCATAGCATAACCTTTTCGTAAAAATAACCTCACTCATTATCCCTCATTAATAAAAATGATGATAACAAGATACTTTCGTATAAGATTTTTTATGATTGTAGAATAAGAATTTTCTGATTAATAATATAAATGAAACAATAAAGTGGTTTATATTTTTTTGATTTTAATATTAAATTATAAATGAGATATATATGAACATTTTAAATAATAACACAGCAATTTCTAACTACACATCAGCAGCGTTACATTTACTTAATCAAACAATGGGGTATTCTTATCAAGCGGCGCTTCGTGCTGCCGCAGTTCTGGGTGTCGCCGATCATTTGAGCAATGGGCCAAAAACAGTGCATGAACTTGCCAAAACTGTCGGAGCCCAAGAGCAACAACTACACCGAGTTCTCCGGTTGCTCGCCACACGAAATATCTTTCGTGAAACCGAAGAAAATCGGTTCTCACTAACACCCGCCGCAGAGTTCCTGCGCAAAGACACACACCACTCCCTCCAGGCAGCAGTATTGATGCTGACTGACAGGACCTTTTGGCAACCTCTTGGTGAGATTGTAGAAAGTGTCCGCGGCAATCCCGCCTTCAAACACCTCTACGGACTTCCTTTCTTTGATTATTGGGCGCAGAAGGACACACAAGCTGAGGATTTTCATGCCGGTATGTCCTCAATGTCTAAAGTGGAAAATCTGTTTCTCGTAAACAGTTATGACTTCCCGAAAAACGCGACAGTTGTCGACATCGCTGGCGGATTTGGTGGCCTGTTATTAGGCGTATTACAGGCTAATACCACTCTGCGAGGGATCCTTTTCGACCAACCACACGTACTGGCCAGACATCAACTTAACGCGCTAGGTGACGATACGCGTTGGGAGGTTTCTTCTGGCGACTTTTTCGAGTCATGTCCTCAGGGCGATATCTATCTGCTCAAGTACATTATGCACGACTGGCCTGATGAACAATGTATACGCATCCTACGTAACTGCCGACAAGCAATGTCCCCTGACGGCCGAGTGCTGATAATGGACCCCGTAATCCCTAGTGGCAACGTTTCGCACGCAGGTAAGGAAATGGATCTCCTCTGCATGGGGATCTACGAAGGGGGACGCGAACGCACAGAGGATGAGCTACGACAATTACTGGCTAACGCAGATTTGAAACTTAATCGCGTCATTGATACAGGCTGTTATATTTCGATTGTCGAAGCCATTGCAGAATGAATGCCTTCACTTAAGTCAGCCGGATAAAACGTCCTTAATTTCAATATAGTTAAAATATAGGAAATAATGATGTCTTTTCAAAAAAGAAGTCTTGCGATTGTCGGAGGCGGGGCTGCGGGCGTGGCAACATTCATCGCAGCAGTGCAACATCGTGTGGCACAAACCATTTATATTATTGAGCCTGGGGCCGTTGGCCCCGGTATGGCCTTTTTCAATTTGGATGGTGATATCCTCTGCAATACCTCAGTTGATACCATGTCCGTCGAGGCAGATAACCCTCTGGATTTTCTGGATTATCTGCATAAACGTGGGCATACCGTTACACCGGAATCTTTCGTACCGCGCCAATGGGTAGGAAACTATCTGAATGAAAAGTTTCTGGAATTTAACACTATCGCTCTCAAGACCGGAATCGATGTTTTCCATATCCCCTATGTATTTAAGGGGTTAAAAATCAATTCACATCGTTGTTATACGCTCTGGTACGGTGATACCTTGTCACCTCAATCGCTGGAAGTGACCGATGTCATTTTCTGTACAGGCTTTGGCTCTTCTCGGATCCCTGAGGTATTGAAATCCCACTTAACTCACCCAACTTTTATTCACTGCCCCTATCCAGAACAGGATATGTTAGCCAAAATACCCTCACAATCGCGGGTATTGGTTATCGGCAGTAAACTTTCAGCCATCGATGCAGCTATTCTTCTCTGCCGTGAAGGGCATCGCGTCACCATGACGTCGCCATCAGGAGATATTCCCGCTGTTCGTTCACGGTTTATGCGAAGCCCTGGAACCTTCTTTGAGCATGAAAACATAATGTCGATAATGACCCGTAAGGGGAATCGATCGAACCATTTTTTTCCTGACTCATTGAAACAGGCATATCTAAAATATTTCTACCGCGCACTCAACAAATACACCAAAATACCCTGGCGAGAACAGTTTTCTAATGCCAATAGTTATCGGGAACGTCTGCGTGAAGAAATAGCTATTGCCGAGCAAGGAAAGAGTCAATGGCAGGATATGATAGTCAACTTCATGGATGTCATTAATGAAGTGCATTTAAATGATAAAACCCATTTCGACGGTTCATTTCATCCCAACGTCGAAAAAATGCTTCATCGATATATCACCGCCATTGCTTTACCCAATGCACGAAAGCTTCTGCACTATATGGATGAGGGTTCTCTGAACATCCAGCAAGGAGAAATTCTAGATGCTGTTATAGAGGAAGGAGAGGCTAATACCTGGTTAGTCAACTTAGGGCAGGATTATCAACCGTTTGATGCTGTTGTCACTGCTGTTGGTTATCACCAACCTGACTTTGTCATTGACGAGGATGGGAAACTTGAGATTGACACTCACGGCCAGCGTTCAGAACGCGCCATATCGATCTCGCCAGAAATGGTCGCCATCCACCCTGACCTTAAAGAAAAGGAAAGTATTTGGTTTGTCGGAACGCCCGCGCATAAGCGGTTATGGGTGCCCAATGCCCTCGTCGTGGTAGCGAATATTGCGACCAGGGTGATTAAGAATATGTTACAAATAGATGTTCAGGCCCCAACTGCTGTAGGTAACCACGAAAAAGAGCTAGAAATCAGCACATAATTTTAACCCGTTCGTCTGACATGGATTTTCCTTAAGGTTTTAATACCGAAGAGGAAGATCCATGTTAAGCATGGTTCTCTTGCAAGCAATCATAGATGGATAAAATAAATCCCAATAACACATTAATTGAAAAATGGCCCACACTCATGCATGGGCCATTTTGTTAACTAAGTTCAGTGAATAAAACTATCAGGCTAGTTTAGATTTCCCGTTTAGGGTATCAGACCAAGCCGTTATAACGGTTGATTTCGATTTACTATCAAGTGAATCAATAAAGCCGCTATCTCCCATATTAGGTGCGAATCCACTCATGGCCTGCACCAGAGAATCGACGGCATTGGCAGAAAGTGCTGTATATTCACGCTCACCCTGTGCATCTTTATCTCCCATTTGGGTGATGATATCCGCACGGTTGCCATTGAAATAGTCATTGAACGTTACAGAACCCATTGCCTCAAATTCCCCCTGTGCAGAGGTATCTTTGACATTACGCTGGGTCAACAGAACCAAATCGTAACCGCTGCGTTGGAACCACAGGTTTTGCCAATTGATGTCGTTGAAAATAATCTTGTCACCTTGCTTGATATCTTCAACCACGTTATCAATCACATCACCACTGACCACAAAGCTATTCACGCCCGTGCCGCCTTTGAAGTGGTTTTGGTATCCACCCAATACCAGCAGATCATCCCCATCGCCACCGTTAAGTTGGCTGAACTTAGAGATCACATCGGCAATCAGGTGATCACTACCTATCCCCCCATTGATAACAGCGTGATAACCCATCAATTTGATGGCATTGTTACCTTCCTTGCCATCGACTCGGTTATTGTTGCCGAATACCGTCGCAAAGTCGTTACCTTTACCCAAATCAACCTGATTATTATTGCCAATGGCGACAACGTAATCCTGATCTTCCCCTGCATCAATGCGGTTAAAGTTGCCGGAAGCCACGATATAATCACGTCCCTTGCCGCCATCAATCACGCCGCCTTCACCAAAGGCAAAGACCTGATCATCGCCATCTCCCATGTAGGCGTAGTTAATCCGTCCAGCCAATACAGCCACATCATTGCCTGCACCACCAAACATCATGTTTTCACGCCCCATCATGACACCGACATCATTACCCTGGCCGCCTGTGAAAATATTCGAGGTGCCTACGGAATAGAAAACGTCATCACCACGGCCGCCCCAGAAGTTATTGTTATCTCCCAGATACGCACCGAGATCTTTACCGTCACCACCCCAGTTAAAGTTGTAGTTACCCAGGGAGACGTGGATGTCACCATCCCCTTGCAGATGACCGCTATTACGCAGGAAGTCGAAAGTTTTATCCTGCATGTTGAGTAAGTCGGCTGTCAGGTTCTCTTTCAGGTTAGTGACCAGCGATTTCATCTCAGCCTGTTTATCCTGATTGAACAGCGTTGCAAACAGGTTTGGCAGGTTCAGGGATGTCAGCCCAAAGGCGCGATCTGCCTGTGTCGTTTCTGGTGCTGATGCATCCCCTTTACTGATGGAAACACGCCCCTCCTGATTTTCATCAGGTGCTTTGGCTTTCAGACCGTGGCTTTCAGCAAAAGATTTCACGCCATCAGCCCCCATATTCAGGCCGGCTTTCAGGCTATCCAGTAATTTTTCTGGATCAGTGAAGGTTTTCAGTTGATCGCCACTGAATTCACCGATGATTTCCAGCATTTCACGCACAATAGCTACACCATCAACATCCTGACCAGAGCGGGAAACAATAGCGCCTTTCGCGGTATAATCCACACCAAAGATGTCTGCCAGTGTAGTATCCGCACTGACCCCCGCCAGATTCCCCAACAGTTTGTTTTTGATCTGACGTGGCAAGTCCGTTGGGCTAAAGGTAAACGTGGTTTTTGCCACACCCGTTGAGGTATATTCCTGCGTCATCAAGCCAAACAATGAACCCAGATTGGTATCCAGAATCGACTGGATGTTGTCACCAAACATAAAGTTCCAGTTACCCGTCGTAACCTGAATATCCGCACCTTGTCCACCCACGGCAAAGTTGAAGGCCAGTTTTTCATTCGCTTGACGGAATTTATCCGCCCGACTGATTTTACCCATTTCCGGGGTATTGCCATTTCCACTCAACCATTGGTTGTATTTCTTGTTCAGCGTGCTTTCGAGATCATTTTTCAGGCCACGGCTGCTACGTTCATTTTGTGAGTCGAGATCAGTTAGGGTCTTATAATCCACACTGCTGGTCAAATCGAGACCAGACAGATCACTGACGTATTTCTTCGCACTTTCCAGTGTCCATTGCTGGTTTTGGGTCGCCAGCCAATCTGGTGAATCAAACGAGCCGGCAATGTTTTGCAATACACCCGAAATACGGGCTGCACCATCAAATGGGTTAATCAACGGTGGAGTTGGAATAGATTTTTCCAACATAACGATGAGATCATTACTGCGTCCCATGTTGAAACTGATGTTGCGGTTGCCGATAAACAGTTGTGCACCCTCAAGTGCCTGATAACCGGCAAGATCAACACTGTGCTTGCTGTTACCATCACCAATGTGAACCATCACATTGTTATCACCAAAGGCCAGAGACTTAAAGCCACCTGTACCGACTTTGATGCCCACGTTGGTCGTGCCCCAGTTAATCGCCGTAAACTCACCATCACCCGCCTGTACCTGAATATTGCCGGAATAACTCAGTTGGTTATTGGATGATGCCGCCGCTGAATGGTTATCCGCCGCATCGCGTTGTTTCGGTGCATGGAATGTCTCGGTATTATCGGCAATCGCACCTTGCGCTTTTGCATCCACATCTGCCTGCCCCACGCGGGACAAGTTGATGTCATTTTCAGCAATACCACGGCGGATTCGTTCGGAGTGGCTTTCCACTTCACCGTTGTCATTCCATCCCAGCACCAGCTTATTATCCATCAGCTTGTGAACCCACTGTTCTTGCACATCTTTTGTGTATTTGCGGCCAATACTGTCTACCGCAACTTCACTGCTGCGCGCCGATACCGTGGTACGGATACCCTGCTCATCCAGTGCCGAAATAAAGCGGCGAGCAAACCCCTCTCGTTTGTCATCACCGATCAAAGAACAACTGACAAGGCTGATATGATCAGGCATGCCAACCTGTTTGAAATCGGTATTGAACTGTTTCAGCCTTAAGGCCAGTTCATCGGCACTATAACCGCTGACACGTGTGTGGTTTTGTAGCGATTTTTCACGCCCATGCCCCACAATCTGCCAGCGTAATTTTCCGGATTGTAATTTATCGGACAAGACAGCCGGATCACCATACACCACACGGTATTGACCATTGGCATCAAGCTGAACAATCACAGTGGAATCTGGGTGCTTACCCGCCAAATTCGCGGTGGCTTGTGCAACAGTAGGATCATTTTCAGTCTGGATAATGATCTGACCCGCAAAACGACTATCGCTACTTTCCGGCTGTGGTTTGACCACAATATTTTCCCAGGCATTGACGTCCTGGTTATCCACGTGAATATGGCTTTCCAGCGAGTCATCACCTAACGGTTTTTTCACACTATGAGTTGTATCAATCTCTGTCGGTTTCTTGATTGGGGTATCATCAAACACGGGCAGTTCTAAGATGTCTCGCATCGTGAATTTAACATCCCACTTTGGACGATAAGTTGCCAAGACCTCACCATCCATAACGGCGACACGTTCGAAAACACTTTCCCCTGCTGCATTTTTTTTCAGTTTATAGCTTTGTGCCATGTTTAGATCGGATTCACCGAAGAAACGCGTCACGTAAGCGCCAAACTTCTCCGCCGACGAGAATTCAATAATTCCCACATTGGGATCATAGAAACCATAAACACGATTTTCACCACTGCCTTTCGCCCACGCCGCCATGGCATGGTCTGGGCCATCCAGCTCAAGCAACACTGGTTTACCTTCTGGATTGCCAGCAGTAATTTTCTGGACGACGCCATCGACTGTCAGTGCTTTCGTGTCTTCCAGTTTCTCTTTCCATACTTTCATGGATGTCGCTGACATTGGGTTCTTAGCATGGAGTGCGGCCAAAGATCCCAACAGCTTATTTGCGTTGGCGTGCTCAGTGGCAGAATACCGTTCTGGGTTGTTAAGTACCGCTGCCGCAGAATACATTTTCTCCAGCAATTGACGGGCAACACCATCCTGCCCCTCATTTTCAAGTTGTTTCGCAACCAGAATCAACTTCGACAGTGGGTCACAACGTCCGCCAAAACCATCATTTGACAGATTCAGCAATAACAATTGGGGTGCCAGTTGTTCACTCGCTTTAGTGTCAGCAATGCCGGTTGAAGCGACATCACGGAACAACCGATTGTATTTTTCAGCTCTTGGCTGGAAGGTGATTTTCAAGGCGCGGCTTTCAATTTCCCAAGCCAAAGCGCCTTTCTGTTCCAGGCTCCAGTTACCCTTAACCAGCAAATCCACCAGTTGCTTGAGATTCATGTTTGGACGGAAACCATCCACCACCTGCTCCGTATGGCCTTGCTTGTAACCCACCAGAAAATCTTCGGTTGTACGAATATCTGTCAGCTTCTTACTTGAGCCGGATGGCTGTGGTTTTATTACTTCACCGTAACGTTTAAGGTCGTTATCAGTACCTTTGAGTACTTCTGGTTCGTCAGGCTGAGGTCTCACTTCAAACGAATCAGGCGCAATCTCTGCGTTAGGTTGTTGGGTAATATTCTCTGCCGATGCTTTGAGTATGAATGTGCCATTTTTGGCATGGGCAACGACTGTATCGATATTCGACTGTACAAGGTTAGCCGCCTGCTTGAAATTGTGACTTTCAACTTCAACCCGAATTTTCTCACCTTTCTTGGTCGTCACTTCCAATGTCACGGCATCGTTATCATAATCAACCACACGTCCCGTTACGTTTGCACCCAGCTTAAAGGTCTTACCCTGCTCCTTCAGCGCACGCAATACGTACGGTTGTTCACCTTCACGCGCCTGTTTCCAGACTCCGTCATACTGGGTAATGGTGTCATCTTCAAAGATATTGTAGTTAACATAGAAACTTTGGCCTTCTTCTTGGCTGGCCTCATAGGTATAAGCAAACTTGGATTGATATCCCGTTATCATTCCCTTATGGAAAGAGTCCATAAAGTGTTCAAAGTCTTTATAGTTATCAAATGATTTGATACCACAGTTAGGATCATAGAATGACCAAACAGTTTGGCTTTCCCCTTTATGGACAACAACGGCCATGGCGTGATCTTCAGACATAAAGGACATATAGGTCGTCTTATCCACATTGCGCAGTGTCTCCATGACGCTCTCATAGCCAGCAATATCATTGCTCAGCGAGCGGTCAATGCGATCTCCCGTCAGCCCATTGGCTTTCAATTTACCGCCATAAGCCTGGTTGGCTTTCCTGCGGTCTGCCAAATTGGACAGGTTTTGCGTCTGGCTATACTGCATTGATAGCAGATCTTGGATTGCCGGGCCGATATTTTGGCGGCGATACTGATTAAGCAAAGAGGCTTCAATCGAATTGATATCACTCTTTTTATTCACCGTATTGTCATTGTAGGCCTTGACTGCATCGGTCAGCCACGACAAATAGGCTTTGCCACCCCCCAGCCCATGAACTCGCTCTTCTATCAGGTAACGGCCAGACAAGGCAAAACAGATGCCTTCCAGAAATTCTTTTGACTCAACGTGATTCCCATTAGTCAGGAGAACATTGCCAATTTCAGGTACAAGTTTCTGAAGATCATTGAGCAGAGATCCTCCCTGATTGAAATGGAGTGAGTATTTATCTAACTCTTTGCCACCTGATTTCATATCAAACAGGATGTAAAGCAATTTTTCCCGCAAACCCGCCTTCACGCTACCATTTTCATGCTGAGGTGCAGAAAGTGTTGAGACAATCTGGTCTGCATAATTGCTTATCAATCCATGGTCTTCATGACTATAAGAAGTCGGTTGGCCTGATACCTGATAACCGGCGACAACCAGTTTGGCACGCAGTTTTTCCCCTTCTTTGCCCAATCCTTCATTATCGGTCAATAGCATGATTGGCGTCTGTTTCGAGATGCCTTGCAAGTTTTTCTCCACCGAGAATTGACCATTAACCGCTTTTGCCAGAGCACCGCTTATCCCCACAGGATTTGGCACTCCATGGGCGGTAATCCCTTTAGTCATACTTGGCATTGGCCTGTCAAGCAGCAAACCGGAGACAGCTTGCCCACGGCGCTCGGCATAACGGGCAAGATCCGCCGCAACAGCGCCTCCCATGGAATAGCCATGAATAATGATATTTTCAGGCTGGATGCCACGGTCATTAACCAAATAGCGGAACATGGTACGGGCGTCCTGATAAAGCCCTTTTTCACTTGGATGACCATCACTGGCGCCGTAACCCCGCATGTTCACCGCCAGCATATCCACACCCTGTCTTTGGTAATAATTTTGGACAGTGATGGTTTGCTCTTCCGCAGATGAATGGGAACCATGAAGGAAAAGCACAACTTTTTTCGCCGTACTCGGCTCATCTTGCTCTTGCTGATCACCGTTATAGTAATAACCGGTTAAGCGTCCTGCTTCGCCCTGTAACGTGATATTATCCGCTGTCCCCTGATTGACAAATTCATCCAATATCATTTGGGTATCGTTATCTACGTTACGGCGTTCTTCTTTGGTGCCGAAAAGCCGCTCGTTTATCAAACGCGTTATTGAATTGGACGGTTCACTGTCACGTGGTGGCGTACCATTATTGTCAATGGCAACTTTTTCGCCACCTCTCAGGGTAACTTCCGTCAGCACCAGCGACTCTTCCAGACGGACACTCACTTGTGACAACAAATTTTGCAGTGCAGGAACGCGTTTTGAATCTGGATGTCCTTGCAAATAGCTTTCAACCTGGTAACGCAGAACGGTTAATTTTTCTACTGCATCAAAGCTATAATCCTTGCTATTTTGCAACATATTTTCGTAGTTACTGAGGGCATCCAACACTTTTCGATAGCTGTCACCAAGGATCTTGCCTTTAACATAAGCGGCTTCCCGCAACTCCCCCACAGACATTAAGTCAGTTTGCGGCTTATAGCGCCAGCTACCCTCCGCTTTTTCAGCGATAATGCGAGTACGTCCGTGTTCGTGGGAAATAATACGATCTTTCACCAAATGCAATTCATCAGGCAGTTGGTCGTAATGGTTATAGTTGGCGAGAATAAAACGCTCAACAGATTTAATCTGAGCAGAATCTTTTGGATTTTCCAACATGATAGTTTTGAAGCTATCACTGTTCTTACCCGGCCAAGGGCGGACTTCAAAACCTTCACCATCAGCTTCACTCACCAACAAATTGCGTTCTGTACGCAAACCATAGAATGGTAAGGCTTGATTCAGCAAGTTATCGATGGCACTGGTTTTGATATCCAAATCAACCAATGTATACGGTTTATATTTGTCAGGGTCCAATGCAAGCAGCCTTTTCTGCTCTGCAAGGCTGAGTGAATTAAAACGCACTTTTACAGTCACACCGGCTTCTGTCAATCTGCGGCCAAGGGATTCAGGTGACGCGCCTTGATACTCTTCATCAGCTTTATCCAGCAGGCGAATTTCCCCGATCAGGCCCTCACGCTGTAATTGACGCAATACAGGTAATTCAACATTCCAGAAATAGTTGCCAAGAGGCAATCCGCCTTCCGAAATGAGATAAACATCGTTACGTGAGCCAGTTGCATAGAGGGAACTCCAGAATCCGGTATTGCTGCGTGCAGAAGCCAAAATGGATGATTTCACCGCTTCCTTTTCCGCAATCCCACTAGGCGATAAGCTGCTCCAATTCATCAGCATTCTGTTCAGGGCAATAGCAAACTCGTTACCTTTGACATCAATATCGTAAACCACCTTCTTGCCATCAGTCTGTATTGCATCAATAATTTCACGGGATTTCTCAAGACTCTTAGGCCCCTTGCCAGACCAAAAGGTAACAATACTGTTATCACCATGTACAGGCTCGAAACTATAACCATAGCTTTCCAGTTTCGAAACGAATTCAACGCGCTTGTCCCAGTCGTAATCAATGGTGGCATCAACAAAGAGTCTTACCAGTGAAGGGAACTGGTCTTTCGGTATAATCGTATTCTTTATTTTTTTAAATAATTTTTTCAGTGAAGCGATCTGGGCTTTCGATAGATTACTCGTATCCCCTAACTGTGGATCAATAATATAGGCGACCATTTTCTGTCTGAGGTCATCCGGTATATCTGCATCCACACGATCAAACCCCGGCACGGGAATATATTTTTCCTTTTCCGAGGCAAGTTTGTTGTCTTTATCTAACCAACGGTAAACATTGGCGACTTTTTGTGCCTTGCTTGCAACAGAATAACCAGTTTCAGCCAGAGCTACTGAATCTTGCTGAACATGTTCTTCACCCAACGCTTTCAAGCCACTGAGATCCAGTCCCGAAATTTTTGGCGTGTCCCTGATCCATTCAGTCACCACGGCAGAAGGTTGGCTAATTATCTGATTATCCGACGTTTCGCCATGAACAGACGTTAACACTTTTTTGGCACGTATCCCTGCATTGATCTGCAAGCGGTTTAAGGCAGCTTTGGCATTATCAAGTTCGCTCAGATCCTTATCCAGCTCTTGTAATTGCTCACTGAATCGACCATCAGCCTGAACAGTCGAATTGGCATTGATATTACTCTTGGATTTTTCTGCTTGTTCAATGTCTTCAGAGTAATTAGCGTTATAAGTTTTACCAGACAAACCACTGCCTGTTGCGCCTGTACGAACCGGTTTATGGCTGTTATCCAGTTTTGAACCCTTGGCATCATGTTGCACTTGCGCAGTTTTATTGTCTGCCGCAGAGACTTCATGCTGACCATGCTGCTCTGCTTGTTGTACGGCCAGATTACCCTCATGTTCTGCCCGCTTAGCTTTTAGCTCACGATCAAGGGCTTCTTTCTCTCTGTTTTTGGCCTGAATGAGCGCTTCTTCAATATCTTGCTCAGCATCTTGTTGATTTTGCTCAGCCTTAAGTGCACCCATTTCTGATTTAGCGACAGCATCTTTAGTATCGCCCAAACGCGCTGCGATCACTTCCTGGATATTATCTAATTGATTCTGCGCAGTTTCACCAGACTGATTCAATTCGGTTTGAATACGCTGCTGTAAACCAGCCGCGAACTGATCACGCCATTGTTGGCCTGATTCACCATGATGGCTGGCATGGATATCCAGTGTTTCCAGCCCCTTAACCTGCGCCAGCATCTCATCTGTCACCGCCTGCGCTTCTTCTTTGATGGCATTACGCTGGCTCTGCCCGTTCTCATTCAGGGCATCCAGATCTGTCGCTTCCAGTTGTGACTGGCTGCCAGAAATCGCTGCAAGTTGCTTATCTTTTTCCTGAGCCAGACGTTGGCTATCGGCTTCTGCTGCGTCCTTGTCCTGCAAGGCATTGTGTGCCGCTTTATCCTGTTTCACATGGTCAGCAACCCCACTGTCTTTCAGTTCAGTAGTTGCAACTACATTATCCAGCACATAACCAAAACCATCATTTAAGCCAATTCCAGAAAATGCCAGCCGGTTACTTCCCGCATTGGCGGTTAAGGTCAGTGTTTTGTTTTGCCACTCACTGTCACCATTGGCGGCTGCAAAAACAACCTTTCCATTCCACCACACTTCCAGCCCATTATCCGCAGAGCTGCCAGCACGCCTTGCAAAATCGAACTTAACCGTAATTTCTTCACCCGCCGTTAAGTTCTGGATATCCTGATAGATATTTGTGTTACCACTGACATCAAGTTCACTGACCCGCTTACCATGCCCTTCATCACTCAATCCATATGCCTTGGCTGAATGGCTGGCTTCAATGCCATTGGTGGATTTCCATCCCACAACACCTTGTTCAAAATCACCATTGGCGATTAAATTGCGTGGTCGATTCGGGTTCAGACGTTTTTTACTGCCAAGTGTCTTCTCGATCCCTGCAATATCTGGGGTATCTACACCGGTCACAGCCCCTTTCAAATCTTTTGCCAAATCCGATGAGATTTCATTAACTTCTGTCAGTTTGAAACCATTTAGGGAAGAAACTTCCGGCAGGTCAATGGCGCCTCGTCCTTTATGGGTTCCTGATGTCGTGGCTTCATCGCCATTCACCAGATAATTGATGCCCTGACTGCCCGCGCTACCCAGTACGGTTTGTTTGAGATTGTCAAACAGTGCATTCAGTTTATTGCTCTGGGTATTGCTTTCCGCCACCGCAAGGCTATAAAAATCACCATTACCCACCTGAATTGCCACGTTGTTACGCGCATAAGAAGCGTTAACGTTCAGGCCATCACCCACACGGATATTGGCATTGCCCTTGCCCTTCATGACGGAAACATTCAGGCCGTCACCCACACGGGTATTGACGTTGAATTTACCCCAGGCCACATTGACGGAAACCCCATCGCCGACTTTGGTATTGATGTTCAGGTCGCCATGAACCGCAGTCACGCTAAGGCCATTCCCCACTGTGGTGGTGATATTGCCTTTACCTTTGGCCGCCGTAACTTGCATACCATCACCCACTTTGGTGACGACATTGCCCTGGCTCCATAACACATTGAAGCTATCGCCATGCCCGATTTGGGTGACGATATTGGCCTCACCCTTAGCGAGTACAACGTTACGACCATCACCGACTTTGGTGATGACATTAGCCTTGCCCCACGCACCGGTATAGTCATCACCGTTGCCAACATGGGTGACGATATTGGCTTGCCCTTGGACAACGGTCACTTCCTGACCATCGCCGATTTTGGTAATGATATTTGCATCACCTTTGGCAAAGTTATAGCGATCGCCGTGACCAGCCTGAGTCAGGATATTACCTTTACCCCAGGCGGCATTGATGCCCAATCCATCACCCACTTTAGTGATGATATTGCCTTCCCCTTTGGCAAATCCGACCGTTGTGCCGTCACCAACATGGGTCATGATATTGCCGATTTTAGAAACCAGCAGGCCAACCGCACTTCCATCACCAACTTTGGTCAGGATATTGCCTTTGCCCATCAACACGGCTGCCGTTGTGCTATTGCCTTCCTGATTAACATGGGTCACCACATTGGCTTCAGAAGCGGCCACAACGCCCATAAAATCATTGCCGACTTTTGTCACAATGTTGGCTTTGCCTAATGCCAATACACCGGTTAAACCATCACCGACATGGGTCATAATATTGGCTTCGCCAAACATGGCAGCCAATGTTGTGCCATCACCCACTTTAGTCATGATGTTGGCTTTACCTGCAAACAAACCAATGCTGGTGCCGTCTCCGACATGGGTATAAATGTTGGCTTTACCCACCATCAATGCCGCGGTCAGATCATCCCCCACTTTGGTCAGCACGTTTGCCCCACCAATCATGGCCGCAAAAGTGGAACCATCACCAATCTGGGTAAAGATATTGCCTTTGCCAATCATGGCAGACAGGGCATCGCCATCGCCGACTTTGGTCGCAATATTGCCTTTGGCGATCATCAAAGCAACACTTTTGCCATCACCAACGTGCGTGTATACGTTGCCTAATGCCAGCATCAAGGCCAGTGCATCGCCATCGCCAACTTTCGTGAAGATATTGCCTTTACCGCCCATCAACGCCCAGGCATTGCCTTCACCCACATGAGTGAAAATATTGCCTGCACCAATCATCGCCGCAATGGTTGTACCATCACCCACTTTGGTGAAAATATTACCCAGCGCACCCATCACACCCAGCGTTTGCCCATCACCAACATGGGTCAAAACGTTACCCAAGCCTAACATAATGCCGGTCGTATCACCCTGGCCAACTTTGGTCAGAATATTGGCACCACCCAACATAACACCGGTCGTTTTGCCATCCCCCATATGGGTCAGGACATTACCGCCACCGCCCATAACGGCCTGAATATTACCTTTGCCCTTTTTCGTCAGGATGTTGGCACCGCCCAACGCAATTGCCGATGTATTTGCAGAACCGGAATCCAAAGTCTCATTATGGCTAATATGGGTAATAATATTGGCTCCACCCAGCATGGCAGATTCCAAATCGCTTTCACCGACTTTGGTCAGAATATTAGTGCCACCCGCCAGTATTGATGCGACATTACCGTTCCCCATCTGGGTCAGAACATTGGCACCACCAATGCCCATCCAGAACGCATCGCCATGACCGATTTGGGTATGGGTATTGAAACCACCGCCCATTGCAACGCGACTGTTGCCGTTGCCTTTGTGAATAGAGATATTGCCAACCGCCAGAAGGTGAGCAAGATAGCGGCCATCGCCAACGCGAACCAACACGTTTGCTGCCCCGCCCGCATTGACATTCATCTCACCGCTCCGGCTCTGGTGCAGCAATACGTTGGCAATGCCAGCACCATCAAAGTTCAGGTTACCTTCTTTGCCTTTTTTGATGATGATGTTTGCGCCACCACCACCTGCGAAGGTTGTATCACCGAATTCAGAGCTATGTTCAATTACGTTCGCAATACCCGCACCTTTGAAGCTGACATTGCCACGAGTCACGTTGGATTTGATGAGGTTGCCACCACCGGCACCAACATAATAAATATTACCGGAACTGTCATTACTGCCAGTTGCTGAGTTGAACAGTTCAAGATCACTATATTCATGCATATCAGGCACACGACTGGAGGTTGTGCGCACAGTATTAACGCTGTAATGCAGATCACTTAGTGAGTAGCTACCGGTTCCCATATAGTGGTAACCATTGGCAAGAGAGATATCGGTGTTCGCCAGATTAGCGGTATGGTTGCCTTCTTTATACCAAGGGCGAGCGATATATTGCAGCGTTCCTGTATTGGGATCATTCTTTAGTTCAACTACCACGACCTTGGTATATTCGCCAAGTTGCTTACCATAAATATAGGTGTTCGGCATCCGGTTGGATTTGACGGCTTTTACATCAACGGTGGTTCCATCACGATAAATAGCATAACCGCCCATTTTGGCATCAGACAAAGTAATATCTGCTGCGTTAATCTGGACACCATTACCATAATCTACCCATTGGTTTTCTGTCAGCTTTTTCTCAACCGCATGGATCGTGATCGGTTTCTGTTGTTCAACGATCAGGTTTGATAACGTGTATGCGCCGTCAGTACCGACTGAATTAAAGCCACTTTGAGCCGAGATATCTTGTTTTTCCAGCCCCTTGAGATGCCTGCCTTCTTTATACCAGGCAGTCGAAAAATATCTCAGTTTGCCCGTTTCGGGATCATTGCGCAGTTGCACCTTGTTGATTTTAGTGTAAGTACCATCCTCAAATGCAAACAGGTAAGTATTCGGCTCTCGTGCCGATTTAACCCCTGTCACCTGATGGGAGTTGCCAATCCATGCGCCACTCATGGTTGCCGTTGTCAGCACAACCTCTTCAGCTTTGGCGTATTCCATCCCTTCGCTGCTGAAATCATTGGCGGCTCCTTTGCGGATAATTTCGTTATAAGCACCGCCACCTGTAAAATTGATATTACCGTGCGCAACATCAGAGTAAATGCGGTTATAACCGCCTACGCCTTCAAACCGGATATTCCCACGAGTTTCAGAGTAGGTATCAGTCGCCTGACGTATACGCTCGATACGGTTATAAGCCGCACCACCACTGTACGTAATATCACCGTCCTTGCCCGTGTGCGTTATCGACACCCCACCAGCAACACCAGAAAATTCAATATTTCCGTCATTATCTTTGTCAATTTCTACGTAGCCAGCTCCTCCTTTGACCGTCAGGTTTCCAGTGGTGTCAATGACCTTAAGATAGGCGGCTCCTCCTACAACGGTATCATGTCCAGATCCCGTATACACCGTAGCACCAATTGATCCCACTGTAATATGGTCATTGCCGCCGTAAGCATATATATTACCGCCAAATCCAATGGCCTTAATGTTGTTATCACCATCATCGGCGAAGTAATTCCCCGTAACGAAGTATTCAACACTTCTCCAAAATGGTTTTCCCATATATCAATCTCTGAGTAAAAGTTAAATCGAAAACCACTGTACCCGGCGGATACAGCGGTTATTTGGCACATCCAGCATTCCCCTGACTGTGCAGGCTTTTTGCCCTTTCCATGCGGCGAAGACACGCCGGCGCAGATCGCAGGCAATGTCACGCGCATGACCGAAAGGCGCAATCATTTCTGGAAAAAAAATATGCTGGCCGGAACGCCAATCTTCCCGTGCAATTTCCCGTTCACCGGCAAGAATGGCATCCCGACTGCTGTCAGACAAAAAAGCCCAATTACAAAAAGCAATTGGGCGTTGATGTTCATCTTCGTAATAGCAAAACTGATTGAGCTGGAATGATGGCAAGATACGTTGTTGCCATTCAGCAACTAAATAACGTTGGTGCAAGGGGGAATGCTGACAAAGCAACATCACCCCACCCATCATTGCCTGTATTTCATGCGCACTCAGTGTTGCTGAATGATGTGTGATCACCATAAGTTAGCAACTGCCTGATAAAATTTTGCTGATACTATTTTGTGGTTTCAGAATTGCGTGTTGAACGCTTTTTCGGCTCAGTAGCGGCGGCTTCCGTCGGTTTTTCGCTTTCATTGATCTCAGGCATCGGTAAAAAACCCGCGGCAATCAGTTTATTGATTTCGGCTACCATTCTTGGGTCTTCAAGCATACTTTTGACCATGGAAACCATATACATAAAACCAGAAGCAGGCATATGGATCACTTGTTTTAACTGCAATTCCTGATCATTTTCTGCCAGCGTACCCTTCGCCATTTGATTAGGCTCCTGGCCGACAAAATAAAGAGAAAATACGCCTTTGTTATAATTAACGCTTGAGATGGTTTGAACAAATTTTTCAGACATAGCATTATCCATTAAATAAATATTAATTTAATGTTAATATTTCATTAAATTAATATGATTAAATCATGAATGAACCCATATACATGATAGCTTCATTTATGATTTAACCTGATTACTACAGTTCATCAATGTCAGCTAAAGCCATTTATATTTCCCTTATTTTTCAATCGCTATTTTTGAAAAACCGATCATTTTGAAATGAACTATCCAAAATACAAAATAGCAAGTAAAGTATGGGCAAAATTAAGGATGACTCTATAATCAGGTACTTTACTGACGATGCGTTACCAACTATAGTTTGCCAACGACTTTGGATAAAGATATAACTATTTATTGGCTAAAATCAACATATAAATAGCGCATGTCTATTCAGACTTTGCATTTTATTCCAATTAATGACATTCACAGGCTCTTTGATAGCAGATAATGTTTTTTATCGATTTGTTAAAATTATTTAATATATTAACATTTCACCCATTTCCAGGTTATCTGTTTATATCAAAAATGTGACTTTTTATTTAAAAAGATTTACTTTAATGAATGAAATAGAAAAAACAATAATATCATTAATTAATTTAATAATAATGATATCTAATAGAGATCATACGCCAATATCAAATAAAAATTTAAATGATGGTGATGATTATATTTCCGCGCTCAACCAGCTACAAAAAGAATGTAATATTAAAATTAAAAATAAATACTCTATAAATAAGAAGTTAGGTGCCATATCTCTGCCGGCCATTTTGTTTAATAATGATGGACAACCTTTTATTCTGGCTAAATATGATGAACAGCGGATTTTAATCCAAAAACCTTATCAAGATACACCGGAGATATTAGATAAAGAAGAATTTATCAATTTATGGAGTGGTAAGTGGATAAAAATAACACAAAAAAGCAACCAATTTAATATTCGCTGGTTTATTCCTGAATTTGTCAGACAAAAGAAGAACCTGACGGAGATCCTCCTGTTCTCCTTCGTTCTACAGATCCTGGCACTTATCTCTCCTCTGGTGGTGCAAGTTGTTATGGACAAGGTGCTTGTGCACCAGGCGCTTTCCACATTGGATGTGCTGATTTTTGGGCTGGTCGCAGCCGGACTGGTTGAAATTATCTTGCGGGGATTGCGTGAATATCAGTATGCTCACACCGCCAACCGAATTGATATAAAACTAGGTTTGAAGCTGGTTAACCACCTGTTTGGCCTGCCATTGCTGTTTTTTAAATCCCGTCAAGTGGGCGCGATTGTGACACGGGTACGGGAACTGGAAACCGTTCGGGAGTTTCTAACCGGCTCCATGTTCACCTTGTGTATCGACGTTTTGTTCATGTTTGTCTTTATTTATGTCATGAGCCTGCTATCCGGTATGCTGACTCTGGTTTTCCTGCTTACCCTACCCTGCTATGCCCTGCTGGCCTGGTGGGTGACGCCGAAAATCGAAAAAGCGGTGGAAAAACAGTTCACTCATGCCGCAATGAATACCTCTTTCCTGACCGAAACCGTGGCCGGTGCCGAGACACTGAAAAGCCTCGCCGCTGAACCCCGCTTTATTCGCCGCTGGGATAGCCAGACTGAAAAAATGGTCAGCACCAGTTATGAGGTACAGCAATGGGATAATCGCTCCGGCCATCTGGTGATGGTGCTACAAAAAGTCACCAGTGCCATCATTATCTGGCTGGGGGCTTCGGAAGTGCTTTCCCTGCACATGACCATTGGTCAACTGATCGCCTTCAACATGATGGTCAGCCACACCCAGCAACCACTGGCTAAGTTAGTGCAACTGTGGGGACAATTTATCCGTTCACGCATTGCCATTGAAAAACTGGGAGATATGCTGAATCTGCCAACAGAGCAGCAATCAGGTAACGAACAGGTTACGTTACACGGGGCAATCTCATTTTCGGATATCGTCTTTCGCTATCAACCCGATCTCCCCCCCACTATCAACCATTTCACCCTAGATATTCGGGCGGGGGAAACTGTAGGCGTTGTCGGCACCTCTGGTTCCGGGAAAAGTACCCTTGCACGTTTGCTGTTACGGCTTTATACCCCAGAAAGTGGGGCTATCACGCTGGATGGCGTTCCCTTGCAAAATTTCAATATTGAATCCATCAGGCAGCAGATCGGTATCGTTCTGCAAGAAAACTTTCTATTTAATAAAACAGTGTATGAGAATTTGTCTCAATCCTGCCCTGACGCCCCGTTATCTGCGGTCATCGAAGCGGCAAAGCTGGCTGGGGCACATGATTTTATTCTCAGATTGCCGATGGGGTATGACACGGTGATCGCAGAAGGAGGACAGTCGCTATCAGGCGGCCAGCGACAGCGTTTGGCTATAGCCAGAACCCTGCTGTCAGATCCCAACATCCTGATCCTGGATGAAGCCACCAGTGCACTGGATGATGAATCACAAGCCATCATTCAATCTAACATGGCTGAGATTGCCCAAGGCAGAACCGTCATCACCATTGCACATCGTCTCTCTACGGTACGCCAATGTGACCGGATTATTGTATTACACCAGGGCCAAATCATCGAACAAGGTAGCCATGAACAGCTTCTGCAACAAGGCAAACACTATCGGAAACTTTGGCAGTTACAACAAGAGCTAAAACAGGAGGAGCCTGCCCATGTTTAAGGCTATCTTTGGGAAAGGAATCAAACCGTTACGTACTGCCAACCCGCATTATGATTTTTTACCAACCCATTTGGCATTGTCACAACGTCCACCTTCACCGTTCGCCCGTTATACGGCAATCACCCTAAGTATTAGCGTTTTGCTTGCCCTGCTATGGGCTTGTCTGGGGAAACTGGATGTACAGGCAACCGCAACCGGACGCTTGATAGCGTCTGGTCGTTCCCAAATCATTCAGGCTTATGAGCAGAGCCGCCTGATTGCTATCCATGTCAAAAATGGTCAGCATGTTGAGAAAGGCACACCTCTGCTTACACTCAATACGCTGGGCGTCAATCAGGATATTGCCCGTTTAAGCGAGCAACGTGATTATCTGGTGGAAGAGGAAATCCGTTACCAGGCCCTGCTTGAAAAGCACGATCCAAAATCCCTGCCACTTTTCCAGCAACAATCCGCAGATAGACAGACAAGCATTCTGACGCATTACGCTCACGAAAAGCAGGAATTTGATTCAATCATTACCAGTATCCATACGGAAATGGCAGAGAACCTGACTTCCCAACAGGCACGAAACAGCGATATTCGCTCATTAACCAACCTGCGTGAAAATATCAACCAACGTTTACAGGCCAGAAAAACCTTGAGCCAAAAGCAGGTCATCAGCAAAGTGGAATATCTGGAGCAAGAAAAGGAATTTCTGGAAACCGAAAGGCTGATCGCCCAACAAAAATCGGAACTCGATATTCTGATAACGAAGTACAAAAGCCTGGAAGAACGCTTAAAAGGCACCAAAATAAAAAAAGAACGGGAATGGTTTGAGAAAAGAAAACAAGCAGAAATACAGTTGGCGTTAACGCATCAAGAAATTTCGAAAATGCAAGAGCGGGAAGAGCTTGAAGTTGTGCGCTCTCCCGTAACCGGCACCGTTCAACAATTAACTGTCCATACCTTCGGCGCGGTACTGCAACCTGCGCAGAATTTGATGGTGATTGTTCCTGATGAACATGTCCAACTCGCTGAAATCCAGATTTTGAATAAAGATGTCGGTTTTGTCCGGCCTGGTCAGCATGTCACCGTCAAAGTCGATGCTTTCCCCTATACCCGCTATGGCACAATTGAGGGAGAGTTACTTAGCATTTCGCGGGATTCCACCACCGATGAACAGTTAGGCTTGGTTTTTCCTGCACAAATCAGCCTCAAACAGAACAATATTATGGTAGAGGGAAAACCTGTCGAAATCACGGCAGGTATGTCTATCGTTGCAGAAATTAAGACAGATCAGCGAAGAGTGATTGATTATCTGCTCAGTCCAATCCAGGAATATCAATCTGAAGCGTTGAGGGAAAAATAATCATGGCTGATACTTTTACCTTCACCTGTAATACAGATACAGACCAAACAGACGACAACACAATCGATGAAAATACAAACAATTATGCGCTGAATTGTATCGCTCATTTAGGAAAACAGTTCCACAAGGTGGCTTCTGTCGAACAATTACACCATATTCTGGGTGCGGACTCCCTGGCACTGACAGATCCACAGCTACGTGAAGCGGCGGATGCCATTGGGTTACGCAGCAAATTTGAACGCCTGACACCGGATACCGCCGCCACATTACCTTTACCGGCATTGGTTGAATTGGATCAGCGCTGGTGGGTATTGTCAGAAATCCATCCTGACACTTTTACGTTGTTCGATCCTGCCACCGAAAAATATGAAGTGCGTGCATTATTGCACGATGAAAAAACAAGTGGCAGCCAATCTAACGAATACAAGGTGTTACTGGTGGCGGATAAATCCCTGACCAGGCAACAGGTTAAATTTGGACTAAGCTGGTTTTATCCCTCTATTTTCAGGCAAAAAAACCAATTACGGGATATTTTCCTGTTTGCTATCGTGTTGCAACTTTTTGCCCTGGCAGCGCCCTTGCTATTTGAAAATGTCATTGACAAGGTGTTGGTTGGACGGAGTATTTCCAGCCTGCATGTATTAGGGATGGCGATGCTGGCACTGGCATTGGCAGAACCTCTGTATGGGTTCTTGCGCAATACCGTGTTTGGGCATACAGCCAGCCAAATCAATGCTGAACTCTCCGGCAAACTGTATCGCCATCTCGTAGGATTACCCCTACCTTATTTCAAACAACGGCAAACAGGGCAAATTATCGCCAGAGTCCGGGAAATGGCGCAGATCCGCCAGTTTTTGACCGGCTCTACCCTTATGCTATTGCTTGACCTGATTTTCATCATTCTGTTTCTGGGGGTGATGTTTCATTACTCCTCCCTGTTGACATGGCTCGTCATCAGTTCGCTGGTGCTCTATTTCTTGCTATGGATCGCCGTCGGCCCCATTATTCGGCGCAAGGTAGAAAAAGAGTATGAAGCCGATGCCAATGCCACCAGCTTCCTGACAGAAGCAGTTATGGGTATTGAAACCATCAAAACCACTGCGACAGAAAAACGCTTTTTATACCAATGGCAAAAGGTGTTGAGCCAGCAGTTAATCCAACGCTTTACCGCCCAAAAAAGCGGGCTTGCAGCGGGACAAGGGATTGAGCTGATCCAAAAAGGGGTTGCCGCCCTGCTGTTGTGGTGGGGAGTCCGAAGTGTGCTTGATGGAGATTTGTCTCCAGGTGAGTTAATTGCTTTTAATATGCTGGCAGGGCACGTTACCCAACCCATCCTAAGACTGGCGCAAGTCTGGCAAGACTTCCAGCATACCCTGATCGCTCTGAGGCGGGTGGGAGATATTCTTGATGAGCCAATGGAAAACAGTAAACAAGGGCTGGCATCAGCCCCCGAACTGGCAGGCCAGATTGAATTCCGCAATATACGCTTCCGCTATCATGCAGATACACCAGAAGTGCTGGCAAATCTGTCACTGGAAATTAAGGCCGGAGAATTTATTGGTATTACAGGGCCATCGGGTTCCGGCAAAAGTACATTAACCCGCTTATTACAGCGCCTATACGTGCCACAACACGGTCAGGTTTTGGTGGATGGAATGGATTTAGCGATTTCCGACCCGGTATCACTACGACGTAATATGAGCGTGGTCTTGCAGGAGAGCATTCTGTTTTCCGGCAGCATTGCGGACAATATCCGCCTGTGCAAACCCAATGCCAGCGATGAAGAAGTCTATCGGGCGGCAACCTTAGCGGGCGCGGTTGATTTCATTAACGCGTTCCCCCATAAATTTGCCCATCCGGTTGGTGAAAAAGGGGGCAATCTTTCTGGCGGACAACGGCAGCGCATCGCATTGGCAAGGGCGCTACTGAGTGATCCCAAAATCTTGATCCTGGATGAAGCCACGTCTGCACTAGATTATGAATCTGAAGCGGCCATCATGAGCAATATGGCTGAGATATGCCGAAACAGAACAGTAATCAGCATTGCTCACCGGCTAAATACTATCCGTCATGCCGATAAGATTTTCGTTTTGGATTTGGGAAAAATCGCTGAATCAGGTTCACATGATGCCTTAGTGCAGCAAGATGGCTTATATGCACAGCTTTGGTATCAACAAACTCAGTGATGATTGAAAAAAACAGAGCATCACAAGATGCTCTCAAAGCGTAATTCGATATCATTTTAGCCAGAAATATCGCCCAAAATATCATCACTGACATTGTATACAGAAAAATTTCCCAAATGATGCGGATGTGATTATTGCAACATATAAGCTGTTAAAAGAAAAATACTATGAAAACCCTACGGAACTAATGAAACAGTTCCCCAGCCTCGATAATTTTAAATACCGAAACAAATGGTGGGTAATAGACATAGGTGGGAATAACTTACGAATGATCGCCTATATAAATTTTGTAAATCAACGCTTCTACGTCAAGCATATAATTACTCATGCAGAGTATAACAAATTAACTAAGAGGTATCGGGAGACAAAAGAATGATTGCAGAACCGACCAAAGCGCTTGAAGCAACCAAGGTACTGGTGGCCGCTGTTCCCTTTTTAGGGGGAAATACTTCCGAAGAAGCCTACCAAGATGCACTGGCAATGGTAGATTATCTCATCGAAAACGATGATGAAAGCCCACTGATAGACTTCCTAACCGCAAAAATCGCCGAATATGAAGACAACAACGAACGATTTACCGAATTTAACAAAGCCGTGAATGATATGTCTGCTGGGGTAGCAGCACTGCATGTGTTGATGGATCAACATGGCCTTTCTTATGCAGACTTGAAAGAAGAGATTGGCTCAAAATCACTTATTAGTCAGATTCTTTCAGGCAAACGCTCATTAACTATTGCGCATATTAAGGCACTTTCCAAGCGCTTCAACGTAAAGCCTGATATATTTCTCTGAAGAGGGTTCCGTGACCGTCTAAGCGGTCACATTTAAATGATACAAAGTATTATTGACCCGAAATGTAAATGTCATTTGAGCCATCCCAACAATCTCTCCCATCAACTAGTAGCGACACGCGCCCAGCTAAGGTATTATTGCCCGCTATATTATTGGTACACGCCCATTATCAATTGAATTTATGGCAAAAGAACAAACTGATCGCACCACACTGGATTTGTTCGCAGATGAACGCAGGCCTGGGCGACCTAAAACAAATCCGCTGTCCAGGGATGAGCAGCTTAGAATCAATAAACGCAACCAGTTGCGACGAGATAAAGTCAAAGGATTGCGTCGAGTGGAACTCAAACTTAATGAAGATGCCGTCGATGCACTAAACCATCTGGCAAAACAGCGCAACATTAGCCGCAGTGAATTGATTGAACAAATGTTATTAGCCCAACTGACAGAAAAAAATCACCTTGCCGACTGACGGCTTTTATTAAACACAATGAAGCGGTGTCACCACACAAATCTGACAGATTTGTCATGGATGTTTGGTCAAAATAACGCTTTTCATGTTACCGAAACTGACATTTTTCTAGCTGATTTCAGCGTGATGTGTATAGATTTAATACACAGATAAAACAAGAGGTTAACCCATTTTATGGCAATGATAGGTATATTCTTCGGCAGCGATACAGGCAACACAGAGAACATCGCCAAAATGATCCAAGAAAAATTGGGCGGTGCTGATGTTGCTGAAGTCCACGATATTGCCAAAAGCAGCAAAGAAGACATTGAAGCCTTCGATATTCTGCTGCTTGGCATCCCAACCTGGTATTACGGTGAAGCTCAATGTGACTGGGATGATTTCTTCCCAACACTGGAAGAGATCAACTTCGACGGGAAACTGGTTGCTTTGTTCGGCTGTGGTGATCAGGAAGATTATGCAGAGTACTTCTGTGACGCTATGGGCACCATTCGCGATATTATTGAACCTCGTGGTGCCATTATTGTAGGCCACTGGTCAACCGAAGGATATCATTTTGAAGCGTCTAAAGGTATGGCCGACGATAACCATTTTATTGGCCTGGCCATTGATGAAGATCGTCAACCAGAATTGACGGATGAGCGCGTTGAAGCCTGGGTACAACAGATCAAGGCTGAAATGAGCCTGTCAGAGATTCTAGGCGCTTAATAAGAAGAGAAAAGCCCTTTCAGGCAGGATTATTCTTGCATAATGTGTCATGATATATGAATAGGCATGGTTTTCATTTTTAATATCCATGCCTATAATCAGCAACATGAAACTCCCTCACGATACCCCCAAGTATCATAAGTTCACTTAACTCAAGTTACAGGACTGAATCCGCATGACCGACAACAATAAAGCATTGAAAAATGCTGGACTTAAAGTAACACTTCCACGACTGAAGATTCTGGAAGTGCTACAGGACCCAGAATGCCATCATGTCAGTGCGGAGGATCTCTACAAAAAACTGATTGATATCGGTGAAGAGATTGGCCTCGCCACTGTCTATCGCGTGTTGAACCAGTTCGATGATGCTGGCATTGTCACACGCCACAATTTTGAAGGCGGTAAATCGGTTTTTGAACTCACTCAGCAACATCACCATGACCATCTGATTTGTCTCGACTGCGGTAAGGTCATTGAATTTAATGATGAGTTCATTGAAGAGCGTCAGAAAAACATCGCTGAGCGTTATGGAATTAAGCTCTCAAACCACAGTCTTTATTTATATGGCCACTGTGCTGATGGTGATTGCCGCAAAGATAGCGCGCTTCATGATGAAAAAGCATGATAAACAAGCGCTGACAATGAAGTAATTGAAATAATTCGCTTCTGCTATTTATTCATCTGAATAAGTTGTTCTTCTGGATAAGCAACCTGCCGATTAATTATCAAGCTAATCGGCAGGTTGCTTTATCAATTTATTGCCCTCATTTTCCAAGGCAATCGTTAGAGCTTAACTTCATCTATGCGGCTAAAACGGTTTCCATCAGTATTGACAGAGCGAATTTTTACATTGTCGCTAACATGAGGCCGTTGTCTGTCATTATAATCCTGCCATGTTTTACCATTATCCAATGAGTATTGGATAACCACTCCCGGTAATGCGATATTCGCTTCCAGTGTTCCTGAAACAATTCTGCCGCCCGGCACAGGCAGACGATATGTGATTTTGGCGCTATCCAGCTTAGCCAGTTCACGCTGCCCTATCAGATTGGCAAAGCGTTCCCAGTCTTGTTGCAGACGAGCCGTATCAATATAATGTGTTATCCCACCTTTATATTCCCTGCCATGCTGATAATTCTGCTCCCAATCCGCTTGATGCCATGCCCGTTCCGCCAGCGGCAGTAAGCGTGGATAGATCATATATTCCATTTGTTCATCGGTACGCACGGTTTCACTCCATGATTGCCCCGACATGCCATAAGCCCCCGGCCAGCGTTTATTACTATGGGTATTAAAGTAATTGCCATCACGATCCACCGAAGTTTCAGCATTTTGTGGCATATTGTTCGGGGCAAAGCTGAAAATTTTCGCCTCATCATTAAAGCGAGTTGCCCAATAGTAGCCCCGCTCCTTCGGGTGGACCTCATAGGGCATGTCCAGATAAACATAATCAGGACTGGAAATAACAACCCGATAGCCCTTATTCGCCCAGTCATTGGCAGAATCATAACCTCCCCAATACAGGGTATCCCAAAAGTTCACCGCAACATGTTTAGTGGCGAAATCTGTTGCCGATTTGGCATGTTTCAGGCCATCCTGCCATGCCTGCATGGTATTGATACCGTGGGCGTTGACGATTTTGCTGACTTCAATAGCAAAATAACTGGCAAGCTCATCAACATCTTTAATGACGCCTTGCGCTATCATTTTCTGACAAGCCTGAGATTTTGCCCACGGCTTGTCTTCAATTTTCTGGTTGATAATCCCCTTATCGGGCACAATCGGTCCATCTTTATCCTGATATCCAGCGCCCAAACGAATATTTTTCGCCTCATCACCCCCAAAATGCCATGTATTCAACGGCAGGCCGGCCTCTTTGTGCATGGCAACGACTTCGCTAATCACTTTATCGATAAACCGCCTTGAAGAGTCCATGCACGGGTTAAGATAACTGTGGCGATCATAGAACTGCACTGAGGTTGTATTCGAGGTATCTGTCGGATCAAGCAGACGATACTCATTGGCTTCCTGCTCTTTACCCTGTGCCATAAGCCTCTTATAACGCGCTTCCATCGACACCACTGCGGCACGAGCATGAGCGGGAATATCAATTTCTGGGATCACTTCTATCTGGCGGGCTTTGGCATAATTCAGAATATCAATGTAATCCTGACGGCTAAAATAGCCACTTCCCATATTGTTGCTATCCGGCCCTGATCCCAACTGCGGTAATAAGCATTGAGTCTCTCTCAGATCATGGCAGCGTTGACTACCGATTTCTGTCAATTCCGGTAAACCAGGGATCTCCAAACGCCAGCCTTCATCGTCACTCAAATGGAAATGGAATTTATTCAGTTTATAGCGGGACATTTGATCAAGCAGACGCAGGACAGCTTCTTTACTATGAAAATTTCGTCCAACATCCAGGAACACACCACGATATTCAAACCGTGGTGCATCTTTTGCCGTCAGTGTCGCAATCTTTGGAATACCATTGGCAGAAAGTAAGGAAAACAGTGACTGCAAACCATAGAATACGCCAGATTGATCAAACGCGACGATTTGTGTTCCTTTAGTGGTAATCTCCAATGAATACGCACCGTTTACTCGCCAGGGCCCGGTAAATTGGCTTGCGTTGATTTGGGTCGCTATTCGATAACCCTCATCCGTTAAATTAATATCACGGGCTTTGAAGCGCTCCCTGATCACGTTAATCGATTCGACGCTCAATCCGCCCAACTCTAATCTCACACCACGGGATAAATCCACATCCTGGGAATGAACGGAAAGCGCTTTCGGTGTCGGAATAATCTGCCCTCTCAGCTTATCTTCACTGATTGTTGCCACCTGTTGGTTTTTTGCAAAGCGGTTTTCAGGTGTCATCAGGATATTGTTATCCGTTGTGGTTCGTTTCCACTGTTCACCTTCCAGATCAGATAAAAATTTGCTGATATTTTCCGTATCGGTACTTGCCAAGACCTTGGGCCTCGCATCACCGGAAGTCGCATACCAACGCGGCATAAAATCCGTACTGTAAATCTGCCAATATTCACCAATAATCGGTAGCACAACCTTTTCATTGGCTTTGATGCCCGTAAATTTTTTCGTCGGTTCCAGTTTATGTAAGTCACCCGTAACATGAGTGATTTTGTATTGATCATTATCCAGTTTCAGTATTTGGCGAATACTGTGAAAATAAAGCGCCCAATCAGAAGAATTGATTGCCTGATCACCATTGCTCAAGATGATATTGACCCGATTACAGGCCGCCGAATCAGCGCCAAGAATGGCACAATCTGTACCATGTGAACCCGCCTGATTATCAATGATTTTGAAAGTCACTTTTAACTGGCTCAGCAAATCCACGATCTGCTGTGATGACATTGGATTTTGCGGCGACATGGCCGATGTCATTTCTGTATGAGCGCTGCCTATAAATCCAACTGCCGTGATGAATGCTGCCAAGGTACGTAATTTAATGGGTTTCATAAATTACCTCGTCCGAACTTATTATTTTTTCGATGGGTAAATTTTTGGGTAAATAGTGTACAAATTTGATCAGGCAATAACCCTATACAATATGTGACTATAAGGCAATTTTTAATCTTAGCGGAAGGAGTTAATTTTCATTACGAGGTTATCAAGCACAAAAAAGCGTGAAAATAATCACGCTTTTTTGTGTATGAGGTCACATTATCTTGGTGAAATGATTACTCTTGTGAGATTTTTGCCCAAGTATCACGCAGGCCAACTGTACGGTTAAAGACCAGATGATCAGCACTTGACAGGCGGCTATCAGCACAAAAATAACCTTCACGCTCAAATTGATAGGTTGTTTCTGGCGATGCATTTGCCAACCCCGGTTCGACAAATCCTTTACGGATCATCAGCGATTCTGGATTGATAGTAGACAAGAAGTCATCTTCTGCCCCTGGGTTCGCCACGCTGAACAAACGGTCATACAGATAGAATTCCGCTGCTACGCCGTGTGCAGCGCTTACCCAATGAATGACTCCCTTAACCTTGCGGCCATCGGCAGGATCTTTGTTCAGGGTTTGCTCGTCATACTGGCAATAAATCGTAGTGATATTGCCTTCCGCGTCTTTCTCAACTCGTTCTGCTTTAATCACATAAGCATTGCGCAGACGTACTTCTTTGCCCAGAACCAGGCGCTTATATTGGCGGTTTGCTTCTTCGCGGAAATCCGCACGGTCAATATACAGTTCACGGCTGAACGGCACTTCCCGGCTACCCATTTCTGGCTTGTTTGGGTGGTTAGGCATTGTCAGAATGACTTCACCTTCTGGCATGTTCTCAATCACCAGTTTGACCGGATCAAGAACCGCCATAGCACGCGGCGCATTTTCGTTCAGGTCATCACGAATGCAGGATTCCAACGCTGCCATTTCAACGTTGTTATCCTGTTTAGTCACACCAATGCGGCGGCAGAACTCACGGATAGCCGCCGCAGTATAACCACGACGACGTAATCCAGAGATAGTTAGCATACGTGGATCATCCCAACCATCAACAATCTTTTCTGTCACCAACTGGTTAAGCTTACGCTTAGACATCACCGTATATTCCAGATTCAGGCGAGAAAACTCATACTGACGCGGATGGCAATCAATCGTAATGTTATCCAATACCCAATCATACAAACGGCGGTTATCCTGGAATTCCAGTGTACAAATGGAATGGGTGATCCCTTCCAGCGCATCGGAAATACAGTGCGTGAAATCATACATCGGATAGATGCACCATTTATTGCCTGACTGGTGATGCTCTGCAAATTTGATACGGTAGATGACTGGATCACGCATGACAATGAACGAGGATGCCATATCAATTTTGGCACGCAGACACGCCTTGCCTTCAGCAAATTCACCGGCACGCATTTTTTCAAACAGGGCCAGGTTTTCTTCTACGCTGCGATCACGATACGGGCTATTTTTACCCGGCTCTTTTAAAGTACCGCGATATTCACGGATCTCTTCGGGACTCAGTTCATCGACATACGCCAGGCCTTTATTGATTAATTCAATGGCGTATTGATACAGGGTATCAAAATAGTCAGAAGAGTAACGAATATCCCCACTCCACTGAAACCCTAACCACTGGACGTCAGCTTTAATCGACTCAACGTACTCGATATCTTCCTTGACGGGGTTTGTGTCGTCAAAACGTAGGTTGCATTGTCCCTGATAGTCTTGAGCGATGCCGAAATTCAGGCAGATCGACTTGGCATGGCCGATATGCAGATAACCATTGGGTTCAGGTGGGAAACGGGTATGTACGGATGTATGTTTACCAGTTGCCAGATCTTCGTCAATAATCTGACGAATAAAGTTTGTCGGGCGGGCATCTGCCTCACTCATCGTTTTTTTCCTCAATGCAAAAAGCGCTTTAACATAACCTTCTATAATCTAATAAGCTGAACCGAGAAACAATACTTTGTTCGTGGGAAATGGCGGAATGGGTAAAGTTAGTACGGAAAAGCGGGAAATCAGCTCTTATCTTAGCCGATTGAAGAAATTAGTTAACAAAGAATCAACAATCACTAATTTCCTGAAAAAGAGTAAAGATGAAATTTTATTATTTTCTGCTACTGCTAGATTAGATTATTTTAAAAATATCGAATTATTCATTAATTAGCTTATTAGAAATAGATATTCCAACAAGAACATTAATTTGAGGTGATGAAGAAAAATATAGAAGATACTTTTTAATTTCACATAAACCACCACATAAAAAACCATTTAGCTACGTGGAAACATCAACTTATTTTTCTTTGGAAGATAAATTTGAATACGATACAACGTCACTGACGAAAAATAATTTCTATATATAATAAAAAATTATCCATATTCGATACACAACAAAAAAATCTCAGTTCTTTACTGTTAAAAGATATTCTTGAAGAAAGAGCTAATAGATTTTATTAAAAAATCTCAATAAGTTGATAACATTTACTATCATATAGTATCTAAACTTCATTTATAATAACGCAAGTAAATAATTTCAGATAAATGAGCACAACAGTGTGCTCATTTTAACTTTTATCAAGATCGCTACAACGATCACAATTACTTACTTATCTATAGCTTTTTCTTATTTTTCGATTAAAAATAAGTGCTGTTAATAGTGAAACGTCTCCGATAATATTTACTACAACAGGTGAGCATCATGGATATATTCAGTTACTTACAGCGATTGGGAAAAGCACTCATGCTCCCCATCGCTTCACTTCCTGTCGCCGCATTACTACTGCGGCTTGGTCAACCGGATGTATTTAATATCGCTTTTATTGCCAGTGCAGGTGGCGGAATTTTTGAAAATTTGCCTTTATTATTTGCACTAGGAATCTCTGTTGGTTTGGCGAAAGATAACAGTGGAGCTGCGGCACTCGCTGGCGTCGTTGGCTTTTTTATTCTGACAAAAGCAACCACCGTTATTGATCCTAAAATCAATATGTCATTTTTTGCCGGTATTATCTCAGGAATTGTTGCCGGCCACTGTTATAACCGTTTTTCTGAAACCCAATTACCCGAATTTTTAGCCTTTTTCGCTGGTAAACGTTTAGTCCCCATTATCACCGGAATTATTTGCCTTTTCCTCGCATGGATTTGCGGGCATATCTGGCCATATGTACAACATGGTATTGATCATTTTAGCCTTTTAGTTTCAAAAAGTGGCATGGCTGGATGGTTTACCTATGGTGTTCTTAACCGTGCCTTAATTCCGTTCGGCCTGCACTATATCCTACATTCCGTTTTCTGGTTCAGCTTAGGTGACTGTATAAAAATCACTTACGATCTGGCAGGAGCAATGCACAATATCTGTCTGGCGCCTGATATAGCACACTCACTCACGATTGGAGCAGCTATACCTGGAATAGAAGGTTCAAACATCACTCAAGTAGCGAGTGATCTTACTCGTGGTGATCTCAATCGCTTCTTTGCTGGTGATCCCAATGCAGGGGTTTATATGGCTTGGGCTTATCCAATATTTATGGGTGGGTTACCTGGCGCGGCTTTAGCCATGTATTTAGCTGCACCAAAATCTCGTCGTCCTCAAATTGGTGGGATGTTATTTTCTGTCGCCTTAACATCATTCCTGACAGGTATTACTGAACCAATCGAGTTTTCATTCTTATTTTTAGCTCCCGTATTATATGTGTTACATGCAATTCTTGCGGGTGTTAGCATGGTAATTGCAAACTCTTTGGGTGTCTTGCACGGTTTTGGTTTCTCTGCTGGCCTTATTGATTTTGGCTTAAATTGGGGGTTAGCAACAAAACCATGGATATTGATCCCACTTATCATCCTGTTCTTTGTTATCTATTTCGTTGTCTTTACCTTAATGATCCGCATTTTCAATCTGAATACGATAGGCAGAGAAGAGGAAAATTCTGATAAAGCAACTTCGGCATCTCAAGATAAAGAGGCGATTTCACACTATATCCGTGCGCTCGGCGGGCCTGACAATATTCGTACTGTCGATGCCTGCATCACTCGGCTACGTTTAACTGTAGAAGACAACACCCGGTTAGATGAGGCTCAATTAAAGAAATTAGGAGCTAAAGGTGTCTTAAAAATAGGTAAGCAAAGTATTCAGGTTGTCCTCGGCCCACAAGCTGAAGGTATTGCCGAACAAGTGAAAGCTCAGTTGAAATTAAATCACTCAGATAAAACTGAATAATTTACAGTAATAAGAATAAAAAAGGAACGTAATTATGTTCCTTTTTATCTATAGTAAACACAGCTTATCCATTTGTTTTAAAATAGAAAAATAACAAATACACTTCTTTAATAATGAAAAAAAACATCTTTTAAAACCCTAAAATAAAGTCATAATACGATCTTATAATGATAAAAAACTAGCCATATTTTAACTCTTATTTTAAGATTTAAAATATCTCAAATATCACGTATATCGTGCATAACTGATCTTCATTAATTTATTGAATGTTTTTTAAGAGGTAATCATGAGGCTTATCCCCCTAACTACGGCAAGTGATGTTGGTCGATGGTCTGCTCACCACATTGCAAATAAAATCAATGAGTTAAATCCAACTTCTGCGCACCCTTTTGTTCTTGGGCTTCCCACAGGCAGCACACCACTGGCAACCTACAAGGAACTTATTTCCCTGTATCAAGCTGGAAAAGTGAGCTTCAAGCATGTTGTGACATTTAATATGGATGAATATGTTGGTCTGCCGGAAGATCATCCTCAAAGCTACCACTCATTCATGTATCAAAATTTCTTTAATCACATTGATATCCCAAAAGAGAACATCAATTTGTTAAATGGAAATGCGGAAGATATTGATATTGAGTGCCGACGTTACGAAAATAAAATTAAAGCTTATGGCAAGATACACTTATTTATGGGCGGTGTTGGTAATGATGGGCATATTGCCTTTAATGAACCGGCCTCTTCTCTTTCTTCACGCACACGAATTAAGACACTGACCATTGAAACGCGGACCGCCAATTCCCGTTTTTTTAATAATGATGTGGAACAAGTTCCCAAATATGCATTAACTGTTGGTGTCGGTACTTTAATGGATGCGGAAGAAATTATGATTTTGGCAACCGGTATGAGTAAAGCGCAAGCCCTGCAAGCCGCAATAGAAGGGAATATCAACCATATGTGGACCATCAGTTGTCTCCAGATGCATCCAAAATCACTGATTGTCTGTGATGAACCTGCCACCATGGAACTGAAAGTAAAGACAGTGAAGTATTTTCACCAGTTAGAGGCCAATATCGTTAGTGAATTCGCCAGCTAAACTGATTCAGGAGTTAAGATATCAATGTATGCATTAACCAATGGCACTATTTATACCGGATATGACAGGCTCGATAACCATGCCGTCATTATTGCAGATGGTTTGATTAAACAAGTCTGTCCGGCAAACGAGTTGCCAGAAAAGATTGAAAAACACGATTTACAAGGCGCAAATCTCGCACCAGGATTTATTGACCTACAAGTGAATGGTTGTGGTGGAGTCCAGTTTAATGAACGGTTGGAAGATATTTCAGAAGAAACTCTGCATACTATGCAGAAAACCAACCAGCTCTACGGTTGTACCAGTTTCTTGCCTACCCTCATCACCAGCCCCGATGAATTAATGATAAAAGCCATTGAAGTGATGCGCACCTATCTGCAAAAAAATCCGAATCAAGCATTAGGGTTGCATCTGGAAGGGCCTTATATCAATCCAATAAAAAAAGGAACTCATAATACCGCTTATATTCGCAAGCCCACCCCCGAAATGGTTAATTACCTGTGCCGGAATGCTGATGTTATTACCAAGATCACCCTCGCTCCTGAAATGGTAGAAAGCCAATATATTCAGCAATTGGCCGAAGCGGGTATTACTGTTTCTGCTGGCCATTCTAATGCAACTTATGAGGAAGCTCGTCATGGATTCCAACATGGCATCACTTTCTCTACCCATTTATATAATGCCATGCCTGCGATTTCTGGCCGCCAGCCTGGGCTGGTGAGTGCCATTTATGATTCCCCGGAAGTCTATGCCGGAATAATCTGTGATGGAATGCATGTATCATGGCCAAATGTTCGCAATTCCAAGAGATTAAAAAATGAAAAGCTTATCTTGGTAACGGATGCCATCGTTCCTGCCGGGCTTGCTCCCGATGCCATGGATCAATTTACCTTTGCTAATAAAACAATATATTATCGAAATGGTTTATGTGTTGATGAAAATGGAACGCTGAGCGGCTCATCAATCACAATGATTGATTGTGTCAAAAATAGTGTGGAACATGTTGGTATTGCTTTGGATGAAACGTTGCGAATGGTGACACTTTACCCAGCCCGCGCAATCGGTGTTGATAAACACCTCGGTACGATTGAATCCGGCAAGGTAGCGAACCTGACTGCATTTACTCACGATTTCAAAATCTGCAAAACCATTGTTAACGGAAACAAAATCAAACTACCGTGAGTATAAAGACTGATGAGTAATGAGAACGCACAGAAGCAAATTGGTAATATTGATCTCGTCAAACAGCTAAATAGTGCTGTGGTCTATCGCCTGATTGATCAGCATGGGCCAATATCACGCATCCAAATCGCAGAAGAAAGCCAGCTTGCTCCTGCCAGTGTAACCAAAATTACTCGTCAGTTGCTGGAGAGGGGTCTGATAAAAGAAGTCGAACATCAGGCTTCCACCGGCGGAAGACGTGCAATCTCCATAATTAGCGAAACACGCCATTTCCATACGATTGGCGTCCGGCTTGGGCGCCATGATGCAACGGTGGCGCTGTTCGATATGAGTGGCAAGACGTTAGCGGAAGCACACTACCCCGTAAGGGAAAATAGTCAGCAGGAAGTCGAGAAACGAGTTATTCACGCCGTTGAAAGTTTCATCAACAAAAACCAGCGCCGGATCCGTGAGTTGATCGCAATTTCAGTTATTCTTCCCGGTCTGGTTGATCCTGAACTTGGCATTATCCGCTATATGCCACACATTAAGGTAGATAACTGGCCTCTGGTTAAAAACCTCAAAGATCATTTTAATACCTTCTGCTTTATTGGTCATGATATTCGCAGCCTGGCATTGGCCGAAAATTATTTCGGCGCAACACGCGATTGTGAAGATTCCATTCTGGTACGCATCCATCGCGGTACAGGGGCTGGTGTCATTGTTAATAACAACATTTTGCTCAACAAACGCGGCAATCTGGGTGAAATAGGCCATATCCAAATCGATCCTCTCGGTGAACGCTGCCATTGCGGTAATTTTGGTTGTCTGGAGACTATCGCTGCCAACTCAGCAATCGAAGCTAAAGTACAACAACAATTACGCCAAGGGTTCCCAAGTCAGCTGGCCTTGAATAATTGCAATATCCATGCAATTTGCCTTGCAGCCAATGCGGGCGATCCCCTTGCCACAGAAGTCATCAGACATGTAGGGCTCTATCTTGGCAAGGCTATCTCAATCGCGATTAACCTGTTTAATCCTCAGAAGGTGGTAATTGCCGGAGAAATCACTGAAGCAGAACAAGTATTGCTGCCGACTATCAAAAGCAGCATCAATACCCAGGTATTAAAAGCATTCCGTGAAGACCTCCCCGTGGTGATTTCTGAGCTAAATCACTGTTCAGCGATTGGGGCATTCGCCCTAACGAAACGTGCAATGCTTAATGGTGTACTGTTGCAACATCTTCTTGGCGGATAATTTCAACCGTTTTAGCTGACTTTGTCGACAAAACGCTTATAAGACAAACAAACAAACGATTTTGTGCATATTTCTTTAAAAAAGCAGTTGACGCATCTGTCTGATATACGCATAATGCGCCCCGCACCGCCGATGAAGGCAAAGCGAAAAAAAGATGGCTACGTAGCTCAGCTGGTTAGAGCACAGCACTCATAATGCTGGGGTCACAGGTTCGATTCCCGTCGTAGCCACCATCTTTGCGGGAGTGGCGAAATTGGTAGACGCACCAGATTTAGGTTCTGGCGCCGCAAGGTGTGCGAGTTCAAGTCTCGCCTCCCGCACCATTTTCTTTATCGGGTTTTACTTAGAATATGTTTTAGTAACAATTTTAAGTTTTAGTGTGTTGTTTCAGGTGGGGTATCGCCAAGCGGTAAGGCACCAGGTTTTGATCCTGGCATCCCCTGGTTCGAATCCAGGTACCCCAGCCATTTAACTGAAACAATGAATTAAAACGGTATAAGGTTGATTGCGCATTCTGGGGATAACAAAGGCTGCATTGATAACACTCAGGTGGGGTATCGCCAAGCGGTAAGGCACCAGGTTTTGATCCTGGCATTCCCTGGTTCGAATCCAGGTACCCCAGCCATCTTATTGAGAATTATCAAAAATATTACGTTTATCGTAAATGGCTACGTAGCTCAGCTGGTTAGAGCACAGCACTCATAATGCTGGGGTCACAGGTTCGATTCCCGTCGTAGCCACCATTTTAAAGTTCAGTTGGGGTATCGCCAAGCGGTAAGGCACCGGATTCTGATTCCGGCATTCCCAGGTTCGAATCCTGGTACCCCAGCCAGATTTATCAACGAGTTACATGATGTAGCGAATTGAAAAAGAGCAGAAAAAGAATAGAGAAAGAATATACAGGTAGAATATTCTTTGATATACAAGCCGCCATTAAGGGTGATTTTTTCGCATTTATCTCATAAAAATAAATTTTCCCACCCTCTCACCAATTAGATAATCTAATAAATTTGGATTTGTAATTTTATACAACTGAAATTATAGATCTACCTCCCCCTGACTCAAATTCCACACCGAATCTTCCGGCATCTGTATACATTTCCCTCATCCGTTCTCATATTCCTCCAAACTATCATTTTGCACATTTATTGAACTAATAATTTGTTGAATTTCAATGCATCCAGCAGTCAGCTACCCGTTTTTACTGCGCAAATCAACCCATTGTGTAATTCCATAACACCTTGATTATCAAATAGTGAGGCAATAGTTTTTAATGCTTTTTGATAATCGCTTTCTGTTCTAATGTTCATTGTTCACTCCGGCTCTACGGTGTTAGCATCTATGGCATCGTACTGTTTGTGTGTACCGATGAATTTTACGTACACCCAGCCTGTGGAGTAAAAGATGGAAACTATCAGACGTAGTCGTTCCCCTTGATGTTGAATACTACGCGATTATTTTTCAAGATACTCGTATTGCGGTATTGCGCTTTAATTTCAGCAGGTGTTTTCCAGGAGGCTTTTTTGGCCTCGTCAAACCAAGCCCTTAGTGGTTGTTCTGCATCGGGGTATTTTTCCCAAAACGTTTTTAATGATGCAACGGATTTATTTTCATAAAAGCACGCCAGTCCCAGGGGTTACGCATGAAAATATTTAGTAGATAATGAGTTCATTTTTAAAGGGGCGCTGATGAAAGAATTAGTGGATGTTTTTTCTGATTTTCCAGATCCACGTTGTCAGGGAAAGGTCAAACACTGCTTTATTGATATCTTAGTGATCGCGGTATGCGCTGTCATTGCCGGCGCTAACGCCTGGACCGATATTGAACAGTACGGTCAGCTAAAAAAGGATTGGCTGAGTTCATTTCTTCCGCTCAAAGGCGGTATTCCGTCACATGATACTTTTCGGCGCTGTTTCAGTTTATTAAATCCGGACCTCTTTGAACGTCATTTTTATCAGTGGGTTTCTCATGATGTTTCTTCAAAAAAGCGGGCGATCATTGCGATTGATGGTAAAAGTTTACGCCATTCGTTTGATAAGAAAATTGAACAAAGCCCATTACATGTGGTGAGTGCATTCTCGGTTGAGAAAGGGATCAGTTTATGTCAGTGTGCCGTAGACGGAAAATCAAACGAAATTAAGGCTATCCCCACATTATTATCGATGCTTTCATTGAAAGGGCATCTCGTTACGATTGATGCGATGGGGTGCCAACGCACGATTGCTCAGCAATTATGCGAGAGTGAAGCCGATTATATTTTGTCCCTTAAAGGCAATCAGGGAAAAACCATTTCGGAAGCTGTTAACTATTTTCAACAACAACAGATAACCCAAAAGCCTTACCTTAAACCTGACCATGATGAATTCGATGATAGCCATGGACGTACCGTCAGACGACGTGGATGGGTTCTGCCACTGACATCAGAAACAAAACACTTAGGTTCCTGGCCAGATATTCAGGCCCTTCTGGTCACAGAAACGATACGACAAGAACATTATTCTGACAAAGTGACCTCTGATTTTCGTTATTATCTAAGCAGTTGCCATGATTCTCCCGCCTTTCAGTTAAATGCCATACGAAAGCATTGGGCTATAGAAAATAGTGTACACTGGGTACTGGATGTCACTTTTCGAGAAAATGATTCACGGATGAGAGAGCGGATCGCCACAAGAATATTTGCCCAATTACGTAAAATGGCGCTCAATATCGTGAAACGAGATACCAACAGTAAACTGAGTTTGAGTGCCCGAAGGAAATCAGCCGGGTGGGATAATAGCTATATGGAAGCGCTGTTATTTAATCAATTTTAGCCTACCAAAATTTCATGCGTAACCCCTGACGCCAGTCCCAATTTGGGACTTATGCAAGTAGCTAGTAAGCGTATTATGTTTATCCAGCTAATACGCTTGAATTGGAGAATATATAACGCGACAAAAGATTGCGTAATACAACAAAATGGTGCATATTATAAGTGCGCTTCCGAAGGCGTATGCGTTTCACACCGCATGTAACACAATACCCGAGAGGCTACTCAAATGGCTATTAGCATTCGTTTAGATGATGACTTTGTGAATGAGGTAAAAATTCACGCAGAAGCATCAAGCAGGAGTGTGCCAAAGCAGATAGAACACTGGGCAAAAATAGGCAGCATTGCCGAAGATAACCCGGATGTACCATACTCTTTTATCCTTGATGTCTTACTGGCGAAAAGCGAAGTCGATAATGGTAAGGTGTCGCGTTATGTCAGAAGGACAAAAAAGTCCCAAGATTGACGTTTATGAAACAAGGCGTTTCTCTAAGGCATTATCTAAGTTACCTGAAAATCTTCTTGCTATCGTGGAAGATGAGATAGAAAAAATTATCGACAACCCTGAAATTGGCGAACAAAAGAAAGGTGATTTGAGTTTTCTTCGTGTTCACAGGTTTCAATTAAATAATCAGTTAATATTGCTTGGTTATCACTGGGTTGAAGAGAAAATAGAGCTTTACCTGTTAAATGTGGGTCCTCATGAAAATTTCTATCAGGAACAAAAGCGACACAAGAAAGACGATCTGAAGTTTATCAAATAATACACAAGGCTGCGCATGGCGTGGCCTTTTTGTTTTCCCGCAATAAAAGTTAGGGATCACACAATGAAAAAGTTAAAGGTGACAATTTCAGGTTTAACTGAAAATAACACTGCTGATTCCGTGAATTTCAAGATATGGCGGCATGATAAGTTGCTGGTTGAAGATAATCCCTGGCAGGCTGGTAGTTGCCCGCAGGTTGTGCGCCGATTTCCTCCGGGTTGGGTTTATTGTTCGGACTGTAGACGCGCTGTCCGTTTTCCCAAATATTATTTTTCGTCCAAATATCACGTCCAGACACAACATCATAACCCGCACCGGATTTAATGTACCCCTCAACATCGACATGTTCGCCCACGACGCCACCCGTTTTGGGGTAGGCATTTTTTGCTAGTTCCATGGTTTCCGCCAAACCAACCAAATAGCCCCATAAGGGGCTAATAGGAGACAATATCCATCACAACCCCAATGCATATTTCAGAGCAAGATTTTTCATGACTCTTGAACGCTGCGCGGCCATTAATGCCAGATTTCGTACCGTTTTTAACCCCGGCAAATCATGACTGAATGTGGTATGGAAAAAATCCATTCCTGCCTGCATCACCAAATTATCCGGCATTCTGCGACGTTGATAACGCATCAAGACTGGCAAAGAATCCCACTCTTCCAACAATTCCTTAGCATTGGTTAATACCTTGAGTAACACATCAACATCCCGATAACCTAAATTCACTCCCTGCCCTGCCAACGGATTGATGGTATGAGCCGCGTCTCCCAGCAGAACCAACCCTTCTTGTACGTAATGGCTGGCATGATGACGAGTCAGTGGAAATGAACCCGCAGCAATCGGGGTAACTTTACCTAAGCGGGCAGGAAATGCCTGAAAAATTTCTCGTTCAAGTTGTGCCATCGTCATCGACTGCAATTGACGAATACGTGCGGGAGAATCGTACCAAACCAAAGAAGCCCATTGATCAAACAACGGCAGGAAAGCCCTGGGGCCAGAAGAAAAAAATTGTTGCCACGTTGTATCTTGTTGAGGCTGATCAGTCTTGACGGTTATCAGCATACATGACTGGCGATATTGCCACCCGTTACTGCCAATACCCGCCAATTGACGGACTTGAGAGCGGGCACCATCTGCACCAATAATCAGTCGTGTGTTAATTTCCGTGCCATCTTCCAACGTCACCAACCACGTTTTATTCTCATGCTGACGCTGCATAGATTGCAAAACCGTGGGGCAAATCAATGTCAGGTTTGGATAACGTTCAAATTCCTGCCACAATGCCAGTTGCAAGACACGATTTTCAACCATATACCCTAACTCTGGCAGCCTCAAACTTTCAGCGTCGAAAATGACGTTCGAATCATTTTGCTCCCATGTTTCCAGCTTTCGATAAGGAGCACTGCGCATTTGCAATACGTTTTCCCATGCTCCCAATTGTTTCAATAAATCCACCGAAGCACAGCTGATCGCAGATATACGAACATCAGGTTCACTCTCTGCATCATAAAGTGCGGGAAGCTGGTGCTCCAATAATGCAACACGCCAACCTTCCTGCGCCAATCCCAATGCTGTCGCCGCACCAATCATACCTGCGCCAACGACAACGATATCGAATTTTTGTTGTGGATTATTCATATTCATCACGTCATTAACTTATTGATTAAAACAGTCTACCGGAATTTTCCCTTTCCGGCTGAGAATATCCGCTGTTACAGTCTGGTCACTGGTGCCTCAAATGACTACAATAGCCAACAATATTATGCTAAATACACTACGTGCAATATTATGCAATATATTGCGCTTTTCAGTGTTGAAGCATCATTCCACTGGAAACACCGGATACAACAAAATGTCGACGATAAAAAAACTGTATATCAAAACCTGGGGCTGTCAGATGAATGAATACGATTCATCCAAGATGGCCGACTTGCTGGAAACCACGCACGGTTATCAGTTAACCGATGTCGCCGAAGAAGCAGATATCTTACTCCTGAATACTTGTTCAATCCGTGAAAAGGCTCAGGAAAAAGTCTTTCACCAACTTGGCCGCTGGAAGGGCCTGAAAGATAAAAATCCTGAAATCATTATCGGTGTGGGGGGTTGTGTTGCTTCCCAGGAAGGGGATTACATTCGCCAACGCTCACCTAGCGTCGATATTATTTTCGGGCCACAAACCCTGCACCGCCTGCCCGAGATGATTAATCATGTCAAAGGCACCCGCAGCCCAATTGTTGACATCAGTTTCCCTGAAATTGAAAAATTTGACCGTCTGCCAGAGCCTCGTGCCGAAGGCCCAACAGCATTCGTTTCCATCATGGAAGGCTGCAATAAGTACTGCACATTCTGCGTTGTACCTTACACCCGCGGGGAAGAAGTCAGCCGTCCTTGTGATGATATTTTATTCGAAATTGCCCAACTTGCTGCGCAAGGTGTACGTGAAGTTAATCTGCTCGGTCAAAACGTTAATGCCTATCGCGGCGCAACGTTTGATGGTGGTATCTGCACATTTGCAGAACTGTTGCGTCTGGTTGCAGCTATTGACGGTATCGACCGCATCCGCTTCACGACCAGCCATCCCATTGAATTTACTGACGACATTATTGCAGTCTACGAAGATACTCCTGAGTTAGTGAGCTTCCTGCATCTGCCAGTCCAGAGTGGTTCTGATCGCATTCTTACCCTGATGAAACGCGCCCATACTGCACTAGAATACAAAGGCATTATTCGCCGTTTACGTAAAGCACGCCCTGATATTCTGATCAGTTCTGACTTCATCATCGGTTTCCCAGGTGAAACACAGGATGATTTTGAAAAAACGATGAAACTCATTGCCGATGTTAACTTCGACATGAGTTTTAGCTTCATCTATTCAGCACGCCCAGGAACACCCGCGGCCGATTTACCAGATGATGTCAGTGAAGATGAAAAGAAACAGCGCTTGTACCTGCTCCAGCAACGTATTAACCAGCAGGCCATGAGCTACAGCCGCGCAATGCTTGGCAGCACACAACGCATTCTGGTTGAAGGCCCATCACGCAAAAATATCATGGAACTCTCTGGCCGTACCGAAAATAACCGCGTGGTTAACTTTGAGGGAACGCCTGACATGATTGGTAAATTTGTTGATGTCGACATTGTTGACGTATACGCCAACTCCCTGCGTGGTAAAGTCATCCGTACTGAAGATGATATGGATCTGCGCATCCATGAGTCACCTGAATCAGTCATTGCCCGTACTCGCAAGGAAGATGAGATCGGTGTTGGCTTTTATCAGCCTTAACAGGCCCTAACATAGAGATAATCAGTGACACAAATAAACCCACAAGTAACAACCCAAGAAATCTTTCTGGAACCCGCAGACAATCAACGACTGATGAGCCTGTGTGGACCATTTGATGATAATCTGAAACAACTTGAGCGTCGTTTGGGCATTGAAATCAATCGCCGTGATAACCGTTTCAAACTGGCAGGTAAACCATTGTGTGTTAATGCAGCCGCAGGGATCCTACGTCACCTTTATATCGAAACCGCTCCTATACGCGGCGTGATACCTGATCTTGAGCCTGAACAGGTTCACCTCGCTATTACTGAAAGCCGGGTGCTGGAACAAGCAGCAGAAAGCGTTCCTGAGTATGGCAAGGCCGTCAATATCAAAACTAAACGGGGTGTTGTAAAACCCCGAACTCCCAATCAGGCGCAATATATCGCTAACATCCTTGATCACGATATCACGTTCGGGGTTGGGCCTGCGGGTACAGGGAAAACGTATTTGGCTGTTGCCGCGGCGGTTGATGCACTGGAACGTCAGGAAATCCGCCGTATCCTGCTAACCCGTCCTGCGGTTGAAGCCGGCGAAAAACTGGGCTTTTTGCCTGGTGATCTCAGCCAGAAAGTCGATCCTTATCTACGTCCGCTTTATGATGCCCTGTTTGAGATGATGGGATTTGAAAAAGTTGAGAAGCTGATCGAAAGAAACGTTATTGAAGTGGCACCATTGGCTTATATGCGTGGACGTACCCTCAATGATGCCTTTATTATTCTTGACGAAAGCCAGAATACGACCATTGAACAGATGAAAATGTTCCTGACCCGTATTGGTTTTAATTCTAAAGCCGTCATTACTGGTGACGTAACTCAGATTGACCTGCCAAGAGGTCAAAAATCAGGCCTGAGTCATGCAATAGAAGTGTTATCTGATGTTGATGACCTGAGTTTTAACTTCTTACATAGTGAAGACGTTGTTCGCCATCCGGTGGTAGCAAAAGTGGTTATCGCCTATGAAGCATGGGAAGCGGCGGAACAGGAACGCAAAAAAGCGCTCAATGAGAAACGCAAACAGGAAGCACGATGAGTTCAGTCATATTAGATTTGCAAATTGCATGTGAAAACCCCGAAGGGCTTCCTGAAGAAGCTCTTTTCCAACGCTGGCTGGAAAGTGTTTTGCCACAATTTCTGGCCGAAAGTGAAGTAACTATTCGCCTGGTCGATGAGGCAGAAAGCCACGATTTAAACCTCACTTATCGTGGGAAAGATAAACCAACTAATGTGTTATCTTTCCCATTTGAAGCTCCACCTGAAGTTGAATTACCCTTACTCGGTGATTTAATTATCTGTCGTCAAGTTGTTGAAAAAGAGGCAGATGAGCAACAAAAAATTGTCGAAGAACACTGGGCACATATGGTGGTTCACGGCAGCCTTCATCTTCTGGGATATGATCATATTGAAGACGATGAAGCGGAAGAAATGGAAGCTCTGGAAACAGAGATCCTAAAAAAAATGGGTTATTCTGATCCCTACCTCGCGGAAAAAGAATAACCATTGCTAACATTTTTATGTTAAACATAACAGTCTACGATTTTATATGGGAAATTTTCATTAAAACGCCATGAGCGACGACCATCCTTCAAGTAACGATAACCCTGGCCCTAAGAAAGGCTTTTTTGCACTTCTTAATCAGCTTTTTCACGGTGAACCGAAAAACCGTGATGATTTGGTTGAACTGATCCGTGATTCTGAGCAGAACGACCTAATCGATCCCGATACCCGCGAGATGCTCGAAGGTGTCATGGATATTGCTGATCAACGCGTGCGTGACATTATGATCCCACGCTCACAGATCGTTACCTTAAAAAGCAACCAATCTCTGGACGAATGTCTGGATGTTATTATCGACTCGGCCCACTCACGCTTTCCTGTGATCAGCGAAGACAAAGATCACATCGAAGGCATATTAATGGCAAAAGATCTGCTACCCTTCATGCGTACAAATGCAGAACCTTTCAGCATTGATAAAGTCCTTCGTCAGGCTGTTGTCGTGCCGGAAAGTAAACGTGTTGACCGCCTGCTGAAAGAATTCCGTTCCCAACGCTACCATATGGCGATTGTGATCGACGAATTTGGCGGCGTTTCGGGGCTGGTCACCATTGAGGATATTCTTGAACTGATTGTGGGGGAAATAGAAGACGAATACGATGATGATGAAGATAACAATATTCGTACCCTAAGTCGCCACTCCTATTCAGTTCGGGCGTTGACTCAAATCGAGGATTTTAATGACGTTTTTGGCACTAATTTCAGCGATGAAGAGGTTGATACTATTGGTGGGCTAGTCATGCAGGCATTTGGACATCTGCCTTCACGTGGGGAATCCATCACCATTGATGGTTACCTTTTCAAAGTGGCAATGTCTGATAGCCGTAAAATCATTCAGGTTCATGTAAAAATACCGGATGATGCTGATGTTCCTGGCCTTGATAAACAATAAATAGGATCTGGATGAACAAAGCCTCATTAATGAGTTGCCAGCGGTTACGTGCCGTGCTGGCACTTTTCTTCGGAGCCAGTGGAACGCTGGCTTTTTCACCTTTTGATTTCTGGCCTGCTGCCCTTGTTTCCCTTTTTGGCCTGCAAATCCTTTCCTTGAACAGAACAACCCGCCAAGCTTGCTTTATTGGTTTATGCTGGGGCCTTGGTTTGTTTGGCAGTGGCGCAAACTGGGTTTATGTCAGTATCGCTGACTTTGGTGGCATGCCAACCGCTATCAATATCTTTTTGGTGATCTTGCTATCTGCCTATCTTGCCCTTTATCCCGCTTTATTTACTGGTGTATTGAACCGCTTTTTTCCGGCTTCTAATAGCATCAGGCTGGTTATAGCCAGTCCAGCGCTGTGGCAATTGACAGAATCCTTGCGTGGTTGGGTGTTATCTGGGTTTCCGTGGTTACAATTTGGTTACAGCCAAATTGATGGCCCGATGAAAGCCATTGCGCCTATTCTGGGTGTAGAAGGTATTACCTTCTTACTGATGATGATCAGCGGATTGCTGGTTGTTGCTGTTACCCAGAAAAAAATTTCCGCAGCTATTTTAGCCATTATCCTGCTACTGTTACCGTGGCCAATGAGGCACTACCCGTGGTATACCCTACAACCAGAAAAAGCCACTGATATTGCGTTGGTTCAAGGTAATATTCCCCAAGCCATTAAGTGGGAGTCCACCGCTCTTGGGAAAACACTGGATATCTATTTGGATAACAGTCGCCCCTTCATTGGTAAAACGCCAATCATCATCTGGCCGGAATCTGCTATTCCTGATTATGAATATAACCAGAGTGATTTTCTGACTAAACTGGATACCGTGCTGAGAAAACATAATACCAGCTTGATCACTGGCATTGTGGACGCCCGACCGACGTTGGAAGGCTATAAATTCTATAACAGCATCATCGTATTAGGGGATAAGATACCTTACCAATACCCAGCACCAACCCGCTACGATAAACATCATCTGGTACCGTTTGGTGAGTTCGTGCCATTGGCATCAATACTGCGGCCACTGGCACCTTTATTCAATTTGCCGATGTCTTCTTTTAGCCAAGGTAATTACATCCAGCCTCAACTTTCTGTTGCCGGGCACAACATTACTGCCGCTATCTGCTACGAAATTATTTTGGGTGAACAGGTGCGTGATAATTTCAAACCTGACACCGAGTTCCTCCTGACTGTTTCTAATGATGCCTGGTTTGGACGTTCCATTGGCCCTTGGCAACATTTCCAAATGGCACGGATGCGCGCTCTTGAACTGGGACGTCCTCTGCTAAGAGGAACAAATAATGGTGTTACAGCAGTAATCAACCCGGATGGCTCCATTCAGGCTGAACTTCCACAATTTACCCGACAGGTATTGGAAACCAAAGTAACCCCAGCCACAGGGATAACACCTTATTTTCGCTTCGGCAATTGGCCAATATGGGGAGCAAGTGCCCTGTTTTTCATCTTTGCTTGGATAGAAAAACGCCGCAAAACTTAATTTTCTATTTTCTTATAATTAAACGTTAATAGTGATCAGGGCATATTACTTATGCCTTGATTTTATTTAATCATCGATTTCATCACCGAAATAACAAAAATTCATCACATATTTCACCATAAAATACCCACCAAAACAGAACATTACTTTGAATGGCGCAAAGTGTGAACAGCATTCAATATTATTCACTTTTTAATCACACATAAATGAAATTGTTTATTTATAGTGCGATGTGGGTCTCGAAACAGAAACATTATGGTTTCAAAAAAGTAACATTATGAATTATTTTTTTACAGAACATAAACAAGGGAACCAGAAAAATCGTTTCGGCAGTCTTATTTATGTAGAAACATGCAGAAACACAATTATCTGTAAGAAAATCCAATTTCACGAAAAATAACCAGATAAAGGAGCTGTATATGCGTAAGTTGATGTTAACCATGATGTTGCTTAGCGCAGTCGGGGTTGCCCATGCTGAGGAATTGACAGGAACACTGAAAAAAATCAAAGACAATGGCATTATCGTTGTTGGACACCGAGAATCTTCGGTTCCATTCTCTTATTACGATAATCAACAAAACGTCGTGGGTTATTCCCAAGATTATTCCAACCAGATCGTTGAAGCCGTCAAGAAAAAACTGGATATGCCTAATTTGCAAGTTAAGCTGATCCCGATTACCTCCCAGAACCGCATTCCCCTACTACAAAACGGTACTTTCGATTTTGAATGTGGTTCTACTACCAACAACATTGAACGACAGAAACAAGCGGCATTCTCCAATACCATCTTTTCCGTCGGTACTCGCCTGCTGACCAAAAAAGATTCAGGCATCAAGGGATTTGATGATCTGGCAGGAAAAAATGTCGTTGTGACTTCCGGCACAACTTCTGAAATTTTGTTAAATAAGCTCAATGATGAAAAGCAAATGAAAATGCGTATCATCAGTGCCAAAGACCACGGTGATTCATTCCGTACCCTGGAATCAGGCCGTGCTGTCGCCTTTATGATGGACGATGCCTTACTCGCCGGTGAACGCGCAAAAGCGAAAAAACCCGACCAATGGATCATTGTTGGCAAACCACAATCGGAAGAAGCATACGGCTGTATGCTGCGCAAAGATGATCTTCAATTCAAGAAATTGATTGATAACGTTATTACCAAAACACAAACCTCCGGTGAAGCAGAAAAAATGTTTGATCGCTGGTTTAAAGAACCCATTCCACCTAAGAAGCTAAATTTAAACTTCTCTATGTCAGATGAAATGAAAGCTTTGTTTAAATCACCAAACGATAAGGCATTGAATTAATCAACCAAAATCCCGATTTGATTGGCAAGACGGGTATGAGGTAGTCGTTCCCTACCTCATTTTTTTCCAGATTTAAATTCGATGAATGACAGCTAACCCCATATCAGGGAGTTCGATTATGTCCGCTAATTGGGATTGGGGCATCTTTTTACAAGCCGCCCCTTTTGGTAATACCACCTATTTGGGGTGGCTTATTTCGGGTTTTCAGGTAACGGTGGCACTTTCCGCCTGTGCCTGGATCATTGCATTCCTTGTCGGCTCATTGTTCGGTATTCTCCGTACAGTTCCGAATAAGTTCCTTTCCGGGCTTGGAACCTGTTATGTAGAGTTATTTCGCAACGTTCCTCTTATTGTCCAATTTTTTACTTGGTATCTGGTGGTTCCTGAATTCCTGCCCAAAAATTTGAGTGATTGGTTCAAAATGGAGCTGGATCCCAATATCCAATTTTTTATCTCCTCAGTCATCTGCTTAGGGTTATTCACCGCTGCCCGCGTATGCGAGCAAGTTCGCGCGGCAATCCAGTCGCTCCCAAGGGGGCAAAAAGCCGCAGGTCTGGCAATGGGCTTAACCTTGCCACAAACCTACCGTCACGTTCTGCTGCCAAACGCCTACCGAGTGATAATTCCCCCAATGACCTCGGAAATGCTCAATTTGGTGAAGAACTCTGCCATTGCTTCCACAATCGGGTTGGTTGATATGGCTGCTCAGGCCAATAAATTGCTGGATTATTCTGCTCACGCCTATGAATCATTCACCGCGATCACATTGGCTTATGTGGGTATCAACCTGGTGATTATGCTTGCCATGAGCATACTGGAGAAAAAAGTACGTTTACCCGGCAATATGGGAGGGCGATAAGAAATGTATCAGTTTGACTGGAGTTCGATTGTACCAAGTTTGCCCTTCCTTCTGGATGGATTGTTGATAACGGCAAAAATTACCGTGACAGCCGTTATCATAGGCATTGTCTGGGGAACCATTCTGGCGATGATGCGCCTCTCATCCATCAAGGCATTGAACTGGTTTGCTGCCCTATATGTTAACCTGTTCCGCTCAGTTCCGCTGGTGATGGTATTACTGTGGTTTTATCTGATTGTGCCTAACTTATTACAAAATATTCTAGGCATTTCACCAAAAACCGATATCCGTTTAATTTCTGCAATGGTAGCTTTTTCGCTCTTTGAAGCAGCTTACTACGCCGAAATAATTCGGGCAGGTATTCAGAGCATTTCCCGCGGGCAATCTTCTGCTGCGCTGGCGTTAGGTATGACGCAATTGCAAAGCATGCGGCTGGTCATACTGCCACAAGCATTTCGGGCAATGATCCCATTGCTGCTGACACAAGGCATTGTATTATTCCAGGATACTTCTCTGGTATATGTATTGAGTCTGGCGGATTTTTTCCGTACAGCAACGAATATTGGTGAGCGCGATGGGACCCAAATTGAAATGGTTCTGTTTGCCGGCTTTGTTTATTTTGTGATTAGTTTTTCCGCTTCTATGCTGGTTAACTATTTGAAGAAAAGGACTGTTTGATGATTTCCCTGAAAAATGTATCCAAGTGGTATGACCAATTTCAGGTTCTTACTGACTGCTCAACTGAAGTCAAAAAAGGCGAAGTGGTCGTGGTCTGTGGGCCTTCTGGTTCCGGCAAGTCCACACTGATAAAAACGGTCAATGGCCTTGAACCTGTCCAGCAAGGTGAAATTCGAGTAAACGACACAAAAGTCAATGACAAGAACACCAATCTGGCACAATTGCGCTCCAAGGTGGGAATGGTGTTTCAGCACTTTGAACTTTTTCCTCATCTATCGATTATTGAAAACCTGACATTGGCTCAGGTTAAAGTGTTAAAGCGCAACAAGAAAGAAGCGACTGAAAAAGGCTTAAAACTGCTGGAGCGAGTTGGATTAGCCAGCCATGCGGATAAATTCCCTGCACAACTCTCCGGTGGTCAGCAACAACGTGTTGCCATTGCCAGGGCACTCTGCATGGACCCGATAGCTATGCTATTTGATGAGCCTACTTCTGCCCTTGATCCTGAAATGATTAATGAAGTCCTGGATGTCATGGTGGAATTGGCGAACGAAGGCATGACCATGATGGTAGTCACCCATGAGATGGGTTTTGCCAAGAAAGTCGCACATCGCGTTATTTTCATGGATGAAGGCAAAATTGTCGAAGACAGTAAGAAAGACGATTTCTTTGCTAACCCGAAATCAGAGCGTGCCCGCGATTTTCTGGCGAAAATTCTGCACTGATTTTTCCTCGTCGGCGGAAGGCAAGACTGCCGCCGATCTTAAATTTCCCCTAAAAATAAGTAATTTTCCGCATTCCTCCTTTAACAAGAGTTGTTGCCCCTATCCCTTATCAGCTATGCTATGGAACCTTAGACTTCATAAACAAACTAAACGCGCTAAAGGCGTAGCTTTATTTATTACTCACCATAGGATTATCGGTGCCATGCAAGAACAATATCGTCCAGAAGACATAGAACAACAAGTCCAGCTTCATTGGCAAGAGAAGCAAACGTTCAAAGTGACAGAAGACAACAACAAAGAAAAATATTATTGCCTGTCTATGCTACCTTATCCTTCTGGCCGACTACATATGGGCCATGTCCGTAACTACACCCTTGGTGATGTGATTTCCCGTTATCAGCGCATGCTGGGCAAAAACGTACTGCAACCTATCGGTTGGGATGCGTTTGGTTTGCCAGCAGAAGGCGCTGCGATCAAGAATAATACTGCCCCAGCTCCGTGGACATATTCCAACATTGAGTACATGAAAAACCAGTTAAAAAAACTGGGTTTTGGCTATGATTGGGATCGTGAAGTCACGACCTGTACGCCAGAATACTATCGCTGGGAACAGTGGTTCTTCACTAAATTGTACGAAAAGGGTCTGGTATACAAAAAAACTTCCGCCGTTAACTGGTGTCCACATGACCTGACTGTTCTCGCTAATGAGCAGGTGATTGATGGCTGTTGCTGGCGTTGTGATACCCAGGTTGAGCGTAAAGAGATCCCACAATGGTTCATCAAGATCACTGCTTACGCAGAAGAGCTGCTAAACGATCTGGATAAACTGGAAGATTGGCCGGAACAGGTCAAAACCATGCAGCGCAACTGGATTGGCCGTTCTGAAGGTGTCGAAATCACGTTCAATGTTGCTGACAGCCAGGAAAAACTCACTGTTTATACCACGCGCCCTGATACCTTCATGGGGGTAACTTATGTCGCTGTAGCAGCGGGTCATCCTCTGGCAAAACAGGCGGCGGAAAATAATCCTGAACTGGTGAAATTTATCGACGAATGCCGTAATACCAAAGTTGCCGAAGCTGATATGGCAACGATGGAGAAAAAAGGCATGTCAACAGGCATGTTTGTCATTCATCCATTGACCAATGAAAAACTCGCTATCTGGGTTGCCAACTTTGTCTTGATGGAATACGGCACTGGTGCGGTAATGGCTGTTCCAGGACACGATCAACGTGACTGGGAATTTGCCACTAAATACAGCCTGCCAATAAAAGCCGTTATTCTTGACAACGATGGCAATATACCAAACGTTCAGGAAGCAGCGGTTACTGATAAAAATGCCCTAGTCAATTCCGGTGAATTCAGTGGACTGAGCCATGAAGAAGGCTTCAATGCTATCGCAGACAAACTGGTTGCAATGGGCGTCGGACAGCGTAAAGTCAATTACCGCCTGCGTGACTGGGGCGTTTCTCGTCAACGTTATTGGGGTGCGCCAATTCCAATGGCAACACTGGAAGATGGCACTGTTGTCCCTGTTCCAGAAGATCAATTACCGGTAATTTTGCCAGAAGATGTCGTGATGGATGGGATCACCAGCCCAATTAAAGCGGATCCTGAATGGGCAAAAACGACCATTAACGGCCAACCTGCACTGCTTGAAACTGATACCTTTGATACCTTTATGGAATCCTCATGGTATTACGCACGCTATACCTGTCCAGATTATGATAAAGGCATGTTGGATCCAGCAGCGGCTAACTATTGGTTGCCAGTGGATCAATACATCGGTGGTATTGAACACGCTATCATGCACCTGATGTACTTCCGTTTCTTCCATAAATTGATGCGTGATGCTGGCATGGTCAACTCGGATGAACCTGCCAAGCGCCTGCTGTGCCAAGGCATGGTTCTGGCTGACGCCTTCTACTATACCGGCAACAGCGGCGAGAAAGTCTGGGTATCTCCAGCTGATGCCATTGTTGAGCGCGATGAGAAAGGCCGTATTGTCAAAGCAACAGATAAAGACGGCCATGAGCTGGTTTATACCGGCATGAGCAAGATGTCGAAATCCAAGAACAACGGTATCGATCCACAAATTATGGTCGATAAATACGGTGCAGATACCGTTCGTCTGTTTATGATGTTCGCTGCACCACCAGAACTGACTCTGGAATGGCAAGAATCTGGCGTGGAAGGTGCTAACCGCTTCCTGAAACGTGTTTGGCGTCTGGTTTACGAGCACAGCAACAAAGGGGCAACCCAGCCACTGGATATCAGCAACCTGACGACAGAACAGAAAGATCTGCGCCGTGATTTGCACAAAACCATTGCGAAAGTCACTGATGATGTTGGTCGCCGTCAAGCATTCAATACTGCCATTGCGGCCATTATGGAGCTGATGAATAAACTGACTCGTGCGCCACAGGAAACAGAGCAAGATCGCGCTCTGATGCAAGAAGCAGTCACTGCGATTGTACGTATGCTTTCACCGATTACACCACATGCTTGCTTCGCCATGTGGAAAGCGCTTGGTAATGAGGATGACATTGACACTGCGGCATGGCCACAAGCTGATGAGCAGGCAATGATAGACGATACTAAACTGGTAATTATTCAAATTAACGGTAAGGTTCGTGGCCGCATTACAGTCGCGGCAGAGGCAACAAAAGAGTATGTCCAAGAGATGGCGATGCAAGAATACGGTGTGAAGAAATATCTTGAAGACGTCAGTATCCGCAAAGTCATCTATGTTCCAGGTAAGTTACTGAATCTGGTTGTAGGCTGATAACAGGAGACCCTATTTGTGGTAGAAAAGAATCTACGACATCATATTTGCACGTTTTTGCTCGGGTTAGCGGTGCTAGTCACCGCTGGCTGCGGTTTTCATCTTCGCGGCACAACACAAGTACCAAAGGAGCTGCAAACATTGCAATTAAGCTCTGGAGATCCTTATGGTCCTCTGGCACGGGCAGTACGTCAGCAACTTCGGTTAAACGATGTCAAAATTGTGGAAAACGGTGATGCTTCATTACCTATCCTGAAACTGGTTGGCTCTAATGAAAACAAAGAGACAGTTTCTATCTTTCAGGATGGTAAAGCGGCTGAACGTCTGTTGGTACTGAATGTTGATGCGCAAGTTCTGATGCCAAATGGTAGCATCTATCCATTGCGGGCAAAGGTTGATCGTTCGTTCTTCGATAACCCATTGGAAGCACTGGCAAAAGATGCAGAAGATGAACTGGTTAAACAGGAAATGCGCGAACAGGCTGCCCGTCAGCTTATGCGCCAATTGCTGACCGTTCATAGCGCAGAACTCTTGAAAGCCGAGGCAAAACAAAAAGCTACGGCCATACAGAAGCAATGATCCGACTGTATCCTGAACAACTTTTCTCGCAGCTCAATGAAGAGCTGCGAGGCAGCTACCTGTTGTGGGGCAATGAGCCATTACTATTGCAAGAAAGTCAAGACAGTATCCGCAAAGTGGCTGAACAACATGGCTTTAGGGAGCATTTCACCTTTACACTGGATAATCATACCGATTGGGATGAAATCTTCAGTTTATGTCAGTCACTTAGCCTGTTTGCCAGCCGTCAGTCTCTCACCCTGCTGCTTCCAGAAAATGGTCCTAATACCACAATGGCAGAGCGTCTGACCAAGCTATCAGGGTTGCTGCATTCAGATATCTTACTGATATTGCGTGGGCACAAGCTGACTAAAGCACAAGAAAATAGCTCGTGGTTCAAAGCGATTGGGCAAAATGGAGTCTATGTCAGTTGTTTGACACCTGAGCAAAATCGCCTGCCACAATGGGTGGCACAACGTGCCAAAAACATGGGGCTATTACTGGAAAATGAAGCCAATCAATTACTATGCTATTGCTATGAAGGAAACCTATTGGCAATGGCCCAGGCTCTGGAACGTCTTTCCCTGCTCTATCCCGATAATCGATTGACACTTCCTCGCGTAGAAGAAGCTGTCAACGATGCAGCCCATTTTTCTCCCTATCATTGGGTTGACGCTTTGCTGGCAGGAAAAATAAAGCGGGCATGGCATATACTGAAACAACTTCGACAAGAAGATACCGAGACGATTATTTTGCTCCGTACCATACAGAGGGAGCTAATACTGCTGCTGGTACTTAAGCGTCAATATACGACTGTCCCTTTGAAGACTTTGTTTGATCAACACAAGATTTGGCAAAACCGCAGAGCATTGCTGTCAACGGCACTACAGCGCCTGTCACAGCGAGAACTGCAATCTGCCATACATTTGTTGACTCAGATGGAACTGCGCGTCAAACAGGATTATAGCCAATCCATTTGGGCTGACCTGGAAACGCTTTCCATGTTGTTATGCGGAAAACCATTACCAGAGAGCTTCCTGAATGCTTGACTCTATTGATCCGATCAATATCGATCAAGATATTGACTCAACGAATATTGCCCCAATCAATGCCATCGGTTCTGAAACCAATGGGAATTCTCCGGTTATTCAGGCTTTATTCGGTGGCACATTCGATCCCATCCATTATGGTCATTTACGTCCTGTGGAAGCATTGGCCCAATTAGTGGGACTCAAGCAGGTTATCTTATTACCGAATCACGTTCCTCCACACCGCCCTCAACCGGAGGCAACCGCCCAGCAACGATTGGAAATGGTTCGTCTGGCCGTGCAGGATAATCCTCTGTTTACTGTAGATACCCGTGAGCTAGAACGGCAAGCTCCCTCTTACACAGTAGAAACACTGAAATCTTTTCGTCAGGAAATCGGTGAGCAGCATCCATTGGCATTCATCATTGGCCAGGATTCATTACAAACTATTCATACCTGGCATAAGTGGGAAGAGTTGCTCGATATTTGTCATCTGTTGGTCTGCTCTCGTCCGGGTTATCAAAGTCAACTTTCAGCTCCAGGAATGCAATCGTGGCTTGAAAAGAACCAAATTGACTTTCCACTCCCACTGAGCCAAAAACCATATGGTCATATTTATCTGGCTGACACTCCGTTGTTAAACATTTCAGCAACGGATATTCGCCAACGTCACCAGCAAGGGGTAAGTTGTGATGATTTGCTTCCCCCATCGATACAAAATTATATCGATTCACAGGGACTATATAAGAAATAACGAAACTATACGGTGATTTGCAGCTAACTCGCTTACTTTTATAGAGATTGGCATGCTATTATTCTGCGTTACTTAACCAATTTGATGAAATAAAGGTGATCCTTTTGCAAGGCACAGAACTACAACAATTTGTTATTGACAGACTTGAAGATTCCAAAGCACAAGATATTGTTTCTATAGACGTTCGTGGAAAATCCAGTATTACTGACTGCATGATTATCTGCACCGGAACATCAATTCGCCACTTGATGTCTGTGGCAGATCATCTGGTGGATGACTGCCGCCAAGCCGGCATTATGCCTTTAGGTGTTGAAGGGCAAGGCATTTCAGACTGGATAGTCGTCGATCTTGGCGAGATCATGGTACATGTGATGCAAGAAGACAGCCGCCGTATGTACGAATTGGAAAAACTCTGGAGTTGAGTTTGAAGTTACAACTGGTCGCTGTAGGAACAAAAATGCCGGACTGGATACAGACCGGCTTTATGGATTATTTGCATCGTTTTCCCAAGGATATGCCTTTTGAGCTTATTGAAATTCCAGCGGGAAAACGGGGCAAAAATGCTGACATCAAACGCATTCTGGAAAAAGAAGGCGAGCAGATGCTGGCTGCCGTTGGTAAAGGTAATCGTATTGTGACTCTGGATATTCCCGGCTCTCGTTGGGATACTCCACAATTGTCACAGCAGCTTGAGCGTTGGAAGCTGGATGGCAGAAATGTCAGCCTGTTAATTGGTGGCCCTGAAGGTTTGGCCCCTGCCTGCAAAGCAGCCGCGGAGCAAAGCTGGTCACTCTCTCCTTTAACCATGCCACATCCTCTTGTACGAGTTATGGTTGCGGAGAGCCTTTATCGGGCGTGGAGCATCACTACTAACCACCCTTATCATCGGGAATAAATTGGGTAATCTGACACCGTGAATTCTGGCAATGGGATGAAGAATCAACGAACCCCTTTTCGCGATCATTCGGCTGAATCGGCCTTATTCATACGCCGTGCATTCGTGGCGTTTATAGGCATTATTATTTTAACCGGTATCCTATTTGCCAATCTCTATCATCTCCAGATCACGCGCCACGAAGATTACCAAACCCGATCGAATGGAAATCGTATTAAGCTCGTTCCCATAGCCCCAAGCAGGGGCATCATTTATGACCGTAATGGCACACCACTGGCAGCTAACCGAACTATTTATCAGTTAGAAATCGTGCCACAAAAAGTCGCTGATCTTGATAAGACATTAAACGATCTGCGCTCTGTCGTTGGGCTGACTGACGAAGATATTGAAACCTTCGAAAAAGAGCGTCAACGTGCACGCCGTTTTACTTCTATTCCGCTAAAAACCTCATTGACTCCAATTCAGGTTGCTCGGTTCTCTGTCAACCAATATCGCTTTACAGGATTGGAAATCAAAGGATACCAACGTCGCTATTACCCTTATGGCTCCGCTCTCACCCATGTGATCGGCTATGTTGCCAAAATCAACGACAAGGATGTAGAACGACTAGAAAAAGAAGGCATTCTTGCAGACTATGCAGCCACCCATGATATTGGAAAACTGGGTATTGAACGTTATTATGAATCCGTCCTGCATGGCAAGCCGGGTTATGAAGAAGTCGAAGTCAACAACCGCGGTAAAGTGATCCGCCAGCTACATGAACAACCGCCACAAGCTGGCAAAGATATTTACCTGTCCATTGACTTAGAGCTACAAACCTATATTGAAGAGATATTGACGACCAGCCGGGCAGGTGTTGTAGTCACCGATCCCCGCACAGGGGAGGTTTTAGCTATGGTTTCCAACCCAAGCTACGATCCGAATCTATTTGTCGATGGTATTTCGAGCCAGGACTATAAATCTCTGCTCAATGATCCCAATCGCCCCTTAATTAACCGTGCCACACAAGGCGCTTATCCACCAGCATCAACAGTGAAGCCTTTTATTGCCGTGGCCTCCCTTAGTAGTGATGTCATTACCAAGAACACTACCATCAATGATCCTGGATGGTGGCAACTGCCAGGTTCAGAGAAACGCTACCGCGATTGGAAACGCTGGGGACATGGCAAGCTGAATGTACATAAAGCGATTGTCGAGTCAGCGGATACTTTTTTCTATCAAGTCGCCTATGATATGGGTATTGATAAGATGTCCGAATGGATGACGAAATTCGGCTATGGTCAATTTACTGGCATTGATTTGAAAGAAGAAAATCCCGGTAATATGCCGACCCGCGAATGGAAACTTAAACGCTATAAAAAACCGTGGTATCAAGGCGATACGATTTCCGTTGGTATCGGTCAAGGGTACTGGACTGCAACCCCTATGCAGATGGTAAAAGCCTTAATGACTTTGATTAATGATGGCGTAGTGAAAACACCCCATTTTTTGCTGAATACGCGTGTAAATGGCGAAATGCAGCCTTACCAGCCCCCTGCCAGCGAACCGATTGGGGATATTCATTCTGGGTATTGGGAAATTGCTAAAGATGGCATGTATGGTGTTGCCAATGCCCCAAATGGCACAGCGCGTAGATCCTTTGCCGGTACGCCATATAAAGCGGCGGTTAAATCAGGTACAGCCCAGGTTTTCAGTTATGAAACCTACAATGCAAGTAAACTTGCTGAACATCTACGTGATCATAAGCTGATGATTGCCTTTGCGCCTTATGACAACCCGACGGTTGCCGTTTCCGTCATTCTTGAAAATGGGGGTTCTGGGCCGCCTGTCGGCACTATTGTTCGCCAAATTCTGGATCATATTTTACTCAGGGATAGCAAAAACACCTCTCCTGCCAGCGCCTCTGCTGAAACAGGAGTCAATACGACCAAAACACAAGCTACCCAAAACAGAAACCATTGAGTAACACCATGACAGATTCATCAAACAAGATCTCTTTCTGGACTCGACTCCATATAGATATTCCATTATTGCTATGCGTTCTGGCATTACTGGTCTACAGCCTCTTCATTATGTGGAGCGCCAGTGGGCAAGACATGGATATGATGGAGCGAAAAATAGGGCAAGTCATCATGGGTCTCATAATAATGATCGCTTTAGCTCAGGTTCCTCCACGCATGTACGAAAACTGGGCACCCTATCTCTATATTGTTTGTATCATATTGCTCATTTTTGTTGATGTTTTTGGGCAAATTAGTAAGGGGGCGCAGCGTTGGCTGGATCTGGGTATTGTACGTTTCCAACCGTCAGAAATTGCTAAAATCGCCGTACCTTTGATGGTAGCTCGCTTTATGAATCGAGACCTCTGCCCACCTTCGCTGAAAAATACAGGCATTGCATTAGCTTTGACCTTTGTCCCTACGCTACTGGTAGCAGCACAACCCGATTTAGGTACATCTATTTTGATTGCGGCTTCTGGGATATTCATCCTATTTTTAGCGGGAATGAATTGGAAACTCATTGGCGTTGCTGTTTTACTGCTTGCCTGTTTCATCCCAATATTGTGGTTCTTCCTGATGCATGATTACCAACGCGCCCGCGTTATGATGCTATTGGACCCAGAAAGTGATCCATTGGGCAAAGGCTACCATATCATTCAGTCCAAAATTGCTATTGGCTCAGGAGGAATATTTGGCAAAGGCTGGTTACAAGGCACTCAATCGCAGTTAGAATTCCTGCCGGAGCGACATACTGACTTTATTTTCGCCGTTCTGTCTGAAGAGTTGGGGTTAATTGGCGTCCTGGTTTTGCTGGTACTCTACTTGCTGGTTATTATGCGTGGTCTGTTTATTGCAACCAAAGCGCAGAATACTTTTGGCCGAGTCATGGTCGGAGGATTGATACTGATTTTCTTTGTTTATATTTTTGTCAATATCGGCATGGTAAGCGGTATCCTGCCGGTAGTCGGTGTTCCCCTGCCGTTGATTAGTTATGGGGGATCAGCATTAATTGTCCTAATGGCGGGGTTCGGCATTATCATGTCGATACATACGCATCGTAAATTATTGTCCAAAAGTTTATGAGGAAGAAGTTTCATGCGTCAACAGTGGCTTATACTTGGCATCGTGGCTGTACTAATATCAGGCTGTACCACAACAGATAACAATCGGACATCTTCTCTTCCCCCCGTTCCAACTCGTGAAGTTCTGGGGGCTGAGCCTCAATATGAACCTCACTATCCAAGTGCCAACCGTGATTATCAGCGGGACGGGCAAACCTATCACATAGTGCAAGATCCTGCTCACTTTACCCAGACAGGCTACGCCAGTTGGTTCGGTGAAGAATCCAATGGAAAACTGACGGCAATTGGTGAACGAGCGAATCCCTATGCTTTAGCGGCAGCGCACCCGACACTGCCTATCCCAAGTTATGTCCGTGTCACCAACTTAAGCAATGGACGTATGATGATTGTCAGGATCAATGATCGCGGCCCTTACAATAAGCCAGGGAAAATTATCGAATTATCTCATGCAGCAGCAGAACGGCTCAATTTGATGCCACAAAGCAAAGTGAAACTGGATGGTATTCTTGTTTCACCTGATGGCTCACTTTCCGGTTTGGGAATAGAAGGATCGACGATTGTTAAACAGAGCTTTGCTTTACCTGAAAGACCTAATCTGAGTGCTCAATCATCAATGCTTCCTGCTGTAACAAGCAATTCTGCTGACGAAAATACAGTGAAGCAGCCGCTGGCTGAAGCATCTGAATCAACAAGCGGTTACATGGTACAAGTAGGTGCAATCAGCGCTGAGCAAAAAGCCAAAGAATGGCAACAGTCATTGAGCCAGCGCTTTAATGTTCAAGGGCGTATTATCCCATTTGGTAACGTCTATCGCGTCCAGTTAGGACCATTCAATAACCGCCAGCAAGCTATGGAATTGCAAAAGAAATTGACAGATCAGATGCAGCAATCTTCGTTTATTGTTGCGCCCTGATTCAGGCAACACCATCACGATAACGCGATAAATAGCATCACCGCCTGCTGATATTTTCCTGTCAGCAGGCAGATAAAATTTGCTGCACTCAGTTTTGTTTAATGTCAGCTTTTTTTTCATTTGTTATTATGTCATTTATTATCAATCCTTCTCTCACGGATGTTATCTAATCAATCATGAAATACATAGTTACTTCCCGTTTTATTAAAAGAGCCACGTTAGGCATCGCTCTGGCTGCCAGCGTTTCCGCATCTGCCTACGCGGATGATAATTTCAAAACCATGATCCCTGGTGTACCAGAACTGGATTCAGAAGCCTATATTCTGATTGATTACAACTCAGGAAAGATATTGGCCGAAAAGGATGCAGATGTCCGCCGCGATCCCGCCAGTCTGACTAAAATGATGACCAGCTACGTCATTGGCCAAGCCATCAAATCAGGAAAAATCAAACCGGAAGATATCGTTACTGTCGGTAAAGATGCCTGGGCAACGGGTAATCCGGTATTTAAAGGCTCATCTTTGATGTTTTTAAAACCAGGTGACCAGGTTTCTGTCGCTATGCTCTCCCGCGGTATCAACTTGCAATCTGGCAACGATGCCTGTGTCGCTATGGCAGACTATGTGGCGGGCAGCCAAGATGCATTCGTCAGTTTGATGAATCAATATGTGCAAAATTTAGGGCTGAAAAATACCCATTTTCAAACCGTTCATGGCCTGGATGCCCCCGGCCAATATAGCTCTGCCCATGATATGGCATTGATTGGCCAAGCCCTAATCCGTGATGTACCGGATGAATACGCTATCTACAAAGAAAAAGATTTTACTTACAACAACATTCGCCAGCCTAATCGTAATGGCTTGTTATGGGATAAAAGCTTGAATGTTGACGGTATTAAAACGGGCCATACCAGTGGTGCGGGATATAACCTTGTTGCTTCTGCTACCGAAGGCAATATGCGCTTGATTTCTGCGGTGATGGGCAGCCCAACCTTCAAGGGACGTGAGACCGACAGCAAAAAATTATTGACGTGGGGTTTCCGTTTCTTCGAAACGGTTTCACCACTACAAGTTGGTAAAGAATTTGCGTCAGAGCCAATCTGGTATGGTGATACTGATAAGGTGCAATTGGGTGTTGATAAAAATGTTTACCTGACTATCCCCCGTGGCCGTTTGAAAGACCTGAAAGCCAGCTATGTATTGAACAATACCGAACTGCACGCACCACTCGCTAAAAATCAAGTTGTCGGAACTATCAACTTCCAGCTTGATGGTAAAATCATTGAACAACGTCCATTAGTTGTGATGCAAGAAGTCAAAGAAGGTGGCTTCTTTAGCCGTATGATCGACTATATCCGGCTGATGTTCCACCACTGGTTCGGCTGATCTCTTGAAAGCCAAATATTGAGCCTATATTAATGACATACCGTTAGAAAATTATCACGCCACGGCAAATCAACCCTGATGCCGTGGCAAATATATTTTAGGAATACCCATGAAAACGAAATTAAATGAACTGCTTGAGTTCCCCTGCTCATTCACCTACAAAGTGATGGGCTTGGCTCAACCTGAGCTAGTGGATCAAGTGATTGAAGTCGTTCAACGCCATGCCCCAGGCGATTATTCTCCCGTCGTGAAACCCAGCAGCAAAGGCAATTACCATTCCGTATCCATTACCATCAATGCGACACATATTGAGCAAGTTGAAACGCTGTATGAAGAGTTGGGTCAGCTGGAGTTGGTTCGCGTTGTGCTGTAATGGGACAATCACAATTCATTAAAACTCGATTCATTAAAATACAATGCGCTGATACATGTCAGCGCATTGTTAATAAAAAAACATTGAGTCAGATTCAGGCATGATTATTTCGTGGAGACTTAGCCCAATACGCCATAACATTAATTAATGTTCGATCTAACATTCTGATCAAAAACGCCAAAACGCTTTTGAACATAAGATCAGTATTGGGTAAATTTCTAACCTTCCCAATAACATGGCCGCACACATCATCCATTTCGCTATAGGGTCAAGATCACCGAATCCTTGTGCTGTCGCACCATATCCTATCCCCATGTTATTAATACAAGCCGCCGCAGTAGCAAATGAAGTCATCAAATCATAACCGAGCAAGTTCAAAGCCCAAACAAAGAAACAACTAAAAAAGACATAGAGAAAGAAGAAACCCCAGACAGAACGCAGCACTCTTTCCTGCACCACAGATTGACCAATTTTAATCGTTGAAATGGCATTTGGATGAATGAGCTGGTTAATCTCACTCACACTCTGTTTTGCCAGAATCATAAAACGGAGAGCTTTAATGCCTCCACACGTTGATCCCACGCAGCCACCAAAAAAACTCACTGCCAGCAACAGCAATATTGTATGGGGAGGCCATTGAGCGTAATCAGAGGTTGCTAAACCATTATCCGTCATCATGGAACTGGTCATAAAAAAGCCGTGAACAAAGGCTTCTGTCACGCCATACATGCCTGAACGGTATAATTCTAACCAGATAATGACAACGATCACCGTCAGTACCAGTAAGAAAAATTGCAATTCAGCATTTTTTAGCAGCGGTTTTAAGCTCCTGCGCGTCAGGGCAACAAAATAGAGCGTAAAGTTGACGGCTGACAGGACTGAAAAAATGCCTCCCACCATTTCAATGGCTGCGCTGTCGTAATAACCAAGACTCTCATTGCGGGTAGAAAATCCGCCCAAAGACACCGTTGATATCCCATGACAGACAGCATCAAACCACGACATTCCTGCGGCCCAAAAACTGGCTGAACAGAGTCCGCCCAACAACAAATACACTACCCACAAACTCTTGGCACCATCCGCAAGCCGGGGAGTCAACCGTTCTTCTTTGAAAGGGCCGGGCATTTCTGATTGATAGAGTTTGGCGCCACCAATCCCCAATAAAGGCAAAATGGCAACGGCAAGGACAATGACGCCCAAACCACCAATAAAATTGAGCTGGGCACGATAATAGAGCACGGACTTTGGCAGGGCTGAGACATCATTCAATACCGTGGCTCCGGTAGTCGTAATGCCAGATATCCCTTCAAACATTGCATCTACCAAATTGATGTTTAAACTTTTATCGAGGACAAAAGGCAAAGCACTCAGCAATGAGAACAACAGCCAGAAAAGTACAATGATAAGAAAACCATCTTGCGTACTGGGCTGCGCCTTGATTTTACGGGTAAAGTACCAGCCTATTCCACCTGTAATAAAACCAATGACAAATGTCTCAAAAAAAGCAAAAACACTTTTTTCTTTATAAAACAAAGCCACAAAAGTAGGCAGCAACATAGAGAGGCTGTAAAGGAGCACCAGAAAACTACAAAGATGCCCAACAATCAGAAGTTGGTTTTTTTTGACCATCTGCTAGCTCAAACAGGAGATTAAAGGGAAAATCGTCAAAATATATAACCATGATAATATAAAATAAAAATATATTCGTCTAATGAACAATATTATTGCATTAAGGCACTCTCAAACTGGTGAGAATCATCTTACAGCGTTATACTGGCGGGCACTTTTTGTTAATGAATGATGAAATTCCCATTGCAACATAACACCGTTATTTTACGTCAGTTAGGTATTCAGCCCTACGAGCCGGTTTCTGATGCCATGCATCAATTCACCGAACAACGTACAGCGGAAACACCTGATGAAATCTGGCTTGTCCAGCACGAGAAAGTATTTACACAAGGCCAAGCTGGCAAAGCTGAGCATATACTTGCACCTGGTGATATCCCTGTCGTCCAGTCAGACAGGGGAGGACAGATTACTTATCATGGTCCCGGACAACAGGTCATGTATGTTTTGATTGACTTAAAACGGTCAAAAATTGGGGTGCGTCAATTGGTCACTTCAATCGAAAATACCGTCATCGAAACGCTGGCGCATTTTGGCGTGGAATCATGTGCTCGCCCAGATGCCCCCGGAGTTTATGTCGCAGGTAACAAAATATGTTCCCTTGGGTTGCGTATCCGAAAAGGATGCTCTTTCCACGGTCTGGCACTGAATATTGCAATGGACTTACAACCATTTTTACGCATAAACCCTTGTGGTTATGCAGGAATGCAAATGATCCAACTCAGTGACTTCGTCACCGGAGTGACCATTGAAGATGTACAACCCATTCTGGTGGAAAAATTCTGTCAGATCTTGGGATTCCAACTCATCGACGAAAGATGATATAATTTTTTAACATTTTTCAAAAAAATTTTAATGGATTTATTTGCCTTGATATTTTTCTCATAACCATCAGGCAATAAGTCAAAATCTGAAGAATATAACTGGAAGCAGCACGATTATGAGTAAACCAATTCAGATGGAACGTGGTGTCAAATACCGCGACGCAGACAAGATGGCTTTGATCCCTGTGAAAACAATTGCCACAGAACGTGAAGCACTCTTGCGTAAACCTGAGTGGATGAAAATCAAACTTCCTGCGGATTCCAGCCGCATTCAGGGTATCAAAGCGGCAATGCGCAAAAATGGGTTGCATTCTGTCTGTGAAGAAGCCTCCTGCCCTAACCTTGCTGAGTGTTTTAACCACGGAACCGCCACTTTTATGATCCTTGGCGCCATCTGTACTCGTCGCTGTCCATTCTGTGACGTAGCTCATGGTCGCCCAAATGCACCTGATGCAAATGAACCTATCAAGCTCGCGCAGACTATCCAGGATATGGGGCTGCGTTATGTCGTTATTACATCGGTTGACCGTGACGATCTGCGTGATGGTGGTGCACAACATTTTGCTGACTGTATCACGGCTATTCGTGAAAAAAACCCATCAATTAAGATTGAAACTTTAGTGCCAGATTTCCGCGGGCGTATGGATCGTGCGCTGGAAATTCTGACCGCAACTCCGCCTGATGTGTTCAACCACAATTTGGAAAACGTGCCACGGGTTTATCGTCAGGTTCGTCCCGGTGCTAACTATGCCTGGTCGTTGAAACTCCTGGAAAAATTCAAAGAAGCACATCCAGATATCCCGACCAAATCAGGCTTAATGGTGGGATTAGGAGAAACCAACGAAGAAATTTTAGAGGTCATGCGTGATTTGCGTAGCCACGGGGTTACCATGCTGACTTTAGGACAATATTTACAACCAAGCCGCCATCACCTGCCAGTGCAGCGTTATGTTAGCCCCGCTGAATTCGATGAAATGAAAGAAGCCGCGCTGGAAATGGGCTTTACCCATGCTGCCTGTGGTCCGTTTGTTCGCTCTTCGTACCATGCTGACTTACAGGCCAAGGGCGTAGAAATCAAATAATCTGTTGCCACCATCATGATGAATATTATATTTGCTGTATTTATTGGTGGTGGCCTGGGTAGTGTACTACGCTGGCTCATCAGCCTCCGCCTAAACACATCGGCTTCCCCGATTGCCGTTGGTACACTGACGGCTAATTGCATTGGCGCCTTTATCATTGGATTGGGTTTGGCCTATTTTAACAAAGCCACACATCTCGATCCGATTTGGAAGCTCATGCTAACGACGGGGTTTTGCGGTGGGCTAACGACCTTTTCCACCTTTTCAGCCGAAGTAGTTTACTTATTGCAGGCCGGAAGAATAGGCTGGGCACTGGTTAGTATTTTGGTGAATGTGATCGGCTCATTGTTGATGACAGTATTGGCTTTTGCAGTGATGAACAAATTGTAAGGATCTTATAACTGTCTAAAAGTGAATAAGATTAAAAAAACCCGTTATCAAAACGGGTTTTCAGAATACGGGATTCGAAATTAGATTGCGACAACGTTTGCAGCAGATGGACCTTTCGCACCCTCAGTAATTTCAAACTCTACTTTTTGACCATCAGCTAGAGTCTTGAATCCGCTAGACTGAATGGCGGAAAAGTGTACAAAAACATCTTTACTACCATCTTCTGGAGTGATGAAACCAAATCCTTTGGATTCATTAAACCACTTAACGTTACCTTTAATTTTTGACATTAACACTTACCTTTAATAAAAAAGACACGAACTCTGTGTCACGTACAGTACAGCAAATAACATAGTCCACTGTCTGCAACATAGATCACGAAACATATAACCGAATGTAAAAAAACACACTTTTTGTTTAATTACATTGATTGATTTTATACGCCAATGGTGATTTCACAAATAAATTAGCGTTTTATTTTAATTCTGTTTACTTTTTACCTTTCTATTTTTTTCATGATCGAGTAGCCACCTTTTGATATCCAGCCCACCGGTATAGCCAACCAATTTACCATCATGTCCAATCACCCGATGACAAGGCACAATCAAAGAAATAGGGTTGCGTGAATTCGCCATACCGACCGCACGGCAATAATTTACCGATCCCAACGTTAGTGCCAACTGTTTATAACTCCACAGTTCGCCATAAGGAATTTTACAAAGTTGCTGCCAAACACGCTTTTGGAATTCAGTTCCCTGCATACTTAAAGGGACGGTAAACGTTAATCGTTTCCCTTTAAAATATTCCTGCAACTCTTTCACGCACTGCCTGGTTATCACACTCTTCGATTCTAATTCTTTCTTTTCGTTGACGAAATTGATACTGGTTACTCCTTCATCGTCCGCAGTGATATGTACATAAGGCTTGGGAAATCCTTCTGGAGTATTCAGGTAATGATGATACATAAACTACCTCCATTTAATTTATTATTGAAAATTTCTGTACTAGCCTAAATCTCTCATTCATCAATTTGCAATGATGAATTCGGTTACACATCTGACAATTTGATAAAGAAACCATTGCGCCCTCTGACAATTAAAATTATGGCTCTGCCAATAAGTTATAATACTTTATTTTTAATGTTGCCTCTTTAAAAAAGATTAAAACACTACATATAGATAAAATAATAAAATCAACAACCATATATAGTGTAAATTTCACAGTTAAATTATCTCAATATAATGCACATATGTTAGTTTTTATTATTATTAAATAAGATAGCACCCAGAAATTTTACTAGAAGTGTTATCATTTATGGCAAACACAGTAGTATAGCATCCGTCGATTCCAGGTTAGAAAACGACAATCGGGGGCTAATTTGCCCTAAAAGAGATACACTACACTGCTGCCAATCAACTCAATGGAGCGAAAAAGCCAGTTATACCCAAGCATTAACAGCGTTCACTCACAAACTGTGTGAATTTCATCGCCCAGGCACTCAATCCTCTGACTCTTTTTTCAACAATGACCATTTTCTATTCTTGAGATGTGAAATGATGAATCAGATACAATGGATTTCAATTCGTTATTTCACCAATTATTAGATATTAAATTCCAAATCTATTAACACACTGTTTAATATAAAAACTCATTGAAAATTTATCTGTAAAATCTCAAAACATAGAAAATACATAAAATAAATATCGAACACTGAATTTCAATTCCACACCATGTGATTAATCAATTATAAAAAACAATAATTACAAATGACATATGCTATTGTTATAGCGTTATTTATATACCAATAAACCCCATTTAAAGCCTGCAAAATAGAATCACACCTACTAATCACACAAATATATTCTAATAGTAATTTAACCCCCTCATTGTTTTCATGAATTTTTCTATGGTTAGCCTATGTGTCACTATAGCAACTCAAAAATAAGCATAAAAAACCAAAAAATCATAAAAACCAATGCAATACACCAAAAACAAAAACCAAATTAAATTTATTCATGATAATAACCTTTTTTGTTTTCTGAGAAAAATCATTTACCTAGTTGAATTTCATTAAATTAATACCCAAAAACTTACTTTATCACTCCAATATTATGTCATGTGAAAACATAACTTTTTATTAATGATGTTAAATAAGGGGTTGTCAGTGCATTTTAATATGTTAGGGTATATGTTGGTAAAATGGCACCGGAGTAATTGAACACAATATATCATCAACAACAGGAAAATATTATTCCATGACTGTTAAACTTGAAGTTAAGAATCTCTATAAAATATTTGGCAATAATCCTGAGCCAGCATTTAAGTTATTGGCGTCTGGTCTCAGCAAAGAACAAATACTTGAAAAAACAGGTCTCACCGTCGGTGTTCAAAATGTCAATCTGGCCATTGAAGAAGGCGAAATATTTGTGATCATGGGATTATCTGGTTCAGGTAAATCCACACTAGTACGTCTTCTCAATCGTCTGATAGAACCGACCAAAGGCCATGTCCTTATCAACGGCGAAGATATTTCCACCATCACAGAAACTCAGCTACGAGACGTTCGCCGCAGCAAGATCAGCATGGTCTTCCAGTCATTTGCACTTATGCCACATTTGAATATTCTGGAGAATACGGCGTTTGGTATGGAGCTTGCGGGCGTCCCCAAAGAAGAGCGTCATCAAAAAGCACTTGAAACACTGCAACAAGTCAATCTCGAAAACTACGCGCTATCATATCCCGATGAACTTTCCGGTGGGATGCAACAACGTATTGGGTTAGCCAGAGCTCTGGCTAACAATCCCGATATTCTGTTAATGGATGAAGCCTTCTCAGCCCTCGATCCTCTCATCCGAGCCGAAATGCAAGATGAATTACTGCGCCTGCAAGGGGAACATCAACGTACTGTGGTTTTTATTTCCCATGACCTGGATGAAGCAATGCGTATCGGTGATCGCATTGCCATCATGCAGGACGGTATTGTCGTTCAGGTCGGTACACCTGATGAGATTATGAATAGCCCTGCTAATGATTATGTCAAAACATTCTTCCGTGGTGTGGATGTTGGACATGTCTTCTCAGCCAAAGATATTGCCCGCCGCCGACCAGAAACGTTGCTTCATACCGCAACAGGTTTTGGTCCTCGCTCTGCATTGAAAGTGCTGGATAATGAAGACAGAAGCTATGGCTATTTAATCGAAAAAGGCCAGAAATTTATTGGCGTGGTATCTGTCAATTCTCTGCAACAAGCATTGACAGAAAAAAAATCCATTGAACATGCCATATTGGAAAAACCAACCGCCGTTTCGGCAGATATTCCGCTGAACGAATTGATATCCACTGTCGCACAATCTCCTTGTGCTGTTCCTGTCATAGATAACAATAGCCGTTATTTAGGTGTCATTTCCAAAGGAATATTGCTACAGGCCTTAGATAAGGAGGCACCCAATGGACAATAACTCTCCACAGACAGTCACTGATCCCACCAACAACAGTGATCCCTGGATGGACAGTGGCACGGCTACTGCTGCATCAAACCACGATTGGCTGAATACTTCTGCAACCAATACTCCTCCAGCACATTTTGATTTCATGTCACCTTTTCAGCATAAGCTCATTCCGTTTGACTCATGGGTGACCAATATCATTGATTGGATTGTTGTGCACTTCCGGCCTGTTTTTCAAGTCATCCGCGTCCCGGTAGATTTTGTCCTCAGTGGTTTTGAACAGTTCCTGACGACATTGCCTCCCCCCATCACCATTTTATTTTTTGCGTTACTGGCCTGGCAAATTGCCGGGGCAGGAATAGGCGTGATCGCTTTAATTTCGCTGATCATGATCGGTGCAATTGGGGCATGGTCAGAAGCGATGATAACCATGGCTCTGGTGCTAACTGCTCTATTTTTCTGCCTTATCATTGGGCTTCCCCTTGGGCTCGGGTTGGCTCGCAATGAACGGCTAGCCAAAATTGTTCGCCCCTTGCTGGATGCCATGCAAACCACGCCTGCTTTCGTTTATCTCGTTCCCATCGTAATGCTGTTTGGTATAGGTAATGTACCCGGCGTCATCGTCACCATCATTTTTGCATTACCTCCTATTATTCGCCTGACAATTTTGGGAATAAAACAGGTTCCATCAGATTTAATTGAAGCCGCCAGATCATTTGGAGCAAGCCCGCGGCAGATGCTGTTCAAAGTTCAATTGCCGTTGGCGATGCCGACAATTATGGCGGGTGTGAATCAAACATTGATGTTAGCGCTTTCCATGGTCGTCATTGCTTCCATGATTGCCGTTGGCGGCTTGGGGTTGATGGTATTGCGCGGTATTGGCCGCCTTGATATAGGATTAGCCGCCGTTGGCGGTACAAGTATTGTCATTCTTGCCATTATCCTTGATCGCCTGACTCAATCCTTGGGCAAAAATCATCGAACCAGAGGAGGACACTGGTATCACTCTGGGCCAATAGGATTACTGCGCCGACTTTTTCTCTCAATTCGTTCAATAAGAAAAAAAACCGCCCATCAAAATCATGCCAGTCAAAATAATACGTCCAAAACGATATCCGACCTGGCAACAAAAGGAGGAAACAACCATGCGCATAATCACCTTATGCAAAGAGATCATGAATAAGGGGATAATTTTTGCAACGCTCCTCATGGTATTCATGAGTCTCTCATTATCCTCAGTAGCATCCGCAGCTGACCTTCCCGGCAAAGGTATCAGTGTACAACCGCTGCAAAGTACAATCACGGAAGAAACATTTCAGACTTTAATTGTCTGCAAAGCATTAGAAAAACTCGGCTATGACGTCAAACCGATCAAAGAAGTTGATTATAACGTTGCTTACACTTCCATTGCTTCTGGTGATGCCACCTTTATGGCCGTCAATTGGGTACCAATCCATGATGCCCCATACAAAGCTGCCGGAGGAGATAACATCTTCTATCGCAAGGGAAGTTATGTTGTAAATGCGGCTCAAGGGTATCTTATTGATAAAAAAACCGCAGAAAAATATCACATCACTAATATTGCTCAATTAAAAGATCCTAACCTTGCCAGGCTGTTTGATAGTAATGGAGATGGAAAAGCAGATTTGACAGGCTGTAACCCCGGATGGGGGTGTGAAAGTGCGATCAATCATCATTTAGCTGCTTATGGATTGAAAAATACCGTGGAACAAAACCAAGGCAATTATGCGGCTATGATGGCTGACACTATTGCCCGTTATCGGGCAGGTAAGCCTATCCTCTATTATACCTGGACACCTTATTGGGTGAGTGATGTACTGAAACCCGGAAAAGATGTCGTTTGGCTACAAGTCCCCTTCTCTGCTATCGGTGAGGGAGATACCATCAATACCCAATTGCCTAACGGCCGTAACTATGGCTTCCCTCCCAGCTCCATGCGTATCGTGGCAAACAAAGCGTGGGCAGAAAAGAACCCCGCTGCGGCGAAACTTTTTGCTATTATGACCTTACCTATTGCGGATATCAGTGCGCAAAATCAGCTCATGCATAACGCTAAAATTTCAGAAGCTGATATTGGACGCCAAGCTGAAGACTGGATCAAAACACACCAGAAAACGGTAGATGGGTGGCTAAAAGCAGCCAGAAAAGCCGCCCACAAAGCATAAATTAACCTTTCCTTCATTCTGCCTCTGGTAGCCGTGAAGACATTAACAAAAATTCACGGCTATCCAGTACACTCCCGTCCATCACCATCGATCTCTTTGTTCTCAATGATATTATTTAAATAATTTATATATTTTATATTTTCACTTTCATCATATTTTGTTAATGTTGTTTTATCTGTTAACAAAAAAATAAAATACCCCATGCCAATACCTGATAAATCTGTATCTGACATACCAATATCTGAGACATCAGAACCCGAGAATCCTCTATCACACAAGGCTTCTTCATTTAAAGAAGGTATTTGGGACAGTCTTCCAATCGCCATTGGCTACATTCCCGTTTCTTTTGCATTTGGCTTAAGCGCCATTAAATTGGGATTTACTCCCATAGAGGCCATATTTTTTTCCTGTGTCATTTATGCGGGCGCCAGCCAGTTTGTCATCACCGCTTTACTGAGTGCAGGAATGTCATTGTGGTTTTCTGCGCTAACCGTAATGGCAATGGATATCCGCCACATTTTGTATGGCCCAGCCTTACGTTATCGCATCAAACAAAAATTATCAGAAAAGAAAACTGTAATTTGGGCCTTTGGCCTGACTGATGAAGTTTTTGCCGCAGCAACAGCCAAATTGATTAAAAACCAACGAAGTTGGAGTGAGAACTGGATGGTTGCCATTGCAACATGTTCCTGGCTCTCTTGGGTGTTGGGTACCGTAGCTGGGGCCATATTGGGTAATGGTTATTTGAGCTCTTATCCCGCCATTGAAGCTGCCATGATATTTATGCTTCCAGCTCTATTCTTAAGTTTTTTGTTAGCATCTTTCAAAAGACAAAATACCTACTGTGTTACCGCTGCTTTATTAGGCGCATTAATGGGAATCACATTTTTTTCGATCCCCATTGCCATTCTCGCGGGGATCATGAGTGGATGTTTAGCAGCACTTTTGCAAACTAAAAATGCATGATCAGTACCTTACATAATTAATATATTACATACTTAGCTCATTATATGATTGATAATAAAATACTTCTTATCGGACTTATTGTAGGCGCGGCCAACTTTTTATTCCGTTATCTTCCTCTGCGTCTGGGTATCAATCGCTCGCCAGCAGAAAAAAAAGGAAAAATGAGCGTCATACTCGACAGCATTGGTATTGCATCAATTTGCTCACTCCTTATCGTCTCAAGCATTCCTGATATCATGAAGGAGCACAGCAAACTTTTTCCGACTCTCATTGGCTGCCTAACCATCTGTCTGTTTTTCTACAAAACTCGAAGCATCATTATTTCAACACTGTCTGGTGCCGTAGCTTTTGGAATAATATTCAAGCTATTTATGAATTAGGTATCAATATTAAAAGAAATATGATGATAATAAATAACTATAATTGCTAAATTTAACTTTTAATATAGTATTTGTAGGGTTTTTAACAAAAGTTACTTTACCGGTTGAAACTAATAAGGTATCTAAACAATGGAAAGTTCATTCACTCCCACAGAAGAGTTACTTAATTGCCGTGTAGCACAGCAAAAAAGTTTACCCTATCAAGAGATATTACTGACTCGCTTATCTATGCATGTCCAGAGCAGACTGCTGGAAAATCGCAACAACATGCTGAAAGCACAAGGAATCAATGAAACCTTGTTTATGGCTCTAATGATTCTGGATACCAAAGAAAGCCGTAGCATTCAGCCATCAGAACTCAGCGCTGCATTAGGCTCTTCCCGTACAAATGCAACCCGAATTGCAGATGAATTAGAAAAGCAGGGCTGGATAGAGAGAAAGGAGAGCCATAATGATCGTCGTTGTCTCCATCTCCATCTCACAGAAAAAGGTTCAAATTTCTTGAACAGTTTACTTCCACCACAGCATGAGTGCCTGGTTAAGCTTTGGTCTATCCTGGATTCAGAGGAGAAAAAACAGTTAGAAAAATTGATGAGAAAAGTTTTGGGTCAATTAGATAATATTGGGGATTGTTTAAGTAAGTGATTGCCTTTCTTCTGGACGGTTTTGAACCAAGAAAACATGTTATAGCAACATGATCTAAAAAAACTTTTCTACTAGCCTGTATCATCAGATACTTCGTATGGCTGACTATTATCTTCAGATAATACTTAAATCCATATCGTTCGTCTCTTCCAGTAGTGTAAGCGCACACTACTGGAAACGTGTTTTGTCCTGTCGGGGCCACACAATTAATAATAAGTTAAAAACAAATATGGGGACTCTCCATGAGTATTAGTGAGAAAGCATCACTTCCGTCTAGCGAAAAAAAACTATCCTCAAGCGAAAAACACTCTCCTGCAAAGGTGAAAACAAAAAATAGGACTAAAAAACAAAAACGCCGCCATATCATTATGTTATTGACGTTATTTTTCCTTCTGCTTGGGGCTGGCTATAGCGTTTACTGGTTTCTCACTTTACGTCACTACCAAGAAACCGATAATGCCTATGTTACAGGCAATCAAATACAAGTCATGTCGCAAATTGCAGGCAGTGTCGTGACGGTTAATTTTGACAATACTGATTTTGTGAAAAGTGGTCAGCCTCTTGTCCAACTCGATCCCCGTGACGCTGAATTGGCTCTTTCCAGAGCCAAAAATGAATTAGCCAATACTGTCAGAGTCACTCATCAACACATGATCGACAGTAAAAGATATCAGGCCATCATTGAGCTGAAAAAAATTGCTCTCAGAAAAGCTCAAAGTGACCTCAATCGAAGGGAAATATTGGGAACTCAAAATTTGATTGGTAAAGAAGAGCTGCAACATATGCGCGAAACTGTCTCGGCAGCCCAAGCTGATCTGGATGTCGCGATAGCTCAATATAAAAGCAATCAAGCCATTATTCTGGATACTCCGCTGGAAAAACAGCCAGCTATCGAAAAAGCGGCTTCCGGCGTTCGTGATGCCTGGCTCGCCTTGCAGAGAAACAATATTGTCAGCCCAGTTGATGGTTATGTCGCTCGTCGTAGCGTTCAGGTGGGTTCCCGTATCAATTCAGGAACACCATTGATGGCGATTGTACCTGTCAACAATATGTGGATTGAGGCCAATTTCAAAGAAACTCAACTGGCAAACATGCGGATTGGACAGCCTGCTACAATCATCAGCGATTTCTATGGTGACGATGTTGTCTATACCGGCAAGATTGCAGGCATTGATATGGGAACCGGTAGCGCCTTTTCTCTATTGCCCGCGCAAAATGCCAGTGGAAATTGGATTAAGGTTGTACAACGCTTACCGGTCCGTATTGAACTTGATCCTGAACAATTAAAACAACATCCCTTACGAATTGGGTTATCAACAAAAGTCACCGTGAACACAGCGAACACTGATGGAACTGTACTGGCAACCACCGGCCGTACCCTTCCCGCCTATCAAACCAATGCGTTGACGATAGATATGGCTCCTGCAAACAAAATAGTTACTGACATTATTAATAGTAATTCAGGAAACCAAATTTAAGGGGGAGTCATGGTAACAAGAGAACCGTTTACAGGTACGAAACTCGCCCTTTTGACTATTACTCTTTCAATGGCGACTTTCATGCTTGTTCTCGACACTACCATTGCTAACGTCGCCATACCGACGATTGCGGGTAATCTAGGTGCGTCAAGCTCGCAGGGAACATGGGTGATTACCTCCTTCGGTGTCGCAAACGCAATTTCCATTCCTATTACCGGTTGGTTAGCGAAGCGTTTCGGTGAGGTGAAATTATTCCTCTGGTCTACCGCAATTTTTACTCTTTCATCTTGGCTGTGTGGCCTTTCCAACAGCCTCGGTATGTTAATTTTCTTCCGTGTGATGCAAGGGTTGGCCGCAGGCCCCGTGCTCCCCCTTTGCCAAAGTTTGTTACTAAACAACTATCCACCAGCGAAACGCAACATGGCATTAGCGTTATGGTCGATAATGATCGTTGTTGCCCCCATTTGCGGTCCTATCCTTGGCGGCTATATCAGTGATAACTACCACTGGGGATGGATCTTTTACATCAATATCCCCCTTGGTATCGCAATTATTTTTATCATTATGCAGCTATTGCGTGGTCGGGAAACGAAAACAGAAATCCGCCCCATTGACGTTACTGGACTGTTCTTACTGGTGATTGGTATTGGCTGCCTGCAAATTATGCTTGACCAAGGCAAGGAACTTGATTGGTTTAATTCTACAGAGATTATTATCCTTACTGCTACTGCGGTTATATCACTTATTTTTCTGATCATATGGGAACTGACTGATGATCATCCGATAATCGATCTCTCCCTGTTTAAGTTGCGCAATTTCTCCATCGGTACACTGAGTATTAGTCTCGGCTTCATGATGTACTTTGGTTCAATTGTTTTACTGCCACAGCTATTGCAAGAAGTTTACGGCTATACCGCAACCTGGGCTGGCTTTGCGGCCGCACCGATAGGATTACTGCCACTGTTATTGTCACCCGTCATTGGTAAGTTTGGTCATAAGATAGATATGCGCTATATCGTGACATTTAGTTTCATTACTTATGCGATTTGCTTCTATTGGCGGGCATATACCTTTGAACCAGACATGGGTTTCGCTGCCGCTGCATGGCCTCAGTTTGTTCAAGGGCTTGCCATGGCCTGTTTCTTTATGCCGTTGACAACCATTACATTAGCAGGGCTAGCACCAGAACGAATGGCCTCAGCCTCCAGCTTATCGAACTTTACCCGTATATTATCGGGTTCAATCGGGACATCCCTCACAACCACAATGTGGACACAACGTGAATCAATGCACCACTCGAACCTTACGGAATACATCAATCCATATAACCCTAATTATCAGCAAATACATCAGCAATTAGCTCAATTGGGCATGAATGATGAACAAATATCAGCTTACCTGGCAAAACAGATCACTCATCAAGGGTTAATTATCTCTGCCAATGAGATCTTTTGGCTTTCAGCAGGCATATTCCTTGTCTTGACGTTATTGATCTGGCTGGCAAAACCACCTTTCTCTGCCGGAGGTAAAGACCACGGAGGAGCGCATTAATCTTATTACATTAAATCGATTTAATAGAGTGACCTTAGCGGGAGTATTTGCTCCCGTTAAGAAAAATGCTACACACCACAATCCTCTCTCATCATAAAGTATCAATTACGATTAAAAGGATTGCGCTGTAGGTTCAAGAGGACAGTCGTGACAATTTCCGACTCCGGGTAATTTATTTCTTTGGCAGCAACAACGGCGTTGTATGACATTATTTTTCATAATCACTGTACGATAAAGTGGATTACCCCTGCCATCAGGTAACGTTTGTGTAAAGAAAAGATTTTGTATTAATGTATCATACTGATCCGCGTCTATTCTTTCCCTGAAATTATTTAGGTACCAATGCATAACATAGCCAATATTATTCCATAATAAACGACCATTTATTCCACGATAGGATGCAATTTTCTCACATACAGGAATAATATGCCGATCCAACATAGAATGATAACGCGCCAATAAAGATATTGACTCGTCCAACCACGTTAACTGGTAATAAACAACATTTGGCCTGCCTGTTTCATGAAATTCAATCTGAAAAAGCTTATAATCCGTATCAACAGCCTGGGGATATTCCAATAACATTAACATCATTGGTGGGACAATTAAGCCAAAATACCATTGTGCCCATAAAGAATAAAGCCCTTTCTGATTTGGTTTTAATTCATTATCACTATAATATGAATCTTGGTAATTTTTTATCAATAATGGCAAATTTTCATCACTCGACCATTGATAAAACTCCATACTTCCCAATGGAATATTGTCTGAATTGATTTTTACTGATGAATTGAAATGGCTAAATGCCCCATCAAATAGGTTAGTGATATCTTCAATCGTTATTTCAGAAACCAATTCAATGGAGCCTTGATTATTTTTATTTGTCATTCCCTATTCTCCTATTATTGTGATTGATAGTTTCAATCTGTTTCTATATATAAGAACTAGTTGACAGGTTTATATGTCACTGAAATATCTGGACATAACTATCCAATAAATGGGTATTTATTCTGGCTCACTAAGAATATAATCTTTCTTTTTATCAAATGATAGTAAAAAACCGCCTTCATAGAAGGCGGCTTTGATTTCGCCCCAGAGGGGCGCTATTAGTTCAGACTCTGAGAGCCTTCACTTCACATCCCTTTTAACGATAATTGATTGT
>NZ_JADEUG010000029.1 GCF_015163665.1 Xenorhabdus sp. BG5 | reverse complement strand
ATATAAATGATTATATAACCCTATTAATTTAATTACATTGGAAACTTTTTCAATATTAATTAATTTATTAATAACAAAATAACCTCAGTAAATAAAATCTACCAATCTCACATTTTCAAAAAAAATCAGATAGATTAAACCTTACCCAAAATGTAAAAAATAAAATAAAAATCAATGAAATAAAAAAAGATATTGACTAATAAACCCTATTATTAGTGAAACAAATAATAATAATTATCATTTACATTATCATTTGAACGGTGTACGTTTTTCTCGCGCGATAGATCAGGCCGTTTTTAAGATTGGGTAACGAGGGATCCCCCACTCCAAACGAGGATAATGATGAAAAAGTTCAACGTATTAATCGCCGCTTTAGGCACATTGGGATTTATGGCACAGGCTCAGGCAGAAGTTGGTTTCGGGCAGAGTCAAATAAGCTCACCATCATATATCAAGGTTGGTGAAACTCAAACAGGTTCAAATTCACACGGTGGTGCGAATGGCGCCCCAGGCATTGGAGTCAGTTCAATCGGTGGAGGAAAACTCATCGGTTTTTCTAGCTTAACTCGCATGGCACCAACGGACAGCAATGGTATTCATAATATCTCAAGAGCAGGTGCACCAGGCTCTCATGGCGGGATGGGGGTATTCCATTTCAGCAAAGTTGCCAATGCTGACGTTTACTTCGGTGAATGGTCTCAGACCGGTCAGGCTGGTGATAGTACCCATACGGTTTACTATGCAGGCAAGGATATCACTACCAATATTCCAACCGACGGTACAGCAACTTATACAGTGACAGGTATTAACCAGTACAGCGGTGACAATGCTCTGGCCGGTACATTTACCGCAGACTTCGGTGAGAAAACCCTGGTCGGTTCCATGGAAAATACCGCAATGACAATAGATATTAGTGCCAATATTGGCGCTGATGCCAAATTCAACGGTATAGCCATAACTGATGATTTGGTTGGCAGCACCAGTGGTCACTTCTTTGGCGATAACGCATCTAGTTTGGCAGGGTATGCGAAATTTGCTGATGATGACACCAAAGATACCGCTTTTGGTGGTTCTAAACAGTAATCGTTAATTTTCCAGAGAACAGTACCATCCTGGGCTGTTCTCTGTTTTTTTTATTCTTAATAACGTGAGCTTTGTGATCTGGTTTCCCGATGTCTGACAATAAAATTACGCCAATATTATCAACGGCACTGGTAGCGCTATGCCTATCCCTACCCGTTTATGCCGATGAAGATACCCCAAGAAAAATCTGGCAAGAAGCACAACATAATCAACAGGAAAATGAAACCAATCTGATTACGCCAGATCCTATTTTTGTTGAAAATAATGCTTCACTGATTGTCATTAACGGGCAAACGTTTCAGGTCGAAAACAATATTAATGATATCGGCCAAGCACTATTCCTGGCTATTAACCATCGACAATGGTCAGATGTCAGACGTTTTCTCTCGGCTTATCAAAAATTGCCGGAACATGATGTAATGTTGGTCAATTTTGCTCAAGGCGGGCTGGCACGTCTTGAGGGAGATTTAGATCTCGCCGCTTATCATTATCAACAAGTTCTGAATCAACAGCCCGATTTTCCTCGTATCGAGCTGGAATTAGCTCGCGTCTATTTTGAGGATCATAAAAATCGGGAAGCTGAGCAACTGTTTACTGGATTGTATAAAGCACAAAAGTTACCAGAAGTCGTGCTGAAAAATATTAACAGCTATCTGGAAGCGATAGATCTGAGAAATAGTTGGCGCGGCTCTTTCTCGGCTGGTTATGCTTATAATGATAATGTAAATATGTCTCCTGATCAGGAAAACCCCCGTTACGATTTTGATCCCATAAAGCAAATACTCTATAAAAGGCAGATACCAAAGGCCATCAAAGCATGGGGTACGTCTTATGACGCAACATTAAGTCGGCGTTATCAACTTACAGGTCATCACGGTATTTTTGGTCGTGGCCTGATTTATGGTGAAAACTATCGTAATTACCATGATGAAAACGAGAATACATTTCAACTGGTTAGTGGATACAGCTACAAAAGCAAAAGTCACGATTTCTCTTTTGGGCCTCTGTTTGAATATAAACAACGAGCAGGCGAACCCTATTACCGTGCGGTAGGTGCCAAAACAGAATGGCGATGGGCGTTCACGCCCAAAACAGCCATGAAAGTTGAACTTGAACACAAACAGCTACGTCATCAGCCAAATTTCCGCCGGAAAGATGGCAGCTTTACCTCAGCCTACCTCACTCTATTCCATTCCATTAGCAAAGACGTTGTCCTGTTTGGCGGCGGCGATTGGGTTTATCGTGACAACGACCAGCATGTCGTGGATCGCTACCAACAATGGGGAATTCGGACAGGGATTGCCGGACAAATCTATCCCGGAATCAATGGTTCTCTGTTTGCCACACTGAAAAAACGTCATTTTGGCGCTTACAGCCCGATGTTAAATGCCACACGCCAAGATAATGAGCAGATTTACAGCGCCGTCATAAAAGTACCCGCCGCCGAAATAGGGGGCATGACACCTTCTTTCACTTTCCGCCATCGACGCAATCACAGCAATGTGGCTTGGATGTACAGCTATAACAAAAACGAAGTGCTAATCAGACTAGAAAAATATTTTTAATCAAATAGTTATTCTTTTCATTTGTGTGATGATAATTGATAAATCGAGGCAAGAGACATCAATGACATACCGAATTAAAACACAGTTCACCCCCACCACAATTGCATTGTCACTGGCACTATCACTGATTGCCCCCCCCCTATTTGCCGAATCCAAACCTACAGTCACAACCTCAAATAGTAAGACGGATCTAGGCAAGATTCGTGTCACGGATAACAGTAATAAAGATGAAGAGGGTTATAACGCAGTCTATGACAAAGATATCTCCAATATTTATATCGGCAAAGAGCAGATAGAGCGCTACAAGGGCGCTTCTCCCGCCGATTTAATTAAAGGTGCTGTAGGTGTATATAGCGGTGACGCCCGCAATAGTGGTGCCTTGGATGTCAATATCCGTGGTGTTCAGGGACAAGGGCGAATTCCCGTCACCATTGATGGCACAGAACAGGCTCTTACCGTCGGGCGTGGTTATCATGGAGCCAATAACCGTAACTACATCGATGCAAATTTAATCAGTAGCATTGAAATCGAAAAAGGCCCTTCACTGAACCGTGGAATTAAAAGTTCGGTTGGCGGCGCGGTATCCATCAAAACATTAAGTATTGATGATGTGGTGCCGAAAGGGGAAACTTTCGGTATCAATACTAAGCTGGAAACCAGTAGTAACTCAGCGAGAGAGCGTACACCATCTCTACAATTGGGGCAGGACTACCGCGATATTCCTAACTTTATCCAAAATAAAATTGAAACCGATCCAGAGTTGCAAATTACGCCTCATTCATCGAAAGACAATAAACTGTTTGGTTTCAAAGATAATGCCTTCCGCATCGCATTAGGAACACGGCAGGAATATTTTGACCTAATGCTGGCCTATGCATACCGTCGTCAGGGTAACTATTTTGCCGGCAAAGGGGGCGCCCATCGCTATGATGAACCCATTACGGAAAACGACAGGGAACTCATGAAGAATGTCTGGACAACACTGGACCCCTATCTGCCTTTTGCTGCTCGTATCTATCGTCCCGGTAATGAAGTTCCTAACACTTCCAGTGAAATGCGTTCTGTATTAATTAAAAATACTTGGCGTTTCACCGAAGATCAGGTTCTACAGTTGGGGTTTCGCAATACCCACATGGAATTTGGCGATATTATGCCTTCACGCCTGGGCTGGGTTATACCCGAAGAAAATAAAGTTCCTCAATGGCCATTAGCGAAAGTTCTCCAGAAAGCTGCCAACCTGACTTATAAATGGCAGCCTGAGAATAACCCCTATGTCGACTTCGACATGAATTTATGGACAACTCGCACCACCAGCAATACCAACACGGCGGGAGGATATCCGCGTACTCCTGTTGACAGAGACTGGCGTTGGGAAGATGGTCTTGAAGGCAGAAACGCCAATATTGATGGCACATTGATCAATACCGCTCTCACTCATTCTCAAAACAATCGTTGGGGTATCGATATTTCCAATAAATTTACCCTACACCCTAGCTTAGAGCTGACTTTAATGGGAAATTTCCAACGGGAACGCCTCGATTCCAATGATGATTATAATTCAACTAACCTATATTTCGACCAGTCACCAGCACGGAGAGGACAACGTCAGGAAATCAACCTCGCCTTTAACTTTAACTGGCAGCCAACTTCATGGTTGGAACTGAATGCTGGAGCCAAGCGTGTTTCTTATTGGTCCCAAGATGATTTGCTTAATGAACGGCGTGCCGTAAAAGATAGCCGTTATCAGAAACAACCGGAAACCATTGGTCATGAAATGAGTTATTGGCGAACAATAACTGAAACTGAATCTAATATGATGAAAAAAAGAAAACAATTTATAAGATCAAACAACAGCTTGAAAATGAGCTCCGCAGAGAGGATTGAGTTTATGAATAAACTCCAAACTGAATACCCTGTGGTTGAGACAACTCGTATTGATTCACGTGATGGCCTAAAGCGTAATATGGTTAGCGAAAAATTCACTTGGAAGTACGATCCTAGCAATGGCAAGCTCAGTAAAAGCGGTAACCCCTATTTCAATGGCCAATTAGACATGAATGAAAAGGTTATTGACCCAATAAGCGGCAAAGAAGTCTATAAATATGAACACGGTGAGAGAGCTGACGCTACTGGCGTACAAGGCCCTGTTGTTGACGATCCCTGGGAGACAGCGCCAAAACGTAAGGATCACGCTTGGGCACCTACTTTCTCTGCGACGACCTATGTCACCGAAGATTTCCGCATTTATGCCCGCTATGCCGAAGCAGTAAGAATGCCCAGCATTTTTGAAGATACCGTTGGTTTTTCAGGTTCTCCAACCAACCAAATAGGCCATAAATTTAAGCCTGAGCGCGCCAAAACCGCGGAAGTTGGCTTAGTCTACGATTTCAGCCAACTAGTCGATGCTGAACGCCATGCTGATATCAAACTCTCCTATTACAACACCCTCATTGAAAATGTGTTCGACCGGGACACTACCTATAAATTCTCCCAATTAGACAAACAGAAAATTGCTGGCTTGGAACTACAGGCACGTTATGACAACGGCAGTTTCTTTGCCGATATGGGGTTGGTCTATAACATGAAAAACAAGGTCTGTGACAGTAATTCTGTCATGAGACTGGATTCCCAGAATCGTTATGGCATACCTGAATGTATTGATGGTGGTTTCCCTGGCGGTTATTTACGCACCTCTATCCAGCCAAAATACTCAGCTAACCTGAGCGTCGGTGGTCGCCTGTTTGATGAAAAACTGGAACTAGGCAGCCGAATGCTTTATCACAGCAAGGCAGAAAACAAAGATGAAAAATGGCTGATGAATGCCTTGCCAGATATTTATAAAGGGCAGTCCAATAACCCAATGCGCTGGAATCCGGTGCTTACGGTTGATGCCTATATTAGCTATCAAATCACTCCTGCTATTTCCATGGAGTTGACTGGCACAAACCTCACCAACCGCTACTATCTCGATCCGCTGACTCGTTCGATGATTCCAGCGCCGGGCAGAACGTTTAAACTCAGTTTGACCAGCCAATTTTAAGGACTTGATGAGAGGATCGTATGACCAACACAGCCATATTAGACAATCCAGCCGCTTGTTTTCCATTGATGCCCAGAAGGAGAGTGCTGGTTGGTATCTTAATCGCCATTTTATTGCATACCAGTCTGATATGGCTGTTTAACCAACATGCTTCATATGATGATGACACGGCACATCATATTAACCATAACGCTTCTACTACGGGGCTATCCATTACAATGATTGCTGCCCCATCGTGGGAAAATAAACCAGAGTCTGTTTCTCTTCCATCCCCACTTTTGACTGCACCGGAATCACCAACAAAACCGGAACTCGTGCTGGATAAAGCCATTCACTCTGAAAATAAGATAGTAAAACAGCCAGAAACCGATAAACCTAAGAAACGCCAAAAGCAGCAGAAAGAAAGACCGCAAGAAGTGGCAGAAAAGAAAACCACCCAATCACCGCAGGTAGAGAAAAACAATCAGACAGAGCAGGAAACGCATGGTAACGATCAGGCTAATTCAGAAGGCAGTATAAGCCGCGCGGCAACATCACAACCTTTGGTGGGGCAAGGAAATAGCGAAGTAGACAATTATTCGGCAAGACTGCGGCAAGAAATAGAACGCCATAAACGCTATCCTCGCAGAGCAAAGAGGATGAAACAACAAGGTATAGTCACAGTCAGCTTTACCCTGCTAGGTGACGGCACCTTGACTGCCGCCAAGGTCGTTAATTCCTCCGGCAATAGCACACTGGATAATGCCGCACTCGATGCGATCAATAGTGCCAATTCAGTTGGCCCTATACCAACGGGCATAAAGCCTGATGTTGTGCTGACACTTGATTTTACATTAAGGTAAGTCCCATCTCTCGCTCCGTTTGGGAGCGAGGATTAATTATCATTGTGGCTAATCAGCTAATGATATTATTGAATCTTACTTCCCAATACAAAAACTGGAAAAAATTCGCCCAAGTAAATCATCGGAAGTAAATTCACCGGTGATTTCACTCAATGCTTGTTGTGCCAAACGCAGTTCTTCTGCCAGCAGTTCCCCTGAACGGGCGAAGACAAGCTGTTGATGGCCTTCCTGCAAATGTTCTGCTGCCGTGTTTAATGCCTGCAAATGACGACGACGGGCAAGGAAGCCGCCTTCTGTATTGCTGTTGAATCCCATGGTTTCTTTTAGGTGATCGCGCAGAAAACCGATACCTTCCCCATCACGGGCAGAGAGGCGAATTAATGTATAACCACTGACTTCTGCAACGCCCGTTTCTTCCTTAGTCATATCTGTCTTATTACGAATGACGGTAACAGGCAGCGATTCCGGTAGCTTAGCCATAAATTCAGGCCAAATTTGTGCAGGCTCAACGGCATCCGTTGTCGTACTGTCTACCATAAACAGCACGCGATCCGCCTGTTCAATTTCCTGCCATGCCCGCTCAATACCGATGCGTTCCACTTCATCACTGGCTTCGCGCAATCCTGCCGTATCAATCACATGCAGTGGCATTCCATCAATATGGATATGTTCACGCAAAACATCGCGCGTTGTGCCGGCAATATCAGTCACAATCGCAGCTTCACGGCCTGCCAGTGCATTGAGCAAGCTGGATTTACCCGCATTCGGGCGACCTGCAATCACGACTTTCATCCCTTCGCGCAACAAGCTGCCCTGACGTGCCTGTGAACGAACGTGCTCCAGTTCTGCGATCACTTCATCCAACTTGGCTTCTATCTTGCCATCAGAAAGGAAATCAATCTCTTCATCAGGAAAGTCAATCGCGGCTTCAACGTAGATACGCAAGTTAGTCAGCGCTTCGACCATTTCATGGACTTGGTTAGAGAATACACCTTGCAGAGAATTCATCGCGGAACGTGCGGCCTGTTCGGAGCTGGCGTCAATCAAATCCGCAATGGCTTCTGCCTGTGCCAGGTCAAGTTTATCATTGAGGAAAGCCCGTTCAGAGAATTCGCCAGGGTTGGCAATGCGTACACCGGAAATCGCCAGAATGCGCTTTAACAGCAAATCCAGAATAACCGGCCCACCGTGCCCTTGAAGCTCCAGAACATCTTCCCCCGTAAATGAGTTAGGGCCAGGGAAGTAAAGTGCAATACCTTGATCAAGTACAGAGCCGTCTGCATCACAGAAAGGCAGGTAATCGGCATAACGAGGTTTCGGGAGTTTCCCCAATACCACCTCAGCAACTTCCGCAGCTTTAGGGCCAGAAATTCGCAGGATGCCTACACCGCCCCGTCCCGGAGGAGTGGCCTGAGCGACTATCGTATCGGTGGTATTCATGAAATTCTCTCTTTTGACCTAATTTCGTTATCTTGCAAAACTAAAATAATAAAGGCGGCCAATGACCGCCTTCCACTTATATTTAAAAAAACCAGTTACTTTTTCTCGCGGGTATGCAATCCGCGCTTTTCCAGACTGCGGAAAATAACTTGCTGCTGGATAATGGTAACCAGGTTACTGACGATGTAGTACAGCACCAGACCAGACGGGAACCACAGGAAGAAAACCGTGAACACGACAGGCATGTAAGTCATGATCTTCTGCTGCATTGGATCAGTCACGGTAGTCGGTGACAGTTTTTGGATAACAAACATGGTCGCACCCATCAACAATGGCAGGATGTAGTAAGGATCTTGAGCAGACAAGTCTTTTATCCAACCAATGAATGGGGCATGGCGCAACTCAACAGAACCCATCAACATGTAATACAACGCCAGGAAGATTGGCATCTGAATCACCAGAGGTAAACAGCCACCCAGCGGGTTCACTTTCTCTGTCTTATACAGTGCCATCATTTCCTGGCTCATGCGCTGGCGGTCATCACCAAAACGCTCACGCATTGCCGTTATTTTTGGCTGCAACAGACGCATTTTCGCCATTGAGGTGTATTGCGCCTTGGTCAGCGGATACATGATACCGCGCACAATAAAGGTAATCGCAATAATAGAGAAGCCCCAGTTACCGATGAATTCATGCAAGAATTTCAGCAACTTGAATAACGGCTGGGAAATAAACCATAACCAACCGTAATCTACGGTCAGATCCAGATGGGGTGCAACCGCTGCCATTTTGTCCTGAATTTCAGGGCCAACCCACAAGGTAGAAGAGATATTCTGCTGGCTGTTTGGCGCAATATTGATGTTTTCACCCTTGTACCCGATGATCGCCATTTTTTGGTTTTTCAGGTCATTGGTATAGAAGGTACTGGTTTTGCCTTCTCCCGGAACCCACGCAGTGGCAAAATATTGCTGGAGCATTGCTACCCAGCCACCTTTTGTGGTCACGGAAAGCGCTTTGCTTTCAATATCATCAAATTTGTATTTTTCGTATTTTTCTTCATCAGAAGAGTAAGCAGCACCACGATAAGTATGCAGGGCAAAGTTGTTACTGCCAGTATCACGATGTTTTGGCAGCTCAACGCTCTGCTTCAACTGACCGAAAAACGCCATCTGCAATGGCTTATCAGTGATGTTATTGATGTTGTAATCAACAGAAACTGCATAGTCACCCCGTTTTAAAACGAAGGTCTTGACATAAACAACGCCGTCCGGCGCGGTATAAGTCATTGGAATACGCAATTCATTCTGACCATCAGCCAAAACAAAACTATTTTGAGTGGCATGATAAAGCGGGCGATCAGCTTGATTATCGGGACCATTGATACCCGTTAATCCACTTTGAGCCTGATAAGTGAATTCAGGGGTTGTTTCCAGCAATTTGAACGGAGTTTTGGAACCGAGAGTATCAGGATAGGCCAGCAGATCAGCCTCCTCGATATCACCGCCACGGGTATTAATGTGCAGTGAAAGCACATCCGTTTTCACGGTGATCAGTTTACCTTGCCCACTGCTTGCTTCGCTACTCAGCGTAGTATTTGTTTGCTGCGTGATCTGGGCCGTTGGTTGTGGGTTTTTATCATTTTCCCACGCCTGCCAGACCAAGAACGAAACAAACAGCAAAGCGATGAGAAGAAGATTGCGTTGCGAATCCATCGTTAATGTTCTCTGTTATCGTCGTTTTTTTTAGGTGGGACAGGATCATCACCACCTTCGTGTAAAGGGTGGCATTTTAATACGCGTTTCACTGTTAACCAACTGCCTTTTATCATCCCAAACCTGCGCAATGCCTCTATGCCATAGTGGGAACAGGTAGGATTGAAACGACAATGAGGCCCCAGCAGTGGACTAATCACTAACTGGTACCCCCTGATCAAAGCAATCAGGAGGCGCGAGCCAAGCGACAGTGACGACGCCATAATTTGCCCAAAGCTTCCGTTAGCTCACGGTTATCAAGCTCAGCGACCCCTTTCCTCACCAAAACCACAAAATCCATTGGAGGCAATTTATGCTGGTTTAAACGAAAACTTTCACGAGCCAGTCGCTTGATACGATTACGCTCATGGGCGCGTTTAACATTTTTTTTGGCGATGGTTAGACCGATGCGGGGATGCCCCAGCTCATTCAAGCGCCCAAGAATCGTTATCTCTGCGGAGCTTGCCCGTTGCGGCTGCTGGAAAACATAAGTGAAATGCTCGGGAGTTAACAAACGTAACTCCCTCGGAAAAGCGAGCTTAACCACTTGGTTGGTTAGCTTTATTACTTAGAAACAGTCAGACGAGCACGGCCTTTCGCACGACGGCGAGCCAGAACCTGACGACCATTTTTAGTGGCCATACGAGCGCGGAAGCCGTGAGAACGGTTACGCTTCAGTACGGATGGTTGAAAAGTGCGTTTCATAGCGATTTCTACCTAGCTTAAAATTTGTTACTGATTCAGCAAATGCGTTGGCGACCAGTGAGAATAAAGTAGACACCGATGCCTCAGTCGCAACATCAATATATAGAAAGAGGCAGGATTGTAATAAAATGTACTATCCCTCGTCAACCTAAGATGACGCGAGCCTGACCGCCTCCCTGTCAGATTTTTTTACTTCAATCAATCACAGACAGGTCAGACTTTTTGCTACCCGAAGTGTGCTAACCCCAAATCCTCACCAGACCTAGCCGGAAAAAATCGTTGGCATAACACGCAGGGTGCAAGATTATACGGACTGTGCAATAAAGCGCAAGGATCATACACAGATAGTTGCCGCTTAATGCGTGATCATAGCATTGTTTTCATATTGAATTTAAAACGATAGTTAAATGAAGTTTGCTATATGCCATGATTACACTACAGTATCTCTTACAGGCCTTTATATTCTGCAAGTGCCAAAGCGTGGTGATCTCCCTGTGGATAAAAAGCGTCAAAGCTGTGTAAAAGAATGAGGATTTGTGTCGTCTTTTGCGTTATGATCGTTGATCCCGATCCCTGACTCTCTATAGACAGATTATGTGGATCTTTGGGGAGCGATGATGTTAAAAATCGCCACAAGGTACATGCTCTGTTCCTCGACACATGAGAAACAGAGAGGAATGATGCCTTGTCCAATATAACGTATCTTTTATTTCGGTTTCTTTTATTCGTCTTGTTTTAGGGGAGTTCGCCGTGTCACTTTCGCTTTGGCAGCAATGTCTTGCCCGATTGCAGGATGAGTTACCTGCCACAGAATTCAGTATGTGGATACGACCCCTTCAGGCAGAACTGAGTGATAACACTTTGGCTCTCTATGCCCCCAACCGTTTTGTGTTGGATTGGGTAAGAGAGAAATATATTAATAATATCAATTTGTTATTAAATGATTTCTGTGGTCCTGAAGTACCGTTACTGCGTTTTGAAGTAGGAAATAAACCTGTTTCGCCAAACCAGTCTACATCTCAGAAAATCATTGCCGATATGCCGGTGGCTGCTGCACCGTCCAGTTCATCAGTACGCCCAAGCTGGGACAACGCCAAGGCTCAGCCAGAGTTATCTTATCGTTCCAATGTTAATCCCAAGCATACATTCGATAACTTTGTTGAAGGTAAATCCAACCAACTCGCCAGAGCTGCCGCCAGACAAGTGGCTGATAATCCTGGTGGAGCATACAATCCTCTGTTTCTTTATGGCGGAACCGGACTGGGCAAAACCCACCTTTTGCATGCTGTCGGTAATAGTATTATGGCACGCAAAGCCAATGCAAAAGTGGTTTACATGCACTCTGAACGCTTTGTTCAGGACATGGTAAAAGCATTGCAAAACAATGCCATAGAAGAATTTAAACGTTACTATCGCTCAGTAGATGCCCTACTGATCGATGATATTCAGTTTTTTGCCAATAAAGAGCGATCCCAAGAAGAATTCTTTCACACGTTCAATGCCCTGTTAGAAGGTAATCAACAGATTATTCTGACATCAGATCGCTATCCAAAAGAGATAAATGGCGTCGAAGATCGGTTAAAATCCCGTTTTGGCTGGGGATTGACCGTTGCTATTGAACCACCGGAGCTGGAAACTCGCGTTGCCATTCTGATGAAGAAAGCTGATGAGAATCAAATCCAGTTGCCGGGGGAAGTGGCTTTCTTTATTGCTAAACGCCTGCGATCTAATGTTCGTGAACTCGAAGGTGCTTTGAATCGAGTCATCGCCAATGCCAATTTTACCGGCCGTGCGATTACGATTGATTTTGTACGCGAAGCATTACGTGACTTATTGGCTCTACAGGAAAAGCTGGTAACCATCGATAATATTCAGAAAACGGTGGCTGAATATTACAAAATCAAGGTTGCCGATCTGCTTTCCAAGCGCCGTTCACGCTCCGTTGCCCGTCCAAGACAAATGGCAATGGCGCTGGCAAAAGAGCTGACCAATCACAGCTTGCCTGAAATCGGGGATGCCTTTGGTGGACGTGACCATACAACCGTACTTCACGCTTGTCGAAAAATCGAACAACTGCGTGAAGAGAGTCACGACATCAAAGAAGATTTTTCTAACTTAATCAGAACATTGTCTTCCTAGCGCTATGAAATTTATCATTGAACGTGAGCAATTATTAAAACCTTTACAGCAGGTTAGCAGCCCCTTGGGAGGCCGCCCGACCCTGCCTATTTTAGGCAACTTATTATTGCAGGTAACAGAAGGTTCCCTGCTACTGACAGGCACCGATTTGGAAATGGAAATGAAGGCGCGGGTTACACTTACTCAGCCCCATGAACAAGGTGCAACCACTGTCCCCGCACGTAAATTTTTCGATATCTGGCGTGGGTTGCCTGACGGAGCAGAAATCAGCGTAGAACTGGATGGCGATCGCATTCTCGTCCGTTCGGGTCGCAGCCGCTTTTCGCTCTCTACGCTACCCGCGTCAGATTTTCCCAATCTCGATGACTGGCAGAGCGAAGTCGAATTTTCTCTGCCCCAAGCCACATTGAAACGCTTAATCGAATCCACCCAATTTTCTATGGCGCATCAGGATGTTCGCTATTACTTGAATGGTATGTTGTTTGAAACGGAAGGCGAGGAACTGCGTACCATTGCCACAGACGGCCACCGTTTGGCGGTTTGTTCCATGAGCATCGGGCAAGATCTGCCGTCCCATTCAGTGATCGTACCTCGCAAGGGCGTCATTGAATTAATGCGTCTGCTGGATGGCGGTGATAATCCACTGCAATTGCAGATTGGCAGTAATAACATTCGTGCTCATGTTGGTGATTTTATCTTCACATCGAAGTTGGTTGATGGCCGTTTTCCTGATTATCGTCGCGTATTGCCCAAAAATCCCAATAAAACGTTAGAAGCCAATTGTGACATGCTTAAGCAAGCATTTTCACGGGCCGCAATTTTGTCCAACGAAAAATTCCGGGGCGTTCGCATCTACTTGAGCGAAAATCAACTTAGAATTACCGCCAATAACCCAGAGCAGGAAGAGGCAGAAGAGATTGTTGATGTTAGCTACCAAGGCACTGAAATGGAAATTGGCTTCAATGTCAGTTACATATTGGATGTTCTCAACGCATTGAAATGCGAACAAGTGAGTCTTCTGCTAACAGATGCCACATCCAGCGTAAAAATTGAGAATTCAGCGAGTCAGGCTGCGACTTACGTCGTGATGCCAATGCGTCTGTAACAAAATTAACTCATTATATGATTCTCTCGCGTTTGCTGATCCGCGATTTTCGTAATATCGCGGATGCTGACCTGCCACTGGCAACCGGGTTTAATTTTCTGGTTGGACCGAACGGTAGCGGCAAAACAAGTATATTAGAAGCCATTTATACCTTAGGCCACGGCCGTGCTTTTCGCAGTATTCAGGCAGGAAGAGTCATTCGTCATGATTGCGAAGAGTTCATTCTTCATGGGCGACTTGATCAGCAACCTCATGAACGTACTTTATCAGTGGGCTTAAGCAAAAACCGTCAAGGCGATAGCAAAGTCAGGATAGATGGCAGTGATGGGCACAAAATTGCTGAATTAGCGAAAATACTGCCGATACAACTTATCACGCCAGAAGGTTTTACGTTGCTAAATGGTGGTCCGAAATATCGTCGGGCCTTTATTGATTGGGGATGTTTTCACAATGAGCCACGCTTTTTTGCTGCCTGGGTTAACCTGAAAAGGCTGCTTAAGCAGCGGAATGCAGCATTGCGACAAGTCACCCACTACAACCAAATCCAGCATTGGGATCGAGAGCTTGCCCCATTGGCAACCGAAATTAGTCAATGGCGGGCTGAATATATTGCAGAAATTTCCGAGGATATAGAAAAAACCTGCAAACAATTTTTACCTGAATTCACACTTAGTATCAGCTTTCAGCAAGGTTGGGACAAAGAGAGTGAATATGCGGAACTGCTCGCGCGGCAGTTTGAGCGCGACAGATCGCTAACCTATACCGCTTCCGGCCCGCATAAAGCCGATCTGCGGATCAGAGCGGACGGTACACCAGTAGAAGATATGCTGTCCCGTGGCCAGTTGAAGTTACTGATGTGCGCATTAAGGTTAGCACAGGGTGAATATTTCACCCGACAGAGCGGGCAAAAATGCCTGTATCTGCTTGATGATTTTGCCTCAGAACTGGATGCCGGCCGTCGTCAGCTATTAGCCGAGCGTCTGAAATCTACGCAAGCCCAGGTGTTTGTCAGTGCAATCACATCCGGGCAAGTTACAGACATGATTGATGTAAATAGCAGGATGTTTCGCGTAGAACATGGCAAAATAGAGGTTCAACCACAGGATTAAGATGAGCGAGAAACGTTGATGTCGAATACATATGACTCCTCAAGTATCAAGGTATTAAAAGGGCTGGATGCCGTCCGTAAACGTCCAGGCATGTATATCGGTGATACCGATGATGGTACCGGCCTGCACCACATGGTCTTCGAGGTTGTTGATAACGCTATCGACGAAGCCCTCGCAGGTCATTGTGACAAAATAACTGTCACTATCCACGCAGATAATTCAGTTTCTGTGCAGGATGATGGCCGCGGTATTCCGACCGACATACACGAAGAAGAAGGTGTTTCAGCAGCAGAAGTCATCATGACCGTGCTGCATGCGGGGGGTAAATTCGATGATAACTCCTATAAAGTTTCCGGTGGTCTGCATGGCGTGGGGGTTTCTGTTGTTAACGCCTTATCGGAAAAACTGGAACTGACTATTCGCCGTGACGGTAAGGTTCACGAACAAACCTATTGTCTGGGCGTGCCACAGTCACCATTGAAAGTCGTCGGTGATACCGAGCAGACAGGAACAACTGTCCGTTTCTGGCCAAGTATGGACACGTTTAAGATTAACACTGAGTTCGAATTCGATATTCTGGCCAAACGCCTGCGTGAATTATCATTCCTCAACTCCGGTGTTGCCATTCGTTTAGTCGACAAACGTACAAATACCGAAGATCTCTTCCACTATGATGGGGGCATCAAAGCGTTTGTTGAATTCCTGAGCCGTAATAAAAACCCAATTCACCCAAATGTCTTTTATTTCTGCACCGAAAAAGATGGCATTGGTGTTGAAATTTCCATGCAATGGAATGACGGTTTCCAGGAAAACATTTACTGCTTCACCAACAACATTCCTCAGCGCGACGGGGGAACCCACTTAGTTGGTTTCCGTACTGCGATGACTCGTACCCTCAATAGCTACATGGACAAAGAGGGTTACAACAAAAAATCCAAAGTCAGCGCAACCGGTGACGATGCCCGTGAAGGCCTGATTGCGGTGATTTCCGTTAAAGTGCCAGATCCTAAATTCTCTTCCCAGACCAAAGACAAGCTGGTTTCTTCCGAAGTGAAGACGGTGGTCGAAACCCTGATGAACGAGAAGCTGGTGGAATACCTGCTGGAAAACCCGAACGATGCCAAAACTGTCGTCGGCAAAATCATTGATGCAGCCCGTGCCCGTGAAGCGGCACGTAAAGCCCGTGAGATGACCCGCCGCAAAGGTGCACTGGATCTGGCCGGATTGCCGGGCAAACTGGCTGACTGCCAGGAACGCGATCCAGCCCTGTCCGAACTCTACCTGGTGGAGGGTGATTCTGCGGGCGGTTCGGCAAAACAAGGACGCAACCGTAAGAGTCAAGCTATCCTGCCATTGAAAGGTAAGATCCTGAACGTTGAGAAAGCACGTTTTGACAAGATGCTCTCCTCACAAGAAGTCGCTACTTTGATCACTGCCCTGGGTTGCGGCATTGGCCGTGATGAATACAACCCAGACAAGCTGCGTTATCACAGTATTATCATCATGACCGATGCTGATGTTGATGGATCGCACATCCGCACCCTGTTGCTGACGTTCTTCTATCGCCAGATGCCGGAAATCATTGAGCGCGGTTATGTCTACATCGCCCAACCACCACTGTATAAGGTGAAGAAAGGCAAACAAGAGCAATACATCAAAGATGACGATGCAATGGAAGCCTACCTGATGTCCATCGCATTGGATGGCGCAGCGTTGTATACCAATCCACATGCACCCGCCCTGAAAGGAGAAGCATTGGAAAAATTGGTGACTGAATTCAATACCGCTCAGAAAATCATCCGTCGCATGGAACGCCTGTATCCGCTGGCTCTGCTGAACAACCTGATTTACCATCCCAAACTGACCGAAGACGCCTTGAACGATCAGGCAAAAGTGGAAGAGTGGGTAAGCACACTGGCTATTCGTCTGAATGACAAAGAGCAGAATGGCAGCACTTACAGCTATCAAATCCATGAGAACCGTGAACGCCAAATTTTCGAACCCATTCTGTGTATTCGCACACATGGTGTTGATACCAACTACAATCTGGATTTCGATTTTATCCACGGTGGCGAATATCGCCGCATTACCAAACTGGGTGAATTGATCGGGAATTTGATTGAGGAAGGTGCATACATCGAACGTGGCGAACGCCGTCAGGCAGTAAGCAGCTTTGAACAGGCTCTGGAATGGCTGACTAAAGAGTCACGCCGTGGTCTTGCCGTCCAGCGTTATAAAGGTCTGGGAGAGATGAACCCGGATCAGTTGTGGGAAACAACCATGAACCCAGAAACCCGTCGCATGATGCGTGTAACAGTGAAAGATGCGATTGCAACTGACCAACTGTTCACGACTCTGATGGGGGATGCGGTTGAACCTCGCCGGGCATTTATTGAAGAGAATGCCCTGAAAGCGGCGAATATTGATATCTAATATTACTGCTTAAATGCGGTGCGGAATGTCGGATAAATATATTAGAGGGATAAAATATTATCCCTCTATATTAATTCTTACAGCAAAATACGTAACATACGGCGCAAAGGCTCTGCGGCTCCCCATAGCAACTGATCGCCTACCGTAAAGGCAGATAAATACTCCGGCCCCATATTCAGTTTACGCAAGCGCCCTACTGGCGTATTCAACGTGCCTGTCACCGCTGCTGGCGTTAACTCCCTCATCGTTAATTCGCGATCATTTGGAATAACGCGAACCCAATCATTATGGGAAGCCAGCAATGTTTCAATTTCATGGAGCGGGATATCTTTTTTCAATTTCAGGGTAAACGCCTGGCTATGACAACGCAATGCCCCAATACGGACACACAAGCCATCAATTGGGATCACGTTATTGCCCGTGTTCAAGATCTTGTTGGTTTCTGCCTGGCCTTTCCATTCTTCGCGGCTCTGTCCATTTTCCAGTTGCTTATCAATCCACGGAATTAAGCTTCCCGCCAAAGGAACGCCAAACTGATCAGTTGGCAACGCACCGCTGCGGGTAAAATCCGTTACACGTTTTTCAATATCTAAAATCGCGCAAGCAGGATTTTGTAGCTCCTCAGCAACCTGATTATGCAGCATTCCCATTTGCACCAGCAGTTCACGCATATGGCGAGCGCCACCGCCAGAAGCCGCCTGATAGCTTGATACCGACGCCCACTCAATCAAATCATTGGCAAACAGCCCTCCCAATGACATCAGCATCAAGCTAACGGTACAATTACCGCCAACAAAGGTTTTGATGCCTTTATTCAGACTATTTTGAATATGTTGATGGTTGACAGGATCAAGAATAATGACGGCATCATCATTCATACGCAGTGCAGAAGCAGCATCGATCCAATACCCCTGCCAGCCGGTTGCCCTCAGCTTGGGATAAATTTCATTGGTATAATCCCCGCCCTGACAGCTAATGATAATATCCAGCGCACCCAGCGCCTCAATATCAAAAGCATCCTGTAAGATGCCTGATTTTCCTGTGCGATTTATTGTAAACTGCGGGGCTGGAAGCCCGTGTTGAGAGGTTGTGAAGAAAACCGGATTTATTTCGTCAAAATCCCGCTCTTCTACCATTCTCTGCATCAATACTGAACCGACCATACCGCGCCAGCCGATAAAACCTACACTCTTACTCATACTTACCCTGCCTTGAAAGATGTTTATCAGATACCACTGATAGCATTAAAACTGACAAAATATGGCAAAAGGTGCAAGTATATTTATGAGCTATAGCACTAGAATTGTTAAAGCGATGTGTCTGCCATTTTTAATCTATAACTTCCACTGTAATGCCGTATCATCAATAACTTGCCCCAATATCTCTTTATCCTTTTTATAATCATGTGAAACATGCCAATTTTGGCTACGTCCCTGACGAGGAAGACCTGATTCACCACGTCTCACATAACCTGAACGCAATTCGCCAAAAATATGTTTATTAACCACGACTTCATCGGGTTGCGCATAGGGTGTGACAACCTTGGCATGGCGGCGATCCATCTCATTTAACAAACGACAAATATATTCGGCTGAGAGATCAATTTTTAATGTCCAGGCATTATTGATATAGCCAACCAGATAAGCAAAATTAGGAATACCCTGTACCAATGTTCCCTTATATAACAATTGGCTATGACTTTGTGGCTTTTGTCCATCAATAAAAAGTTCTATTCCCCCCATAAGATGTAATTGCAGCCCCGTCGCTGTCACTATGATATCTGCGGGTAATTCCTTACCAGATTGCAACAAAATACCATTTGCAGTAATACGTTCAATCTGATCGGTAACGATAGACGCTTTGCCTTCTTTCAGTACTTTAAACAGGTTACTGTCGGGAACAAAACACAACCGTTCATCCCACGGCATGTACTTTGGCGTCAAGTGTTTCATGTCAAAACCAGGGCCAACTTTTCTGCGAGCCAATCCCAATAAAAACGATCTGAGCAGGTTGGGAAAATATCGACTTATCTTATACAATGAACTGAAAAATAATATATTTCTATTTTTACTTAACGTATAAATCCAACGTTGGGGAATAACGCCCTTTAGCAATTCTGCAATCTTATCCCTTCCTGGTATTGATAAAATGTAGCCAGGAGAACGCTGTAGCATGGTGATATGTTCAGTATCATTAGCCATTGCCGGTAGTAAAGTGACCGCAGTCGCGCCACTTCCAATCACAACGACTCGCTTTCCTTTGTAATCCAATTCTTCGGGCCAATATTGAGGATGAATGACTGGGCCTTTGAAATCTTCAAGGCCGGGAAATTGGGGTAAATGAGGTTCATCATAGTTGTAGTAACCTGTCGCCATGATAAGAAAATGGCAGGTAAATTGCCTGGTTTCTTCACTGGCTTCATCAATGGCAGTAACAGTCCATTGGCAAGTTTCATTTGACCAGTCAGTTTGAATAATTTTCAACCCGAACTGTATTTTCTTATCAACTTCATATTCTGTTGCTACTGAATGGATATAGCGCCTAATTGAAGGCCCATCAGCAAAAATATGGGTATCTGTCCAAGGACGAAAGTTATAGCCATAGCTCATCATATCCGAATCTGTACGAATACCTGGATAGCGAAATAAATCCCAAGTTCCCCCTATATTATGGCGACGTTCTAAGATCCCCACTTTTTTATTAGGACATTCCCTTGCCAAATGACACGCCATACCAATACCCGAAACGCCAGCGCCTATGATCAAAACATCATAATGGTGACTCATGTTACTTCTCCTGCAAAAAGATTCTCTTAACCAAATAAGTGGCTTGTTCAATATGTCATGTTATTTTCTATTTGCAGGAGCAACCATTTGCATTTATGTGGGGGGAGTATCAGGATATTAATGATGAGTGAATAGCTGTTACTTTATAGCTGCCAATAAATCCTGAATTTTTAAAAACATGGGAGTTGTTTTATCTGGTGCAGAAATTCCCAATTCAACAAATCCAAGGAGTGTATAAAATGCAATGGCATCAGGATCAGCATCCAAAAATATTCCCTTAATTGGCATCACATTATGAACTTTAATGGCATGCTCTAAAAATTCCCTCATTAAAATATGACCATATCCTTTCTTTTGATGCTTAACTGATACTCCCAGCATCACCAAACGAACAACAGAAAGGTCACTTGGCATCGAGCCGCTTAATACACTACTGAGCCGAGACTTTGCCAGTGAATAGCCAGTAAAACTACAAACTCCAAGTAATTCACCCGTTTTGGTGTCAATTAGGACCTTGGCAACACAATTTCCATTAGCGACGTTGCTCTTAAGACTACTGCGAACGTAACGATTAATAACATGATTGCCACAATCAAAGGCTTTTTGACCCGGATATGTCATATCGCTCTGATAGTTTACACAAATGTATTCAACTGCGATTTCATTTAGTGGCTTTTCCATCTTTTTTCTTTCTCATCAAAGCACATAAAGCAAGTGTTGGAGATGCGGGTTCAGAAATCAATACATTCAAGGTACGCCAGTTTTCTTCATCTAACTCACGGCGTTTTTGATTTTCCAAAACTTCTTCAGCTCGTTCGAAAGCTGTGTTCAAGATAAAAGCACTTAAATCAACCCCAGCAACCTGCGCAGCCTGACGTAAGATTTCTTTTAGCTCGGTGCTGGTTTTTAACTCTATGCGCGCATTTTTAGCCGCTTTGAGCGTTTTTTCCACTGATATCGTTGCCATTCCAGGTCACTCCTGTTGTTTGATAATTACCATTTCTTACTCGTTTGTAGTGATAGCTTTCGTGCATATATTGTACTGATGGAAGATAGCATTTAGTGGAGATAGATGCAATTATATACGGCTGTAAGCCGTACATATAAGATGAAAGTTTAACAATTGAGTGGCATTTGCTGGTTTCAACGCCGTCTAATTGTCGGTTTAGAGCTGTTTGAAACCCTCTAAAAATTTGTATTTAATATAAAAAATCAACTAGATATATCTTCCTCTTCAATGATTCGTTGCATACTTTCAATCCAAGAAACCTTAAAGGCGGGGTCGTTTGCAAACAGTTTGTAAAGCTCCAACTCATTTTTTCGACGTTGCAGCATAATTTCCTTCAATATCTTTTCGAAAGCTAAATCTCGGGTATGTAGGTCAGGGTTGTCTTTATATTTAGTTTTAAAATCAGGATGCTTGCGGACACTGTCAGCAATATTCACAAACTTAACCCTTTGTTCTTCAGAAGTTGCACTCCAGCCTTGGAACCATTTTTCATTAAAATTACGTGAAAATAACTATAATCTGTTTTTTCAGAAAAGAAGTGATAAGTTCGTTGTGCACCTAATCCCAAAACGCGGAGAGATCTGCCTTCTGAAGGCAGATCTCTGACAGTTAACTACAACACCATTACTCCACCGTCACCGATTTCGCCAAATTCCTCGGCTGATCCACATCCGTACCTTTGATCAAAGCAACATGATAAGACAGCAATTGCAGTGGCACGGTATAGAAGATCGGTGCGATCAACTCTTCTACATGTGGCAGAGAGATGATCTTCATGTTTTCACTGTTGGTGAAACCGGCATCCTGATCGGCGAAAACATACAACAAACCTCCACGGGCACGAACTTCTTCAATGTTGGATTTCAGTTTTTCCAGTAGTTCGTTGTTCGGTGCAACGATAATAACCGGCATATCCGCATCAATCAGTGCCAACGGGCCATGTTTCAATTCACCGGCTGCGTAGGCTTCTGCATGAATGTAGGAGATCTCTTTCAGTTTCAGCGCACCTTCAACCGCGATCGGGTATTGATCGCCACGACCAAGGAACAGGGCATGATGTTTTTCGGAGAAATCTTCCGCCAATGCTTCAATCAGCTTGTCTTTGGATAACATGCTTTCAATGCGACTTGGCAGAGCATGTAGAGCATGGACAATGTCTTGTTCCAGTGCTGCATTTGTATCTTTCAGACGTCCCATATAAGCCACCAGCATCAGCAATACAGTTAGCTGGGTGGTAAAGGCTTTGGTGGATGCCACGCCAATTTCTGCCCCTGCTTTGGTCATCAGGGCAAATTCAGATTCACGTACCAAAGAGGAACCGGCAACGTTACAGATAGCCAATGAAGTCAGATAGCCCAGTTCCTTAGATAGACGCAGGGCAGCCAAAGTATCAGCCGTTTCACCAGATTGGGACAAAGTGATCAGCAGGCTGCCTTTACGGCGCGCTGGCTTGCGGTAACGGAATTCAGAAGCGATTTCAACATCACATGGAATACCAGCCAGTGATTCGAACCAGTAACGCGAAACCATTCCCGCATTGTAGGAAGTACCGCAGGCAACGATTTGGATATGCTCAACTTGGGACAGTAATTCCGCAGCATTAGCGCCCAGTTCTGACAGATTTACTTGACCATTGCTCAAACGGCCTTCCAATGTGCTTTTGATCGCCATTGGTTGTTCGTAAATCTCTTTCTGCATGTAATGGCGGTATACACCTTTATCGCCAGCATCGTACTGAACGTTGGATTCAATTTGTTCGCGCTCAACCGCTTCGCCCTGTACATCAAAGATACGAACGGTACGGCGAGTGATTTCTGCAATATCACCTTCTTCCAGATAGATAAAGCGGCGAGTCACTGGCAGTAATGCTAATTGATCTGATGCCAGGAAATTTTCACCCACACCTAAGCCAATGACCAATGGGCTGCCAGAACGCGCAGCAACCAGTACATCAGGATAACGGCTATCCATAATTACAGTACCATAAGCGCCACGTAATTGTGGGATCACACGCTGCACCACTTCCAGCAGCGAACCGCCTTGTTGCTGTTCCCAGTGAACAAGATGGGCAATGGTTTCTGTATCTGTATCAGAAGAGAAGGTGTAACCACGCGCTTTTAATTCTTCGCGCAGTTCTTCGTGGTTTTCAATAATGCCATTATGCACAACAGCAATATATTCAGAAAAATGAGGATGAGCATTGCGCTCGCTGGGTTCACCGTGAGTCGCCCAACGAGTATGGGCAATCCCTGTTCCACCAATGACAGGCTGTTTATCTGCTTCATCAGCCAGCATCTGTACTTTACCCACTTCGCGCAGGCGAGTCATGCGGTTTTCACTGTCAACGACAGCTATACCCGCAGAGTCATAACCACGATACTCCAGGCGACGAAGACCTTCGATCAGTATTTCTGCAATATCCCGTTGTGCTACTGCACCAACAATTCCACACATTTTGTTTTATTCCCAAAAACAGGGCGATGAAGCCCTTTTATGTCGCCAACCTGATTGTGTTTCGGCTTTGCCGTCCCCGAGCTTTGTAGAGATAGGGGATTTTTATTATGGATATATCTTAATTATTTTTTCTTTACTGGACGCTGCCAGTTTTTAATATGAGTTTGCTTTACGCGACTGATAACCAAGTCATTCTCAGCAACGTCTTTTGTTACTGTAGTTCCGGCACCAATCGTCGCACCTTTCGCGACCGTCACTGGCGCAACCAGCTGGGTATCAGAACCAACAAAAACATCATCACCAATGATAGTCTTAAATTTATTGACGCCATCATAGTTACAAGTAATGGTTCCCGCACCAATATTTACATTATTGCCAATTTCAGAATCACCAAGATAAGTCAGGTGACCTGCCTTAGAGCCTTTGCCAAGCGCGGATTTTTTCATTTCAACGAAATTGCCAACATGAGCTTTTTCTGCCAATTTGGAGCCTGGACGTAAACGAGCAAAAGGCCCAATAGTGCACTCAGCCGCAATTTCAGAATCTTCGATGATAGTGTAAGGATCAATGACTGCCCCATCACCAATAACACAATTTTTCAGGATACAGCCAGAACCGATCTGAACATTATTTCCCAGTGTGACATGACCTTTAATAATCACATTGGTATCGATTACCACATCACGGCCATGTTCTAATGTTCCGCGCAAATCAAAACGAGCAGGATCTAACAGCATAACGCCCGCCAGCAGTAATTTTTCCGCTTGCTCAGATTGGTAAATACGTTCCAGAGCGGAAAGTTGTAAGCGATTGTTTACCCCTTCCATTTCACTTAAACGGCTTGGGTGTACCGCTTTGATTTGACGGCCCTCTTTGTGTGCAAGCGCAATAACATCAGTCAGGTAATATTCGCCCTGTGCGTTATTATTTTCCAGCCTGGATAACCAACGTTTCAAATCACCGCCATTCGCCACCAAAATACCCGTGTTAATCTCGTTGATTTTACGCTGTTCTTCCGTTGCATCTTTCTGTTCGATAATACCCGTCACTTCACCATTTTCACGAATGATACGACCATAGCCCGTTGGATTATCCAGAATGGCAGTTAATAAACCGATTCCACCTTCTGGCTTAGCTTCAATCAGACGCGCCAAGGTATCTTTACCAATCAAGGGCACATCACCGTAAAGAATCAAAATATCTTCATCATCCGAAAAATGCGGAGCCGCTTGCTGCATAGCATGACCTGTCCCAAGCTGTTCAGCTTGCAGTACCCAGTTCAAATCCTGGCTGGAAAGTGCCTGTTTCATCAAATCACCACCATGCCCATAAACCAGGTGAACATTTTGGGCGCCCAACTCCATTGCGGTATCAATAACATGCTGAACCATCGGCTTACCAGCCAGCAAGTGCAGAACTTTAGGAAGCGCAGAATACATGCGAGTTCCCTTGCCTGCGGCAAGGATCACGACACTTTTTGTACCGACATTATTTGCGTTGTCATTATTTGCAATTACAGACATAAGAAACCTGACAATCTCAATTTTTAAGTATGAAAGTAAACCTGTTTGCGAAATAAATTGCCACATATTTCGCAATGCAAAAAAGCCAGTTAGTTTCCACCAACTGGCTTTTTATCTAACTGCCTATACCCTTTGGGTATTTATTACATCATTTTTTTTGTCAATTCGATAACACGAAGTTTCGCGATCGCTTTCGACAATTCAGCAGATGCCTGAGCATAATCAACATCGCCGTGAGAATTACGGATGTGTTCTTCCGCCTTGCGCTTGGCTTCAAGCACTTTAGCTTCGTCCAAATCCTTACCACGGATCGCTGTATCGGCCAGTACGATAACGCCATTTGGCTGAACTTCAAGAATACCACCTGACAGGTAGATAAATTCTTCTTCACCAAACTGCTTAACAATACGTATCATGCCCGGTTTTATGGCAGTAAGCAGTGGTGTGTGTTGAGGATAGATCCCCAGCTCACCTTCACTACCTGTCACCTGAATTTTCTGTACCAGCCCTTCAAACATCTGTTTTTCAGCACTGACTACGTTCAGGGAGAACGTCATTGCAGCCATATCAACCTCCCGTCAGCCGTATTAAAGCTTTTTCGCTTTTTCCACAGCTTCTTCGATGGTACCAACCATGTAGAATGCCTGCTCTGGCAGGTGGTCATAATCACCGTCCAGGATACCTTTGAAGCCACGGATAGTGTCTTTCAGAGGAACAAATTTACCTGGTGAACCAGTGAAGACTTCTGCAACGAAGAATGGCTGAGACAGGAAGCGCTGGATCTTACGGGCACGTGCCACAACCAATTTGTCGTCTTCAGACAGTTCGTCCATACCCAGAATGGCGATGATGTCTTTCAGTTCCTGATAACGTTGCAGGATAGACTGAACACTACGAGCCACGTCATAGTGCTCCTGACCAACAACCAGTGGGTCAAGCTGACGGCTGGTTGAATCCAGTGGGTCAACCGCAGGGTAAATACCCAGAGATGCGATCTGACGGCTCAATACGACGGTTGCATCTAAGTGAGCAAAGGTTGTCGCAGGTGATGGGTCAGTCAAGTCATCCGCAGGAACGTAAACTGCCTGTACGGAGGTGATAGAACCTGTTTTCGTTGAGGTGATACGCTCTTGCAGAGCACCCATCTCTTCTGCCAACGTTGGCTGATAACCTACCGCAGATGGCATACGGCCTAACAGTGCAGATACTTCTGTCCCTGCCAGGGTATAACGGTAAATGTTATCAACGAACAGCAGAACGTCACGGCCTTCATCACGGAATTTTTCCGCCATCGTCAAACCGGTCAATGCAACACGCAGACGGTTTCCTGGTGGCTCATTCATCTGACCGTATACCAGAGATACTTTATCCAGTACGTTTGAATCGGTCATTTCATGATAGAAGTCGTTACCTTCACGGGTACGTTCACCTACACCGGCAAATACGGAGTAACCTGAGTGCTCGATCGCGATGTTACGGATCAGCTCCATCATGTTAACGGTTTTACCTACACCGGCACCACCAAACAAACCAACTTTACCCCCCTTCGCAAATGGGCAGATCAAGTCCATAACCTTGATACCGGTTTCCAGCAGTTCCTGAGAGTTAGATAACTCTTCATAGGATGGTGCTGTACGGTGAATTGACCAGCGCTCTTCTTCGCCGATCTCACCTTTCATGTCAATGGGATCGCCCAATACGTTCATGATACGGCCCAGTGTCGCTTTACCCACTGGTACTTCGATTGGGTGTCCTAAATCAGTCACGTCCAAATTACGGCGCAGGCCATCGGAGGTACCCATTGCGATACAACGAACGATACCACCACCTAACTGCTGCTGAACTTCCAGCACCAGTTTCTCTTCACCGTTTTTAACCTCAAGGGCATCGTATACTTTTGGTACGCTGTCCTGAGGGAATTCGACGTCCACCACGGCGCCGATTACCTGGATAATCTTTCCAGTAGCCATCTTGAATCCTCTACGTAATTCGTAAACCTAGCTGTTAAACCGCAGAAGCACCCGAAACGATTTCGGTGAGTTCCTGAGTGATGCTGGCCTGACGAGCCTTGTTGTAAACCAACTGCAACTCTTTGATCAGGTTGCCACCGTTATCGGTCGCGGCTTTCATCGCTACCATTCGTGCGGCCTGTTCACTAGCCAGGTTTTCAACGACGCCCTGATAAACTTGCGATTCTATATAGCGACGCAGCAGGGTATCCAACAGCGCCTTAGGATCAGGTTCATACAGATAGTCCCAAGACTTCTTCTTCAGTGTTTCATCGTCTCCGGCTGGCAGAGGCAATAACTGAGTGATCGTCGGAACCTGAGACATTGTATTCATGAACTTGTTTGTCACTATATACAGTTTATCCAGACGCCCTTCGTCATATGCTTGCATCATGACGTGGACTGGCCCGATTAGTTCGGATAATGACGGGTTATCTCCCATCCCTGTTACTTGAGCAACAATGTTGCCACCAACAGAAGAAAAGAAGGAAACCGCTTTTGATCCAATAAGCGCCAAATCAACTTGGACGTTTTTATCAGACCAGTCTTTCATTTCTATCAGCAATTTTTTGAACACGTTAATGTTCAAACCGCCACATAAACCACGGTCAGTCGAAACAACCACGTACCCAACACGCTTCACTTCACGTTCTTCAAGGTATGGATGTTTGTATTCCAGATTACCTAACGCAAGGTGTCCAATCACATTGCGAATGGTTTCTGCATAAGGACGGCTGGCCGCCATGCGATCCTGCGTTTTACGCATTTTGGACGCGGCGACCATCTCCATCGCTTTAGTGATTTTTTGCGTGTTCTGCACACTGGCGATTTTGGTACGTATCTCTTTTGCGCCGGCCATTTCTGCTTCTCCGAATTCAACCAGACGGCCCAAGTTTTTTCATTAAATAGAATCAAACTGGGCCGAATAGTGTTACCAGGACTGAGTCGCCTTGAAGGATTCCAACAGAGCTTTCAGCTTCGCTTCGATCTCTCCATTGTAATCACCAGACTGGTCAATCTCTTTCAGAAGATCAGCATGTTCACGGTTAGCATATGCCAACAGCGCAGCTTCGAAACTGACCACTTTTGCGATTTCGATATCTTCCAGATAACCACGTTCAGCAGCAAACAGAGACAGAGCCTGCTGTGCAATGGACATCGGCTGATACTGTTTCTGTTTCAACAACTCAGTGACTTTCTGACCATGATCCAATTGCTTACGCGTTGCATCATCCAGATCAGAAGCAAACTGGGAGAATGCGGCCAGTTCACGGTACTGAGCCAGAGCGGTACGAATACCACCAGACAGTTTCTTGATGATCTTAGTCTGAGCAGCACCACCTACACGGGATACGGAAATCCCTGGGTTAACCGCTGGACGGATACCTGAGTTGAACAGAGAAGATTCAAGGAAGATCTGACCATCAGTGATGGAGATAACGTTTGTTGGTACGAACGCAGAAACGTCACCCGCCTGAGTTTCAATGATTGGCAGTGCAGTCAGAGAACCGGTTTTACCCTTCACTTCACCATGAGTGAATTTTTCAACGTATTCAGCGTTAACACGCGCTGCACGCTCCAGCAAACGGGAGTGCAAATAGAAAACGTCACCAGGGTATGCTTCACGTCCAGGTGGACGACGCAGCAACAGGGAAATCTGACGGTATGCTACAGCTTGTTTAGACAGATCATCGTAAACAATCAGGGCATCTTCACCGCGATCACGGAAGTATTCACCCATCGCGCAACCAGAATAAGGTGCCAGATATTGCAGGGCCGCAGATTCAGAAGCGGATGCAACAACAACGATAGTGTTTTCCAGTGCGTTGTGTTCTTCTAGTTTACGAACTACGTTAGCAATGGTAGAGGCCTTCTGACCAATCGCAACGTAGACACATTTAATACCAGAATCACGTTGATTGATGATCGCATCAATAGCCAGAGCGGTTTTACCGGTCTGACGGTCGCCGATTACCAGCTCACGCTGGCCGCGGCCGATTGGAATCATGGCATCAACGGATTTGTAACCTGTCTGGACAGGCTGGTCAACGGATTGGCGATCGATAACACCTGGTGCGATAACTTCTACCGGTGAGAAGCCATCGTTCTCAATAGCGCCCTTACCGTCAATGGGTTCACCCAGTGTGTTAACAACACGACCCAGCAGGCCACGACCAACAGGCACTTCCAAAATACGGCCAGTACATTTGACTTTCATGCCTTCGGCCAAGTCAGAATACGGACCCATCACAACCGCACCTACAGAGTCGCGCTCCAGGTTCAGTGCAATTGCGTAACGGTTGCCAGGCAGGGAAAGCATTTCACCCTGCATGACATCGGCTAAACCGTGGATACGAATGATACCGTCGTTAACGGAAACAATCGTACCTTCATTGTGAGCTTCGCTCACGACATTGAACTGAGCAATACGCTGTTTGATCAGTTCGCTGATTTCGGTGGAATTCAGTTGCATATGCTCCAGTCCCCTTAAGACTGCAAGACGTCTGTTAAACGATCCAGACGGCCACGAATACTGCCATCTATTACCATGTCACCTGCACGGATAATGACACCGGCAATAACAGACTTGTCAATTTTGCAATTCAGCTTAACTTTGCGTGACAGACGTTTTTCCATCGCCGCAGAAATTTTAGCCTGCTGCTGCTCATTCAGTTCGGACGCAGAAGCCACTTCAACATTGATAGTCGATTCAAGTGACGCACGCAATTGGATAAATTGCTGGAAGACTTCTGGTAATACCAGCAAGCGACCATTTTCTGCCATTACACGAATAAAGTTCTGAGCATGCTCATCAACCTGCTCACCACAAAGGGTGATGAAGGTTTTAGCTAACGTTTCCGGTGCTATTGAACCGGAAAGCAGCTCACCAACCTGCTCATTGCGAGTAACCTCAGCAATGAACCCCAGCATGTTCTGCCAGTGTTCGAGAGATTGGTGTTCTACAGCAAAGTCAAAAGCTGCTTTGGCGTAGGGGCGAGCTACCGTAGCGAATTCAGACATGCCCCTCCCTCCTTACAGTTCAGCGACCAGTTTATCAACGATGTCGCTGTTAGCAGCTTCATCCACGGAACGTTCGATGATTTTCTCGGCACCTGCGATAGCCAGCATCGCAACCTGTTTACGTAACTCTTCACGCGCGCGCTTACGTTCAGCTTCAATTTCAGCATGGGCTTGCGCTACAATTCTGTTACGTTCCAGCTCTGCTTCTGCCTTAGCATCATCGATAATTTGGGCTTTTTGTTTATTAGCCTGCTCAATGATAACTTGTGCATCAGCTTTCGCTTTTTTCAGTTGGTCGGTCGCATTGGCTTGCGCTAAGTCCAGGTTCTTTTTGGCACGCTCTGCTGAAGCCAAACCGTCAGCAATCTCTTTCTGACGTTTTTCAATGGCCGCCATGATTGGTGGCCATACATACTTCATGCAGAACAAAACAAACAGGACAAACGCTAAGGCCTGGCCGAGGATTGTTGCGTTAATATTCACGACACAATACCTCTATTTCAATTAATGAATTGGCGTAATTTTAAGTTCTGCTATCTTATTAACCGCCAACAGCGAACATCATAAACAAGCCCAAGCCCACAGCAATCATCGGGATGGCGTCAACCAGACCCATGACGATAAAGAACTGCGTACGCAGCAGAGGAATCAGATCAGGTTGGCGAGCAGCGCCTTCCAGGAATTTACCCCCTAGGATGCCGATACCGATCGCAGCACCGATAGCCGCCAAACCCATCAGAATAGCGGCAGCTATGTACAGCAGATCCATGTTTATATCCATGACAGTCTCCAGTTTGTTTCAAGTTAAAACACAATTATTGATTGATAAAAATTAATGCTCTTCAGATGCCATCGACAGATAAACAATCGTCAGAACCATGAAAATAAAGGCTTGTAACGTAATAATTAGTATGTGGAAAATCGCCCAAGGCAGGCTGAGTAACCACTGTGCTCCCCACGGTAGAAGGGCCGCAATAAGAATAAAGATCAATTCGCCAGCATACATATTACCAAACAGTCGCAGACCGAGTGATATAGGCTTAGACAGCAAGCTGACCCCTTCTAAGATTAAGTTAATTGGAATAAAGAGTGGGTGATTGAAAGGCTGCAATGTTAGCTCCTTCGCAAAACCACGAATTCCTTTCATCTTAATGCTGTAGAATAGAATGAGGACAAAAACACCGAGGGCCATCGACAAAGTGACACTGACATCTGCGGTTGGAACAATACGCAGCGCAGGCAAGCCGAAGAAGTGTTCTCCGATTAAAGGAATAAAATCGATTGGCAGCAAATCCAATGCGTTCATGAGTAACACCCAGACGAACACAGTCAAAGCTAAAGGAGCTATCACTTTGCTCTTGCCGTGATACATATCACGCACAGTGTTATCAACGAAGCCGATTACCATTTCTATTGCAGTCTGAAATTTGCCCGGAACGCCGTCAGTGGCGCGAACCGCGACTCTTCTGAATACAAATAGAAACAACATCCCTAATACGATGGAGAAAAAAAGCGAGTCGATATTCAACGTCCAAAACGTCGCCTCATAACCACTAGCGTGGGGATTGACCAACTCAAAGGTACGTAAGTCCAACTGAAGGTGCTTCAGGTGATGACTTATGTACTCCGAAGTTGAAACTTCTCCTGATGCAGACATGATGCTTTTTACCCTTTTGTTGTTAAAAACGCTAACCGTTCATTACGGCAGGTGCGATGATCTGCACAATCAGCACCGCTAAATAGGCCACACCAAGTGGTGCAAATGCCGCCTTGAACACCCCTAAAGCGACTATCAGCACGGTTATCGTAATGATAACCTTCACCCCTTCGCTAATCGCGAAAAACCATGCAATCCGTACTGGAACCCCTTCTTCTTTTACCTTTTGGAAGCGGCTAAGTAGCATAAAAATGGTATTTGGTAACCAACATGCTAGCCCACCAGCAAAAGCAGAAGCGCCCCACTCTATACTTTTGGTACAAAAAGCTACACTGAGAATAACAAAAGTCATTAACTGCAAAAATAACAGTTTCAGTGCCATTCTACCGCTGTAAAGGGATACAGACATGACTTTTGTGTTCTCCCTGTAGTACACCACCACATATTAGGCTTTGCTGAATGTTGTATAAAACTGGCTTTGCTTAAGAGTGTCAAGTGACAAAAACGTGCAAATTATACGGGCCGACAAAATGAATTCAATCCATAAGTAGCGAAAAAGTGAATAATTATTTAAATTTCTAACTTTGGTGCTAGATCGCTCACAAATACCATTTAATATTCTGCAATGACTAATGGTATGGTCCCAAAATTAAACGTGATATACATCACATTAAACAAAAATCATTAATTATATTTATCATTAAATATGTGATAAAAATCTTTTATTTTTTTTATCGAAAATCAAACTATTAATATAGTACCTACGAAGTTTTATCTGATATATCGATAAAAAAGGTTAAATGATTATTTTCCCACTTTCTCTAAAGTTTATTTATAAAGAAAATCGATAGCAATCTTTGAAAAGAGAAATTCTACCAATATAAAAATAACGTTGGTTTTCTGTGAATCATCAGTAAATAAAGTTGAATCCATGGAAAAGAATAATTAGTAACGCCCGTTACATTTTAAATGTGGTTGACGTCACTAATTATTTAGATTTTTATTGACAAATAGCAAAGTTAGTTTGACTTAAGTATTACCAGATGACGCTGTTCATCTAACTCCGTGACTTGGAGAGGAACAACAGTGTCGAGCACAATTCCCGTTGGCAATTCGGCCAATTCATCTTCCGGCAGTACACCTTTCAAAGCATAAAAACGCCCTTCAAGTGGTTTAGGAAGATGGTTACACCATGACAGCATGTCTTGCAGTGAAGCAAATGCACGGCTAATCACCCCATCAAAAAGAGGTTCAGGAATAAATTCTTCAACCCGGCTCTGCACAGGCTTAATGTTGTTCAAGCCCAATTCATGTTGAACCTGACGCAAAAAGCGAACGCGTTTACCCAAACTATCCAATAAAGTGAAATGAGAATCAGGGCGTACAATTGCCAATGGGATGCCTGGCAAACCTGGACCTGTTCCAACATCAATAAAATGTGTTCCATGCAGGAATGGATTAACAACGATGCTATCCATAATATGCCGAACCAGCATCTGTTCCGGATCACGGACAGATGTTAGGTTATAAGCCTTGTTCCATTTATTCAGCATGTCAACATAGGCAACGAGCTGCTGTTTTTGTGGCAGTGATAACTTAATGTCGGTTTTCGCCAGCAGTGATTCCAATTTGTTAAGCAAAATCTATCCCCTTAGGCGCTACGACGCAATAGACCTTGTTTTTTCAGCCATACCAGCAAAATAGAAATTGCTGCTGGAGTGATGCCTGAAATACGTGAAGCCTGGCCAATTGAACTTGGTTTATGGTCATTCAGTTTTGCAATAACTTCGTTGGAAAGTCCGCTCACTTGTTGATAATCCAAATCAACTGGCAATGCGGTATTTTCATTACGTATCTGTTTTTCGATCTCTTCTTGCTGACGGGCAATATAGCCTTCATATTTCACTTGAATTTCAACCTGATCCGCAGCTTGAGGCTCAGTCAGCCCAGGAGAGAAACGTAGTAACGACGTCAACAATTCATAATTCATCTCAGGGCGGCGCAGCAAATCTTCACCGTTGGCTTCTTTTGACAGCGGTGTTTTCAACATCTGGTTGATATCCTCTAAGTTATCAGAGTGAGGATGTACCCAGATATTGCGCAGACGCTGGCGTTCCTGTTCGATCATTTCAAATTTGTGGCAGTAATGTTCCCAACGGAGATCATCCACCAAGCCAAGTTTGCGGCCTTGTTCAGTCAGTCGGAGATCCGCATTGTCTTCACGCAACATCAAACGATATTCAGCGCGGGAGGTGAACATGCGGTAAGGTTCTTTAGTGCCGAGTGTGCATAGATCATCGACTAAGACGCCAATATAAGCCTGATCACGGCGTGGGAACCAACCTTCTTCACCATTGGCATAACGTGCAGCGTTGAGTCCAGCCAGTAATCCTTGCGCAGCCGCTTCTTCATACCCAGTGGTGCCATTGATCTGACCCGCAAAGAACAGACCGTGAATAAATTTACTTTCCAGTGTTTGTCTCAAATCACGTGGATCAAAGAAATCATATTCGATTGCATAGCCAGGGCGAATAATACGGGCATTCTCCATGCCTTTCATGGAGTGAACAATTTGCATCTGAACATCAAATGGCAAACTGGTAGAAATGCCGTTTGGGTAGATTTCGTTACTGGTCAATCCTTCTGGTTCAAGGAAGATCTGGTGAGCGTTACGATCCGCAAAACGCATAACTTTGTCTTCGATGGAAGGACAGTAACGAGGGCCGATCCCTTCAATGATCCCCGCATACATTGGACTGCGATCCAAGTTATTGCGGATCACTTCATGGGTTTTTTCATTGGTATGTGTGATGTAACACGGGATCTGCCGTGGGTGTTGATCGACATGACCCATGAATGAAAATACGGGTGTCGGGTTATCGCCCAGTTGTTGTTCAAGCTGGCTAAAATCAATGGTTCGTGCATCAATGCGAGGTGGTGTGCCTGTTTTCAGGCGAGCTACGCGCAGAGGCAGTTCACGTAAACGATGAGACAATGAGATCGCAGGAGGATCACCTGCACGTCCTCCACTGTAATTTTCCAATCCGATGTGAATCTTTCCATCAAGGAAAGTTCCTACTGTCAGAACTACAGATTTAGCTTTAAATTTCAATCCCATACGAGTAACAACACCTGTAACAGTGTCGTTTTCAACAATGAGATCTTCAACGGGTTGTTGGAAGATCATTAAGTTAGGTTGATTTTCCAGTGCTGTTCTTACAGCTTGTCGGTAAAGTACTCGATCCGCTTGTGCTCGTGTTGCCCGAACAGCCGGGCCTTTGCTGGCATTGAGTGTTCTAAACTGAATACCGGCCTGATCCGTGGCTTTTGCCATTAGACCACCAAGTGCATCGATCTCTTTTACCAGATGCCCTTTACCGATCCCACCAATGGCTGGATTACATGACATCTGGCCCAAAGTATCAATATTGTGAGTCAGTAGTAAGGTTTGACGCCCCATACGTGCGGAGGCCATCGCCGCTTCAGTACCGGCATGACCCCCGCCGATAATGATGACGTCAAAGTGCTCTGGATAAAACATGTGCGAACCTTCAATAGTGAGAATGCTTCATATGCATTAGGGAGAGAATTCTACTCAAGTTTGGACCTCAGACCAAGAGGTGAGAGATCATCATTATTTAAAAGAAGATCTTTTTATTTAAAGATCTCTTTATTGGATCTTTTATTAGGATCACGATCATCTGTGGATAAGTAGATTTTCCATATAAAGATCATGATGCTGTAAAGGATCATTTGCTGTGAATGATCCGTGATCCAACTCAGTATAAGCTGGGATCTAAAAGCCTAGTTATTCACAGCCACTTGATTTAAACTCAGTTGTTAAATGGATAACTACGGGTTAACCCCTGCTTTTCAGATGAGTTATCCACAGCTGATCGTTATATTTTTAATCAGATCAGAGTAACTTTGCCCATTTTTTGACCCATTCTTCGGCCGGATCTTCGGGAATTTCATGTTGCAGGATGTCGATTTCCAATCGATCGCCGATCCGTTTTGCTCCGTGATCTTCCAATAAGCGTTCCAGTGATCTTATCGCGCCACAGAAGGTGTCATATTCGGAACTACCGATACCGACGGCACCAAATGTGATACTGCTGAGATCCGGTTGCTGTTGTGTGATCTCATCTGCCAGAGGCTGGAGATTATCAGGTAAGTCCCCAGCCCCATGGGTGGAAGTAACCACAAGCCACAATCCTTCAAGTGGAAGATCTTCCAATGAGGGACCATGGAGCATCTCTGTTGAAAAGCCGTCATTTTCTAAGATCTCAGCCATATGTTCTGCAACATATTCGGCGCTACCCATTGTGCTGCCGCTGATTAAGGTTATTGTGCTCATCATGATCCTTGCTAAATTAAAGAATAACTATTGTACGCAGTGAATCTACTGGGATCTACCTGTGGATAATGTGGTTAACTGGTTTTTCGTTTTAAGGTTTTATTGTTCTCATTATCGGGTTTTGCAGGGAGATCAATGTTTCTGTTGACTGGATTTCGTCAATCGTCTGGATCTTGTTGATAAGTACGTCCTGAAGAGCTTCGATGGATCGGCACATGACTTTAATGAAAATGCTGTAGTGCCCTGTGGTGTAATAAACTTCAACGACTTCATCAAGCATATCGAGTTTTTTCAATGCTGCCGGATAGTCTTTGGCACTTTTCAATATGATGCCGATAAAGCAGCACACATCAAACCCCAGTTGTTTGGCGCTGATATCAACCCGAGTTCCCGTAATAATTCCTGATTGCTTCATTTTTTCTACGCGGACATGAATCGTTCCTGGGCTTACTGCGAATTTTTTGGCTAATTCTGTGTAAGGTGTACGTGCGTTCTCCATTAAAGCGTGAAGTATGTCACGGTCTAAATTGTCGATCTGATAAATTTCTGCCATTTTTAACCCCTTTTTTTGAATAATATTCATTTTTATAGTGTAAAAATTATCATTTATAAATCTTATACACTATTTTTATTATCAGATATTGAATTTGTGCCTCATTTTGTTGCTTAATCTATATCAATAGGACACAGGGCCACTAAAAATTTTGAGAGCTGCATCATGAAAACATCCTTTATTGAAAAGCAACAGCAGATTAGTTTTGTTAAATCATACTTTTCCCGTCTGTTAGAGAAAAAACTTGGCTTAATCGAAGTTCAAGGTCCTATCTTGAGCCGTCTTGGTGATGGTACTCAGGACAACTTATCTGGCCATGAAAAAGCCGTTCAGGTGAAAGTAAAAACGTTGCCGGGCGATACCTTTGAAGTGGTTCATTCTCTGGCGAAATGGAAACGTAAGACATTAGGTCGCTTTGGTTTTCAATCTGAACAAGGATTGTATACTCACATGAAAGCTCTGCGTCCTGATGAAGATCGCTTGACACCTATCCACTCTGTCTTTGTTGATCAGTGGGATTGGGAGAAAGTGATGGGTGAAGGTCAGCGTTCACTCGACTATTTAAAACAGACAGTAGGTAAAATCTACGAAGCAATAAAAGAAACACAACAAGCGGTAAGTAAGGAATTTGGTCTGGCACCGTTCCTGCCAGATCAAATTCACTTTATCCACAGTGAAGAGCTTCTGAAACGTTACCCTGATCTGGATGCTAAAGGTCGTGAGCGTGAGGCTGCCAAAGAGTTTGGTGCCATTTTCCTGATGGGCATTGGGGGTAAATTGTCTGATGAGCAGTCACATGATGTACGTGCGCCGGATTATGACGATTGGACTACACCAAACTGTGATGGTTTCTTTGGTTTAAACGGTGACATTATTGTCTGGAACCCAGTTTTACAGGATGCTTTTGAAATTTCTTCCATGGGTATCCGTGTTGATGCAGAGACGTTAAAACGTCAGCTTGCACTGACTGGTGATGAAGATCGTTTGCAATATGATTGGCACCAGGCTCTGATCAAGGGTGATATGCCACAATCTATCGGTGGTGGTATCGGGCAATCCCGTTTGGTGATGTTGCTGCTGCAAATGGCACATATCGGTCAGGTTCAATGCGGTGTTTGGTCACCTGAGGTCATTGAATCCGTTGAAGGTGTACTCTAAGTTTTAATTTCGCCATTTTCTTCGTAAACGGCTTGTAAGCCCGGTATCAAAACGCCAGATATGGTTGAATATCTGCATAATATCGGGCTTTCCATAGTGGGAAAGGGAGACCGCATGGAAGCGGTGTTGTTGATGCTGTTGCAGATTTTTTACCTGATGGATTAGGGAGCCTGGTAAGCGTTGGGCAATGAAATCTGAAATAACAACAGCGTCAGCATCTTCCCAGCTATTTTCTTTCATTTTTTTTACAGTTGCATTTAAACAAGATGCCAGATCGGTTCCTCCCCTAAAGGTTTGCCCCAGAAAATGCATTGCTTGAGTGAGTCCATCCGGTGATGTCAAGTCATAATGGATGAGTTGTGTCGAGAACAACATAATATGACAGTGACGATTATCCGTCAGCGCAATGCGCATCAAAGCCAGACAAAATGCTTTTGCACACTGTTCATTAAACCCCCCCATTGAGCCTGAAGTATCAACACAAACAATAAATGGACCCCGCGGCTGTTTTTCATTGTGGTGGTGTGTCATGGGCTTGAGTGTGGTTTTGGCTTGCCAGTCGTCCCCTTGCAGGCGATACGATAATAATTTTTTCTCCACCAGCCGCCGATAAAATTCGTATTCCAACTCTTTAATACCCAGCATAGCCATTTCGGTGGGCAATAACCTTAAGATATCGTCCCCTTGCCTAATTCCGCTAATTTGCTCAGGTATCGTATCTGGCACTCTTTCAAGTCGGGTGAATGGCTCCAGTACGGGGCTTTCTTTAGGAATTGCTTTTGCTGCCTGACTGCGGCCAAGTAATTGTGCTAGTTTTTCCAGCTCAGCTTGCTGTTCAAGAAAGTCAGCATAACGGGTAAATAGTTGTATATTTTTCGTGGTTAGGTGAAGTTGTCCTTTACTCATATCCCATAATCGTCCTGCCGCGTGATCATTGTGATCAAATATGGGATCAAGGGTGCTACTGAGTGTTAATCGCTTCTGGATCTCTGCAAGGAGTTGCTCTTTTTCTTGTTCTAATAGTGTTTTGTTAAATGTCGTCGCTTGCAGGATCAAGCTGAGGCGCCAGCGTTGGATAAACAACATTTGTCCTGAAGGGGGGTATTCAGAAAATGCTTTGGATAGTGTATCGGCTTCTTTGGTAAAGGGAGATTCAAGTTGTTGAAGTTTTTCCAGGATATTAGGTAACTGTTGATAGAAATCTGTCGTGTTAATTGTCTGTATGTATTGGTATAACTGAAACTCTTCGGCCAATAGGGCGGGGATCAGCGTCTCTTTTATTCTTTGCTGCAATATTTGCTGCCATGCAGGAAGATCTTGCATAAATGCTTGTCTAAGTCTTGGATGTTTTTCAAAGAAAATAACTAACTGAGGGGCACTCAGCAGTATCAAGATGATCTCTTCGATCAGCTCCCCTTCATTGACAGAGAGCAAGAGATCGAGTGTGGTCAGTGTTAACATGAAACAACTCCTATTATTGATCTCAATTTCCCATTGTGGAGCATGTACCAATATTGCAGAAAGGGTCATGTGCTTTGTCGCTAACACTTGTAAAATTCAGTCTATATTTTTTGTCTTCTTTGGTAAATAACATGAGTTATGGTAATTCCTGGTGGGGTAAACAGTGGCTGAACGCTCTCACTAATATAGATTATGGTAACCGATTGCCGCGTGGGCGAACTTACGCCAATAAAGGTGCGGTCAAGAATCTGACATTGAAGGGAGGCACTTTGCAGGCTAAGGTGCTAGGTTCTCGTCCATTACCTTATCAGGTTTTAATTCAAGTCCCCTCACTGACCCAGAAGCAAGTCGATAGATTGCTTGACGCGTTGGTGGATGATCCTAGTGTGATCGCCCGTCTGCTCAATCGAGAATTGGATCCTTCAGTATTAGAGCAAGCTAACCGCTTGGGTATTGCCATCTTTCCATCCCAGTGGAAAGATTTAACAATGAGATGTTCCTGTCCCGACTGGGCGGTGCCTTGTAAGCACTTGGCGGCAACGATTTATTTGATCAGTCGTCAAATTGACAGCGATCCTTTTCTGGTGTTCTCCCTGCGTGGTGTGGATCTGATTCAGCAGCTAAAAGCACGAGGGATTAATATTGAGCGCGAGGTAGTGGTTAGTGTGCCGCGTTTGTCGGCCCTGTTAATGGAAGATGGCGCGTCGGCAGAGGCTAACCTGCCGGATCCAATGGCGCTGGAAATGTTAGCTTATGCTGACTTGCCATCGCTGTCTGAACCGCTATTGTCGGTACTGCCAACACAGACTGTTTTTTTCCCTGACGGCGATCTACGCAAGGTGATGCAGAGAGTACTGACGCGTGTGGCTAAGTTTGCCCGCAAGGTATTGGATGGCAAGATTCTGATGGATATGCCTACAATCACTTTGTTGGCTCCCCACTGTCCTCGTATCACGTTGAGTCGGGAGGGAGACGCCATTATCAGCGGTGTCAACGGCCTGTATTCTATTGAAGAACTGGATGCTGCGCTGGCACAGCTCACGCCAGCAGACTTGCCGGACAGGCAACCAGAGGTGGCCGCACTGTTCCACCTGCGCATGATATCTTTGCATCTGTTGGCTCACGGTGCAGTGGTGCCACAGGTGTTTTCTGTGGAACCGGACGTTCTGGGGGTGCGTTGGTTACCGGCCATGCTCGATAACCGGGTTGCTGAACAGATGGAGCTTCTGGCAAGAGGACTGCCAGTGCAACTGGCCGTGTTGAGTCGGAACCAGACTATTTCTCCGATAATGCAGGCTTGTGCACTATGTGCGGTATTTCTCGGTTATTACCTGCGAATGGAATCGGATTATGTCTGGGAAAAACCGCGCGACAATAAAATCTTGTCCCTGTTATTCAGTGGTGAACCAAAAAGTTTTGATGGTTCGGAGGAAAGTGCTATTGGCCCTGCTTTACAGACTTGGTTTGCACGCTATCATCTAGCCGAACGGGACTATTCTCTCGTGCTGAGCTTGGATGAGGGAGCGTTCGGTGATTTCGACGTGGGGTTGGCTATTCAGCCCAAATCAGCCCTGTTGACACCACCGGTTCCGTTGCACAGCGTGCTGACTGAGCAAGAATGGAGTCAGGCGCGTTTCGGCATCTTGCAGACGGTCATTCTGCTGGCTGAATTTTTCCCATCCCTTAATGACTACTTGAGACAGGGAGCACGCTTTCCTATTGTACTGACGGCTAACCAACTGCCTGAGCTATTATTCAACACACTACCTGTCATTCAACTGCTTGGCATTCGTACTTTGTTGCCCAAGACGCTGGAGCGATTGTTACGCCCTCGGTTATCGATGAATGTATCCAGCCAGGCACAGGGGTTGGGAAGCAATCAATTGAGGGTTGATGAGATCCTGACTTTCGATTGGCGGGTAGCGCTGGGTGAACATTATCTGACTCATGCTGAGTTCGAGCAATTAGTTCAAGGTGCAACGGGCGTGGTACGTTTCAAAGGAGAATATGTTTACCTCGACCCGGCAGAAGTTGCGAGTTTGCAAGCCCAACTGGACCGCTCTCCTAAATTGTCGGGCACTGAACTGCTGCGCACTGCATTGGCTGGCGAATATGGTGGTACACCGGTAAAGCTCGACGACAACACGCTACAATTGCTGGCTGAGTTGAGGGAGTCGGGTGAAGTGCCCTTACCGAGCGACCTCAATGCTACTTTGCGCCCATATCAACAACGCGGCTACGCTTGGATGTTGCGCAATTTACAGGTAGGATTTGGCAGCGTTATTGCTGATGATATGGGGCTTGGAAAAACGCTACAAGTGATCGCTACTCTGCTCAAGCTTAAGCAGGACGGTGCCTTAGAGCAGTCTAAGGCACTGATAGTGGTTCCCACCAGTTTGTTGACCAATTGGCAGAGGGAAATAGCTCGCTTTGCGCCAACGATCAGCATTGACGTATTTCATGGCAGCAAACGTGAATTGGCCAGCGAACGGCCGGACGTCTTGCTGACTACCTACGGTATTATTCGTAGTGCGGCAACCACGCTCAAGGTTATGTCCTGGCGGGTGCTGGTGGTAGATGAAGCGCAGAACATCAAGAACCCGTCGGCCGCGCAAACCAAAGCGATTAAGTCTATTCCTGCTGCTGGCTATATCGCTATGAGTGGTACTCCCGTTGAAAACCGTCTGTCTGAGTACTGGAGCTTAATGGATTTCGTCAATCGCGGTTATCTGGGCACACTTAAACGTTTCGAGAAAGATTACACTACGCCGATCCAGATTAACCGCGATCGGCTGGTAGCGGAACGCTTCCAACGCATCACAGCTCCCTTTCTCCTGCGCCGCCTTAAGTCCGATCGCAACGTGATCAGCGACTTGCCTGACAAGGTTGAAAGTGACCAATACTGCACCTTGACGGCAACGCAAACCGCATTGTACGAATCGGTAGTGCGAGAAAATTTGTTGACCCTTGAAGCCGAAGAAGATCAGTTCAAACGTCAGGGCTTGGTATTACAAATGATCCTGTCGCTAAAGCAGATCTGCAATCATCCTGATCTGTACCTGAAACAACCTGCCAGTGATGCCATGACTTCCGGCAAACTCGAACGCTTGTTCGATCTGCTTGATGGTATACATGCCAGACATGAGAAGACGATCATTTTCACTCAGTTCCGTGAGATGGGGGAATTACTAGCCCACTGGTTGCGGCAGCGTTACGGGCAGTCCCCAATGTTCCTGCATGGTGGCCTATCCCGCTCCAAACGTGATGAAATGGTGGAGAAATTTCAGACCGACCGCACTGAGCGGGTGTTTCTGTTATCCCTCAAGGCCGGAGGCACGGGTCTTAACCTAACTGCCGCCTCAAACGTGATTCATTTCGATTTATGGTGGAATCCTGCAGTGGAGGCGCAGGCTACTGACCGTGCGTATCGCATTGGTCAACAGCGTAATGTGCAGGTGCACCGCTTTATTACCAGTGCCACCTTTGAAGAACGCATTAACGAAATGATCCAGCGCAAGCGTGAACTATCGGATATGGTGGTGGGTAGTGGAGAGCAATGGATAGGCAATCTGGATACGCAAGCGCTTAGAGAACTGTTTGCGCTTGCTTGATGTATGATTTTATCCCAAGGGAGGTGATATTTATCTCTCCCTTGCAGAAGGTCCACACAGTATTACTTCCCCATTTTTGATCTCAACTGTTTCTGTTTTTCGATTAATTGAAGGAAACTTTGTTCAATGCTGGCAAGCCAATGTTCTTCAATAAATAAACAGGGTTGATGTTGGTTGAATAAATTGCGTTGTTGTTGAATTTCATCGCTGATGGATATCAGCTTTTCATGCCATTCTGTATTGGTGTTTTTTGCGAGGCCAGATAAGCAGAGAACGGTGCTATTACGGCTAATATCCAGCACGGTAAGCTGGTTCTTTTCATTGATTTCTGCCGTGATAGTTTGAGGAAAACCAATGCCATTTAAACAGGCAGAGAGTTCTCCTGTATTATTTTTTAGAGCATTTTCCAGTGATTTTTTATCTATTTCGATGAAATTGACTTCAATATTATGCATGTGTAATGAAGGATGTAAAAACAGGACCAGTTTTTCATCTGCAATGTTTTCAGGCAGTGAATAGAAAGCCTTGCGGCCAAACAGAGAGGATTTGGCGACTAATTGCAGGGGATGGCCATTTTCGTCTTGGTTAGACTGTACCCATTGTTGGTATAACTTTTCTATTTTTTGCATGAGGGAATGTTGTCGATAAGCCTGTTCTGTCAATAAGGCATGTAAAAATTGGGACAAGAGTTTTAAGCTATTCAAGTCGTGCCATAGGCAATTTTTTAATAGCACGATATCTAACGGAGATATCTCACTTCTGCCACTGAAAAAGGCACAGGCTTGCAGTAAACGGATGGATTTTTTCCAACGGCGATCTGAGACATCAGCCGTACTTCCAGTCGTATTTACTTGTTGGCGTAATTGATAAATCAGTTCGAAGATATGATCTGGCAGGGATACCTGATTGATCTTGTCTTGCCATTGCTGAAATTCATCATCGGTGATTTGAATATAGGCAGGCACGGGATTGCCATTTTCATTGTTTCGGTCAGTCAGCAAGGCTCGAAAATTTTTCTTTTCCTGAATCTTGTCTAGCCAGAGTCGGATCAACATGCGATCGTAAAGTGCTTCCAGACTGCTATCACTATCAGGGAGTTCATTGGATGCTGTCACCAGTAAACGCATCGGTAGCTGTTCTTCCTGGTTGCCATTTCTGAATTTCTTTTCATTAATCGCGGTGAGTAACGTATTCAAAATGGCGGGTCCTGCTTTCCAAATTTCATCCAAGAAAACGATTTCAGCTTCGGGTAAATAACCTTCGGTAAGGCGCTGGTAACGTCCTTCATCTTTGAGTGCTTGAATGGAAAGAGGGCCGAAGATCTCTTCTGGGGTGGAAAAACGGGTCATTAGGTATTCAAAAGCGTGGGCGTTTTGAAATGCAAACTTGAGCCGACGTGCGATAAGGCTTTTAGCTATTCCTGGTGGCCCAAGAAGAAAAACACTCTCTCCACATAAAGCGGCCAGCAGGCACAGGCGAATGGCCTGCCGTCTTTCATATAGTCCGCTTTCTAGATACTGACTTAATAGGGATATTTTCTCGACCAATCGCATAGTATTTACACCAGGGCTTGAATAGTTACCTTCCTTTATTTATAGATATAGATAAAATTCACCCTATGCAAAGATTTTGGTGATAATTTATTAAGTTCCAATCGCGTGTTTTAAAAAAAATCGATTCAGCTTAACTTATTCAATAAGTTAGTTTTTTTTCTTCTAATTATCACCTTCTTAAACATTTCAATGATGATCACATTTTCGTATCAATCATGTTGTCTTTGATAGTTAGCTTTATATGATGGCGCTCTTAGCGAAACGTTTCGCTAGGCTTATAAAAATGAAAACTATCCTGTTATCTACCCAAGGAATTGATTTAGCGCTAACCTAGGGAACACCCGATCTGTTATTTGTCTTTGATGTTGTTCAGGAAGTACAAGTTGAAGCGGCCATTTTGGCCGCAGAAATTATTGAACACAATCCCGCAATGACATAAGCAAACCGCCAAACGTATTGCTGCTCTCGAAATACAACAGGGAAATGCAATTGCGACAAAGTATGTCAGTCATAGCATTCTGAAAGAGAAAAATGCCACTTTCTGAGGTTATTATGGGGCCATTACTGGCGTTAAAGGGAATTGATAAGGCTTTTCCTGGGGTAAGAGCATTGCAGGCAGCCGGTAAAGAAGATATTGGTTGTCGGATTTGATGGCACTGACGATGCTCTTAAGGCTGTACAGAATAGTAAATTGGGAGCAACGATCGCACAGCGTCCGGATCAAATGGGTATCATCGGCGTTCAGACCGCGGACAAAGTGCTAAAAGGTGAAAAAGTAGATGCCATCATTCCGGTTGAGCTGGAATTAGTTGTGAAGAAATAATCAACGTTATTTATGCAGCCATTAGTTTTAATGACTGCATGATTTTCACACAGGAATAAATGTAATGAGTATGGCAAAACTGGTTGTGATGGGTAGCATCAATGTAGATCACATATTGAATCTCAACGCTTTTCCCCAACCAGGGGAAACAGTGAGAGGAGAACAGTATAAGGTTGCCTTTGGAGGAAAAGGAGCAAATCAGGCCGTTGCTGCTGGTCGTTGTGGTGCGGACATTACATTTATTGCTTGTGTTGGCCAAGATGATGTTGGCATACGTGTTTGCCAACAGTTGGCGAAAGATAATATCAATATTTCCTCAATTGAGGTTGTTGAAGGGGAAACAACGGGCGTTGCTCTGATTTTTGTCAATCGGCTAGGTGAAAATGTTATTGGCATTAATGCGGGGGCGAATGGGAGGCTAACTCCTGATTATTTCCTTCGTCATGATCAAGTTGTCAAAGAAGCTGATGCATTATTATTGCAGCTTGAAACTCCATTAGAAACCGTACAACTTGCTGCTGAAACGGCTAAGAAACATCATGCCAAAGTGATCTTGAATCCAGCACCAGCGCAGAAAATCTCGGATCGATTGCTTTCGTTGGTAGATATTATCACACCGAATGAAACCGAAGCAGAGCACTTGACTGGCATTGCTGTAAGAGATGAAGTCGGAGCGGAAAAAGCAGCTCAGATCTTACATAATAAAGGCATAGAAACGGTCATTATCACATTGGGTAGTCGAGGTGTATGGCTAAGTGAAAAAGGTAAGGAAGGGAAAATTGTTCCTGGGTTTAAAGTAAAAGCTATCGACACAATTGCTGCGGGGGATACATTTAATGGCGCCTTGGTAACGGGATTGCTGGAAGGAAAAGAGATGTTATCGGCGCTCCGCTTTGCTCATGCTGCAGCTGCGATTGCAGTTACACGTCAGGGAGCGCAACCTTCTGTTCCGTGGCGGAATGAAATTGACGCATTTCTGTCTGAACAGGATTAACCGTGGCTACCATGAAGAACGTTGCTCGCCTGGCGGGCGTATCAACATCAACAGTTTCTCATGTGATTAATGGCAATCGTTATGTCAGTGAAAACGTGAAAACATTATTGCAAAAACGCGTCGATGGCTTTTTTAATTATGAATTCCGAACATACATTGCTATCCAAAAATTTTCTATTGCGATATATCAACCAAAAGATGAGTTAGGTAAGCTAGCTATAGATATGTTGCTCTATCGAATGGATAATCCAGATAGTGAACCGAAACAATTAGTACTGACTCCCAAACTTATTGAGCGCGATTCTGTAGGTCAGCGTTGATAACATCATTTTTTAGGTCGCTTTTTCTTAACCAAATTGCTGCCGTCCTCTTTATTTAAATACAAAAAGATAAAAGCAGATGCCAAAGTAATCGTACCTATTGTGATAAATGTACAGTGAAAGTGTTCTATTGTAGAACCAGAGCTCATTGACTCATAAAATCGCAAGATTGCCGCACTGACGGTCACCCCAAAACTGATGGATAACTGCTGAGTGACTGCTAACAGGCTGTTACCGGCACTTGCATTGTTATCATTGAGATCTGCCAAGGTAATTGTATTCATAGCTGTGAACTGTGTGGACATTACCATTCCCAATATAAAAAGAGGGATTATCAAAAATACGATGGGGAGTTCTGGTGTCTGTAGTGAAAATTGTGAAATCATTACACCAATAATAATCGTAACCCAAAAGAGAGTGTTTCGATAGCCAAAGCGGGTCAATATATTGGTGACAAAAGACTTGGCTAAAATTGAACCAACCGCATTCGGTGCCATCATGATGCCAGCAATGACTGCTGAAAATCCAAACCCTACTTGTAGCATCAAAGGAATAATAAATGAGAGCGAGCCAGTACTTAGCCGAGTAGCAATATTGCTGGCAATGCCAATTGAAAATGTGCGTGTTTGGAACAACTGGAGGTCAATAAGGGGATTTGAGTGTCTTTTGGCATGGAAGATATACCCCAATAACATAATGATACCGCCAAAAAATAAAGCGGGGGAAATATAACCAGAGAATGAATGATCCCCAAATAAGTCAAAGCTGACCGAAATCGTTACCAAGCCCATACTAAAAAGCGTGAATCCCAGAAAATCGAAAGGGCATTTGGGCATCGTTAAATTGGGCATATTCTTTCTGGCGTAAATGATACCTAATAAGCCAATGGGAATATTGATGATGAAGATCCAATGCCATGTTGCATAAGTCACTAACAATCCACCGAGCATGGGACCTAAAATCGGGCCAAGTAGTCCTGGCATGGTGACAAAATTCAAAATAGGTAGCAATTCGCTACGTGGATATGTTCTTAGTAAAGTCAGGCGAGCAACAGGCATCATCATCGCCCCACCTATACCTTGAATAACGCGGGATACAACTAAGAAAGAGAGATTGTGTGACAGTGCACAAGCAAGTGAGCCTAAAGAAAAGAAGGAAACAGCATAAATGAATACTGTACGGGTGCCAAACCTATCAGCAAGCCAACCGCTTACGGGAATTAGCATCGCTACAGTTAAGGTATAACTGACAATGGCGGGTTGCATTGCTAGTGGAGAGTGATCAAGACTTTTTGCAATCGCCGGTAGTGCAGTGTTAAGAATTGTGGCATCTAAAGACTGCATAAAAAAAGCTATCGCCGCAATCCAAGGTAACCCCGACATACTGCGTGCGGATTTGACCATTAGATATCCCATTTATTTTTTAATGATAGTGAATACATAATACCTTACTATATCAAACTCAAATCATTTCTTGGTTATTAATCAATCAATAACATCCTCTAAGGCCAATTGACAGTTGCCGTAGGCAATTGCACAACAATCATTGTATAAGAACTTTACCGGTATGATTGTTGTTTAAGTCATCATTTTTAGGATGTAAAATACGCATAATTACCATTTTTGTTGAAAAAAACCACGAGCAGAAAAAAAATTAAAAAAAACTATTGTCAGCGCCGAAAAACGCCCTATAATGCGCCCCCACTGACCGACGCTGCGCTGAAACAGGCCGCGAAGGCCGGTGAGAGAAAAGGGAAAATAATCGCTTGACTCTCAAGGCGAACAGCGTAAGATACGCAGCCTCGCAACCCGGAAGTGATTTACGGTTGCTAACGCTCTTTAACAAGTTAATCAGACAATCTGTGTGGGCACTCGCAAGAGACTATCGATACGCCGAAAGGCGAGCAAGATTCAAGTCTTAAAGAGTGACTAAGCAGTTAAT
>NZ_JADEUG010000028.1 GCF_015163665.1 Xenorhabdus sp. BG5 | reverse complement strand
TGAATTAACTGCTTAGTCACTCTTTAAGACTTGAATCTTGCTCGCCTTTCGGCGTATCGATAGTCTCTTGCGAGTGCCCACACAGATTGTCTGATTAACTTGTTAAAGAGCATTGGCAACCGGAAGCGTCTTCCGGGTTGCGAGGCTGCGTATCTTACGCTGTTCGCCTTGAGAGTCAAGCGATTATTTTCGCTTTTCGCTCACCGGCCTTCGCGGCCTGTTTCAGCGCAGCGTCGGTCAGTGGTGGCGCATTATAGGGAGTTTTTCGGCGCTGGCAATAGTTTTTTTTGAAATAATTATCGTTTGATGAATCACACAGCAAAACACCGCTTTATACCTGCATATGCACAGACTTATCCACAAAGTGATATTTTGATAAAATTTATCGAGCATCACGCAAACGTTTTCGTTACAATCTGCGAAGGAAAAATCACCAAGTGTTTTTTCAGATTGTTTTGAAATGTTATTGCAGAAACCATTTTTTTCTCTCAATCAGTGGATTTTCCCCAATAGCACATTCTTGTTTTATGAAATTCAAGGGATCACACCAATGCAACAGCTTCGTCCAATCCGCCGTGCCCTGCTGAGTGTTTCTGACAAAGCGGGGATTGTTGAATTTGCCAAAGCTTTATCCAATCGTAGTGTCGAACTGCTTTCAACGGGAGGCACTGCTCGTCTGCTGGCCGAAGCAGGATTGAATGTCACCGAGGTTTCTGACTATACAGGCTTCCCCGAAATGATGGATGGGCGTGTCAAAACACTCCATCCTAAAATTCATGGCGGCATTTTGGGTCGGCGTGGATTGGATGATGAAGTGATGGGACAACACCAGATTTCACAGATTGATATGGTGGTTGTTAACCTTTATCCCTTTGCCCAAACCGTAGCGAAACCCGATTGTTCTCTGGAAGACGCAGTAGAGAATATTGATATTGGCGGCCCAACAATGGTTCGCTCCGCGGCTAAAAACCACAAAGATGTGGCGATTGTTGTCAATAGCCAGGATTACGACAAAATTATTGAGGAGATGGACAACAATCAAAATTCACTGACACACTCCACTCGCTTTAATCTAGCCATCAAGGCGTTTGAACATACCGCCGCTTATGACAGCATGATTGCCAATTATTTTGGCAAATGGGTTCCGCCATATTATGGCGAAACTGATCAGCCATCAGGACGTTTCCCCCGCACGCTGAATCTCAGCTTCATTAAAAAACAGGATATGCGTTATGGTGAAAACAGCCACCAAGATGCCGCTTTCTATATAGAAGACCAAATCGCAAAGGCTTCAATTGCTACGGCAACCCAGTTACAAGGTAAGGCACTTTCTTATAACAATATCGCAGATACCGATGCCGCACTGGAATGTGTAAAAAGCTTTTCCGAACCCGCCTGTGTTATTGTCAAACATGCCAATCCTTGTGGCGTTGCGATTGGATCTGATATCCATACCGCTTACGACCGCGCCTTTAAAACCGATCCTACTTCCGCATTCGGTGGCATTATTGCCTTTAACCGTGAACTCGATACCAACACCGCTCAGGCCATTATTGAACGTCAATTTGTTGAGGTCATCATTGCGCCTTCTGTTAGTGAAGCAGCACTGCCAATTCTGGCAACAAAACAAAATGTCCGCGTTTTGGCGTGTGGTGAATGGCATTCTCCGGTTGCCGGCTTGGATTTCAAACGTGTCAACGGCGGTTTACTGGTCCAAGATCGCGATTTAGGTATGGTGACAAACGATGATCTGGTTGTTGTCTCCCAACGTCAGCCAACGGAACAAGAAATGCAGGATGCTCTGTTTTGCTGGAAAGTTGCTAAGTTCGTCAAATCCAATGCGATTGTTTATGCCAAGGATAATATGACCGTTGGTATTGGAGCCGGACAAATGAGCCGTGTTTATTCTGCCAAAATCGCCGGTATTAAGGCAGCAGATGAAGGATTGGAAGTTCAGGGCTGTGCCATGGCTTCAGATGCATTTTTCCCCTTCCGCGATGGTATTGATGCCGCAGCCGCTGTGGGTGTGAGCTGTATTATCCAACCCGGTGGCTCCATTCGTGATGATGAAGTGATTGCCGCTGCCAATGAACACAGTATCGCCATGATTTTCACTGGTATGCGCCATTTTCGCCATTAACAGCTTATGTCTTATTAATAGGAGACTCAGATGAACATATTGGTTATTGGCAGTGGCGGAAGAGAGCATGCATTAGCCTGGAAAGCAGCACAATCACCTCTGGCAAACAAGGTGTATGTCGCACCAGGTAATGCGGGCACGGCGTTGGAAGCTAATTTAGAAAATGTGAATATTGCCGCGACAGATATTGAAGGGTTGCTGGCATTTGCCCAAGATCATGATATTGGCCTGACCATTGTTGGACCTGAAGCGCCACTGGTTATCGGTGTAGTTGATGCTTTCCAACAGGCAGGGCTGACTATTTTCGGCCCGACAAAAGCGGCTGCGCAATTGGAAGGTTCCAAAGCCTTTACCAAAGATTTTCTTGCCCGCCATCATATACCTACAGCGGCCTACCAAAATTTCACCGAAATTGAACCCGCACTGGCTTATCTGGAAAAGGTAGGCACGCCAATCGTTATCAAAGCCGATGGTTTAGCTGCCGGTAAAGGTGTAATCGTTGCCACAACCCTGGAAGAAGCACAAAGCGCAATCAAAGATATGCTGGCAGGTAATGCATTTGGTAATGCCGGGCATCGTATTGTCATTGAAGAATTTTTGGCAGGAGAAGAAGCCAGTTTTATTGTCATGGTGGATGGCAAAAATGTGGTTCCGATGGCAACCAGTCAAGATCACAAGCGTGTAGGTGACGGTGATACAGGGCCAAATACCGGCGGAATGGGGGCTTACTCCCCCGCGCCGGTAGTCACAGATGAGATCCACCAGCGAGTGATGGAAAAAATCATTTACCCCACAGTGGAAGGAATGGCGGCTGAAGGCCATACCTACGTTGGTTTTCTGTATGCGGGATTGATGATTGATCACCAAGGTGAACCGAAAGTGATCGAATTTAACTGTCGATTTGGTGATCCCGAAACCCAGCCTATCATGATGCGTCTACGTTCTGATTTGGTCGAACTGTGTCTTGCTGGAGCTAAAGGTCAGTTAGGTGAAAAAACCTCTGAATGGGACGATCGTCCAGCCTTAGGCGTCGTACTGGCGGCGGGCGGTTATCCGGCCAGTTATTCCAAAGGTGACATTATCAGTGGGCTAGAGAAGAAATCTGATGCCGATGAATCTGACATCAATGAAAAAGTCTTCCATGCAGGGACAGTTCTTAAGAATGAAAATATTATCACCGCGGGCGGGCGTGTCTTATGTGTTACTGCCTTAGGTGACGATATCGCAGATGCCCAGAAAAAAGCTTATCTGAGCGCCGAGCAAATTAACTGGGAAGGGTGCTTTTATCGTAAAGATATTGGCTACCGAGCCATTGCCCGTTTGAAATAACTCAACCTCAACCGACGGAAGTAACAGAATTACAGCTTATCTTTCGTCGGTTCCCAACGACAAAAATCATCATTGGCGACCAACAATAACTTTTTGCCTTCAGGCGAATCCAACCATGCAATAGTCAGTAAACCGGAGCTATTGCTTTGCCTTTCTTCGAGCCATTTTTGCGCGTGAGGCTCAAATTCAATGAATAATTGTTTTCCTAAACAGGTGGTCACTCGTCCATTCTGCCAATGCCCTTGCAGCAACTTAACCTTATCAGCAATTAAAGCGTCACTGATTTTTTCTATCTGCTTAGCATCAAATTTCAGACGAGCCACATCATCATCAGACAACGGTTCATTACGTTTCTGTAATTGCCGTAGCTTAAAAATGACAGAATTATCCGGGGAGATACGTAATGTCTCTGCGATTAGTGGATTATCAAACACATTGCGGCGGATTTGCCACAAACTGCCATGACGATATTCGTAGAAAGTCACAATCGTATCTTTATTATGGGGAGCTTTATTGTGGTAGGGACTGTAAACACTCATGATAACCTGAGGTTTACTGTTTTGATCGTTTAAACGCCATAAACGAATAACGCCGTTATGGGTCACAAAACCACTGGCGCTGAAAAGCGGTGTTGTTGGCTGAATCGAACAGGCGCTGAGCAAAGAGATGAACCCTAATGCTAACAGCCCCTGTAGAATCAACAAAAGGGGTTTATTTCCCCCTCTTATTTTTTTCCGCAATTCGATTACTTAACTGCGTCTTTCAGTGCTTTACCCGCGGAGAAAGCAGGCACGTTTGCTGCTGCGATTTTAATTTCTTTACCAGTCTGTGGGTTACGACCAGTACGCTCTGCACGATGATTAACTTTGAAAGTACCAAAGCCTACCAGCTGCACTGCATCACCGTTTTTCAGAGATTCAGTGATTGCATTCAGAGTTGACTCCAGAGCAGCTTTAGCCTGAGTTTTGGTCAGGTCTGCGCCTGCTGCAATTGCATCAACTAATTCAGTCTTATTCATAGATTATCCTTACAGTGTGTTTATCGTTTGCAAAGCATCGAGTGCGACGGATATGCCGATTTGACAGCACCCCTGCATACACGCACCGATAGCCACTTCTTTTCGCCCCCCAATGTAGAACAGAGTGAGGGCAAATGTGAAGCCTTTAAATACGGCAAATCAAGCACTAAGTCACGTTTTATAAGTTATTGCGCCAAATTTATACCGATATTGCTAACCCCCGCTTCACGGAGATCAGCCTTTAATCCTTTAATCAATTCGATGTCCCGTTCTTCGCAATTTGCCAACAAACGGTAAATCTCCCATTGAATGTCCCACTCTTCCTCAATGGCAGGTAATACTTTTAACTCATCCTCAGTCATTTCCCTACCGGCCTGCGTCATTTCTAGCATCGCAACAGTACGGATGGATGTTTCACTGACGGCTATTGCATACTCTAACGTCGAGCCACTCAGACGAGAATGAATGACTTCACTCAATGCAATGCACGCATCAATCGCTGGATACACACCATAAATATCATAATCTTCTGATGATGGGATAATGGTTTCCAATTTTTCCAGCTGATTATCAAAATTCACTTTTACATCTTTAACGACCAAAATTTCCCACACAAGATCCAAAATGCGGCGATATTGTACAGGGTCTGCAAATCCGCTTTGGAGACAAAATGCCTGATAATTTGGATACATCCGCTCACATAGACTAGCCATAAAAGTCAAATGTTGCCAACTTTCGAGTTTCTCCAACCGCAGGTGGATCGGGTTTCTTAACATTGGTCGTTACTCATAATGCCTAATTTGCGTCGAAGTTTACCTGAAAATCAAGAATATCCACACTTTTCCGCCACAATTATAGATTTTTCTGCATTGTTTGCTCAAAAAACGCCCTATTTGAAGCAATCCCGTCCGCCCAGCGGGTGGGTTCAGGCAGTTTATATCCCCTTATACACTGCTCAACCCAGAATACCGCACTATCAACACTGATCTTATGTCCAAGAGAAATATAGAGCGGATTGCATCTTTTTTTACTTCTCAATACGACACCAATCTGTTCACCGTGATCCATCAATGGCTGACAGTCTCCCTGTACCTCTCCTACTAATGTATGTTCACCACACAAACGCCTTTTTGCCACCCCAATAGTAGGAATATCCACTAATGTCCCAAAATGGCTGGCGATACCAAAACGCCGAGGATGGGCAATGCCCTGACCATCCACCATCACCAAATCGGGCTGCAAACTTAATTTTTGCCATGCAGCTATCAGTGCAGGATATTCACGAAATGAGAGTAAACCGGGGATATAGGGAAGTACCGTATCAATTCTGGCAATTTGGTATTCGACCAATTCTAGTGAGGGATATTGCAATACTGCAATAGCGGCACGGGTTACCGTACCGCTTTTTTCAAACCCAACATCAGCACCCGCAATGAACCTTGGCGTAAAAGATGCGGAAAAAGCATCATGGCGGATAACCAGCTGTGCTTTCTCTCTCTGTTCTTGACGTAATGCCTTTGTATCAATCATAAAATCATTGATGATATTTTACTGAAAGTCTATGTACAGCTTCGACAAATGCACCTGCGTGCTCTGGCGGAACATCCTGATGAATACCGTGTCCCAAATTGAAAACATGCCCACTACCTACACCAAAATCCTGTAAAATTGTCGAAACTTCTTCTTCAATTCGCGCTGGCGGGGCATATAGCATGGACGGGTCCATATTACCCTGCAAAGCGACCTTATCTCCAACGCGCCGACGCGCATCAGCCATATTCGTTGTCCAATCCAAACCCAGCGCATCACATCCTGTCGCCGCCATCGCTTCAAGCCACTGTCCTCCCCCTTTGGTAAACAGGGTAACAGGCACACGACGTCCTTCATGTTCGCGGATCAAACCATCAACAATTTTATGCATATATTGCAGGGAAAACGCCAGATAATCGCGATGGGACAAAACCCCACCCCAGGTATCGAAAATCATGACAGATTGGGCACCGGCTTTTATTTGCGCATTCAGATATAGAATAACGCTGTTTGCCAATTTATCCAGTAACCTATGCAAGGTAGCAGGCTCCGTATACATCATGGCCTTAATTTTGGTGAAAGCCTTGCTGCTGCCGCCTTCAACCATATAAGTGGCCAATGTCCACGGGCTACCAGAAAAACCGATCAAAGGAACTTGTCCTGCCAATGCCTTACGAATAGCCCGCACTGCATCCATAACATAGCCTAACTCCAGTTCGGGATCAGGCACAGGCAATTTTTCTACATCCGCATGATTCTGAATCGGAGAATGAAAACGAGGCCCCTCTCCGGTTTCAAAATACAGCCCTAACCCCATCGCATCAGGAATAGTCAAAATATCAGAAAACAGGATAGCCGCATCCAGCGGAAAACGACGTAAGGGCTGGAGAGTGACTTCACAAGCCAATTCGGTGTTTTTACATAACGAGATGAAATCTCCCGCCGCCTGACGCGTAGCTTTATATTCAGGTAAATATCGACCAGCCTGACGCATCATCCATACCGGTGTGATATCGACGGGCTGACGCAATAAGGCACGCAGATAGCGGTCGTTTTTCAACTCATTCATGACAAGCTCCCTTGATTAATTTATGCACGACAAACACACGAGAAAACTGGCGCAGTTTAACATGCCTGAATTTGAACTTCTGGCATAACCGCCGATAACGTGATGATTATTGATGTCGGCATAACGCAACTGTATCTTCAATTAAACGGCGGGCAATCGTATCGGGGGGAGGAATCAAGGGAAGGTGATCATAACGGTGCCAATCGGCACTGATAAGTTCGACGGGATCAATATTGATTTCACCGCTCTCATAATCGGCCAGAAAACCCACCATCAATGAATTTGGAAAAGGCCACGGCTGGGAGGCGACATAACGCAAGTTACGGATCTTAATTCCGCTCTCTTCCATCACTTCACGATGCACAGCTTCCTCCAGAGTTTCCCCCACTTCAACAAACCCGGCCAGCACGGTATGGATCCCATTACGGTGACGCTGGTGTTGTGCCAGCAAGATATGGTCATCACGGCGAATACCGACAATGATGCTGGGCGCAATTTGTGGATAGTAATGTTCATGGCAGTGATTGCACAAACAGGCCCATTCATGCTGACTATGCTGCATCTCATGACCACAGTAACCACAATAATGATGCGAACGATAAAATTCAGCCAGTTGAACACCGCGCCCAACCAACTGAAATAACTTAGCATCCCGATCAGCAATTAAACGGGGAGAGGACATATCTGAAGCCATTTTATGACAAACCAGCCAGACCGTTTTCCCCAACCACTCACCAATCGGTTTTGCCATATGGCCTTGCAAGGACCATTGACTGGCCGTACCTAAAGGTAACTCTCCTTGTGGGAGCCAAACGCGATTCTCAAGACTGACAATCCACCAGCCTTGTTCTCCACCTGTCAGTTTTTGTTGCATAATCTGTTCCATCATGGGTTATGTGATTTATGACGTCTTCAATCTCGTTATATTAACCGCACTGGTGAATACTCTTCTTAAATAGGAGTCACAGTAATGTCAAAACACCTGCTCCCAAAAACGGGGTTGTAGTTTTCACAATCCCCTTTATACTTTGGGGTGTTTTTTCTTGTCGGAGTGCCTAGCGTTCAGCGTATATCACGATGGACACAGGCTGAGACCGTTAATTCGGGATCCGCAGAACCTGATCGGGCTAATACCCGCGAAGGGAACAAGAGTAATCCCCCGCTGCCAACAATCGTACATCTATGCACATGTACAGATATTAATCAGCACCAACCATTACTCCCTGCGAGCTCCAGACAAGCAATTTTCTCAACTTAAGCCTGATCAACCATGAGACAGGCGATAACACAGTCAGGAACTTGCTATGTCTAAGTCCAACGATATCGTTATTTCGAATACTGTTATTCCAACGGCTGATATTTCGCCTACAGCCCATACAGCACGGCCACGTAAAGCTCAACGAGATGCGGCACAAGCGTTTATCCATTCCGTTCAAGGGGTGACTTTTCCCAACTCAAAACGCATTTACCTTGAAGGCTCACGTCAAGATATTCAGGTTCCTATGCGTGAGATCCAACTTTCTCCCACATTTATTGGTGGCACGAAAGAAAATCCCCAATTTGAGGCAAACGAACCTGTTCCCGTTTATGACACTTCCGGCTCTTATGGCGATCCTACTGCCATACTGGATGTCAGGAAGGGTTTATCTAAGATCCGCCAACCGTGGATTGATGAACGCAATGATACCGAACCTGTTTCAGTCCTCAGTTCCGATTTTACCCAACAACGCCTTGCCGATGCCGGATTGGATCACCTGCGCTTTCACCATCGCCCGCATCCACTGAAAGCCAGGCATGGCAAGCGAGTCACCCAATTGCACTATGCACGCCAGGGGATCGTGACACCAGAAATGGAATTTATCGCATTGCGTGAAAATATGGGGCGCGAACGCATTCGTAGTGAAGTCTTGCGCCAGCAACATGCAGGGCAAAGTTTCGGTGCCGACTTACCGGAAAACATCACACCCGAATTCGTCCGCCGGGAAGTTGCTGCCGGCCGCGCGATTATTCCCGCCAATATTAATCATCCTGAATCTGAGCCAATGATTATTGGTCGCAATTTCCTGGTGAAAATCAATGCCAATATCGGTAATTCCTCCGTCACATCCTCCATTGAAGAAGAGGTGGAAAAACTGATTTGGTCTACCCGCTGGGGCGCAGATACCGTGATGGATCTCTCCACCGGACGCTACATTCACGAAACCCGCGAGTGGATCTTGCGCAATAGCCCGGTTCCCATTGGTACTGTGCCGATTTATCAGGCACTGGAAAAGGCCAACGGCATCGCAGAAAACCTGACATGGGAAATGTTCCGCGATACTTTACTGGAACAGGCCGAACAAGGCGTGGATTATTTCACTATCCATGCCGGTGTATTGCTGCGTTATGTACCGATGACCGCCAAACGTCTGACTGGTATTGTCTCCCGTGGCGGCTCAATTATGGCGAAATGGTGTCTTTCCCATCATCAAGAAAATTTCCTCTACACTCACTTCCGTGAAATCTGTGAAATTTGCGCGGCCTATGACGTCTCCCTCTCTTTGGGGGATGGATTGCGTCCTGGCTCAATTCAGGATGCCAATGACGAAGCCCAATTTGCCGAACTGCATACCCTTGGTGAACTAACCAAGATCGCATGGGAATACGATGTTCAGGTCATGATTGAAGGTCCTGGGCATATCCCAATGCAACTGATCCGCCGTAATATGACGGAAGAGCTGGAACATTGCCACGAAGCCCCATTTTATACCTTAGGGCCATTGACGACCGATATTGCCCCAGGTTATGACCATTTCACCTCTGGCATTGGCGCCGCCATGATTGGCTGGTTTGGCTGTGCCATGCTGTGTTATGTCACCCCCAAAGAGCACCTCGGTCTGCCCAATAAAGAAGATGTCAAACAAGGCCTGATTACTTACAAAATCGCAGCCCATGCGGCAGATCTTGCCAAAGGCCATCCGGGTGCACAAATCCGTGACAATGCCATGTCGAAGGCGCGGTTTGAATTCCGCTGGGAAGATCAATTTAATCTGGCACTTGATCCTGACACCGCCCGCGCCTATCACGATGAAACTTTACCGCAGGAATCCGGCAAAGTTGCCCACTTCTGTTCCATGTGTGGGCCAAAGTTCTGCTCAATGAAAATCACCCAAGATGTGCGCGACTATGCAGCAAAACTGGAACAGGAAGCCGGTATGGAACAGATGTCAGAAGCCTTCCGTTCGCGTGGCAGCGAACTCTATCACAGTGCTGAGGAGGTGACGCGTGAAAAATCAGCCTGATATCTCAACGCTGCCACAACCCCCCTTTGCCCCCACAGTGCACCGCTTGGGGCTTTATCCGGTAGTGGATTCCCTCATGTGGATTGAGCGGTTACTGGAAGCTGGAGTCAAAACCCTGCAATTGCGCATCAAAGATCAGCCGGAAGAACAGGTAGAGAAAGCTATTCAGTCCGCCATTGCCCTCGGTCGCCAATATAATGCCCGATTATTCATTAATGATTACTGGCGTCTGGCGATCAAGCACCATGCCTATGGCGTTCATTTGGGACAGGAAGACCTTGATATCGCCGATCTCAATGCCATCCAGCACGCTGGGTTGCGTCTGGGCATTTCGACCCACGATCAACAAGAACTGGCGCGGGCAAAATCCCTGCGCCCCTCTTATATCGCACTAGGGCATATTTTTCCCACTACCACGAAAGAGATGCCCTCGTTACCACAAGGGCTTGCCGCACTCAAACATCAGGTCGAGATCACCCCAGAATATCCTACCGTCGCCATTGGCGGTATTTCTCTGGAAAGAGTACCTGATGTGGTGGCAACGGGAGTCGGTGGTGTGGCACTGGTCAGTGCCATTACAAAAGCGAAAGATTGGCGACAGGCAACAGTCAGGCTACTTCATCTAGTTGAAGGGCAAGATCGGAGGCTTTTATGTTAAACGATCAAGAATTTATGCGTTACAGCCGTCAATTACTGCTGGAAGACATTGGTCCTGTAGGGCAAGAGCAATTAAAAGCCAGCAAAGTGTTGGTTGTCGGTTTGGGTGGATTAGGATCACCGGCTGCGCTCTATCTCGCGGCAGCAGGGGTGGGAAACCTTTATCTGGCAGATGATGACAAGTTACATATCTCAAACCTGCAACGCCAGATTATCTATCGCACCGCAGATATTCCGGCCAACAAAGCCCAATTAGCCGCAAAAAAACTGGCTGAGTTAAACCCGCAAATCAATATCACTGCACTTACTGAGCGGCAAGATCGTGAATCTTTGGTTAATGCTGTCAGTCAAGTCGATCTGGTATTAGATTGCTGTGACAACATGGCAACTCGCCATGCCATCAATGCCGCCTGTATTGCAGAAAACAAACCACTTATCAGCGGCAGTGCCGTCGGCTTTAGTGGGCAATTAATGGTATTGACTCCCCCTTACCAGCACGGTTGCTATGCCTGCCTCTATCCTAACCAAGAAGAACCCCACCGAAATTGTCGGACAGCCGGTATCTTAGGCCCTATCGTTGGAGTCATCGGCACCTTGCAATCACTGGAAGCCATAAAAATGCTGGCGGGCCTTTCTTCTCCCTTAAACGGAAAACTCCGACTGTTTGATGGCAAACAGCAAAGCTGGAGCACATTACAGCTTACCCGTTCATCACAGTGCCCAATTTGTGGCGCTACCAGACAAACCGATAAAAAACGGTCAGGAAAAGAAGTCGCATGAACATTATCGTCAACGATCAACCAGTGACACTGAGTGCGCCCATGACGGTGCAACAATTTCTGGAACATCAATTGCTGGAACATATAGAACTCCCGCAATCAGGTACTGCGTTGGCTATCAATCAAACCATTATTCCGCGTTCAGAATGGCAAACCCATCAAATTAATGACGGGGACACTATATTGCTCTTTCAGGCCATTGCGGGTGGCTGATATTGCCGGAGGTTAATTTATGTTAAAAATTGCAGATACCACCTTCCAATCCCGTTTATTTACCGGAACAGGCAAGTTTGCCAATGCAGGATTAATGATCGACGCGATCCGCGCCTCTGGCAGCCAACTGGTCACAATGGCAATGAAACGCCTCGATCTCCACGGCAATAATGACGATGGCATTCTTGCCCCATTGCAACAGTTGGGTGTCAAACTGCTACCCAATACCTCTGGCGCCAAAACAGCGGAAGAAGCCATCTTCGCCGCTCGCCTGGCACGGGAAGCATTGGGAACTCACTGGATAAAATTGGAAATCCACCCCGATGTAAAATACCTGCTGCCCGATCCCGTTGAGACATTAAAGGGGGCGGAACAGCTAGTCAAAGAAGGATTTATCGTTCTGCCCTACTGCGGCGCTGATCCTGTCCTGTGCCGCCGCTTGGAAGAAGTCGGCTGCGCTGCCGTGATGCCATTGGGCGCCCCTATCGGCTCAAATAAGGGATTACTGACCCGCGATTTTTTACAAATCATCATCGAACAGGCTAACGTGCCCGTGGTTGTGGATGCCGGGATCGGCGCACCGAGCCATGCACTGGCCGCTATCGAAATAGGGGCGGATGCTGTACTGGTTAATACCGCCATCGCTGTTGCCCGCAATCCCGTTAAGATGGCGCAGGCATTCAAAGCTGCCATTGAAGCCGGCGAACTTTCACACCAGGCAGGCATTGCCAGCCAGAAATCCTATGCTGAGGCTTCCAGCCCACTGACCGATTTTCTGGGGGTACTATGACAAACCGAACATTCAGCCAACGCTGGCAACAACTGGATTGGGATGACATCACCTTACGCATCAACAGTAAAACATCACAGGACATTGAAGATGCACTAAACAATGTGCGCTTGACGTTGGATGACTTTATGGCCCTGCTCTCCCCGGCTGCACTGCCTTATCTTGAACCGCTCGCCCAACGTGCACAACAACTGACTCGCCAGCGTTTTGGTAATACCGTGGGATTTTTTATCCCACTCTACCTTTCCAATCTGTGTGCCAACGACTGTACTTATTGTGGTTTCTCTATGAGCAATCACATTAAGCGCAAGACACTCAATGAACAGGAGATTGAGACGGAATGCCTCGCGCTGAAAAAACGGGGATTTGAGCATATTCTGCTAGTCACAGGGGAACACCAAAACAAAGTTGGTATGGATTATTTTCGTCGCTATCTTCCCCTGATCCGCCGCCATTTCAGCTCTGTCTCAATGGAGGTCCAGCCACTGGCGCAAGAGGAATATGCTGAACTGAAAACATTGGGATTGGATGGCGTGATGGTCTATCAGGAAACCTATCATCAACCCAGTTATCAACTGCATCATTTGAAAGGCAAAAAACAGGATTTTCATTGGCGATTAGAAACGCCGGAACGCCTTGGTCGAGCGGGAATAGACAAGATTGGGCTAGGTGCCTTGATTGGGTTATCCCACAATTGGCGCACAGACTGCTATATGGTGGCTGAGCACCTCTTTTTCCTGCAAAAACAGTTCTGGAAAAGCCGTTATTCCATCTCTTTTCCACGTCTGCGCCCCTGTGCAGGTGGCATAGAACCCGCTTCTTTAATGAATGAAGCTGAACTGGTACAACTGATTTGCGCTTTTCGCCTATTGGCACCGGATGTAGAGCTGTCCCTGTCCACCCGTGAATCACCCTTTTTCCGTGATCACGTTGTTCCTCTCGCGATCAACAATATCAGTGCAGGTTCAAAAACCCAGCCAGGCGGTTATGCCGATGAGCACCACGAGTTGGAACAATTCGCTCCCCACGACAATCGTTCTGTTTTTCAGGTCGCTGAAGCTTTGATTAAATCGGGTTTACAGCCTGTCTGGAAAGATTGGGACAATTACTTAGGTCGATAATTTTTTAAGTAGGCAGTTTTTATTTGGGTATGCTGCAACCGCGGCATACCTTCTTATAAGGTGCAAAAATATAACCATAATAGGCAAAAGAACCATTAATGTGCAGGAAAATGCACATTATGGTTATGATGAGTAGAGAGCTAACTTAAATCATGCAGGTGCTTTTTCAACGATGACGTTAGGCTAAAGTCTGAAAACCTCACCTGCAATCCTTCACGTTCTGGTGAGCAACACATCGCCCCGACAAAAATCCGCTGATCGCCAACGGTAAAAGGAGACAATCTCAGTAACGGCCATGTCACGCCATCTATGGAATACTGCAACCTGATAGCCCCATCATGGTAAGTCAGCCTTAACCAAAACTTCTTTGGATTACCAGGGAAAATCCCCATGGCCCAATCAGAACATCCATTTGTCAATACACTGCCGATGGTTGCCTGTCCATCAGAATGTTCAATGCCCGCTTTTAACCAATGTTGCTCATCCACCAATAACATAACACCAGCCTGATCATATAATTGTTCAAACTGGCCTTCGATACAAAACTGGAAGGTAAAGCCTTCTTCAAATTTAAAATCATCAATATAGCCACCAAAGACATGACCACTATGACGCTGAAAACCATACCATGTATCACGCCAGAAATCGGTTTTATTGTCTGTCGTGACATGAAGTTCATTATCTTGATACCGCCATAAAGCAGGTTCATTCAACCAATGACATTGCTGCAAATTCATCAATTTTACCCTGTTATTTCTTGGTGGGATTAACCAAACCATATCCCGCTAACAATGAAAGCGAAAGCACCGCAATACAGGCAAAAGCACCATGTAATGTTACCTGATGTGCCAAACCACCAATAATTGCTGGCCCAAGCAAAATCCCTGAATACCCCATCGTAGAAACGGCAGAAACTGCCAACGCATCAGGCATCACTTTCTGTTGGCCCGAAGCAGTGAAAAACATCGGTGCCAAATTGGATAGTCCTGCCCCAATCATCAGGAAAGAAATTCCCAACTGAATCGTGCTGGTTGCCAGATAGATCAGAACAAAACCTGACGTCGCCAAAATCGCGCTGCCTAAAAATACGCGCCGATATCCACATGTTGCAATGATCTTGTCACCCAAAAATCGTCCCGCAGTCATAGTAATGGCAAATAGCGTATAGCCAAAACCTGCCTGATGACTACTCATGTTATGCACACTACTTAATAAGATCCCGCTCCAATCCAGCATGGAGCCTTCCATCAAGTAAACCACAAAACAGAGAGAGCCAATCAGGATAACAATGCCACGCGGCAAGGCAAAAAATGGCGTTTCCTCCGTTTCGGCGTTATCCAGCATTCCATTCCATGTTGGCAACAATAACAGGATAACAATTACCCCTACGGCAAGGGTGACCTGAAATGGTGAGATCCCCAAAAACAGCAATAGGCTGACAGTACCGGCTCCCGCAATTCCCCCTAAGCTGAATAATGCGTGAAAACCCGACATAATCGGTTGATGTACTCTTTTCTCAATATTGACCGCATGGATATTGATAACCACATCTGTCGCTCCAATACCCATACCAAAGACAAACAAAGCACAAGCCAATGTCAGCGGGGCTGAGAACACACTTAGCCCCGGTAATATCAAAACGGCTAACAAGGCAAAAAAGGTAAAAACCTTGCGGCAGCCAAAGCGAGTTGCCAACATTCCCGCTATTGGCATCATAATGAAAGAACCAATACCAAACACCAGTATCAGTAGCCCCATTGAACCATCATCCAGACCCAGTCGTTCCTTCACCAATGGGATCAGCGGCGCCCAACTCGCAATACTGAATCCCGCAATAAAAAACGAAATTCGCGTTGCTATGATAGGCTGCTTTATTGAAGAGACTGCATATTCTTCAGACAACTTGACTCCTCCAAACTATATCCTTCGAACCATACCCTTTAAAACAACATCTTTTAAAACAACACCTTTTGAACAACGCTTTCCACCAATTCTGGCGGAAAGCGCCAAATAGTGGTCTTCAATAAAAAATCACTTTATATTTATTCCTGAAAACTGAGGAATATCCGTTAGCTTATCAATAACACAGGAAGCCTGTTCATACTGCTCTGCTACCGACAATGCATGAGGCCAAGCATATATCCGCGGAATACCCGCCTGCTTTGCCGCCGCGATCCCCAAATCGGTATCTTCAATCACCAAAGTTTGCTGAACATCCATCTTTTTCAATTTCAGCATCGCCAAATAAGGATCAGGGAAGGGTTTAGTTTTTTCCACATCATCGCCAGAAATCAAAGCAGGTGGTTCATGGAGATCCAATAAACTAAGATTGGCCAAACACACATTACGCGGCGCAGTGGAAACAAATCCAAAGTTAGTGCCATTTTGTTGCAAGGCAGCAATTAAATCAGTAATTCCCGGACGCAAATAATGTATAGATAATTTTTCCTGGTAACGCGAAATAATTTTTTCGGTAATATCTTGTTGCATCGATGGAGAAACTCCAACCTTGTCTAAGGTTTCCGCCAAACTTAACCCAATTAATTGCTGAGGTTGGATATTACTTATTTGAGTAGATGTCTGTTCTCCTAATTCATTACCTAACTTATTACCTAATACATCAAGCAATACATCAAAATGCAGTTGCTCACTATCGACAATAACTCCGTCGATATCAAAAATAACATTGCATCTATTCATCGAAGTCGTCCTTCAAAATAATCCATTATTTTAGGTCAGAAATACGAATTAATACCTTGCAGTTTGGTGTACTGAGAGGAACTTGCGTTTTCGATGCAATATCACAGCCGACAGTCAGAAAAGCCTGTTGGTAATCTTTAAAATCAAAAACCTGGCTGATAAAACGCTTAACAGGGATTACACCATCACGGATCATGGCATAGGCACGTTCAAAACTATTATTCAGGGAATCAATGGAACCTATTACTGAAAGACTTTTATCTGCAATTCTCATAATGTCCAAATTGGCATGTTTATCTTTCAGGGCAACATTTAATAATTTTCCACCCGGTGCCAGATGATCAAAAATATATTCAGTCAACTGCCCCGTCGTATCCACACATAAATCAATCAGGGCTGACGTATCACCATATTCCTGCATTAATGCTTCATTAAAGTCAGAATACAACTGGCATTCCGGTGGCAAATTGTTTCTTGCAAACTGAATTCGGTTCTCATTCTTTTCGACCATAAAGGCTTTTACGCCCCGCTCATGCAACGCCCAAATGTACAGTATCCCCATCGGACCAGCACCTGCCACTGCCGCACGAATATTAGTGTGAGTGATCCCCAGCTTATCTACGCCGGTTATTGTGCAGCTTAGTGGTTCAGTCAGTGAAGCTTCCTCCATACTGACATGATTATCCAGCTTAATAAGCAAATTTTCTTTTGCCAAATATTGCTCTGCGAACGCGCCATCATAGGAAACCCCGGCTTCTGTTCCCAGTTTTCTCTCACAATGGTTAGGACTGCCTGTCTGACACATCCGGCAATGCCCACAAAAGTAAGTTGGGTTAACAACAACACGATCACCCACCTGAAATTGAGTAACACCGCTGCCAATTTGGGATACCATGCCTGTGGTTTCATGCCCCAAAGTGGTCCCTGGAATAGCAACAGGGTAAGCACCAGTGATAATTCCCACATCCGTACCACAAATACCACACACGGCAATGTCAACAACAACATCATCGGGTTCAATACAAGACAAAGGTTCAACTTGCTGGACTTCAACATCCCAGGTTTGATGATATTTAAGTGCTAACATGATACAGCCTCCTTATGTACCTGTGCGAGAGTGGTTAATTCTGAGAAAGTCAGTTCCAGTTTATGGAGAATTTCTGCCAAATGTTCCTGTGTGCAAATCAGTGGTGGACGAACTTTGATTGCCTTGCCTTTACCATAACGGGAGCCACGCAAGATCAAATGATGGCGGTTAGCAGTAGCGATCACCTGCGCTGCAAAATCTGGGCTTGGTGTGTCAAAACCATACATATATCCCACACCTCTCACTCCCGTGATCTCTGGATATCGCTCCTGTAATTCCAACAAACCATCACGCAGATAGTCTTCATTTTGTTGCACATTTTCCAAAATGTGATCATCTTCAATAATGTCGATAATTTCGTTGAGGGCGACCAAAGAGAGCGGGTTAGCGCCAGAGGTACTGGAATGTTCGAATGATTCCAGGATATCCAGTGAATGACGCATCAATACACCCCCTGTTGGAATACCGATACCCCCTGCTCCTTTGGCGAAAACGATGATATCTGGCTCCAGTTCTTTGGCATAACCCGTCGATGCGAAGAACGTACCTGTGCGACCAAAACCTGTTTGTACTTCATCTGCGATAATGATGATGCCATGCTGGTGACAGATTTCTCTGAGCTTCCGATAGAAAGCCACAGGAAAAACCATGTTGCCACCATTCCCCTGAATCGGTTCAATAATCAGACATGCAATATTGTCATTAGAACCTAATTGAATAAACTGTTCTAAATCGACAAATTGCTCTCCACTCGGCTGTGACTGTCCTGCCAGGACACTGGCTGGCGTAGGAATTTTTATTGAACCATCAATACTTATATGGAAGTCTTTAATTCTGAATGCATTGCCAGAAATTTGAGCTGTCGCAAGAGATTGCCCATGGTGAGCAAGGAAGAGTGAAATAACGCCTGAACGTCCCGTTGATTTTTGCGCTATGCGGATAGCACATTCAACTGCCCCCGATCCAGAAACATCTCGCAGCCAGATGCGATCGACGCCTTCAGGTGTATATTTAATTAATTTACTTAAAATATATTGTGACATTTCACGTGTATAAGCCGAGCTCAAATGTGTACATCTATCAATCTGTTGTTTGAGTTTTTCTGCAATCCGATGATTTGTATAGCCGAGCGGCAAATTAAAAGTTCCCGATGCCGCATCGATATATTTTTCACCATCAATGATCAAATAAGGGCCATGACCGATAAAACGAGAAAGCATGCTTTCAAGATGGTTTTTATTTTCCATAATGACTCACCACTATTAGTTACATTAAACGACTAGTTATATAAAACAACGAAAAACCATACCTACTGTGATGAGACTAGATTAAGCACATCCAAATTTTATTTCGATCACGAAAATGCCATAAAAAATATCAATCAAATTTAAAATTTAATTTAAACTTAAAAAATCATATACTTATTGACTAATATCTATTAGTTATATTAAATTCAGAGCAAATCACATTTAGAAATTAATGACTAAACCCCCAATCCCATCATTCGCATTAATTTCTGGGCCTGCTGAATAGCCTCTTGTCGATGAGCAATTCCCATTTTTTGGTATAAATTACGTATATGAGTTTTTATCGTGGTCGCTGCCACATCCAGTTCTGTAGCAATTTGATCGTTACTGTAACCAGAATAAATTAACCCCAGCACCTGCCATTCACGCTGAGTGAGTGGACTATTACGGATAAGCTCAGGCACGTCAGGATGAGTGAGCAATTGTTCTACAAACATTTCGTCAAAATGGGCAAATTTATGCCGGTGTTGTCGATTGATTTCCCGGAGAATACGCTGAGCTCTATGCTGTTCCATTTCAGGCAAGATATTCAGTTGGATAAGCTGGCGCAATTGCAAAGCCATCAACTCACCTTCAATAACAAAATGGCTGATGAACCCTGTGCAGTTAGCCAAATTCAAGGCTTCCATCAAAACATCCTGAGCCTCAGCCTTACGTCCAAGCTGCCAATAAAGCAAATTACACAACAGAAGATTACGATTCAAATCGCTGACCAATGCCAATCTTCTGGCATATTCATTCAGTTTCACCAGAATAGATTCCGCTTCCTCATGCTGATCCAGTAAGATTTTAGCCCGTGCAATATTGCGCCATTGATTTTGATTAAAATGGTTACAAAAGCTCTCTGGTCGTTCTGCCTGTACCAACCATTGAGTCAAGGAATTGCTATCTTCCAAAGTCTGCCAAATAATGACACGTAACTCGTCAGTATTCGTTCGCCAATCGCGGTGATACTGTCCATTACTCAGTAAATTTTCGCAGCGAGTCAAGTAACGACGAGCGTTATCAATATCACCTCTCACCAAAGAACATTTCGCCAGTTGGGTAAGACATTGTAATTGCTGCTGTGGCTGGTAATTGTCCAACACTTCCAATCCTTGACGCGCGGCCTCTTCTGAGTCATCAATACGGGCCCAACACCACAAAAGTTGTGAACGTATCCTCAATAGAAACTCATGCATCGGCAACTGCTCCAGATGCTGTTCACGGATTAAATCAAAAGCATGGGACTGGGTATCATAAGCCGCTTGCAAATAACCTTGTGCCAGTAAAATTTCACTTTGTTGCAATAACGCCCATAAAGCATAGTGATAAACATGACAAAGGCGGGCAAGCTGCTCCGTTTGCTTCATTAATGCCAATGCACTGACCAACTGACCATGGCAATGCAATACTTCCCCTTTTACTGACATCGCTACAATACGGCCATATTGATTATTTGGCAGTAAATTCGCTAACGCTTTTTCGGCCAAAACATCGGCATCAGCGGGTCGCCCATCATTCATCGCCACTTGCGCTCTCAGGGCATCAAACTCTGCCAGCAATTCCGGTTCAATGGCTATTTGCTTCTGCTTTAGTGATTGCTCTGCCTGATTCAATAATGCATTTACCTCATAGTAGCGATGCTGGCTTTGTGCCAGCCACGCTTGCAACAGTACCAGGCGAGGGCTTTCCAGTAACTGTTCATACGGCAGTGCATTCATACACTCTCCCAATAGGGAAAGTTTACTGTGGTTAAATAACTCCCAGGCATGTTGCAACAAAATATCCCGTAACAAGAGAGTATCTCCCGCTGCCAGGGCGTGATGAATAGCCTCTCCGGGATATCCCTGCATCAGCCATCCTTGCACGGCTGCTCTATGTAATTCGGGCAATTTTGCCGCCATTTCCCATTGGCAACGTTGGCGCAAAAATGATGCAAACAAAGGATGAAAACAGAACCACTCACCAGAATCATCCATTCGCTGAATAAACAACCCCTGCCGTTCAATGTCTTCCAGACGTTGCTGACCGTTTTCCTCTCCCGTCAGGCAATTAATCAGTCCATCATTCATGGAGCGCAGAATAGAACTATGCAACAAGAAATTCCGCGTCTTCTGATCTACTCGATTTAAAACTTCATCCACAAGGTAATCAGCAAGATGGCTGGCATTAATCCCCGAAAGGCGCTTTGCTGAACTTTCAGTCGTATTACCGGATTGACGGGCAGAAAGCGCAATCAGTTGTAAGGCCGTTGCCCATCCAGCAACGTCATTACATAACTGTTCGCAGTGTTCAGGTGCCAATGGATTGACTAACCGCTTGGCAAAAAATTGCTGGGTTTCCTGATAATCAAAAGCCAACTGTTGGCTATCAATCTCCAATAACTGTTCACGCACACGTAAGTTGGCAATTCCCAACGAGGGCAAATGGCGTGACAGCACCACTAATGTTAAATTTTCGGGTTGGTGGCGGAGAAAAAAGCGCATTGCTTCATGAATAATCCCATTCACGATCAGATGATAATCATCGATCACCAGAAAAATCGGTTGCTGCCATTCGCTAAGTTCAATAAATAATTGCGCAAACAGTGCAGATAAACTGGCATATTGATGTTTCTGGGCCAATATCTCACTTTTCACACAGTGTCCCTGCGTTGCCTGCTGAATGGCTGCAATCAGATAGCTAGCGAAACGTTCTGGCTGGTTGTCACTATCATCGAGAGAATACCACCCTAGATGTTCCTGTCCGGCCGCCCATTGTGACATCAAGGTCGTTTTGCCATACCCTGCGGGACTGGTTATCAATACCAGTCGATGATCCTGAATTTCATTGAACTTTTCCAACAGGCGCTCCCGCATAACCATATTATTGAGTCGAAGGGGGCGACTGAGTTTCGATGGGATAAGCATTAAATTTCTCCCCTCACACGCAATGAATAAAAGCAACGAATAAAACTGATACCTGAATTCTGTTTGACACTATTAAGTCACTTACACATTAACATTCCTTTACGACCAACAAATGTAGAGAAACGCCCATCTTTTGCAAACAAGTTGATTAATTTCATTGTGTTAAATTGCACCTTGTCACATTCTTTGGGTGCAACCTTAATATTTCTCTATGAAATTGCGAAAAAGCTCGAAAAAAATAGCTACGCCCTTGCGCTCCTCCCCCGCGAATATTTTCACGGGATGATGTTTCCCAAGCCACTAACCTTCAGCATATCCCCGTAAATAATTCGCCAAACTTTCCTCAGTTAGTGACAGGATGCAACGCCATGCAACTATCTACATTGAAAACATCTACATTAAATCAAGAACCCACATTAGATAAAAACCCGAAACTCGATAAAGCCTCATTTCAAGCCGCGCTCACACGCCAGTGGCAATATTTCGGTCTCAACTCAGCTCAGGAAATGACACCACATCAGTGGTGGCAAGCTATTAGTGCCGCCGTATCTGAATTACTCCCCCTATCCACTCAGCGAAACCATGCCAATCCATCCTCTGACAACCAACGCCACGTGAACTATATCTCGATGGAATTTCTGATAGGCCGACTAACAGCCAACAATTTATTGAATCTTGGTTGGTATGACGATATTCAGTCTTATCTGGCAGAAGATGGCATCATTTTGAGTGACGTGCTGGAAGAAGAAACCGATCCAGCGTTGGGTAATGGTGGATTAGGAAGATTAGCAGCCTGTTTTCTTGATTCAATGGCGACGCTCAATCAACCTGCTATCGGGTATGGTCTCAATTATCAATATGGTCTTTTCCGCCAATCCTTTAAAAAAGGGCAACAAATTGAAACACCTGATGATTGGGAACGCGAGTCCTATCCGTGGCTTCGCCATAACACGCAATTAAAAGTTAGCGTCAGCTTTGGTGGTGAAATCGTGACAACGGCCGATGGCAATGAAAAGTGGATCCCCGCATTTACTTTCATTGGTGAAGCCTGGGATCTACCCGTGATTGGGTATAACAATGGTGTAACCCAACCACTTCGTTTGTGGCAGGCCACATACGATAACCCCTTTGATCTGTCACTTTTCAATGATGGGCAGTTCCTGCATGCCGAACAGCAAGGCATTGAAGCCGCCAGCCTGACCAAAGTTCTCTACCCGAATGATAATCATCAGGCAGGTAAACGACTGCGCCTGATGCAACAATATTTTCAGTGTGCTTGTGCCGTAGCAGATATTCTGCGCCGCCACCAACAGGCAGGGAGAAAAATAGAAGCGCTGGCACAATACGAAGTTATCCAGCTTAACGATACCCACCCCACTATCGCAATCCCTGAAATGATGCGTCTTCTGCTTGATGAATACCAGTTAAGTTGGGAAACAGCATGGGAAATCACAAGAAAAACTTTCGCCTATACCAACCATACTTTGCTACCAGAGGGCTTGGAGCGGTGGGATGAACAATTGATGAGTGAGCTTTTGCCACGCCATCATCGCATCATCCAGGAAATCAACCGACGCTTTAAAACAACCGTGGAACAAACTTGGCCTGATAACCAACAAATCTGGGAAAAATTGGCCGTTATCTATGACAATCAAGTCAGGATGGCTAACCTGTGTGTTGTCGCCTGCTTTGCTGTCAACGGAGTCGCAGCCCTGCATTCATCCCTGATCGTGACAGATCTGTTCCCTGAATATCATCAATTGTGGCCAACTAAATTCCACAATGTGACTAATGGGGTAACCCCACGTCGTTGGATAAAACAGTGTAACCCTGCACTCTCTTCATTAATTGATCAAACATTAGGCCATGAGTGGGTAAATGATCTTGCCGCCTTAAAACAACTCGAACCTTATGCCGACGATTCTGCTTTCTGTGAAACCTATCGCGCCGTTAAGCAAGACAATAAAATTCGCCTGTCCAACTATGTCAATAAGGTCATGGGACTGAAAATTGATCCCCATGCTATTTTCGATATACAGATAAAACGACTGCATGAATACAAACGTCAGCATCTGAACCTGCTCCATATCTTGTCACTTTATCGACAAATCCAGGAAAATCCGGCCTTGGATATCCATCCTCGTGTTTTCCTGTTTGGTGCCAAAGCGGCTCCCGGTTACTATCTGGCGAAAAATATTATCTCGGCCATCAATCATGCCGCCGAAAAAATCAACCATGATCCGCTTGTCCGTGATCGCATCAAAATTGCCTTTATCCCCGATTACAATGTTTCCGCTGCGGAATTGATGATCCCGGCAGCCGATGTATCAGAACAAATCTCTACAGCGGGCAAAGAAGCCTCCGGTACAGGCAATATGAAATTGGCCTTAAACGGCGCACTGACCATTGGGACACTGGACGGCGCGAATGTCGAAATTGCAGAACAAGTCGGAAACGACCATATCTTTATTTTCGGCAAGACCGTAGAAGAGGCCAAGGCTTTACTGAACAGTGGCTACAATCCACAAGATGTACTTCAACAGGATCAGCATCTGAAAGACATTCTAGATTCCCTTGCTAAGGGTGAATTCAGCCACGGAGATACGCACGCATTTGATCTTATGTTACATAGCCTGACTGACGGTGGTGACCCTTATTTAGTGCTGGCTGATTTTGCCTCTTATTGCCACGCCCATAAGCAAATTGACACTCGATATCGCTATGCCCAAGGCTGGACGCGCAGTACTGTACTCAATACCGCCAGAATGGGTAACTTTAGTTCTGACCGCGCTATTCAGGATTATCAACAACGTATCTGGCAAACCAAATAAGGGTTTAGTATGGAAAACAACTGCCTCAATGAATTGGCAACTGAGGCCGGCATTGTCAGCGAATATATTAATGCCTATGGAAAACCCCAGGCGATCCCCGCTGAAATCAGGCATCGAATATTGGAAGCCATGAGTACAGATATACCGGTCGGGAGGCCGGTTTCTCATTTACATGCTTCTCCCCTACCTAATGTTAAGGTGGTTATTCAGGCACAAAGGATAACCCTGCCTCTGGAAGATACAAATAATTACCAGTGGCAAATACACACTGAACAAGGGGAGATATTTCATGGCCACTGCCAACATCAACTCACGTTACCTGATAATCTCCCCCTGGGATACCACACGCTGAACCTGATATTGGAGGAAAAACCAGAAACTGGCTCTCGGCAATACGTTATACAACTTATTGTTGCCCCTGAACGTTGTTATGAACCCAATGCCATAACACGTGGAGAAAAACTTTGGGGTGCTTGCGTTCAGCTTTATACCCTGCGATCGGAAAATAACTGGGGAATTGGTGATTTTGGTGATCTAAGATATATGCTGCAAGAACTGGCACAGCGTGGTGGTGCCTTTGTTGGACTGAACCCTCTTCATGCCATATATCCCGCAATGCCGGAAAATGCCAGCCCTTACAGTCCATCTTCTCGCCACTGGCTCAATATCATCTATATTGCCGTGCACCAAGTAGAAGATTTTAGTTATAGCATCAAGGCACAAGAGTGGTGGCATTCAGCGGAAACACAATCCAAACTCCAGCAAGCCCGCCAGTCGGAATGGGTTGATTACACCACAGTAATATTTTTAAAAATGGCTGCATTGCGCCTGACTTATCCGCAATTTAAACACCGTTCTGGCGATGATCCCCAACAGATCGCTTTCCAACAGTTTGTAACCAAAGGAGGTAAAAATCTTTATTATCAAGCTACTTATGATGCCCTACACCATAAGTTATATGGGGAAAATAATGTCTATTGGGGCTGGCCTGTCTGGCCGGAAGAATACCGTGAACCGGAAAGTGATGCGGTTAAGTCGTTCTGCCATTCATATCCACAGGAAATAGAGTTTTTCCTTTGGCTGCAATGGCTGGCTGATATCCAGCTTGCCGAGTGCTTCACTACCAGCCAAACCCATCACATGCCAATTGGCATTTACCGTGATCTTGCCGTCGGTGTCGCCCAAGGGGGCTCAGAAACCTGGTGTAACCGAATCATCTATTGCACTAAAGCATCCGTAGGAGCGCCCCCCGATATTTTGGGGCCACTGGGACAAAATTGGGGACTTCCACCAATGAATCCCCATGTATTAAAAGCGCAAGCCTATCAACCTTTCATTGAATTATTGCGTAGCAATATGCGTCATTGCGGTGCATTGCGTATCGATCATGTGATGTCATTGCTCAGGCTCTGGTGGATACCACAAGGAGAAACTGCCGATAAAGGCGTTTATGTCCATTATCCAGTTGACGATCTACTGGCAATATTGGCATTAGAAAGCCAGCGCAATCATTGCCTGGTGATAGGCGAAGATTTGGGGATTGTACCGGCAGAAATTGTCGATAAGTTACGGGACAGAGGTGTTTATTCCTATAAGGTATTTTATTTTGAACGCAATGAACAAGGTGAATACCGTTCTCCCGATGAATATCCCGTGCAGGCAATGGCAACCATTACTACCCATGACTTACCTACTTTGCGCGGATTCTGGCAAAATACAGATCTCACCTTAGGTGAAGCCATCGGTTTATACCCTGATAAAGCTCTTCTTACCGATTTATATTCAGAACGCAAACACTGTAAGCAAGCATTATTAACCAGTTTAAATCGTCACAGCTATTTATCAGAAGGATCGCTCAAGACAGATACTCTCTCATCATTTCAGGAAGCGGTATCACTGGCACAAACTGAACTTCCGATGTCACATACTATAAATCAAAGCATACACCGATATATAGCCCATAGCGCCTGTGCTTTATTAGGATTACAACCTGAAGATTGGCTGGATATGGAACGTCCCGTTAATATCCCTGGCACAACAGAGGAGTATCCCAACTGGCGACGAAAACTGACCTCCACGTTGGAAACGATGTTTGCGGATGCTCATATCAATGACTTGTTACAAACAATTGGAGAGTGCCGAAAACAGGGTTAATAACTGACTCAGCGCACAGCTATATGTAGCCAAGTAGCAAGAAACACCCCCAATCATATATATACCAATCTAACTTCAGTATGCGTATGATTTCTCCCCGCGAAGCGGGGAGAGGATCAGCCTTTCACGCCTCCCGACGTTAATCCACCGACTAACCAACGTTGGGCAAGTAAGAAAACTGCCGTGATAGGGATAGCAGAAAGCACAGCCGCCGCAGCAAAATCCCCCCAGAGATAGTTCTGTGGGTGAAGGTATTGCTGCATTCCCACTGCCAGCGTGTAATTATCCACATCACGTAATAACAGAGATGCAACAGGTACTTCGGTGATCACGCCAATAAACGACAAAATAAATACCACCGCCAATATAGGTACAGAAAGTGGCAACAGTATCAAACGGAAAATTTGCCACGATGTCGCGCCATCCAACATAGCGGCTTCTTCCAGAGAACGATCTATCGTTTCGAAATAACCTTTTATCGTCCATACATGCAAAGCAATTCCACCCAAGTAGGCAAAAATCACACCACCGTGGGTATTGAGACCGAGGAACGGAATATATTCTCCTAATCGATCAAACAAGGCATATAGTGCCACCAAAGAAAGTACCGCCGGAAACATTTGAAAAATTAACATCGCCTTAAGTAAGGTGCTTTTTCCACGAAAACGCATCCGTGCGAATGCATAAGCACATGTCGTTGATAATGCCACAATGCCAGTAGCAGTAATCAAGGCAACCTTCACAGAGTTCCAAAGCCATTGCATGACCGGAAATGGGGGAAGCATGACGTGTCCATCAGCAGATTCCACCTTATAACCAAGTGCCAGCTTCCAGTGTTCCCATGAAACGGTGTCTGGAATCAGATTACCCGTAGCAAAATTCCCCGGACGCAAAGAAATAGCAATGACCATCAGCAGAGGGAACAAAATCATGGCAATAAAAGCCAGCATTAATAGATGTGTTCCCCATACCCGCCATCGTTGCGATTTGGGTTGTACCATCGCCATCTTCTTTCCTCCTTAATCAAATTTCATGCGGGCAGTTTTCAAATTGATGATGGCTAATGCCCCCACCAATAAGAAGATCAATGTTGCAATTGCTGCGGCCAAACCAAAATCCTGTCCACCACCACCTTCAAATGCGATACGGTAAGTATAATTCACCAAAAGATCGGTATAACCCGCTGGGGTCGATGTACCAATATGATCAGGTTTACCAGTGGTTAGCAATTGAATCAGGACAAAGTTATTAAAATTAAAAGCAAAGCTGGCAATCATCAACGGCGTCAATGGCTTAATCAATAATGGAAAAGTAATTTTGGTGAAATTCCGCCATGGCCCTGCACCATCAAGTGCTGATGCCTCATAAAGGTCATCAGGGATAGATTTCAGCAATCCCATGCAAAGAATCATCATATAGGGATAGCCCAACCACGTATTTACAATAATCAACATGGTTCGGGCTAGTGTCGGATCTGTAAACCAATCCGGTTTAATACCAAACAACCCATTTAGCACCAGATTAATTTCACCAAAACTTTGGTTAAATAATCCCTTGAAAATCAGAATGGAAATAAACGAGGGAACAGCATAAGGTAAAATAAGCAGTACACGGTAAATCGCTCGTCCCTTAAGCGCCTTCCACTGTACAATACAAGCGAGAACCATCCCTAGGGTAACCGTCAATGCTACTGTCACCAGGGAGAAAACTACTGTCCAGACAAAAATGGACAGAAAGGGTTTTTGGATACCCTCATCCTGTATCACCCGTAGAAAATTTTTCCAACCAATAGAAACCGTAAATCCAGGACTTAACGTTTCCTTAGTCCATTCTCCTTCAATATTAATGGATTGGTAGAACCCTGTATCCATATTCGGCTGATATCGTATACCCGTTTGTTTATCGGTCAGTGTAATTCCATCTTCATCAAGGGAATAAAGAGGATTTATAGCAGAGAACTGACGTAAGGAACTCATTCTCAGTTTATTGCCGTCAGGAAGAACAACGACCAGTTGGTTCAATGCCTGCCGATACTGAGTAATAGTACGCAATGTCGCAACATTGCCTTCCAATTTTTGTTCCTGTTCATGGAGAGGCAGAATAATTTCTTCCGTTCCCGCAAGAGAAAAAGGCTCAGAGATCAATGAATGAGTGCTATCGGGGACGCTCAACGCCAAAACCCACTGTTCAGATACTGGATAAAGCTTGAAATTAAACGGCTCCCCAGTCTGGTAATGACGACTCATTAATACCGTTTGAGCACGTTCAAAGGTTAATTGGTTGGTACTGCTATAATTTGTAAAAGCAATAGCAATCGTGCAGATAAGCGGAAAAAGTATAAATATCCCTATTCCAGCAATTCCAGGGTAGGTATAGCGCCAAGCATATGCTTTCCGGTTGGAAAAAACATAGATGCCGCTTCCCAGTAATACCAGTGTCACCATAGCAAACAGGTACTCTCCCTGTGCATACATCAGCACAACCAGATAACCTGTAAAAAGTAGGCAAATACCTACAGAAAACCATTTCAGGGCAGGATGCTGCCACCATACTGTTTTTTCTAATGTCGCTGACATCTTGCACTTCCTGTTACCAACAATTGTGATTATCCAACACCATCACAATAAGAGCTAAGGCTCCTAGACTCAGGAGCCTGTCATTCGTTTATTTTGTCATTCTCGCTTCAGCATCATTAAGGGCAGCATCTATTGTCTGACGCCCACTGACCGTGTTAAGAACAGCACTACGCATTGCGTACCAGAAACTACTCATTTGGGAAATATTCGGCATAATTTCGCCGTTTTGGGCATTTGCCATCGTGGCAGCAATACGTGGATCTTTCGCCAGGATCTCCTGATAGGATTTCAAGGCCACCGCTCCCAGCGGTTTATCTTTATCCATCGTTGCCAACCCTTCATTGGTAAGTAGGTAATTTTCCAAAAATTCTTTCGCTAACTCTTTGTTAGGACTGGCCGCATTAATTCCCGCCGTTAAAATGCCAACAAAAGGTTTAGAGGGCTTCCCTTTAAAAGTTGGTAATAGCGCAACACCGTAATTGATCTTACTTTTATCGACATTCGCCCATGACCAGGGACCATTAATCGTCATTGCTGCTTTGCCCTTATTAAAGGCAGCTTCGGCGATGGAATAATCGATATCGGCATTGAGATGTTTATTTTTGACTAAATCAACCAGAAATTTCAGCCCCGCTTTAGAACCCGCATTATTTACTCCGCTGTCTTTAACATTATAAGTCCCGTTTTCTGCCTTGTAGGCATATCCACCATCAGCAGCAATCAGCGGCCAAGTAAAATACGGCTCCTGCAAATTGAACATGATTGCGCTTTTATTTTGCTTTTTCAGCTCATTATCCAAGGCAGGGATTTCTTCCCATGTTTTGGGCGGAGATTTAATCAAGTCTTTATTGTAGATAAGAGAAAGAGCTTCAACTGCGACAGGGTATCCTACCAATTTTCCGTCATAACGAACGGCATCCCATGTAAAGGGAAATAGCTTATCAATAAATGATTTATCAGGCGTGATTTCAGCAACCAATCCTGATTGGGCATAGCCACCAAAGCGATCATGTGCCCAGAAAATAATATCCGGCCCATCCCCACTGGCTGCAATCTGGGTATATTTCTCTTCCAGCTTGTCAGGATGCTCGACAGTGACAGAAATTCCCGTTTCTTTTGCAAATTTCTCACCAACCTGTGCCAGTCCGTTATAACCTTTATCACCATTGATCCAAATAACCAACTTTCCTTCTTCCGGCTTTGCAAAAGCTGAAGCAGACAATACACATGTTGTTAGAACGGAAAGCATCAGGGTACGAGTCCCTACTTTTAAAATTTTCTTGGTCATCATTCCGCCTTTTTCATTTGTTAGTTCAAGATAATTATCTTTGTTACATCGTGATAAAATGGCACCAGTGTGCAATCAATGTAAAAAAGACTCATCCTCCCCTGTTCTACGCCTCATACTGTATGAGTGTGAACTTGCTTACAAAAACAATTGAAATCAGAACCTTAATACCAAGACAATGCCCTTTTTTGCGATTTAAATCACATCTTACTTGACAATTTTCTTCTTTCTTTCTCAATCACATTAAGCTCGTCCTCCTGACTCCTCCACCATCAAAAATTATGGAATGGAGGATTTTCGCGCTTGGTATTTTATACACAATCCAGCCATCAGTTTTCCATTAAGTTTATCGCTGCGATAAATAGAAAACATAGAAAACGAAGACTCATAAGAAACGAACAGAAAACTGAGGCGGTAAATCCGAGGGAGGGAACAAATGTCTAGCATCACATTCCGCAATGTATCTAAATCATATGGTGAAACAGTCATCTCCAAAGATCTTAATCTTGATATTCAGGAAGGGGAATTCGTCGTTTTTGTCGGTCCGTCAGGATGTGGGAAATCGACACTACTAAGGATGATCGCGGGATTGGAAGACATTACATCCGGTGATTTGCTGATAGACGGAAAGCGAATGAATGATGTTCCACCCGCCAAACGCAGTGTCGGCATGGTTTTTCAATCTTATGCCCTATATCCCCATCTCTCTGTTGCAGACAATATGTCATTCGGCATGAAGCTGGCGGGGATCAAAAAAAGTGATATCCACAAACGAGTGCAACAAGTTGCAGAAACCCTCCAGCTTGCCCATCTACTGGAACGCCGTCCTAAGGCACTGTCCGGCGGCCAACGCCAGCGAGTCGCCATTGGCAGAACACTCGTTGCTGAACCCAATATCTTTCTGCTGGATGAACCACTTTCCAATCTGGATGCGGCTTTGCGTGTACAGATGAGAATTGAAATTTCACGTCTACACAAACGACTACAACGTACAATGGTCTATGTCACTCATGACCAAACCGAAGCCATGACTCTGGCAGATAAAATTGTGGTTCTGGATGGGGGCAATATTGCTCAGGTTGGTAAACCACTTGAAATTTATCACTATCCTGCCAATCGCTTTGTCGCAGGTTTCATTGGTTCACCGAAAATGAATTTCCTGCCAGTCAAAGTCTCAGCGATTGCTGTTGATCAGGTACAGATCATCCTGCCTAACGGTCAACCAGTTTGGTTGCCAGTTGAAAGCAAAGGGCTAACTGTCGGGAGTAATGTATCTTTGGGAATTCGCCCCGAACATCTTTTGCCTAATGATATAGCCGATGTTACGTTAGAGGGGACAGTACAGATCGTGGAACAACTGGGGAACGAAACTCAGATTCACATCCGCATACCTGCCATTCATCAAAATTTAGTTTACCGCCAACCTGATATTGTTCTCGTTAAAGAAGGAGCAGATTTCTCTATCGGACTCGCTCCCCACCGATGTCATCTTTTCCGTGAAGATGGAACTGCATGTCAGCGTTTACATAAAGAACCCGGAATCTAGATCCGCGGCCATAAAAAAATAACAGGAGAATCATTATGCGTATATTGTCTCTCTCATTGGCTATGCTAACGACTGGTTTATTATCCACGCAAGCTATTGCTGTTGACTTCCACGGCTATGCCCGTTCAGGCATTGGCTGGACTGGTAATGGTGGTGAGCAGAAATGTGCCAAAGTCACTGGAGCACCAAGTAAATACCGTCTCGGCAACGAATGTGAAACCTACGCCGAACTTAAGTTAGGGCAAGAGTTATGGAAAGAAGGGAATAAAAGTTTTTATTTTGATACCAATTTAGCCTATTCCGTCAGTCAGCAAAAAGACTGGGAAGATACCAAACCTGGTTTTCGTGAAGTCAACGTGAAAGCAACCAATATTATTGATTGGCTGCCTGGTTCAACACTGTGGGCGGGTAAACGTTTCTACCAGCGTCACGATGTACATATGATTGACTTCTATTACTGGGATATTTCCGGTCCTGGCGCAGGATTGGAAAATATTGACCTTGGTTTTGGTAAGCTTTCCTTCGCTGTAACCCGTAATACAGAAGAAGGCGGTTCATATGGGTGGATTGATAATAAACGCAAGGATGCCTCAGATACTTCAAATGATATTTTTGATATACGGTTAGCTAATTTACCGGTCAATGCTGGTGGTACACTAGAATTTGGTATTGATTATGGGCGTGCAAATACACGTAAAGGATATCATATTGAAAAACAAGCATCTAAAGATGGTGTGATGCTGACTGCCGAACATACCCAAAGCTTGTTAGGTGGTTTCAACAAATTTGTCTTACAGTACGCAACTGACGCTATGACTTCCAGCGGTAATGGGCGTGCCGAAGGTGCTAATGTGAATAATGACGGGCATATGCTGCGCGTTCTGAATCATGGTGCTATTAGTATCAGCAAGAAATGGGATCTCATGTATGCTGCCATGTATCAAAACATTGACCTCGACAATAACAATGGCAACACATGGTACACCGTGGGTGTCCGCCCAATGTATAAGTGGACGCCAATAATGAGTACCTTAATGGAAGTAGGTTATGACCATGTGAAGTCACAACGAACCAAAGCAAATAACGATCAGTTCAAGATTACTTTGGCTCAACAGTGGCAAGCGGGTGATAGCATCTGGTCACGTCCGGCTATCCGTTTATTTACTTCTTACTCCAAATGGAATGAAAAATGGGGTTATAACGATGGCATTGCCGCCAAAGATACAGCAGCACGTCAATTCAGTCGTGGGAACAGCGATGAGTTTACATTTGGCGCCCAATTTGAGGCCTGGTGGTAATGAAAAAGCAATTACTCTCACTTTGTCTCAGTGCCTTGCTCTGCAACTTAATTCCGGCGGGTTATGCTACATCAGATGCTGCACTGTCTGACACAGCTAAATCTGGCATAGAGACAATCAACTCTGCCCCAACGCTGTCTTTGCCAACCTTGCAGAAATTACAGTGGCAGCCCATTAATACTCATAGCACACAGACTATTATTCTTGATAGCACATCACAGCAACTCAATGATGGTCATATTCAGGGTGCGGTAGCCACATTTGCTTTACCGGCCAATCAGGGTTCATTGGAAATCACTCTGAACAGTCTGATAAAAGATAAGCAGGTATATTCACCGAATGTTTTAGTCTTTGATGAACAACTCCACCCTGCGGCTTTCTATCCAAGCCACTACTTCCGCTATCAACAACCCAGTATTATGTCCACCGATAGGCTTGAAGGTGTGTTAAAGCTGACACCGGCATTGGGACAACAACGCATCTATTTGCTGATTTACACCACTCGTTCTGATGTACAAGCTTCAACACAAATGGTTGATCCTGCTAAGGCTTATGCCAAAGGTGTCGGTAATTCTGTGCCGGATATTCCAGATCCGATCGCTCGCCATACAGCAACAGGTATACTGACGCTGAAAGTGCAATCAGAAAGCAATGCAGGCAATATCCTGATAGGCCAGGTATTTTCTTCTCCTTCACCTAAACCCGTCACAGTTGGTTCCACACAAACAGTATCTGCATCGCCGATAAGAACAACCCCGGCTGATGCCCCAGTAGTTAAACCTGTACTGAACGATACCGAACAGTATTTCAATGACGCTATCAAAAGAGCCATTAACAATGGTGATGTTGATAAGGCATTGAAACTGTTAGATGAAGCAGAACGACTTGGTTCTTCAACAGCACGGGAAACTTTTATCAAGGCGATAAAAAACAAAAGATAAATTGATTCATCAAATCATTATAGCGAGATATTAACCTTAAGAGCCTAAAGGAATAGGCTCTTAAAAGATACATTTATTATCCTTATTGGATAAATTTTCATTACATAGTATTATCAACATCATATTTACTTAAAGTAACCCATAATCCCTTTCTTATTCAGATAATTATTTATTTTTCCACGAAATTTATAAACCAAATAGATAAACATGAGTAACAGCAAAATACCAAAAATAAACCGAGGTATTATGAATGAAAATATAATGCAAAATAAAATCCCTATGGAAAGTAATGAAACCACTCTTTCCTTCATGGTAATCTTAAATATCCATGCAAAAAACTTAATAGTGCACTTTATGATCCTATAAAAAATTTCCAATATTAATCCCAAGAAATCCATCACTTCTATCCTCAATGAAAAATATCATATTAAAATATTCTCTTGCTATTTAGCAATTACATGATTTTACATCCTATATTCAATTATTAAGCGATCGTAAAGGCGTTAAGTAGATTTATTAGCAATCATTTTTGCCATTTTTTCAATCGGATCGGTGCGCAATATATATAACCGTTTCAAAGAAAAGGGATTATCTCCCAATTTAACTTTTCCCTTTACCGTGGTAACGGCCAAATGAAATCCAGCTTGTTTAGCTGCTTTCATTGCCTTTAAATTATATCTACCAAAAGGATAAGAGAGATAAAACATATGGGGATTTAATTGCGATAATACCTGTCTGGAACGTTTGAAATCATACAAGATATTATGATATGACCGACTTAATAGTATGGGTTGTTGATTCTTCTTGCTAAAACGATGCAAGAAATGGGTATGAGACTGAATATCAAATACATCTTGCATGGCATACAATTCTGGGAAACTCAAGAATTGCAGGGTATCTGGATCCCATTTCTGCGGGTGGCGTTTAATTCTGGATGAAATAATAAAGAGTGTAGCTTTCTGACCATTTTCTTTCAAAATGGGATAAGCATAACGATAAACGGATTTCAGCCCATCATCAAAGGTTAAACCGACCACTTTTGCCGGCAAGTTAATTGAGCCACTTAGGTAACCTTCCAATTCATATAATGAAATTGTGGTATAACCTGCTCGCTTCAAATAAGCCATCTGCTCACAAAATGCAGTCAAGGACGTCGTCGTTGAGGTATGTCGAAAATGTTTAGTGTCTTTAAGAACATGGTGATAAGTTAACAAAGGAATGCCATTATCCAGTTCAGCATTCCGATCACTAATGTAGCCTAATCGATCACCCAAATTAATTTCGTACCAAGTTTGGTGGAAAGGATCTTGTAATTTGTCTAAAACCGGATAGCGGAGATTTTCCCTCAAAATTGCAATTGGTTGGCTATCCGTATCAGGCGCGCTATAGATTTGAGTCACCTTAGTTATCATCAAATTTTGGGCGGCTTTTTTGTGAAGGGGATTGGTGCTAAAGGGATCACTGGGGAACGCAGTTTTCTGAATTTCTTTTAAATTTCCTTTGGCTATATACCCTATCCCATTTCCGAAATGCAGTGCATAGTTACCGCTTTCTTCCCCTTCTTCTTCAGCAACTTTAAGGATTTGCCCTTTCTTGAATAAACCAACCTTAATGATATGTTCACCTACCCAAGAATAGATTTCACTCTCTTTAGTCACTTCCATGTAATGATAATGTGGAAAATCGTGGTATTGCGATAAAGCCGGATTCGAAAAACATATCAAAAATGCTAAAAAACCCATTGTAATAACATAAATAATTCGTCTCATTTTAATTTTCCATCCAATAAAAAATGCCCTCTACCAAGAGAGGGCATTTCACGATTAGCTATACTATATAGGGTATGCTACGCATCACGATTACTCGTTATCGCTGCTGCCACCAAAACCTGCATTCAACAATTCAGCAAGGTTTGCAGTGGCTTCGTCAACGCTAAATTGTGGCGCTTCAATCACTTCGTTTGCTTGACGACGACGGATGCGATCCTGGTGGTAAGCATAACCTGTACCCGCCGGGATCAGGCGACCAACGATGACGTTCTCTTTCAAGCCACGCAGTTCATCACGTTTACCTGCAACAGCTGCCTCAGTCAGAACGCGGGTTGTTTCCTGGAACGACGCCGCAGAAATGAAGGATTCTGTAGCCAATGATGCCTTGGTGATACCCAACAGGTCACGCTGGAAGATAGCTGGTACTTTGCCATCCTGCTCCAGTTTGCGGTTCGAAACCTTAACGCGTGCGTATTCAACCTGCTCGCCTTCAAGGAATTCGGAACTACCCGCATTCGCAATAGTTGCTTTACGCAGCATCTGACGAACGATAACTTCAATGTGTTTATCGTTAATCTTAACGCCTTGCAAACGGTAAACTTCCTGTACTTCGTTAGTGATATAACGAGCAACAGCATGAACACCACGCAGGCGCAGAATGTCATGTGGAGATTCTGGGCCATCGGAGATCACGTCACCACGTTCAACAACCTCACCTTCGAACACGTTGAGCTGACGCCATTTAGGGATCATCTCTTCGTAAGGTTCACCACCATCCAGCGGAGTAATGACCAGACGGCGCTTGCCTTTGGTTTCTTTACCGAAGGAAACGATACCGCTGATTTCTGCCAAGATAGCAGGCTCTTTCGGACGACGAGCTTCGAACAGGTCCGCAACGCGTGGCAGACCCCCGGTGATATCTTTAGTACCGCCAGATTCCTGAGGAATACGCGCCAATGTATCACCCGCAGAGATGGACATACCATCTTCCAGCTGAACAATCGCTTTACCCGGCAGGAAGTACTGAGCAGGCATATCTGTACCTGGGATCAGAACGTCGTTACCCTGGGCGTCTACGATTTTCAGTGCTGGACGCAGGTCTTTACCACTACCGGTACGCTCTGCACTATCCAGAACCACCAGTGAAGACAGGCCGGTCAGCTCATCCGTCTGACGGGTAATGGTTTGACCATCAACCATGTCGTAGAACTGGATAATACCGGATACTTCACTCACGATTGGCATGGTGTGTGGGTCCCAGTTTGCAACGGTTTCACCGCCAGCAACTGTCTCACCATCGCCTTTCGTCAATACCGAGCCGTAAGGGACTTTATAGCTCTCTTTGGTACGACCGAAATCGTCGATCAGACGCAATTCGGTATTACGAGAAGTAATAACCAGTTTATTTGCGGAGTTCGTAACGAATTTCGCATTGAACAGTTTCAGATGACCTTTGTTACGTACCTGAATGCTGGATTCTGCTGCCGCACGAGATGCCGCACCACCGATGTGGAACGTACGCATCGTCAACTGTGTACCTGGTTCACCGATTGACTGTGCTGCGATAACACCGATCGCTTCACCTTTGTTGATCAGGTGACCACGAGCAAGGTCACGGCCGTAACAGTTCGCACAAACACCAAAGTCAGTTTCACAACTTACTACGGAGCGTACTTTCACGCTGTCAACAGAGTTCTCTTCTAACAGATCACACCATTTTTCGTTCAGCAGCGTGTTACGTGGAACCAGAATGTCCGCTGTGCCCGGCTTCAGGATGTCTTCCGCCGCCACACGTCCCAATACACGCTCACGCAGTGGTTCTTTAACATCTCCACCTTCGATAACTGGGGTCATCAGGATACCGTCGTGAGTACCACAGTCATCTTCAGTTACGACCAAGTCTTGGGCAACGTCAACCAGACGACGGGTCAGGTAACCGGAGTTCGCCGTTTTCAATGCGGTATCCGCAAGACCTTTACGAGCACCGTGAGTTGAGATGAAGTACTGGAGTACGTTCAGACCTTCACGGAAGTTCGCGGTAATTGGGGTTTCGATGATGGAACCATCTGGTGTTGCCATCAGACCACGCATCCCCGCCAACTGACGGATCTGAGCCGCAGAACCACGCGCACCGGAGTCGGCCATCATAAAGATGTTGTTGAAAGAAACCTGTTGTTCTTCTTCACCGTTACGGTTAATCACTGTTTCAGAAGACAGGTTTTCCATCATCGCCTTAGCAACACGTTCGTTCGCCGCAGCCCAGATATCGATAACTTTGTTATAACGTTCGCCAGCAGTTACCAGACCTGACTGGAACTGTTCCTGAATTTCGGCCACTTCCGCTTCCGCTTCCGCGATGATGCCTTCTTTCTTCTCAGGAATAACCATGTCATCAATACCTACGGATACCCCTGAACGAGCAGCGTAAGCAAAACCGGTATACATGGTCTGGTCAGCCAAAATAACGGTTGGCTTCAAACCCAGTATGCGGTAACAGGTATTTAGCATCTTGGAGATAGCTTTTTTACCCAGTGGCTGGTTAATCAATGAGTATGGCAAGCCACGCGGTACAATCATCCACAGGATGGCACGACCAATGGTCGTATCAACCAATCCCGTATTGATAGTGACATTACCTTCACCATCTTTCACTTCTTCAGTGATACGAACTTTGACACGGGCATGCAGAGAAGCCAGACCTGCGCGGTATACGCGCTCTGCTTCTTTAGGACCGGTCAGAACCATGCCTTCGCCTTTCGCGTTAACACAGTCACGGGTCATGTAGTACAGACCCAATACAACGTCCTGAGATGGAACGATGATGGGTTCACCGCTCGCTGGAGACAGGATGTTGTTGGTAGACATCATCAACGCACGCGCTTCCAACTGAGCTTCCAGTGTCAACGGTACGTGAACAGCCATCTGGTCACCGTCGAAGTCGGCGTTATAGGCCGCACACACGAGTGGGTGCAACTGAATAGCTTTACCTTCGATCAGAACGGGTTCAAATGCCTGAATACCCAAACGGTGGAGGGTTGGTGCACGGTTCAGCAAAACTGGGTGCTCACGGATAACTTCATCCAGGATATCCCATACCACAGCTTCTTCACGCTCAACCATTTTCTTGGCGGCTTTGATCGTCGTCGCCAAGCCACGCAGTTCCAGTTTGCCGTAAATAAATGGCTTAAACAGCTCCAGTGCCATTTTCTTAGGCAGACCACACTGATGCAGACGCAGGTATGGACCTACGGTAATAACAGAACGGCCTGAGTAGTCAACACGTTTACCCAGCAAGTTCTGACGGAAACGACCCTGTTTACCCTTGATCATGTCTGCCAGGGATTTCAGAGGACGCTTATTGGAACCGGTAATCGCACGACCGCGACGGCCGTTGTCCAGCAGCGCATCAACCGCTTCCTGCAACATACGTTTTTCGTTACGTACGATGATATCTGGCGCAGCCAGATCCAACAGGCGTTTCAAACGGTTGTTACGGTTAATAACGCGACGATACAGATCGTTCAGGTCTGAAGTTGCGAAACGACCACCATCCAATGGAACCAGTGGACGCAAATCCGGTGGCAGAACGGGCAGAACGGTCAGAACCATCCACTCTGGTTTGTTGCCAGACTGAATGAACGCTTCCAGCAGTTTAATACGCTTGGTCAGCTTCTTACGCTTGGTTTCAGAGTTGGTTTCGTTCAGCTCTTCGCGCAAGGTTTCACATTCGTTTTCCAGATCGATGCTTTTCAGCAAAGCCTGGATGGCTTCTGCACCCATTTTTGCGTCAAATTCATCACCGAACTCTTCCAGTGCATCCAGATACTGTTCTTCAGTCAGGATTTGCCCACGCTCAAGGCTGGTCATACCCCCTTCAACAACCACATAGGATTCGAAGTACAGCACGCGTTCAATATCGCGCAGAGGCATATCCAGCAGTAAACCGATGCGGGATGGCAGAGATTTCAGGAACCAGATGTGAGCGGTTGGAGAGGCCAGCTCAATGTGACCCATACGATCACGACGAACTTTAGTCTGGGTTACTTCAACGCCACATTTTTCACAAATCACACCACGGTGTTTCAAACGCTTGTATTTACCACACAAGCATTCGTAATCTTTTACTGGCCCGAAAATACGCGCACAGAAAAGACCGTCACGCTCAGGCTTGAACGTACGGTAGTTAATAGTTTCCGGCTTTTTTACTTCCCCGAATGACCACGAACGGATCATATCTGGAGAGGCCAGAGCAATTTTGATCGCATCAAACTCTTCGGTCTTGGTTTGCGCTTTCAGAAACTTCAATAAGTCTTTCACGAAATGGCTCCTGTCGGAGTTAGACCTGTTAGGTGAGTGGCCCATGCCACTCACCTCTATAACCAGTATAACCACTGGCCGGTAAGCCGCCCGACATTCTTATATCGGGCAGTACCAGCGGGAAAACGATTTATTCGTCTTCCAGCTCGATGTTGATACCCAACGAACGGATTTCTTTCAGCAATACGTTGAAAGATTCCGGCATGCCAGGTTCCATCTGGTGGTTACCATCCACGATGTTTTTATACATCTTGGTTCGACCGTTAACATCGTCGGATTTAACGGTGAGCATTTCTTGCAGGGTGTACGCCGCACCGTATGCTTCCAATGCCCACACTTCCATCTCACCGAAACGCTGTCCACCGAACTGTGCCTTACCACCCAGCGGTTGCTGAGTTACCAGACTGTAAGAGCCGGTAGAACGGGCGTGCATCTTGTCATCAACCAAGTGGTTCAATTTCAGCATGTACATGTAACCAACGGTTACCTGACGCTCGAATTGTTCACCTGTACGGCCGTCGAACAGCGTGATCTGACCAGAAGTCGGCAAGCCACCCAGTTTCAACAACTCTTTGATTTCAGTCTCTTTTGCACCGTCAAAGACCGGTGTTGCGATCGGCATACCTTTTTTCAAGTTTTCTGCCAGGCGCATCACTTCTTCATCGGTGAAGGTGTTCAAGTCAACTTTCTGACGGGTATCATCACCCAGATCATAAGCTTTCTGGATAAATTCACGCAGTTTGGCAACTTCTTGCTGCTGTTTCAGCATTGCATTGATCTTGTCACCAATGCCTTTCGCCGCCATGCCTAAGTGAGTTTCCAGAATCTGACCGATGTTCATACGTGACGGTACACCCAGCGGGTTCAGGACGATGTCCACTGGTGTGCCGTTTTCATCGTAAGGCATGTCTTCGATCGGGTTGATCTTGGAGATAACACCTTTGTTACCGTGACGACCTGCCATCTTGTCACCAGGCTGTATCTGACGTTTCACAGCCAGATACACTTTGACAATTTTCAGCACGCCTGGTGCCAGATCGTCGCCCTGAGTGATCTTACGGCGTTTAGCATCCAGTTTTTTCTCGAACTCTACTTTCAGTTCATCATACTGTTCTGCCAACTGCTCCAGCTGATTTTGTTTTTCTTCATCAGCCAGGCCCAGCTCCAACCAACGCGCACGAGGAAGTTTGCTGAGTTTTTCCGCTTCAATACCACCGGCAACCAATACAGAGTGGATACGCGCAAACAGGCCAGCTTCGAAAATTTGCAGTTCTTCGGTCAGGTCTTTCTTAGCCTCACGCAACTGCATCTCTTCGATTTCCAACGCACGCTTGTCTTTCTCTACGCCATCACGGGTAAAGACTTGTACGTCGATAACAGTACCAGAAACACCGTTTGGTACGCGCAGTGAGGAATCTTTCACATCAGACGCTTTCTCACCGAAGATCGCACGCAACAGTTTTTCTTCTGGAGTCAGCTGAGTTTCACCTTTCGGTGTCACTTTACCAACCAGAATGTCGCCGCCTTTCACTTCCGCACCGATATAAACGATACCGGATTCGTCCAGTTTAGACAGCGCTGCTTCACCCACGTTAGGGATGTCAGCCGTAATCTCTTCAGGCCCCAGTTTAGTGTCACGAGACACACAAGCCAGTTCTTGAATGTGAATAGTGGTGAAACGGTCTTCCTGAACAACACGCTCAGAGACGAGGATGGAGTCCTCGAAGTTATAACCATTCCACGGCATGAACGCCACACGCATGTTCTGACCCAGTGCCAGTTCACCCAAGTCAGTGGATGGACCATCAGCCAGCACGTCACCGCGTTCAACCAGTTCACCCAAAGAAACACATGGTGTCTGGTTGATACAGGTGTTTTGGTTTGAACGGGTATACTTGGTCAGGTTATAGATATCAATGCCCGCTTCACCCGCGTACATTTCATCTTCGTTAACCTTGATAACGATACGGGATGCGTCAACGTACTGAACCACACCGCCGCGTTTAGCCACAGAGGTTACACCGGAGTCAACCGCTACCGCACGCTCCATACCTGTTCCGACCAGCGGCTTATCAGCGCGCAGTGTTGGAACCGCCTGACGTTGCATGTTCGCACCCATCAATGCACGGTTGGCGTCATCGTGTTCAAGGAATGGGATCAGAGAAGCACCGACGGACACGATCTGTTGTGTCGAAACGTCCATGTACTGAACCTGATCACGGTTGAACAAGCTGGATTCATCGTAATGACGGCAAGTAACCAATTCTTCAACGAAATGGCCTTCTTCATCCAATACGGTGTTCGCCTGAGCAATAACGTAGTTACCTTCTTCGATTGCAGACAGGTAGTGGATTTCATCAGTCACTACGCCATCACGCACTAAGCGGTAAGGTGTTTCCAGGAAACCATACTCATTGGTACGCGCATAAACGGACAATGAGTTAATCAAACCGATGTTTGGACCTTCAGGAGTTTCGATTGGACATACACGGCCGTAGTGAGTTGGGTGTACGTCTCGAACTTCAAAGCCTGCGCGTTCACGGGTCAGACCGCCTGGACCCAACGCAGAAATACGACGTTTATGGGTGATTTCAGACAGTGGGTTGTTCTGGTCCATGAACTGAGATAACTGGCTCGAACCAAAGAACTCTTTCACCGCCGCAGAAATTGGTTTGGCGTTGATCATATCCTGTGGCATCAGGGTATCCAGATCGCCCAGAGACAAACGCTCTTTCACTGCACGTTCTACACGAACCAGGCCGACGCGGAACTGGTTTTCAGCCATTTCACCAACAGAACGGATACGACGGTTGCCCAAGTGGTCGATATCGTCGACTTCACCTTTACCGTTACGGATATCAATGAGCTTCTTCATCACGTCAATGATGTCTTCTTTGCTCAGGATACCGGAACCTTCAACCTCTTCACGATCCAGCGAACGGTTGAACTTCATACGACCAACCGCAGACAGATCATAACGATCTTCAGAGAAGAACAGATTCTCAAACAGGTTTTCTGCGGCTTCACGTGTTGGTGGTTCACCCGGACGCATCATGCGATAGATTTCAACCAGTGCGCTCAGGCGATCATTGGTTGGGTCAACACGCAGGGTTTCGGAAATATAAGCACCGTGATCCAGATCATTGGTAAACAGGGTCTCGATAGATTTGTAACCAGCCTGGCTTAAACGGGCCAGCAGATCTAAAGAGAGTTCCATGTTAGCGGCACAGATGATTTCACCTGTGTTCTGGTCAATGTAATCTTTTGCTACAACTTTACCCGCGATATATTCAACAGGCACCTCAATACGGTCTACCTGCTCTTTTTCTAACTGGCGGATATGACGAGCTGTGATACGACGGCCTTTTTCAACATAAACCTTGCCGTTTGCTTCGATATCAAATGAAGCAGTCTCGCCACGCAGACGCTCTGGAACCAGCATCATCTGCAATTTATTGTCGCGAATTTCGAAAACGGTTTTTTTGAAGAACAGATTCAAGATGTCTTCAGAGGAATAATCCATCGCGCGTAGAATAATCGAAGCCGGCAACTTACGGCGGCGGTCGATACGCACAAACAGGTTATCTTTTGGATCAAATTCGAAATCTAACCACGAACCGCGGTAAGGAATGATACGTGCATTATACAGTACCTTACCGGATGAATGGGTTTTACCCTTATCGCTGTCAAAGAAAACGCCTGGGCTACGATGCAACTGAGATACGATAACGCGCTCAGTACCGTTGATAACGAAAGTTCCGTTATCAGTCATGAGTGGAATTTCACCCATGTAGACTTCTTGTTCTTTGATGTCCTTAACTGTGCCTTCTGGCGCTTCGCGCTCATAAATCACCAGACGCAACTTAACGCGCAGAGGTGCGGAGAAAGTCACTCCACGGATCTGACACTCTTTGACATCAAAAACAGGTTCGCCAAGACGGTAGCTTACATATTGCAGCTCTGAATTGCCGCTGTAGCTCTGAATTGGGAACACTGAACGGAAGGCCGCTTCCAGTCCATTTTGGCCTTCAGGATCTTGCTCGATAAACTTCTGGAACGAGTCAAGTTGGATAGAAAGAAGGTATGGAACATCCAAAACTTGTGGACGTTTACCAAAATCCTTACGAATACGTTTTTTCTCGGTATAGGAGTAAACCATAGGGTTCCTCAGCTCGCTGATAAGTGACCCACTCTGTCCGCCCTTAAGGACAGCACTCTGCAACACTATTTTTTCGAACAGAAAACAGAATATTTTCCGTAATACCCATTACTATTACTCTTAAATCATTTCATTGCGTTACCTTTACTACCGAGCTACTCGAGTGGATCGTAGCTGAGAACGCAGTATATTAAGTCGTCAATAGGAAGAAGTATTTTGGGTTTATTAGCAGCCAAACAGTGTGAAATGCTACTAACTCCCTATTAATGCCTTTCAGGCAAATCTGGTTTTCAGACAATGCCCTTACAGCGCAAAAAGGCTGGCGATTAAAAAACCGCCAGCCGCCAGCCTTAAAAAATCAGGCTGCGAACTTCAAACAGATCTTACTTGATCTCAACAGAAGCACCTGCTTCTTCCAGAGATTTTTTCAGAGCTTCAGCGTCTTCTTTGCTGATGCCTTCTTTCAGAGCTGCTGGTGCGCTTTCAACCAGGTCTTTCGCTTCTTTCAGACCTAGGCCAGTTGCGCCACGTACTGCTTTGATTACAGCAACTTTGTTAGCGCCAGCGCCAGTCAGGATGACGTCGAATTCAGTTTTTTCTTCAACCGCTTCAGCAGCACCACCAACTACAGCTACAGCTGCAGCAGCAGAAACGCCGAATTTTTCTTCCATCATGCTGATCAGTTCAACAACGTCCATTACAGACATTTCTGCAACTGCGTCCAGAATTTGTTCTTTAGTGATAGACATAACAAGTGTTCCTAAAATTCAGAAAAAATTTATACGTTAAAAAGCAACGAAGGAAATAAGCAATTAAGCAGCTTCTTTCTGATCGCGTAGCGCAGCCAGAGTACGAACCAGTTTGCCTGCAGCGGCTTCTTTCATGGTTGACATCAGGCGTGCGATTGCTTCTTCGTAAGTTGGGAGTGTTGCCAGACGATCGATATTGCTCGCTGGGATAAACTCACCTTCAAAGGCTGCTGCTTTAATCTCGAATGCTGGGTTCGCTTTCGCGAAATCTTTGAACAGACGAGCAGCTGCGCCCGGATGTTCGTTAGAAAAAGCAATCAAGGTTGGACCAACAAACGCTTCTTTCAGGCACTCAAATTCAGTACCTTCAACAGCACGGCGCATCAGAGTGTTACGAACAACACGCATATAAACGCCAGCTTCGCGACCTGCTTTACGCAGTTCAGTCATTTTATCTACGGTAACGCCGCGAGAATCCGCAACAACCGCAGACAGCGCGCCTTTGGCTACTTCGCTGACTTCAGCAACAATCGCTTGTTTGTCTTGAAGATTTAGTGCCATTAGCTTCTTGCTCCTGGATTAACCGGGCAAACCCGGGACTCACTTCACTCAAAACACCAAATGTGCCTGAGCGCTGAAACACGGTGAGCAGAATCCAGAAAATAAATTTCATTTGGCTCTGTCACCGTCTACGCAGGATATTAAGTAATTACTTACGCCTGCGGTCTTGGACGGGGCTTGGATTAGGCCAAGCTCCAACCGAAAACTTGTTATTTGCCGATACAGCCTTATTTTTCGAAGGCTGTGTGTTATAAAACACACTGATCAGGCAAATTTGAAGCGTCAGATTTTAGACAAATCTGACGCTAAGGTAAAGCGTTATTCTCAGCTTAAATCATTAAGCTGATGCGTTCAGACTAGATTGGTCGATCGCAACACCTGCACCCATGGTAGTAGACAGGCTAACTTTCTTAACGTAAATGCCTTTAGCAGAAGATGGTTTCGCTTTTTTCAGCGCAACCAGCAGAGCTTCCAGGTTTTCTTTCAGTTTGTCAGCGTCGAAGTCAACTTTACCGATAGTGGTGTGGATGATACCGTTCTTGTCGTTACGGTAACGAACCTGACCTGCTTTAGCATTCTGTACAGCTTCAGCAACGTTAGGAGTTACAGTACCTACTTTCGGGTTTGGCATCAGACCACGTGGGCCCAAGATTTGACCCAGTTGGCCAACAACGCGCATTGCATCTGGAGATGCGATAACAACGTCGAAGTCCATCACGCCTTTCTTAATCTGTTCAGCCAGATCTTCCATACCTACCAGTTCAGCGCCAGCAGCTTTAGCCGCTTCAGCGTTTGCACCCTGAGTAAATACAGCAACACGTACTGAACGGCCAGTACCGTGTGGCAGTACAGTTGCACCACGAACGTTCTGGTCAGATTTACGAGCATCGATGCCAAGATTAACAGCTACGTCAACGCTTTCTACGAATTTAGCAGTAGCCAGTTCTTTCAGCAGAGTAACAGCTTCGTTGATGTCATATTGTTTAGTTGCATCAACTTTTTCACGGATAGTGCGCATGCGCTTGGTCAGTTTAGCCATTGATTAACCCTCCACTACCAGGCCCATGGAACGAGCAGTACCTTCGATTGAACGCATCATCGCGTCAACGTCAGCACCAGTCATGTCCGCAGCTTTAGTTTCAGCAATTTCACGAATCTGAGCGCTGGTTACTTTACCAACTTTATCTTTGTTCGGTTTGCCAGAACCAGATTTGATGCCTGCTGCTTTTTTCAACAGAACAGCCGCTGGTGGGGTTTTGGTAACGAAAGTGAAAGAACGGTCTGCGTAAACAGTAATAACAACTGGAATTGGCAAGCCTTTCTCAATGCTTTCAGTTTTAGCATTGAACGCTTTACAGAATTCCATGATGTTAACACCTTGCTGACCCAGAGCTGGACCAACTGGTGGGCTTGGGTTAGCCATACCCGCTGCAACTTGCAGCTTAACGTAGGCTTGTACTTTCTTAGCCATTTATTTTTTCCTCTATGCGGGTCTTATCGCCTCAACAAAATGAGGCTCCCCTGACAATTTGAACCCCGTCTATTAAAGACCAGGTCATTAAAAACTTTAACTAACCTAATGTTATCTAAGTATCATCTAAAAATGATGCCTGGATAAAAAAACAAAAGGCGCGAAATTGTATGCTAATTTCACACCCTTTGCAAGCATAAGCGCTTACTTAATCACCAAGTTAGACTTTCTCTACCTGGCTGAAATCCAGCTCAACGGGTGTAGCACGACCAAAGATAGAAACCGAGACTTTCAAACGGCTCTTCTCGTAATCGACTTCTTCCACCACACCATTGAAGTCTGCAAACGGACCATCGCTGACTCGAACCATTTCGCCTGGTTCGAACAGAGTTTTTGGCCGTGGTTTATCACCAACCTGTTGAAGGCGATTCATGATCGCATCAACTTCTTTATCGCTGATTGGTGCCGGGCGGTCAGAGGTGCCACCGATAAAACCCATTACGCGAGGTACACTACGAACCAAATGCCAAGTTGCATCGTTCATTACCATTTGTACCAGGACATAGCCAGGGAAGAATTTACGCTCGCTTTTACGGCGCTGACCACTGCGGATCTCAACAACTTCTTCTGTCGGCACCATCACTTCGCCAAAAAAATCTTCCATCTCTTGTAATTTGATATGTTCACGCAGAGATTGAGCGACGCGACCTTCAAACCCAGAAAATGCCTGGATGACATACCAACGCTTTTTTGGGGATTCAGACATTTTTAAAACCTCAGGCCTGTAATAAATGAAACTAAACGCACCAGAATACCATCAAGACCCCACAAAATAAGAGACATGACAGCCGTCACAGCTGCAACAATCAAAGTCGTATGCAGTGCTTCCTGGCGAGTTGGCCAAATGACTTTACGCATTTCAATGCGGGCTTCACGGGCAAAGGCTAATGCAGCTTTACCTTTTACAGTCCACAATGCAACTGCTCCTGCAAGGGCAACAATAGCAACCACGGCTATCGCGCGCAGAGGCAGGTTATACTCTCGGTAATAGTAATTACCCACAATAGCAACCACCAGTAGCACCGCCACCAATAGCCATTTTGCTATATCAAGACCACGCCCGCTTTCTTGAGCATCGCTATTCGCACTCATAAACCAACCTGTAACTATATGTAAGTAACTATGATGTAAATAGATAGCCAGCTTGCCTCGCAAGAGCAAAACAAATCAGACCGAACCCAAAGATAATTGTAATTGTATCTGACTCGGCACCTTAATTCAGCAGGACTTTTATATCTTAATGATATTTAAGCCTATCCGTTGTATCAGAGCCTATCTCACCAATAATTAAGAATAGCAATCAAATAGCAATTTATCTGCCTTAATTGGCCAACAATGAACAACTATTGATGAGATAGGTTCTTCTTAAGACAACGTATAAAAAGGGCATCTATCGATGCCCTTCCAAAATGAACACATTAAAAAAATTATGCGATCACTTTAGCAACAACACCAGCGCCTACAGTACGGCCACCTTCACGGATTGCAAAACGCAGACCTTCGTCCATTGCGATTGGGGCAATCAGGTTAACTACCATGTTGATGTTGTCACCTGGCATTACCATCTCTACGCCTTCTGGCAGTTCGATAGTACCGGTTACGTCAGTGGTACGGAAGTAGAACTGTGGACGGTAACCTTTGAAGAATGGAGTATGACGGCCACCTTCATCTTTGCTCAGGATATACACTTCAGATTCGAACTGAGTGTGTGGGTGGATAGAGCCTGGCTTCGCCAGAACCTGACCACGCTCAACGTCATCACGCTTAGTACCACGCAGCAGAACACCCACGTTCTCACCCGCACGGCCT
>NZ_JADEUG010000027.1 GCF_015163665.1 Xenorhabdus sp. BG5 | reverse complement strand
AATTATTAATTTCTCAATGAAATTTTTTTGATAATAAAAAAACAACATAATTTAGTCATAAATTATGTTGTTTTTATCTGCTAAAAATTGATCTTAAGAAAGAATTATCTCTTTACCTGTTTTTTCCTTACTTTTTTAAATATAGGTTGTTTTTTATTCAACTTGAAATTAATTCCACATCCCTGGATTTCAGATTGTGTATTTTGGATAAGGATAACTGAAATAGTTGAATTAAGTGGTATGACAACAGATAAATAGGATAATAAGATGGTAGATAGAATAAATAAGTGCTGCCAATCAAGGCAGCATACTTAACAGTAAAGGATTATATCAATAATCCCGATCAGTAGCATACAAAGACCAAATACGACGAATGTGTACAGTAATCTCTTCACGATCGTGATACAGGTGTTTCGCCTGAATCTGCGCATTCACACCATTCTCTTTCAATTGCTGTTCTATTTTTTGCAATAGATGAGCGACTTCCTCATAACGCTTTTTCATCGGCAACTTAAGATTGAATATCGCCTCACGGCACCAGCTTTTTACCAGCCAATCTGTTATCAGATGGGCAACTTTAGCGGGTTTTTCAACCATGTCACAAACCAGCCAGTAAATATTTTTCACTGATGGTTCAAATTTAAAACCATCCACACGATGATGCTTTACCTGGCCTGTTTCCATCAAACTATCAGCCATCGGGCCATTATCTACCGCATGAACCATCATACTGCGTTTTACGAGTTGGTAAGTCCATCCTCCCGGACAAGCACCGAGATCCACTGCATAAAGGCCACTACCCAGACGCTCTTCCCATTCGTCATAAGGAATAAATATATGAAAGGCTTCTTCCAGTTTCAGCGTTGAACGGCTTGGTGCATCCGAAGGGAATTTAAGGCGCGGAATGCCCATATAAAAACGGGAGTTATTATTACTGTAGGAATACCCGACATAGCAGCAGCCCGGAGCAATGAAAAAGACATGGATAACCGGACGACTATAATTTTCCTTTGCCAGCAGAAGTTTTTCCTGACGCATTGCATTACGCAGCGGAACAGTAAACTTACGGCAAAACTTCATCAATTCCTTGCTTTCATTGGTATCCGGTACCTCGACACGCAACTCACCTGCCCTCTCAATAACCCCGCTCAACATGCCAACAATCGGGGTAATGCGATCTTCCTGCGGCAAATCTTTCAGCAATTCTCCCACAACCAACATTTGACGAGCAAAAACCAATTCACCAAACGGTGTTTCACGGATCAGGCGATCCGCATCATCGGGCTGATAACACTCAAACAACACATATCCACTGTTCTCTTTCACACGGGCGAAACCGTAAATTTCTTTTTTACCCGCCTTATCGGTAATCTCTGCCGCACACTCTTTTTCAAAACCAGGGCGGCAATATAAAGCAACTTTATTCATGGCTAAGCGCCGATTTCCTTAGACGCAGAGCGCCAATTAATACACATAACCAACCAATGAGAAAACTGAACCCACCGATTGGTGTCAAATAAACCAAAAATTTTAGCGGTAAAAAGGCCAGACAATAAAGACTGCCACTAAACAGCACAATTCCCGCCGTAAAAAAAATCCCACTCCAACCAAACAGCGCTACAGGCTGGCGCATCAACAAAACAGCCAGAACCATCATGGCGAGTGTATGTAGCCCTTGATATTGCAGGCCGGTATGAATCCATTCCATCTGACGTGGTGTCAGGATAGGTGCCAACATATGCGCTCCCATCGCGCCCAATGCCACGTAGAAAAAACCACTGATCCCAACAAAAATAAGCATGGCTCGACTGCTCATCACAGGCTCCTGTTTCTGTTTGTCAGCTATTGGGTATAACTATTAAGTGTGTTGAGTAATAAATCCTAACCTTTCTTGCTCAGTTGCAGCCTGGGTTAGTATCCATTTGCGGAATGCCGCAATCTTACCCAATTCTGCCTGATTATCGTGACAAACCAAATAAAATGCATTCTTGCTAACCAAAACATCATTAAATGGGCAGACAAGACGCCCTGCATCAATTTCATTTTGTGCCATAACATTATTGGCTAGCGCAACACCTTGACCATGCACAGCAGCCTGAATCACCATCGCACTATGGCTGAATATTGGCCCCTGCTGGACATTAATTTGTTGCTGCATATCAAGCTGGCGAACATAGGCTTGCCAATCCCGGCGGGATGAATCATGCAACAAAGTATGCTTGGCAAGGTCTGCGGGCGTTTTCAATGGGCGATCACCCGTCAGCAGAGCAGGAGAACAGACAGGCAACAGATATTCGGGATAAAGACGATCTGTTCGCAACCCCGGCCAGTTGCCTCTGCCATAAAAGATCGCGACATCAACATCATCAGCCAGTTTATCTTCTTCCCGATCCACTGCCTGAATGCGAACATCAATCCCTGGAAAGCTCTGATTAAAACCTGAAAGCCGAGGTACTAACCACTGAATCGCAAAACTGGGGGATAAACTGACCGTTAACGCCCCCTTGGCACTACGAGCTTGAAGTTTGCGTGTTGCGTCATTGATAGCAGTAAAAATCTCCTTGATGTCGAGATAGTAACTCTGCCCCTCTTCCGTCAACAATAGCGAACGATTACGGCGACGAAAAAGCTTTAATCCCAGGAAATCTTCCAGACTCTTCATTTGATGGCTAACAGCGGCCTGAGTCACAAATAATTCTTCTGCCGCTTTAGTAAAACTTAAATGACGAGCCGCGGCATCAAAAACGCGTAACGCATTGAGTGGAGGTAAACGTTTAGACATGTTCGTTTCTTATGTGTTCTTTTCCTATGTAGTAGTGACGATACCGGTAACTCTTTTCATTCAGTTATTAGTTTTTATAATCCGAAGCATTATAATTTGTCCATTGATGATATACCAGCAAATCCCTATAGTGTGCGCACTTCCTAAGCCGGAACGAAAAGTCTCTTTGTAGCGATACATTGAAGCTTTTGGCTTTGTGGTTGTGATGTTGTGTTTGCAAGTTGTCTGGGAAACCAGGCTTTGTAGCATAAGCTACTGTTTTTTTTCACTTCCTGTACATTTACCCTGTCTGTCCATAGTGATTTTTTATTGCACCGCAGTTGCGGTGCTTTTTTTCCCTGCTTTCTCCTGTAGAATCCTTCTTCTCTTGGTTAAAGAAAAACTTATTCTTTATCACACAACGATTAAATTAGCAGCGTTTATGAAAGCCTTTGACTCAGAAAAATTCCGCCAGCAATTTCCTGCCCTGCAACAATCCACCACATTTCTGGACAGTGCCGCTACGGCATTAAAACCGGCATGTATGATTGAGGCGACCGGGCACTATTACCAAAACCACAGTGCAACAGTACACCGCAGTCAACATGCCACTGCACAGGCTATGACGGCTCGTTATGAACAGGCTCGTTCACTGGTGGCGGAATTAATCAATGCGCCATTGCCTGAAAATATTATCTGGACAAAAGGCACCACTGAGTCCATCAATCTGGTTGCCCAAAGTTACTTTCGCCCTCGCCTGAGTATCGGTGATGAAATCATTGTCAGCGAGCAGGAACACCACGCTAACTTGTTACCGTGGCTGATTCTGGCAGAACAAACCGGCGCCAAAATCGTTAGATGGCCGATTGGCAATCGATGCCAACCAGAAATCGATACCCTGGCAGAACTCTTGAATGAAAAAAGCCGCTTAGTTGCCATCAGCCAGATGTCTAACGTTACCGGCGCCGCAGTGGATTTGGCACAAGTTACCGCACTCGTCCATCAATATGATTGCCGTGTTCTGGTCGATGGTGCTCAGGGTATCGTTCACGCACCGATCAATGTACAACAACTGGATATCGACTTTTATGCCTTCTCTGCACATAAACTGTATGGCCCAAATGGATTGGGTGTGTTGTATGGCAAAAATGAATGGTTGAATGCGATGTCACCGTGGCATGGTGGCGGAAAAATGCTAACTCAAGTCTCGTTCGATGGTTTCACACCGGAAGCCGTACCTTATCGTTTTGAAGCGGGAACACCCAATGTTGCCGGTGTGGTCGGGTTTGCAACGACGCTGGAATGGTTGAAAACGCTTGATATCCAGCTCGCAGAATCCCATGCGATTGCCCTCACGGATTACACCGAACAGCAACTCAGTACGTTGGCGGGATTTAACAGTTACCGTGTGGCGGGTTCCAGCCTGCTAGCTTTCAATATTGCCGGAATACACCACAGTGATTTAGCAACACTGATTGCCGAACAAAATATCTCTCTGCGTTCAGGCCAACACTGTGCTCAGCCATTGCTGAATGCCCTTGGGATCAGCGGCTGTCTGCGCGCTTCGTTCATGCCCTATAATAACCAACAAGATGCAGATAGATTGATAAGTAGCGTAAAGCTGGCGCTAGCGTTGTTGATGGATGATTAATATTGTCTTGTTATTAATTATACCTCATATAAAAACCTATCAAATATATTTTGGTGGGTTTTCAGCTTAATGGCGGATCACTATCAAACTTTAAAACCCCCTTTTGCCGATCAATATTTAATTAAATTATTTTGAGTTTATAAATTTGGTTAATATAATAAATACGACATCATTAATCTAGAAATAAAGTAAAATCTGTACTCCTTTAAATAATCCATAGTAATAGTCCTTGCTGTATAAAACATTACACAGCAAGGACATAGCTTCTATTAATCATGTGGGCTTAACTTAAATTATAGATAATAACGAATTAACTCCATGAACCTTTTCCACCACCAACGCCTACTATAGTGGAAATAGCGGCGCTTTGGAAATGACCAAGCAGATGACTGTGTGAATCAAAGAAAAGTAAACTAAAGTATGCGAGCGTTGCATTAAACTCGAAACTTACCGTATCAGAATAAAGTTTACCTAAATCGTCTGTATAAATATAGCCTTCCATCCAGGCAAAACCAGCAGAAGTCAGCCCACCCGCCTTCCCGCTAAAAGACTTTTTATCAATATCTGTTTCCAGGCTAAACAGCAGGAAAAAAACGATGCTTTGTACATCACCTGTAGCGAAATACTTATCGTTCCTTGGAGAAGCTATTTTTTTTACGGCCTCACCGATAATATCGGGTTCCAATTTACCCTTTGCATCTCGTTTAAAATCTTCAATGATTTTAAATTTTATTTTATTGTGTTCTACTTCGTTCATAATATTATCCTCTTTTATATTCCATAAAGTGGAGAAAAAACAACAGATAAAATATATGATTTTATTATTTTATTTAATAACTTATAATAATAGGACTTCCTATATGTTAGCGTTATTCATGATGATAAAATACATCTATGTAACTATATAGTATGGGGAGTTATTTATCATAGGCCAAATAATATTTTATTATATTTATAATATTCTTATATATAATGATAATAGATGAGTTTTTCCATTGGGAAATATTTATAAAAATCAATAAATAATATCTATTAAAAATAGGAAAATATCCAAATAAACTCTCAAAATATGGTCATGCTCCCAATTTATTGATCATGAAGGATATTAAGATAATGCCTAATAACTTTGTCCAGCATTGTGCTAACGCAACTGTCTGAGGGCGTTGAGTTTCCTGATCCTGATGGGTTATTTTTCGCCCAATCAGCACAAATAACTTTAGCTTAAAAATATAACTGCTATGATCCTGAAACCTCACTCAGAGGAAATCAGCAACAAGCCCACTGTAAGATAAATAACCCATGACACAACTCTCAGACACTATCCTGGCTCCGCATCCATTCGGAACAGAAATTACGCAACAGCAACTTATTGAAAACTTCCAGCAATGCAAATTGTGGGAAGATCGTTATCGGCAGCTCATCGGCCTAGCCAGAAAACTGCCTCCTTTAGCGGATGAACTAAAACAGCAAAATATCGAAAGATCCGGCTGTGAAAATCGCGTCTGGTTGGGGTATCAACCACTTGCAGACGGCCGATTGCATTTTTATGGCGATAGCGAAGGCCGTATCGTCAAAGGGTTATTGGCAATCCTGCTGACTGCCGTAGAAGGCAAAACCCCAGAGCAGGTTGTGCAAATACCTTTGGCCGAGCTATTCCAACAACTCGGCCTGGAACAACAACTCAGTGGCTCAAGGCTCAATGGTGTGAAATCCCTGATAAATGCCCTTCAGGAAATAGCGAGCACTTACATTCATTAGGTTCGTTTAAAGCGCATTTTCCCGTTCAGCTTTCGCCACCATCTTTTTCAATGCGTGGGATACCGCAACAAAACCAAAAGTCGCCGTAACCATCGTTGCGGCACCAAAACCAGAAGCACAATCCATTCGCTTGGAACCCTCCGCAGTGCTTTTGGCAGCGCAAACTGTACCGTCAGATTGCGGATAAACTAACTGTTCCGTTGAAAAAACGCAGTCAATACCTAACTTACCCTTGCCATTTTTCACTACACGGTAATCCGACTTCAAGCGCTCCTTCAATTTCGCCGCTAATGGATCTTGCACCGTTTTTGCTAAATCCACCACCTGGATCTGGGTAGGATCAAGTTGCCCACCCGCTCCGCCCGTCGTCACCAGCGGGATCTTATAGCGGCGGCAATAAGCCAGTAACGCCGCTTTTGGCCGAACGCTATCAATGGCATCGATAACATAACTAAACGCTGTGGACATCAATTCAGCCACATTATCAGGGGTGACAAAATCATCAATGCAAGTGACCCGACACTCAGGATTAATCGCTCGTATCCGCTGTGCGATGACTTCCGTCTTTGGCAAGCCCACATTCTGTACCAACGTGTGCAACTGGCGATTGGTATTGGTGATGCAAACATCATCCATATCAATCAACGTAATAGCACCAATACCGGTGCGCGCCAGCGCTTCTGCCGCCCATGAACCCACGCCGCCAATTCCTACAACACAGATATGAGAGCGGGCAAATAATGAAAGCGCTTTCTGGCCATATAACCGCGCCGTGCCAGCGAAACGCTGAAGATAAGTATCAGAGAGAGAAACTTGCATTGCTAAATAAATCCTGCATAAAACCCACCTCTATTGAGGTAGGTTGTCGATTGATCGTTTAAACTGGGGAGATCTTACTGGTTTGCCGCTAAAAAACCAGATGATGCTTTCTTCAATACCCAAACACGGCCATAGTGATTATAAAAACCCGCCATTTCACCCGCTTTTTCCCCAACACCGTGATAAATATCGAAATGGTTCCCTTTGATGGCACCACCAACATCCAGCGCTACCATCAGGCGCATCCGATACTGGCCGGTAAATTTGCCCTTTTCATCCAGCACAGGCACTTCCGCCAGCAAAGCTGTTCCGGGAGGGATTAATGATTTATCAGATGCTACCGACGCTTTTGCAATAAGAGGCACGGCACTGGCTCCCCTCACAAGCGTATAGGATTCAGGCTTAAAGAAAACGAATGAAGGATTCTGCTCCAACACTTCTCTCACTTCGGCTTCACTATGCTGTTCTCCCCATTGACGGATAGCTTTCATCGACATTTTTTCGCTCGGTACTTCTCCACGGTCGATCAGTACCTTGCCAATACTGCGATAGGGATGTCCATTCTTTCCCCCATAACCAAAAAAGGTCAACGGACGCCCATCGCCAAAATCGACATAGCCACTCCCCTGAACTTCCATCATAAAATTATCCATCAGGGAGTTACTGTACCCGATAATAAATTTCTTGCTCAGTGCGCCTCTGTATATCTCAGCACGACTTGGCAAGCGGGAACGTGAGTAAGCAGGCATACGATACAGTGGATATTTAAACTCGCCTTGCTGAGTATGCCGTGCTTGCAAAACAGGTGTGTAATAGCCGGTAAACTTCACGTTGCCGTATTTATCTTCACCTTCCATCTGATAAGCCAGTAAACCAAATTCATTTAAATCACGAGTATCACCACCAGACAGCATCCAGTGCTCAATTGCATTAAATAATGCACGGTTATTGTCATACAGACGAGGAGAAGATTTGCTGATATATTCAACTTGAGTAACAAAATCCTTGGCATTAACCGGAGAACCTTCGGCATTAGGGATATTAACCAACTGAAGGTTTTGGGTAATTCGTCCATCTTTATACTGCTGCGCCTGATCAGTGGGTCGAAAATGGCATCCCGATAATAACGAAATGAAAAATCCAAATAAAAGATATTTGCCCCAAATTCTCATATTACTGCCTTATCTTTAGCCATCACTTATTCAGATCACGAACAATATCAAACAGTAATAAATAATGAAATGGAGTTAACCCAAATTCTGTTTAAACCATCACGGGAAGATTGTCTTCTAAATAGAAAACTTTCAGTGATGGTTTTTTCCATTAAGGTGGCAAGCAATCAAACCGTCTAAAACGGTAGGACAAGATCGCGAATAGCTTGCCTCATTGTTTTGTCCTTGATGTTGTCCTTGGTGGTACAGAAGGTTGGAACAAGATGGGAAAATCGTTGTAGTGATATTTCCAAAGGTGTTCCAGATAGAAACCGGTTCCAGAATTCGGGTTAGTTAGATAAAACAGCTTACCGTTTTAGCCAAATCAATCGAGCAAAAACAAAACAATCAGGCTGCTTTTAAAGCAAAAAACAAACAAATTTAATAAAAATCAATAAAAAAACTTGCAACCGTGTCGTTCCAGAGTATAGTGTGCCGACATCGGACGCGGGGTGGAGCAGCTTGGTAGCTCGTCGGGCTCATAACCCGAAGGTCGTCGGTTCAAATCCGGCCCCCGCAACCAATTCGATTGCATGTTGCATCGATTTGCTCTGGTAGCAAAGACAATCTGGCAGTAAAAAATATCATCATTTAGTATTTGCATTCATGGTTACTCATCAAGATTTGCAGATAGACGGACGCGGGGTGGAGCAGCTTGGTAGCTCGTCGGGCTCATAACCCGAAGGTCGTCGGTTCAAATCCGGCCCCCGCAACCAACGCTATATGATGTTATTACTCAGTGTTTGCATTCATGGTTTCTAATCAAAATTTGCAGACAGACGGACGCGGGGTGGAGCAGCCTGGTAGCTCGTCGGGCTCATAACCCGAAGGTCGTCGGTTCAAATCCGGCCCCCGCAACCAAATATTTCTTTTTCATTTTTTCCCTTCAATTTTCATCTGATTCTTATTTTCTATTCTATTACCTGATTTTCACTGATGTTTAAATTAATATTTAAATCCGGTTTAAACATGAATATAAAGTAAATAACCATCATTGCATCATAAGCAATAAGCTTTAGCGGATATTTCACCGCCGTGCCAATTCAGCCCCATTCTTGAAATACGCCTTAATGCCAGCAAAAATAGATTCTGCCACTTGTTGCTGGAATTTCGCCGTCTTAAGTTTGCGTTCTTCTTCCAGATTACTGATAAATGCAGTTTCTACCAAAATGGAAGGGATATCTGGCGCTTTCAACACTGCAAATCCCGCCTGATCGACGCTATTTTTATGCAGTTTATTGATTTTTCCCACCCGTTTGAGCACTTCGTTACCAAATTTCAAACTATCATTAATCGTTGCGGTTTGAACCAAATCCAACATGGTATGATCCAAATATTTATCACCACTTTTACTGACGCCACCAATTAAGTCTGCCTCGTTCTGAGTTTGGGCGAGAAAACGGGCCGTATTGCTGGTAGCGCCCTTAGTTGACAGCGCAAACACGGATGATCCCCGTGCAGAACGATTTGTAAAGGCATCCGCATGAATAGAAACAAAGAGATCAGCCCGCATCTTACGAGCTTTTGCCACCCTCACCGTCAAGGGAATAAACACATCTTCATTTCGCGTCATGTAAACTTTCATGCCCGGCTCACGTTTGATGAGCGCCCGTAAACGACGGGCAATTTGCAACACGACATCTTTTTCACGGGTTTTATATTTCCCAATCGCCCCAGAATCTTCACCACCATGACCAGGATCGAGCATAATCACAATCGGCCTGTCTTTGCCTGCCTTGCCGGGTTTGCGTGTCTGTGCAGGTAAATGCTGTTCTAAATTCCCACTGTTGTACTCTTCAAGCAGAGCCAATAAAGGATCATTAGCCACATCAACCGCCTTTTTGGGATACAGATCGAGCACCAGACGATGTTTAAACTTTGCAATTGGTGGCAATGTGAAAATATGTGGGGAAACGGGTTGTTTGATTTCAAAGACTAAACGCACCGTTTTAGGATTAAATTGCCCTGCCCGCACTAATTTTAAGTAAGGATCACGCCGCTGAACCTGTGCCCCCATGCGGCTCAAAATACTGTTAAGCTGGATACCCTGTAAATCAATGACAATACGATTAGGGTTTGCAAGCGAAAATTGGCGATACTTAAGTGGAATATTAGACTCCAGCGTTACTCTGGTATAACTTGATGCAGGCCAAATACGCACAGCAATAACTTTTGAAGTCGCTGCATAACCTATTGGGCTGATGCTTAATAACCATACAGCGGCTGCGCCTTTCAGCAGGCGACGACGTGAAGTATTATGGTCTGAATGACTCATTGTTTATTCCGCTTAAAAACAACCAAACGCAGTAATCTTTACCAAACATAATAGTTAGGCAGGAACTCTAATTAATTAGTAAACGTCTGTCATCAAAAACCGTATTTTCTGATCCTCTCATTTATTTATACCAATATAAATAATAACGTTATTTTTATCCATATTTCCCCTTGCCATTTCCCTTCAAAAGGAATAAAAATACAAAAAATACGAATAAAAATTCAATCAGAGAGGGTTTCATGAACGAACGCAGTACCGAATTGGTTGAAGTCTTACGTCACTCGGTTCCGTATATCAATGCACATCGAGGTAAAACCTTTGTCATTATGCTGGGAGGTGAAGCCATCGCCCATGAGAATTTTTCTAATATCGTCAACGATATTGGATTACTGCATAATCTGGGCATTCGTTTAATCGTTGTTTATGGCGCCCGTCCACAAATCGAACAGAATATTGCCGAACACCATTGCCAATCGGTTTACCACAAACACACCAGAGTAACCGATGCCAAAACACTGGATTTGGTCAAACAGGCAGCAGGCTTATTACAGCTAGAAATTACAGCACGCCTTTCCATGGGATTAAATAATACCCCATTACAAGGCGCTAATATTAGTGTCGTCAGCGGAAACTTCGTTATCGCCCAACCGTTGGGAATCGATGACGGCATCGATTATTGCCATAGTGGCAGAGTCCGTCGTATTGACGAGAAAGCAATCAACCAGCAACTGGATAATGGTGCTATTGTGCTGATTGGGCCAGTTGCCGTTTCCGTTACAGGAGAAAGTTTCAACCTCACTTCCGAAGAAATTGCAACACAACTGGCAATCAAATTAAAAGCAGAAAAATTAATTGGATTTTGCTCATCTCAGGGCGCACTTGACGCTAACGGCAACACTGTATCAGAGATGTTTCTTAATGAAGGAGAAACTCACCTGCACAAATTAGAAAACGCGGGTGACTATCATTCAGGCACCGTGCGTTTCTTAAGGAGAGCGATTAAGGCTTGCCGCCGTGGTGTTCGCCGCAGCCATTTGATCAGTTACCAAGAAAATGGCTCATTGGTTCAGGAATTATTTTCCCGCGAAGGTATCGGCACTCAAATTGTTATGGAACGTTCCGAACAGATACGCCGCGCCAATATTAATGATATTGGTGGCATTCTTGAGCTTATTCGCCCATTGGAGCAACAAGGTATTTTGGTACGCCGTTCACGTGAACAATTGGAAATGGAAATTGATAACTTCACCCTGATTGAACTCGATAATATCACTATCGCTTGTGCTGCCCTATATTCCTATCCCAATGAAAAACTTGGGGAAATGGCCTGTGTTGCCGTACATCCAGACTATCGAAACTCTTCCAGAGGTGAAATTCTGCTAGATGCCATTTCCAGTCAGGCGAAACAAAAAGGGTTGGAAAAACTTTTCGTACTCACAACCCGTAGTATTCACTGGTTTCAGGAAAAAGGCTTTAAGCCCGCAGAAATAGATATGTTGCCTGTGGAAAAACAAGCGCTGTATAACTATCAGCGCCGTTCCAAAATCTTGCTGCTGGATTTACAGGCTTGCTGACGTCAGACTAACCCAATGATCCTTAACCATAGCGCTTTCTATTGCGGGTTGAACCAATCTGCCAACCCGCTCCGCCGCTGTGTTGCTGTAGCTACCGCTCTATCCAAAACGGGCTTATTGGCATAAATCGTCAATTTTTCCCTCGCCCGCGTCAGGGCGGTATACACTAATTCCCGACTGACTATGGGTGAATGTTGGGTCGGCAACACCAAAGCCGTATGCTCAAATTCAGATCCTTGAGATTTATGCACTGTCATCACATAAGCCGTTTCATGTTGGGGCAACCGACTTGGCTGAAATCCTTTAATCTGCCCATCAGACAACTGAAAATAGGCTTTCAACTCATTATCCTGATTTTTAAGCATAATCCCGATATCTCCGTTAAACAGCCCAAGCGTGCTGTCATTACGCAATATCATGATAGGGCGCCCGACATAACCACGGCTCTCCACATTTTTAGGGAGGGTAATGACGCCTTTCCTGTGCAGTAATTGCTCCACTCGTTGGTTCAACCCCGTCACACCAAAAGGACCTTCCCTTAACGCGCACAACAATCGAAAACGGTTAAACGCCGCCAAAATCGCTTCTTCCGCTATCCGTTCATTTGCCATGGCTAAATATTGAGAATAACTCGCCGCGGTTTCCGTCAACAGACGCTGATAATCTTCATCCGCTGCAAGTGGGTAAAAATCAACATCGGGAAAAGATTGATCCAGCACTGCCGTGACGCCTCTGCGATCCCCTTGATTCACAGCTGATGCTAATCGCCCAATGCCGGAAGCCAAGTTGAAGCGATAACTTTTGCGTAGCAAACACAGGCTATCCCGCACGGCAGGCATATTTTTATCGGAATGTAAGGTGGAATAAGAGGTTAACTGACATCCCGTCAGTCGCGCCAATTGCTCAACCCGCTTGGCGCTATAACCTTGTTCAGCAAAACGGCAAATATCGCCCAATACCGCTCCAGCTTCAACCGATGCAAGCTGGTCTTTATCCCCTAAGAAAATCACTTTCGCCCGCGGCGGCAAAGCATCAACCAAGTGAGCCATCATCGGTAAATCCACCATTGAAGCTTCATCAATGATCAAAATATCAAGGGACAGCGGATTATCACGCCCATAACGCAGTTTCTGGCTATCGGGTTGCGCGCCCAGTAAACGATGGAGAGTTTGCGCCTGTTCTGGAATGCTATACCACTGGTCTGGCGTCAAATCGAGTTTCTTGACCGCTTCCCTCAGCGATTCAGTTAATCTGGCCGCTGCCTTGCCGGTTGGCGCAGCCAATTGAATACTTAATTTTTTCCCTTCATGCAACTTGATCAAGGCGGCCAGCAACTTAGCGACTGTCGTGGTTTTGCCGGTTCCTGGCCCACCAGAGATCACCGAAATACGGCTCGTTACCGCCACGGCTGCGGCAACCTTCTGCCAATCAATTTCCCCTTCAACAGTGACACCAAAAAGCGCATCTAAAATGCGACGTAACTGGAGTTCATCAAGCGCCGTTTGATCGTGGGAAGGTTGAGCAAAAGTGTCGGTCAACTCCACAGCAGCAAAAAAATCTGCAACCCGCCGTTCACTTTGCCACATACGTTGTAAATACAGGCGGTAATCACGCTTTTTTTGACAGGAAAGGATCATCGGTGCCGGCGTTTCCCCCATACTGACCGCCGGACATGTCTGCAAGACAGCCAGAATTTGCTGTTGATCAGGTTCGCCGGCCAAAGACCAAAGCGATGCAGCCAACTCCGGCTGCCTGCCTTCAAAAAAATATTTTGGCGAAATCCGCTCCAGTGGCAAACAGACATGCCCCGCGCCTGATTCAGCACTTAACAAGGCCGTAATCAACAGTAGTAGCGGGTTTTCATTTTCAATCATCGCATAAGCAAACTGCACATCCAAAGGACGTAGCAGCTTCTGGTTCACCGCCTGTTGCAAGAATGACATCATGAAATTCATACGCTTTGTTCCTCACCAACAGCACTGAAAAGCGTATCCAGTTCGTCAATAAATTCAAAGGGAGGCAAGTAGGAGTAAATACCATGTCCTGGATTATCTTTATCAATACCCCGCAGAAATAGATAGATCACGCCACCAAAATGGCGGCGATAATCATAATGAGCTAACCGATGACGCAAATAACGGTGCAGCGCTAAGGTATAAAGCTGATACTGGAAATCGTAACGGTGCTCTATCATCGACCTTGCCATCGCTTCTTGTGTATACGACTGGCTATTCTCACCTAACCAGTTTGATTTGTAATCCACGACGTAAAACTTATCTTGCCAGCAAAAAACCAAATCAATAAAACCTCTTAACATGCCTTTGACTTGATGAAAGGATAACGGAGCACATTGCGCAGACAGCGGATCATAACGACGGGTTAGTGCATCCATTTCCTTTGCATGTAATAACTTATCTACTGGCAGGTAAAACTGCATTTCACTTTGCTGGTGATGACGGGGTACATCGGCAAGTTTCATTCCCTGCTCATTGAGTTCTGCGCCCAAAATATCCTCTGTCCACTGTTCCAATACCGGTGCCCAGTTTTCATCAAATCCTGATGCTGTCAGTTTTTCCACCAACCACATCTGATCCGGGGGATTGCCGAAATCCAGATCTTCTAAAATACTGTGCAGGAATGTGCCCGCAGACGCCCCACGTGGAAAAGTATGCGGAGTCATCTGTAACGATTGTTCTTCCTGCTTTTCACCACTCGCTTCAATATCCAGCTTAGGCGAAATGGATTGCACAATCACATCAACTGATTCCCCAAGTGCACCCGCATAAGTGGAAGAAGTGGCATGGGAAGCGGAATATTGTAACCCCGAATAACTCGTTACCCGCCAATCATCCCGAACAGGACGTTGCAATTTTTTGGCTTCCAGCGACAGCGTATTTTCACTTTGTGGGCACCATGGCAAGTCAGTGGTATCTCCCACTTGCCTTACCTCAATGCCGTTATCGCAAAGCTCATTCAAACTGTTAATCAAAAGTTCTGCATCACCTTTCTGTCCCTTTTGCAGCAAGTACCCAAGGGCAGATAAATGCAAATCAGTATCGCCTGCTTTCCCTCTATTTCCTTTAATCAGCGGGGCTACCCCGACGCTACAGTGATAAACCGAACGTGTTAATGCAACGTAGAGCAAGCGTAAATCCTCAGCCAGGCGTTCTTCATCAGCCAGCTCCAACGCTTCTTTCAACGCTTCATCATCATGAGAAATATTAAGATGAGTCTCAAAGTTATGGCGATCATGATAAACCGCCTGCTTCTGCTTTCTGTAACCACAAACAAAAGGCAAGCAAACCAACGGATATTCCAAGCCCTTAGATTTATGTATGGTACAGATCTGCACCAGATGCCGATCACTCTCCAGTCGCAGTTGCTGATTTTCTGATTGCGGATTTGGGCGTGAAATCTGTTGTGCCAGCCAGCGGGCAACGGCATGTTCGCTATCTAACTGTTGAGATTCCTCCTGCAACAGCTCACCAATGTGCATAACATCGGTAAGCCGGCGTTCACCGTCATCACCTGCCAGCAGATTTTCTGCTATCCGGTATTTCACCATGACTGCCCGCAACATGGGTAATACGCCACGAGTACGCCATAAACGGGCATAGCCATCAAATTCATCAACCAGACGATCCCACGCCCTTTCGTCATTATTCAACTGGTCAATTTGTTGTGCACTTAAGCCAAATAGACTACTGGCTAATGCACTTCTCAATTCGCGTACTTTTTCAGGTGCCAATACTGCCTGTAATAACCACAGCAAATCTTTCGCTTCCGGGGTATCAAACACACTTTCTCGATTGGAAAGATAAACCGACGGTATCTTCAATGCGTTCAATTCATTACGGATCAATGCTGCTTCTCGGCGATCACGCACCAACACGGTAATATCTGCCGCCATCACTGGTCGGCTTGCTTCTGTTGGTTGATTTTTTGCCTGATATAAAAGCGCTTTCCCTTCTTGCCCAGCCTGCAACCAATCCCGTATTTGAGCAGCACATTGTCGGGCCATGGTTTGCTCATATTCCCCTTTGGAAACACCATCACCCGACTGTAACCAAAATCGTAAAGCAGTTTGATCTTCACCATACAAGGAAAATCTCAAACCCTGATTTTTCTCTGCGGCATTAACGTCAATAAAAGGGATTTGTGCAAACAAAAATGGGCGCTCTGGGCGAGAAAACAGTGTATTGACAGCCTGCACCATTGGTGCAGAAGAACGCCAGTTCGTTTCCAGCGTGTAACGGGCCTTAACGTGAGAACGCGCACGAATGTAAGTAAAAATATCTGCCCCACGAAACGCATAAATCGCTTGTTTGGGATCGCCAATAAACAATAAGCCAGTTTCGTTTTCAGCCCGTTCATTTTCTGCTTGATGGCAATATATGGCCTGAAAAATGCGATATTGTTGTGGATCGGTATCCTGAAATTCATCAATCATTGCAACGGGATAACGCTGCCGAATGGTTGCTGCAAGCTGTTCTCCTCCTGCTCGTTGCAAGGCACTGTCCAGACGGGTCAGCAAATCATCAAAACCCATGTAACCACGGTTAAGTTTCTCCTGATTAACCGATTGGCGAACTTCAACAATTGCTTTGGAGAGAAGGATATCTTTCAACGTCAATGGGTGCTGATATAAACCCTCAATGGCTGCAAACAACGCATGTTGAGGAGCTTCCCCTTTTTTCGTTTTTTCTAACAAGCGTGACTGACAAAATTTATCCAACTCTTTGGGCAACAGGTAATCTTCGGTGAGTGATTTAGCCCACTCAGAAACACTATTCAGCCAGTTAGGTAAATGTTTTTTGCTGTAACTGCGCTTATCAACACCTGAATGAGTAATCAGCTCCTCTAACCCAGAAGCGGCGCTATTCCACTGGTGCTTTATCGCCTCAATCTGCTCAATGATTTTCTGATGACGGCTAAACAGCGTTTCATCACCATCAGGGGCATTGACAATATAAGGCATGTCTCCGTGCAAGTAGTCTGAAATATCTTTCAATAATGCTTCCGGCCCATGCCATATCCGGCTGATTTCCGCAGCAATGGGCAATGGCAGGGGATAGCAGTGACGGCGCCAAAAATCAGCGCAGCCTTGTTTACGTAACGGGTTTTCATCCTGAATTAAGGTTTGATCAAACAGGACACCAGACTCAAACGCATTGTGGACCAACATGCGCTGGCAAAAGCCGTGGATGGTATAAATCGCCGCCTCATCCATCTGGCGTTCAGCAGCTAATAACCAGCTGGCCGCGATTTCCCTATCAGGAATTTCAGCCAGTAGTTGCTGATAGATAGGATCGCTAGCCGCTGTTTCTTGCCGTATACAAGCCAAACGGAGCTGGTGGATGTTTTCGCGGATACGTCCACGCAATTCATCCGTCGCTGCTTGCGTAAAAGTCACAACCAGAATCTCTTCGACATTCAGCGGGCGGGAAAAGGCAGCAGAGCCGCCTAATCCCAGTAATAGCCGGAGATACAACAAGCCTATCGTGTAAGTCTTTCCCGTTCCTGCTGACGCTTCGATCAGCCGCTGACCATACAGCGGCAGTGTTAACGGGTTAAGCTTATGAGAGGGTATTTCTTTGCTCACTGAGCATTCACCTTAACCGGTAATTGTTTCTGGAAATCTGACACATAGTCGTAAGTTTTCCAGCCTTTCAGCTCGGCATATTGATGAGCCATCCCTTTTTTCCCAGTAATTTGGGAAACCAGCGCCAATCCCTGACGTTTAAGCACGGCTTTTTCATAAAACGCAATCACCTGCGCTTTAGTGGCTTTCTCCATCGCTGCGATGATTTTCTCACGGGTATCAAATTTGAAATTATTGCGCCCAAAATCGGCATCAAAGCGAGCCACTTCTGAATAGAAAGTCTGTGGCGGCCCACGCATTTCTGTTAGCTGCGATTTTTTATACTGTTCAAATTCAGCATCAGACATCGCTTTCAGTTTTTTATCAGCCTGTTGATAAAAGCTTTGGTAGCGTTGATGCAGGTAATCCGGTTGCTTGCTGTTACTTTGCAGCAAGAAACCCAATCCCCACTGTTTACCTATATTTCCGTTGAAAGCAAAAACGGCATAACCAAGCTGTTCTTTCGTCCTCAATTGATCATAGAACCACGGCGACAAAATGCTACTCAGCAAATTGGAATAAACCGATCCCTGGATACGGTCATACCCTGTTGGAATAAAGATTTCTTCCAGAGCGTTATCCGTGCTGCTCGCCGTTCCATTGAAATTAACCGCATAATTACGATCAATAACAATGCGCTTGCCAGTCCACCATACCGTTCCCTGATTAGCGAGCTGCTTCTGTGCTGACTGAATGATGTTAATACTCTGCTGTTCAGTGAAATTACCGAAGACCAAAGCCTGTAGTGCCGAGTGTTGGATCATGCTCTGACGGTAGTTGACAATATCGTCAACGGTGATGGTATCCAGCACTTTTAATTTTTCTGCCTGTTCAAAGTAAGGCACACCAGAGAGACGGGAAATGGGTTGCATCGCCATTTGAAAAGCTTTGCCATTATTGGCGACTTCCATTTGTTCCCGATACCGCGATTTCGCCTGATCCAGTTCTTCTTGAGTCGGTGTAAACGAAATATATTGATCAATTGCTGAAGTTAACAACGCTGGTAAGTGCTGTGTATAACCATTGACGCCGATTTTCAAACCATCAACATAACCTGTATAAACGCCCATTCCCCCAACCGATGCCTGGTAACTCAGTTGATCAAGTGCAAGCCCAGACAAATAGTTCAATAAGGTATCTGAAACCTGATCTTTGATGTTTTGTAATCCATTTGGATTGCGCATCTCCAGTGCAATACTGCCTTTAGGTTCATCGGCAAAATATTGGCTCGGCATATACAGCAAGCGAACATTTGGCTTTTCCAAAATCATGTTAGGGTGTTCTTGGCTACCCGATGTTTTAACCAGGGATAAATCATCAGGAATATAAGGATTCAACTCAGGTAAAGAGAATAAGTCTCCTTGTTCGAGCTTTTTCCATTCCACCCGCTGTCTTGGCGTAATTTTATTGACTTGATACGGAGCCTGCACAAAGTAAGCTTCTTTATTATGTGGCTCTGTTGGGCTGATAAACCAGATACGCGCATTTTCCGGCGTTAATTCGTCCAGACGACTCGCTATTGCTTTTGGATTGAACTCATCTGCAACATAACCCGCATCCAGCACACGGGATATAGGTAATACCAGCATGGCATCAGACAGCCCTTCAATATAGTCCATATTGCGTAAAATGGACGCATACTGGAAAGACAAATTCAGGACCTTAGCCATTTCATCGAAATAGCTCTTGTTGATCCCCTGTTGTTTTAGCAGGTTAATGTAAGAAAAGATGGCTGCGATAACTTGATCACGCTGTTCAAGGCCCTTATCCGTTAGCGAAACATAAATATTAAACGTCCCGGAATTACCATCAGTTTTGGGATTCGCCCCAGCATCGATACTTTCGATTAATCCCTGCTTTTGTAACCAATCAGACAAGGTATTTTGGCTACGATTGCCAATCAAATACCCGACATAAGCGTCCGTCTTGCTGCGAAAATCTGCGCTGTTGTCAGCAATGCTAAACTCCAGTCGCAACGCTTTGTAAGGTTGTGCAGGCACATAATGGATAATGGTGCCTTTTTCTTTATCTGTGATTGCCGGTACGGTAATGGCAGGCACGGAAGCATGTCGGTTCGGAATACGGCCAAAGGTTTCTGTCGCAATCTGAGCCAATTTGTCGATGGATTGATTGCCGTATACTACCCCTTTCATCAGATTAGCGGAGTAATAGCGTTGGTAAAAATCAATCAGGGCCGTCTGTAATTTGCTGTCGGGTTTGTCTTTGAGCGTCTCTAAATTTCCACCCGCAAAGCGGGCATTGGGGTGAGCTGGATTGATGGTCTCAGAACGGATTTGCCATAAACGATGCCCTTCACCCGCACGAGCGATGGTCATTTCATTATCAACGGCATGGCGTTCACGATCCGCATTAACTGGCTCCAGCAAAGGTTCAGCCAGTGCATCCGCAAGACGATCAACCGCTTCTGTTAAGGCGTCATTTTCAACTTCCAGATAGAATGCAGTACGGTTGGCATTGGTACTGGCGTTACGGTTTCCCCCATGTTTTTGCAAGAATTCAGCAAATCCGCCGGGTTGCGGGTAACGCCTTGAGCCCATCAATACCATGTGCTCAAGATAGTGGGCGAGACCAAGCTGATTATCTGGATTTTCCATATGGCCAACCGGAAGAGAGACGGCAGCCAATGATTTAATCGCTTTTTCATCAGAAACCAGCAGAACGGTCATGCCATTTTGCAATTTAATCGCTTTATATTGACGAAGATCGCGATCACTTTTGTGGATCGTATCTGGCAATGGCTGCCAGGGCGATTGTGCATATACAGTAGCGCCAAAAAATAGCAGAAAGAGCACCGTCATGATGCGGATAAGACATTTAGGCATAACCTAATATTCTCCCTAATTATTTAAATAATGATCCATTGGAATAGCGTGCCATCGGCAGTAAATAGCGCTGAGTTTCACGCTTCATTCGCTCCAAAAGTGATTGATCAACTCGCCGGAAAGCCCTTTGTACGTAGTGATCAGCGCTTTCCCCTTTTCTGTCATGTGTTCCCAGCCAGTGTTCCATTAATTTATTTTCAGCACTTTGTTGAGTCTCTTCGCTAAAATCGATTTCACCCGTTTCCTTATCAAAACAGTCAACTAGCCATGCCCAACCGCTTCGGCAAAACAAAGGAAGAGGTTCAGACATACCTTGAAAATAACCCTCTATCATCTGGTTCAAATAGTGTTTCGCCTCCTCCTGTTTTAACGCTAAGAAGCGATATTCTGACACCTTTTTATCTTCCTTCTCTTTTTTGTCCTTTTTACCTGTTCCATATATGCGGCTTTCACTACTTCCACCTGAAAGACAATAGGCAAGGTGTTCAATCCATAATTGGATACCATCATTGGCCGTTAAGTTCGCTGGTCGCCAACGTAAAATTCCATCCGGCTGTACCTGACTGATTCTGCCAGTCAACACTACCGTGTCTAATGGCTCATATAGGTCAATAGAAGAAGAGGTCATTCTCTCTTCACGCACCCTGGCGGCCAAAGGCTGCATGGATTCCAGTTGCTCCATCCAATAAACTTCACCAAAGGAGCCATAGGGCAGCCCTCCCGACGCACGAAGATGATGAAACAGAGATTCAGGTGCTCCCTGTTCAATCAGGATGCTTAACAGTAGTTGGTTAAATTGGTAACGTTGCAGGTTATCCAGCACAAAAGGTTCTTCTTCAGGTAACTCCATCTCTTCAATGACAAAATGTACCTTCAACCTTTGCTGAAAAAATGCACGGATAGGGTGTCGATAAAAGCGGATCAACTCATCTAATGCAATTTCTTTTACCCCACTGCGATCAAACGCAATCGGCTGGCAAAAATCAGTTGCTGAAATCCCCTGTTGTGTTGCGGCTGGCAACCATTCTGTAGCATAACTTTGTAAGTGATGATTAGGTAAGAAATTTTCTGTCGCAAAAGGCACACGGGTATGCTGTGACAGCAGATATTTTCTGACATTTTTGGCGCTGTCATCAACATTCAACATTTCATCGCCGGATAAGCAAAAACTTTGACAAATATAATCCAGTAATTCGTTGATCAATACAGAGGGATTGCACTCAGTATCATCGCGAATCGATTTGCCAATATAGCTAATATAAAGAAATTGTTCAGCCGAAACCAATGCTTCCAGAAAGAGATAACGGTCATCGTCGCGCCGTTTCCTATCCCCTCGCTGAGTCTTTTCTGCCATCAGATCAAACCCAAGTGGCGGGATAGTACGTGGATAAACCCCATCATTCATTCCCAACAAACAAACAACCTTAAAAGGAATGGAGCGCATAGGCATCAGAGTACAAAAATTGAGTGCTCCGGCGAGGAAACGCTGGCTGATCTTTTCATCATCAAAACGAAGCACCAGCTCATCGCGCAGCAGCACCAAAGGGATGCTTTCGTCATAATGTGCATTCAGGCCATTATCAACGACTTTTTGCCATTGCTGTGTAATAAGCGCCAAAACCAGTTCAACTTCATCATCCACTGCAAAAAAAGTGTCCAGCAGTTGCGGGCATATAACCAACCAATCCGTCAATCGCTGTTCTTCGCTCAAAATTTTACGCCAGCGATTCAGTGCCATTAAAAACTCAGCTAATTGCCCTGCCAGTTCGGCTGCAAGACCACTGGATTCATCATAAGGCAAAACATCATTCCACGGCCCGGCATGGCTATCCATCGCATAACCCAACAGCATACGCGTCAAACCAAAGCGCCAGGTATTCTGCCCTGTGGCAGGCAACGATAATGCTTCAATATTGTCATCATCCAACCCCCAGCAAATTCCCGATTCTTTTACCCAACGCCGCAATAAACGCAACCCTTCTTCCTGAATCGAGAATTTGTTAGCTAAAGCAGGGACTTCCAAGAATGCCAACACCTGTTCTGCTGTAAACCGACTCTGCGGCAAATCCAGCAAGGTAATAAATGCCTGCAAGACAGGATGCGCCTGACTAACTTTACGGTCAGAGATGGCAAAGGGGATATAACGATCATCGGGTGCATTACCAAAAACAGCCTGAATATAGGGGGCATAGTTATCAATATCTGCCATCATCACAATGATGTCCCTCGGTGTCAGTGAAGGATCATCATCCAATAAATGCAGGATTTGATCCTGCAATACTTCGACTTCCCTTTGCGGGCTATGGCATGAATGGAAAGTCAGTGAGCGATCAGCGCCATCAAATGGGCGCTTTTTCAGGCTGTTTTTGAAGGAATTTTCGGTAGAACCAATCTGGGCATGATCTTCAAGATTAAGGATATCTTGTTGAATTTGGTGCAAGACAGAATCTGGTTCTGATTCAACAAAGGCATGAATATCGGAATCTGGCTCCAATTGTGACAACAGGTAGAGGTTATCCCTGCCCAATTTTCCCCAAGATGCCAGCAATGGATTATTCAACTCCTGTTCCCCTTCGGCATTAAACAGCGATGGCACCTCTTCGGGATTTTTGAATCTTTCCAGCAATTGTCTGCTTTTATAATGTCTTGGCTTACGGCTAGTTAACCTGGCAAGAAAAGCGTAACTCTGGATATCACCCCAATAATATTGGCATGGATTCGTGAACATAAGATGAATATCAATATGTTTACCCAATACCTTTAATACTTGCAGGTAAGCGGGAGGCAATACAGATATGCCGCAGATAAAAATACGCGAGGGAAGAGCCCCTAATGGAAAACTCCCTTCTTCTAACGTCGAGATAAATCGTTGGTATAAATTGGCGCGGTGCCACAAAGGTTGTTGTAGCTGGCGGGTATAAGCTGTCAACTCAAACCATAGCCTTTTTTGCCATAACTGGTTACTACCCAAGCCATCAATTAATTGACCCTCTTCCCAGCTTTCCAACCACTGGGGGCGATAAACCAGATATTGGTCAAACAGATCGGCAATTCGGCCAGCCAACTGGTGAATTTTGCGTTTATCAATATCTTGGTCAAGATAATGCCTAAGCGCTGAAAACTCCGGCTCTGTCAACAAATCGGGTAGTAAGGTCATTAACTTCCACTTCATGGCATCCTTACTGAAAGCGCTGTCTTTGGGAACATCAGGCAACACTTGGGTAAACATCTGCCAGATAAAAGTTGCAGGCAGTGGGAATTCCATGTTCGCAGCAATTCCCAGTTTTTCTGCCAACTGAATTTGCAACCACTGTGACATCCCTGGGCTTTGAACCAAAATCACTTCTTTGCCAAATGGGTCAGAAAGGGGATCTTCCCCGATCAATATCGCCATCAATTCCTTGAGAATATCGAGCTGATTCGAATGATAAACGCTAAACATCAATGCTCCCACTGGAATAGAAACAACTAATTAAAACATCCAAGAATAACTCTCTCTGTAAACTATCCGTTATTTTGTCACGCCTCCGTTTCAAACAATATCGTGTTTTTCACTACTGCGATTTGAGATATCAGCAGTGGTTAATCAGCTCACTTCAAGCGTAATAATAGCAACTGGAAAATATTTTTCATCTGACAGGCTGTTCCCTTAAAGAGGGTTGGTGACTTTGCGGGTATCGTGCGTTATTCAAAGTTATCCTGACAGGCAAGGGAGCATGTTCGTAGAAAAAGATATTAACGTCAGACAGGAGGGAGCTAAACCGTTAACGATTCCTGTCAGCCTGATTTTTGCCTGAATTACCGTGCATATTCCGATAATCCCCCTATATCCCGCCAAAACCAGTCAAAAATTGGATTTAATTCGTTAATTAATTTGATGGATTAATGTGTAGAATAAATGTGCTTTACTGTTCAATTACGCATTTGATCTCGCTGATATTCAGCATAATACCGAACTCCAATGGATAAATCATAAGTTAAATTCAATGAAGCACGTCGATGAATTACGTTTTACCTGCCGTATCGCGGGTGTGCCGGAAGACACCTTTGCAGTCGGCGACTTCACTTTGCAAGAACAACTCTCTGAACTGTTTACCCTCAATCTGACGCTGGTCAGGGCTGGTAACGCGACCCCCTTTAAGCCGCAAGCGGAGATTGATTTGGCTTCGCTGCTGATGCAGGAAGCGGTGTTGCAGGTTTTTTATGGTGAAACAGATGTGGCACCATTGCCAATGGTGGAGTTTCCGGCTAAACCGCCATGTGCGCTTCTCGCACAGCAGGAAGAAGAATGATGGAACCGACCGATTGGAAAACCTAGCTGTCCCATCAGGACAGAGGCAATTGCTATTTTTTGGTTAACAGCCTAGCAGAGCCGAATCCCATCCAAACTTTTTACCTTAACGGCTGGACAGAGCGGGCATTTCCGCTCTACAGCGGTACACCAATGAATGCCACCTATGATAAAAGGAAGAAAAGAATGAGTCAGCTAGAACCGACGGATTGCATTGATTGCCAAAAAATACTGAAACACTGGATTGAATTTCAGCTTGTGGATGAAGAAGGTAAGCCATTGACAGGCATACCTTATAAATTAACCAGTCGGGGAAATAAAAGCGTTGTACGAAAAGGCACGACTGATGGTCAAGGGCTATTACGTGAATACGATCTTCCTCCTATGCCTGTCACCTTATCCATATCAGCACAACCACTGGCTGATGAAATTGTCAAACGGACTCCTCGCCTGAAAACGGGAGAAGCAAACTCCTATGTTAAGCCAAATACTTTATCGAATGGGCATGAATACCAATACATCACATTGGGTATGCTCAGTGATGGGTATCCTACAATTCAAGGATGGCAAATGCAGGAATTACAGAATTCAGAACATTTCCGTGGTTCGACGTTACAGGGACTGTCAACCTACCGACTTAAGCAACGGCATGTATTGGAAATGCAGGTAATTCAAGGATGTGCATGTGATAGAGATATTACTCTGGATGAGTTTAAACAAATTGCGATTTATACGAAACAAAAAATATTGCAAGATCACTTAGAAGGATTTAATCAAGGGTTTAAAAAATTTGATATTACTACATGCCGGGAAAAATCTCATTTTTTAGCTCAGATACTCCATGAAACGGGGGGATTACGAGCGACTAAAGAAATTGGAGGAGAAAAGAAATCATATAATCCTTGGTATGGTCGGGGATTCATACAATTAACATACGAAGATGCCTATAGGCGTTATGGTAAATATATTGGTGAAGACTTCACATCTTCTGATCAGGCAAGGGATAAGCTATTGTCTTTACCTCACAACGTGTTATCTGCATTCTGGTTTTATAAAAAATACAAATCATGTGTTGACTCGGCTAAAAATGATGATTTTAATAAAGTAACCGCGCTTATCAATGGAGGATTTAGTCATTATAATGATCGCTTAGATTATCTAAAAAGGGCTATTAAGGCATTCAAAGCTGAACATCTTAATCAATTATTAGATGGTGAAAAATTCGAGTTTGCTAGTAGTGCTATCTACAATAATAGAATTAATTCATTTGCATGGGGACTTTGGCATGATCCTGACAAAAAAGTATTAAAAGGAACATTGAAGGACAAAAATGAAGCTTTGAAAGGTTATGAAAGAGCACAGGAATTGATAACAGCGAGTCCTTTTGGAAAAAAACTTAAAGATAATAAAATATATGGAATATACTATTCTGATGTTCTTTCCTATATAAATAAAAGAATTATTAATCTAAAAGGAAATCAAAATGGTTAAAAAAAATACTCTTTTTTTGTTGGTGCTATTATCTTTTAAGACGTTAGCTTTTGAAGATTCCACTGAGACTATGTGTTTTACTTCATATGGTGAAAAACCAATAAATATAAAATATGTCACTTTATATTCAGAAAAAGATAAAACCTATCTTGGCTATGTTAAGTATGAAAAATCTGATACAGCCATACCTATTAATTTTGTTAAAGATAATGAAATTCCAATAGAAACAAGGCCATCTATTTATACTATAGTGTGGAATGAAATAATTAAAGGGGAAATTAATGGAACATATACAGTTATTTCACAGGGAGCAAGATTCTCAAGATTCACATATAAAAATAAAGAAGGTAAAGAAATTGAGTTTAATGAAAATTGGCGTGCTTATGATGAAAAAATAGGTGATTGCATCTGGAAATAGGAGCTTGTATCCAAATTTGTGTGATCCCTTCTCGAGCCTGTATTGCATTTTGTGCAAATGCAATACAGGCTCTTTTATTTAATTAATTTACTTTAGTAGACCATATTAGATTTCAGTTTTATGCCGCCCATCTGCACAAAACCAGCGTTCCAATTTACTTGGTTTATTGTAATGTACTGTCAGATTAACCGTTACCTGATAGCACCCCCAAGAACGAAATTCTCGCTGAACTTCCACTTTCCATCCCCGTTGTATAACTGTCTCTTCTTCTTTCTGCAAATCAATCTGGCCTACCAAACGTTCATACTGTTCCAACTGATTATGGACATATCGTACCGCCTTAAGCTGCCCCCAATATTGTTGGAAATTAGCTGACAGTGCTTGGTGGTAACGCATTAAACCCAATAAAGAGATCGCAAATACGGCAGACGCAATCATGACTTCCGGTAAACTCATTCCCTCTTGTCGTCTGGTTTTCATAAACAAAACTCAGCTTGAGCAACAGGGCAAAAATCCAACCAACCGCTTTCAATAGGAATAAGTGTATCTTGATTTAAAGGTTTCATCTGTTTCATCCATTGATAAAGTTCGAGCTTTTCTCCTGATGCAAATTGAGCAATACCTTTTAATAAAAAAAGATTGTCTGAATAATACCTAAGGCAACTTTTTAAATTAAATTCAGTGTCTTGTAGACAAATCCAAGCCCCTATTTCTTGCTGATTGATCTGCCATAACTGCGCCTTTCCCCATATCAATGATGATTCAGCTTGCCAAAAAGCCCGCAAATAATTTTGTTCATCCATCATCATAAGCATCGCACTTTCCTGTTGGTAATGGAGCGCTTTCAACATCATCAAACTCAGCGCCAAGAGCATCATTATCGATATCAGCAGAATATTTCCCTGTTGTTTATCTGCCATCTATTTTCTTTTCCCAATATCTTTATTTTCGGATATTACGCAGCCGAATTGTGGCTTGGTGGCGGTACACAATTGATGGGGATTTCAACCAATGGGTATCAATGGACAAAGTGACAAAAATCACCCCGTCTTTTGCTTGTGATTTCTCAAGACGGAAGGCATCAATGACGATCTCTTTTGGATCAAATAACCTTTCCCAACCACTTTCCTGACAATCACCTACCCCTCTCCCCCACTCAAGAGCTCGATTATTTAAACGATACCCAAAAAATTCAGATTCAATGTGGCCCGGTTTTTCCCATTGATTATTTAAATTGAGATCAAAAGCAACAATAAAACAGGAGTTAGTCATTTCTGTATTTTTATTGCTAATTATCAATGGATCACCTTTGCACTGTTCTCTATCCCGACAATAACCTGCCCGCCGAATATCTTTCTCCATCAAATAGGCCGTTCTGTTCACCAAATAATGCAATCTATATTTACGATAGAGATCGAAAATTTGGCTTGATAAAACCGGATACGTTTTTGTCATGGCAACAAAAATCACGCTACTGATTAGCAGAGCTACCATTATTTCCAATAAAGAAAATCCCGCCTGTTTTTGCTTGCAACAGAAAATAGTCAGAATCATGGGGTTTTTAGCCCCTCACATTTAGGAAACGAGTTAATTGTATTGCTGCATGTCCTGATTCGCCCACGTCCAGAAACGATGACACTAATTTCACCTGCTGAGTTTGCCAGCGTGAAACTGGCTGGCATTGCGGTATTTCTGACCCCGTAAAAATCAATGCGATCAATCGTAGAAAATGACACAAACACATCTTCGTGAGGAGAATGAACGCGTTCCCCATCGCCTTCATCACAAGCAACGATTTTGGTGACAGACGATATTAAACACCAAGGCTGCCCTATTACTAACCATAAGGTACGATCCTGATTTAAATAATTTGCTAACGCCTGCTGCCTTTCCATAAAAGACAACACATTATGTACTGCTGATTGCAAACGCTGGCGACTTTGATATTTCCCCCAATGATACAATCCCCAAGACAAGCTAATCGAAATGATGAGCATTGCTATCATTAATTCTAATAAAGTAAATCCATTGTGATTGTTGATATGTTTATATTCCATTATTTTCTGACATCTATATTCAACTCAATTTTTCTCAAGGGGAATATCGACGATTAGAAACTAAATGAACAGTGTCACGATTTAATTATGCGAAGAGCTTTGAAAGGAAAATAGATATTTTATTTTGTTGCATTTTAATTGCGTGATGCTTCACAAAATTAATCAGGTGAGCTATTAATACAGATTAAATGAATTTTCCATCCCCAGATTTGAGGATGGAAAAAGAAGATTAAATGGCAACGGGTGCTTTAATACCGGGATGCGGATCGTAATCCACAATTTCAAAGTCTTCGAATCGATAATCAAACAATGAGTCTGGCTTACGCTTAATCACTAACTTAGGTAATGCACGTGGCTCACGGCTTAATTGCAGTTTGGTCTGTTCCAGATGGTTGCTGTAAAGATGGGTATCTCCCCCCGTCCAGACAAAATCACCGACTTCAAGATCGCACTGTTGGGCCATCATGTGCACCAACAGGGCATAGCTGGCGATATTGAATGGCAACCCTAAGAACACGTCACAAGAGCGCTGGTAAAGCTGGCAGGAAAGTTTACCGTCGGCCACATAGAACTGGAAAAAAGCATGGCACGGCGCCAAGGCCATTTTATCCAACTCCCCAACGTTCCATGCAGAAACGATGATCCGACGTGAATCAGGATCACTTTTCAACTGCTCAATAACCTGGGTTAATTGATCAATTTGACGACCATCCGCAGAGCCCCAGGCACGCCACTGTTTACCATAAACAGGCCCCAAATCGCCATTTTCGTTAGCCCATTCATCCCAAATAGACACGCCATTATCATGCAGGTATTTGATATTGGTGTCGCCATTCAAGAACCAAAGCAATTCATGGATAATGGAACGAATATGGCAACGCTTAGTTGTTACCAACGGAAAGCCTTCTTGCAAATTGAAACGCATCTGATGACCAAAGATAGACAGGGTTCCCGTCCCCGTGCGGTCGTCTTTTGCCGTGCCCTCTTCCAGCACTTTTTTCATTAAATCCAGATACTGTCTCATTTTGCCTCTTGTACCTTGTTATTGCGTGTTTTATTGCCGGGGCATTTATGCGCCCATATCATCAAAAATATTCCCGCTAAAATCATGGGGACAGAAAGGATTTGCCCCATACTGATCCCTTCAAACAGCCCAAGCTGGGCGTCAGGCTGGCGGAAAAATTCGACTATTATGCGAAATGCACCGTAACCAATCAGGAATAAGCCTGAAACACTCCCCATCGGGCGCGGTTTACGGATAAATAAATTGAGGATGATAAATAATACGATACCTTCAAGCACCATCTCATAGAGCTGTGATGGATGGCGGGGCAGGACACCATATTTTTCCAGAATTGGCCATAACGAAGGATTGGCGGTGGCTATTGCAATATCTTCACTGCGGGAGCCTGGGAATAACATCGCCCACGGCGTATCAAGCGTAACACGCCCCCACAATTCTCCATTGATAAAGTTACCAATACGCCCCATCCCCAAACCAAACGGAACCAATGGCGCAACAAAATCGGAGATTTGCAAGAAGTGGCGCTTGGTGCGGCGCGCAAACCACCACATGGCGCAGATAACCCCTACTAGTCCACCGTGGAAAGACATTCCTCCATCCCAAACTTTGAATAGATAAAGCGGGTTATCAAGGAACATTGGAAGATTATAGAACAGGACATAACCGAGGCGCCCACCGACGAAAACCCCGACAAACCCTGCATATAGCAAGTTCTCAACTTCGGTTTTGTTCCAGCCACTGTTTGGCTTTGCTGCACGGCGATTTGCCAGCCACATGGCAAAAACAAAGCCAACCAAATACATAAAACCGTACCAGTGAAGGGATACAGGTCCGATTGAAAATATGACTGGGTCAATATTAGGAAATGCCAGATAGCTAGTGCTCATCGTTCCCCACTAAAAATAATGTTGTGTGAATGAATGATCTTGTGCGAATAAATTATATGACTTGAATGGGTTAAGACAAATAATCGCAGATGATAACACAGGCGAGTGACTTGCTCCCACCATTAGACCACAAGTGATTGTAGTGACTCTTCTTATAAACCCTATTGGTGAGCGCCAATACAAAAAATAGCCATTTTTGTATAACTTCTCTAAATACCCCCCCGAACCAAGCCTCCCAAACCCTGCGATTCCATAAATTCGGCTGACAATACTTTTACTTCATGGCTGGTTTCAGCTTTCAATATCAACTCAATAAGATATTCAAGTTCTTTGGCATCCAAGTGGCGCAATAAATACTTAATACGCGGAATACTGTGACCACTCATGCTCAGGCTACGGTAACCTAAGCCAAGCAATATGAGTGTCCCCATTGGTAAACCTGCCATTTCTCCGCATACGCTAATTGGGAGATCAAAACGCTGACATTCATCAAAGGCGAGTTTCAAGGCCCTAATCACCGCAGGATGCAAATTATCATATAGCGAAGCAACGTGGGTATTATTGCGATCCACCGCAAGCAAGTATTGGGTTAAATCATTCGTACCAATAGAAACAAAATCAATCCGTTGCTTTAATTGGGGCAGCAAAAAAAGGGTAGAGGGAACTTCAAGCATAATACCAATTTGGGGCATTGTGATTGTCTCGGCTAGCATCTGCTCTACTTCGACTTTCGCTCTCTCAATCAGTTTTCGGGCTTCATCAATTTCTTCAATACTGGTTACCATCGGCAAGAGTATTTTTAAATTGCCCGTCTGTGCATTGGCTTTTAGCATCGCCCGAAGCTGAATCAGGAATATTTCCGGTTGATCCAGCGTGATGCGAATTCCCCGCCATCCCAGACAAGGGTTTTCTTCATTGATGGGCATATAGGGAAGTTGTTTATCAGCGCCAATATCCAGTGTCCTCAATATCACTGGCTTATCAGGAAAAAGTTCCAGTATCTCTTGATAGCGATTTTTCTGTTCATCTTCTGATGGAAAACCGCTATGCACCATAAAAGGAATTTCTGTGCGGTACAGCCCAATGCCATCAATATTGTCTTCTATCTGTCGTTCATGTTTCAAACTCAAGCCCGCGTTGAGCTGCACCGATACTCGTTCTCCGCTTTTTAATCGCGCTTGCTTCTGCTGTTCATGCTCAGCAAGCTTACTGAGAACCTGTTCCTCCTCGATGATTTGTTGGTATTCCTGGGTAATCAGAGGCTCTGGTTCAATAAAAATTTCTCCTCGATAACCATCCAGGATGAGTGTCCGATTGTGTAATAGCTCAGGCTGGATATCCGCTCCCATGATAGCCGGAATTCCCATCGCACGGACCAATATTGCAGAATGAGAATGAATCGCGCCATCTCGTACAATCACACCAACCAATTGATCTTGTGGCAACTCAGCCAACAAGTTGGCACTGAGTTCGTCAGCAACCAGTATAAAACGCGCCGGCCACGGTCTGATTCCCGTAGCGGAACCATTCAGATGAAACAGCACCCGCTGACCGAGCGCGCGCAGATCCGATGCCCTCTCGCGCATATAAAGGTCTTGCAAGCTGGCAACCTGTTCAGCATATTTTTCAATCACCGTTTTAATCGCCCATTCCGCCACAAAACCGTTATCCACGGAACAAAACAGATCCCGTTTGAGCTGAGGATCATTTAATAGATGGGAATAGAGATCAAAAATGGCGGCGCTTTCTTTCTGTGAACTGGTAGTAAAGCGCTTACTGATACGACGACATTCAGCGGTTGCTTCTTCAAGAGCCAAAGTCAGCCTGGAGCGTTCAGCCTGACAATCCGAGGTCAATGCTTCAGTCACTTGTTCCAACAAAGGTTGGGAGCAATCTTGCCATCCCGGTGCCATAACAATGCCATTAGAAATAGCAAGTGCCTTAATACGGGTCTGACGATACTGGCCGAATAATCCTTTGGTTTGTGACTGAGCGAGAACAGCAGCAAGCTGCATCGCCAGTGTCACCATGAAAGATTCTTCACTTTCATTAAATAACCGTCGTTCATATTGCTGAACAACGAGTATTCCCTGCAATTGGCGACGATAAATAATCGGTACACCTAAAAAAGCCCGCAGACTTTCTTCTCTTACTTGAGGAATATATTTAAAACTGGGATGGTCACGGACATCAGCGAGATTAATTAATTCGGACAAATGCCCAACTTGCCCCACAACACCTTCATTAAAGGAGAGGCTAATTGCTTGCCCCCTGGGTTTTCTCAACCCTTTGGTTGCCATCAGGTAATAACATTGCCGCTGATGATCCGCCAAATAGATAGAGCAGACATCCGTGTTCATTGCCAGACGTGTTTCATTGACTAATAACTCAAGCGCTTCGGATAAATTAGCCGCCATCGCAACCTTTTCGACAATTTCCCGTAAGCGCATGAGCATAGCTTTGACCTAACTTTTTCTACGACGATGTAAATAAGGTGAATGGAATAATGAAGCCGGCTCCTGCGTTGACATCACAATAGAAGAGAATTCTTTCATCACGCGGCGATAGACATCTCGTTTAAAAGAAACGACCTGCCGAACAGGATACCAATAACTGACCCAACGCCAACCATCAAACTCAGGTATCTTACTGCGCTGCACATTAATATCCGCTTCATTGCACAATAACTGCAATAAAAACCAACGTTGCTTTTGCCCAATACAAACAGGCTTTGTATCCCAACGCACCAAACGCTTGGGTAATTTGTAACGCAACCAACTCCGGGTTGAGGCGAGAACCCGTACATCTTTGCGATTTAAACCAACTTCTTCGAACAACTCGCGATACATCGCTTGCTCTGGTGATTCCCCTGGATTGATACCCCCTTGAGGAAACTGCCAGGAATGTTGCCCATAACGGCGGGCCCACAGAACTTGCCCTTGGCGATTACAAATTACAATTCCTACATTCGGGCGGTAGCCATCATCATCGATCACCAGACTACCTCTCGATAGAACAAATTTAAAAAGATAGCTAATTGTTTCACACTCATCTCAAGCGGTAAACCTCTATGATTAGACTTTGCAGACGTAGCCGAAGTCTCTACAATACCGCTATCTCAACGGGGTGCGGCTGTCGCAAAACAGTACTGCTGAGAATAAACCCGTCGAACCTGAACCGGTTAGTACCGTCGTAGGGATTTGAGACGCTACTCATTGATATAATAGATGTCATTTTCATTTAGCACCTTCTCAGATCCTTTGCTATCTGCTAATAACAAACATTAAGTAATTGATGTATACAACTATCAATTTTTTTAACTATTGATATATGCAACTATAGGAGAGCAAAGTGTTTACGAAATTATTTTCCTGCTTTATGGCTATCAGCCTGATGTCTATTTCTGCCTGTGTTTTTGCTCAGACAAGCCAGGCAAAACCTACCCTGACAGTTTATACTTATGATTCATTTGCCTCTGAATGGGGGCCAGGGCCTGCCATCAAAAAAGCCTTTGAGGCAGAATGTGGCTGTGAGCTGAAACTGGTTGCATTGGAAGATGGCGTATCCTTGCTGAACCGTTTGAGGATGGAAGGCAAAAAAACATCCGCAGATATTATACTGGGGTTAGATAACAACCTGATTCAATCCGCTCAGCAAACCGGATTATTCACACCAAGTCACGTCGATACCTCAAAACTGAAATTACCCATTGCATGGCACAACACGACGTTTATTCCTTACGATTACGGTTATTTTGCCTTTATTTACAACAAAAATACCCTGCCTCATCCACCCAAAAGTATGGACGAATTAATCAATAGTCACCAGAATTGGAAGATTATTTACCAAGATCCACGTACCAGCACACCAGGCTTAGGGCTACTGCTCTGGATACAGGAACTCTATGGCGACAACGCCGCTCAGGAGTGGCAAAAAGTGGCCCAAAAGACACTCACCGTCACTAAAGGCTGGAGTGAAGCCTATGGCCTGTTTCTGAAAGGTGAAGGTGATATGGTGCTGAGCTATACCACATCACCTGGCTATCACATTATGTCAGAGAAAAAAGATAACTACGCAGCCGCTATCTTCAAGGAAGGACATTACTTGCAAATTGAAGTGGCCGCTCAGGTAGCTTCAAGCAAACAGCCAGAACTGGCACAGAAGTTTATGAATTTCATGCTCTCACCAGCATTTCAACAGGTACTGCCAACAACCCAATGGATGTATCCTGTCATTGATATCCCTTTACCCGACGTTTTCAAACAACGTCCTGTTCCTGAGAAATCCCTGCTATTTAACGCAGATGATGTGGCAAAACACCGTACAAAATGGATACGTACATGGCAAAGCGCTGTCAGCCGTTAATTGCGGGTTGGTTATTGCCGGGGGTTATTGCCTCCGGCCTGTTAATTATGGTTGCCCTGTCAGCATTCGGGACGCTGTGGTTCAATGCACCTGAAAGCCATTGGCAAGCATTCTTGCATGACAGTTATCTCTGGCATGTCATTCGATTCACTTTCTGGCAGGCATTTCTCTCTGCCGTCTTATCGGTGATCCCTGCTATTTTTCTGGCTCGGGCACTTTATCGTCGCTCCTTTCCCGGAAAAACACTCTTTCTGCGCCTATGCGCCATGACATTGATTCTTCCTGTTTTGGTTGCCCTGTTTGGTATTCTCACCGTTTATGGTCAGAGCGGCTGGCTGGCTAATATTTCCCAATGGATAGGCGTTGAATATCGTTTTACGCCTTATGGTCTACAAGGGATTTTGCTGGCACATATTTTCTTTAATATGCCAATGGCAACACGGTTATTACTGCAATCTCTGGAGAGTATTGCTATTGAGCAGCGCCAACTTGCCGCCCAGCTCGGGATGAGTGAATGGCAACATTTTCGTTTTATTGAGTGGCCTTATTTGCGCCGCCAAATTTTACCGACGGGTGCGCTGATTTTCATGCTGTGCTTTGCCAGCTTCGCAACGGTTCTTGCCCTCGGCGGTGGCCCAGCCGCAACGACCATTGAACTTGCCATTTATCAGGCACTTAGTTACGACTACGATCTTGGTCATGCCGCCCTGCTTGCCTTGATACAACTTTTTTGTTGTCTCGGTTTGGTGCTTCTTAGCCAAAAACTGAAAGGCGCACTTGCTGTTGGTTATGGACATCAACAACAATGGCGTAATCCACAGGATTCATGGCTGAAAAAATTATCTGATGGTTTACTGATTAGTATAGCGCTACTGCTGTTACTTCCCCCTTTATTAGCGGTCATCGTGGATGGCCTGAACCGTAATATTTTTGAGGTCTTAAGCCAGCCCGCTTTATGGCAAGCCCTGACGACATCCATCATTATTGCAGTAGGTGCAGGATTGCTGTGTGTTATTTTCACCATGATGTTGCTATGGAGCAGCCGTGAATTACGCTTACGCCACTCTCCGCGTTGGGGCCAGGCAATGGAAACCAGCGGATTGTTGATCCTTGCTATGCCGGGGATCGTCCTTGCCACAGGCTTTTTCCTCTTGCTGAACACAACCATGGGTATACCTCAATCACCTTACGGGCTGGTTATCTTGACCAATGCATTAATGGCGATCCCCTACGCGCTAAAAGTATTGGAAAACCCAATGCGTGATCTGGCAGAGCGTTATAATCCCCTATGCCGCTCCCTCAATATTCAGGGAATGCACCGCCTGTATTGGATCGAGCTTAAGGCATTAAAAATGCCATTGGCGCAAGCGTTAGCTTTCGCCTGTGTATTATCCATTGGCGATTTTGGCGTGATCGCCTTATTTGGCAATGAAGATTTCCGCACTTTGCCGTATTACCTTTCTCAACAAATTGGGGCATATCGTAGTCAGGATGGTGCCGTGACCGCATTTCTGTTGCTCCTGCTGTGTTTTGTTTTATTCACTGTGATTGAACGCTTACCGAGCCGACGCCATGATTAAACTTGAAAATGTCATTTATACTTATGAACACCTTGCCATGCATTTTAATGTGAGCGTCAAAGCCGGAGAACGTATTGCAATCCTCGGCCCTAGTGGGGCAGGTAAAAGCACCTTGTTAAGTTTGATGGCGGGTTTCCAGTTTCCAGCACAAGGTAATATTTGGCTGGATGGCGAAGATCATACGCATACCTCACCTTCCAAGCGGCCGGTTTCGATGCTGTTTCAGGAAAATAACCTGTTTTCCCATTTAACCATCGCACAAAATATTGCTTTGGGATTACATCCTGGCTTGCGGTTAAATGCTGAACAAAAGAAAACGCTGCAACAGATTGCCTCCCAGGTATCATTAGAAGCGTGTCTATCACGTCTGCCCGCTCAACTTTCTGGCGGACAACGCCAACGGGCAGCGTTGGCACGTTGTTTAGTTCGCCATCAACCGATTTTATTACTGGATGAACCCTTTTCGGCACTTGATCCGGCTTTACGCAATGAAATGCTGGAATTACTGGATCAAATATGCAGTGAACGACAAATCACTTTACTTATGGTGTCCCATAATCTTGATGATGCCGCCAAAATAGCCCCACGCTCTTTGCTGATTGTGGATGGAAAAATTTATTACGATGGCGCAACGGCGAAGTTGGTGAGTGGGGAAGCTGCTGAGGCGGTGGTTTTGGGGATAGGTTGATGTTGGCGGGTAAAAGGAAGCAAGAGTAAATATTATGGCTTTACATTTTAAGCACAAGACGCCCCGATAATGGGGCGATAATCAAAATATAAGGCTAACCTAACACAGATTACTCATTATTTTTTATGTCACCCATCCCCACTTTCTTATAAACAACCAAATTCTCACGATCACGAGTTGGCCTATGTCCATGCCAAAATAACGCCATCCCTTCGGGAGCGGGTTCTATTTCTTCGGATAATACAATCAACCAATCACATTTTTCAGGCGTTTCAAATTTACGCTGTTGTTGATGCAAGACATGGGCAAAGTAATAAAGCATTGGCGCTTCTGACTCCCCAATATAATACGACGCCATACAATCATGATCTTTATACACTCCCGCCAACTGCTGTTTTAGGTCAAGAAACGCCTCTTTATATCCTTTAGTGTAATCAATCCAGCCAACAAATAATGTAAATACTAATCCCCAAACCGTAGCAATCCCTAAAACCCAATTCTGGGCAGCGTGCAAGTCTGGTGATTTAGCAAGGAGCCAATTTTTAGCTATCCATATCGCAGTGATCAAGGCAGCGGCAACAACAATAAATCCCGAAAAATGCATTTGATAACTCATTGGCAACCACCGGCTAAATGGCATTAACCAATGTTTGTAATCAGTGGAAAGGGATAAAAAATAACAAGACCATAAAAATATAATCAGGACAGACCAAAATAAGGAGGAAAATAGAGTTAAATATTTATAGATTATTTGCGGCATTTTAATAAAAATCCCTGTAGCCAGGATCGCCATGGGTGCAATAAAAGGCAGCAAATATAATGCTCGACCAGAAGCTGATATTTGCAATAGCACAACCCCTAATACAACAAAAGCAGCACACAAGAAATAATGTTTATCCGACCAAATCTTAATTGGGTTGGTTAATATAAAGAGAAAAGCCAATATTCCTGATGGCAAGGCAAACAACAGCACTGCCTCAGGGATCATGGTCAAATTCCCCCTTGCCCCAAGATCTTCAACAGAAAAACCTAAAAAGCGACCGATATTGTTATCCCAAATCCAGATTTTAAATAAATCAGGATGTTCAATAAGCAACATAATCGGCCACGGCAAGATTAAAACCAGTGCAATGATGCCTGACAACAAAGCCCTTAGCCAATATTGTTGGGTTCGGCAATGTTTAAGGAACACGGGAGCTAAAACAAGGCAAATCCATAATAATCCCGGAATAAATACCCCCTTTGATAAGAGTGTTACAGCCGTACCGATAATCAACCATAAACAGGAGTAATTTGTTTTTTCATTTTTGATTAATCCCAGTAAGCCATATAATCCGATAGTTGTTCCTGTTACTAATGAAGTATCAGTAAACATATCGTGGCTGTGGCGAACTAATCCAGGCGCACTTGCATACAAAGCAAAAGCTATCCATATTCGACTGTCGGTAAAGTTTTTGACATCAAATACGCGACGCGCCAACAGAACAAAAAAGGAAAAATTGATCACCGAAAAGAATAAAGAGGCGGTTCTGGCTGCATCGTGCATTGGAAGCCAATGGGATAACAAATGAACAAATGAAGTAGCTGTCCAATAATACAATGGAGGCTTTTCCATAAAAGGTTGTCCGGCATTCATGGTTACCAACCAATTCCCTGTTTCATACATGGTATGAATAATGCCAAAACTGTAATTTTCATCTTGTTTCCAGGGTGTATGTCCATAAACACCTGGCAACAAATACAGCAGAGTAAAAGCAATAAATAATAGTAAGGCTTTGATATCTGTTTGAGTCAATTTATTGGGATTATTCATCAATATTTACCAGATTCAATTAATGTTTCATTTTCTCAGTAAAAAATCGATAGAATATTACCCAATTAATAATAACAACAAAAGTGACTGACATATAAAAAACAATTTATCTTTCTGATGATTTTAAATAGTTAATATTTCTCTGGTAAAAATTTATTTATTATATTTGGATTAGACGAATAAGGGCAGCCGTCAAAGTGAACATAGCCGCGCTTTTGCGCGGCATTGACTGACCGTTTTATGCCTAAGATGATACTGAGCTCAACCCCCGATAACAGCCAGCATCTCTTCAACTTCCTCATCCATACCTACTTCAACGAAACCCAAACTAGCATAAAGATTTTTCGCAACAAGATTATTCGGATTATAACCGATTGCTATTGCTTTCAACGGATCTGTGCCTCTAATTTCATCAATGGCCAGCGATAGTGCTTTACGCCCAATCCCCTTGTTTTGATGGTTTTTATCCACCATAAACCGCCAAATTGTTATTCTTTGATCATCATCGGGCACCCACATGAAAAAACCAACAGGCTCTCCATCCAGACAAATAGCCCGTGTTTGGTATGAAGGAAAAAATTTGGATTGGGCAATGGAGTACGCATTTTCTGCAATATAGTCAAGTTGGTCATCAGCAACTGATAGTTCGCAGACAGCGTCATAATTGTTTTTATTTACGTCAGTTAAGGTAATCAACATACACCGCTCCTAGGTGATGGATAATATAGGCGATCATGCGTAAGTTGTTCCCACCTATGTCTATTACCCACCATTTATTTCTGTATTTAAAATTATAGAGGCTAGGAAACAGTTTTTGTAGTTCCGCCTAACTATAGAAAATAAGCCAACACAAATACTGTATAAATAACCATAACTGATGCTATGATTGAAATGCCCCTGTAAAGCTAAATAGGGTTGGTTTCTCATAAGAGAAAAATTATGCAGATAAATCACGTTGAACAAGGCTTTATCCTGACCCGTCACTGGAAAGATACACCAACGGGTATTGTAAAACCTTTACTCACACAAGAGCGAAATTGTGAATTAACAGCATTGCCATTGAAAGATTTCAATCGCCAACCTGTTGCTGTGCTGTATTGCCGGCATTACCGCCAATTGCAACACTTAGAGCACATTTTCAAGGAACAGAATATTCCCCACTACGAAACCGATATCCGCCCACCCGACAGATTAAGGGTAACTAACAATCTCTCAATTTCAAATTAGAGTATGTTGCCAGTCGTCCAATGATGCTGGGGAAACTCAATGCATGGCTGACATATTATGCTCCTGATGTCATTATTGGCTTGAATCTGGTTCAGTTTGATTTAAAAGAGTTACAGCAGTTAGCGGTGGATCTGTAGCGGCATTCACGCATCTTTCCACCAGTGATTTCTATTATTTTTGGATAGGGATAAATAAAATATTTTGAAGTCGCAATTACTCTTTATAAGTTAGTGAAATTGATTCTAATAGTTCACTACCCTTTGATTAATATAGCATTTTTATATAAAAATGTTATATTATAGAAATTAATATGAATATACTAATCTAACTTCAAGATGTGTATATATTGTATTAATAGCAATAATAAATTTATGCAGGAAATAAGTTAAAATTGAAACAATATTAATATCAAAATATAAAAGGAGTTATTATATGAAATACGATCCTCATTTAAGAACATTTGTTCCTGATGATTTTAGACTAAAAGATCATGCTAATTTTCAAAAGCAACTGGATGATTTAAATCAAAAGAAGATGGAGAATCAACTAGATGAAATGGAAAAACAGTTAGGAACGGATCTAGAGCTTTATGTTTTGTTTAATGAAAAAAAAGAAAACAAAATACATGTAACTTTATGGAATAAAGTTTTTTGCATTGTAATGTCAGTTTTTTTCTTGTTTATTACGACATTGTTTTTATATTTTTCCTGGAATGATATGTTGTCATTAATTAACATGAAGGAAACAATATACTTTTCTTGGCGGGTATTTGTTGCATGTTTTGGTTTGCCCATAGTTTATTATATGTTTATTTTAGCAATCAAAAATTGTTTGATAAATACGCCATCTCCATTTAGTGGTTTTTTTGTAAATTTGTTTGTATTGGTTTTTTTAATTTCTTTTGTGTTGAGTTTTCCTGTGTCTATTTATGTTGATTCTAAGTTAAAAAATGTCGGGTATGTTAAATGTTATAGAACGTCGTTTGTTGCTCCAAATAAGTATGTTAAAGATATAAACTTGTGTCGCTAAACATATACCAATCTAACTTCAAGATGCGTGTTGTCAATGGCAACTTGAAGTTTAATGCGTATATATGCTCAGATTACTGACAAGGTGCTGATTTTTTTCCGGTACTTTGATTTAATCAGATCTCGTTCACCCAACGGAGCTTGCCGCCATAGTAAGAATACCCCCTCTCCAGACGTTTTCCCTCTGAAACACGCTCACTCGATGACCTCGCGCCGCAAAATCTCTGGTTCGCACAATCGATGCCGCCATTGATTTCGAATTTATCCGTGACTTAGTGGCCCCGTTGTATTGACACAATAAGCAATTGAAGCCAATTGCCGACGCTATCTTGCCATTTGTTCAAGATGACTTTATGCCTCTGCTGACAGGGCAAATGAGCATCTCTTTCGAATAATGGATATTTTTGCAGGTGACGGCTTGCCCGGCTTCAATTAACATATCGCCCCTCTAATGGGCCATTGTACTTTTGCGATCCCTTTATCAAAAAACAGGCGTTGTAAAGTGCAATTGAAAACTATCCCTATCGATAACCAATAACGATCGATATCCAACAAAAGCAGCCATCCTGCAACCATAAATAATATTGTCTAACAGAAAACTGAGCCAAAATTTATGCCATTTACTCTTGGTCAACGCTGGATAAGCGATACAGAAAGCGAACTTGGATTAGGAACAGTCGTGGCGCTTGATGCGCGCATGGTAACGTTACTTTTCCCTGCCAGCGGAGAAAACCGCCTTTACGCACGCAATGATTCCCCCATCACCCGCGTTATGTTTAATGTGGACGATACCGTAACCAGTCACGAAGGCTGGAAACTCAAGATTAATGATGTCCAACACGATAATGGCCTGTTGATCTATGTTGGTACACGTCTGGATACGGAAGAAGAAAATATCTGCTTGCGGGAAGTTTTTCTGGATAGCAAGCTGACGTTTAACAAGCCACAAGATCGCCTGTTTGCCGGTCAAATTGACCGCATGGATCGCTTTGCTTTGCGTTTTCGCGCCCGTAAGCACCAAAGTGAGCAGTTCCGTCTGGCAGAAAGTGGGCTGCGTGGTATCCGTGCCAGTTTGATCCCTCACCAATTACACATCGCCAATGAAGTGGGCAAACGCCACGCACCACGTGTATTGCTGGCGGATGAAGTCGGCTTGGGTAAAACCATTGAAGCCGGGATGATTATCCATCAGCAATTGATGGCCGGACGGGCTGAACGTGTGTTAGTTATTGTGCCTGATAGCCTGCAACACCAATGGCTGGTAGAAATGCTGCGCCGTTTCAACTTGCGTTTTTCGCTGTTTGATGATGGCCGATATAGTGAAGCGCTGCATGACAGCGACAATCCGTTCGAAACCGAACAATTGATTATCTGTTCCTTAGATTTTGTTCGCCGCAATAAGCAACGTTTTGAACTTTTGCTGGAAGCAAGCTGGGATTTGATGGTGGTGGATGAAGCTCACCATCTGGCATGGAGTGAAAAATCGCCAAGCCGCGAATATCAAGTTATCGAACAATTGGCAGAACAAATCCCATCCGTCCTATTGTTAACGGCAACACCAGAGCAGTTGGGGCAAGAAAGCCACTTTGCCCGCCTGCGCCTGCTGGACCCAAATCGTTTCCACGATTATCAGGCTTTTCTTGATGAACAACAGAAATACCGCCCTGTCGCGGATGCGGTGACATTGCTGTTATCCGGTGACACCCTGAACAATGACCAGCAAAATGCCATTGTCGAACTGATCAGTGAACAGGATATCGAGCCTTTGCTGAAAGCCGCAAACAGCAATCAGGATGGGGAGAGCGAAGATGCGCGCCGCGAACTGATCACTATGTTGATGGATCGTCACGGCACCAGCCGCCTGCTTTTCCGTAATACCCGTGGTGGTGTGAAAGGTTTCCCGCATCGTGAATTACACGAGATCAAGTTACCATTGCCAGCCCAATATCAGACGGCAATTAAGGTTTCTGAAATCATGGGGGTCAAAAAGACGGTGGAGTCTCGCGCCAAAGATATGCTCTATCCTGAGCGGATCTATCAGGAATTCGAAGGGGAAAATGCCACATGGTGGAATTTCGATCCCCGCGTAGAATGGCTGATGGGTTTCTTGATGGCAAACCGCGATGAGAAAGTGCTGGTGATCTGTGCCAAAGCAGAAACTGCACTGCAACTGGAACAAGTTTTGCGTGAACGCGAAGGCATCCGCAGTGCTGTGTTCCACGAAGGTTTGTCTTTGCTGGAGCGTGACCGTGCCGCCGCTTACTTCGCTTCTGAGGAAGACGGCGCGCAAGTGCTGCTCTGTTCTGAAATTGGCTCAGAAGGGCGTAACTTCCAGTTTGCTAATCAGCTTGTCATGTTTGATTTGCCATTCAATCCTGATTTGCTGGAACAGCGTATCGGTCGTCTGGATCGTATCGGTCAAAACCGTAATATCAAAATCAGTGTGCCTTATCTGGAAAATACGGCGCAATCCATTCTCCTGCGCTGGTATCACGAAGGGCTGGATGCCTTTGAGCATACTTGTCCAACAGGCCGCGCCATCTATGACAAGTATTATGAAAACCTGCTCAATTTCCTTGCCAAACCCAATGAACAAGCTGGATTCAGTGAGTTTATTACCGAATGTCGCGGGCATCATGAGAAGCTTAAACAGCAATTGGAACAAGGACGTGATCGCCTGCTGGAGATGAACTCCAATGGTGGCGAGCAAGGCCAGAAGCTGGCAGAAAAGATTGCTGCGCAAGATAACGACACGGATTTGGTGAATTTTGCCCTGAATCTGTTTGATATCATTGGTATCAATCAGGAAGATCGCTGCGACAATATTATTGCTCTGCATCCATCCGATCATATGCTGGTGCCTGATTTCCCTGGGTTACCCAAAGATGGTTGCTCGATTACGTTTGACCGTGAAAAAGCCCTCTCCCGCGAAGATACTCAGTTCCTGAGTTGGGAACACCCAATCATTCGCAATGGCCTGGATTTAGTCCTGTCGGGAGATACGGGAAGCTGTGCCGTTTCCATCCTGAAAAACAAAGCGTTGCCAGTCGGTACGCTGTTGGTTGAATTGATTTACGTTGTTGAAGCCCAGGCACCGAAGCACCTGCAATTGACCCGTTTCTTGCCACCAACGCCAGTGCGCCTTTTGTTGGATCTGAAAGGCACCAACCTGGCACCCCAGGTTGAATTTGAAAGTTTCAACCGTCAGCTAAACGCGATTAACCGCCATAACGCCAGCAAGCTGGTTAATGCGGTACAGAAAGAAGTTCATGCTATCTTGCAACAATCTGAGCCTCTGGTTGAAGAGCAAGCGCGTGCGTTGATTGAGAAAGCGAAGAAAGACGCTGATGAAGCGCTGTCGGCTGAATTGTCACGTCTGGAAGCGCTGAAAGCGGTTAACCCGAATATCCGTGATGATGAACTGGAAGCGATTAGCTCCGAGCATAAGCATCTGTTGCTCAATCTTGATCAGGCCAACTGGCGTCTGGATGCGATTCGTTTGGTGGTTATTTCTCACCAATAAGCAGACATCAATAACCTGTCATTCGGTAAACTCAGGGGTATTTTTCGCAAGATGCCCCTGGGAAGCCAATTTTTTCCGACCCATTGGAGCCACTATGCTGGAGTCTTATAATCCCCCGACAGATCCTTGGTTATATGTGCTGTATCAGGACGAGCACATTATGGTTGTCAACAAACCCAGTGGATTACTTTCTGTGCCGGGTAAAGCGGAAGAGCACAAGGACAGTATCATGACACGGATACAAGCTGAATTTCCGGCCGCCGAATCAGTCCATCGATTGGATATGGCCACCAGCGGTATTATGGTCGTGGCGCTGACGAAGGCCGCCGAGCGTGAGTTGAAACGCCAGTTCCGTGAGCGTGAGCCGAAAAAAATCTATATCGCGCGGGTATGGGGAAAGCTGGAGCCGGAAAAAGGCTTGGTAGATCTGCCCCTAATCTGCGACTGGCCGAATCGCCCAAAACAAAAAGTCTGTTTTGAAACGGGCAAATCCGCACAAACTGAGTATCAGGTACTGGAATATGAGGGCCAGGCAACGCGCGTCAGGCTCGCACCAATCACAGGACGCTCTCATCAGCTTCGTGTGCATATGCTGGCACTGGGTCATCCCATTCTGGGAGATAAGTTCTATGCTCATACGCAGGCAAGGGAAATGGCGCCTCGCCTACAATTACATGCTCAAGAACTGTTTATTACTCATCCGGCTTATGGCACACCCATGCATTTTGAGTGTAAGGCCGAATTTTAACGAGCGCTATTTAAAACCTCGCTCCTTTTTAATCAAATCGTAAGCCGACTGGATGGATTGCGTTTTCTGTTTCGCCAGTTCCATCATTTCTGGTGGTAAACCTTTTGCCACCAGTTTATCGGGATGGTGCTCACTCATCAGTTTTCGATAAGCCCGCTTAATGGTGGTCGCATCATCCTGCTTATTGACGCCCAATACCTTACAAGCATCTTCCAATGTCGCACGCTGCTGTTCATGGCCTTGATGACGCCCATACTGCTGGTGCTGTCCATTGAAATGGCGTCCACCTTCCATCATGGCAAGGAATCGTTCAAATTGAATACGGGAAATACCTAACTCTTCGGCAATGACAAACAGAACTTTTCTTTCATTGGGATGCAGTTCGCCATCAGCAAATGCTGCTTGTAACTGAATTTCCAGAAACATTCGGATCAGGTCAGAACGACCGAAGCAAGCACGGCGTAATTGTCGCATTGTTTCACGCAAAAGAAATTGAGACTGTTTGCCCTCACGAAACGCCTGCTGCGCGGAAAGCCGTGCCTCACCATGCAGTTGCATTCTGTTCATCAATTGGGTGGCGAGCTGGATATCCGTTTCTGTTACCCGACCTTTTGCTTTGGTTAAATGCCCCAATACTTGAAAAGTACTGCGGAAAAACAGCGCCTGGCGGGTTGGGCCTTTCGTCGTTCTCCCCAATTTCTGCATCCTGATTTTGTCAAAGATATGACCAAGCACTAAGCCAATCACAATCCCCCAAAAACCCGCACCAGATGCAATCCCAAATATCAATCCGAATAATTTTCCCCAATACTGCATATAGTCTTCAATTCCCCAATGCTCTGAGCGCAATTTTGCATTATCATACTATCCATTAAGCTCTGTGCCTAACAACAAGATTAGCAAAGTTAAACTTTGCTCTGGCGCATATCTCTCAACTACGTTAGTCTCTGAGCGTTTGCCGGCACGATGCCACTGATGACGGAACCGCATAAACATCTATGAATAAATGTTATCCTACCCTGCTGGCCACAATGGTATGGGCAGCACTTTATAGTCAGCAAGCCCATGCTGACCTTGCAGCACAATGTATGCTGGGCGTACCTGTCTACGATAAGCCGATTATCACAGGCGATCCTAATAAACTGCCAGTTTATATTCAGTCCGATGATTCTCACGGTGAATATCCCAATGCGGCTGAGTTCATTGGCAATGTGAATATCCAACAGGGAAATAAAACACTGATAGCCGATAAGGTTCGGCTCGAACAGACACAAGAGCAGGGTAAGGAACCTGTGCGCACTGTTACCGCTGTGGGTAATGTCAGCTATGATGACCCTCAGATCATTTTGAAGGGACCCCGCGCCTGGGCGAATCTGAACAATAAAGATACCGACGTTGAACAAGGCAAGTACCAGATGGTTGGCCGTCAAGGACGTGGTAGCGCCGATAAGATGATGCTGCGTGATGAGAACCGCTATACCATCATGAATAATGGGATATTCACTTCCTGTCTGCCCGGTAATGACAGCTGGAGTGTCGTGGGTTCTGAGGTTATCCTTGACCGTGAAGAAGAAGTCGCCGAAATCTGGAATGCCCGTTTTCGTGTTGCTAATGTGCCGGTGTTTTATACGCCCTATTTGCAATTGCCCATCGGGGATAAACGCCGTTCTGGTTTCTTAATTCCTAATGCCAGTTTTTCCAATAAAGATGGCTTCCAATTCCTGCTGCCATACTATTGGAACATTGCACCCAACTATGATGCCACGATTACCCCACATCTCATCACGATGCGGGGTTTGAAGTTGGATAATGAATTTCGTTACTTAACCAAAGCGGGGACAGGTACAGTTGCGCTGGATTGGATTGGGCGTGATCGTCTGTATGAAGAGGATAAAAGACTCAAGGCCAGACCTGAGCGGGATAGCAACAGCCGCTGGTTGTTCTACTGGAATCACAGTGGTGTCATGAATCAGGTTTGGCGTTTCAGTGCTGATTATACCAAAGTCAGTGATCCGAACTATTTCAGTGATTTCAACTCACAATACGGTTCCAGTACCGACGGCTATGCCACCCAGAAATTCAGTATTGGCTATGCCCAGCAAAGCTGGAATACCACACTGACAACCAAACAGTTCCAAATCTTTACCCCCAGTGAGAGCAAAAAAGCTTATCGGGCTGCCCCTCAGTTAGACTTTAATTACTATAAGAATAATCTGGGACCATTTGATTTTCATACTTATGCCCAAGTAGCGAAATTTACCAGTGTCGGCAATCAGTGGCCGGATGCAACACGCTGGCATCTGGAACCAGCCATTAACTTACCACTCTCTAATGGCTGGGCGAGCATCAATAATGAACTTAAATTGATGGCGACACACTATGAGCAAGATATTTCAGAAGCGACCCAAAATCAGTCTAATACGGCGTCATTGGAAAGATCAGTCAACCGTGTCCTGCCAGTATTTAAATCAGATGCGAAGATGGTGTTTGAACGCGCCATGTATTTTAACCAGCATTATACCCAGACGCTGGAGCCACGTGTTCAATATCTCTATGTGCCTTATAAGAATCAAAACAATATCAATAACTTTGATTCTTCTTTACTGCAATCGGACTATACCGGGCTGTTCCGCGATCGCTTCTACAGTGGCTTAGATCGCATCTCGTCTGCCAATCAATTTACCACTGGCGTGACTACCCGTATTTATGATGAAGATTTAGTTGAACGTTTTAGCATGTCCGTAGGTCAAATCTACTACTTTGAACGTCCACGTACCGAAGATACTCAGTCTGTTTCAGGTAGCAAGGATATCATCGGGAATAAAAAAGGAACGGGAGCGACAACCTGGGCTGGAGATGTACACTGGAGAATCAATGATTCCTGGGGCATCAAAGGCGGGCTACAATATGATAATCGTCTGAACAGCTTCACTATGGGTAATGCCGTCATGGAATACCGTCGTGATGCTGACCGCATGTTGCAGTTAAGCTACCGTTTTGTTGACCGCGATTATATTCAAGCCACACTCAAGGGAGGTGCGCCCGCTTACCAGCAGGGAATTTCTCAGATTGGTATGGTGGCAAGCTGGCCGTTGTCAGATCGTTGGGCGTTCGTCGGGGCTTATTACTACGATACCAAAGAGAAACAGCCAGCAAACCAGATGGTCGGTTTGCAATACAACACCTGCTGCTGGGCAGTCAGTGTAGGTTATGAACGCAAGATCACCGACTGGCGCTTCGACAGCAGTCAATATGACAACAAATGGTCATTCAATGTTGAACTTCGTGGCTTAAGTAACAATCATAGTTTAGGTAGTCAGAAAATGTTGCAGCAAGGTATTCTTCCATACCAACATGCATTCTGATACCGATAAACACAATGTAAACAAAATAACCCCGCCAAGGCGGGATTGATATGATGGGAAATGTATGAAGAACTGGAAATCGCTCATTTTCGGATTGATGTTTTCAGTAAACTCTGTCGCAATGGCTGCTCCGCAAGCGCTGAATAAGGTCGCTGCCGTCGTGAACAATGATGTCGTACTGGAAAGTGACGTTAACAGCCTTTTACAATCCGTTAAACTCAATGCAAAACATGCAGGCCAGCAATTACCGGATGAGAAAACATTGCGTCACCAAATCATTGAGCGCCTGATTATGGATGATATTGTTCTGCAAATGGCAAACCGGATGCAGCTAACTATCCCTGATCAAGCCTTAGATTCTGCGATCACGAATATTGCGGCTCAAAACCACTTGAGCCTTGCTCAGTTAAAACAAAATCTGATCGCAGAGGGTATGAGCTTTGATACTTACCGTAATCGGATCCGCAAGGAAATGATGATTGCAGAAGTACGTAACAATGAAGTGCGCCGCCGTATCACTATCCTGCCACAGGAAGTTGATTCACTGGCTAACCAAATCAGCAACCAAAACAGTCAGGACTTTGAGGTAAACACCAGCCAGATCTTGATCCCTCTGCCAGAAAACCCAAGCCAGGAGCAGGTAGAAAAAGCGGAAACCACGATCAAAAAAATCTTATCTGAACTCCAGAATGGCGTAGATTTCGGCAAATTAGCCCTCTCCTATTCCGGCGATACCCAAGCCCTGAAAGGGGGAAATATGGGTTGGAGCAAACTGCAAGAATTGTCATCTTTATTCGCTGCACAGCTCCAATCTGCTCATAAGGGACAGATTATTGGCCCAATCCGTTCCGGTGTTGGTTTCCACATTCTGAAAGTGAATGATATCCGTGGTGGTCAGATGCCAATTGCCGTCACCGAAGTAAATGCTCGCCATATTCTGCTGAAAACATCACCTATTATGAATGACGAGCAGGCACGCAACGAGTTGATGAAACTCAGAGAAGAGATCTTAAGTGGTAAAACCTCATTCGAAGAAGCAGCAAAAGCGCATTCTGAAGATCCAGGTTCTGCCATGCGCGGTGGAGAACTGGGTTGGAATTTGCCAAGTGCTTACGATCCTGCTTTCCGTGATGCGTTGATGAAGCTGCAAAAGGGTGAGATCAGCCAGCCTGTCCATTCCTCTTTCGGCTGGCACTTAATCCAACTGCTGGATAGCCGCAAAGTTGACAGAACAGACGCCGCACAGAAAGATCGCGCCTACCGCCTGCTGTTCAACCGTAAATTCAATGAAGAGGCACAAAACTGGATACAGGAATTACGTGCCTCTGCTTATGTGAAAATTTTAGATGGTAGCAATGCACAATAATAAACCCATCGTCATTACCCCCGGTGAACCTGCCGGGGTTGGCCCTGATTTAGTCATCGCTTTGGCTCAAAAAGAGTGGCCTAGCCAACTGGTTGTCTGTGCTGATCCAGAGCTAATGCTTTCCCGAGCTAAGCAACTGAATTTACCCCTGCAACTGCAAACTTATTCTCCAGAACACATTTCTTCATCACAAGCAGCCGGAACCCTGACCATCCTGCCCATTAGCCTCCACTCCCCGACGATTGCTGGGGAATTAAACCGGAAAAACGGTACTTACGTCACGGAAACCTTAGCAAGAGCTTGCGATGGCTGCCTAAATGGGGAGTTCTCAGCATTAGTAACAGGGCCTGTACATAAAGGTGTCATTAATGATGCAGGCGTACCTTTTACCGGACATACTGAGTTTTTTGCTGACCACAGCCAATGCTCAAGGGTGGTCATGATGTTGGCAACAGAAGAGCTACGGGTCGCGCTGGCAACCACGCACCTGCCGATTCTGGATGTCCCCAAAGCGATTACGTTTGATTCCCTCCGGGAAGTGATTACTATCCTTAATCATGATCTAAAAACCAAATTCGGTATCCCTCGTCCCCATATCTATGTTTGCGGTCTGAATCCTCATGCCGGTGAAGGAGGGCATATGGGGCATGAAGAAATAGATATCATCATTCCTGCCTTAGACAGTCTGCGAGCAGAAGGGATATGGTTAGAAGGTCCATTACCTGCGGATACCCTGTTCCAACCCAAATATTTAGATCATGCTGATGCCGTGCTTTCGATGTATCACGATCAAGGGTTACCCGTGTTAAAATACCAGGGTTTTGGCAGGGCCATAAATATTACCTTGGGACTGCCATTTATCCGAACTTCTGTCGATCATGGCACAGCACTGGAGCTGGCAGGGACAGGTCAAGCTGATGTGGGTAGTTTTATCACCGCATTGAATCTAGCAATTAAAATGATACAAAACAGTAATGAATAACAAAGTCCATCAAGGGCACCATGCCCGTAAACGTTTCGGGCAAAACTTTTTAACCGATCAATTTATCATTGATAGCATTGTCAATGCGATGAACCCACAGGCTGGCCAAGCCATCGTGGAAATCGGCCCAGGTCTGGGGGCACTGACAGAGCCAGTGGGTGAACGCATGGATAAGATGACTGTCGTCGAGCTTGACCGTGATTTAGCCGCTCGTCTGCATGTCCACCCCAAACTGAAAGATAAGCTAACAATCATTCAACAAGATGCGATGACCGTTGATTTTAGTCAGATTGCCAAAGAACATGGGCAACCCCTGCGTGTATTTGGTAACTTGCCTTATAACATCTCTACGCCGTTAATGTTCCATCTTTTCAGCTATACTGATGCTATCGCTGATATGAACTTTATGTTGCAGAAAGAAGTTGTGAATCGTCTTGTCGCCGGGCCTGACAGTAAAGCTTATGGACGCTTAAGTGTGATGGCACAATACTACTGTCAGGTAATACCTGTTCTTGAAGTACCGCCAACGGCATTTACACCAGCGCCAAAAGTGGATTCTGCTATTGTGCGTTTGATCCCACACAAGAGTATGCCTTATCCTGTTCAAGACATTCGCATGTTAGCCCGGATCACAACTCAGGCATTTAACCAACGGAGAAAAACGATCCGCAATAGCCTTGGGAACATTTTTTCTGTTGAACAGTTAACTGAATTGGGTGTTGATCCAAACACGCGGGCTGAAAACATCTCTGTCGAGCAATACTGTAAGATGGCGAACTGGTTATCCTCTCAACCTAAAACTGCCTAAACAAATAAACAGCCGTTGCAGCAACAGGAGGTACCTATGCTCAATGAACCAAGAATTCATATTCAAGTACAAAGTACTTACGTAGAAAGTCAATCACAGCCGGAACAACAACGTTTTGTGTTTGCTTATACTGTATTAATTCGTAATCTTGGGCATTCCCCTGTGCAACTTATTAGCCGTTACTGGCGCATTACTAACAGTGATGGTCACCTAACCGAAGTTCAGGGTGAAGGGGTTGTGGGAAAACAACCTTTGATCCCACCGGGAACAGAATATCGCTACAGCAGTGGCGCTATTTTGGAAACACCTCTGGGGACAATGGAAGGTCACTATAACATGATCGATCACGATGGTCGTCCATTCCGTGTCGCCATTCCTGTGTTCCGGCTGGCTATTCCAACACTGATAAATTAATTATGGCTACATACCTTATTGGCGATATTCACGGCTGTTATCGTGAATTTCGCGCCTTGTTAGAGCAAGTCGATTTTAATTCCAGTGAAGACACTTTATGGTTAACTGGCGATCTGGTCGCTCGTGGCCCCGACTCATTAGCAGTACTTCGCTACATTAAGCAACTCGGCTCCGCAGTTAAACTGGTACTGGGTAATCACGATCTGCATCTGTTGGCGGTTTACGCTAAGATCAGCCGCAATAAGCCGAAAGATTTGCTGGATGAATTACTCGCGGCACCGGATGTTGATGAATTAATAAATTGGTTGAGAAAACAGCCAATGCTGCAAATCGATGAAGAACTGAAACTCGTCATGGCACATGCCGGACTCACCCCACAATGGGATCTGGCAACAGCCAGAATATGTGCCCGTGAAGTGGAAGCCATTCTTCGCAGTGACAGTTATCCCTTGTTTCTCAATGAAATGTATGGGGATATGCCGAACAATTGGACACCAGAGTTAAGTGGTCTTGCTCGATTACGTTACAGTACCAATGCGTTGACCCGAATGCGTTATTGTTTTCCACAGGGTCAATTGGATATGAACTGCAAATCCAAACCGGAAAATGCGCCTGCCCCACTAAAACCTTGGTTCGAATTACCACGCAGCATTCCTGAAGACTATTCAATTGCCTTTGGTCACTGGGCAGCCCTGGAAGGTCAAGGCACACCTGCTGGCATCTACGCCTTAGATACGGGGTGTTGTTGGGGAGGTAAATTGACCCTGCTTCGTTGGGAAGATAAGCAGTATTTCAGCCAGGATCCATTATCCAAATCATAAGTCTGTGTCTAGTCCTGATATACGTTGACACTATTTTTACTTAACGCCTGATGATGTACTTCATCGGGCGTTTGATATTTTAGCGCTAAGTGTGGCCTAGACCGATTATAAATATC
>NZ_JADEUG010000026.1 GCF_015163665.1 Xenorhabdus sp. BG5 | reverse complement strand
AAGCACGCTTTCCCCCGCTGCCGCCCGACTTGCATGTGTTAGGCCTGCCGCCAGCGTTCAATCTGAGCCATGATCAAACTCTTCAATTAAAAGTTTGATGCTCAAAGAATTCTACTGTTAGTTCATAATGAATTAACTGCTTAGTCACTCTTTAAGACTTGAATCTTGCTCGCCTTTCGGCGTATCGATAGTCTCTTGCGAGTGCCCACACAGATTGTCTGATTAACTTGTTAAAGAGCGTTGGCAACCGGAAATCACTTCCGGGTTGCGAGGCTGCGTATCTTACGCTTTCCTCTTACCGTGTCAAGCCTTATTTTTCAGGGCTTTTCACGTTGTCATCCCGACCGGTTTGTGTGTTTGTCGTGACAACGGAAGCGCATTATAGGGAGCCTTCTAATTTAGGCAAGTCTTTTTTGTGATTTTTTATTTAAGCGTTCACAATTTAGCCCAAAAGGTCATTTTTGCCTATTTTTTATTACATTTGGCAAGTCTGACAGACTATTAATGACCAAATCCGCAGCTTGTTCTGCCTCTTCTGTTATCGGTTTTCCTGTGCGAACGAGAACGCTGGTTCCAACTTTCGCAGCTTTGGCTGCCAACATATCTTCTATTTTGTCTCCTACCATATAAGAAGAAGACATATTGATATGTAATTCTTTCTGCGCATCTAACAACATACCTGGTTGTGGTTTACGACAGTCACAGCTCTTCCTATATTCTTCATCCTCTGCTTCTGGATGATGCGGACAATAATAGATGCCATTAAAATCAACACCTCTATCCGCCAATGACCAATCCATCCACTCTGTTAATTGCATAAACTGATCTTCAGTAAAAATCTTACGAGCAATACCTGACTGATTGGTCACCAAAACCAGAGCATAGCCCATTTTTTTCAATTCCAGCATGGCTTCAATAGCACCATCAATAAATTGAAAATTATCTATCTCATGTACATAACCATGATCGATGTTAATTGTGCCGTCACGATCTAAAAATACGGCGGGAATACCTTGAGTCACCTGATTACTCCAAGAATGTACCAAGTGGACAGTATCGCATGATTTATTACTGATTGAGAATGCAGCATTTAATTTATTCCTAGTTGACTTAGACGTCTAGACGCCTTAACATCCACTTTAATTCATGACTTGTTGAAATGTTCTCAAGTCATTCATCTTTACATCTAATAAGAAAAAAATGATAAGACTGACTCAGATAAATAAGATATTTCAACAAGGAAAGCGCACGATAAAAGCGCTTTCAGATATCAACCTACATGTCCCGCAGGGGCAAATATATGGCGTTATTGGTTCTTCGGGTGCAGGCAAAAGTACCTTAATTCGCTGTGTGAATATGCTTGAACGGCCAACTTCTGGTCAGGTATTAGTGGCAGGGCAAGATCTCACTTCTCTTTCAGAACGTGAGCTTACTCGTGCCCGTCGCCATATTGGTATGATTTTCCAGCACTTTAATTTGTTATCATCCAGAACCGTGTTTGGCAATGTTGCGTTACCTTTGGAACTTAATAACACACCTAAAGCCGAAATAAAGGCCAGAGTTAACGAATTACTAGAGTTAGTTGGCCTTGCTGAAAAACATGATGCTTATCCTGCCAATTTATCAGGTGGTCAAAAGCAGCGTGTTGCGATTGCACGGGCCCTGGCAAACTCGCCCAAAGTGCTTTTGTGTGACGAAGCCACCAGCGCTCTGGATCCAGCAACAACACGTTCTATTCTGGAATTATTAAAAGACATTAACCGTCGCTTGGGTTTGACCATTCTTCTTATTACCCATGAAATGGATGTCGTTAAACGTATTTGTGATCAAGTTGCTGTCATCAGTGGTGGACAATTGATCGAACAAGATGTTGTGAGCGAGATATTTTCGCATCCCAAGACACCGGTTGCTCAGGAATTTATCAAATCTACGTTGCATTTGGATATTCCAGAAGATTACTTGCAGAAGTTGCAACCGGAATACGCGCCTGATCGCAGTCCATTATTGAAGCTGGAGTTCACAGGTAAATCCGTTGATGCACCTGTAATCTCGATAGCCGTTCGCCGTTTTAATATCGACATCAGCATATTAAGTTCCCAAATTGACTATGCCGGTGGTGTTAAATTTGGGGTTATGCTGGCTGAATTAGATGGGGAAAGCGATAGCATCAAATCAACAATTGCATTTTTAGAAGAGCATCATGTGAAAGTAGAGGTTCTCGGTTATGTCTGAAGGAATGATTTTATTAATGGCTAAAGGAGTCTGGGAAACCCTCGTCATGACTTTCGTCTCTGGTTTCTTTGGCTTTGTTATTGGATTGCCGGCGGGTGTGCTTCTATATGTTACTCGCCCTGGGCAGATAATTGAAAATGGTACGTTTTATCGCATACTTTCTGCATTGGTAAATATTACGCGTTCAATACCTTTTATTATTCTATTGGTATGGATGATCCCATTTACCCGTCTGATTGTGGGAACATCAATCGGTTTGCAGGCAGCCATTGTTCCGCTGACTGTGGGTGCTGCACCATTTATTGCCCGCATGGTGGAAAATGCATTATTGGAAATTCCGACTGGTTTAATTGAAGCAGCGCGTGCAATGGGAGCAACCCCATTTCAAATCGTCAAAAAGATCTTATTGCCGGAAGCATTACCCAGTTTGCTTAATGCCGCCACTATCACTTTAATTACATTAGTTGGCTATTCCGCAATGGGTGGCGCTGTTGGTGCCGGTGGTTTGGGCCAGATTGGCTATCAATATGGTTATATCGGCTACGATGCAACAGTGATGAATACCGTATTAGCATTATTAGTTGTTTTAGTGTTCTTGATTCAGGTCGGCGGTGATCATTTAGTGAAAGCCGTTAATCGCAAATAAATTATTTTCAACAAAGTGGCAAGGCTTATACCTATACCCGACAAATTTCAAGTTGCTGCTTTATTGGCTGCAATTTGAAAGATGAAGGGAATAAGAGCCTCATTATAGTAGTACGCAGTAACTTGATAAGACAGGTTATAAATCAGTATTCAATAGGGGTGAAAATATGTCAGTAAAATTGAAATCTATTGCAGCAATCAGTGCATTGTTAGGTACATTAATTCTTGCGGGTTGCGGACAGGAACAACGTGATCCAAACCATATCAAGGTTGGCGTTATTGCAGGACCTGAACTTAAAGTTGCTGAAGTGGCTAAACAAGTGGCTAAAGACAAATATGGCCTTGATGTTGAGCTGACGACATTCAATGATTACGTTCTGCCAAATGAGTCATTGAGTAAGGGGGATATTGATGTGAATGTCTTCCAGCATAAGCCTTTTTTAGATCAGCAAGTGAAAGAACGTAACTATAAATTAGCCATTGTTGGTAACTCTTTCATTTTCCCAATGGCGGCGTACTCCAAAAAAATTAAGTCACTGGATGAACTGCAAGAAGGTTCTCAAATTGCCATCCCTAACGATCCGACGAACCAAGGCCGCGCTCTGTTGTTATTACAAAAACAAGGTCTTATCACTCTGAAAGAGGGTGTGGGTCTACTGCCAACTATTTTGGACATTACCAGCAATCCTAAGCACCTGGATATCGTACAGTTGGAAGGTCCACAATTACCACGTGCACTGGACGACCAAAAGATTGTTTTCGCTATTATCAATAATACCTATGCGGGGCAAATTGGTTTAACTCCAGAGCAAGATGGCATCTTTGTTGAAGATAAAAACTCACCTTACGTCAATATCATTGTCAGCCGCGAAGACAATAAGGACGCTGAAAACGTGCAAAAATTTGTGAAAGCGTATCAGTCTCCAGAAGTAGCAAAAGAAGCCAATGAAGCCTTTAAGGGGGGAGCAATAAAAGGCTGGTAATCTTTCCTATTTAGTTAATCAAGCTTAAAATCATTGGGTGGATATAAAAATATCCACCCATTTTTAATTTTAATGAGGATTCAACTCGATGCGTGTGTTATCTGTCTGTTTCATAGCGCTCTTTATAGCTGGGTGTACTTCACCATCAACCCAGTTCAATAAATCTAGTATGTCAGATCCGAAGTTGAAACATCAGTCAGTCAAAAAAAGCAAGGTATCCTCTTATGTTCGCCTCTATACCAAGCCGGATGAGCTTTTAGGTTTACCATTTAAAGAGTTAGGTATTGTAGCCGGAGAATCCTGCCGTAATACGTTGCAAGACTCTCCCGCCAGTATTGCAACCGCACGACAAAATATGCTGGCAAAAGCCTCTTATCTAAACGCAAACGCAGTCTTACTTCATCAATGTGCAATTTTACCGGGTCAGGGTTGCTACCAAATTGCTATTTGTGAAGGCACTGCATTACTGACAACCAATAAATAATTGTTATTAATAAAAAGCGCTCATGGCAGATTTTCATTTTACGCAAATAGGGACCATTCATTCTCCTTACAAAGAGAAATTTGCCATTCCCCGTCAACCGGGTTTGGTCGAAGATGGTAAAGGGCAGCTAGAGTTACTTGCGCCTTACAATCAGGTTGATGCAGTACGCGGGCTGGAGCAGTTCAGTCATTTATGGATTATTTTTGTTTTCCACCAAACCATGAATGGTGGCTGGAATCCATTAGTGCGCCCACCCCGTTTAGGCGGAAATGCCAAAATGGGTGTTTTTGCCACTCGTTCAACCTTCCGCCCCAACCCAATTGGCATGTCACTGGTAGAATTGAGAGATATTCAGTGCAAGAACAACCGAGTCATTCTGGAACTGGGTAGTTTGGATTTGGTGGATGGGACACCGGTTATCGACATCAAGCCTTACCTGCCTTTTGCCGAATCACGACCAGAAGCCAAGGCGGGTTTTGCCCAAGCCGCACCAGAGGCAGATATGACAGTGAATTTCTCACCAGAAGCGGAATACCAACTTTTATCCCACAAAACCCATTATCCTCATTTGAGGCGCTTTATCAGCCAAGTATTGGCTCAAGATCCTCGTCCTGCCTACCGTAAAAAAGCGCAGGAAGACCGCATATATGCTGTTCATCTCTTGGATTTTAACGTCCGCTGGCGCGTTTTTAATGCCATAACCGAAGTGGTTTCTATCGAACACCGCTAAAACTCCTTTTGACATCGCAATCTCACTGGTAGACTAGCGATTTGCCTTTATTTTTCGCTATCCAATGGAAACTTACTATGCGTACTAGCCAATATCTGCTCTCTACGTTAAAAGAGACACCTGCTGATGCAGAAGTCGTCAGTCATAAACTGATGCTTCGTGCTGGAATGATCCGTAAACTCGCTTCAGGCCTGTACAACTGGATGCCAACAGGTGTTCGCGTATTGAAAAAAGTTGAAAACATTGTTCGTGAAGAGATGAATAATGCGGGAGCGGTTGAGGTTTCCATGCCAGTCGTTCAGCCAGCAGATTTGTGGCAGGAAAGTGGCCGTTGGGAACAATATGGCCCAGAATTACTGCGTTTTGTTGATCGCGGTGAACGCCCTTTCGTTTTGGGACCAACCCATGAAGAAGTTATCACTGATCTGGTTCGTAACGAAGTCACTTCCTATAAGCAGCTTCCACTGAACCTGTTCCAGATCCAGACCAAATTCCGTGATGAAGTTCGCCCACGTTTTGGTGTCATGCGTTCACGTGAATTTATCATGAAAGATGCATACTCTTTCCACACCAGCCAGGAGTCCCTGCAAGAAACTTACGATAAAATGTACGATGCCTACAGTAAAATCTTTACCCGCATCGGCTTGGATTTCCGCGCAGTTCTGGCTGATACGGGTTCCATCGGTGGCAGTGCTTCCCATGAATTCCAGGTCCTGGCAGACAGCGGTGAAGATGATATCGTTTTCTCTACCGAGTCTAATTATGCGGCTAATATTGAATTGGCTGAAGCAGTCATGCCATCTCAAGAGCGTGCGGCTCCGTCTGAAGAAATGCGTCTGGTCGATACACCAAACGCCAAAACCATTGCTGAGCTAGTAGAACAATTTAATCTGCCAATTGAAAAAACCGTTAAGACTCTGATCGTTCATGCCGCAGAAGAAAGCGGGCATAAATTAGTTGCCTTGCTGGTACGTGGTGATCATGAACTGAATGAGATCAAGGCAGAAAAACTGTCTTTGGTCGCCAGCCCACTGACTTTCGCGACCGAAGAAGAAATCCGTACCATCGTGGAAGCAGGCCCTGGCTCTTTAGGTCCAGTCAATCTGCCCATGCCTGTCATTATTGACCGCAGCGTATCTATCATGAGTGATTTTGGCGCAGGCGCTAATATTGATGACAAACACTATTTCGGCATTAACTGGGAGCGTGATTTACCACTACCAGAAGTGGCTGATATCCGTAATGTCGTTGAAGGTGACACCAGCCCAGACGGTAAAGGAACACTGTTAATCAAGCGTGGTATTGAAGTTGGTCATATCTTCCAATTAGGCACCAAGTATTCTGATGCCTTGAAAGCCACTGTGCAAAATGAAGATGGACACAATCAAGTTATCACTATGGGATGCTATGGTATTGGTATCACCCGTATCGTTGCAGCAGCCATTGAGCAGAACCACGATGATCGTGGCGTTATCTGGCCAGATGCTATTGCCCCATTCCAAGTGGCTATTCTGCCAATGAACATGCACAAATCTTACCGCGTGAAAGAAGTCGCTGAAAAATTGTATGCCGACTTACGTGCCAGCGGCATTGATGTCATTTTTGATGATCGTAAAGAACGCCCTGGTGTTATGTTTGCTGATATGGAACTGATCGGTGTACCACATTCCCTGGTTATCGGTGATCGTAACTTAGATAACGGTGAGATCGAATATAAATACCGCCGTACTGGTGATAAACAGATGCTGAAACTGGAAAATATTGTTGATTACCTGAAAGGCCATATTCAACAAGCTTAATTTTGTTTGTCAGCTTTTAGAAAACCTGCGTAATGAATACGCAGGTTTTTCAATAGATTATGCACCGCTGTTGTGTGTTATTTCTTAGTATGGCAGGAAGAGGCTTTATCAAAATGAATTTTACCTGTTTGGACCACGGCATTATCAAACAAGCCATCTTCCATTGAAGGACGAACCGTATAATAGCCTTCTATTTCCACATAAACAGGGGTTCCACCTTCTACGCCCATGGCGCTATAGCCACGTTCTAAATCGATATTTTCCGCAGCATCATAACGCTTTCCTGTACCACATTCTGTAAAGAGAGCGGAATCAGCAAAATAGCTGTATTCTCCGGCCAGTTTTTTCGGTTTGACTTTATCTAATTCATAATTGAAGCTTGATTGAATTGGCTCGCCGTCGATATCCAGCATAACCAAATTTTCGCCTTTCATCTGATAATAAGATTTTTGGCCATCTTGCTGACTTAAGACAATCTTTTTACCGTTTATCACCCAATGACCGGTTTCAAAAAACGTATTTTCTTCATTTTTGGCTTCTAAATAGGTTTGCCCCAATATATATGTCCCATCTTTAGCAAGTTGTAAGGTAGTCTCGATACCTGCACAATCCGCACAAGGTACAACACCACTAAACACGTTTTCGGTTGGCGGAGACTTTTCCTCAGATACAAGGCTATCCTGGGTTACGGAGGTATTCTGGCATCCTGTAGCGGTGAATACACCAGCAACCAACAATGCAAGCAATATTTTTTTATTCATCATTTGATCCAATAAATTCAAAAAGATAATTACCGACTTCCAAGCAAAGCATAAACTTTACCTAATAAAATTGACATTACTCTACTGGGTTCCAAAATGCACGGAGAGAGCAATCGAATAGCATGACTTTATTTTATTGCATACTGGTAAGATACAGATTTCATCCGCTTTCTGTTTCAACGAAAGTCTCACCGACTTATTCGTATAACGGGAAGCTTACTGTGCTATAGTCGTAAGTAGCATTTTGCATTTGATTTTGGTCAATCACGGGCGGCACGATAACCGCCACTAACATAGTGGTGAGCAAATATGTCTATAGATAACGAAGAATATCAACCAATTAACTGTGATGATTACGATAACCTTGAGCTAGCATGCCAACGCCAGCTACACTTGCATCTCCAATTGCGAGATGGTGAAACACTTGAAGGAAAAGCTAATAAGCTGATTTTAAGAAAAAAAATTGAATATCTTCTCGTCGATTCAAATGAAGGAACCCGTGAATTAAGGTTAGATTACATTATTAGTTTCAGCAATCCAGAAATTGGAACGATTGTTATCGAGCATTCTTAAATCTGATCGCGAATAACGATTAGCACCTTCTGCCCAAAGTCCTTATTAAGATAAGGACTTTTTATGTAAAAATATTTATAAATCAAGGAGTAATACTCTACAACCCACGTTATGTCACTCACCCTGCCATTAAATATGGTGGGTAATTTTCTTCCACTGAACTGAAATTCCTTCGTTATCAGGCAAATTCTGCCCTTCTTTAGTGATGAAAACCCCCAACGCGGCTATCAGTTTTTCGTTGTAATAGAGCAAAGGTGTTCTCTCTCTGAGCCAAGGCGCAACCCCAAATTCTTGCCACAGTTTTTTACTGTGGCGGGAATGTTGTCGTCCCACAATACTAATATTCCCCTGAACACCAAAACGAATTGTCACTTGCTCATTAGCGGTTGGCTTTCTGACTGTCATGCCATTTTCTTTAGCGCAGAGCAGCGTTCCCAACCCATCTGGTAACGTCAATGCCTGTTGTAAATCCCATGCAAGAATAGTTCCCGCCAGATTTTGATATTGCGGAAGTAACCAAAGTTGCTGCCGATAACGACGAATATCATAGTGCCCTAACCTAAAACGCGGTTCTGCATCTTGTCTGGCGAGTGCCACTTCTGACCAAATACGTTGAAGCTGCTCTCGTGCCGGCATTTTTACCCCACACTGACTGAGCCATCGCCGCAACAATGCATTTCGTTTTGCCTCAGAACTGCTTTCCAAAGGAGGAATAGATATCGAACCTTCTGCGGTAATCAATGAATCCAAAGACTCTTGCAGCAATTCATCCAGTAATTGTTCTTGCTCACCACACAAGCTGGCGCTACGGGAAACTGCCTGGGGGAAATGAGGCCAACGCTGATTGAGTAATGGCATGATATTCAGACGCAGGAAATTACGGTCATAACGATCATCTTGATTACTGTCATCCTCTACCCATGGTAATTTTTGTATCAGTGCGTATTCTTCCAATTCTGCACGGCTTACATTTAACAATGGACGAATTAATGTCGTTCCTGCAAATGGCATTCTGGCAGGCATGGAAGATAATCCCGCCGGGCCACTGCCCCGTTTCAATGCTAATAAGAACGTTTCTGCCTGATCATCAAGATGTTGTGCCGTGATTAAAATTTCATCCGGTTGTAACTCACGTTGGAAAGCGTGATAACGTGCATTTCGAGCCGCAGCTTCAATCCCATTCTGGCGAGTATTAAGCTGAACTTTTTCGGTTCGGAAATCCACCTGCCAGTCAGCACAAACCTGACGGCAATGCTCGCCCCATAAATCCGCCTTTGGATTTAAGCCATGATGAATATGGATTGCCCTTAACGCCATTCGTTCACGACTCAATTGATAAGATTGGATTCGCAAACGAACAAGCAAATGCAGCAATACCGTGGAATCTAAACCGCCACTAAATCCGATCAAAATCTTTTTATGCTGACCAATTTGCTCTGCCAACGCCGTGAGTAGAAGATCATGAGTACTTGCCATTATAGAGCCAAACCTTTTTTCATTTTGCCTGATCAATCCTCAATCAGATCATCCATCAATTCATCTTGTTCAGAAGTCTTTCTCTTAGCACTGATACAGAGTAATCCAGAAATGATAACCAACACTAACCCAATCACATAAGCAGGGACAAACGCATCACCAAAAAACAAAATAATCCACATCATCGACAAGACGGGTGATAAAAATAAGATTGAGGCAATCTTATGAGAATCTGGGCTATTCATGGCCTTGAACCAAATAATATAAGAGACTCCATTCAGTATGATGCCATTAAGCAATGTTGGCATCAGTGAATCACCGACAGGTAAATTAATGCTACTAAAAGCAAACATAAATACCGAAGAGACAAAGGTAGAACAGAGGAATACCCAGAATGTACTAATATAGGGATCAATAGCAAATTGCCTCGATAATACCGACATTAATGCAAAACAAAATGATCCACTAAATACCAACAACAATGCCTGCGGATGCTCTACCGCAATTTCGGTAATATTTCCTTTCGTGAAAGTGATCACAACAGCCATAAAACCCATGGCAATGCCAATCATTTGCCTGATCGTTAATTTTTCTTTAAACAGGAAAAATGACAATGCAATAATCATTAACGGCCAGCTATATTGGATCACCAAAACAGCAACACCATTTTCAATGGAATAACCATAGTAAAGCAGCAAATAGAAGAAACAATCCAAAGCACCTAAGATCAAAACCTTAAGCATAACGGGCAAAGGAATGAATAAAATGCCCTTCCAACTTCTCCCCATCATGAGAGCAACGACAAATACCGCTAAAACAGACAAAATATTTGACCAGAATAAATATTGAAAGTGATCCATTTCTTTCTGACCAAAACGCGATATAGAAGGAATAAAGCTCCAGATAAACACGCAAGAAAACGCATAAATAATATATTTATATTTGGCCATAGAAAACTCAACTTATTATTTTAAAGCCCAGCCCACAAGGCACCCATTCCATCCCAATATCATTGGGCATGATAATATTAGATTAGATACGCCGTGATGATTTCGCCCTCACAAACAGCAAAACAGGCGGAAATACCAGGGAGCTATCACTCCTTAGTATTTCCACCTGATAAATACGTTCAAGCCGCTATTAGCGATTCAAATATTTCAGATCTTAGCAGTAACCGTATTGCATTAAACGTTCATAACGACGGTTAACTAATTCTTCACTGTCCAGTTCACTCAATTCAGAAAGATCAGCCAACAATTGAGCCTTCAAGGTTTCGGCGATTTTTTCATAGTGACGGTGTGCTCCGCCCAATGGTTCAGGAATAACAGTATCAATCAGATTCAATTCTTTCAGGCGTGGTGCGGTATTCCCCATTGCTTCAGCCGCCAATGGTGCTTTTTCAGCGCTTTTCCACAAAATGGAAGCACAACCTTCAGGAGAGATAGTAGAGAAGGTGCTGTATTGCAACATGTTGACTTTATCACCAACACTAAGCGCCAATGCACCACCAGAACCCCCTTCGCCAATCACAGTACAGATGATAGGTACAGAAAGATGAGACATTTCACGCAGGTTACGTGCAATAGCCTCTGACTGACCACGCTCTTCTGCACCTACCCCAGGATAGGCACCAGGAGTATCAATGAAAGTAATGATTGGCAATTTGAAACGTTCGGCCGTTTCCATCAACCTCAGCGCCTTACGATAACCTTCCGGTGATGGCATACCAAAATTACGGCGGATCTTCTCTTTGGTTTCACGCCCTTTCTGGTGGCCTATTATCATGACAGGACGGCCATCAATACGCGCTAATCCTCCCACAATAGCCTTGTCATCTGCGTAAGCACGATCACCCGCTAACTCTTCAAAGTCAGTAAATATACGCTGAATATAATCCAGTGTATAAGGACGCAGAGGATGGCGTGATAGCTGGGAAATTTGCCATGCCCCTAAATCAGCGAAAATTTTGCGAGTCAGCTCCAGGCTTTTTTCCCGCAGACGCTGGACTTCTTCATCCAGATTGATATCTAGCTTTTCATCTTGACGGCTAACTGCGGTAAGCGAATCAATTTTCGCTTCCAGCTCGGCAATCGGCTGTTCAAAATCCAGAAAATTCAGACTCATAATGTTCCTATTCTAGTCAAATTCTAATTCTACCTGCTCATTACCCAGCAGAGTTCGCAGATCGGTCAAAAGGGTGTCTGTTGGCGTTACCCGCCATGTCGCCCCGAATCGTAAACGGGCGCGGGCATCTACCCGCTGGTAATAAAGATGAACCGGTATCGTACCTGAACGGTGTGGCTCCAATGCACCACGAAGACGGCTCAATAATTGTTCATCAATTTGCCTGTCTGATAACGAGATAGCAAGCCCACGTGCAAATTTTTCACGTGCCTCGCTGATATCCATTAATTCACGAACTGTCATTTTAAGCCCACCGCTGAAGTCATCAAAGCTGACTTGTCCGGTAGCAATCAAAATTTTGTCCTGTTCCAATAAATGCTGATACCTTTCCAGCGCATCAGAAAACAGCATGACCTCCAGGCGTCCTGAACGATCATCCAATGTACTGATACCAATCCGGTTTCCCCGCTTGGTCGTCACTATTTTGGAAGCTAATACCAAACCTACCACAGTTGTTACCTGGCCACGAGGTGTCGGGTTCACATCTTTTAGACGCAATCCATTGGTATATCGTTCAATCTCTTTCAAATAACCTGTGATTGGGTGTCCCGTTAAGTACAAACCCAGAGTCTCCCGCTCACCATCCAATACCACCTGATCTGGCCATTTCGGAGTACTGGCATAGGAACGCTCAACTTGTTCTGGTTCTTCAGCCAACACACCAAACATATCGGTTTGCCCTGTAGCTTCGGCTTTGGCATGTTGATCCGCTGCTTTCAGCGCTCCTTCCAGGGAAGACATCAGTGCCGCACGATGTGGCCCCAACCGATCAAAAGCACCGGACATGATCAGTTTTTCCATCACCCGACGGTTTATTTTTTTGGTATCAACACGTGCGCACAGGTCGAATAGCTCTTTGAAATGCCCCTCTTTCTGTCGGGCTTCGAGAATCGCTTCAATCGGTCCTTCACCCACACCTTTAATCGCACCAATGCCGTAAACAATTTCGCCATCATCATTGACATGGAAATGATACAAGCCGCTATTAATATCAGGAGGAAGAACTTTCAGCCCCATGCGCCAGCACTCATCCACCAGCCCAACGACTTTTTCAGTGTTATCCATATCCGCTGTCATTACGGCAGCCATAAATTCTGCTGGATAGTGCGCTTTCAACCATAACGTTTGGTAAGAAACCAGTGCATAAGCTGCGGAGTGAGATTTGTTAAAGCCATAACCCGCGAATTTCTCTACCAAATCGAAGATTTTCATGGCGAGCGTACCATCAACGCCCTGTTTTACCGCTCCCTCTTCAAATACCGACCGCTGTTTAGCCATCTCTTCTGGTTTTTTCTTACCCATCGCACGGCGCAACATATCTGCCCCACCAAGGGTATAACCAGCCAAAACCTGCGCAATCTGCATCACCTGTTCCTGATACAGAATGATACCGTAAGTCGGCTCCAATACAGGTTTTAAGGATTCGTGCTGCCATTCAACATCAGGATAGGAAAGTTCTTCCCGACCATGTTTACGGTCGATAAAGTTATCTACCATGCCTGATTGCAACGGCCCAGGACGAAACAGTGCCACCAATGCGATCATGTCTTCAAAACAGTCAGGGCGCAGACGTTTGATTAAATCCTTCATTCCGCGGGATTCAAGCTGGAATACGGCCGTGGTTTCAGAGCGTTGCAGCATATCGAAACTTTGCTGATCATCCAGCGGAATAGCTGCAATATCAATCGGTTCCAGCCCTTTTCTGGCACGACGTCCATTCACCATCTCAAGTGCCCAGTTGATGATGGTCAGGGTTCTCAGGCCAAGGAAGTCAAACTTAACCAGGCCTGCGTATTCCACATCGTTTTTGTCAAACTGGGTAACCGGGTTTTGCCCTTCTGGATCACAATAAATCGGTGCAAAATCAGTAATTTTAGTTGGTGCAATAACAACACCACCGGCATGCTTACCTGCGTTACGAGTGACACCTTCCAGTTTGCGCGCCATGTCTATCAGCGCTTTAACCTCTTCATCCGCTTCGTAAATTTCAGGTAACTGTGGCTCGGCGGCAAACGCTTTTTCCAGTGTCATACCCGGATCAGAAGGCACCAGTTTCGATATCCGATCCACAAATCCATAAGGGTGCCCAAGTACACGCCCAACATCGCGGATAACCGCTTTCGCCGCCATCGTACCAAAAGTGATGATCTGCGATACCGCATCTCGCCCGTACATATCTGCAACGTGATCGATAACCTGATCACGTTTTTCCATACAGAAATCGATGTCAAAATCGGGCATGGAAATACGTTCAGGGTTAAGGAAACGTTCGAACAGCAGATCGAATTCCAGCGGATCGAGGTCGGTAATTTTTAACGCATAAGCCACAAGGGAGCCGGCACCAGAGCCTCGCCCTGGACCAACGGGAACACCGTTGTCTTTCGACCACTGGATAAATTCCATTACGATCAGGAAGTAGCCAGGAAATCCCATCTGGTTGATAACGTTCAGCTCAATATCAAGACGCTCATCATATTCTGCACGTTTTTGCGCCCTGACTTCTGGATCGGGATAGAGAAATTCCAGACGTTCTTCCAACCCTTCCTTGGATTTTTCAATGAGAAAATCTTCAGTACTCATTTCTCCCGTCGGAAATTGCGGCAGGAAATATTCACCAAGACGGATCGTGACATTACAGCGTTTAGCAATTTCTACGCTATTTTGTAGCGCTTCAGGAATATCTGAGAAAAGCTCGCACATCTCCTGCTCGCTGCGTAGATATTGCTGAGGGCTGTAATTTTTAGGACGTTTCGGATCAGACAGTGTATAACCATCGTGGATAGCAACCCGAATCTCGTGAGCTTCGAAGTCTTCGCTTTCAAGAAAACAAACGTCGTTGGTTGCCACAACAGGAAGATTTTTTTCTGACGCCAGTGCCACTGCCGCATGAAGATAGTTTTCTTCATCCTGACGTCCAGTACGGATCAACTCAAGGTAATAGCTGTCAGGAAAATGTTCCTGATAAAAATCGAGGCATTGCTCCACCATCGCACGATTGCCACGCAACAGGAATTTACCCACATCCCCCATGCGCGCACCCGACAGCAGGATCAACCCTGTTTTGTATTTCACCAGCCATTCCCGCCGGATAGTCGGGCCAATCGCGCCATAACCTTTTTGGTAAGCTTGAGAGATCAGCAAAGTCAGATTTTGGTAACCTTCATTATTACGGGCAAGGATCGTCAGATGGGCATATTCATCCCCCAACAAATCACTTTCCACATAAAAATCTGCACCAATAATGGGCTTGATACCGGCACCATGAGCGCTGCCATAGAATTTCACCAATCCACATAAATTGGTAAAATCCGTGATCGCAAAAGCTGGCATCCCCAATTTGGCGACTTTTTTCACCAATGGGCCGATCTTAGCCAAGCCATCAATCATTGAATAATCACTGTGAACACGTAAGTGTACAAAACGTGGTTCTGTCATAATCTGTCCAGATACTTACCCCAGATTTTATCCAAGACCTAGCGCCCGTTTAACTGGCGCAAAACTCTTACGATGATGCTCCGTAGCGCCCAAAGAAGCCAATTTTTCCAGATGCAGGGCGGTTGGATAACCTTTATGTTGCGCAAAACCGTAGCCAGGGAACTGTTTATCCAGTTCTGCCATTTCCCTGTCACGTGTTACTTTGGCAAGAATGGAGGCGGCGCTGATTTCTGCAACCAGGCTATCGCCCTTCACGACAGCTTGGGCTGGCATGGCTAATGCCGGACATCGATTGCCATCAATCAGAACATAATCCGGTATGAGTACCAACCCCTCAACGGCTCTTTGCATAGCCAGCATGGTGGCGTGGAGAATATTAAGCTGATCGATTTCTTCCGGCTCTGCACGCCCCAGGCTCCAACACAAGGCTTTTTCTTTTATTTCCCAATATAGGGCTTCACGGCGCTTTTCCGTCAGTTTTTTCGAATCCATCAAGCCAGCAATGGGCTTAGCCGGATCAAGAATAACCGCCGCAGTCACTACAGCCCCTACCAATGGGCCACGCCCAACTTCATCAACACCGGCAATCAAATTCGCCTGTGGATAAACAAAATCCATTATCTTCTCGCTAATTCCAGAACGGCTTGCGCAGCCTGTTCATCGGCATCACAGCGAATGCTTTCATGCAAATGCAAGAACGTTTGTTTCAACGCTTCCACATCTGCACCACCTTGCACAAGAGGTAACAGTGCCTCTGACAATGCCTGAGGTTCGCATTCATCCTGTAGTAATTCTTTGACTAATTCTTTTCCTGCCAGCAAATTAGGCAAAGAAACATACGGTGTTTTCACCAAACGTTTTGCCAGCCAAAATGTAAAAGGTTTCATTCTATAGCCCACCACCATTGGGCATTTGGCTAGCATACATTCCAGCGCAGCCGTACCGGATGCCAGTAAAGTAGCATCACTGGCAATCATGGCTTCACGCGCTTTGCCATCCAATAAATGGAGCTGCAAATCCGGTGCTATCTCGTTTTTAATGCGCTGAAACTGTTCACGCCGTTTGGCATTAACCAGAGGAACCAATACATGCAAGTCGGGAAATTTTTCCCGCAATAATTGTGCGGCTTTTAAAAAGTCAGCACTGAGCATCTCTACTTCAGCATGACGACTGCCAGGCAAAATCGCCAGACAGTGCGCAGCCAAGGAAATATCCAATATTTTTCTGGCGGCGGCTTTATCGGGTTGCAAAGGCATCGCATCTGCCATTGTGTGCCCAATAAATCGGCACGGAACGTTAAATCGATCGTAGAAGGCTTTTTCAAAAGGTAAAAACGCCAATACCAAATCCGTTGCCCGCCCCATTTTAAACACTCGTTTCTGACGCCATGCCCATACTGATGGGCTAACGTAATGGATCGTTTTAATTCCCTGCTGTTTAAGCCTGCCTTCCAAAGTAATGTTAAAGTCAGGTGCATCAATGCCAATAAACACATCAGGCTGCAACGCGGTAAAACGCGCGGTTAAGTCTTTGCGTATTTTCAACAAACGGGGTAAACGTCCCAAAACTTCAACGATCCCCATTACGGCCAGCTCTTCCATCTCATACCAGGCTTCACACCCTTCTGCCTGCATAAGTGGACCAGCAACACCCACAAAGCGGACGTGCGGAATTTTTGCTTTCAATGCGCGGATCAGCCCTGCCCCAAGGATATCACCGGATGTTTCTCCGGCGACCAAACCAATTGTCAGCGTGCGCTGATTATCAACAGAAGAAAAGGTAGTCAAAGGAATATCCTTCATCTACTTATTAACGAATGATGCCACGGCTGGATTTTACGGAATGTTCCAGAAAATCACTAAATACTTTCACATGCGGGTTGTTTTCCGCCTGGAGATCAATCTCTTGTCTGGCTTCTTCCAATGTTTTTCCGCTGCGATAAAGCGTCTTATAGGCATGACGAATTGCATGCAGAGATTCTTTGTCAAACCCACGACGTTTCAGGCCTTCGATATTCAGCCCGAAAGGTGTTGCATGGTTTCCCTGTGCAATGATGTAAGGAGGAATATCCTGAGCAACGCCGGAACAACCACCAACCATCACGTGGGAACCAATTTGACAGAATTGATGCACGGCTGTCATTCCACCAATAATGACATAATCACCCAAAATAACATGTCCACCCAATGTCCCATTGTTCGCAATAATACAATGATCACCAATGATACAGTCATGGGCGATATGGGCGTTGATCATCAACAGATTGTCACTACCAACTTTAGTCACACCCCCACCCTGAACAGTGCCTCTGTGGATAGAAACACTTTCACGAATGCGATTACGGTCACCAATTTCAACGCGGGTTGGTTCACCCTGATATTTGAGATCCTGATTGACCTCACCAATGGAAGCAAATTGATAAATCTGGTTATCACAACCAATTTTAGTTATCCCATTAACCACAACATGGGATTTCAACTCAGTCCCTTCACCAATCTCAACTTGGGCACCGATATAACAAAATGGGCCAATGCGAACATTGGCACCAATAACAGCACCCTCTTCAATAATGGAAGAGGGATGAATAACAGCGGTCTGATCAATCATGGATTAAGCCTCACGACGGCGAGCACACATCATTTCAGCTTCGCAAGCCACTTCTCCATCGACTTTCGCTACGCCCCTGAAACGCGCAACACCGCGACGTTCTTTAATAAATTCTACTTCCATGACCATTTGATCACCTGGCAGAACCGGACGCTTAAAGCGAGCGCCATCAATCGCTGCAAAGTAATACAATTCACCTGGCCCCAGTGATCCAACACTTTTGAACGCCAGAATGCCGGTAGCTTGAGCCATTGCTTCAAGGATCAAGACGCCAGGAAAAATAGGCTTACCAGGGAAGTGTCCCTGAAAGAATGGTTCATTAAATGATACATTCTTGACTGCGCGCAGAAATTTACCTTCCTCAAAGTCTAAGACGCGATCTACCAACAAAAATGGGTAGCGGTGAGGCAGTAAATCTAAAATCTCTTCAATTTGCAGAGTATGATTATCACTCATCTAAATACTCTTCCTGTCATATAAGAATCATAATATTAACGACACGGCCTGCGTTAACTCCAAATTCAGAGCTATCAGGCAGGCCGCAAAAATCAAAAGCACAACCAAAAATGCTAATTAAAAACGTTTAATCAAAAATGTCTATCCAAAATGCGGGTATGATTACTCGTTTTCACCTTCCAGTTGACGTTCAACTGACTTCAAGCGCTTATTCATCTCATTGATGTTCATGATTAAAGCGGCAGTCTTGCGCCAAACTTTGTTCGGTTGTAACGGGAACCCCGATGAGTATACGCCAGGCTCTGTGACTGAACGTATCACCATGCTCATACCCGTCACGGTCACTTTATCACAGATTTCCATGTGCCCATTGATGACACTGGCTCCACCAATCATACAGTAACGGCCAACTTTCAAACTACCCGCCATAATGACGCCACCCGCCACTGCGGTGTTGTCTCCTATCGTCACGTTGTGGGCAATCTGACATTGATTGTCTATGATAACACCATTACCGATGACAGTGTTATCCAATGCGCCGCGATCAATTGTTGTGCAAGCGCCGATTTCAACGCGATCTCCGATGATCACTGTGCCTAACTGTGGAATTTTAACCCAATTTCCACGCTCATTGGCATAACCAAAACCATCAGAACCGATAACAGTCCCTGACTGGATCAAACACGACTCACCAATTTCAACATTGTGGTATATCGATACATTGGCCCAAAGACGGGTTCCTGCACCAATCCGCGCATTTTTTCCAATAAAACAACCCGCACCAACGATAACATTATCACTAAGCATAACGCCGGATTCGATAACCGCATTTGCACCAACCGCCACATTTTTGCCCAGTACCGCCTCAGAGGAGATAACGGCTGATGGGTGGATATCCTGTGCAGGTTTCGGGGTCGTATCCATAATTTGCGCCATGCGTGCATAGGCAAGGTAAGGATCATTAACCACCAACGCGGCAACTTTGCAGTGAGGGAGGTCTGCTTCACGCAGCACAACAGCCGCAGCCTGACAGGTAGCAAGTTTGTCAGTATAACGACTGTCGGATAAAAATGTAATTTGCTCGTTATTTGCTGAATACATCGGCGCAATACCGGCGATGACAATATCGCCATCACCGTGCAATTGCGCATTCAACTGCTGAGCGAGATCAGCCAATCGAATTGAAACCATTTACTTACTTAACCTGTTTCAGTACTTCGGCAGTGATATCTTTACCAGACGTAGAATACACCACGGTATTCGCATCCAGAACCAGATCGTAACCTTCTTTGCCCGCAACCACTTTAACTGCATCCTGAATACGGTTCAGAATCTTACCGCGTTCTTCCATCTGACGACGGCGGTTGTCGTTTTCAAAACTTTGCGCTTTCTGAGCAAAGTCATCACGTTTCGCCATCACTTCTTTTTCCAATTTTTCGCGTTCACTGGCCTTCATGGTTGAGCCATCACGCTGTAATTTTTGGATTTTAGTTTGCAGCTCAGATTCCATACGTTGTAATTCGGTTGCGCGGCCTTTAAATTCGTTTTCCAACTGTTTTGCCACAGCTTCACGGGCAGGTAACTGTTGAAAAACTTCAGCAACGTTCACTAAAGCTATTTTATCTGCCGCCTGCGCACCCGCAGAAAACGCTAATGCGATCCCCAAACCTGCTGCACACAATATTTTCTTCACTATAAACTCCTTTGACCTACGCTATTTTTACATATTAATAATAGGGCGATTTTTACCAAAAATGATTAATAATTACCAAACTCCACCAATATTGAACTGGAACTGCTCCGCTCTATCACCTGCATATTTCTTAATGGGCTGCGCATAAGAGAAGCTCAATGGTCCTAATGGTGATATCCATTGCAAAGCAATACCGGCCGAAACCCGGATGTTATTTGGCTTGCTGTAGTCCGGCAACCCAGCGTCAGTCTTATCCCAATTGGTGTCCCACACGGTCCCCGCGTCCACAAATAGCGAAGTTCGCAGAGAGTTGGCATATTTAGCATCCAAGAACGGTGTCGGGGTAATCAGTTCGAAACTCGCAACCGCGGTCGCGTTACCTCCTACTGCATCACGGGATGGGCCATTTTTCTCTGGATTACCACTTTTATCTAGATAAACCGCTTTCGGGCCAATATTATTCGAGCGAAAGCCGCGAACACTGCTGGAACCACCGGCATAGAAGTTTTCATAGAATGGCATTTCCTTGCCACCAAAACCACCACCATATCCCAGACGTGTACGTCCCATCAGCACCCATGCGTGATCATCATCCAATGGATAATAAGCGGCTGAGTTCCAGGTGATTTTATAGAACTGGTTGTCTGAACCAGGAATGGTCACTTTCGTATCCAGAGAGGATTTCAGGCCAGATGTCGGGAAGAAACCACGGTCAAGGTTGTTGTAAACCCATCCTACTGTGACGGTGAAGTCATTAGAATCAAATTTCGCTTTGTCTTCAAAATTTGGATGTTTACCCATTTTACTCCAATAACGCCACATCGCGCGCTGTGGTCGCATGTTAGACAGAGAGTTATGGATATAACCCAGTCTAAACGACAGGCCGTTATTTTCATTCAATGGGAAGCCGAGCGTTCCCTCAGTACCGTATGCTTTATTGGTATAATTCGAAAGATCAGCATCATCAGCGCGGAAATCGTTATAGAACACACGCCCACCCAAACTGACACCATCGACAGTGAAGTAAGGGTTAGTCATCGATAAATCGGCGGATGTTGAATAGTCATTTTTACTGGCGTTGATGCTCATGGAGTTCCCTGTTCCCAGCCAGTTGGCCTGCTGAAGACCAACCTGGAAACCCATGCCACTTTCTGTGCCGAAACTCACACCAAAGTTCATAGAACCCGTATTGCGTTCTTTGACTTTGTAAACCACATCAACTTGATCTGGACTGCCTGGTACACGTTCCGTTTCCATATCAACAGACTCAAAATACCCTAATCGATTGAGGCGTTCTTTACCCTGTTCAACCAAATCACTCCCCAGCCAAGCGCCTTCCATCTGACGCATTTCACGGCGTAATACCGAATCTTTACTCACATCGTTGCCTGAAAAACGGATTTTACGCACGTAGAAGCGATTGCCAGCATCAACATTCACATGCAGCTTAACCGTCTTATCGGCGTCATTGATTTCAGGTTGGGTCATTACGCGAGGATAAGCATAACCGTGGCGACCAAGCAGGTTTTTGATGGCGGTTTCCATCTTGGTGACTTCTGCACCGTTATACAGCGAACCTGGTTCGATTTTAGTCAATTCTTCGATTTGGGACTGGTAACCCGCTAAATTACCATTCAAATCAACCCCAGCGATTTTATACTGATCGCCTTCGGTGATATTGACAGTGACATAAATACCTTTCTTATCTGGTGTCAGGTTAACTTGAGTTGAGTCAATATTGAAACGAGCATAGCCTCGATCAAGATAGAAACTGCGCAAGGTTTCAAGGTCACCTGCCAATTTTTGTTTCTGGTATTTCTGGTCAGCCGTCACGTTCCACCAAGGAACATCATCCCTCAGTTGGAACTGGTTAAGCAGCTCATTGGTTGAGAAGGATTTATTACCAACAATATTAATTTGTTGGATCTTGGCAGAAACCCCTTCAGAGAAAACAAGCTTCAAATCAACACGGTTACGGGGCAGTGGCGTGACAACCGCTTTTACTGTCGCGTTGTATTTACCCACACTGTAATAGAAATCTTCCAGTCCCTTCTCAATATTGGACAGCATAGTGCGGTCAAGGGCTTCACCAACACGAACGCGAGAGGCTTCAAGGTTTTGCCTGAGCATATCATCTTTCACCGATTTGTTGCCGGTGAAAGTAATGCTGGCGATGGTTGGCCGTTCTTTTACCTGAACAACAAGTGAATTGCCATCACGTAAGACACGAACATCTTCAAAGTTTCCAGTTGCGAACAATGAATGAATTGTGCGGCTAAAATCTTCATCACTAACCGTATCACCCACTCGAACTGGCATGTTCAGTAATGCTGCACCAACGGTGACGCGTTGAAGACCCTCAAAGTGAATGTCCCGAACTACGAATCCGTCTGAACTGTATGCAGTGGCGCTGCCGAACAGCAGCGACGCTATGAGCAACTTTTTCATCGCCATCGTTGTTATGCGTTTTCCTAACCGGTCTCCCACCTTAAAAGCGGGAGAAATCATTGAAAAGTGCAAGCCCCATTAATAACACCAGTAATATAGCACCAATGCGATAACTGAAGTCTTGTACACGCTCGGAGACTGGCCCCCCCTTGATCTTTTCGATAGCAAGGAAAAGCAAGTGTCCACCATCTAGTACAGGTAATGGGAACAAATTAATGATCCCAAGATTGACGCTAATCAGCGCCAAAAACATTAAATAATACACCAAGCCAGAATCAGCCGATACTCCGGCGCCTTTAGCAATGGAAATCGGGCCGCTCAGGTTATTCAGTTTTAAGTCACCCACAATCAATTTGCCGATCATATTGACAGTCAGCTTCATTAATTGCCACGTTTTGTCTCCTGCCTCATAAATGGCAGAAAAAGGTCCATATTGCTGAATAACCTTGTATTCATCCGCCAATGGAATGATTTTCAGTTCGGTGCCAGCAAACCCCTCCTCATGGCCGTTGGATAATTTTCTGACTTCAGGGGTCAGGGACAAGGAGAGCATTCCCCCCGCTCTCGCAACGTCCAATTTTAGAGGAACATTAGGATTCTTCCTGACAAAAGATGAAAAAGTGTGCCATACATCGACATCTTGATCGTTGACTTTAACGATCCTGTCCCCACTTTGTAAACCTGCTTTTTCAGCGGCTGAAGCAGGATAAACTTTTTCCACTTGCGAACTCAGCCGTGGTACAACAGGCATAATGCCCAAAGACAGCAAAACATCCTGCTTGGACGGATCAAAGGTCCATTTACTCAAATCCAGTGTTTTTTGCACATTATCAGGCACATTCAGAGGCAAAACATCCATAGTGACCGATGTCGCCCCCACTTTACCTATCATGACAAGACGTACTGAATTCCAATCAGGAGTTTCGATACCATTAACGGCTTTTAGTTCCATTCCAGGCAAAATATTTGCCTGTGCAGCAATCGAGTTTGGCTTAACATCCAACACTACCGGGCGTACAGATGGCACGCCAATCACAAAAACCAGCCAATAAGCGATCACCGCCAGAATGAAGTTTGCGATTGGTCCAGCGCTGATAACTGCCGCGCGCTGGCCAATGGTTTTGTTATTGAATGCCATATGACGACGTTCGGCAGCAACTTCCCCTGCCCGCTCGTCGAGCATTTTGACATATCCACCAAGGGGGATAAGAGCGATAACGTATTCGGTTCCCTGTTTATCTGTACGACGCCAAAGCACCTTGCCAAATCCGATGGAAAAGCGTTCAACATAGATACCGCATCGTCTGGCAACCCAAAAATGACCAAACTCATGCACTGTGATGAGAACACCCAAAGCAACAATAAATGCAGCCAGATTCCAGAGAATATCCATTACGTACCTTCAGAGAGTAAATCCAGAAGAAATCAACATAACCAGCCCAGCAAACACTGGAACTGCCGCAGTTAGACTATCGACCCTATCCATGACACCGCCATGCCCAGGAATTAATTGACTACTGTCTTTGATCCCAGATTCCCGCTTGAACATACTTTCAGTTAAATCACCAAAGACCGAGGCAATGACCACCACCGCAGAAATCAGCAACAAATGTTCTGGCATCGCGGGGACAGGAGCAAATTTACCGAACAACCACGAAATCAGTGCAGCCGTTAATAACCCACCAACCAACCCCTCAAGCGTTTTGCCAGGGGATACTTTTGGGGCCATTTTATGTTTACCCATTGTACGGCCAAAAATATAAGCGCCTGAATCGGCAGCCCATACCAACAGCATGACGTACAGCAACCACCATGCGCCATCATAGGGATTATTTTCATAGCCCTGGGTGCGCAGTACCATCATCCCACAATAAAATGGCACGATAGTCATAACCCCGAATAGCAGACGCAAGGCAACCGACGATTTCCAGATGGACGCAGAAGCCGGGTAAGTCACCACCAATAAAATGGCGACCACCCACCAAAGCATGCCAGCCCACAACAGGTACACAATTTGTGGTTTTTCAATGAGGTGAAAAAAATCTGACAAAGAGTACTGCAAGGCTAATAGCCCTATAGCAAATAACACAGCCAGCGTAATGCGTTTGACTTGAGTGAAGAGACCTGCAAATTGCCCCCACTCCCATGCAGCAAGTGCTGAAACAGCAATGACAACTAACCCAAATCCTGCTGGGGGGAGGAAAAACAGCGCTACAATAACAAGTGGAATCAATATCAACGTAGTTAAAAGACGGTACTTCAGCAAGTTCTCCTCCTATGATCCCACTTCGGCATCGTCTGGTGTTCCGCCAAATCGGCGTTCTCGTTTGGCAAAGGCATTAATCGCACCTTCAAAAACAGTTTCATCAAAATCAGGCCAAAGTATATCGGTAAAATACAATTCTGCATAAGCGATCTGCCATAGCAGGAAATTACTGATACGATGTTCGCCGCCAGTCCTAATCACCAGATCCACTTCGGGCTGCTGACTTAAATTGATGAAGTCATCAACTGTCACTTCGGTAATCTCTTCGGGAGATAATTCATTGGTTTTAATCTTTTCAGCAATTTGCTTAAAACTCTGAACCAGATCCCAACGACCGCCATAGTTAGCAGCAATATTAAGCTGCAATCCGGTATTGCCTGCTGTTAGTTCAACAGAACGGCGGATACGCTCCTGCAACCGTGAGCTAAAACGACTGATATCACCAATCACAGACAATTTCACATTGTGTTTATGCAGGCTCTTTACTTCATTATCGAGAGCAAAAACAAACAACTCCATCAATGAACTGACTTCCTGCTGTGGGCGATTCCAGTTTTCGCTACTAAAAGCATATAGCGTCAATGAATTAATATTATGTTTCACTGAAAAACTCACGGCACTTCGTACGGCTTTAATTCCTGCACGGTGGCCAAAGACTCTTAATTTGCCCCGTTTTTTTGCCCAGCGACCATTACCATCCATAATGATGGCGACATGTCTGGGTAACGTTGGCAATGAGTCATTATCACTGGGAGATATCACTCAAAATAATCCTTAAATAACTAAGCTGACTTTTTGGTAAACTCAATCACTTCCAAACATGAAAAAGCCGTGTTACGTGTCAACAATTAGCACGGATATCACGGCTATTTCAGGCACGACTGAATGAAAGCCTTTAACCTGCGCTTATCTATGATTAGAATGCAAGCACCAGATAATTGAAATGGCTATTATAGCAACTGTAATTTACCCGCGAACTATATCATTTGCCAAAACGCAAACCTATACTTATTAATAAAACTTGCTATTTGGCAAAAGTGCTTATGGCTTCTTTCGCTAAAGCCCTGGCTATGTTATCGATTTCTAAGACCTCTTCGATACTTTGAGGTTCAGATAAATTTACTTTTTCAACGACCAACCGATTGATTGTCGCAATATCTGTGAAACGGATTCCACCTTGCAAAAAAACATCTACGGTTTCTTCATTTGCAGCATTCAACGCCGTTGTTGCCGCCTGCCCCTGGTGGCAAGCTTCAATCGCCAGTTTCAAACAGGGATAACGCTGATAATCCAGGGATTCAAAAGTGAGCATGCTCAATTCGGTAAAATCCAATGGCTTTGCCCCGGATGGAATACGATTAGGATAAGCCATCGCATAAGCAATTGGGGTACACATGTCTTGTGTTCCCAGTTGTGCAATGATGCTGCCATCCTGATAACGAACCATCGAATGAATGACCGATTGGGGGTGCAATAATACTTCCATTTCATCTGCGGATGCATTGAACAGGTAACGCGCTTCGATATATTCCAAGCCTTTGTTCATCATGGTAGCAGAATCCACCGAAATTTTACGTCCCATTGACCAAATAGGATGAGCACATGCTTCATCCGGAGTTACGTTGGGCAGATTCTCCAAAGGCGTCTTGCGAAACGGCCCGCCCGAACCTGTCAGGATAATGCTGGAAATACCGTGCTTTTTTAGATTTGCCTTGCCAAGATTGTGCTGAACCCCCTCCGGCAGACTTTGGAAAATAGCATTATGTTCGCTATCAATTGGCAGCAATTGCGCTTTATATTGGACAACCGCATCCATAAACAGACGGCCACTGGTAATCAAAGATTCTTTGTTAGCCAGCAGAACTTGTTTACCCTTACGGATAGCGGCCAAAGTCGGCAATAAACCTGCGACGCCAACAATGGCTGACATGACTTGATCGACATCTTCCAATGCAGCTAAATCACAAATAGCGTCTTTACCAAACAGCACTTCGGTTTGACTTCCCTGCGCCTGTAACAACTGACGCAGAGCTTTTGCTGACGGCTCATCTGCCATTGCTGCATATTGTGGGTGGAATTCCAAACATTGCTGTGCCATGACTTCAATATTTTTCCCAGCAACCAGTGCGATGACACTGAATTTCTCCGGGTTATTGCGGACAACAGAAAGCGTACTTTTCCCAATCGAACCCGTTGAGCCAAGAATAGTTAACCGTTTCATTTTAATACTCTAAGTATGCTACTGATACAAAATTGCAATGGAAAATCGCAACAGGAAATTGTCATAGTTTGAGCGGTGCAGATCGCTATGTCCATCACTTGAGAAAGAAATGTGATACGAAGTGTCATATCCAGGATAAGAACAACGCCGCAATTCTTGCGGCGTTGTATGCGTGAAACGGTAATTAGAAATCCATCAACTCAGTTTCTTTATTAGCCAGCGCTTCATCAATTTTCTTAATGAAGCTGTCAGTCAATTTCTGAATTTCATCTTGTGAACGACGTTCTTCATCTTCACTGATTTCTTTGTCTTTCAGCAGTGTTTTGACCTTATCGTTCGCATCACGGCGAATGTTACGGATAGAGACACGGCCCTGTTCCGCTTCTCCACGAACAACTTTAATGAGATCCTTACGACGCTCTTCTGTCAAAGGTGGCAATGGAACGCGGATAATTGTTCCGGCAGAAGAGGGGTTCAGACCCAGATCAGAAGCCATAATGGCTTTTTCAACTGCCGCGCTCATAGAGCGATCAAATACCGTGATCGCCAACGTGCGGGCATCTTCTGCAACAACGTTTGCAATCTGACGCAGTGGAGTCGCAGCGCCATAATATTCAACGCTGATGCCATCCAACAGGCTAGGAGAAGCACGGCCAGTACGAACCTTGCTAATTTGATTTTTCAGTGCTTCGACGCTTTTTTCCATGCGGTCTTGTGCGTCTTTCTTGATTTCATTAATCACGTTACAAACCCTTGGGAGATGGTTATTTTTTAGGCCACACTGCGTAAATCAGTGATAAGTGAACCGAATACGCTACGACATATGTGACCCTGTGTCATTAAATTTGGCGCATCAGGACGCTGATCATACCGTCAAATTTCACCAATGTCTCTGAGCACGAACTGTGAAAAATCAGCCGTGAGAAATCAACGTACCTTCACTTTCTCCCATCACAACACGACGAAGTGCGCCTGGTTTGTTCATATTAAAAACACGAATTGGCAGGTTATGGTCACGAGCCAGCGTAAAGGCCGCCAGATCCATCACTTTCAATTCACGCTCCAATACTTCCTGATAAGTGAGCTTATTGTAGAGAACGGCTTCAGGATCTTTTGCAGGATCAGCAGAATAAACGCCATCAACTTTAGTTGCTTTTAACACAACATCCGCTTCGATTTCAATGCCACGCAGACATGCAGCGGAATCTGTTGTAAAGAACGGGTTGCCAGTACCCGCAGAGAAAATAACAACACGACCGTGACGCAGTAAGCTTATCGCCTCAGCCCAGCTATAATTGTCACACACGCCATTCAGTGGGATGGCCGACATCAAACGGGCGTTCACATAAGCACGGTGCAAGGCATCACGCATTGCCAGACCATTCATCACCGTCGCCAACATGCCCATGTGGTCACCGACTACACGGTTCATTCCTGCCTCTGCCAAACCGGCACCACGAAACAGGTTACCGCCGCCAATAACGACACCGACCTGAATACCCAGCTCAACCAGTTCTTTGATTTCCTGAGCCATGCGGTCTAAGACGCTGGCGTCGATACCAAAACCTTCTGCGCCTTGCAGGGCTTCTCCACTGAGCTTAAGCAGGATTTTCTGATATACGGGTTTTGCATTGGTTGCCATGGTGTTCAGTCCTAAGCAGATAAGGATATTGGGGATCTATTAAGATTTACTCAACTACTACACATCCACGCGATAAAGCCCAGATGTAAAAACTCATCATGAGATAAAACAGAACCGCCAACTGGCGGCTCCGTTCAAGAAAATTAAGACTGTTTGCTCATTGCAGCAACTTCTGCTGCGAAATCAGCTTCAACTTTCTCAATACCTTCACCAACTTCGAAGCGGATGAAGTTGATAACCTTAGCATTGTTTTCTTTCAGCAGATCGCCAACAGATTTGCTTGGGTCCATCACAAAGTTCTGGCCAGTCAGAGAGATTTCGCCGGTGAATTTGTTCATACGGCCAGAAACCATTTTCTCTGCGATTTCGCGAGGCTTACCAGACTGCATTGCGATTTCCAGCTGGATCTGGTGCTCACGCTCAACAACGTCAGCAGGAACGTCAGTTGGGTTCACGTATTCTGGCTTGCTTGCCGCAACGTGCATTGCGATGTGTTTGATCAGTTCTTCGTTGGCGCCTTCAGCAGCCACCAGAACACCGATACGGGAACCGTGCAGGTAAGAACCAACCGCTTCACCTTCCAGAATAGCAACGCGACGAATGTTGATGTTTTCACCAATTTTCGCAACCAGGCCAGTACGCTGTTCTTCGAACTTCGCTTTCAGTGCATCGATGTCAGCGTTTTTGTCTGCCATAACAGAAGTGATCACTTCTTTACCGAACGCCAGGAAGCCAGAGTCTTTAGCAACGAAGTCAGTTTCACAGTTCAGTTCAACGATAGCTGCGAATTTAGCATCAGCCGCAACTTCAACCAGAATAACACCTTCAGCAGCAACACGGCCTGCTTTCTTAGCCGCTTTTGCCTGACCTGATTTACGCATGTTATCGATCGCCAGTTCGATATCACCATTTGCTTCAACCAGTGCTTTTTTACATTCCATCATGCCTGCGCCAGTACGCTCACGCAGTTCTTTTACCAGAGCAGCGGTAATGTCAGCCATTTGTTTTATTCCTCGATGTGTCTAGCGGGAAGATAATATTCCGCGTGGAAAGTTCTATATCAGATAATAGTTCTATATCAGATAGGTAAAGGGGGCCATAACAGGCCCCCTAACCAATATATTTCAATACCTGGTCAATAAGGGCTCAAACAAAATGAGCAGGCCTTATTATTCAGCGTCTACAAGACCTTCTTCAGCCTGAACAGCCAGATCTTGAGAACGACCTTCACGAACAGCGGTAGCTGCCGCAGTCAGGTACAGTTTAACTGCACGGATTGCGTCGTCGTTACCAGGGATGATGAAGTCAACGCCATCTGGATCAGAGTTGGTATCAACGATAGCGAATACAGGGATACCCAGGTTGTTTGCTTCTTTGATAGCAATGTGTTCGTGTTCAGCGTCGATAACAAACAGCGCATCAGGCAGACCGCCCATGTTTTTGATACCGCCCAGGCTGTTTTCCAGTTTGCCAAGCTCACGAGAACGCATCAGCGCTTCTTTTTTAGTCAGCTTGTCAAAAGTACCGTCCTGAGACTGAACTTCCAGATCTTTCAAACGCTTGATTGACTGACGAACCGTTTTCCAGTTAGTCAGCATACCACCTAACCAACGGTGGTTAACGAAGTATTGGTCACAGCTCAGTGCTGCTTCTTTTACTGCTTCGCTCGCAGCACGCTTGGTGCCAACAAACAGAATTTTACCTTTACGGGAAGCGATTTTGTTCAGCTCTGCCAACGCATTGTTGAACATTGGAACAGTTTTTTCCAAGTTGATGATATGAACTTTGTTACGAGCACCAAAGATGAAAGGTTTCATTTTTGGGTTCCAGTAACGAGTCTGGTGACCGAAGTGAACGCCCGCTTGCAGCATATCGCGCATGGAAACAGTTGCCATTTTAGACCTCTATAAAGTTAATTGGGGTTATGCCTCCACAGATCCCATGACACCGACTCCTTGACTGCGGGCGATTCATATACATGAGTTAACCGCATAAGAGCACCCCGGTGTATGTGCCGATCCGTGTGTGTTATTTACACATAATGAGTTTATTTAGTATCCTTGACCAATCGCATCACATCAGAAACAATTACGCAGAATACCGGCGCGCTTTATACCATAAACCACCACCAGACTCCAACATTTGTTACAGCTACGTTTGTTACAGCTATGTTTATTATGGCGACTGATGCGGGTTATATTGGCATCCATTCGGTGGGCTGATACCATTACCGACAATACTTTCCTTAATTAATATCAAGTAGTCGGTAATTTTCCGACTTAAATGGACCCATTTCATGGCTATTTCTATCAAAACAGAAGAAGACATTCAGAAAATGCGGGTTGCCGGACGTCTGGCCGCCGAAGTTCTGGAAATGATTGAGCCTTACGTTAAGGCTGGCGTCACTACGGGTGAACTTGATCGTATCTGCCACAAGCACATTACCGAAAAACAACAAGCCATCTCGGCTTGTCTGGGCTATCACGGCTTTCCTAAATCCGTGTGCATCTCCGTCAATGACGTGGTTTGCCACGGCATTCCAAGCGATGATAAGGCCCTGAAAGAAGGTGATATCGTCAATATTGACGTGACAGTCATCAAAGATGAGTTCCACGGTGATACTTCTAAAATGTTTATTGTCGGCAAGCCCACCATTCAAGGTGAGCGCCTGTGTCGCGTAACGCAGGAAAGCTTGTACCTTGCCCTGAAAATGGTTAAACCCGGCATCCGTCTGCGTACCATCGGCAAAGCCATTCAGCAGTTTGTCGAAAGTCACGATTACTCTGTTGTCCGCGAATACTGCGGTCACGGTATCGGCAGAGGCTTCCACGAAGAACCGCATGTTCTGCATTATGATGCTGATGATGGCGGTGTGGTATTGCAAAAAGGCATGGCATTTACTATTGAGCCGATGGTCAACGCGGGTGATTTTCGTATCCGCTCCATGAAAGACGGCTGGACAGTTAAAACCAAAGATCGTGGTTGGTCTGCACAGTACGAACACACTATTGTCGTTACCGATAATGGTTGTGAAATCATGACATGGCGCCAAGAAGAAGAAGCGCATATCTCAGCGGTATTAGTGAACGCATAATTGCCAGCTAACCAAATTATTAAACTTAATCAACAAGCTCCCGGCTATCTTCAACTCCCGGGAGCTTTTATCGCTGTGAACAATCCCTGTTCATCCTATTATTTTCTCAGTAATCTGGTCATCATGAGTTTTCTCACGATAGGTTTCTGCATATGCCGGTTGATATCTCCTTAGCGCAAGCCCCCGTTCCGCCTCTTTCTCCTGTGGAGTTTTCCCACAATGATCTGCAATTCCCCACCCTTAAACAGCATATTGATGAATTCCAGCTCTGGCTTGAACACGCATTCAAGGCTGGGATCTCAGCGAACGCACTGATTTACACCCGCAGTGACTATATTGATCAACTTTTAAAACGATTATGGCAGGAACAAGGATTTGATCAGATCGATTCCTTTTCCCTGATTGCGGTTGGTGGTTATGGTCGCCGCGAATTACATCCTCTCTCTGACATTGACCTATTGATTCTGAGCGAATCGCCATTGACTGAAGAGCAATCAACTCGCCTTGGGCAGCTAATTGCCCTGCTTTGGGATATCCGTCTTGAAGTCGGCCACAGTGTCAGGACATTCGAAGAATGCCAGCAAAAGGGGCTTTCCGATCCCACTATCGCGACTAACCTCATTGAATCCCGTTTAATTTGTGGGGATCTATCTCTCTTTCTGCGCATGCAGAAATATATTTTCAGTGATGATTTCTGGCCATCCGCTCAATTTTTCGCAGCTAAAATTACTGAACAACAAGAACGCCATCGACGCTATCACAGCACCAGTTACAATCTGGAGCCTGATATCAAAAGCAGCCCAGGTGGTCTACGCGATATTCACACGTTACTTTGGGTCGCTCATCGCCATTTTGGCGCCACCTCCTTAGATGAAATGGTCAATTTTGGTTTCCTGACCCAGGAAGAACGCAATGAATTGAACGAATGTCAGAATTTTCTCTGGCGTATCCGTTTTGCGCTTCATTTGGTTGTTACCCGTTACGATAATCGGCTGCTGTTCGAACACCAATTTAGTGTCGCCCAACTGCTCGGCTATGAAGGGGAACGAAATCAGCCGGTCGAGCGAATGATGAAAGATTTCTATCGCATGACCCGCCGTGTCAGTGAGCTAAATAACATGCTGCTGCAACTGTTTAATGAAGCCATTTTGGCATTGCAGCCCAATGAAAAACCACGCTTCCTGAACACTGAGTTTCAATTGCGGGGAAACCTTATCGATCTGATCGATGAAACGTTGTTTAACCGTGATCCCACTTCAATATTGAGCATGTTTTATCACATGGCTGAACATCGTGAAATTGAAGGGATCTATTCCACGACATTACGCCAACTACGCTATGCCCGAAGAAATCTGACCACCCCGTTGTGTGAACTCCCCAAAGCACGAAGAATTTTCATGGATATTCTGCGCCATCCCCATGCAGTTACAGGGGCATTACTCCCAATGCACCTTCATAGTGTCTTAGGGGCTTATATGCCATTTTGGAGCAATATTGTCGGCCAGATGCAATTTGACCTTTTTCATGCTTATACCGTTGACGAACACACCATCCGTGTACTGCAAAAACTGGAAAGTTTTGCTGATGAAAATAACCGTGTGATCCACCCTCTGTGTGTTGAACTTTACCCGCGTCTTCCTCAACCAGAGCTATTACGGCTGGCCGCTTTTTTCCATGATATTGCCAAAGGGCGTAATGGTGATCATTCTGAGCTTGGTGCTAAAGATGCCTTCACATTCGCCCAACAGCACGGTCTGACAAACCACGAAGCTGGATTAGTGGAATGGCTGGTGCGCGATCATCTGCTGATGTCAGTGACTGCACAACGTCGGGATATTCAAGATCCAGAAGTCATCCAGCAATTTGCCAGCCAGGTTAAAAACCAAAACCGCCTTAATTACTTAGTCTGCCTGACCGTTGCCGATATTTGTGCAACCAACGCTAAACTCTGGAACAGCTGGAAACAGAGCCTGATACGTGAACTCTATTTCGCCACTGAAACCCAATTGCGCCAAGGTATTCAAAACACACCTGATTTACGGGAACGCATCCGCAACAATCGCTTGCAAGCATTGGCTCTTCTGCGCCAGGAAAATATCGACGAACAGCGTTTACACAATATCTGGAGCCGTTGCCATGCAGATTATTTCCTGCGCCATACCCCCGACCAATTAGCGTGGCACGCCAGCCATTTAATCCATCACACTCCCCCGGAACCCGTGGTTTTGATCAGCACCGCATTTTCTCACGGTGGCACAGAAATTTTTATTTGGTGTCAGGACCGACCTTCGCTTTTTGCAGCCGTTGTTGGGGAATTGGACAAACGTAATTTAAGTGTCCATGATGCTCAAATCTTCACTAATCGTGATGACATGGCGATGGATACCTTTGTTGTTTTGGATCCTAACGGTCATCCTCTGGCGTTTGATCGTCACGAACCTATCCGCCGTGCCTTATTGACAGTCGTGAACGATCCGCATCCTAAGGTACCAAAGGCCCGCAATCTGCCTGCCAAGTTGCGCCATTTTAATGTCCCAACCAAAGTTAACTTTTTACCGACAAAAAATGCTCGCCGTACTTATATGGAATTGGTCGCATTGGATCAACCTGGATTATTGGCACGGGTAGGCAATATTTTCGCTGAATTGGGTGTTTTCTTACATGGCGCCCGCATTACGACTATTGGCGAACGTGTCGAAGACTTTTTTGTATTAGCGGATAAAGATCAAAACGCATTACATAAAAAAATAAGGAATGAACTATCAGAAAGGTTGACAGAGGCTCTCAACACACGAGATAAACTATAACAAGATTCTCTTAACAGAAATTAGGAACCGCATACTTATGCAGCAATTACAAACGACTATCGAAAATGCATTTGAAGATCGGGTTAACATTACCCCAACTACCGTTGATAGCGCAACCCGCGATGCCATTAATCAGGTTATTCAAATGCTGGACAGTGGCAAACTGCGTGTCGCTGAAAAAATCGACGGAGAGTGGGTAACGCATCAGTGGCTGAAAAAAGCAGTATTGCTTTCTTTCCGCATTAATGACAATCAGGTGATGGAAGGTGCTGAAAGCCGCTATTTCGACAAAGTGCCGATGAAATTTGCTGACTATGATCAGGCTCGTTTCGAAAAAGAAGGATTCCGTGTCGTACCTCCTGCGGCTGTTCGCCAAGGGGCTTATATCGCCCGCAACACCGTATTGATGCCATCTTACGTCAACCTTGGGGCTTACGTGGATGAAGGCACAATGGTAGACACTTGGGCAACAGTCGGTTCCTGTGCACAGATCGGTAAAAATGTTCACCTATCCGGTGGTGTTGGTATTGGTGGTGTTCTGGAGCCATTGCAGGCCAACCCAACCATCATTGAAGACAACTGCTTTATCGGTGCACGCTCTGAGATTGTCGAAGGCGTTATCGTAGAAGAAGGCTCTGTGATCTCAATGGGGGTTTACATCGGCCAGAGCACCAAAATCTATGATCGCGAAACCGGCGAAATCCATTATGGCCGCGTACCCGCGGGTTCTGTCGTCGTCTCCGGGAATCTTCCGTCTAAAGATGGCAGCTACAGCCTGTATTGTGCTGTTATCGTGAAAAAAGTTGATGCCAAAACCCGTGGCAAAGTGGGTATTAATGAACTGCTGAGAAATATTGATTAACGATATAAACTTTCTATTTCATAAGAAACCTGATATCTCCCCGCTTCGCGGGGAGATATCACACGTATCTTGAAGTTAGATTGGTATAGAAGATAACTTACTGAAACAATTCTATTGAATAGGTAACTCATTTTTAGAAATGATTGCTAATCTATTTTGGTAGTGTTCAGGATCTCCCCATAACCACATTTCTTGACTGCTAACATCATTTTGGGTCAGAATTTTGTGCAATTCACCAGAAATCATGTCATAAGAATAAACATGCATATTATATGCTAGTGCGTCATACATCCGATCCTGCCAAAAAGCCATACCGTCAGTTGTCTGGTTCATATCTGATACAATGACATCATACCGTTCAATTAAATAATCAAAGAATACCTTACCGGCTAAGTCACGTAGGACAGCTCGATGTTGGGGTGTCCTAATTCGCCACACAAGAATTTGTGTTACAGGGCGGCAATTTAATACAACATCTGGCTGTATAACTACCCTGTTATAATAAACAACTTCTTTAGAGACATCATTAATTAAGGCTAGCTCAAAATGAGACTGACTAATCCACTCCCCCAATCGGCCATCGACACGAACCATGCGATAACCAGGAGAAAATACTAACCCTCTTATCTGATTTGTAATATCTGTTCCGCCCATTAATGAAATATAGAGGGCATGATTATCTGAGCCTTCGTTCAAATGAGCAAAAACTGCATTAATCTTTTCAGGATCCACCAATTTTTTTGGCATGTCTTCCTCTCAGCTCTACTTACCTAAAATGGACAATACAGTTACCAAATTGATAAATATCTCTTGACGTGATATTAGTTTGATTGAATATTAAGTTCAATAAGAAAACATGTTACTTTGTTGTTCTACTTTTCTACTGAAAACCAACCTGTTTCGGTTAGTATTTCCTCAATCCCTATTAACCATTTGACTTTTAACAATTATGAAATGGATAATAAATCCACTATTTTTTTAGCCTTTCCATTTCATTTAGATGACTAGGTGGCGCGTTATGTACGATAACTTGAAAAGTTTGGGGATCACACATCCTGAAGATATTGATCGCTATAGCCTCCGTCAGGAAGCGAATAACGACATTCTGAAGATTTATTTCCGCAAGGACAAAGGCGAATTCTTCGCCAAAAGCGTTAAATTTAAGTATCCACGCCAGTTAAAGACCATCTCTGACGCCCACTCTAGCCAGGGTTATAAAGAAGTCAAAGAGATCAACACCAACCTACGTTATGTCATTGAAGAGTTAGATCAGATTTGCAAGCATGATCATATAGAAGTGGATTTGCAACGTAAAATCCTCGACGACTTACGCCATCTCGAAAATGTCGTTGCGAATAAGATTGCAGAAATAGAAGCAGATTTGGAAAAGCTGGCCCGTAAGTAATTATGTCAGTTTGTCATACACCGCTTATCCTCCCCAATTTTCGAACCCAATAAAGGTATATACCAATCTCACTTCAAGATGCGTGTGATATCTCCCCACTTCGCGGGGAGATATCAGATTTCATAGCGTGTTGTAAATTGCAACTTGAAGATTAATGCGTATAAGCGGTGTAATAGACTATTTCCTTACAACAAAGTCCCCCACTCCTCAATCCAGTCTTGGGCAAAGACTTCAGGTTCAACAACCTCAATTGCATCAATCAACAGTACCTCGCCGATTCGTTTGGCTCCCTGTTCCTGTAACAGTTCATCAAATGTACGGCCACCACCACAGAAAGTGTCGTAACTGCTGTCACCTAACGCAATCACGCCGTAGCTCAGATCGGGCTGATAACCCAACTTACCATTTAATTCTGTATAAAGCGGCTGGATATTGTCAGGCAGATCACCTTGCCCCGTTGTTGAAGTGACCACTAAAACAACGTGTTGCAAATACTCTTGCCATTGTTCTAAGGTTGCATCTTCAAAAACCTCAACCTTATGCCCCTGCTGCTCAAGTATCTGCTGTGCTTCTTCCGCAACCGCTAACGCATTGCCATAAACTGTACCAACGAAAACACCAATCTTTGCCATAGATATTGATCTCTTTAATCGGTTTGATACTGCGTTTATTCATGAATAGTCAAACATTCCAGATCAGGTACAATACCCTGCCAGTCAAATTGCTCAAGCAAATGCTGCCATGATTGATCCCAGCGCGCAGTGAGGAGAAGGCGCTCTCCTGTCACGGGATGCTTGAGTTGAAGACAGCTGGCATGCAGCATTAACCTGCCAGTCTGATAATATTTAGCAACTCCTCGATTTTGTCGCAAATCGCCGTGCGTCGTATCCCCAATGATCGGGTGTCGAATATGTGCCATATGTCGTCGTAATTGATGCTTACGACCCGTTTTTGGCATCAGCTCCAACAGACTGAAACGAGATGTTGGATAACGCCCTATTTCAACCGGACACTCTACTTTTGCCAACGAACGATAATAAGTAACAGCGGGTTGTGCTTCTCTATCTGTATCAGCAAATTTATCCGCAATTTTATCCAACTGTTCCATTAGGGCATAGTCGATAATATCATCACCTTCAACATAACCCCGCACAACTGCGTGATACGTTTTTTGTATATCGTGAAATTCAAATTGTTGTGCAAGTGTCCTGGCTACTTCGCTTGAAAGCGCCATCAATAAAACGCCCGATGTTGGTCTGTCCAGACGATGGACGGGAAAAACATGCTGTCCAATTTGATCGCGCAATGTCTGCATCACAAAAACAGTTTCATGACGCGCCAACCAACTCCGGTGAACCAACCAGCCGGCAGGCTTATTGACTGCAACAATATGCTTATCCTGATAAATAATCTCCAGCATATTAGGTATCCTGCGTAAACAGGTTGTCCAATGCCCGTAAGTGTTCAAGTAAAGGGAAAAAACGCTCTACTTCTTCTTTATACACTTCTTCAAAATACGGAGCGATGGTAAATGCCGTCGGCAAACAGGCTTCTTGTTCTATCAAGGCACGCATCCTTGGAATTAATACCCACTGGAGCCACTCTTCTGCTGACATTGTATCAATGGAAAAAGGTTCGATACTTTCAAAGGCTTCTGGTCTAGGCGGATAATTTTGCCATATTCCCACCGTTTTCATGGTAGCTTCAATTAATTGCAATTTATGTAGAATTTGTTTCTCGATACTCATGATGTTTCGTCTGATGCTTGTCTATTGCTCAGATGACAAAAACTGCCACCGTGTCATTGGGACGTAAGAGTATCATTGATATGATTTCAGCGGAAAAGTTACGGTAGGAAAAGTGGCGGCAATAGTTAAAGCAAATAGTTAAGACGATACAAGTGAAGTAAGAGGAGAGATATTCTCTCTCCTCTTGAGTGGCTGTCATAGCAATCCTGCTACATGGGGTGCTTCCTGCTCATTTCCCTGACAAAATACATCCCTGTCAGTTATCCTTTATGCAATCATTATACTGATAGTTTTTAGCGTTCCTGCCTGTACCTAATCATCCTTGTACCATCTTCCCGATGGATTTATCCCTGGTTATTGTTTTGCAGTAGTTCCTTACGGAACAGTGAAAGGATCTACGATCCAGACTCTTGAAACAAGCTACTGAATCAGCATGGTAAGAGATATGAAAAATTCACCTTGAGATAAAATTACACATGTTATTGATATAGAATAAAAATAATTTCAATGAATAATATTCACGTCATGATTATAAGAAATATCTCACGTAAAATGTGAGATATCTCTTACAAAAAAGCCAATCAATATCTGCAATCAACCGCACACAACGGGATTGATAACCGAAAGGAAATTTGCCAAATCTGTGGATAAAATTTCCCGTTCATGGCTGCCAAACTGCTCAAGAATCACTTGCCCTGTCAAATTACACACAGAAATCAACCCCATATCGGAATCAGTCGTCCCAATAAAGACGGTAGGTGAGAGCTTTAACCGCTTCTGTGTAACAAGATGACCAATCAGATTTTCCTGCAAGCGAATAAAATCATCTTCACTCCATACCTGAATCAGGCTGAAATTTTGTCCGGCAAAACAGGCAGTCATATCACCTGCAAACTGCATCACATAGTAATTATGGATGGCGTCCTGCAAACGGATCTCCAGTGCAGTTTCTACCTTGCTAAGTTTTTCTTGGACAGAAAACGGCCGTGGAAGCCAATACACCGTACCATCTCCCGTGCGCTCGATACAGGGTGAAGGAATGCCATACAACTCACTGCTGGCTGGCGGAAACCCTGTTTTCTCTTGCCATAATTCAACATAACGTCGGGTAAAATCAGGGAGTGCCTCTGTCACATTAAAGGTCATATGATTATATCATCCACATTTTCAAGCTTATAAGAGTGATGTTACCATCTATTTCAATAAATTATAAAATTTATCATGGACTTCTATTTTATACCAATCCAACTTCAAGATGCGTGTTATATTTCCCCGCTGCGCGGGGAAATATAAGGCCTCGCCTCGTCTTGCGGATTGCAGCTTGAAGTTTATTGAGTATATATCTACAGATTTCAAATTAAAAAATGCAGGTTATAACATTATCAAATAAGCAGTAGATATATTTTTACATCTACTGCTTATCAATTTATAGTATTCACTGCCCATTCAAATGATGATCTATATTTCATTTCCATAAAATAGTTCTTAACAAATAGATATATTGTTGAACTTATATTAAAAAGTCACTCCCTATAAATTAAAAACTAAGGAAATAGAACATGCCATCGCCAGATACAATCAAAAAAGAAGATATTTCTTTACAAAAAGAGACAATTAACGAAATAGAATATGACTTACCTAATTTCCCCCAAGAAGTAACCTGTAAAATGATCAACTTTAAAAATTGGTCAGGGGAAATTTGTGCCAATAATATACCATGCTGCATACCGAAGACGATTGAAGAGGTGATTTCCGTTGTCAATTGGGCATGGAAAGAGAATTATAAATTAAGACCTATCGGACAATCACATAATTGGTCATCACTCATATTGGAATCAGGTCAAAATTTCAAGAATCACATTATGTTGATGGATCTTTCCTCGTATTTCACCCATGTTAATATCGAGCATCGTACCCAATTTTCTATAGTAACTGCACAACCCAGCGTATTGATGGAAACATTAATGACCCAGATGGAAGAACAAGGTTTGGGCTTTACTGCCACCCCTGCGCCTGGCGGTTTAACACTTGGCGCAGTTCTCGCAATAAACGGGCATGGAACAGCTATCAAAGCCGTTGACGAAATTCCACTGTCTGGGCATACATTTGGCTCTCTGAGTAATACGATATTATCTCTGTCTGCTGTTGTATGGGATAAAGAAACTCAGCAATATATTGTTAAACGTTTTGAACGAGATGAACCTGATTGCGCTCCTCTACTAACGCATATTGGCTGCGCCTTGATTTTAGAAGTGCAGTTTCAGGCGGGTAAAAATCAACGCCTTCGGTGTCAAAGTTTTACCGATATTCCTGCGGATGAGTTATTTTCCCTGCCAGAAAATGCCAAAGAAAAACGGACGTTAAGTTATTTTCTGGATCAAAGTGGTCGGGCCGAAATCATTTTATTTCCCTTTACCAAGAAGCCGTGGCTAAAAGTCTGGAGCGTGGCCCCAACCAAACCAACCACCAGTATCGAAGTGACAACGCCTTATAACTACCCATTTTCCGATAATATTTCATTAACTGTATCAGATATCGTGGAGGATGCGGTTACTGCATTCCCATGTATAACGCCTTTAATGAATCGAAGACAATATCGGTATGTACATGATTCCTTGCAAAAGAAGGGAAAAGATATCTGGGGTTGGAGTAAGAACCTGTTGTTATATGTCAAACCAACCACATTGCGTGTTACAGCAAATGGTTATGCGATATTGACACAACGTACTCACATCCAGCTTGTAACGAACAAATTTTATACCCAATGGAAAGCACTCATACAACAATATGAAGAACAACTAAAATATCCCATCAATAGTCCTCTTGAAGTGAGGGTAACGGGATTAGATGATCCTGCTGAAGTCATGGTAACAGGAGCAACGGTTCCCAGTTTATCCGCCATTCGTCCCCGTTTAGATCATCCAGAATGGGATGTGGCTGTTTGGATTGATGTCTTAACTTTTCCAAAAACCCCCGATGCTATTGAATTTTTTCGCCAACTTGAACAATGGCTATTCAACGAATTTGACGGTTCTTATGCCTCTGCTCGTGTTGAATGGAGTAAAGGCTGGGCTTATGGTTCTAAGACTGCATGGGAAGATAAAGAGATATTAACCAAAACAATTCCAGCTTCATTTACTGATGGCTTGCCTGCTGATAACAACTGGGCTTCGGCAGTTTCGGCATTAAAAAAGTACGATCCACATCACTTATTTAGATCACCATTATTGGATACATTGCTGTCCGATTAATTGTTTTTTGGTTAATAGAACCCTAATAAATAGTAGATATAGCAATATATCTACTATTTAAATTCAGCTTGCCTAGCCATCACGCTAATCACATCAACAATAATGCTGGTTCGATAACCCTGGGAAAAAATACGAACCATTTGGATTCCTTGATACACTACAGATGATTTTAGTCACTAAGACGCTTTTTGTCGTAAAGACTATCCCGATCATAAGATTTTTCAGGCTTAAGGAATCCTAATGTCTTTATATCAAGATAATCATGCACTTTCCCAACTCACATTGGGTAAACCAACCCCTTACCGCGATAACTACGATCCGACTTTATTACAAGCGGTTCCCCGCAGTATGAACCGGGAACCACTTAGGCTGTTTCCTGATAATCTCCCTTTTCATGGTGCAGATATCTGGACGATGTACGAACTCTCCTGGCTCAACACACGCGGCGTTCCTCAAGTTGCCATCGGTCACGTCAGCTTAGATGCGGCCAGTGAAAACCTTATCGAATCAAAAAGCTTTAAACTTTATCTCAACAGCTTTAACCAAACACGCTTTGCAGATTGGGAAACGGTACAGAAAACGTTGCAACAAGATTTATCCGTTTGCGCCAATGGTAACATTGAGGTTGTTCTGCATCCCCTGCACGATTTCAGACAACAACCAATTACCGATTTTGCTGGGAAATGCATCGATAATCAGGATATTGAAATTGATGATTATCAATTCAGTCGCGATTATCTTAACAACGCGGCAACTGGCCCTGTCGTTGAGGAAACGCTGGTTAGCCATTTGCTAAAATCAAATTGCCTCATCACCAACCAACCCGATTGGGGATCGGTTATGATCCGCTATCAAGGCCCAAAAATCGATCAGGAAAAACTATTGCGCTACTTAGTTTCTTTTCGGCATCACAATGAATTTCACGAGCAATGTGTCGAGCGCATTTTCAACGACTTAATGACATTATGTGCGCCTGAAAAACTCACTGTTTATGCACGCTATACTCGTCGGGGAGGGTTGGATATCAATCCGTGGCGCAGTAACGAAGCGTTTATTCCAGCAATCGGAAGGTTAGCCCGTCAATAATCGAAATAACCTGGATGAGTGACCGCTAGCTAAACTGTAGATAAAGTCAGTTATACCCTATTGGGTATAAATCATTACTGAGGAATCCCCCAAGGGGTAAAAGGAGTCATTCTTGATTACACATGTCAATCCATTAGGATCAATGGATTTACTCTCTCAGCTTGAAGTAGATATGCTTAAGCGTACCGCGAGCAGTGATTTATACCGCCTTTTCCGTAACTGTTCATTGGCGGTTCTTAATTCAGGTAGTCAAACAGATAACAGTAAGGAATTACTCTCAAAATATCAAAATTTTGATATCAACGTACTGCGCAGAGAGCGAGGCGTAAAGCTGAAACTGATTAATCCCCCCGAAGAAGCTTTTGTCGATGGTAAAATCATCCGTTCTCTGCAAGCCAATCTTTTTGCAGTACTGCGCGATATTTTATTTGTCCACGCGCAAATTACCGATGCACAGAAAGCAAATAATTTGGATATGGGAAATGGTATGCATATTACCAATACCATTTTCTCCATCCTACGCAACGCCAAAGCTCTGCATATCTCAGAAGATCCTAATATGATTGTTTGTTGGGGTGGCCATTCCATTAATGAGAAAGAGTACTTGTATGGGCGCAAAGTAGGCAATGAGCTTGGATTACGTGAACTGAATATCTGTACGGGTTGTGGCCCTGGTGCAATGGAAGCACCGATGAAAGGTGCCGCAGTGGGACATGCCCAGCAGAATTACAAAAAAAGTCGTTTTATCGGCATCACAGAACCTTCAATAATTGCGGCAGAGCCACCTAATCCGCTAGTGAATGAACTCATTATCATGCCTGATATTGAAAAACGTCTGGAAGCTTTTGTCCGTATTGCCCATGGCATCATTATCTTCCCCGGTGGAGTGGGAACGGCAGAAGAATTGCTGTATTTGTTGTCTATCCTGATGCATCCTGAAAACAAAGATCAAGTTCTGCCGCTGGTTCTGACTGGCCCCAAAGAGAGCGCCAATTACTTTCAGGTGCTGGATAAATTTATCGTTAATACCCTGGGGGAGCAGGCTCGCCATCACTATCGCATTATTGTGGATGCCCCTTCAGAAGTCGCACGTATAATGAAAAAAGCCATGCCGAAAGTCAAAGAAAAGCGCCGCGCAACTGGAGATGCCTATAGCTTCAACTGGTCACTGAAAATCAGCGCTGATCTACAATCGCCATTCATACCAACCCATGAAAACATGGCTGACTTGAATTTATACCCAAACCAGCCAGCGGAAAAACTTGCCTCAGCGCTACGGCGCGCATTTTCTGGTATTGTGGCGGGTAATGTTAAAGAAGTGGGTATCCACGCTATAGAAAAACATGGGGTATTCAAGATCCACGGCGATGCGGATATCATGCATCGCATGGATAACCTCCTGCAAGATTTTGTCGAGCAAGATCGCATGAAACTTCCCGGAGGCGCTGCTTATGAACCCTGTTATGAGATAATCAAATAAATCGCGGGTACTTTTTCTCAAATGATACATCTTTTAATTGTGGACGCCTTAAACCTGATTCGACGCATCCATGCAGTGCAGGGAAGCCCTTGCATTCCTGCCTGTGAACATGCGTTAAAGCAGTTAATCGTCCACGCATCACCCACCCACGCTGTTGCGGTATTCGATGAAGATGGCCGCAACCCCAGCTGGCGTCACCATCTTTTCCCTGATTACAAAGCAGGTCGCCCTGCCATGCCGGACAACTTGCAGCAAGAATTGCCCTTAATTAAGCAGGCATTCAATGCGCTAGGGGTAACTTGCTGGCACGCAGAAGGGCATGAGGCGGATGATTTAGCCGCAACACTGGCAACCAAAGTCGCCAATAGCGGGCATCATGTCACTATCGTTTCAACGGATAAAGGCTATTGCCAGCTCCTTTCGCCCAATATCCAACTTCGTGATTATTTCCAAAAACGTTGGCTGGATCTGCCTTTTGTCCAGCAAGAGTTTGGCGTTGAACCTGGCCAACTTCCTGATTACTGGGGGCTTGCAGGTATCAGTAGCAGTAAAATCCCCGGCATTCAGGGAATTGGCCCCAAAACGGCCGCCACACTGCTGCAACAAGCGGATTCGCTGGATAATCTATTCCAAAATCTGGATACCCTACCGGATAAATGGCGAAAGAAGTTAGCGTCTCATAAAGAAATGGCTTATATCAGCCGTGAAATTGCTTCGCTAAGAACGGATTTGTCTCTACAGGGGAATTTGCAGCAACTGCGGCTTATCAATAGATAAATATAACGCTTTCTACGATGTATAACGCGTGATACCCGTTTTTATTATGCAGATCTTGAGGATAAAGAAAACGGGTATCACACTGTAATCATCTCAACCAAAATAATCAGAAATTAACTGAATATGTTCACCCTGTAATTGGCCGGATTCATCTAATAACCCAATCCACGCTTTCATATAGTCATATTTTGCCTGAGAGAGTTCACGACGGGCGGTATAAAGCTGTTGCTCAGCATTCAATATATCGACATTTACCCGCTGCCCCAACGCCACACTTTTTTGCGTCGCTTTCACTTGTAATGCAGCCGCTTCCACCGCCGTTTCATAGGCGCGTATTCGTTTTTCACCATTCACACAAGCGTTATAGTTACGCCGCAGTGCATTCAGGGTTTCCCCCGTCTGCGCATCCATTTCGAATTTAGTCTTGCCATAATTTGCGGCTGATTGGCGCACCGCTGCCGCCGTGCCTCCGCCATTATAGAGATTCATGGACAGTCGTAAGCCAATGGAATCCGTCCGGTATTTTTGGTCGATACTGTTATCGCTACTGGATTTATTTTCACTATGGGAAGCATAGAGTTCCAGTTTCGGCAGATATCCCGCCCGGTTACGCTCAATATCATGGTACGCCACATCCACTTTCTGGCGGGCAGCAGCCAGTTGTGGATTCTGACGTAATGCCCGTTGTTCCCAATCAACGTAGTGTGCTAAATCCAATTTAATGGTTTTAAACCGTGGGGAATCAGATAAACGCTTAACCGGTACATCTGCTGGCAACGGTACGCCAACTAATAACTGCAAGCCACGAATAGCAGCATCCAGTTCATCTTGCACCGCTAATTCATCAGCCAAGACCTGACTGTAACGCGCCTGGGTTTCCGCTACATCGGTACGAGTGCCTTCACCGGAAGCAAACAATTTCTGGTTGCGTTCCAGTTGCTCCTCATAAGCCACCCGCTGTTGCGCCACCTGTGCCAATCGATCCTGCGCATAAGCGACAGTCACATAACTGTTCACTACCCTGACTGCCAATTGCTGGCTATCCGCCCGAAAGCGACTATCACTCATCAAAGTATAAGCCTGACGAGTTCGATAACGCGCCCATACCTCGAAATCGATCACAGGTTGGGTCAAAATAATCGCACCACTATAGCTGTCATACTGTCGCTCACGGCTCTCTTTGATGCTTCTTCCCCGCTGGTCTAAAGATTGCGAATCCATCCTCTGCCAATTTTTGGGGGCATTCTGGTAACTAAAAGATAGCTTGGGCAACAGTTCCGCAAGCCCAAGATTTTTCTCCTCCTGTCCTGCTTCCTGCTCTTTGATCGCAGCCTGAAACGTTGGATCGTGCTGCAATGCCAGCGCATAAGCCTCCGTTAAGGAAAGCGCGCTGACAAAACGGGGAAATATCAATATCGACATCAGCAATACTGACGCTGGCAAGAATTTCCTGAAAAATAGGGGAGATAAAGAAGTCCGTCTATTGGCAAAACTGTGATACATCAACATCCCCTATTACTCCTCAATCAGTGAGGTAGAAGCCCTGTCCATTAATGGTTTGAACAGATAACTCAACAACGAACGCGAACCTGTTTTGACGAATACCTCAACCGGCATCCCCGGTTTGATATTCAATCCTGCCAGTTTCTCCATGCTTTCAGGACTGACTTTCAATCGCATCTGATAATAAGGCTCTCTTGTTCGCTCATCCACCAAACGGTCAGCCGAAACCACCATCACCTTACCTGTGACTTTCGGTGTCCGGTTCTGGTTAAACGCAGTAAACATCAAATCAACATCCTGCCCCACGGTAACTTTATCAATCAGGTTCACCATCAAACGCGCCTCAACTTCCAGCGCCCGCTGAGTTGGCAGGATCTCCATTAATTTCTCACCCGCCGCTACGACGCCACCTTGGGTAAACACGGTTAACCCAACCACTGAACCATCCACTGGCGCAATAATAGAAGTCTGTGACCGATCAAATTGTGCCGTTTCCAGCTTATTTCCCAGCTCATTCACCAGAACCTGTACATCGGCCAATTGGCTGCGCACCTCACGTTGGTAATCCGCCTGACGCTGGATAACTCGCTGCTGCGTTTCCTGCCGCTGTTTTTCAAGCTGGCCAACTTTTCCTGTCATTTCCGCGATACTGCCACTTAATTCACTTTGGCTACGCAGTAATTCCAGATAACGGTTGCGGGGGAAATAGCCCTCTTCCATTAAGGGCCGCAAATTCGTCACCTGCTCCTTAAGCGAAACTTGCTGTTGCTGTTTACTCACCAAGGCTTCCCGTAACCCCTTGATTTGAAAATTCAGTCCCTCTTCGGCTTGCTGCATTCCCGCCAAATCACTGCGCAACATTTCACGACGTGATAAAAAAAGCTGTCTTTGCAAGGCCAGAGTCTCGTTAATGCGTGGCTCCGATGGCTGATCCAATAACATCGGCGGAAAAACAATGACATCCTGCCCTTGCTGTTCGGCCAAAAGTCGAGCTTCTGTTGCCAGTGTGGTATAAAACTGCTGTTTCAGTGAATCAATTTGTGCATTAACCTGCACCTGGCTGAGCTGAACCAAAACCTGCCCGGCCTTTATTTGTTCCCCCTCTTTCACCTGAATTTGGCTGATAATGCCATTAAGCGGAGACTGTATCGTTTTGCGATTACCATCAACGACGACAGTACCAGAAGAAGCCACCCCTTTATCGAGTGGTGCAAATGCCGCCCAGATGAAAAATCCCACAATGCCGATCCCAATAATCAACCAACCTATTCGCAGGTAACGATTTGCATCCAGCGGCAATAATTCCGACACCTCATTTTGGGCATCCTTTGCGTTAATCTGATAGGACATCTTTACTCCCAGATAGAAATATCCCAAGGATTGAAATAGGGCTGAATCATGTTACGAGGCACGTTCGACCGTTTTTAACTGTGACGAAGATTGAGACAGCGCCGCCATCACTTGCTGGGAAGGGCCAAACATTTTCATTTTCCCCTGTACCAACAGCAAAATTTGGGTTGTTTGCGAGAGCAATGAAGGCCGGTGAGTGATAACGACCACCGTTTTCCCCTGTTTCCGTAATTGTGCTATCGCATGGCTTAAGGCTTTTTCGCCAATATCATCCAGATTCGAGTTAGGCTCATCCAGCACCACCAGCGATGGGTTGCCATACAAGGCACGGGCCAAACCTATTCGTTGTTTCTGTCCACCGGATAACCCCATTCCACCGGCGCCAATGACCGTGTCATAACCCTGCTCTAGATTGAGCACTAATTCATGGACACCGGCTTTTTTCGCCGCTTCGATAACTTTTTCCGGTGCAACGTCATTAAAACGCGCGATATTCTCCGCAATCGTGCCGCCAAACAATTCAATATCCTGCGGCAGATAACCAATGGATGCCCCTAACTCATCTTTATTCCATTGGTAGATATCCGCATCATCAAGCCGTACAACGCCTTCTTGCGCTGGCCATATCCCTACCAGCAGGCGGGCTAATGTCGATTTCCCTGACGCACTGGGGCCAATCACACCCAGCACTTCACCGGCATTCAAGGCAAAGTTGATATCCTGCAAAACATATTGGTTATTGGGTGATGATCCGTTTTGCGAAGCCGGGAGTGCCCGTGTTTTACCCGGAGGCATTGCTGATACTTTTTCCATCAGTAACACACCTTTAGGCTGCGGTAATGACATACCACTTTTGCGTTCCGGTTGAGATTTCAGTAGCTTATCCAGCCGTTGCCAGGACAAACGGGCTGCACTCCAGCTCTTCCATGCCTGTATTAACTGTTCAATCGGCGACAATGCTCTTCCCATCAAAATGGAACCAGCAATCATCATGCCGGGTGTGATATTCCCTTCAATCGCCAGCCATCCCCCCAAACCAAGAATCAACGACTGCAAGGCCATACGGACCGTTTTGGTCAACGCTGTAATAGCGGCTGAACGTTCACTGGCAATACGCTGAAAATTGAGAAAACGCTGATGCAAGTTAAACCAACGACGGCGCAATGCTGGCAACATACCAAGTGCTTCGATCACTTCGGCATTACGCAGGTTGGTACTGGCTAAGTTGGCGGATCGCAAAGACAGATGACTGGCTTCTGCCAATGGCGCTTGAGATAACCACTGGTTCAATACCGCCAGCATGATCAATATGATCGCCCCAAATAATGCCAACAACCCTAAATACGGGCTGAACAGGAAGATGACGCAAAGATAGACAGGAAACCAAGGCGCATCAAAAAAGGCAAACAGGGCATTGCCGGTCAGGAACTGGCGGATGGTCGCCAAGTCATTCAGCATCTGCCCGGCATCGGTGGAACCGTTTCTCAGGTTGGATTCATAGGAGGCGGTATAAACCCGTTGGTTCAGGCACATATCAAACTGGCTGCCGATGCGGATCACTACCTGGCTGCGGATATATTCCAGCCCGCCCATCATGGCGAACATTCCCAGCGTGATCAATGTCAGCATCAGTAAGGTTATTTCATTACTGGATGGCAGTACGCGATCATAGACTTGCAGCATATAAATCGTAGGAACCAGCATCAGCAAGTTGATGAATGCCGTAAATAATCCAATAGTCCAGAAGACCTTGCTGCGTGCACGGATAACACCCGTGATTTCACTCCCTTGCTGCTTGAGATTACCCACCATTCTTCTTTTCCTGTTTAAAAAAACATCAACTATAATTAACAACAAAAACAGCAATAATTAATTTTTAACTCAGCTGTTTATTCATCATACGGCAGCTATCATCTCCTTCTTTGGCCACCGTATTTTTAGATGATTTTCATGAAATCAAATTATGCTATTTATTGAATGTCGAAATTTATTTTCCTGATTTCTTTAATTTAACGACATCATTCCAATTGTTAATAAAATACGTGCATTCATTACACCCAATTTGACTTGCTTTCTTATAATATTCCTTCGCTTTATTAAAGTTTTGTTTTACGCCTGTTCCATTAAAATAATTAGTCCCGATAGCGCTGTAACCTTCAAAATAGCCATTTTCTCCAGCCTGTTCAAAAAGAGAGCGGGCTTCAGCGAGTTTATTTTCTTTTTCAAGAATAAATCCCAAATTAACCATAGACTCTAACTTATATTTATCATTTCTGGAAATAGATAAATGATATCTTTCACTGGCCTCCTGATGATGACCCACAGTGTCTTGTATTACGGCAAGCATCCAATTTGCTTCGGGATCTCCAGCATCCGCTTTATTTACTAACTCAAAATATTCATTTTCATTTTTAGGGATTGGAATAGGTAATGCTGATAAAAAATTATCTGGATAATTAAATATAGCCGATGGAATGTTATGCTTGCTCATGTTTGAACTCTGCACCATAAAAGATAAAAATAATATAGAATAAATTAAATTCTTTTTATTTTTAAAAAATAAACCAATCATAATATAGCCTCGCTAAAAGTATCATTTACTCCTACTATGTCTATGTGAGAGGTAACTGATTCAATTGTTTTACTTTTGTTCACTGCAAAATATACATCAACTATCTTAGTTACATTTCCATTATTCCAATTCACGGTGCTTTCCAACTCATGGATGTTACCGTTAATGTCTTTGAATCCATTTTCCTTATATGCAAGATTGATAGAGGAAATTCCTGATTCATTTAATTTATGCAGCTCTCCGCTGTCAGTTCTCGCATCATGATTAGAGTCAACCCATAACTCTAGTGAGTTCCATAGGCTATCATTTTGATCAAAAACACCATCATTATTATCATCCAGATCGGCTAATGCAGCGAATCCATTATCTGCTTTGGTGCCATTTTTTAATATGGAGTTATTCCCAAATAATTCATTTCCATTATTTATTTTTCCATCTTTATTTTTATCCCACACCAAAAATGCACTGTTTGACTCTATCCATCCTGAGCTTTCAATAATTCCGTTATTATCGTGATCAAAAAATAGGTTACCGTCTTCTGCTATAGTGACAACACCATCACCAGTGAGATCAATAACAAGTGGTGTTTCTTTGTTTTCAAATTCATCAATGTGTTGTTCAATAATCTCTTTCACCTGATTTGGATCTAAATCTAGAAGACGTATCACCCCATCTGGAGTTAATCCGTGTAATGGTTGAATGTAATCTAAATAATGTACATCATTATCTGCCTCTGTGACTTCTAAAATAGAGTTTACAAAATCTATACAATTATTGGTAAGGAGATTATAACTTTTTTTGAAATCTGAATGATTCGCCCATTGATTATCAAAATTACCATTTTTCAATTCAGAAATGTATCCCTCTATATTATCAACAACATTCTTTGAATATAATGGATATGTGACACTGAAAACTTTTGATGCATCGTATGCCATAGAGTCTCTAAATGTTAGGTTATCAACTCCTCCGACTCTTTTGTCATCACCTAAACCCCATCCGATAGATTCTCCCTGAAATTCAACCCATGCATGTCCAAAACGAGATTCGCTAACTTTACCTGCTTCATTCGTATATTTTGTCCCTGATGGCGCTATTTTTATTGTTATACCACCATGGTATGGTAATAAGTCGGCGTCAGTTTTGTTATGATATGTGCCTGGGAACTTTCCACGCATGACGTCGTAGGCTCCAATAAACCCATATGAGTGTCCAGATGGTATTGGCGACATAGGCCCAGATGGCAAAGGTGACCAAGGCTTAGTTGTTATCGGTGACATAGGCCCAGAGGGTGTAAATGGAAATGGGAAAACGGGCATAACGGTTTCCTTATTGAAAGCTAAAGAGATTTCACTTCACCTTGATGAAGGTTAATGATAATAACAATCATTTTCAACAAAAATATTAATAATCACCAACCAGCTACCTAAGCCAAGGATCAACGACTGCAAGGCCATACGTATAGTTTTGATCAACGCCGTGAGAGCGGATGATCGTTCACTGGCAATATGCTGAAAATTAAAGGAATGTCATGACCAGTTCCCTGCCATCAACAAAGTAAGCAATCCACTGTTCTGACTCAGGACTGAAAAAAGCCAAACTATTGCCATCATTATCGGTCAATGTGATGCCATCTGGGGACGGATACCATCCTGCAACAGGCTGCCCAATCAACTCAGTGACACACGCATTCCCTTTCAAAGCCCAAAGCGAACTTTCGGGTAAATGGGTATCGGTCAGTTCAATACTGCACAGCTTATTTCCATCGGAGAGTTGCCATAACCCTTTTAACTCACCCGCAGTTGGAAGCCTCAAACTACTCGCCATACATCCTCCAGCAAAAAAGAGAGAAAAAATTATTGATAAGAGCAATTTTGATCGATAAAACCGACCGCCACAAAACAAGAAATTCACCATTTCCACCTTTCCACCATGTCCACAATATTGCCGTATCCCGTGGGGAATACGGCAATATTTTATTAATGTGATGACATCAATTAGACGATGAAATCTGCTTCAGTTAACGGTTGACCGACAACTTTCACCAGAAAATCATTGCCAGCCAGATCACCACCAAGGCTGATTTCCAGATCGGTGACCTCATTCATTTCATCATAAGTGAACAACACTTCGCCCGCCTTACCTGAGAACGAATCGACAAATTTAATATCGCCATTACCACCGAAATTGAATTCAGACAGATCGATCTTGTCTTCACCCGAGACGAAATCGTGGATCCAGTCTGGATTGTCTTTCAGTGATTCTTTGCCATCCAGGTAAACAAAGGTATCGTTACCTTCACCGCCCCACAGATGATCACCGCCCAGACCGCCATAAATGATGTCATTACCGGCGCCACCTTTCAGGATGTTGTCTGCGCTGTTACCGACCAGAATGTCGTCGCCGCTGCCGCCGATCGCGTTCTCGATAACAACACCACGAGCGATAGAAACGTTACCTTTCAAACCACCAACATCAGAGAAAGCACCTTCATTCAGGTTGATACGCTGATTTTGAGTAAAACCAGAGAAATCAAAGGTATCTTCACCACCCGCATCCCAGACACTGAACACCAGTTTGCTGTCCGCATCCGTTGCGGTCAGGAAGTCGCGGTCAGTATTGGAATTGAAACCATATATGGTGTCTCCCTTACGGGTTTCCATATTTGCGCCATACAGCTCCTGAATGGCAGAGATATCATTCAACAGAGGCGCCGATGAATATTCATATTTAAAATCTTGGCCTGTATATTTTTCACTGAAATAGCTCATGACTGTATAGGCACGAGAATCTTCGAAATATTCGGCTTTAGTGATATAACCTGGACGCACTTTATCAGAAGCATCGTAATCGGCAGGGTGCTCCAATCCTAGTGCATGGCCAATTTCATGGGTGAAAGTCTGGCGAGCATATCCATTCACATCAATATCATTGTCTGTAAAAGTATGGCTTGTCGCGTCATACCATGTAAAAGCGGTTTTTTGTCCTTGCGGCAGAGTGGCAAACGCATAATCATCGTCGTCACTATGATCAAAGAAACCAAAAGTAATATTCGCTTTTCTAGCACTACTGACTTCGGTAAATTTAATATTGGCAACGTCAGACCAGGCTTGTAAAGAAAATTTCGCTGTTTCTTTTTGTTCTTCATTAAAAGCACTGAAACCAGAAATTTTAAACAACGGCATGATAGCCGGTGTCGATTCCATGAAATGGTACGATAATTCCAAGGTGCCAGAAGAATCAACATACTTATTGGACCACTTATAGTGGCCTCGCAGAAGCTTATCAGGCGCATTGTCTCCTAATGGATCATGAGCAACCCGAATAGAAGTATCGTAATTTGGAACATAGGCTTTAAGAAATGAATTAACTTCCTGAACGGAATTGGAATCAGATAACCCCGTATAGGTATACTTTTTCTTTGAGGCCATATAAATCTCCTGTAAAAACAAGACAAATACCCTAAAAACCCGAAATTTTGATAATAACGGAGGTAAGAGTTTTAAATTCTTTCTAAGGCCCACTTAGAAATAAAACTCCAGAATAAAATAGCGTTAGTTACTGTCTGTGTAAAAATAATTAATATACTTTTTTAGAATACATAT
>NZ_JADEUG010000025.1 GCF_015163665.1 Xenorhabdus sp. BG5 | reverse complement strand
CCATAATTTGACAGGCTTTCGAGACATTACCGAGCTCCTTGGCGAGATTCAACAAACCGACTTGGTGTTTGATAATAGGATTGCTAGTATGAATCATGAGAGTTACCTCGTGTTTTGTATAAGGATTCGACACCCATATAGCAAAGTCGGTAACTCTCAACCTTTCAAGGTTCAGTGTCAGATCACGTCGTGACTAATACACATGAAACGGGCGGGAATAGAAGGATTTCGATTCCATGACCTGCGCCACACGTGGGCTAGTTGGCTGATTCAATCTGGTGTCCCACTATCAGCATTGCAAGAAATGGGGGGATGGGAGAGCATAGAAATGGTTAAACGATATGCTCATTTATCCCCAGTGCATTTGCAAGAGCACGCGAAAAATATTGACAGTATTTTATGCGTGCATGACACGAATATGGCACGCAAGAAAGTTGTTGGAAATAATTAACGCTATAACCTATTAATTTAATTGGTGGGTCGTGGGAGGCTCGAACTCCCGACCAATTGATTAAGAGTCAACGGCTCTACCGACTGAGCTAACGACCCAACACGATTAATTATTCTCCAATGGCAACTGAGCGTCAATGGCCTATATCCATTTCTTTACTAATTGAATAAAATACGCACAGCAAACTCTTAACTAATTGGTCGAATTGTAATCACTCTGTTTTTCATGTGAAATCCTTCTGTTAATAGCGCGGTTGTCTATGTCAAAATGTTCTATTAAACACAGCTTGAGGGTATTAAGGCCATGCTGTGAGAATAAATTGGATACAACTATGGAAGAAAAAATACAACCCACTCACACTACTGAAACTGGAAGTTCGCACTTGCAGCGAAGTCTCACCAACCGACATATACAGCTAATCGCGATTGGTGGTGCCATCGGTACTGGCCTGTTTATGGGCTCAGGCAAAACTATCTCTCTTGCGGGGCCATCGATCATTTTTGTTTATATGATCATAGGCTTTATGCTGTTTTTTGTTATGCGTGCAATGGGAGAGTTATTACTTTCTAATTTGCACTATAAATCATTTAGCGATTTCTCCGCGGATTTACTAGGGCCGTGGGCTGGTTTTTTTGTAGGCTGGACTTATTGGTTCTGCTGGGTAATTACTGGTATAGCAGATATTGTAGCCATCACTGCTTATGTTGGATATTGGGTACCTGGCTTTCCAGAATGGGGAACTTCGCTTTTGTGTGTTCTGGTATTGCTTACTCTGAATCTCGCGACTGTTAAGCTGTTTGGAGAACTGGAGTTTTGGTTTGCCATGATCAAAATTATTGCCATTATTGCCTTGATTGTGACAGGAGGCATTTTGATTGGCATTAACTTTAAATCACCAGCAGGACATGTTGCAGCATTTTCTAATGTCTGGAATGACGGGGGGATGTTCCCTATGGGGTTAAGCGGATTTTTCGCCGGATTCCAGATCGCGATATTTGCTTTTGTTGGTATTGAGTTGGTGGGAACTGCCGCAGCGGAAACTAAAAACCCGATGAAATCTTTACCAAAAGCGATCAATGCTATTCCTATCCGTATTATCACGTTTTATGTATTGGCTTTGATTGTCATTATGTCAGTCACACCGTGGCGAGTCATTAGCGCGGATAAAAGTCCTTTTGTGGAATTGTTCGTTTTGATCGGATTACCCGCTGCTGCCAGCGTTGTTAACTTTGTGGTTTTGACTTCTGCGGCATCTTCGGCAAATAGTGGGGTTTTCTCCACTAGCCGGATGTTGTTCGGTTTGGCGAAAGAAGGAGATGCACCAAAGCAGTTTAGCCGTCTTTCCCGCCGTTCGGTTCCGGCATCAGGGTTGATCTTTACTTGTTTGTGTCTCTCATTTGGGGTCATTTTGATCTATTTTATCCCCGATGTGATGCGGGTTTTTACTCTAGTGACAACCGTTTCTGCGATCCTGTTTATGTTTATTTGGAGCATGATCTTATGTTCCTATCTGGTTTATAGAAAGCGTCGCCCAGAACTCCATCAAGCTTCGGTGTATAAAATGCCATTTGGTATTGTCATGTCTTGGGTATGCCTGGTTTTCTTTGCTTTTGTTTTGGTATTGCTTTCCTTGCAGTCAGATACTCGCCAGGCGTTACTAGCCACACCAATTTGGTTTATTATTCTAATGATCGGGTTTCAGATTGTGAAAAAGCGTAAAATCCGTCTTGCTCATTAAGTAAAAGAAGCCTGCTAATTAATCTGGATGGCCCAAATATTGGGCCATTTTTTCTCTTAAACAGGTATGATCGTACCTTGATGGAATCTAAGCTGCCATTGACCAGTTAAAGATGATAATTGCCAAATTGATGAACGAAGTGCTTGATTGAAAAGATTACCAGTTAGATCTATTTCATAAGACTGATAAGTTAGTAATACAATATTCTTATCAAGATGGTTTATAGAAAAATTTTTTGAGAAAAGCTGAAAATTAGTTTTTATTTCTGTAGTTAATGCATCAAAAACATCTTTTTTAGTATAAATATAACCTGATTTACTAATTTCTAGAAAATCATCGTGTAATACTATAACTAGCCAATCGGGATTATTTCTTTTTTTACCGTGAAGACTCACTTCAAGATTTTTGAGTAATTCAAAAGTAGCTACATTTTCCTGAACCATATGAACTCCAAAAAAATGGGTATGAAATAACTTCAGTGGAAGGCTGAATTATTACTTTAAATTAATAAATAGCGTTTCAAAATGATAGGAATATTCCTTACCCCGCGCGCCGCGCGGGGTAAGGAACTCCAGCATCTGATACCCTCAGTATTATGAAAACCTATTTATTTAACACGTTATTTACATTTGTTTTTTTATCAGGTAGTTATAAAGAGGACAAGTCAAAAAGAGGTGTGTATGGGAATTATAATAAGGGCAACTGAGCCAGAGGATGCTGAGCATTATCAACGAATTTTTAGCCACCCTGATGTTTACTTCAATACGTTACAACGACTATGTCCTTCGCATGAAATGTGGCGTGAACGTTTAAAATTAAATAAAACACAAGGGCATATTGATTTTGTGGCTGAAGTAGATGGCAAGATCGTGGGTACAATAGCGTTATTTACCTATGCTAATCCGAGACGCAGACATGCCGTGGGGATGGGTATTGGTGTTGATGCGGCTTATTTTGGTAAGGGTGTTGGTTCAAAGTTGATGGCTTTTACCATTGACTATGCATTCAATTGGTTAGGCTGTATCAGAATTGAACTGGAAGTTTTTACTGATAATGAAAAAGCGATTGCGCTGTATAAAAAATTTGGTTTTGAAGCTGAAGGCATACGGCGTATGCAGTCGTTTAGAAATGGTCAATATTGTGATGTGATGGGAATGGCATTAATCAATAGTCGATTTGCATGATGTTTTTAGAGTTTATAGTAGTAAATAATAAATTGACTCTTGGCAAATGGGATTTTGCAGAAAACTTGAAATATAAGACGGAGAAATACCTCTCCGTCTTATATAATCATTAATATACTAATGCGAAGAATATATACTCTTTTAAATAGGCCACATGGCTGTTCCAACAGGAACAACAGCTTTTTCTTGCATAATTTCAACAGCCTCTTCAAAAGTTTCTTCTTCAAACCATTCGCTTAATTCGATAGTGATATCTTCCATATTAACCTCAATTTTACTAAGTTTATGATGATTAGACTATATGACGAATAATTTATCTATGATATGTTGCAGGTAACAATGCTATATAATAATGAAGTGAAATGGATTGTAAATAAATATGTTGTGCAAAAATAAAAATGCTTTCATTTGGTGTAATGGTACGATTTTATAAAGATTTTACTGTTTAGTTGATTTGTTTAGATTTTGAAGTAACTGTATTGTTGTTTTTATTGGTTTCCCTATATCAAGTTGAATTTTATGAAATTATTGTCAACCTAAATATTAAATAATTTATCATGAAAAAAGTTCTTCTTATCAAAGAATAGCTTTCCTCCTTGAAAAATAAGATCTAAATGGTGGCTACCTATTGCACCGCCACCTAATCCAAGATGCAGGCCAGGATGCCGTTCTTCAAAACCAGCGTTTAAACCGTACAGCCTTTTAACACCATAGTTTGTCCCAATCCCAAATTCTTCAATCACACTATTGCTTGGATTTGCGGATAAATATTTGTCAAAATCTTGGGAGAAAATAGGATCACGGCATGTAAAGTTAATGACTTGGCTATGTTTTACTTTTATTTTGAAAAAATCTTTTACGACACCATATTTAATAGCAAAAGGGATAGTACTGAGAAAAGTACCACTAAAAGTGATACATCCTTCTAGATTGTGCAGTTTTGTTGCTATTTCACCAGGAGTGATATCATAACTATTTTTACCATCAATTGATGTCCATGATTGGTTTTCGTTAATCGTTGCGGTAAGAATACAATCATTCCCTTGTTCAAAGATAATTTGTTTACTTGCCATGGCAAGATTTATGAGTGATTGGTTTCTATTACTCATTATTTCTATTTTCTCAGAGAAAGCTTCATAAAAATGATCACCATAATCCTTAAAAATAATTGATTTTCGCCAATTCTCTTGCATGACTTGCCTTATGGGAGACAAAAACTGAGGCCCAGATGATGTAAAAGGTTTTAATGTTGATGAAAGATAAAAAAACATGAAAACATCACATTTTTCAATTTGTTCAATTAAAATTGATGAAGGGGTAGAATCGAGAGGCAGTAAGTAAGTTTCCAGCAAAGGGTATTCTGTTGTGGCACTTGAAATATTTTCAATAATATTCTTATGTTGCTCATCCCATCCAATTAATAAGTTAATAATTTCTCCATTTTCTGTCTTTTTATTGACTGAAGGATGATGAAACAAGTTAGAAAACATGTTTCTTATGCTTTTGTTTTTTTCATCAATGATTAACATAATCACCTCGTGATTGAAAACGAGAAAGTATCTCCTCATTTTTTCTATATATGAGTATATTGGTATATTAATAATAAAGAATATATCCCAATTTTAGAGAAAACACTTGGCTGCCCGATAGTGAAGATAGTGATATCTTTCATATTAATCTCGAATTTACCTAAGTCTACGACTATTAGGTTATATTATAAGTTATACCAATCCAACTTCAAGATACGTGTTATATTTCCCCGCTGCGCGGGGAAATATAAGGCCTCGCCTTGCGGATTGCAATTTGAATTTTATTGAGTATATCATAACCACATCATAACGTGAATAAATAGATTGTAAATAATATGCATGTAAAATATTTTTGATTTATTAAAAATATTAACTTATTTGGTTTATTTTTGGGTTTTTTATTTGGATGATTTTACTTCTGTTTCAGTTAATTAATTTCTTATCAGAGTATTTGTTAACTTGCTTTAACAGGTAATCCTATAGAGACCGATATAATCGGATAGGAAAGATTTATTTATATTTAATATCTTAATATAAGTTTAAACGGGAGCCTGGCCGATAGCGATTGATTAGACAGGAACCCGGATTGAAATTAGTATATCCAGCATGGCTAACATAGTATGCCCGTTTGGTGTGACCGTCCTGACAGTTTATCCTGATTTTGAAAAACCACATCTGCCAAAAAATCTGCCACTTTCCGTATTCTGGGGGAATGGGCTAAATCAGATTGAATAACAAGCCAGATGGGTTTATCTATGCCTAATTCAGGCGAAATACACGTAAGCCCTGCACCATTGGCTGCAATATGAGGCAGCACGACTAATCCCAGGCCCGCAGTTGCTGCTGCAATTTGAGAACAAATCGAAGTTGTTGCGACTGAAAGAGAACGTCCTTGTAAGACTTGTTTAAGCCAGTTAACGGAAGGAAATTGCGAGTATTCACTTGTCCAGCCAATAAAATGGGCGTCGTTATATTCCCCTCTAAATATATCGGAAGTGCAGGTGGCTAAATAGGCTTCGCTTCCATAAAGGCCAAACCCCAGCGTTCCTAGTTGTCGGACATTGACATGGCCTTGTTCCGGTCTGATGATACGAAGAGCTAAATCAGCATCACGGCGGTGAAGGTTTACTGTGTAATTATCCGTTGTGATTTCTAATGTCAGGTTTGGATGATTTTTTTGTAAGGTCGGCAAGTTTGGCATAATTAAATAATTGGAGAGTGTTTCAAGTGTTGCAAGGCGTACATTGCCGGCAATAGTTGCTCGTAGATCGGCTTCAAACAGAAATGAATTTGCTGCCATCTCCATGGCTTTGGCTTTTCCCAATAGTTCTGCGCCATCTTCTGTTAGTTGATAACCTGTTTGATGCCGCAAAAATAACGGCATTCCAAAGGTATTTTCCAGACGTTCAATTTTTCTCGATACCGTTGCCACGCCAATACCAAGAAGCTCAGCCGCTTTACTGATAGTACCTGCTCGTTCGATTGCCAGGAATATTCGAATATCATCCCAAATAAGTGATTGCATGATTTGTTTTCCATTTCTGAAAATTTGATTATCAATTTTGCCTAACTATTTCAATTTTAAAAGATGCCACAATGATTTTACCAAGGATCACTTTGCTTAAGATAAATCAAGATAGGGTAATGAATATGAAAACAACTCCACAGTCAGCAGTTGTACTGACGTTAATTGCAACATTCTTTTGGGGATCAAATTTTCAGGTAACAAAATTTGCACTGGCGAGTTTGCCACCGTGGACAGCTTCTGTTGAGCGTTTTTTCTATGCAGTTATCTGTATTTTTATTTTTTTGCATGGAAAGAGGGGATTCACGGCAAGGTTTTGAAGCAAAACTGGTGGGCATTTATTGTTCTTGGGGCGATTGGTGTGGCGGGATTTAATGGGGCATTTTTTGTTGCTCTTCAAAGTTCCAACCCCGTTACGGCGGCGTTGATTGTGGCAACGACGCCTATCTCTGCCAACATTCTGGAAGCGATTATAAATCGTCGGTTACCTGGATTGATGAGAGTTATTGGTATGGCGATCAGTTTGTTGGGAGTTGCTTTAGTTATTACCAACGGTGAATTGATTTTGGGAGGTGTCTCTCAGATAGTAGCCGGCGATATAATCATTTTTATGGGAAGTCTTGGTTGGTCAATTTACACAGTGGGAACACGGATCTTTGTCAAAGATGCGACGCCATTGGCGACTACGAGCTGGACGATGCTTTTTGGTGCGATCATATTAGTGTTTATTGCGATTTTTGTGGAGTCGCCAATAACTGCATTATCTTCTGGAACATTTGAAAGCCATTTGGCCTGTCTTTATATAGGTATTGGTGGTTCTACAATTGCCTATCTTTTTTGGAATATGGGGGTTGCTATTCGTGGAGCAGGAAAAACGGCAGTATTTTTTAACTTTGTTCCCATGTTTGCACTCATTATACAGCTAATGATGGGAAATATCCCCAGCTTGCCACAAATGATTGGTGTTGTTATCACTATTGTGGGTGTGCTCTTGGGGCAGGGAATATTGAGTAATGTCCGGTTCATGAACATTGATAAAAATAAAAACTAACATACAATCACCATGGTAACTAATTTATTAGTGGAGATCTGGTATGGAAAAATTTACTGATAAATTAATTAGCTTTGACCGATTTCTTTTACGGATACTGCGCTTTCTTTTGCATGCATTCATTATCTTTCTGATCGGTATTATTCCTGGTGTGCTGGGTTTTTTCTTGATCGAAAGCCATGCTATTCCTGATGCAATACTAAATTCAGTTTCAATGATTGGAACACAAAACTTGCATATTGAACCCGTCAGTACCCTAGGAAAATATTTTGCGGCCATTTATGGACTGTTCCTTCAAGCTATCTTTTTTATCGCAGTGGGTATGGTGGTGACGCCTTTTGTCCACCGAATACTGCACAACTGGCACATTGATGATGAAGAGGATAACGAAGATATGAAAAAATAAATAACTATTTTTCTGCTATCTATCAAGCCATAACTTGAAGCTTCCAGAACTTATTTGTATCGCTAAAAATTAGAGAGTTATTATAGTGAATAGGGTATTTTTAATGAAATATAGTGGTAGATTTATTCGATCTCAGACATAAAATTTCCCCCTATAAACTTATTATAGAGAGTTAAGTAATGAATAAAGGTCATTGTTTATGCGGTGCGGTAAGTGTGAAAACCAATCAACGCATTGAAGATATTAACGTATGTCATTGTAAAACGTGTCAAAAATGGAATGGAGGTCCATTTTTATCTGTGGATTGTAAGGATGATCTAAAAATAGAGGGAGCTGAAAATATTTCAACATATTCGTCATCCGAATGGGCAGAACGCGCTTTCTGTAACAGATGCGGCACACATCTTTTTTACCACCTGCATCAACCAAGCGTTTATTATGTTCCAGTTGCTTTGTTTGAGAATAGTCATTCGTGTAAATTATCTCGCCAAATTTATGTGGACAGTAAGCCAGCATATTATAACTTTGTTGAAAAAACCCCTATGCTGACTAAAGCAGATGTCCTTAATTTATTTAAATAATCATTGCAATATGGGGGAAGTAATACCCTCATATTGTTCTGGATTAAAATGGATTGCTATAAATAATAATAGAGATATGTTTTTAACAAAATATTAAATGAAATCAATTGACGATATGTTTATTTCATTTCATTGATATGTAACAATTTTCTTTCTGTTTTGCACTAATGTTAGTATAATCTGCTATCTCATCCAAAAGGTTTTGATCTCACTCGAGAGAGAATGTTATTTTTTGTCAATTTATCTTATGAAAATCATAAAGATAAACTCAGCGTGGCCGTTTTGTTTTGGAGTTTATTAATTTTATCATTATTGTGGATATTACGTTAGTGGAGATGTTGTTTGATTAATGTTTTATTAGTTGATGACCATGAACTGGTGCGCATTGGTGTGAAAGGCGTCCTTGATGATATAAAAGGGATAAAAGTCGTAGGAGAAGCCAGTAGTGGAGAAGATGCGGTCAGATGGTGTAGATCAAACAGCACGGATATTGTCATGATGGATATGGGAATGCCCGGTATTGGAGGCTTGGAGGCGGCTAAAAAAATCATCCGTTATTCACCTGATACACGAGTGATTATGCTAACTATCCATACTGAAAGTTCTTTGCCCACAAAAGTGATGCAAGCCGGGGTTAGGGGATATTTGAGCAAAGCTGCAGCTCCTCAGGATATGATCAATGCAATTCGAGCTGTTTATGCTGGCCAGCGCTACATTTCCTCGGACATTGCCCAGCAGATGGCACTCAACCAGTTATCACCCGTAAAAGAAAACCCGTTGGATGAACTTTCGGAGCGGGAATTACAGATCATGACAATGATAACTCAGGGGCGCAAAGTGAATGAGATTTCTGAGTTGCTTAATCTGAGCCCAAAAACAGTGAATAGTTACCGCTATAGGATGTTCAGTAAACTAAATATCAAAGGTGATGTAGAATTGACCCATATAGCAATACGCTGTGGATTGCTTGATGCGCAGAATATGGTAACCCACGGTGGGTAATAAGATTTGATGGGTGATCAGTCATGGCGGAACTATTTAATTCAAAGGCATTTTTAAAAACCGTTACCAGTCAGCCGGGCGTCTACCGCATGTATGATATCACTGGAACAGTGATCTATGTTGGTAAAGCTAAGGATCTAAAAAAACGCTTATCTAGCTATTTTAGGGTACAAGTTAGTAGTCGAAAAACAGAATCACTAGTGAAAAATATCGTCCAGGTAGACGTCACCGTTACCCATACAGAAACAGAGGCGCTCCTGCTCGAGCATAACTATATCAAGCAGTATCAGCCTCGCTACAATGTATTACTGAGAGATGATAAATCTTATCCTTATATTTTCTTGAGTAGTGATATCCATCCCCGTTTAACCTTATATCGTGGCGCCAGGCATGCGAAAGGAGAATACTTCGGCCCATTCCCCAATTCTCATGCAATACGTGACACTTTGGCTTTATTGCAGAAACTATTTCCTATTCGCCAATGTGAAGACAATGTGTATCGCAATCGTTCAAGGCCTTGTTTGCAATATCAGATTGGACGCTGCCTTGCCCCTTGTGTTAAGGGATTTGTAACAGATGAAGAATATCAGCAGCAAGTTGAATACGTCCGCTTGTTTTTGGCGGGGAAAGATCAGCATGTATTGGATGCGCTGGTTGAAAAAATGGAAAAAGCGAGTCAACAACTTAAATTTGAAGAGGCTGCCCGTTATCGCGATCAGATCCAAGCAGTACGGCAAGTTACGGAACGACAATTTGTTTCCGGAGAAGGTGATGATCTTGATGTTATTAGCGTCGCTTTTGAAGCGGGAGTGGCCTGTGTGCATGTTTTATTTATCCGTCAGGGTAAGATATTGGGCAGCCGAAGTTATTATCCCAAAATTCCGGCTGATACGAAATTAGATGAAGTAGTGCAAACTTTCCTTGGTCAATTCTATCTCCAAGGAAGCCAAAACAGGACGTTGCCAACCGAAATTTTGTTGGATTTTGCATTACCTGAAAAAGACCTATTGGAAAAATCACTTGCTGAAATATCGGGCAGAAAAATCTATATCCAGGCACGGCCAAGGGGCGATAGAGCGCGTTACTTAAAATTAGCACGTACTAATGCCGCTACAGCTTTGATTACCAAACTTTCCCAACAATCGACAATTCACCAGCGATTAGAATCACTGACCACATTTACCGGCCTTGAAAAAATCCAACGTATGGAATGTTTCGACATCAGTCACACGATGGGAGAACAAACTGTTGCATCATGTGTTGTTTTTGATGCTAATGGCCCGGTTCGTGCAGAATACCGACGCTATAATATTACAGGTATCACTCCAGGGGATGATTATGCTGCGATGAATCAAGTCTTGCGTCGTCGCTATAGCAAAGCTATCGATCAGACAAAAATTCCGGACATTATTTTTATTGATGGTGGAAAAGGGCAGCTTGCGCGTGCGATTGAAGTTTTCGATTCTTTGGAGGTTGAATGGAATAAAAAGTATCCTAAGCTAATTGGCGTTGCGAAAGGCAGTGATCGTAAGGCTGGGTTAGAAACCCTATTTTTTGAAGCGGAAGGGGAAGGGATGGCACTTCCTCCTGATTCACCTGCGTTACACGTTATTCAACATATTCGTGATGAATCTCACAACCATGCCATTACAGGGCATCGTCAGCGTCGGGAAAAAGTAAAAAAGACCAGTACATTGGAGTCGATTGATGGTATTGGGCCAAAACGTAGACAAATGTTACTTAAATATATGGGTGGATTACAGCCTTTACGCAACGCAAGTGTAGAAGAGATCGCAAAAGTGCCTTCTATCTCTTATGCACTGGCAGAAAAAATCTATAATGCGTTGAAACACTAGAAGTAATGATGCACCATACTGATAAACTTAACTTGGCCAGACAGTTACTAAGCATTATGCAATTAAATATTCCAACATGGCTTACCCTATTTCGTATTGCCTTAATTCCATTCTTTGTTTTGGCATTTTACTTGCCATTCCAATGGGCACCGATGTTATGTGCCATTATCTTTATTATCGCTGCTGCAACAGATTGGTTTGATGGTTTTCTTGCCCGTTTGTGGAAACAGACGACGCGTTTTGGCGCATTTCTTGACCCGGTAGCGGATAAAGTTATGGTGGCTACTGCGTTGGTACTGATTGCAGAACATTACCATACGTGGTGGATCACGCTGCCTGCTGCGACGATGATTGCTCGTGAGATCATCATATCTTCTCTGCGTGAGTGGATGGCGGAATTGGGAAAACGCAGTAGTGTCGCTGTTTCTTGGATGGGAAAAATAAAAACTACAGCACAAATGGCGGCATTGGTTGCCTTATTATGGCGTCCTTGCATTGAACTAGAAGTGGGAGGGTTCGTCCTATTATACGCTGCTGCGGTCTTGACATTCTGGTCAATGTTTCAATATTTGAGCGCTGCATGGGACGATTTGCGTGAAAGTTGATCCAGATGACGTAAAAATCATCGAACGAACGAGTTTTATAAATAATTGTGTTGACTCATTTCGTGAAGTAAGTAGAATGCAACGCATCGAACGGCACATGAGATTTACGAAACAAGTTAAGTAAATCAAGCGGTTCGGAAAGGCGGGAATAGCTCAGTTGGTAGAGCACGACCTTGCCAAGGTCGGGGTCGCGAGTTCGAGTCTCGTTTCCCGCTCCAAGAAAGGCGCGTTGGCAGAGTGGCCATGCAGCGGATTGCAAATCCGCCCACCTCGGTTCGACTCCGGGACGCGCCTCCAAATTTAGCCCAGGTGGTGAAATCGGTAGACACAAGGGATTTAAAATCCCTCGGCTGTAAGGCTGTGCGGGTTCAAGTCCCGCCCTGGGCACCATAATAAGTTTACTAACGTCTACTCTAGTCTATTGCAATCAATATGCACATCGGGGCATAATCAGGGGCATCCTCACTTCTATTTTAAATGTGCCCCTTATAATGAAACTAAACGCACGACTTATCGAAACAGCAAAACCTAAAGAAAAAACCTACAAACTCGCTGATGGCGGCGGCCTATATCTGGAAGTTACTGCTCGCGGCTCTAAGTACTGGCGCATGAAATACTATCGCCCCACGGATAAAAAAGAAGACCGACTGGCTTTCGGTGTCTATCCTATCGTCTCCTTAGCCGATGCTCGCGCCAGGCGAGATGAAGCCAAGAAGCTGATTGCTCAGGGCATTGATCCCAAAGCTGAGAAAAAAGAGGCACATGCTGGAGCAAAGGGAAAACATACCTTTGAAAAAGTCGCCCGTGACTGGCACGCCAGCAATAAACGTTGGAGTGAAGATCACGGCAACCGTATCATGCGCAGCCTTGAGCATTATATTTTCCCGCATATTGGCAGGCTAGATATTTCCACTTTGCGGACAAGCCAGCTTTTAGCCCCGATCAAAACCGTTGATGTTGATGGTAAACATGACATTGCCCAACGGTTACAACAACGTGTGACCTCCATCATGCGCTACGCCGTCCAGAACGATATTCTTGAATCAAACCCGGCTAATGATATGGCTGGCGCACTTTCTACTGTCAAAGCCAAACACCACCCCGCTCTGCCTCACGAACGTTTACCCGAATTTTTAACTCGCCTTTCTCGCTATCATGGACGTTTGATCACTCGCATTGCGGTAGAACTGACATTACTAACCTTTGTCCGTTCCAGTGAACTGCGATTTGCCCGTTGGGAAGAAATAGACTTTGAAAATGCGGTCTGGAAAATTCCCGCCACAAGAAAAGCCATTGAAGGGGTTAAATTCTCTGAACGGGGCATGAAAATGAAAACTGAGCACATTGTTCCGTTGAGTCGTCAGGCTGTCGCTCTGTTCAAATCATTGCGTGAATTAAGCGGCGATTGTGAAGTGATGTTCCCTAACGATCATGATCCGCAAAAAGTCATGAGCGAAAGCACCGTCAATAATGCCCTGCGTGGCATGGGGTACGACACCAAAACAGACGTTTGCGGTCATGGATTCCGAACAATGGCTCGCGGTGCAATGGGGGAATCGGGATTATGGAACGATGATGCCATCGAACGCCAGTTAAGCCATGTGGAAAGAAAGAACGTCAGAGCCGCCTATATTCACACCTCTAAACATCTGGACGAACGGCGGCTGATGGTGCAATGGTGGGCGGATTATCTGGATTCAAACCGGGAAAAACATATCACACCGTATGATTTTGCGAAAAAACGCCGGAAATAACATGGAGTAATGCTCAGGACGTATTGAGTTCATGATGATTTTTTAGACTTTGTTGGCACTGCCAACAGAGTCTACTTTTCACACAATACATAGCCAGCTAAAAACTCCGCATCCTACCCTTTATTATGGCAATCATCATGTGATGTTTTTTTAACTTTTGCTGGCAGTGCCAGCATAGCCTGTTTTTTATGCAGTGCATAAACAGGTAAGAATTCCATATTTTGATCTTGTCAATGAATTATCTTATCTTTCTTTTGATTAACCTTTATGCAAAAGGTGTTTTTTTAAACTTTGTTGCCCAGGACAACAAAGACTATTTTTAATACAGTGTGTAATCAACTAAAAATCCTATACTCCAACCACTCATATATTTTCCTTATTTTTCATTTAATTAAATTTACCATTACATCTATATATGGTGTTTTTTTAGTCTGCTGTGCCCGTGGCACACAAGATTGCTTTTTATACAGTCAATAGATAGCAATTAATTTTACGAATTGGTTAAAGAGTTTACGCTTTCAATTAAACAGAATTTTTAAATAATCCTCTGTCATCAAATAACGTCTACCAAGATATTTCAAGGACTCGATAATAGGGGGTAACATGCCAACAATGACAACATCTAAAGAAAGTCTTATTCGCCTGCCAGAAGTTCAGCGCAGAACGGGCTACAGCAAGGCATGGATCTACAGGCTTATTAAAGAAGATAAATTCCCGAAACAAGTCAAAATTGGTCCTCGTTCGGTTGCGTTTGTTGAATCAGAAATTGATGGCTGGGTCGATCAGCGTATTGCTGAATCCCGTTCCTGATAGCGTGCTGACTGAATTTTGGTGCATCAGTTCACGATGCAGGTAATCCATTCATTGAGAGATAGACAAATCTTGCAATTGTTATTTAAACGAAAAAAGGATAGCGGTATGGGAGCTATCCTCCTGACTAACTGTTGGTTGGTTCAACCTTTGGGGTCAATACCACGCGATTGGAGTTCTTTACGGAGTATGCGCTTGATCCATGTAGCAAGGGAAGCATCACCATCGGCTTTTGCTTGTTCTTCAATTTGTTGCCTGAATGCTTCCGTTAATCTCATTTGGTATTGTGGAGATCGTTTTTCTTTTTGTGTTGACATGGTAATTACCCAAGGATATTTTAAATTACATGGTAATGACCATTTTAATTTTAGTAACCAAATAAAACAACGCCCCGTAGTGCTCGCAACACATACAGGGCGTCTGACCAATAACCGTTGAGAGATAACGATAATGGCTGATACGCAGCATAACCAAACTCGCCCTAAATTTACATCTTCAGATAAAACAGACGGACAAAAACCGCCTGATCTGATTCAGACCGTGAAAAGATCCGCTATGTATCATTGGGAAAATCTGTTGCCTGAATGCGGCATCGACATTCCCACAAAGGGGAAACATGGCGCTTGCCCTGTCTGCGGCGGTACTGACCGTTTTCACTTTATTGACGACCATCATCACGGCAACTGGCACTGTCGCCAGTGTGATGCCCCGAACTATGGAGATGGTCTGGATTTAGTGGCAAAAACCAAAGGGATCTCGATTCTTGAAGCAGCAAAAGTTATTGCGGATACGCTGGCATTGCCTTTGCCAGAACCCAAGCCAACTAGGGAAAGCATTCAAACAACACAGTCGCTTGTTGAAAGAGTGACGGCACTGATGGCGCAAACTGTCGCCGGACAATCTCCCTACCTGACCGCAAAAGGGCTGCATTGCCTTGGTCAGCGGCTGCTGTCCGATAATTCGATAGTGTTGACACTGACAACATTGGATAAAAAAGTCACAGGCGCACAGATCATTAAGCCCAATGGCGAGAAAAAATTACTCTCTGGCAGCCAGAAGAAAGGATCATTTATTGCCTTAGCAAAGCTAGAAGAATATTCCGATACAGTAATCATTACCGAAGGTTATGCCACTGCGCTCACAGTTAACCAACTCTATAAAAGTATTGTTCTGGCGGCACTGGATGCAGGTAATTTGCTCTCTGTCGCTCAATCAGTTCGGGAACGATGGCTTGACACGAAAATTATCTTTGCTGCTGATAATGACTGGCACAGCCCCGGCGAGCTAGATAAGAACGGCAAACCAAAAGTGAATATCGGCAAGATCTCGGCAGAAAAAGCTGCCCTTGTGGTTAATGGTTGGGTCACATTGCCACCTACAGAGTATAAAGCTGATTGGGACGATTATCGCCAACAACACGGTGTGGAAATGGCAAAGCTGGCCTTTTCTCAGGCACTTTATCAACCGATATCAACCAAGAAGAAAGCAACCACTCAGCCCAATGATGCCGGGCCTTCAAAGTTGACATTATGCCAGATGGGAGCCAGCCAGCGCGGGGAAGTGCTACTGGCACGTTATGACGGCAATTTGGCACTGGATGGCGCTTCGGAAAGCGTTCATCACTATGATGGTATTGTCTGGTGTCCGGTCAGTGACCGTGATTTAAAACGGGAAATGGTGGCGGCCTTTATGGAAGAAAAGCTGCCGTACTCACCGCATGGTATTAGCTCTGCCGTGGATGCCCTGAAATTACAGCTTCCCATGATGCAACCGCCAAAACGCTACTTAATCGGGTTCAATAATGGCGTGTTTGACCTGAAAACCTGCCAGTTCCGGTCGCATCGTAAAAGTGACTGGCTGCTACTTGCTAATGATGTTGAATTCAATTCCCCCATTTCGGGGAACCCTGAAAAACCATGCACCACGGTTCTGGCACTGGCTGAATCGGGCAACAGCCAACTGTGAAAACAAGTTTAGTCGTGTATTGGCGGCACTGTTTATGGTGCTGGCGAACCGTTATGATTGGCAGTTTTTTCTGGAAGTCACTGGTGCCGGAGGCAGTGGCAAAAGTATCTTTGCTGAAATCTGCGCTATGCTGGCAGGCAAAGGCAACACCGTTTCCGCCAGTATGGCTGCTCTGGAAAACCCACGGGAACGGGCGTTGATTGTCGGATATTCGCTGATTATCCTGCCAGACCAGACTCGCTATGTAGGTGACGGCTCCGGCATCAAAGCCATTACAGGCGGCGATGAAGTTGCCATCGATCCGAAGCACAAACAGCCCTATTCAACCCGTATTCCTGCTGTCGTGCTGGCAGTGAACAATAACGCAATGAGTTTCAGTGATCGCAGTGGTGGTGTGTCGCGGCGTCGGGTGATTTTCAACTTTTCCGAAGTTATACCGGAAAATGAACGTGATCCACGCCTGCGGGATAAAATTGCGGCGGAATTGCCTGTGATTATCCGACATCTGCTGCATCGGTTCGCTGATCCACAGATAGCGAGGCGTTTACTGACGGAGCAACAGAAATCAGAAGAAGCGCTGGATATCAAACGCGGCACCGATCCACTGGTCGATTTCTGCGGCCATCTGATTGCGTCCGATGAAGCTGACTGCCTGTTAATCGGCAATGCGGAAATTATGCCGTTCAATCCCCGCAAATACCTTTATCACGCCTACCTTGCTTATATGAAAGGCAATAACCTGAATAGACCTGTTTCCGTAACGCGTTTTGGCATGGATATGCCGGGCGCACTGGCAGAGTATGGGCTGCATTATCTGCGCAAGAAAAGCAAATACGGCATTCGCAGCAATATGAACCTCAATGTCGACACCGCTAATGAATGGATGCCAAAACTAACAAGGAATGACCAGCCAGAAGAATAATTTTTTCTTATACAGGCATTTTTCAAAGAAATATAAAAAAGTGTTCACCATTATTCACTCTGTAATTTAAACCAGATATATCAACCTATTATAGGGTTGATAGTTATTTTTAAACTGTTCGCAAGTATTCAACCCTGTTCACCATTTTTTCAAGTTTGAGGTGAAGGGTTAGTTGAAGAGTAATGATGAGTTTGATTTCAGGTTATCACCACTTAATGGCATGAATTTAAACAAAAATATTTAAAAGTGAATAGGTGAACAGTTTTATCACTAATTCTTTAATAGGGTGGGTTAAATAAGAATTTTTTCTGGCAGGTGTTTTTTTAGCTCTCCGAGTTACCGGGCTAATACATTACCCCGGTAACTCGGAGAAGACAAGCGCAGCGCGTCAGTGACGTCATCAGTAAAAATGGTTATTACCCGATTAAGCGAGAAACTTTTTCTGGCTGGCCATTAGTTTTGTGCCACTGCAGTTCCAAATTTATGCAGTTAATAGCATTCTCTATGTATGTATAAAATCATTTAAATAACATTTTCTTAACAAAGGTAATGACATTTATTTAAAGTTTGTTTAATTAACCAGCTCTTATTATATGGATTGTCTCTTTAGTTTTAATTAAGATTTCTTCCGGGCTAAAAAGATTGAACTATATTGTTACTGGGAAAATGGATAATTATAAATCAATAAATTTTATAATATCCCATATTGTTGATCTTTATGGGAACTCACAGGCTGTTATTGACGAAACAGAATCCTTAAGCTATTCGCAGCTATATGCTGCGGCAAGCCAGCTCTGCGTGCATTTGGCGAATATCCAGCAAGGTAAAGGGAAGTGTATTGCTGTCGCAGGTCCTCATAATGTCAGAACTATTGTTGCTTTATTGGCAATCGTCCTTTCCGGAAATTACTATGTCTATGTTGATTTAAATCAACCAAAAACTTGGCTTGAACAGCAACTTAGTCGGCTAGATTGCCATATAATGCTCTATTCCACAGGTAGTTACCCTACAAATATACCTAACGGTATTACATTGTTTTCTGTAAGAATTAAGAGCGATAGTTGCTTTGTTCCAAGTACTTTTCCCGATGTACCAACTCATCAGGCGGCTTATGTTAACTTTTCATCCGGCAGTACGGGTGAACCAAAAGCAATTGTTTGTACTCACGCGGGTATTATCCGTCTTTGTCGCCAACAAACATTTCTCGACTTTGACTCTCGTCCAGTATTTCTATTTCATTCCCCTTTATCTTTCGATGCTGCTACTCTGGAAACCTGGGGAGCATTGCTCAATGGCGGCACTTGTATCATCCATCAAGGAAAAATACTGACCCCACAGGCTCTACAAAAAACCATTCACTATTATGGCGTTAATACCCTGTGGCTGACTACAGCCCTTTTTAATGCTTTCGTTGATACTGATATTCAATGTCTACATGGATTACATACTGTACTAACTGGTGGAGATATTTTATCAGTTTCTCATGTACGTAAAGCCATTACTGCCCATCCAAAAATCAATTTTGTAAATGGCTATGGTCCAACTGAGAACACTACGTTTACTTGTTGCCACATAATTCGGGCTAAGGATTTAACGGGGCATGATATCCCTATCGGACAGGCAATCAACGGCACGCAGGTATTACTTTGCGATTTGCAAGGTGAACATATAACTGCCCCCAGTGTCAGTGGTGAAATATATGCTATTGGGGAAGGATTAGCATTGGGATATTTCGGTGATCCAGAACGTACAGCACAAGCCTTTGTTACTATTACTTGGCAGGGAATATCCCAACGAGCTTATCGTACAGGTGATCTTGCATATTATGATGAAGAGGGAAATCTACATTTTATTGGTCGAGCGGACAGTCAAATAAAAATTAATGGCTACCGCATTAATTTAAGTGAAATAGAAAATAGACTGCGCAATATTCCGGGAGTAGAAGATTGTTCATTATTGGTGCAGCAATATCATGGTAGTAAACAGCTGATAGCCGTACTACAAGCAGAAGATGATCGTCCAGCTCGTCAAGCTATGCTGAAATTTCCTTCTTGGGAACGTCCGTCCTCTTGGTTTTGTGTCCGTTCACTACCTTTGATTCAACATGGAAAAGTGGATCGTCAAGCGCTTTTTTCGCAATGGCAAGCATTACAATCACAATCATCAACTATGGAAATGAGCCAGCAAGAAGCAGCCTGTGCCATCTGGTGGTCAGAATTGCTGGGCTATCCAGTTACCTCTCCAACACACAATTTTTTTGAATCAGGTGGTAATTCATTACATGTTTTGCGCGTATTGGCTACTTGTTTTCAATACTATTCTGATGTGGCACTTTCCCTCCAGGAGCTTTATCAGCATGCGACTCTTGCTGATTTTGCTTCCTTGTTAACCCGCAAGGGAATTGATGTCAATACATTACAGAATCCTGTTCCTGAGGGGGTTCTGGTACTATGAATGAAATCTTTGAGAAGTTATCTCAGCGGCAAATTTATTGCTTACCATTTGGTAATCGGCTGGTTATTTATGGTCAGTGGCAACAGTTAGATCAAGAGGAACGTTCCTGGCTACAGCAAGGAAAAGAACAGCTGCTTACCTCTTATAGTGATAGCTCCTGCATTTTGCCACTTCCTTGCTGGCTTAATGCAATGGTACTGAGTGAGATTATTTCCGGAGACTGTCCACAATTCGGATTGTTCTACTTGGCACCAGATTCGATCCCTCCAGAATCTTCCAAACTAAAAAACTTGATCGAAGGTCTATATAGAACCTTTCCACTTCTCAATAGTGCAGTGGAGTGGGGAGATAGTGGATTAGAATTACGTCTTTTTACTTCACCATATAATGCTGAACCTGAATATCAGGAATCTGTGCAGTATGCAGATGCCCAGGCTTTTATTCGCGAACAACTACAGCACTCTCACTCTGTGTTTAAAAGAGGAATGCTGCGAGTCGTATATGCACGTTGTGGTAAGGATATGCGGTGGGGAATATGGCTGCATCACTTGGTTGCAGATGCCGACTTTGTTCAGACATTGCTTTCTCGGGTACAAGTTTGGTTAAAGACAGCTGCATGGCCAGAGCCTGATCTGGATTTTATTCAACAAATTTGGGTTCTAGAACAACAAATCACAGTACACCGAGAACGGTTGCAAACTTTCTGGCGCAATCAAAAAACGTTTTTCAGCACACTGGCCATGCCCCCGACACGGGAGTTGTTACCCGAGAGCTCATTGATGAGCTTCACATTGCACGATGAACCACAAATGTTTACCCGTATGATTCTGTCGCTCTCACGGACATTGGTTAAGCTGAATATTAATGGTCCTCAGTTAGCAGTAACTCCGGTTACTTTGCGCCGTATAGGGCGAAATACGAGCAGTGGATGTTATGTCAATCTGTTACCGATACTGCTGGATACTCGTTATGAAGTAACGGAGTTTGACCAGCTACGTTTGTCGTGGCTAGAGCACGCACAGCTGCCCCAGGAGGAAATTACTTCTCTGTGTGAGCTTAGTTATCGTGATGCTATCGTGATGATCAACTTCATAGATACACCAATAGTAATGGAAGGATTTCAGCATCATCCTGAATTTCGTAGCAGGAAGCCTATCACCATAACCGTCACTCATGGAAAACCAGGATTCTGGCACGTTAAGCTAACAACCCGCTGGGGAGAAACATTTAGCAACGCTTTACACAGTGCCTTGGTGGAGGAGCTGACCTGATGATATTTTTGCTTCCTGATTTCATCGGACATCCCAGTTGTTTTCAGTCCCTGCTTTCCCATCTGCCTGAACAGGTGGAAAGCGTTAATTATCACACATTAGCTATGAAAGAAGATCTTTCTGAACTGGCTGATCTTATCGCTGATGGATTGAAATATAAGCCGACTTGGATTATTGGCTATTCGTTCGGTGGTGCTCTGGGATATGAACTCTGCCAACGCAATTTTCCTACTGCCCGCTTAGTTATGGTGGACAGCCATTTGCCTTCGTCTTCGTTACGTGAAATGCCTATCGACGAACAGTACCAACACTGGCTAACAACAGATATACAAGACTGGCTTTCCTTGATGCAGGAGCTTAATGAAATAAAGTTACCTGTCATTCTAAATAACATTAGCCTATTCAGCCAATGGCAACCAAAACCAGCCTTGCAACAAGCATGGTGGATACGTTGCACTCGAAATAATATCAACGTAAACACTGACTGGCATTTATTGATCAAGCACATACACCAATTCGATGTCTCGTTATGTCATCACGAGGTGATGAAAGAGAGTAGCGTAATTTCTTACCTTATCCAATTAATTCAAGAGGTTACCTTTTCATGATATTTCATAGGCAGGCAATTTCACTTGATTTTCAAAAACTGGCGCTGGATTGGATTCTTGCACAATCCGATTCTCCATCTGCAGGGCTAGAGCCTGAGTTCGATATTGGTGATGATAAACTGCGTTATGCAAAAAAAATCCGCAATATCTCTAATCATGACCCGCAGTTCTGGCAGGCATGGAGTTATGGTTCTGGTCTGACGAAAATTGTAAGTCAATACCTCGATAACCCGCGTTTGTTACGTCATGCAGCCTTTATTAAACGTCATGCTGATGAATCGTTTATTCCTCTACATCAGGACATTGCATTGTGGGAAAAACCCTTTAATACCGCTTGGACATTCTGGGTAGCTTTGACCCCCGCATTTAAAGAGAACGGAGGTATGTTTTATCTGCCCGATACTGATGTGGTTTACCCGCACGAGTTCGATCTAAATTATCCCATGTTTAAGTGCATCGACCTCGAAAAAAACCAAATTTCTCAGGAAGAACTAAAGGATGTATCACTTCAAGCAGGAGATATCTCGGTATGGCCTGCAAAAACCCCGCATGGTAGTTACATGAATATCAGCGGTCAATTGCGTATAGGCATGCCAATAGTGTTTGTTGAAGAGAACGAATATCAAAGACTAATGTGAGGCAAATATGAAAGTATGGGTAATTGATAATCTAAGAATTATTTTCCCTGATAGAGATATTTCAGAAGCCAATATTGATGAATCCCTCAAGGAACTATTAAATCATTCAATGAAAATGGTGACTTTTCTAGCACGCTTTGCTCGACAATTTAATCATGCACCAAAAATTATGGATTTTCAGGCTGCTCCTTGTTTTGAAACCTTAGTCAGAAGTATGGAGCACCCTACATGATACGTATTATTGATTGCACCTTGAGAGAAGGCATGCAAACTCGCCAGTGTTGTTTTACTACTGAACAGTCGGTATTACTTTCCCGAGAAATAGCGGCATTAGGGGTAGATACGATTGAGTGTGGACATCCTTTTATTTCGTCGAAAGAAGCAGAACGTGTTCAAGCTGTGGTAGCAACCTCACCTGTGCCAGTGTTAGCTCACGCCAGAGCTCGTTTGGAAGATATCGATGCCGTGTTACAAACTGGGGCTCATTGGGTTGGATTGTTCGCCTCTATTAATGAAATTTCAATGGCAACGAAGTTTAAAGGTAAGAGCCGCGAAGAATTGTTAACGATGTTTGGTTCTTCTATCCGATATGCCCGTGAACAAGGGTTGCTAGTTAGGGCAACCATTGAAGATGCCGGGCGTACTGCAGTCCCTGACTTGGTCAGTATGATTATAACTGCTCGTGAAGCAGATGCTAATCGTATTTGTTTCGCTGATAGTGTAGGTATTCTACTACCTGATGAAACTTTTGATGTGTTATCGCTATTACGCTATGAGTTTCCTGATATTGTTCTTGAATATCATGTTCATAACGACAGAGGACTCGCGCTCGCTAACACGTTAAAAGCGATTGAAGCGGGAGTTGAATGGATCTCTACGAGTTGCAATGGCATAGGTGAACGTGCAGGTATCACTGATACTTTCCAATTGATTACGCTGCTTGCTACACGTTTTGAACAAAATCGTTTTGATATTTCCCGAATTTTGGCACTCTCTGAATTGGTAGAAGCGTATAGCCGAATACCCATGTCTCCAATGCAACCGGTTGTAGGTAAAAATGCTTTTGTGCATGTTGCTCGCTTACACCAACTTGCTATGCAGAAAGACAGTGCTGCTTACAGCATTTTTGATCCAAAACTCATCAAGGGACACATTTCTCTGGAGCATTTTACTCCCTTACAAGAACAAGAGCTTTTTCTGGTTCCGTTGGAAAAATCTTCAACAGAACTGAAGTATCACCGCCACGGCCCAGGAAAACGCTTTGTGATGTTGGATAAACGATTGGTAGATGGGTCTCCCTACTATTTTATTGCCCGCCAATTTTCGATGATAGGCGCTGATGAGTCTGCAGAGACAGGTCATGTTGATAGCCACACTCATAATTGTGACTCCGTATTCTTGTTCTTAGGAGATGGTCAGGACTATATCGGCCTAGAGGTGGAAGTCGATCTTGGGGGTGATATTCGTCATATACATAGCCCAGCCAGTGTTTTTATCCCAGCGGGTGTGGCTCACTCCTATCGCTTTATTCGCGGTTGTGGCACCTATATTAACTTTGTCCATAAAGGCGATTATCATGAAAGTTTATTGGAGATAACACAGTGAAACAATTTAATAAAAATGCAGAATCTTATGATGTCGTAAGGGGAAAGATCACCTACCCCGATGAGTTATATCGTTCACTCTCTGTCCGAGCACCTTCAAATGAAGCTGCATTGGATATTGGCTGCGGCAATGGGGTTTCTACCATTCGTCTGAAAGAGTATTTTGTTTATGTTCAAGGATGTGATCTTGGTGATGCTCTCATTGAGCGAGCGTGTCATAGCTATCCTGATATAACGTTTAGCGTATCTCCAGCAGAAACTTTTTCTCCGCCACGCAATTATGACCTGATAACCAGTGCAACTTCATTTTACTGGATGGATCGTCAAGTAGTGTTAATGAATTTACAAAAGTGGTTAAAATCCGGAGGGCTTTTTTGCGCCTATAAATATGATTTTCCAATGGTTTATGGGCCATTGCGCGATTATATCGAAAAAGAGTTGATCTCGCGCTGGGCAAAACACCGAGATCCCCGTCTGACACAATATGATGATACGCTCGAACTGATGCGTAATTGTCCACACCTGCATAACACACAACGTGAGGTGTTTGCCAATATTATTTTCCTTTCCGCGGAAGAAATAGCCTTGTTTTTTTTGTCGACTAGCTACGTGACTCGCTATATTGAACTGGAAGGCGGGGAGGCTTACGCTCATGAATTTATGGAAAATGTCATGACAATTGGTGGTGCTAATTCGATTGCTGTTAACTTTGATATTCATGCTTTTACTGCGGTAAACCGCTAGGAGGACAGATGGAATATCTGCCCATCACGCTGGATACTACACTCCGTAAGAAAGCCCTTAGTTCGCCACAGCAATCTCTGTTAATTGATGCCTTAAGACCCGAATCAGTTATTGAATATCGATGGAAAGAAACCAATATGCTTGTCGATGCTCTGGCTTGGCAGTTTGCAGATTTACCCAGCAAAGGCATTGGTGTGATACTGGACAACAGCTATAACTGCCTGTGTATGATTTATGGCGTTATCCGTTCAGGAAAAGATTTGGTCCTAATCGATCCTGAATGGGGTATTACAGCAAAACAGGCAATTATTGATGAAATGGCGCTACAGATATTGGTAAGTGCTGTCCCTATTCAGGATGAGTTTGCCACATTGCAATTTATTCCTGATTTTTCATCCGATTCTGTTGAGATGTTTGATGAGCACGCAGCCGCAAATAGCAGAATGATTATTTTTACCTCAGGGACCACAGGTAAACCTAAAGGTATCGTTCTCAGTCAGCAAGCGATGGTGAGCGCCTATGCCATTGGTCAGCGCTGCCTAAAGATAGGAGAACATACTCGCGCCGGCTGCTTTTATCGAGTTAGCGGATTAGGGATACTTGGTATCAACTTCCTGTTTCCCTTACTGTATGGTGGCAGTGTAGTACTACTTCCACAACATTGCTGGTCTGACTGCATACAATTTTGGCAGCTAGTAGAACGATTCAATATCAGTTTTCTCTATATGGTTCCACCCATTGTCAATTTTATGGTTAAGGAAGGGGTTCCGCTCACGGTTCCTTTCCCATTATCCCGCTTATTGTGCGTGTCTGGTTCAGCTCGCTTGGATGCTGGTTTACAAGATGAATTTCAGCGTAATTTTGCTCCGTTAGCTAACATTTATGGACTGAGTGAGTGTGGCTTTGCCTTTTTATTTGGTCGCTTAAATAGAAATAGATTTGACAATACGGTAGGACCTGCTGTTGGCCTGACACTACGTTTGACTGATGAACAGGGTCATGAAATTACCCAACCTGATTCTCGCGGGCGATTATGGGTGAAAACACCCAGTCTGTTTTCAGGATATGTAAATCAGCCCGAGCTAACGGCACAAGTGGTACATGATGGCTGGCTGGATACCCAAGATATTGCCTATTTCGATGATCAAGGTGGATTTTATGTATTGGGTCGTGTGGATGGAACAATAAATAAAGGGGGAAACCTGTTCCACCTTAACGAATGTGAACAATTGTTGAATACTCGTAGTGATGTGATAGATGTATGTTGTCTGAAAGTGCCCTGTGATATTTATGGTGAAGATTATGTTGCGGTTATCCAAGGAGAATTTGGGCAAGAAGGTGTTCTGCTAACTTGGTTACAACAGCATTTAGGTATATCCCGTGCCCCGCGTTCTGTTTTTTGTCTCAATAAAAAACTCCCACTAAATGGTGCCGGTAAACACGACCGACGCGCTATTACCGAACTTATTACCCAGGGAGTATCATAATGTGCGGCATTTTGGGTGATATTGGACCAGGGTTTGATGGTGCTCGTTTTCGTCAAGCACTTCAGAATCTTCATCATCGGGGTCCTTATGGTAATGGGTTTGTTGACTTGCCTACAGGTGCATTAGGAATGACACGCCTGCCAATGTCTAGTGCAGCCTCACTACCGATACCAGTGAAATATGGAGAAACTTATGCCGCATATAATGGTGAAGTTTACTCCCCAAATGTGGGAATTGAGGATGAAGTTCGCTTGCTCTGTGAGGGAATAGAAAAAGGAATACTACCAGATGGAATGTTTGCACTGGCATTATGGCAACCGCATAGTGCTTCATTGACACTACAACGTGATAGTTACGGTATCAAACCTCTCTACTATTTTTATCAAGCAGATCGTGGACGGCTGATATTTTCATCCGAGCTTACACCGATACTGACTTTGTTGGGTGGGTGTGCACCAAATATCGCTGCGATAGCTCAGGTTGTGACAACAGGAGTCACTTTAGAAGGCGAAAGTTTATTTTCCGGTATACGCCTTGTATCCCCTGGGGAGCAGTTAATATTTAGGCTTAGTGAAGGGCAAGCACAGTTGATTCAACGCCAGTATTTTTTTCCTCAAACTGAACCATCATCGTATTCAATTGAAGAAACATTAGGTGAGGCTATCAGCCGTTGTAAAGCGACATTTCGTCCATCAGCACTGTTACTCAGTGGGGGCATAGACTCAACTCTGCTTAATACCTGGATGAAGCCTGATATAGCTAAATTCACTCTGGCCTTAGAAGGTGCCGAGGAGTCAGTGCGCCTACAGCCCAATTTGCATCGGATTTCTCTGGAACAAACAGCTTTTATGCCTGTGTTGCGAAAGGCGGTAAAAAACTTTGGTGCAGCAACCCGTATGTCCAGCCTGCTAATGTATCAACAATTAGCGGATGCAGTCGGAGATGCAGGATACCACTGTGTATTGCTGGGAGAGGGGGCTGACGAGTTGTTCTGGGGCTATCCACGCCACCTTGACCTACAACAATCAAAGCTACATGATGCAGGCAGCTTTGCTCGCATTTGGTTCGGCGACTATCAAAACAAAGCAAAGTTATTTTCTTCTAAAATTGCCTCTGAACTGAATGATCAAATTGAAGAGATTTCTAATTCAGCCCTAAAGAAAGGGTATGAAGCAGCTATTGACCATTTCGATCTGCATTACTCTTTGGAGCCCCTGCTGCGTCGAGCTGATCATCTCCTGATGTCACGCACAATTGAAGCTCGAACACCTTATTTACATGCTGGACTCGGTAGGCTGGCAAGTCGTTCTACACGCCTTGTGGATGGTATCACTAAAGTCCCACTGTGTAATTTACTCAAGAAACGGCTACCAAACTGGCAATGGAAACCTAAGCAGCACTTCCGATTACCCTTCGCCTATTGGCCTAAAGCAGTACAGGAAATGCGTCACTATCTGCAGGAACACTGCGAGGCATTACGCAATATCGGTCTGGTGAATTTAACACCTGCATATATAGAAACGGCGGATAATACTCAACTTTTTACTCTAACTACGCTTTCCCTTTGGCAACAAGAATATGAGGTGAATTTATGAGTTTTTCTTCCTACCCGCGCCCGATTGCCTGGCGAGGAAATATCGTGTTTGAACGTTCGGCTCGTTTTAATCAGTCGCTGGAAGCTCTGCTTAGCGCAATGGCGGAAGGTTATCAGCCCGATAAGAGTGATGATATATTGCGTCGTGATTTGCATCGAGAACTTGAGCTGGAAAGTGGTGTAGTAGTGCATGATTCCCCAACGCTCAAATCCCTATCGGCTGAACCATTTCGAGCGCTGTTTAATAAGTTTTGTCTTTGGTTTGGTATTCCAGTTTCAATTAACAAACAAGGGCACTACTTAAAAGAAGTTCGTGATCATGGTGTACGCGATAATCTTAATATGCCACAACGTGGACACTTAACTAATCAAGAGCTCGCTTTTCATTCTGATAGGGCAGATATCACTGTGCTGGGTTGTTGGAGCCCTGCTGCTCGCGGAGGTGCTTTTCGCATTCGTTCTTCTGCCGATGTAGTATTGCAAGCAGAACAACGCCAGTTTACTTGGCTTTCTCACCTAAAAAAGCCCATTCCTCATGATTTGCGTGATGAAGGTGATCAATCTTGGATTGCTTTGCCGCTATTGAGTGAAAATCATGATCAATTCGTTTTACGTTATATACGTAAATTTAACGACTCAGTAGTTCGCCATGGCATAGAGCAGTCACAAGAAATCAAACAGATGTTAACAGATATAGATTCAATTGTTGAACAACCTGGTCATTACGCTGAACTGAACTTCAGTAAAGGAATGTTGGTAATGGTCAATAACCACATTACATTACATGCTCGCACTTGTTTTGAAAATGATGAAAAACATGAGCGTTGCTTGTTGCGTTGTTGGCTTAGCAGTGAATTTACTCGTCCATTACCCACAAGTTTTTTGCCTTTGTTTCATAGCGTAGACGCAGGAACTTTGCGTGGTGGCGTCCTGGCAGATAAGACATGGTGATCCGATGCAGAGTAAAACCTTTACCTTGGCACGTTTTCGTGCTCTACCTGCAGAAATTCATTTGATGTTGGTAGGCACCCTGCTAACGCGGGGAGCCTATTTTATGATCTGGCCTTTTTTAGCAGTGATACTGTACCGCCAGTTCAACTTCTCTGCGACTACCATCGGTGCCTTACTCTCCATAGCTATCATCTTTGGTGCAATCAGCGGCGTCTATACTGGTTGGTTATCAGATCGTTTTGGTCGTAAACGCCTTATACTGTGTGGAACCACATTGAGTGCACTGGCTTTTGTCTTGCTAAGCTATGGTAATAACCCCGCACTGTATGGCATTGGTATTGCTGGTGTCAGTATCGGTTGTGCTCTACTTGAATCCAGCTGCAAGGCATTGATAGGAGATCGTATTAATGATAAGGCTTCGCGTGAGCTGGCACTCTATTGCCGTTATTACGCTATCAATGCCGGCGCTGCGGTAGGCCCATTATTTGGGGTGACCTTAGGTGTTGACAAACAAGGCTTAACCTTTTTAATCACTGCCTCAATCTATTTTATTTATGGTCTGTTACTATGGCGCTTACTGCACTATACCGTATGGCGAAGTACTACACCAAAGCAAACTAGTACCACATCTTCCACGTTTTTTGCCGCCTGCGGACAAATGATCCGTCATCGACTTTTTGCTTTGTTGATGCTTTGTAATATGTTAGCAGCCTTAGTATACGCCAGCTTTGATTCCACATTGGTCCAATATCTCACTCGTAGTCATGTACCAAATGTTATGTCGCTGATTGCTACCCTGATTGCGATTAATGCTCTGACTATTATTATCGCTCAGTTTCCCTTATTACGTCTGTTACAACGTTATTCGACTGGAGTTAGGCTAATAACAGGACTATTAATGATGTTACTGGCACAGCTGTTATTCGCTTTTGCTCCTGTTACACAATTTTATATGCTCGCTATAGCAACCATCATCCTTAGTCTGGGTGAATTGGTAGTATTCCCTACCTTCAGTGTGGAAGTGGATCAGATAACCCCAAATGCGTTACGTGGGAGCTATTTTGGTGCCGCTAACCTTTACCTACTGGGCAGTGCCCTTGCTCCATTGTATGGTGGTTTAATGTTGGATCTTGGCAACCACCAGATACTTTTTCTTAGCTTAGCCGGGCTTTGTTTGCTCACTATGATGCTACAACGCACTGTAAACGCGATGAAACGGACACAAAGTGAGGTAACTACACCATGACTGCACGTATTCTGGTTTCAGGTTTTTTTTTACGTCGTAGTGTTTGGTCTCCAAATTTGATTGGGGAAGATGTAGATGATATCAGAGACCAATCAGAGTGTGACCTCCAGCATTGGCTAGATGAAGCGGAAATGCTCGCCTCGACTTTTAATAAACCAATAGAAATTATTGGTCACAGTTTCGGAGGATATCTAGCACAATGCCTAGCAGCACGATTGGGAGAAAAGGTTAGCCATTTATGGTTATTGAGTGCGCTGATTAGCCAAGGTGGCAGTGCTCTTGAAAGCTATCAAGAGAGTGGACAAGAGGCGTTATCAGAAAGTTGTAGGTTGGATATAAGTAGTGGCCGTATCTACATACATAAACCTGAACTCTTCCTCACACTTTTAGGCCAATCTGTTCCTTTAGCACCAAGTGAGCCAGTGCAGTTATTACTTTCTCCGCCACCACCACGTATAACTAACTTGAGCTGTCCAGTTAGCTATGTAATCACACAGCAAGATTTGCTAACACCTCCTTTACTACAACATATTTTTGCCAGCCGACTAAATGCACGGTTAATTAATTGGATAGGAGGACATATGTCCCCTTTAATGGAGAACGAATGGCTGTATAGCAGATAAGTATAAGGGAATCACAGACCTCAATAAGAAAATTTACTTTGAAAGCGCTAGGAAGAGCTGTTACCTAGATTATCCCTATCGTTTTTTCTTAATTTCATATCAAATAAAAATTTGACCCTACTCGTTCCAACCGATAAAGTATTTAATTGTTATCAAAGATCCATCGCCTGTCAGGATCTCCTTAGGGTGGCGAAACAAAACTCTCGTAGCCTGAAAGGGAGAGCAAGATTGTGGTACATCTGCCCACCTTTGGAAGCAGATATTGTCAGACATAAACCCCTTGTCTGGTGATGAAGGTTTCTTAAACTGAAAAATACACCCAAAAAGTGTTTTATCTTGTTACTGTTGGATGTTGGTTCATGCACTGACTTTTCATATCAGTACCAGATCACATTTCATTTATCTTCAATAAACAACTGGATGTCTTTCACGCATCCCTTTCATGTTTCTGACTATTCCTGTTTGAAATATTCAGCAGACTACTTTCTACACCTAAACGATTAACTCATTGCTCCCGTTTGAACTCTAACCTTACGGCGTTTTGCAGTGCCTACTGGCATTTTAACGCTTGTACGACTTTTGCTGACTGTTTACGGATTTAAGGCGTCACTTTTTGGCGGTTTACCGCTGAAAGTGACGCCGCAGCCAAAGCACCACACAACTCTGACAGGCTCACGCCTGCTTCACCACGCAGTGAATCTGACACTGCATTTTTAGATTGAAAAAGGAGAACTTGACGATATCGAGGCTGGCATTTTGCCGGTGGGGATGACCTGTAAATACAGGCGGCAGTACCGCGTACTCAACCGATACCCCGCAATACCTCAACCTGCGTTCACTCTGGCGCACAGATATTCGTCAAGGGCAAAACTGGTGCTTTCTGTTTTGCCGCACTGACACGCGCCAGAGATCGTAGATTGTCGGATATCAGTGGAGAAAAATGGATGAGTCGATTGATGAAAGAATTAAAGTTTTTTGCCCGGCAAGGTGGCGGTAGTTATAAAACCTGCCATGATCGCATTCGGATTGCCAGACGCTTGGGCGCGTTGTTATTGAGTCTGAATATCCAAGTTAAAAGCCTCAGTCATTTGAAAACCAAACACGTGGAACAATATGTTGATGCCCGTTTATCTCAGGGGATCGCCAAGCGAACGGTGCAATGCAGTGCTTCACTGAAAAGCTGGCGTAAACAATTAGAACAACCAGAACCGAAACTGCATGTTGTTTTCGGTACAAAAGGCGGCCGACCAAGGCAAACCCGTGTATTGGATATTGCTGCGGTCAAAGTTGCTGTCGAGCAAGCGATTATTATCGCAGAACAACGTAACGGCAGATTGATTGATAAACTCGATCTCAAACAGGCCATGAACTACTGGCGAACGCATACCACAAGGATTGGTTTAACAGGCCGGTACTCTCCCCATAGCTTGCGCTATGCGTGGGCACAGGATGCTCTGCGTTTTTACCAACAGAATGGCTTTAGCCATCAAGAGGCGCGAGCGCTGGTTGCAATGGATTTGGGGCATGGTGATGGTCGCGGGCGTTATGTTGAGCGGGTTTATAGTCGTTAAACTTAGTCGTTCGGTTATTGTGTTAGGTAAAACAATCAGTTAAAGTATTTCTGCCATTAGCAAAATCTAATGGTCAGGGTTTCGCAGCCTTGAATTAACGTCCACACTGGTAGGAATTTTCTACCAGTGTGCTTGCTATCACCCTTTCAATGGTGATTCAGGCAGGGGAGGCTTCGGCCTCGCCGGTTGGACGTTACCGGTACTGCGAACCCTGTCTGGATTACCACCATCAATGATTGATTAATGGAAGGGGTAGTAGAAATGAATAACAACAATGTTCACAATGACTGGCATCAGGCCGATATCATCGCCGCATTACGTAAGCGCGGTACAACCTTAGCGGCTCTCTCTCGTGAAGCTGGACTTAGTTCATCAACATTAGCAAATGCACTCAGCAGAGAATGGCCGAAAGGTGAATGGATCATCGCTAACTATCTCGAAATTCATCCTTCAGAGATCTGGCCTAGTCGGTATTTTGATAAACGTGGTCAGCTTATTGAGCGTAAGGTTCGCGCTAATACACAGGAATGAGCAGTTTTAATTTGTGAATGATGTCGTAAAATGAAAGAATTTAATATGAAGCCTTGAGAGTAAAATGGCAGCCAAATTGACCATTTTTGACCCTCACGGCTTTTTTATTTGATGATAAAATAAATCTAATTGACTGTAGCAACAGCTATAGAGGAATTAAAATTTATTCAGATGTAGGCGTTTTGATCATGAGGTTAGAGGGATCAGATGGCAGTTAACCAAACAAAAATTTTTGATACACTTGAAGAAATCGTATTTTCTCTTAATCAGGAAGAGTTCATATATGATTTCTTTTCTGCCTACAATTTACCCAAAGCGACGATTACTCAGTTACGACAAGGTGGAAGCAGAAATATTGCGAAAGAAAGTGGTCACATCGGGTTAAAAAACAAGATCTACTTTGAACCAACACATTCTGATGATGACCTTGATGAAAAGCTATCCCTGCGCCTTACCGATCCGCTTATTACAAAAAATAAAATTCGTTTTGTCATAATCACAGACTTCCTCCGTTTTATTGCCTGGGATACACAAATAGGGGAGCGGTTAGACATTGATATAGATGAACTACACAGTTATTACGCCTTTTTCCTGCCATTGGTTGGGTTAGAAAAAGCACTAACCAGCAGTGAAAACCCAGCTGATGTGAAAGCAGCCGAAAAAATGGGTAAATTATTTGACTTAATAAAAATTAATAATAATTTAACCAATACTGAAGATATTCACATATTGAATGTTTTTTTGACAAGAATTCTCTTTTGTTTCTTCGCTGAGGACACGGGGATTTTTAGTGATACACAATTTACTTCTGCAATAAAAAGCTACACTGAAGACGACGGGAGTGACCTGGGCACCTTCCTTTATCAAATATTCTCTGTATTAAACACACCAGAGGATAGCGATAAAAGAAAGAATCTACCTAAACATATTAGTGATTTTCGTTATGTTAATGGGGGATTGTTTTCATCTGATGAATCTATTCCTGAGCTTGGTAAAAAAGGAAGAAGAATCCTCCTTGATTGTGGATCGATGGACTGGAGTGAGATTAATCCGGATATTTTCGGGAGTATGTTTCAGGCTGTCATTGATATAGAACAAAGAGGTCGTTTAGGGCAGCACTATACCTCCTATAGCAACATTATGAAGGTGATTCAGCCTTTATTTATTGAACCTCTTAGATCTGATTTCGAAAAAAACAGAAAAAGTGCGAACGGATTGACGAGATTGTTGGTTCGCATGGGAAAAATCAAAGTTTTTGATCCAGCTTGTGGTTCAGGTAACTTTTTAATTGTTGCTTATAAAGAGCTCCGTAAGCTTGAAATGGAAATTATCATGGCTTTGGAGGAGATAGACCCTCAATCCATACCAATGAGTGGGCTACACTTGTCACAATTCTATGGTATAGAAATTGATGATTTTGCATGTGAGGTTGCCCGATTATCACTTTGGTTGGCAGAGCACCAGCTTAACAATCAGTGGGAGAAAGAGTTTGGTGATGCACCTCCAGCTCTGCCCTTGCGCGACAGTGGATGTATTGTTCATGGTAATAGCCTACGTGAAGATTGGAGTAAAATCTGTCCTAAAAGCGTTGAGGATGAGGTCTATGTTATTGGCAACCCACCATTTCTGGGAACTTTAGGGCGTAGTGATGAACAACGTAAAGACATGCAAACTGTCTTTAGCGGCTTTAAATCATTAGGTTCACTGGATTTTGTTGCATGTTGGTTCTGGAAAGGGGCCCAGTATATTAAAGAATCCAGAGCGGAATTATCACTTGTTGCCACAAACTCAATTTGTCAGGGTGAACAAGTTGCTACACTCTGGCCTGCCATTTTTAAATTAGGATTGAATATTCATTTTGCCTATCCCACTTTTACATGGGTTAACAATGCCAGAGATAAAGCGGCAGTTCATGTTATTATTGTTGGATTGTCTTCAAAAGAAGTAAGCCGACGTCTTTATCAAAAAGTAGGAAAGGAATGGCACAGTAAAATAGTAAAAAATATTAGTCCTTACCTTATTGAAGGAACTAATCTAGTTGTCGCTCCCGTTAGCAAGCCACTCACTGAAGACATTTCACCATTATTATTCGGAAACAAACCCACCGATAATGGTAATCTTCTGATGGATCGTTATGAAATGGAACAGCTTTTGTTAAAAGAGCCTAATGCTGCAAACTGGATTAAAAAGATTGTTGGTGCTGATGAGTTTTTGAATGGAAGTGAAAGATACTGTTTATGGCTCGTAGGAATAACAAATGACGAATTAAAAAGACTTCCAATGGTAACAACTCGCGTGAATGTTGTTCGTGAATTCAGAATGAAAAGTAAGAAGGAAGCGACGAGAAGAAAAGCTGATACTCCACATTTATTCGATGAGATTAGACAGCCTTTAAATGGGGATTACATATTAATACCTCGTGTATCTTCTGAGCGAAGGGTATATATACCAATCGGATTTTTTAGATCATCTATAATAGCCTCAGATAGGAATTTCATATTACCTAATGGAACACTTTTTGATTTTGGATTAATTACATCACTTATGCATAACGAGTGGATGCGATTAACAGCAATGCGTCTTAAAAGTGATTATAGCTATGGGAATAAAATAGTTTACAATACATTCCCATGGCCTGATGTGAACGATGAAAAGCGTACCATGATTGAAAAGCTTGCCGAAGAAGTACTGCTGACTCGTGCTGAATTTCCGGGCAAAACCTTGGCAGAGCTTTACGATCCAGAAAAGATGCCTGAGTCGTTACTGCAAGCACATCAGACACTGGATAAAGCAGTAGACCGCCTTTACCGGGAAAAACCATTCAAAGATGTAGACGAACGTTTAGGCTTTTTACTCGCTCGCTACGAAACTTTGGTTTCCCAATAAACCCTTTAGACCGCTTTACTATGCACCGTGAGGTGGCTCAGTTATTCCTGGAGTAATGGAATGAATAATCTTTTGCATGTGGAATACAAACAGACTGGACAAAGTGCAAGCCTTAACTCAATGGGGATGCGAGAAATGCAATCTCGTGCTTATGCTGAACGCAATAGTCAGTATCTGCTGATCAAAGCTCCCCCAGCCTGCGGTAAATCTCGTGCTCTAATGTTTCTGGGGCTGGATAAGCTCGAACATCAGGGCTTGCGTAAAGTGATTGTTTCTGTACCTGAAAAATCTATCGGCGGTTCTTTTAAAAACACAGCATTGACAGAATTTGGATTCTTTGCTGACTGGCAGGTTAGTCCCCAAAACAACTTATGCGTTGATGGTAGTGATAAAAGCAAAGTTGCTGCATTCCAGCGTTTTATGGCCGGGGATGACCTGATTTTGGTCTGTACGCATGCCACTTTACGTTTTGCCTTCGATAAGGTCGATATTGCAGAGTTTAACAATTGTCTAGTTGCTATTGATGAATTTCACCATGTTTCTGCTGACGGTGATAATCGACTTGGTGGACTTATCGATGAACTGATGGCTAAATCAACTGCACATATTGTGGCAATGACCGGCTCCTATTTCCGGGGAGATACCATTCCCATCCTCCTGCCGGATGATGAAGCTAAATTTACCAAAGTAACCTATACCTACTATGAGCAGCTCAATGGTTACAATTATCTGAAATCACTAGGGATTGGCTATCATTTCTATCAAGGCCGCTATATTGATGCCTTACCTGATGTGCTCGATACTCATAAAAAAACCATCATTCACATTCCAAATGTTAACTCTGGCGAATCCACAAAAGATAAGCATAGCGAAGTTGATGCGATTCTCGATGTTATTGGTGAAGTGGTACTTCGTGACCCAGAAACAGGAATACTCCAGGTCAGGACAAATGATAGAAGAATTCTCAGGATTGCTAACCTAGTTGATGACACTTCATCTGAACGTGCAAAAGTGCAGACCTATCTTCGTAATATAACCTCATCTAACGATATGGATATCATTATTGCACTTGGTATGGCGAAAGAAGGATTCGATTGGCCTTATTGTGAGCATGTACTGACCATAGGATATCGTAGCTCTCTGACAGAAATTGTTCAGATTATTGGCAGAGCAACCCGCGATTGCGTTGGAAAAACACATGCACAGTTCACTAATTTGATTGCGCAACCTGATGCTCAGGATGAAGATGTCAGAACATCTGTGAACAACATGCTGAAAGCCATAACAACTTCTCTATTGATGGAACAGATCCTTGCCCCGACCATTCAGTTTAAGCCTCGTTCTCTGTGGGATGGCAAGGAATTACCTGCAAATACACTCCTTGTTGACGACACCACTTCAACACTGGTTTCACAAAAAGTTCTCGATATTCTTAACGGCGACAGAAACGAAATTATGGCCGCGTTATTGGCGAACCAACAGCTTGTGCAGGAAAGCATCAGTAAAACCGTACCACCGGAGACTGTGACACAAGTTGAACTCCCTGCCATCATCCAGACTTTGTATCCTGACCTGACAGAAGAAGAACAGGAACAAATTCGCCAGGGTATGCTGCAAAGTATGCTGATTACTCAACAGGGAGGACTAGTAGACGGAAAAGACCTGCCACCCGATGCAATTATGGATTTGAGCGAAAGCAGTGATGAAAGTGATAGCAATGTTACCGGGAAGCAATTCCTGAAAATGGGCGATAAATTTTTGTGTATTGATAATCTGAACATTGATTTAATCGACGCCATTAATCCCTTCAGAGGAGCTTACGAAATTCTTTCGAAGCAGGTCGATGCCGCCATGCTGAAGACTATCCAGGAAGCCGTTAGTGCCAGCAAATCTCAGGTTTCAGAAGAAGAGGCTGTGATTTTATGGCCCCGAATTAAGCAATTTACTCAGGAGTTTCGCAGAGAGCCATTACTGAATTCCAGCGATCCCATCGAAGTCAGGTATGCTGAGGCACTGGCCTTTATTCGCCAGAAAAAACAGCAACGCTTGGCACAGCAGGGGCAGTGAAATGATTAGGTTATCAACACAACGTTTATCATCAAGGATCAATCTTGACGATATATTCAGTGAAAGCGATGACTTGGGGCTACTAAATGTTCAGCCTCTGAAAGCACGTCAGAACGTGACCAACATATCCGAAGCACAGTTTGCTGAAATCAATGCCTTTTACAAAGAGCATGGAAGACAGCCTGCAGAAAACAGTTCAGCAAGCCTCAATGAAAAAATACTTGCTCGCCGGTTGCATAGCCTGAGATCCAGTGCGGAGCAATCCCAGCACTTACAACGTCTGGATGAGTTCGGACTTTTAAAAAATAGTGATATGGAGGAAGTAGTAATTTTCCATGCGGCTGAGACTTCTGCTAATTATTTGAATCGAGCTGAATTAGTGACCTCGTTGGATGATATTTTTGCAGATGATGATGGTCTTCTCGATTTTGATACTCCTGATATTTTTACATTGAAACATATTCAAGTAGAAAAAAAGGAACAGCCAGCCGAAATCGCACAACGTCAGCCCTGTCCTGACTTTGTGCGTTATGAACCAATTTTTAAACGAGTACAAAACGACCTGCAGAGTGGACATTTGGGTACTGAGCGTTTCAGTCACAAACTAAAAATCAACACGGGTGATTTTTTTATACTGAACGGTCTGATGGGGTATGTTGCCAGTATTGGAGAACGCCTTGAGCAGTACAGCAGCTACAATGCCAGATTGCATTTAGTTTTTGAAAACGGTACTGAGATGCACATGCTATACTTGTCACTGACTCACGGACTGGTTAGAGATAAAGAAGGGCGTAAACTAAAACTCAGCGGTGAAATAATTAAACCATCCGAAGAAGCAATACCGACAGGTCTTGTATATATATTAGCGACGTCAAGTGTTGATCCTGTTCTTGCTCCCTATAAGCACAATCTTTACAAAGTTGGTTTCACAGAGTCCACAGTAGAGAACCGAATCAAGAACGCTGAAAAAGATCAGACTTTTCTGCAAGCCCCTGTGAGAATTGTATCAACCAGTCAATGTTTCAACCTCAATGCACATAAACTGGAAACGTTGATACATGGTTTTCTTGCGCCACGCAGATTGAATGTCACACTGAAAAGCCATACCGGGCAGATATATATACCCAGAGAATGGTTCTACGTCCCATTATCGACAGTATTGGCAGTTATTGAGCATGTTGTAAATGGAACAATATCTCAGTATCGCCTTGATAATACGACGGGAAGAATAGTTCAAAAGAAATAGTCATCATATCTTTGGGTGATCGCTTACAGTAAAATATATACATGACGATAAAATAAATTAATTAAAATCAGCCAATTATGTGAATTCAGGAAGCAAAAAATTCTAGGGGCATTAACAGGGGCATAAAATAAATAAGTGAAAATAAATTAAATATATTCAATATAAATTAAATATATTCAATATGTTATATTTATTTACTAGTCCCGCCCTGGCCATATAAAAACTTGATATAAAACATCGAGTTAGGGTTAGAAAAGACCACCTTCACGGTGGCTTTTTTATGACACAAATCACATTCCTAATAAATTCCTAATATCTTTTCCTAATATCCTTCGGTGTGTTGACCGCCAACAACCGGAACCACTTCAATTTTTCTGTTGTATCTTGCGGTCTGGGTAATGTTTTTATGACCGGAAATCACCTGTTTCTCTGCCAGTGTACCTTCCAGATCGGAAATACCTTTTGCCTTTAAATCGTGAAAAGTGAAATTAAAATCCAGATCTGGGAATGCCTCTTTTGCTGCCTGCTTCGCTTTTTTCCAGCGACTGTTAAAACCATCACGGGTATATTTCCGGTGCGATATTAGCCGCAGGCATTTGTTACGGTCGCCTGATTTATGGCGGCGTGGAACGTAAAAACAAATGGATCGAAGGTGTGCTTTGTGGCGCGTTGTCATGGGGAATATCGAGCGGCTTATCGCCAATAGTACAGTCATTGATATCGATAGTGAAGTGATGTTGATAAAACTGGCACAAGCTATGATCCAGATGGAGAACGGCAAACAGCCGTATCCGGTGGAAACGTTTAAAAAGGCATTTGAATTGCTATGAGGTATTGATAGATGAGTATCATTCTGGGTTCAATGTCTTACGTTATCGGTATTATTGTGGCATTCACTATTTTTGCATTGTTAGAAAAACGAAAAAGTAATCCAGAGCATTTCTCTTTCATTTTGTTGTTTTCATTTCTGTGGCCGATAGGAGTTATTTTGGTGCCGATTGTTTTTAGATTATGTTTTTTAAGCAAAAAATATAATCAATTTGTTGGCAGGCAATCATGACATGGCAATTGAAATTTGTCACTCTGATTATAGTCATCGCGTTGATTAGTTCTGCTACATATTCCATTTATTCGGTTTATACAGAGAACAGAAAGCTCAACCAACAAAACCAATCACTGACTACTCAGTTATCAGAACAAACCGCTATCAATGCCAAACAGCAAGAAAGCATTCAGGCATTGCATGAATTGGAGGCGAAACATATTCAGGAGCTAAATCATGCCAAAACTGAAATCAATACGCTTCGCGCTGATGTTGCCGCTGGTCGTCGCAGGCTGCAAATCACCGCCACCTGTCCTGTGTCTGAAACCGTTACCACCGGCGGCGTGGGCGATGCAGAAACCCCACAACTTACCGAACCAGCTCGACAAGATTATTTCCGTCTCCGGGAAATGATGGCGGAGAATGAGCGGCAGACGCGGTATTTGCAGGACTATATCAATATTGAATGTAGAGGAAATAATGGAAAATCAACACCGTAAGATCACGGGCTATCGTGAATTATCCCAAGATGAAATTGATTGCATGAACAGGATTAAGGCGATAGGCGAAGAATTAGGTCAGCGCTATCACTATCTGGCGGTTACACACACTCAAAGCGGAAATTACCAAGTTGATATGCGTTGGCTGAACGAAGGTCGCACTGATTTGCAAAAAGGGATCATGTGCTGGGTTCGTGCAGTGGCTCAACCAACGACATTCTGATTTTTTACCACCTCGGAACAAATGACAAATGATCTGAGGTGGTGAGATAACACTTAACGGCTCAGAAACTAAAAATCAATAAGGTGGATGAGCAGTCCATGCCCTTTTTATTGCCGGTAAAACATTTTCTTCATAATCGGCTAAGCTACGAACATTAGGGTAACGGGTCTGTACATATTTAACTCCGTTTAATGCCAGCGTTGGGGTGAACCCAAGTAGATTCAAGTAGCTTTCTATATTCAATAAATTAATAGGTCCATAAGCTAAGTCAGCAAATGCGGCTCTGATAGTCAATCTTCCGAATCCATCAACACTTAGGAATCTACATTGGATTAAATATTCTAGATATATGCTAAGAATATCAGCGCCTAAAGAAGGATAGCCAGAATACTCAATAGCGGCTTGAGTACGAAGAACTGGCCTGCGTCTGACTAAGGGAAAGCTGGTTTTAAATGGATCTTGCGGATTTATTGGCATAGTTACCTCCAAAAGCATCTGTACACATACTTAATCCCATTTGTTTCCAGCAACAAGCGAATAATGCTTAACAATTAGTTACCCTCTGAAACTAAAGGCAATATTTTTATATCCATTCCCTGAGTGGCTACAGCAATATCCCATGCCACCAGTTAGCGCTGGTGGTTTTTCCTTTTCAAGGAACCAAATAATGGCACAAAAGAAAATCCAGTTCACTGATGAGCAAAAGATTCTCTTTGATGCCTTAACTCCACTACAGCAAAAATTCACACTGGGTATCCTGAAAGGGTTAAATCAGGTGGATGCTTATCGTAAGGCAGGAGGGAAGGCGAAAGGAGAATCTGCCCGAACTCAGGCCAGCCGAATGATAACATTTGATAACGTTAAAACCTTTCTCGACGCCATGAACCAAGAAGCGGTATGAGCCGTCAGGAAGCCTTAGAACGCTTATCGGCAATGGGACGATGATATCGCCGACTTCCGTAACAACCAGATAGGGGAAGACGAGGAGGACAAACCTGTATTTCAGGCTACATGGCAATTCAAAGATTCAGCGTTGCAGAACCCGGCAGCATTCAGTGCCATTTCAGAACTGACTACTGGCAAAGACGGTATCAAGTTAAAACTCCATGATCCGAAATCTGCCATCAAGCAGTTGGCGGAACTACTTGGTTGGGAGTCAGCGAAAAAAGTTGATTTGAGTTCTACTGACGGCTCAATGTCCCCCGCCAAGATAATACTGGTACCCGGAGGACAGCGTGACGACAGCGAGGATTGAACTCCCGCCGAAGCTCATTCCGGTATTCAGTGGTGACTATCGTTATCGATGCTCATACGGCGGGCGAGGCTCAGCCAAGACAAGAACCTTTGCACTAATGACAGCCATTCGCGGTTACATGGCTGCTCAGAACGGGCAATCAGGCGTCATACTTTGTGCGCGTGAATATATGAACTCCCTTGAAGAGTCATCAATGGAAGAGGTTAACGTCAGGTGAGATTCCACCAGCTCATTGTAAGGGATATTCAGTTCCCAACGTTGTTGTTTTTCTTTAGCAATGCGGTCAAATAACGCCTGTAGCTTCTGGTAGTTAACTTCATTGAGTAACTGCCACTGGCTATCACTGAACCAGTGACTGGTCATCTGTTTGCCGGTGGCAGAGTGAATGTCTTTCGCCGTGACGCCTAATGCTTTTCGGGCATCACGAAAATAATCGATCAGCGGTTTAAATACCGACTGTTTCAGTTCGCGGCATTGGCGAAAGTAGCCATCGCCTTTCGGGTGATACGGCCTTTGATAATGTTCGGCAAAAATAATACGTTTGGTTGCCGGGAAATACATTCGCAGGCTTTCTTTATTTTGCCTGCGTCACGGGCCAGAGGGTTTTGCCCAAATAATATGGTTCAATACGTTAAACCGTTCACATACAAGCAAATCGATATCAGACGCCAGACGCGAACCACAAAACATGTACAGGCTGCCATTAGGCATTTCATACGTATCGTAATGCCTGGCTTCCACGGTGACCCAGCGCCGGAAAGCATCAAAGGATTTGGTGGCGGTGATGTTATGGGCACGGTTTTTCGACAGGCCAACAAGGTATTCATCAGCGGCGGATTGTAAGGCATCTTCACTGCCGGCGAAGTGCGCCAGATATTGTACATAGCCGCATACAAGTGATTTTTCTTCAGGGGAACTCGTGCCGCCGACAGGCTCCCAGTATTTAAAACCGAGATTCAGCAAGGCAAAGTATTTGCGGTGAAAACGGGGATTACGGGCTTTCTTAAAATCTGCATACAGCACATCGCCGCATTTGATTTCCGAATGCAGGTATTCTCTGGCGGCTGGAGTCGCAAGCCGTAAGGTGTCGTCGGAAATTTGAAACTATGCTGCGCCATTCTTGATCCCTTAAGGTAATGGCACAGCAGCTTGGGTTTAGGTTATCGGATGTTCAGGCCGATGTGAAAATTCAAGCGGGTTACTGCCTGTTACGCTACTGGCAATCGCTGCAAGTGGGAAATATCGAGGTTTTGCTTAATATGCCAGATATCATAGGCATTCTGCATTCCCAGCCACACATTCGATGCACTGCCGATAACCACAGAAAGTCGAACTGCCTTTTCAGGGGAAGCATGCGACTGACAGCTTATCAGCCGTTGTACCGTGGAAGGCGCCACATCCAATGCCTTTGCCAACGCCCTGGCATTCATGTTCAAGGCTTCCATCGTTCCCTTGATCAGTTCGCCCGGATGGGGAGGATTAAGCATTGTGCTCATTAGTGGTCATTCTCATATGATCAGGCTATCACCTTCTATCTTGATATTCGTTCATTAATAAAAGCCTCAAATCCACAGTCTGAACCTGAAAGTTGAGGATAGTACCACCTATACAGCCCATAGGCGGGATCATGTCGCCGTTGTCTGTCCCCCTCCTCTGGAAAATAGTAATTATTTCCATCTGGTTTATCAATAAAATGCCGATTTATATTAAGCGTTGGACGTAAGTTAGACGTTGAATATATTCTCGTCCCTCCTAACGAACCTTTAACTGGCATATTGAGATGATTAGCTAATCGTTGAGCAAGCCCATTTGCTCCAGTCCAGCAAGCTATTATTCTGATACACTGAATATTATGTCCTTTATTTTTTAGACTGTTTAATAAGTTATGAACTGTTTTGCAAAAGTTATTTAAATTCATCCCATGTGCATATTCACATGTTCCCCAAAATAATATCGGAGAACCCACTGGAGATGAATGCCCCACAATATTGAGTCTATATTTGGGCTTGTGTTTCGGTTCGTCTAAAAAGTAAAAAAATCTGCCCTCCTCATACTGGTACAATTGGGTCGTTTTCTGCCCCAACTCATTACCCGTCATTGCCATAATACTGGATATCGAGTGTCGGTACTGTCCCATAATTCCTCCTGCATTCAACACTATTTTTAATGCATGATAGGTCCAATCTTCAAGAACAACGCCATTTATACAGCTTGGCATAATTCTTCAGAAGTAACTCCTTATAACGCTAATTTCAATTCATGCCAACCCAACGTATTCCAACAGGCCGCTTTCCCCGAAAAACAGCATTCTGTCACTGGTAAGGATTCTCCACATTTTTCACAGCATTGCTACTGTAGTTTGGCAAGCTGTATTTTTAATGAACAGTCATCCATTCGGATTAAGATCGTAAGATATTCGTTCACGTCGTAAGGATCTCTGTACGGTCGTCGGAGGACGCAATTTTGCTTCAGCATCGCCAGTTCCTGATTATCCAGGAGCAATTCTATTCTGGTCACACCAGCTTTCTGCTGGAAATTGCCGCGGGTCTCATTGCTTATACATTCCAACCTAAAAAACCGAGCTTGAATTTACGGGATAATGATATCGCTATTCTTAAACGAAGCTGAGGTTGGGATATTTTCCCAGACGATAACCGCTGGCTGTTTTCCGTTTCGGGAGCAAGCAAATTATATTTGCAGCGACTGTGGTAATTGCAGAGCTAATGACTCTAGCAAAGAAGAACATATGCATTTAGAGGACGTTGGTATGTCTGAACCACATAGATTTGTCATGAATATTGTTTATGATGTAAGCTTCTTTTTTCCTGATTTCGATTGTTGGTGGATAATGTTAACTACAAAAAATCTCCGTGTATATACAATAAAAAGTAATTTCTATTGTAATATCTCCCCTAATGATAATAGGGATATTTTGCTAACGCTTAGCAGTGATACAATGTATATGTATGTAGAATTATCCTACTCTACTAATTGCTCGCAGTCTATTTATGAGTTATGAATTTAGTTAATAAACATTTCAGTAATAGTGTTAAGTTTTATTTAATAACCTTTATATTAAAACCAAAAATCAAACAAGCTAACGAATAAGGCAGTTAATATATCTGCCTTATTCGATAAAAATATATTACATTTATTAATTCTTATTTTGAATTAAGATTGATTTAATGCCACTTCTTCGTCTTGTTCAAATACTTATTTATTAGTTTTTCTCATCAATTGACTGGTGATTGTACCTGCTGTCATCGCGCCATTAACATTTAATGCTGTGCGTCCCATATCGATCAGAGGCTCAACAGAAATAAGCAGTGCTACTAGGGTGACAGGTAAGCCCATAGCAGGTAAAACAATCAATGCTGCAAATGTTGCGCCTCCACCAACACCAGCAACCCCCGCAGAGCTGATAGTCACAATTCCGACAAGTGTTGCAATCCACACTGGATCAAAGGGATCAATACCTACGGTTGGAGCCACCATCACTGCCAACATAGCTGGATAAATGCCAGCACAGCCATTTTGCCCAATGGTCGCACCAAAAGAGGCGGAGAAGCTGGCAATAGACTCAGGTACACCGAGGCGGCGAGTTTGTGTTTCGACATTCAAGGGAATACTTGCTGCGCTTGAACGGCTGGTAAATGCAAATGTCAGTACGGGGCCTGCTTTTTTAAAGAATTTCAGAGGATTGATACCCGTGAATGCCAAAAGCCCGCCATGTACTACAAACATCAGACCAAGGGCAATGTAGGAAGCAACAACAAAACTACCTAATTGAGTAATGTCATTGATATTGGAACTGGCGACAACTTTGGTCATTAAAGCCATCACACCGTATGGAGTGAGGCTCATAACTAACCTAACCAGCTTCATAGCCCATGCTTGCATAGTATCAATGGCAACGAGAGCCAGTTTACCGCGCTCCTGATTATCTTTAATCATTTGTAGCGCAGCAATGCCTAAAAATGCCGCAAAAATTACCACACTAATAATGGAAGTAGGGCGTGCTCCCGTCAGGTCAGCAAAAGGATTTTTAGGGATAAAGGAGAGAATGATTTGAGGCACACTCATATCTGCAACTTTGCCAATATAATTGCTTTCAATTGCTAATAAACGAGCAGTTTCTTGCGTGCCTTGAATGAGACCTGATGCACTTAACCCAAAAAAATTGGCAATGATAATGCCGATTAAAGCGGAAATTGCTGTAGTGAACAGTAATGTACCAATGGTAAAAAAGCTGATCTTTCCTAAGGAAGATGCTTTGTGTAAACGAGTGACGGCGCTTAGGATAGAAGCAAAAACTAACGGCATAATAACCATTTGTAGCAGTTGTACATAACCATTACCTACAATATTGAACCATTTAATTGATTCTTTTACGGTAAGATTATCTGTTCCATAAATGATGTTTAGTGCCAGCCCAAAAACGACACCCACGACTAGAGCCACAAGAACTTTTTTGGACAAGCTCCATTTATTTGAGTTCGTTTTTGCTAATAGAATAAGCAGTGCTACAAAAACGAGCACGTTGATGATGAGTGGTAAATCCATCTCTAGTCTCCAAAAATGATATACTCTTTATATTTCGAGTTGCGGTATGTAGTTTGGAATATAGCTTTGTAAGCTGTATTCCAATTTGAATCTATCGTCTACGTACCATGAAATACTTAAAGTAAAATATTATCAGTATAAGAGATTGTCTTCTTATAATTAAATGGAATTTAATATAATTATTTTTCACTAGCTAGTTTAATTGATTATATATCCTAATCTATTTCTGTTATTTTTTGTTCAATTACAACTGTTCACTTTGTATTTTATTGAGTTAAAAGTTTTTTTGAAGGCGACAGGAAGTGCATAAAAAGTGATTTATATTTTGCAGGTAACCCCGTTTTAAAATGGGGTTACGATATTTGCTGTATGTGAATATTGAGCAGTTACTTGTAGAGATTCTGTAGCTTATCAATAGGTAATTTATCAAACTGTATTTTGTTAAATTGTAAGCTGTCGAAATAGCGAGCGAATGAGAAATTGATGTGTTGTGGAAGGATAATAGCGATCACTACTACCAGTACGGCAATAAAACGTTCGGCTTTTTTACGTTCCTTACCTCTAAGAATAGGTATGCAAAAACGTATTCTTAGTGGCCATAATAGTGGAATACCAGCGGGAGTCAGCATATCAGCAATAAGATGGCTGATGTAACCGATAACCATTGCATGGACAAAGTCAGTTGGAATGGGCCAATTAGACGGTATTTCAGTCTGGAATAGAGTAACCCCCACGAGCAGCGCTAATAAACTATGTGTAAATCCACGATGTCCACATAATCGCGCGATTGGAATGGATATAAAGCGGAACAATCTGCCTAAGGTTGAACTTGGATGGTCAATATCTGGCAACAATGAAGCCAGAAGTACGCCGGGAAGCATGTGTAACCAGTCTCCCTGTGCTATTTCTGGTGTGATTTCTAGCTGGTGAGCCAATACAAGGCTGGCAACGGAAAAAAGAAGATGCCCTTCTGCTGTCATAATGATTTATACTGATTATTTATGCTGATTGCTGTTTATACATACAGTGAGGCAGTATAGAGGGTTTTGACTGAGGAAGATAGAGGGTAATCAGGAAAATTTTTAAACTGTGTCTTGGTTGGTTGAAAGGGCGGTTGATATTCGCGCTGCCTTATACGAGAAATAGGGCAGCGCGGTGGCTATTAAGTAATATTTTCTATTGTTAATTTTTCCAGAGAATTCAGTTTAATGTCAGCCAATGACCAGCGGGGATCATCAAAATGGTGGGAGGCTGGGACGACAATTGAGCGCATTCTTGCTGCTTTGGTTGCTATCATACCGTTAAATGAGTCTTCTAATGTAAGACAGTGAGTTGGGGTGACTCCAAGTTGACTGGCTGCCAGTAAATAAACTTCGGGATGTGGTTTACTGTAAGGTAAGTGTGCAGCAGAAACGACAACATCAAAGTAATGTCGTAGGTTAAACAATTCGAGCACTTTTTTGATCATTTCATAGGGTGAGGCGGAGGCAAGGCCAATTTTTAATCCACGTTCGCGACAGAGATTTAAAGCATGTTCTACTCCAGGTAGTAAAGGGCGGTTTTTTTCAACTGATTGAACTACGTAATCGATGATGCGTTGCCCAACTTCACTTTTAGAGGCGCCTTGCCAAGGTGATGCTTGATACCATAGCTCAACAACGTGATCGATTCGTAACCCCAATGTGTCAGGTAGGTTTTTGGCTAAATTTAAATCTAGCCCTAATTCACTGAATACGCTTTTTTCTCCCTGTTTCCAATAAGGTTCAGAATCAATCAGTAAACCATCCATATCAAAAACAGCGGCTTCCATAGATAAACAAGATGACATCTCAAATCTCTCCGCGATGATAACAGTGATTAAAGAGATTTGATTGTAACAATTTCAATAAATTAAATCTCGTTATGGGAGATAACAAAGAAAGAGATAGTTTCATCGGTAAAGTAAGATAATGACTCCGTAAATAGGATTAAAGTGAGTTCGTTATGAGCTATTATTGAGTAAAAAATAAAATTATTTATGCTAATGGAGAATGTAATGACGTATCAACAAGCCGGATATATTGCCGTCGCTAAGCGAATTTTTGGTTGGATTATTTTTGTACCCTCTCTGTTGTCGACTTTTGTCTCAGTGATTAATCTAGTTGCAGGGCAGCATGGTGTTAAAGGTGACGGTGTTAAAGGTGATGGTATTGGAGGTGGCGGAGTTAACGCGGTATTGAATGATTTTCTTCAGATGATGACAGAAATGATTAAATTCAATACACCATTTTTGGATTTTTTCTGGAAGCATTCTCCAACCCCTGAGCGTGTTGCTGGAATTACTGGGGAAAATATCAGTTTTTTTGTCATTTATATGCTGATGTTTGTGGGGTTGGCAATGAGTGCATCTGGCTTGAGAATGTATCGTCAATTTAAATTCATCAAAGAACGTATTGAAGATCAAATGGTCTTTGAACACGCGCAGGAGAGTGGAATAACTAAGGAACAATTGAAAGCTAAAATTGCGTTCCCCTCTCATTCTTTATTTAGCCAGATTTTTATCCTTTACATATCACCAATCATTATCGGTACAATTGCTTACTTCTTGTTTAAATTTTTAGGGTGGTAATGCGATAGTTAATAACAGCGCAAGGATGCGCAATATTGTATTTGGTTTTAAATAAATTTATATTTTTAATATCATAAATTTCACTTTTGTTTTTGAATGATTGAGCTATTGTCAATAATTAAATATCATATTAATTTAAGTTCTCTTATACCTATTCAGATAAAAGTTTATCAATCATCTTTTGTATTAAAATAAAATTCTCTCCTCCGAAAAGATTGCATCTATTTAACAAATAGTAAAGTTGGTAAATGGGTTGACGTTCAAGAAAATCTTTAGGCAATGGCCAAATACTCTGGTAACCATCAAATATTTGCAAAGGAAGATCTGGGTAAAGTGGCAACATCGCCAGATCGCATTCGCGATCTCCCCAATAGCAGGCAGGATCAAAAGTGACGGCACAATTATCGTTCAATGATGCACAGTTCATGGGCCATAGATCGCCATGCAGGAGAGAAGGTTGAGGGTGATGATTGTGCAGTCTATCGCTGATTACTTGAACAATTTGGTTAATATTTCCAAACACCATCCCGTTATCAGCGGCAAGTTGCAGTTGCCATCCAATGCGTTTTTCGGCATAAAAATGGGCCCAACGCTTTTGCCATCCGTTAGGTTGTATGGTCGTTGCCAGCATGTTATCAAAATCAAAACCAAATTTAGGTTGTTCGCTCCATTGATGTAGCTTCGCAAGGTGTTGACCAAAAAGATACGCACTGTGTGGGTTAAAGGGTTTTATGGGCAGATGCTCTAGCAACAGGAAGCTATAGTTGCGGTCGTGACCTACACCATAAACATAGGGAACTCGGGTTGTTTTGCTGCGAGCTAATAATTCCAATTGCTCTGCTTCTGCTTTGAAAATTGGCAGCATTTCCTTCACGTTGGATTTGATAAAGATATGTTGTTCACCATATTTAACATGCCAGGCACGGTGAATATCTCCTCCTGTCAATTCCTCTTTATCGTGAATTTCAGCATCACCAAAATGCTCACTTAATAGTCGGCTCACTGTTTGCCACATGTTTCACCTCATTAAGTTGACAGTTGCTATGCTTATATTACAGACAGATGTAACATTTGAACAGGATAAAAGGCGTTTTAATAGGAATTAATAAGGCCATATCTCAAATTTGATATGGCACTCTATTATTTTTTAATTTGATTTTTCTGGAATTGATACCTCATGGGATGAGATTTTCTCAAACGATCTTTTGTTTGCTTTCTTGCAAGCTAATTTTATTTGATCATAAGTCAGTGCAATAGCAAAGAAAATTGCCTGAATGATGACGATACAGGGGCCTGTTTCACCATCAATATGGAAGCTGATGATAGTGCCAAGTACACTGGATGATATAGAAGCAACCATTGCCACAATCAGCATGCGATCAAAGCTCCGGCAAAGTATAAAAGCAATAATGCCGGGGGAGATTAACATCGCAATGACGAGGATGATACCGACGGCTTGCAAAGATGCGACAATTGTTAGGGCCAGCAGCGATAATAACCCGTAATGGAGAAGTTTCACAGGAAGACCAACCACTCGTGCCTGATTGGGATCGAAGCAGTAGAGCATGAAATCTTTTCTCTTTAGCAGCACAATAGCCAGCGTGATCCCGGCAATACACAAGGTTTGGAGTAATTCATGCTGGGTAATGCCGAGTATGCTGCCAAATAAAATGTGTGTCAGGTGTTGATCCGTATCTATACGAGTAAACAGGACTAACCCAAATGCAAACATACCTGAGAAAACGATTCCCATGACTGTATCTTCTTTGATTCGGCTATGTTCTTTTAGATAGCCTGTCGCGAATGCACAAGATATACCAGAAAGGAAAGCACCTATTGCAAGTGGTATGCCTGTTACAAAAGCGAGCACTATACCTGGCAAAACAGCATGGGAGATGGCATCTCCCATCAATGACCAACCTTTTAAGACTAAGTAACAGGAAAGTATAGCACAAACAGCGCCCACCATAATGGCCGCATAGATAGCTCGTCGCATAAACTCATGCATGAAAGGTTCAGTCATTAATTCAATAAATGTGTTCATGAGCGTTGCTCCTGAATCAATGCCAGAGATTCCTTTCTGGCTCGTCTGCGAGAGGCTAACGTGCCATGTTTAGGGGCAAAGAAGAACGCAAGTAAGAAAATCACTGTTTGTATGGTGACAATGACTCCCCCAGTTGCACCGTTGAGGAAATAACTCACATATGCACCGATACCACTTGTGAGTGAACCGATAGCGACGGCAATAATCAACAAATGTTTAAATTTATCTGTTAATAAATAGGCGGTTGCACCAGGCGTTACAACCATTGCGATAACTAGGATAGCGCCTACTGTCTGTAATGCAGCAACGGTACAGGCACTTAATAAAGTGAAGAAAATGATTTTCAACCGTAACGGTGATAATCCAATAGAGCGTGCATGAGTTTCATCAAAGAAAACAACCAATAAATCTTTCCAAAGTCCCATTAAGATGATGAAGGAAACGGCAATAATGATTTCCACTTGTAAAACATCTTCATCAGCGATCCCGAGAATGTTGCCTAATATAATGGTTTGTACATTCACGGATGTAGGGTTTAAAGAAACGATCAATAATCCGACGGCAAAAAAAGTGGAGAATATAAAACCGATCACCGCATCTTCACGTAACCGAGTGATATGACGTACCAATGTCATTGATAATGCCGCGAGCATTCCTGTAAAAAAAGCCCCACCTGCATAAGGTAAACCGAGAGCATATGCACCTGCGACACCGGGCACAACAGAGTGGGAGAGGGCGTCTCCCATTAGCGACCAGCCTTTTAGCATCAGATAAGCGGATAAGAAAGCACAGACACCCCCAACAATGGTACTTACCCACATGGCTTTCACCATGTAGTTGTAGCTGAATGGTTGTAAAAGCAGTTCCATCATGGTTGATTTTCCTTTTGTTTGGGGTTTTTCCGCGGTGGAATATGGTGATTATGTCCGTAAAAGACGGCTGCACGTTCATCATCGGTTATGACTGTCAGTGAGCGTGGATCATCATCTTTATGTAGCTCAGGAGCGGAAAGATTAATATGACGCAAGACACCACCGAAGGTCATTTCCAGATTTTTTTGAGTAAACGTGTTTTCAGTTTGGCCACTTGCGAGCACCGTGCGATTGATCAAAATAACGTGATCACAAAATTCAGGTACACTGCCGAGATTATGCGTTGACACTAAGACCAAATGCCCTTCGTCACGTAAATCACGAAGTAAGTCAATAATGGCATTTTCTGTTTTAACATCGACCCCAGTAAAAGGTTCATCCAGTAGCAAAACTTTCCCTTCTTGAGCCAATGCACGGGCTAAAAATGCGCGTTTTTTCTGCCCGCCAGAAAGCTCACCAATTTGGCGATCACGCAATTCGGTCAGACCGACACGTTCAAGCGCTTTATTGACGATTTCATGATCACGCTTGCTGGGACGGCGCAAAAATCCCATTTTTCCATAGCGTCCCATCATTACTACATCGGAAACCAGAACCGGAAAATTCCAATCTACATCCTCAGTTTGAGGAACATATGCGATGATATTTTGTTTTAATGCGGCTCTAATAGGTTGCTTGTTGAGCGTCACTTTTCCTTGTGAAGGTGTTACTAATCCCATGATTGTTTTGAATAATGTGGATTTGCCGCTGCCATTCATACCTACCAGCGCACAAATTGTGCCGCCAGTAATGTCAAAACTAGCATCATAAATAGCAGTATGCCCATTGTTGTAAGTGACAGTGGCGTTATCCACAATTAAATGAGGATGCTCAAATAACGATTGATGGTTTAATGATGAGTGATTCATTGATTAAATCCTTTTGCGATAGTGTCTACAGTGGTGTTAAGTAGATCAATATAAGTTGAAACTGGTCCTTTTTGAGTGGAAAGAGAGTCTACATAAAGTACTCCGCCGTAACGAGCTCCTGTTTCTTTACTGACTTGTTTTGCTGGTTTATCTGAAACAGTGCTTTCACTAAAGATAACTGGGATCTTATTAGCTCTTACTGTATCAATGACATGGCGAACCTGTTGCGGGGAACCTTGTTCCTCAGCATTAATTGGCCACAAGTAAACTTCTTTGAAACCATAATCTTGTGTGAGATAGCTGAAAGCGCCTTCACTGGTGACCAGCCAGCGTTGTTCTTCAGGAATGCGAGAAAGACGTTCTCTAAGAGGCGCATCCAATTGAGCCATTTTCTCTGCATAAGCTTTGGCATTACGATTATAAATTTCGGCATTCTCAGGATCGTATTTGACAAAAGCTTTACGGATATTTTCGATATAGATCAGCGCATTTTTTGGCGACATCCAGGCATGGGGGTTAGGGTTTTTATTGTAAGGCCCTTCACGGATCGGTAAAGGAGTAATACCTTCGGTTATAACCGCGGCAGGGATAGCTTGCATGTTTTCAAAGAAGCGTTCGAACCAGCGTTCTAAATTTAGGCCATTCCAGAGGATAAGGTCTGCACGCTGTGCCTTGATGATATCTTTAGGAGTGGGTTGATAATCATGGATTTCTGCACCAGGTTTAGTGATTGACTCGACAATTGCTGCGTCTCCTGCGACATTTTGGGCCATATCTTGAATAATAGTAAATGTTGTAACCACTCTGAATTTTTTCTCGGCATGAGCTTGCTGGCTGAATAACGCCATTGTGAATAGAACAAGGACCAGATTGAATATCGGAAAATCAGAAAGAGAATGTTTTTTATTCATTATGGTAAACCTTACTTGTTGTACATATAATTATTGATAATGATTATCAGTATCATTTATGTAAAGTCAAGGCGATAGAGACAAAATTGATGATAAATTCGATAGACTCTCCTTAAATTCTTACTGATTGATATGACAACGACACACCTCATGCGAACAAAAAAACAGCATGTTGTCTAGCGTTAACCATGAGCAATAAAGATATTTATTTTGATAAGTGATAGAAAAATATTTTTGGTTTATCAGTAAAATTATATATCCTTTATAAGATAAATTTTATTTAGGGGAAGCAGCGTGAAATTAAAACTCCGTTACATTGCGGCGGCATTGTTATTGTCAGGATGTGCAAGCCAACAAGTACACCAATCAGACAGTAATAGACAAACAACAGCAAAACGTATGCTTGACGGCAATAAGGCTGCTTTTGGTACCCGTAAATTGACAAATAAGTTTAACTCCACCCCATTTGATGGTTTTATTGCGCAAGCCGCAAAACGTTATGGTGTTGATGAAACGCTCATTAAAGCGATTATCCAGGTGGAATCAGGTTTTCGTCCAGAGGTCGTTAGTAAATCGAATGCAGTTGGGCTAATGCAGATTAAGGCATCTACGGCTGGACGAGATGCTTACAGAGTGAAAGGAAAATCAGGGCAACCAACGATGCGTGAATTGAAAGATCCTGAAACCAACATCGACCTTGGTACCGCCTATATCAGCATCTTGAAAAAACAACATTTGGAAGGTATTTCCAATCCAGAAACGCTGTACTATGCAACGATAGTTGCTTATGTAAATGGTGCAGGGGCATTATTGCGAACGTTTGACTCAAACCGCGTTTTGGCAATTAATAAAATTAATCGAATGACTCCGAATGAGTTCTATCAATATGTTCAAAATAATCATCCTGCACCACAGGCTTCGCGTTATTTATGGAAAGTTCAAAATGCTTATCATTCTTTAGGTGTAACTTATTAATTTCAATCGGTAAAATTTAATTAGGATTAAATAAACTTGATAGCCTGAGTTTTTTATCGGGCAAAACAGTTTTTGTAAACTATAGATATTACAATTTTGTGATAAATATTTTACAAACAGTATTAATTATTAAGTTTTAATTAAAAACAACCCTGAT
>NZ_JADEUG010000024.1 GCF_015163665.1 Xenorhabdus sp. BG5 | reverse complement strand
AAGCCGTGATAATGCCCTGGTTGTCCAGTTTGCCCTGGCTCTGGATCTTCAACGTCCCCGGCTGCTTTTTATCTATATCCGCGGCCAGCTTACCCGCTTTCTGGTTGTCTACATCGGCACTGTGGATATCAAGGAGATGACCCGCCAGCACCTTGCCCTGATTGGTCAGATTACCCGGGGTGGTGATCCTGATATCATGATCAGCGCTTATCTCCCCCCGGTTCTCCAGCGCGGCCTGATTATCGATAGTGATATCATCCGACGCCGTCATTACCCCCTGATTGACCAGCTTGCCGTGACTGTCGATGATAAGATTGCCCGGCCGGGTCAGGTTGCCCTGATCATCCGTGCCGGCCGCCAGCATCCCCTTCTGATGACTGACTAACGCGGCACTGTGAATATCCAGATGACGTCCGGCCAGTACTTTTCCGGCATTATCGAAAGTATCACGGGCTTTGAGCGTGATATCGCCACCCGAAGTGATATCGCCTGAATGATTAAACGCACCTTCATTCTCAATATGGACAGACTCGGAAGCCGTGATAATGCCCTGGTTGTCCAGTTTGCCCTGGCTCTGGATCTTCAACGTCCCCGGCTGCTTTTTATCTATATCCGCGGCCAGCTTACCCGCTTTCTGGTTGTCTAAATCGGCACTGTGGATATCAAGAAGATGGCCGGCCAATACCTTGCCCTGATTGGTCAGATTGCCCGGGGTAGTGATCTTAATATCACGATCAGCACTTATCTCCCCCTGGTTCTCCAGCGCGGCCTGATTCTCGAGGGTGATATCATCCGACGCCGTCATCACGCCCTGATTGACCAGCCTGCCGCGACTGTTGATGATAAGATTGCCCGGCCGGGTCAGGTTGCCCTGAGCATCCGTCCCCGCCGCCAGCATCCCCTTCTGATGGCTGACTAACGCGGCACTGTGAATATCCAGATGGCGTCCGGCCCGTACTTTTCCGGCATTATTGAGAGCATCACGGGCTTTTAGCGTAATATCGCCACCGGCGGTCATATCCCCTGAGTGACTGAAAGCGCCTTCATGCTGAATATGGACAGACTCGGAAGCACTGATAATACCGTGGTTATCCAGTTTACCCTGACTCTGGATCTTCAGCTTGCCCGGCTGCGTTTTATCACTCCCCGCAGCCAGTACGCCGTTCTGACCGCTTTCTAAAGAGGCACTGTGGATATCGAGGTTGTGGCCGGCCAACACCTTACCCTGATTCGTCAGCTTTCCGGGCGTGGTGATCCTGATATGACGGTTAGCGTTTATCTCGCCCTGATTATCCAGCGTCGCCGGCTCGTCGATAACAATATCTTCCGTGGCAGTCATCATCCCCTGATTAACCAGCTGACCCCGGCTGTTGAGCGTCAGTTTGCCCGGTTGCGCTTTATTCGTTCCCGCAGACAGTAACCCATTCTGACCGCTCGTTAAGGACGCACTTTGGATATCGAGATGGTGACCGGCCAACATTTTGCCCTGGTTGTCCAGCGCGCCCGGGGTTTTTATTGTCATCGCTTTCCCGGCGCTGATATCACCGGCGTTAGTGAACACCGCTTTATTCTGAATGTCGATAGTGTCTGACGCGGTCACAATACCGTGATTATCCAGTTTCCCCCTGATATCCAGCGTCAGGTTACCCGGCTGAGTTAATTTGCCGTCTTTATCCGCGCCGGCGGCCAGTACCGTGTGTTGCCGGCGATCAGCGGGCCGTTGAACATTTTTATGGCTTGCCAGCGAAGCACTGTGGATATCAAGGTGACGACCGGCCAACATCCGTCCCTGATTATCCAGGTGATCGCGGGTGTTGACGGTAATATTCTGACCCGCCGTGATATCGCCCTGATTGATGAAACTCCCCTGGTTCTTAACCTTAACCTCAGCAGACGCGTCTATCGTCCCGTTGTTGGCAAGATGACCGCCACTGTTGAGTTTCAGGCTGCCCGGTTTATGGCTGCCTGCCAATAACCGCCCCTGATTCGTTAAATCGCCCTGATTATCGACAGTCAGGTTATCCGAGGCCGCTATCGTGCCTTGATTGGTCAGGAGGCCACGGCTCTGAATGGTCAGGGTGCCGGATTGCGTCCGATTGCCATTTTTATCAACACCGGCAATCAATACGCCTTTTTCACCACTGTTTAAGGCAGCGCTTTCAATCGCCAGATGATGCCCTGCCAGCACCCGCCCCTGGTTTTCAATGTCATTGCGGGTTTTCAGCGTGATATTCTGACCCGCCGTGATATCACCCTGATTCGCCAGTACCCCCTGATTCCCGATAACCACATCCGAGGCCGCCGTTATCGCCCCGCTATTTGTCAGTTTGCCCTGGCTATCCAACGTCAGATGGCCGGCCTGCGCCCCTAACTGCCCGGCATTGCGTACCCCGACGCCCTGTTCGGTGCCGACCAGCTTAATTTTGTTGGCATACATACCGCCCACGGCCGCCACATCCAGACTGAATACGGGCTTATTTTCTTGACGCGCCGACAAAGTTTCGGTCACATTGCCCTGAACATCCACCCGGTTTAGCCCGGTTGTCACGGTTAACTGGTTGGCGTGGAGTTTAGCGTTAATATTGACGGCGCGGCCAATCAGGCGGGTATAATCACTGCCGGTATCATTCAGCCCCTGACCTTCCACGCTGATGAGTCCCCGATGCGCCTCATCCACTTCAAACCCTTTCAGGCGCCCGCCTTCCAGCAGGGTTTTCCCCGCCGCCAGCGTGGTCTGGCTGGCATTGATAAAACCACAACCCTGACAGGTAATGCCGGCCGGGTTAGCAATAATGATGTCCGCCCGTTGACCGGCAACTTCAATAAAACCGTTCAGTTGGCTGGGGTTGCGGCTGTTCACTTCATTGAGGATGATTTTCGCTTCGCCCCGGGCTAACCACGGGTTCGCGGTGATGAGACCACCCAATTCGGTTTTCGTATTGACGCTGCTGTTATTGAGGATGGCACCCTGCTGCGCCACATCAAACTGGCTGTACTGGTTACGGGAAACCCCGTCACCATTCGGCGTCTGGATATTGATTTGGGGGATACCGTTGGCCGTGGCAATGACCGAGGGCTGCTGCGTACCGGGCGCATTGTTGTCCGCCACAATGTTGGCGTGTGCACCCAGGCTGACCAGTCCCAGCGCCAGTGAGACCCCGAACACCAGGGGCGTTAAGGCCACACGGGCTGACGACAGTGAAGGCACCGATAGGCTGTCCCGTGCCTGTCCGGCCGTATGGCTGCGGACTAACTCAGACACCACCATCAGCATCTGACGGGTTTTATTAAAAATCACGCGGTAGCAATGTTTATTCATCACACAGCCCCTCTTTCAGGTAAGTCGACGGTCAGGGGATAGTTGTCCCACCATGCGGCGGCCTGTTCACGGCTGACACCGGCCCCGCGAAAACGGATCACCTGCGCCCCACGCGTTGAACCTTTGTGATAAAGCGCCCGGACACACTGATAAGGAAAAATGTCATGTTTGATTAAATCCGCCATCACACGGCTATGACCAAACGGGGCTACCCAGTCCACAATCCAGATCCGGGCACCCCGGTTCGATGCCAGGCTGCGATTATCCCCGTCATCTGTCGTCAGGTAATACCGTTCGGTCTCTTCATCAAACCGCGACCAGCTCAGGTAAAACACGGGCTGACCCTGCTGACTGACCAGCACATACTGTTGGGCTTTAATAAAAGGCAGAAGCAGGGCGGCGAGCGAACTTAATGGCGCATCCCGGTGCAGGGAGGAGTGCATCCACAACCAGGTGGCGGCACCCAGCATCTCTGTGTCATTGTCGTGCCCGCCAAGGATCAGGGGGGCACGCACGTCATAATCACCGATTAACATTGCTGCCCCCTCAGTATTGCCAGTTCAGGCTGAAATTGACGTGGGCAGAATCGGTCTTAAACCTATCCGGTTTGGAGAAGGGCGTACCGACCGACACGTCATACGCCAGATTCGCCGGGCGAATATTGCCTTTCAGACCAACAACCCCCCCGGCCAGTGTGCGCCCGATAATCATTTCTGACCCATGTCCGCCGACCCGGCCGTAATCCGCTCCCAGATAAAGCTGTTGATCCGGCACCGGAGTCTGCCATGACAGAGTATTACGCCATACCCAGCCCTCATCGGCACTGAGTGTACGTTCACCATCAAAGCCCCGCACCGTCCAGCGGCTGCCGATGCTGAACTGATCCTGCGGGGTCAGCGGGGTGTGACTCCATTGCTTCTGGTATTCAACTTTGTGCTGAAAGGACTGGCTGCCCAGCTTAAAGGGCATATTCAGTGCCACCGACAACTGGATAATTTCTGATTTTGCCGTGACATAATAGGGATCGCTTTTATTGTATCGCTCTTCCCAGGCAGGCAGCGCCCCAAACCAGCGGGTGCCTTGCTGGTAACGCACGCCGGCATCCAGTACGGCCGCACCGATATAATGGCGGTGATCCAGCCCCAGGCTCCAGCTGCTGGTGCGGCGTTTCTGGTTATCAATTTCGGTCTGTTTCATGAAATTGCGGGTTTCACGCACATTCACACCATAAGTTAATGTGGTTTTTGAACGGGCATTACGATGCAGGACACGGCTTAATTGCGCGTTCAGGTTGCGGCTTTTTCCGCGATATCGGGCATCCCCGTCGAGTTCCGGTACGGTTTGCATATAGTTATATTTGCTGCCGGTGACCGCAAACTGCCAGTAACCAAACGGCACCGAATAATGTGCGGTATAGTTGGTGGAATCCTTGCGGTGGGAAAAAGCCAAATCGCGGCTCAGGGAGACGTAAAACAGGTCACTCAGCGACATCGGGTTATCCAGTGCAAACATCAGCCCACCCTGCGTCTGCCCGGTGGTTTTGGTACCACTGTTATCGACCCAGGCACCCACATGCCAGAAACGCGACTGCTGGCGTTTAATCACGATATCGCTCTCGCCCGGCTGCTCACCCGGCACCAGCTCCATGGAGGCCTGGACATTGGGGATACGCTGGAGATTTTCCAAACCTTGTTCGATATCGCGTAGATCTAATAAATTGCCATCATGAGCCGGCATCGCGGTATACAGCGTCGCGTATTTATCCGACTCCTCGGTATAGCGCACCTGCCGGATTTTGCCGGCGACAACATGGAGTTTCAGTTCACCCTGGCTTAAGTCCTGCTCCGGCGCCAGAATGCGGGTGGTCACCCAACCGTGGGAAATCAGCCGGTTTTGCATATTGCTCATCAGGAGGCCAATCCCCTGCGTACCCAGACAGTGTCCGTTAGCCTGAGCTGCCAGCCGTTGCAATGGCACCCAGTGCGGCAACGCGTCCTGACCGGACAGCGCCACGTGATGGATCACAAAACAGGGCGATTCGGTGGGAAACGTTAATGCAGACGTGGATACCTTTTCATCCGAAAGCCGCACCGTCGGTGCCCTGGCTTCCAAACGCTGTTCCAATGCCTGTTGCTGCTGTTTTTGATGAATAAAAGGTTGGTCGTCTGCCTGCACAGGCTGAGAAGTAAATACCGCCCATCCGGCCAACCCTGCGAACAGGTTGCTGCGCGTTACCGTTGCCATAATTGAACCAGTCGAATACTTAATTATTATTGAATGATTTTGGAATAAATATGAGACAGGGTATTATGGTCGAAATTGTTTTATTTTCAATCGACCTGATCGACATATAACCAGAAAGACGGATATTTAGACTAATAAACTGTAATCAGGCAACAAAACGGCACTTAATTAACATTCATTAAACATACCAGGGATAGCATTAAGCATATTCGTCTGCATTTTATCTGCCTCAAAAACAAAAGCACGAAAAATATGATTAGTAAAAATAACAAATATGGCGTTTTTCAGAGTATTCTGACAGAACAGTGTTTCCCCTCTTTATGGCAAAAATAGGGCGTCTCAGAATTCGAGTAGAGTCGAGATGTGGCGCGGTAACTGTAGGTCCGGCATATCTGTTACCGCCTCTTTCGATTGGCGGTGCCTTACTGTCCTGACCATTATCCCGTTTCCACATCCCGCTCATCGAACCGGACGTGCGCTTCTAACGCATCCGGCTCTCGGACAGAATCATGCCTTCGCCCACGGAAGTCTTTGCGGAAGTTTCGGCAACTGGATGAGTCCCAACTGATTGTAGAAGTACTCGTCAGGGTATCGCTTTAATCCCCTGCTGCGTTGCTTATGTTTCTTACAGAGCCACCGGCGTAGCCGGGTTGTAGTGTAACGATCTATAAACCGATACGACTGTGTCACAGGGCCTAACCTGAAGTAGTTAGTCCAGCCCCCCAGTTTCTGGTTCAATCGCATTACCATCTCCCCGGCATCCATCCACTCCAGACTTCTACTCGTCTGGAGCCTGATAGATTCGATCATTCGCTTAATGCTTTTCTTCGAGGGACGAGTCCCTATGTAAGGTTTCCTCGTCCGGGCGGAATACAAGCGCTTAAACGTGTATCCCAGAAAGTCGAATTCACCTTCTGGTAGCCTACACAGGCGGGTCTTTTCTTCATTTACCGTCAGCTTCAGCTTTGCCATAAGTCCACGCATTGCTGTCATCGCCTGACTGGCGTTTCTGCCTTTGCAGCAGATAACCAGATCATCAGCATAGTTGACAATACGTGCGCCGAGGCGCTGCTCGATCCCCAACCTTTTCCAGCCCATAATGAAACGTCTCATGTACAGGTTAGACAGGAGCGGGGATATTGGAGAGCCCTGTGGTATTCCGCACTGATTATCCCGGTTTGCCGTTGTTCGCTGCACTTTTCCGTCCCGCATCTTTTCTTCTACTGGTGCTGTCAGCCATTGTTTTATCAGTCGCAGAACCTTTCCGTCCACGATCCGACGTGCGACTGACTTCATCAGTTCAGGATGAGGGATGGTATCGAAGTAGCCAGACAGATCAGCATCAACAACATCGTTATATCCTCTGGTCAGCAGGCCATGAACTTCCTGTACCGCGCTTTCTGCATTCCGGTTTCGCCTGTATGCATGTTGCTCCGGGGGCAGATCGGCTTCGAATATAGGTTCGAGTACCAGCATAGCTGCCATCTGGCAGACTCTGTCCCTCAGACACGCGATACCCAGCGGGCGGGTTTTCCCATTCGGCTTAGGTATGTGTACCCGTCTGACCGGCTTCGGGGTATATGTGCCTTCCCGAAGCTGTTGCGCCAGTTCTCCGAGCCATCGCTCCACCCCATATGACTCAATATCGTCGAAGGTCTGCCCATCCATACCTGCCGCACCTTTATTCCGGCGGCAGCACTGGTATGCATGCGCCAACACACTTCGATGGTATATTTTGTCGTACAATGCATGGAATCGAAGCTCGGATCTTTCCTTCGCTTTCGCATGTAACGTCGTCTGTAATTCCTGAACGAATTTCGGAGTTCTTAGGTTGCCCAATCTCCAATTCCTCCTCACTTTCGGCGTTGTTTCTGAACCAAGGCTCCTTTCCTCCACCGGCATTACCCGGCTTCCCCGGTACTACGAGCCTTTCCGTCATCCTGTCGTGCCCGGTCTGGCCGTCACCGGCTTCCGGTTGGTGTTCGCGTTCACCACACGCAGGACTTCCCGTGTTGCTCCGGTCTTCCTCTTGTATACATGCTGTCGCCACTACCCCGGTGGAGGTTGCAGGGTGCGCTTTTCGTTCACTTCCCCTGAAACTGGCAGCCTTCCCCAATAATTTGGTGGGTCGGCCTCCACATTGCGTTTTTCGAGGCCTGCTCAGCGTTCACTCACGTTACGGCCTGCATACTCGCTGAATCACTAAAATGACCCTATACACCAGAGGCTTCAGCCGCTTTGTTACCGCCACGACTGCTCTGATTGCTTCCGGCTGGAACGAAAGTTGCCGGGTGGGATTCGCACCCACTGAAAGACCGAGCCTTTGCACGGCGCACAAAATATCGTACGCTAGGAAATACTCAATCTAGGATTAATACGGATCAACGCATGACCTTTAGCGTTGCAACTGGTGTTCTAACCATTTAGAAACTCGACAGTTTTGATGACTTAATTGGGGTAGTGACCGGATAGCTGATCGAATAGCCCGGAGACACTTCCCCTCCAGGCCCCCACAGAACCGTACGTGAAATAGAGTAGAGCGCCAGCGAGTTACCATTTACTATGGCACTTTTCCGGATTCCCCCTCTCCAAACCGGACATGAGTCTTTTGATCTCACCTAGACGAGAGTATGAATATTCACTTATTATCTAATACTTATATTTTGCTTTTTTATAAAAAATAAGTTTAAAAAACACACAAATTAAGATGCTATTTTAAATGGCTCAATGAGTATTATATAAATATTGTTTAATTATGACTCTATTTGTATGAAATTTATCCACTCACATTCTCACTCTGGTAATTTATACTGATCCTTTGATAAATAGTTATTTGTAGGATTTGAATCACTGTAGAAGAAGTAAATACTCATACTCTTCCCCTGACCAAATACATTATAAATTTTATAGTGAGGTGTAATATTTTATTTATATTTTAACGGAGTCTGTTTTTATATTTAAATTATAAATCATTTATTGATTTTTAATAAAAATACACATTAAACAAACAGACAACAGATGATATATTTCTTTTAAAGCCAAATAATATTACTTGTATTGCCAACATGGCTTTCCTATATTGTATTTACCTTGCAAGGAAACAATATATCAATAATCTTACAATCTCTGACTGGAGGGGCGTATTATGGAATATCAACCAGTAGGTATTTAATTAACTTAATCAACTAAAATCCGGGCAGGTATAAAATAAATTTACATCTGCCCAATCATCCATTTGCATAATGGAATTTAGATGATGATAAAATACATCGGCATAGGTGCAAATGAATTTGATACATATCTGGATTATGCAATATTTAATATTATTTCGATTTATTTATTGCATGCTGAACCTTTCCAGTTAGGAATTCTGGGTGCATGTTTTGCTTTGCCTTTCCTCTTTTCCAGTTATTTATTTGGGAAAATTTTTGACAGATATGAAATTCGACAGCTAAGAATATTATTGTTTGCAGCTAATGCATGTGTAATACCGTTCATAGGCTTAGGCGGTAGTATTCTTGTACTTTATACCGCGGCTTTCATTAAAACTATAGCCAGGAGTGGGATTAATATCTCAAATATAAAATTGAACAGGGATAATGAAGAAACCAGTCAGTTTTATGAAATCTATGGATATTTAATTAGCCTCAGTAGAATCATTATTCCACTTATTGTCATCGGGACATATGATTTTTGGGGAATATGGTTTGTCGTCGGATGCTCTGTTATCTTAAATCTGGTGGCATCGTTGAGCACAGTTATTGACCATACACAGTATCTTCGTTCAGAAACTTCTCAAGTTACTGAACCGCCAGAATCATATTCATTTTTAGAAATGATGTTGAAGAAGCATGAGTTACGTGCTCTTGTTACCGCATATACGATCTCGAATCTGGCCTTTTATCTCAGTAATGATATGTTGGGAATTTTCTTTAAAGTAATAGGGCAAGATGAAAACAGTATTGGTGTTATTATTTCCTTAATGGGAGTAGGTGGTTTTGCAGGAACTAAGTTAGCTTCATTTTTGATAAAAATAATAACAGCAAGATCAGTTTTACTTTCTTCCATTCTTACCAATACGATAGCGTTTACTTGCTTTGGTTTTTTATCTTCAAATACCACCACTGTTTTTGTTTTTTATGTGGCTATAGTGATAGTAGGGATATCATCGGGAATCACTTTTTTTGCCGTACGTTATGGTGTCAGAAACATGGTGGGTTACGAAAATGTAGGGAAAACAACAGGTATAATTCAGATGTTGTCTGCTGTGGTAGCAATAATTATGCCGATTATCGGAGGTGTTATTGCTAATTATTATGGTATAGATACAACTTTCCGTATAACCAGTATTCTTTTCTGTATTACCTTAATTTATTTCATCTTATTCACTAAAAAAAATAACAAAAGGAATCATATATATGTATAACCAAAATAAGCTCAGTGAAATTAATTTTCTGAACGATAAACATTATGTTCTTTATCAGAAAGGGAAGCCACGGCAGACCTGGGACTGTGAATTGAACTGGGAATTGGCTGCTAATGACCTAATCCCCGCACATTTGCACGATACTGCTGTTACTGTCGCCAGTCTGTCAGCGCATGTAGAAATACTTGGGATGGAAAATGCGGCAGAGCTGTTATTACAATCAAACGATTTTTCTCTAAAAATAGGACTGGCTCAAGCCGTTAATGACGAAGCACGTCATTCTGAATTATTTGCCAAATACGCCATTCTAGCTAACGGAAACATTAAAGATTTGTCCAGAACGAGAGATATCTATATCGAGCACTTTGCGGAGCTAAAGACTTTCGATGAGACATTTCTGAGTCATGTTTTCCTTGAGAATGGTGCTCTGGAGCAGTTCAATATTTTTATCCATGCGTTCAGTGAGCAAAGTCTCATCGGTCAGATCTATAAAGGTGCCATGCAGGATGAAGCCAGACATGTTCAGCTAGGTATCAATTATTTTCGTCAGTTAATTGAACGTTCCCCGGAAAAAATGGAAATGATTAGGGATCACCTTACCACTTTTAAACAAATTCTGCATGTTAACAAAGAAGGTATCAACTGGCTTTCTGATATGAGTGGTATACCTTCCAGTGAAATAGGAAACCGGATTCACAATCGACATGATAATTTTATCAGTAAAATTATGAGGAATACAAATGTTTAACGGAATGTTAGTCGTTAAAAATGCAATATCTGAACGCGAAATAGATATTCTGTATCGCTACTTAGCAATCTCTGCCAATTGCGGGCTTTTGAAGGGGAATACGGACTCGGTGGAAGCACATATGTACTATGCACTTCCCTATTTTGAAGCCATGTTGAGTTATTATTGTGATTTTGTATCGCAGACAGTCGGAGAGCCTGTTTATCCCAGTTATTCTTTTCTTTGGAATTATAAAAAAAATTACCAACTTCCTCGCCATAAAGATAGAAATTCTGTTGATTATATTATCTCTCTTGGTATTCATAAAGCTGAAGAAAATGACTGGGGTATTTATATTGAAGGAAACCGGGTAGATATAGATATTACGGATATTTTAATCCTTGACGGTAAAAAACTTGAACACTGGCGTGAACCATGTCCGTATAATAACCGTTTCCAACTCATATTATGTTACACAAGGGATAAAAATCTGATGTTTGATAAAAGAAAACATTTGGGTTTTGACCCTGTTCCTGAAGTGATTACATCACCATTTAAAAATAATTTACCTATAGACGATGATTATATAGCACAGCTTGGAGCAACTCATGTCTGAAGCACTCTATTATGAAAATGCTTGTATATTTTTTGACGGGAAGGTGTTACTGCGAAATTTTAAAGGAGATACAGGACGATTAACCCTCGGGTTTATGACCATAGGTGAATACCATTGGCTTGCTGAGGAAACTGAACGTTTTGAAATAACTGAAGGTGAAGCAATTTTCTCTTATGAAGAGACAATAATATCCGTAGTTCCGGGAAATGAGGTAATAATTCCTCAAGGCACCTATTTCACAGTGAAAGTAAAACAGCATCTCGATTACAGGTGTTACTATGAGTAAGTTGGGTATTATTGGTACGGGCCTTATGGCAAGCATTATGGCAGGCGTGTGTCAGGAGTCTGGCTTTATTGTTCATTCCGTCCTTTCACGTAAAAAAGAAACCGCACAACAGTTCGGTAAAGTACATCATATTGATGATGAAAAACTCTATACAAATGCTATATTGTTCTTTTCTGATCCAGAACTTCAGGCCGTTTATATTGCTACACCAACCTCAGAAAAAACGTATTATATTGAACTTTGTCTCAAATTTGCAAAGCCCGTTCTGATTGAAAAACCGTTGCCACCATACAGTATTTTCAGTTCTTTTGTTACTAAAGCAAAAAAAGAAAATCTTGTATGGATGGATGCCACTCATTTTGTCCATAATGAATGTTATACCCTGCTTCAGGCAATGATGGACACGTGTGTAGGAAATCTGATCAGAATTGACGCAAACTTTTTCTGGCCTGAACGAGACAATGGACAAATCAAATTTTCCCCTGATTTGGAGCCTGATGGTGCATTAGGTGATATTGGCTGGTATCCGTTTAGGTTGTTTTCAGCCTTGATGTCGAATCCTGTGCTCAGACATGCAAGCGGTTTTATGATACAGAATAACCATAATGTAATCACAGAGTTCAATGCTACTGGGCTAACCCATTGTGGGGTTTCTTTCTCCCTTGCATCATCATACCGTGGAACTGTTGCTCGGCAACAATGTATCATTGCAGGAAATAAAGGAGAGCTCACTCTCAGGGATTTTGTGATGCCTTACTGCGGTTCATTTGTATATGGCAAAATACTTCCATCTACTGTGATTCGACACTCTTGGGGACTGAAGCCATTGGTCGATTATGAGGATATTTTGGTCGATTTTTTCAGATTGCAACATACTGCAATGCTGAAAAATTTCCATAATTATATTCATGGATATGATCTCAATAAGTTACACCAATATCAGGAACAGGTTCTTAGTTGTATTAAAATGATAGGAAGAGTTAAAGAAATATTAACACCACTTATTGTGTCATAATATGTTACTGGTAGGTTCATATGTTCACACATCATATAACGGAAAGTACATTTTATCAGGGGATGATTGTCCCTCTATGGTCTCGTTTAACGGTCTTTTTTTCCCCTAACCAGGGGCTATTTATTGGTTATCTTTTAACTGCATTTCTGATTGCTGTAATATATTTCTCATGGAAAATAAAAACCTGGAACCCTGTTAAATCTGGACGTAAAGTTATCTTGGTACATAAATTCACATCACAATCATCTATTGATGACTTGAAACTGTATTTTTTTGATAAAGTTATTCTTGGCTTCATTTATTCCAGTATCCTCGGATCAGCATTGTTTTTCCGGTATCAAACGATGGATCTGTTGGCCTTTATCGGTCTTCCAACGCAGCATTATGTCCCAGGCATGATTCTTAGTCTGTTGTTAACCTTGGGGGCACTTGTTGTTTTTGATTTTGCGGTTTTTTTTGAACATTATTTGTCACATAAGATCCTAATTCTCTGGGAGTTTCATAAAATCCATCACATTGCTGAACATCTCACTCCCCTGACAGCCTATCGTTCGCATCCAGTAAATCAGTCCTGTTTTATATTTCTAGCCAGCATGTTTACCGGAATTTACTCAGGGGTATTTAGATATTTTTTTGATGCTACACATGCCTATATAGTATTTGCAGGCCAGAATATTTTTATGTTTCTGCTCCTGATGCTAGGACTGAATTTACAACATTCTATGGTGTACCTAAGATATCCTAAATTTATAAGGGATATTTTTGTTAGCCCTGCATACCACCAATTGCATCATAGTAGTGATATACAACATCATGACAAAAATTTCGGTTTCATTTTTTCTTTCTGGGACAAATTATTTGGTACTCAGATGTTTCCTCCAGCTAAAGCAGAGCTTGTATTTGGTGTGGCGGGTGAGAAATATGAAAATTACTCAGGATTGAAAAATATGTATTTTACCCCATTCAGAAAGGCAAAAAAACGGATAAAAAATTTTCTCGGTAAGCATTTCTCTAACCTCATATGATGAATAATGAGGTAATAGGTACCCTTTTTCTTCAACAAATACTCTATCATCCTTTTGTTAATGAATTCAGCTTCATTATACTCTTATTGGTATATCGAGATTATTTTCAATTTAAAGAAATAGATTAGGGGATAGCAACAGTCGTGCCACCAACCACAACTTAATGAATATGGATCAGAATTGTGTCCACACCTACTTCTCGGGCTTAGCTAAATGTAGTATTTTACAGTTTCGCTTCCACTAATCCCTGTACTGACTTTGCATGTTCCATTCTCGAAAGCTGCTATCTAATTAAGCCGTCAAAATTGTCGCATTTCGAGAGAATGGACTCCCTCCTTATTTCTTATCTCCTAACATACGCTATTTTCCTTTCGACAACAGTTTCTGCATCACCATTTGCCCGAACATGCCAGCTGACTGCCTGACCTGCCCCACGCCCTGGCTCATCATGCCGGCCATATCCCCCAACCGCACCCCGGCCCAGGCCAATGCCCCCAACCAGACCATCGGCAGGACAATAAACAACGTGCCCATCACCAGCCCCATAATTAAATCATCCGAGGTATTCTGAAACCCTGCCAGATTCAACAGGCTATGGGTGTCTGAGCCATACAAGGCGTCCAGTAAATAGCTGTCCAGCCAGCGGGCGGTTTCCCACCAGAAGGTCAGGAAATTCAAAGAAAACAGGGCGAACGTCAGTGTGAGTACCGTCTTAAATTCATAGGCGGCAAACAGCAGGATCAACGGGATCAGGATATACAACGCCATCAGGATCACCGCCTGCATCATCGGCAGCGCCTGACGCACCGCATCAAACATCGGGGCACTGATCAATCCCCCGAATATCGTTCCCGCCGCCGCACCGACCCGATTACCTGTATTCAACAGGGTGAAATCGGCGTTGCCGCCGTAACCGGCGTAAACATGGCCTTCCTGAGACACCGTCAGATTGACCGGACTGACCAGACGGCGGATCACCGCTTCTTTATATTCACGGGTTTCTTTGCCCAGCATTTTGAGGGCGGCCGACAGACGCAACCATAATCCCGGATCGGCCTGGGCCAATACCCGGGCCTCCAGTCCGGTTTTGGGGGTTGACCACCAGGCTCGGCAGGTGGGATAACCGCCCTGCCCGGTATTGGGCCGGCCACTGTCCCGGTTTTCATTCCACGGAAATGACGCCCTGGGCGTTCGGGATTGCAGCGTGTGGTAATCGCCGGATAAGAAGGTGCGGCTGCCCAGCCATGCAATATCATGCAGTGTGGCCGGATCGGTGGTTTGTCCCTGATCCCGTTGTTTCCACTGATAAAGTGCCAGTGCGTAACAGTCATGGGTAAAATCCTGCAATTCTGCCGCCAGTGCCGGGCTACTGATACGGGTGTGCTGCACTTCAAAACGCAGCTGCCTTAAATCTGGCCGACAGGGAATAGAGGCCACCGCCGCTTGCGTCAATCCTTTTGACAGCCGGTGTACCACGGCCCACCAGAGGGGCACCGCCGCCGTCTGATTGTTCAGGCTGGCGATCACCGGTGCATAACCACTTTTATCCGGCGCTTGCGGTGTCCAGGTGCCGCAGCTTTTGGCGTGGGAGGGATCATACTGGAGGGTAGTAAGGCTAACATTCACCAGTGGCACGCAGCACACCACCATCACGAAGAAGGCGCCGTACAGCGTATTTTCGATCCGGGCAAGTGACTGCAACCCACCACTACCCTCCTCTTCGCCACACTCCCTCACTTTCAGCCAGACAGCGATGACCTTTATCACTAAAGGGGTTGTAAATAGCCCGGTGGCAATCAGGACTTGCCATAGCCCGTTATTGACCACCCAGCCCAGCAGGGTCAGAAAATATTCCAGATAACTGTTGGTGGTCATTGCGTTACCTCAATCGAGCCTGACAGGGTATATTCACCCAGCAGGATAAACAGCAGGCTGACCACCATCATCCGTATCAACGCGGCACGGTGTGCTGGCTGATGTGTTGCCTTTTGCCCGATTTTCCAGCTACCCCAGCACAGTACGGCATACAGGCATAATCGCCAGACTAACCAAAATTCCCCGGTTTCGGCCACCCAATGGTAAATTTCGGTGAGTTTTTCCGCCTGATGCAGTCCAGCCCAGCCTATCGCTAAACTGATAACCATCACCAAAGCGATGATCAGTAATAGCACAACGCCTTTTCTCAATGTGGGGATCATCGCTGCCATATCACCCTACCGCCGTTCACTGTTAGGCATTTCCAGCTGATAAAAACGGGCATCGGTGCTGTCCAGCACCTGCTTTTGCGGATGGGCTTCAATCCGGCGGTTATCCCGTTCAATAATGGTCAGAATGGCGTTACGGGACAGTTCCCGTTTCAGCATCATCTCATTTTTCAGTGCATTGATTTCCCTGTCCAACGCATCAATCCGTCGTTCCCCTTCGGCCAGGGCCTCCGGCTGGGCCGCCGCATTGGGTTCTGACATACCGGTGATCAGCATTCGCCGCATCAGCAAGGCCGTCTCGGTGGTCTCGGCCATCGCCAACTCGCCCGCCAGACGCGCGGTCAACGCCGCACTGTCCGGGTCTCGCTGCAATGCCTGAATGACACCTTTGGTCACGGCCAGACTGCCGGTTTTCAGTTTGGCCAGATTGGCGGCGGTGGGTTTTTCCGTGCCATTGAGGAGTTTCACCAGCTGTTCAATATTGGCTTTGGTGTCCTCTTCCAGCATCGGGGCAAAGCCCGTACCGGCCACTGTCGCGCCCGGTTGCTGAGATTCTCCCCCGCTGGTGCATTCTGCCGCATTGGCACAGGTGCGGATAGCTCGGTCACCCAGCACTTTCACCACGGCCTCCGCCGCTTCAGTGGCATTCTGGAACTGGCGACAGGCACCCCCATCACACTGTTGGTGGCTGACTGAAACCTGACTCAGTACCGGCAGGTGATTCATCATATTAAACCCCGCGCTGGCTAAATCACGGGTGGGCCGGATGGCATTCTGTCCCTTGCCGCCCTGCTTCTTCCCACCAATCCACTGATGCCCGCCTGTGCCTGTCGATTTGCTGCCGGTATTATTCACCCTCACCGCATCCGCATCCCCGCTGTTCACCCGCGTTTTGTATTCCTGCATCGCGGCAGATTGTGTCCATTTACTGTTTTGCGCAAAATCCATCATCCGTTTGGCCATGTTCTGGCAATTAAACTGGGCCTTGTCGAACGCCACATTGGCCTGCAAAACCCCATTGGTCAGCATGTCATAGAGACCCGGATTGGCGCGCTGAATGACCATGGCAGGTAAGCTGGCGACAGCGCCGGTGGCCCCCTGGATCACCTCACTCATCAGGTTTTTAAATCCGGTGGTAATGCCATTTAGCTGGTTGCCGACCGTGGTCTTCAAATCAAAATTGCCGCACATCAAATCCGAACTCCAGCCAAGTTCCAGTCCGCCTAGTTGGGTCAGGGAACTGCGGGTAGCCGGTTGTGAAATCACCGACCCGCCCCCGAGGGTATAAAATAGGGAGTCTGAGATCGCGCCACTGACATCTGCACCATAGCCCAGGGCACCGCGATTGACCTGGGGCAGAGAAACCGTCAACCCGTTTTCAGCCCATCCCGTTTGCGATACCCCACTGACCAGCAAACTGACCATCAGCCATAACGCTTTTCTTTTCAGCATAAAACGTCCTTTTTAAATATCGGTACTGCCCAAAAAGCGCTGTCCCCGGCGCTGGCAACAGCTATAGGGTTGCCACAGGGCATACGCCTGATTGCCATTGACCGCAGCAGAATGTTCTCCGTCAGGAAACACCGCACAGTTTGAGCTTAGCTGCGGTGATAACCGCTGCCACTGGTGATTTGGGGTGCCGGTATTTTCTGTCACCGGTTCGGGTGGCCAATAACCGTCAGCGCGCTGGCCTTTTAATGCCTGATAAACATGGGGCTGTCCTGCGCGAGTAATAATGTCCGCCACCCGCTGCGCCACCACAGCAGATGCCTTGTCATCATCGGTCTGATTGACAAACCCTGAGCGCGGGTAAATAGTGCCCCACAGATTGGCGGACATTTGGCTGCCCAGCTCCCGTTGACCGGGAATAAGTGCTTCCGGGTAGAACGATTCCGGCAAACCAGTGCGCCATGCCACGGTATCCAATGTGCTGAGAAAATAAGGTACCAACGGAGTGGCGGCACTGCGGCAGGAATAACCGGGAATTTGCCCGCCAATCAGGCTGGTCGCGGGATGCCCAATGGCATCAGCGTATTTGAAACGCAAACTGGTACGGCGCTGGCCTGAAATCTGGCTATTGTGGTTGCCGCCGCCGGCCGTCAGGTGGGATAACGCACCAGTGACGGCATTTTCCAGCCCACCGGATAATCGGCTGACCTGTGCCATTTCTGACCACGAATTGCCACCGGGTGCATGATAGGTGGACACCACCGCTTCGGGGAGATAATGGGTGACTTTGACCGAGGTTTTTACCGTGCAGCCATGCCAGGAACAAAACAGCCAGTAACAAATGCCACTGACCCGCCACTGAATACAAGCGGGCGAGAGGCTGCTGGCCACGATTTGCGCTGTATTGAGGGAAGCCTGCGCAAAGGGAGCAAACGCCGCTATCAGCGTGATGACAACAGGAAAAGCAAGGTGTTGTGTCTTCATGGCTGACGCAGTTCCCTGAGAGCACTGGCCTTTGCCCCATCCGCCGTACCATACACGATGTCACGGTCATCAAACACCACGGCCGGGTATTTACGTACGCCCAATTGCCAGGCTTCAACAATGGCTCGATAAGCCTGAAGCAGATGCTGTTCCTGCTCATGCCATTGGGAAGATTGCAGCATAGCCTGTGCTTGAATAGCGGCTTGCTGAGGGTCGGCAGAAAGTTGAGCGAAGATTTGTCTCTGATGTTGCTCTGCCGCATCCAGCCAGACAATTTGTGTGTCTGGGGAAAGGTTGACAGGGACGTGTTGGCTGTCAGTGTAAATCACCGTTTTGGCATAACTCGCTGATGCGGTCATCCATCCCAGACAGAATAATAATGTACAGCGCTTTCTCATTCCCACCTTCCCGTCTCTGAACACAGACGGCAAGCGTGCGGAAAAAATCCGGATAAATCAGCAAACAATTCTTTTTTGCCACAGGCAAAAAAGAACCGACACCGCCCATCACACTATCCCCTTATTCTTAAAAAGAATAACATTAACTTTTTTAATTAATAAATTTGTATGGTCAGCGGCCTTTTCTTTTAATGCATTTATTAAATATAAATTTTCTCAAAAAAATGCCGATCAATTATTCACTGTAACATGAGAGATAACAATCAATGAAAAACAACAAGGAATCTGCGCCCTTTTTCCGTCATTAATGACAAAATAATGGACATCAAAGACGAGGAATATCACATTGTTACAATGAAAAACTTTCCTGTTTTTTATCCTCAATTTTCATCACAGATAAGGGGTTCTCTGCTTAAAACCGGGCAATACTCTTGAATAGAGCAACCTCTGATTATTCCTGATTTAATTCAAACAGATTGTTTATCGTGTAAAATTAATCATGTTACAAAAATAATTATACCTCATTATTTCATGATACTTTATCTTTATAAAATAGTACCCTTATTCTATTTTTTATCAGGAGCCCTAATAATGGAAGAGCAAGCAAGCTATGATTCAATTGGAGAGTATTACGAACAGTTTTCCAATACGGTAGCCCAGCGACAGTCTGAGCTTCGGGATATACTCAACATGGTCGGTGAGATACAAGGAAAGTCAGTTCTGGATCTAGCTTGCGGGTATGGTTATTTTGGGCGGGAATTGCACCAGCGCGGGGCTTCAAAAGTGGTTGGCGTCGATATCTCTGAAAAAATGATTGAACTCGCTAAAACCAAGTCAAAACTGTATGGTGATGATATTGAGTTCCATGTACAAAATGTATGTGAAATGGAATTAGGTGAAAAATTTGATATTGTTATCGCCGCTTTTTTATTCCACTATGCAGAATCCACAGAAGAACTGGAAACGATGTTTCAGGCCGCCGCTGAGCATTTGAAACCTTCCGGCAAATTAATTGCTTATATGGCATCACCTGATTATCGGCTAGAAAGCGGAAACTGTGAGAATTATGGTTTTAAAATTTTAAGCGAAGAGCCCTGGAAAAATGGCTTCCGTCACCAGGCCGAATTTCTGTCAACCCCCCCAAGCCCGTTCACGTTTTATCGCTGGAGTCGTGAGAGCTATGAAAACGCGCTTAAGAAAGCAGGATTCGACCATTTTCGCTGGCAAAAACCAACAGTCTTGGACAGCGATTTAGTGCGTTATCCTCAAGGTTTTTGGGATAATTACCTACAAAACTGTGTCCATACCGGACTGGTTTGCCAGTTTTAAACTCACTCGCCATTCCTTTCGCATGACGGTTGAATTTAATTCAATCGGATATCAACATTTATATAAATAGACATTGAAAAAAATGCCGGGTCCAACCCGGCCCTAGCCACAATACTCACATTCTCATTTTTTATTTTTATTGATATTTATGGGTTATTCATCATTGTTATTGGATCTAATAGCAGTAATTTATCAACAGCAAATGGCGACAGGGTGAGTGAATGTGTTAATTCAGTAGACAGGACAAGTGCGGCGCAGCGTTGGGCGAAATAGACACTTTCCTTAAAATCCATACCGGCTAACGCGCAATGCACTAATCCCGCCATCATTGCATCACCGGAACCCGTGTTATTGACAACATCAACAGGAAATACCGGAGAGTGACCCGATATATAATCTAACTCACTGTAGTAAACACCGTCAGCGCCCATACTTAAAACGACCCGCTGTACCCCTTGTTCATGAAACCATGATGTGACCCACTTAGCCTCTTTTATTGAGTTAATTTTAATGCCACTGATTTTTTCTGCTTCCAGCCGATTGGGTCTGATAGTATGAATATAGGATAGCCAGTTACGTACCATGCCCGCCTTATATGACGAGACAGGATTAACAAATATGGGCACATTACCTGAGTTTTTAAATAACCATTCCAGAGCATCCTCTCTCAAATTACAGTCGATACTCAGTATGCCTGCCCGCTCAATGAGCGCTTTAGATTTATTTAGCAACTCCGGCGTGAGTTTTTTCAAAATATCCATATCACTCACGGAGGTGTACGGTTCACCATGACTATCAACGATTGAATGATAAATCGAAGTGCTTTCATCATGGAGTTTATGAGAATGGCTAAGATCAACACCGGCTAACCGGGTTTCTCTGAACAGCCTTTTTCCATATGAATCATCACCAAAAACAGAAATTAAATAACTGTCATTCTTTAACGCGGCAATGTTATGCGCCACATTTCGGGCAACACCCCCTAGCGTATATTTTGTTTTCCCTGGGTTGGAATCTTTCTTTAATAATTCAGTCGAAGCGAAGCTGGTAATATCCATGTTGGAAGCCCCCACCGTCACGGCATAATTGCCACTGGAAAAAATGTATCCTTTTCCTTTTATATGCCCTTTTTTTTGTAGGTTAAGGATATATCCTGCAACGCTTGAACGACTCACACCAATAATATCAGCGATTTCTTTTTGGGCGAGAAACGGATTTTTCCTGAGAAGTTGTAATATTCTAAACTCCAGATTATCCATTTTTCTCATATCATGCCCTTTATTGTTTTTAAACATAGTTGTTTTTATTCCATTGATGAATGACAGTAAAGCGTATTTTTATACATTATGCTGGTAGTGAGAAAGTGATCGAAAACTCAATGAGATATTGTTTATCGTTAAAAATGTGATTCTACTCTTGAATTTTTACCTGAAAAATAACCAATTAACAGAATTTTAAAAAACTTAGCGTGGTAACCATATTTTATTCTGTTTTCTTTTAATAAAAAACAATTGGTTATATGGTTATTGCATTTTTTTGGCATTTGTCTTTTCTTCCGTTTTAATTTTATTTTGCAAATGAAACAAGAATTCTCAATTACATTAAAACGTGATAATCAACACACTTTCACCAATATTAAATATAACTCCACGAGTTTATTGCAGTGTAATATTTTTTATTATTCCGTCACCATGCATGCCTTTAATCATCAATATGTTATATTATATAAATGAAATATTTCTTTTCATCACAATAACCAATATTTATTTATACTTAACTCACTTTTTTATTAGTGAGGGCGAATAACCCGTTAAGAATTGCCCAATCGATCGATATCTGTCAGTTCAGGGATGAGAAAACGTCATGCATGAAGACGGATTGCGCGAGAAAATCTGTTATTCCAAAGAAATGAGCACTTGAAGTGATAAAAATTCTTCTGGGGGAACCTGTGTCTGAATCAGGAGCACCATGGGATGTGATGCCGTATCCAAGAAAATGCATTCAACACGAAGAAAAAATGGCGGCATTTCAAGTGGCTGCTCAAACAGCCACTCATTCCATTTATAAGTAAAATAATGGAACACGCTATTCAATACTGCTACTTACCACACGCAAATCCTGTCATCGGCCAGCCATTTCGCATCCACCGATCTGTTTCTGCCCAAAACGCCCATTTCGCCTGATGCTCTGCGGAACCTGAGCTGGCAGCCAGGTAATCCGTGGAGGTCACATAAAATTCCCGCGCCCAACCATCGTAGAGATAAAAGTTCCCCCATTCCTCATATAACCGTTCAAGGGCATATTTGGAGGCAATCCGGCTGCCGAGTGATTTGCAAAGTTGTTTTGCATTAGAATAAAAGTCTTTTGTCAGGCCGGAGCGCTCAAACCAGGTGTGAACCGTCAGGGTCAGTTCGACTTGTTGCCCGGTTTCATCAGTACCCGTGAGCCTTATTCCGTCAGGATTTTGCTGTACCGTCACCACATCCCCCGATACCGTTACCGAGGGCGAGTTACTCTGCCAGCTTACCCGACCTGTATTGCCTGCCGTGATAAGGCGGAATTTCGCACCATGCCAGAGTACGGAAGGCCCCCGGAGACCAAACGATTTCTGGTTGGCATTGCCGCCCTGCCTGTCAATAGCAACGGTATCAACCAGGCGTAACGGTGTGATAAATTCCACAGAGGAGACAACCTGCTGCTCACCCACGTCAGCAGTGACCAAAGCCTGTCCGGCATGACGACTGACAAAGATTGCGGTTGCCTTTCCCTGACGGTCTGTCCTGTCTTCTGCAAAAATCATCTCGCCAAGATGGCCAGACCAGTCAACCGCTTTATCCGCAAGCTCCTGCCCATGAATATCGGTGACAGTGACAGTAAAAATCACCCTATCTTCGCCATCCGCCGCGGCACGGGTTTTATTGACCCGAAGGGTGGATAACAGCACTTCCTCAAAGAGGACAATAGGGGCAGCCACTTTATTATTGCCAACCTGGATCTGAACCTGATGCTCCCCTGCAAACGTGCTACTCAGCTGAACCTGCGCTTGTCCCTGAGGGTCAGTTTGTGTCCGTTCTGAGGACAACACGCCGTGATCTGTTTGCCAAATCACCGGCTGATTTTCCACGGGTGATCCCAGTGAATCTAACACCCTAGCCGTTAACACCACCGCATCCTGCCCATCGCCTTTAGCCCGGACTTTGTCCACCGTGACAGCCGGTTTCAGCAAACGTTCAAACATCACCGAAGCAGCATGAAGAGCTTTTCCCGACGCCTCGGCTTTCACCGTTGTCCGCCCTGCGGTGCGGCTGACTAACCGAACTGTCGCTTCTCCCTGGCTATTGGTCTGACTTTGCTTATCCAACAGTTGCCCGTTATCCGTAGACCATTGCACTTTGATGTTGGCAACGGGTCGATCTGCTGCATCGCGCACGTTCACCGTATAAAAGATACTGTCCTGACCATCGGCAATCGCCGTTTGTTTGTCCGCCTGAAGCGTGTGAGCTAACGAGTCGGTAAAGCCAATCGGAGAAGACATCACTGTTTCACTGCCAACCGCTACCGTCACTTCGGCATTTCCTGATACTTTGCTGGCTAAATAAGCCGTGGCCTGCCCTTTCTTATCAGTCATTAATGAAAATGCAGAGAACTGGCCAAGACTGGTCTGCCAGACAATGGCTTGATTCGGTACAGGTTGACCATCTGCGCTTTTGACCGTTACCGTCAGCATTACCCTCGCTTTTCCATCCGCTTTAACACGGTGCTTATCAACGGTGATTTCGGGTATCAGCACCGTATCAAACTGGACTGAAGGGGCGACCGTAACCTCGCCCGCCACGGAAACACGAACTGTGTGCAGCCCCTGCTGACGGCTGTGCAGCACGACCGATGCCTGCCCCTGCGTATCCGTGTTCTGCCGGGTTTGGGACAATGCGCCTTTATCATCACTTGACCAAATAACGGCCTGATTGGGAATGGGAGTCCCCTCCTGATCGGTGACAAGGACGGTGTAGATCACACGGTCATGACCATCGGCTTTGGCCTGCGTTTTATTCACAGAGACCTTTAACTGTTTTTCGGTCGGCAAACTCATGATCATGATTTCTGCCCGGTTGGAGCGATTACCCCGACTGTCGATGGCGATCCCCGAAAGCCGAACGGGGTTTTTTGTAGTTTTGGGCAATCGTAATGTCACTTTATTTGGTTGCTGATACAGTATTTTCCCGCCGGTCTGCTGTAATTCAACCATATCTAACTCTAAACGTGCCAGGGGATATTTGGACTGGATAACTGGCACAAAAGTAGCTTCTTTACCTTCATACCCATTAATGGATGCGGGGAAGGCCAGTGTTATCAATGTCTGTTTCTGATAATCCAGCACCATATCGCTACGCCGGTTCACAAAATCAAATTGACTGGCTCTCAGACTACGCAGTGGTGCGACCGCGTTCGGATCAAGCTGCTGGCTGAACGGCACACCCAACCGATAATTGAGGTTCAGGGTAAAACGGTTTTCACTGACACCGTGTTTACCCTGCCGAAAATCGGCGCCCAGGGTCACTAACGGCACGGGCATGTAAGTCAGCCCGGCGGTGACGCTGTACGGGTTTTTCTGGCGTTCTGCTTCACCAAATAACGCGACCTGCTGCCCATAATAATGTTCATACTTCAACTGCCCGCCCCAGTGAGGAAAAGCAGGCAACCCGGCTTCGGCCTGAATATCCCAGCCATTGGCGGGTCTTGCATCGAAATCTGTGAGCCGGGAGGGCTTCCAATGGGATAAACGCTGGTAAAGGTTGGCTGACAATTTGATGTTATCATGCCAGGCTTCTAACCCAATGCTGTAACGGTGATGCTGCTCCGGCCACAATGCATCCCAGAAGGCATTGACACCCCATAACCAATTATCGGCTAAATAGCGATAGCCAAATCCAAGTGTAGTTGTTGTCTGACCATGGTGGGTTTTTACCCCTAACTGACTGAATGCCGTACCTGAAGCTACGTTATACCAGGGTAACAGCCCGTCAAATGCAACGTCTTTTAATGAAAAATGGCTGTCGAAAGGGAGTGTGAGGCGGGCATTGCCGTATTGGTTCAACCACGGTGTCAGTGTTGATGTGACCGCAGACGATAACTGCTGTGCAGCCATTGTTTTTGCCGCTTCGTTGGGGGATTGTGACTGCGTAAGTTGCCCCCATTGGGCAGTAATTTCGGCCAGTTTTTGTGCCTGCGGGTCTTGATTTTGATCTTCTGCCATAGCCTGACTGGGAAAACTCAGTGACAGACTTAACAAGCTGATAATCAGAGATTTTGTTCTATTGTGCCAAGTGGACTGGATTGTTTGCACCACGGATTGTGACCCTTTTCATTCATGCTGAAAGGGGTAACATGCAGAAAATGCGCTTTAAATACTGTGGTTAATTCTTTTTCCGAAAAGGAAAATTTATCCGTTTATATGTCCACTCAACATAAACAAGCATTTTAATATTTATTTCAATATGCTACGAACAATTAATATCCAAGACATGTTTTAGACATCTTTACCTAAACAACTCAAGTTGCATCCTATAAAACAAAAATAGTTTGCAACTTGAAATGAGATGAATATATATGACCAATGCCTTTGCAATGCAGACATACTTTTGGGGGGAGGAAACTTCAAATGGCCTTGACACAAAGAGTCCATCTTATAGACATTTATCCAGATGCACACACGTACATTACATCAACCTTTCATGATGGATACGTAATAAACGAATTTACAATCGCTTGTCACGGACTCGCCGTTTTTCCCGGAAGAGTGGAAAGCCTTATGATAAACGGCCAACTCTGGACTTATGACGTAGTAGCCAGATACATTCAGTCACAAACAGCAGTCAGTCGATTGCATAAAATCCATCTTCTTGCTTGTCATTCAGCGAATTACGATATCGCTTCTCTTGCAGCAAAAGTATCAGCAAATATACGAGGAACTGAAGTCAAAGGATATGTAGGTTCCGCTTATATAAATTTTAGACATAACAATGTTTATCAGCTTTATCTGAATAGTGGGTGTAACAGAGCTTCTGTCGAACGGCATATTGAGCAAACGGGTAGGGTTCGAGTGCATACTAATAATGCTCCCCACTATTATTGCATAGTATTCAAAAATGGCATTATGGAAAGACAAGATTATTTATAAATTTGAAAAGTTTTATGGACAAAAACTCTTATCCCTATTCTTTTATTACAAGGGAATAAGAGTTTCTGTCTCCGTCAGGAATTTTTATTAAGAATATTCAAAATCGGCTTTCAATCCTCGGGCTATATCCATCCGCCTTGCAACTAAAACCGCCGCTTCCAGTTCACTGCCTTGGTGCTCGCGCATTAACGCCCGCCGTTCGGCCTTTTCTTCTTTTTCCGTCATCCCCAGCGCCAGATAAAGGCTGGGTGGCACCACCCGAAACAACGCTTCGATTTTTTTCGCCAGCACTACCCCTTCGGTATAACAACGGGGCAGTTTACTGGCGGAGAGCAACACGGCTTTTTGTTCTTCCGTCAGTTTTTTAAAACGGGCGATTTGTTCCACTTCATCCGGCGGCATGGTCAGGCACAGCCACCATTCGGCCATATTCAGCATTTTTTCAGCGGTATCCGGGTAGTCAGCGAGGTTTTGGGTGGCGAGCCACAGCCAGGCGCCCAGTTTACGCCACATCTTAACAACCTTGGTCATATAGGGGGAGAGTAGTGGGTTGGTGGTGGTGATATGCCCTTCATCGATCACCAGTTGCAATTCGCGATCCTGATATTGATCCCGTTCCGCCAGATTATTGACAGTATTAATCAGTGACACCATCGCCAGCGCCATCTGTGCTGAGTAGTTTTCCCGCGCCAGTGTACCCAAATCAATCAGGGTGACATCCACTTCCGGCCACGGAGTGCCGGGACGGTTAAACAGTTCTCCTTCAAAACCCTGGGTAAACATCGACATGGCACCGGCCATTTCATCCGCCCGTGCCCGGCGATGTGCCGTGATCAAGGGCTGGCCGTGCTCATCCTGTTGATGATTACGGGCGATGGCATAGAGGGCATTCTGTAAGTCTGAGGCCAGCATCTGGCGTTGTTCTTCATGGCTGGTGTGAGCCGCCATCATAATGGCTTCGCGGATCAAACCGCGATCTGAGCGGGTCAGGCGCTCTTCTTCTTTTTTCTCGCCGCCGGTGATCATCAGCCGGGCAGCAATTTCCATCTCGCCCAGAATATCGCGCTGTTCGTCACCGTCATCCTGCGATTCATCGGTATCCGGAATATCATCTTCATGAATACGCCATTGTTGGGGGCTGAGTTGCAGCAACTGATGGGCATCGGCAAACAGCGCCAGACTCACCCCACAACCTGGCTTGATACCGATTTTATTAACGGTCAGCCCCAGACTGGCGTAATAATCGGCCAGTAAACCAAAACTGTTCCCCGCTTCGACAATAAACAAACGCGGTCGGTGGATAGCCATCAATTGAACCAGGGAAGCACACAGGGTGGCGGATTTGCCTGCGCCTGTCGGGCCAAACAGCAATAAGTGCGCATTCTGGGTGCGATCCTGTTTGTTCATCGGATCGAAGGTCAGCGGCGCACCACCGCGATTAAAGAAGCTGAATCCCGGGTGCCCGGTGCCGATTGCACGCCCGGTGACTGGCAATAGTCCCGCCAGATGCTGTACCCAGCTCAGGCGGGTAAACCAGTGTTTTTTATCCTTCTGCGGGTTAAAACACATGGGTAAGGCGCGTAAATAGGCATTCAGTGGGGACACACTGAATTCCGGTCGAACAGGCTGTAATCCAGCCGTCAGCAGGGTTGACGATAACTGATGTACCCGCTGGTTCAGGTCCGTGACATCGTTGCCGCGCACCAGAAAGGTCAGCGCACTGCGGTACAGTTTATGGCGTCGTCCCAGTAAGGCCTTGACCTCCTGCACATCCTGCCGGACACGCGCCGATTCGGTATTTTCCCCCACCGCATTTTTTGCCAGCCGGGTAAAGCTCTCTTCCAACGTATCCTGTGCCTGCGCCACAATGGTCAAAGAAACCACGGTGCCTTCCGGCATCATATCCATCAGGGCATTGATATTATCCCCCCGTTTCACTTCGCCCGTCAGCGTGCCCGGCTCTGGTGGGCGGCGCAGGCGTTCAACCGGAATGGCTTTATGCGGCAGGCCATCAAACCACCAGAGTCCGTTTTCCGGATCAGACACTGGCGGCGTAAACCACAGGCTTTCAGCAAAGTCATTATGGATCGGAAGCTCGAGCTGCATGGGCGTTTCATAACTCACCGTGTGATAAAAATCGGCTTTTTCCATGCCCCAGTCCGGTGCCGGGTTAAAATGACGTAACAACCAGCTATGGATCTGCTCGCCATTCTGCCGGACAGCCACAATACCCGCCGCTGCCAGTGACGACACCAGACGCTCGCAGACCTGATTGAGTGCGGCAACGGAAGATAACGTCGGGTGGTTTGCCTGCGATTTGTGCGCAGGCAGCCAGCGATAGACGGCCATACGCGTCTGGCGCTGTTGTCCCCGCCACGGTTGCCCGGTAATTAAACTGTCGTGAAATATCCCGTCAGGCTGGGCAATACTGTTCAGGTGGCGTTCAGATTCGGCCAGAAAGGCCTCCGTAAACGCGGTACCTTGCGCCCACGGTTTTACATAGTTTCGTAACGTGTTGAGGTCACTGACTGGATCATCCTCATCCTGACAAAAAAACTGCACCACCCACGGAGAAATATCATCTTCCTCCAGACTGTCCTGGATCGCATCTTCCAGCTGATCCCGAATTTCAATCAGCCGTTCCATTGGACGCCCTTCGGTGGCCACGGGTTCAATGCGATAGACCGCCCCCACGGAAACACCATCATCCAGCAACAGGCATTGCCCGTCTTCCAGATATTCCACCCAGGGCAGGTAGTCAATAATGGAGGGATTGGCCCGGTAAATCGCGGCTTCATCCGTTTCACGCAGCTTGCCGGGGCGATGCAGTGCCTTGGGATTTTTCATTACAGGCCCTCCGTGCGTTCACCCGGCAGGGCGTACTGTATCTGCTGATAAAACGGGAACACGGTGCTGTAACCCGGTATCGGCATATTTCCGGCGGCCAGATGCGGGAAGATATACATCACCATATCGGGATTGGGAAGACGGGGAAACTGCTGGCTGATTTCCTGCGCAGCCGAACGGCTGTAATAATAAGGCTCTTCCAGCGATCGTCTCCGCTCGGTATCAGTCAACATTCTGCGCAATGCGGTTCTGGCCTGCACGGCAGTGTGACCGGCTTTATTGCCCTGCCACATCGCCAGCACTGTCTGCTCACCGGCAGGCAGCAACGTGTCTTTCGAGGTTGAACAACCTGCCAGCAGCCCAGTCAGACACAGCACGATGGAATAGGTTATTTTCCGCATACTTCGGTCTCCGTAGTGCCAATAGCCGTAAACGTGGCAAATTCGGGGTGTACCGCCAGCTCCGATATCGTAAACGGCAGACGTTCCCACTGTTCAGGCTCAGCCCTGGCTTTGCCTTCAATCACCGCCTGCCACTGGATTTCTGTCAGACGAAAAACAGTAAAATCACCGTCACTCAGTGGCCGGCATTCCCTGTCGGCTGACAGATATAATCGGCGCTTGCTTTTGCGCACAGTCCGCCAGTCAAGCTGAACCCAGGTCTGTTCAGCGCGGAGGGGAGTATTGACTTGCAGGCAATAAGGCGGGCTGGCACTGAACAGCCATTGAAAGACAGGCTTTTCCATTAATCTAAGGCTTCCTGAGTATCATGTTGAACGGGTTCACTAAAGTCGTAACGCACCTTACGGCCTTTCGTTTCGTAATCCATCGCCAGAGATTGGGTGATATGCACCACAACACCGGCACCGGGCGGGACGTAGACCGCATCAAACGTCTGACTGTAACGTTGTTTGAGCCATTCGGTGATGTCATTCATGCCACCGGCCATGGCTTTGCCTAATGCCGCTTGTCCGGCGTTACCCGTTAACGCGGAAGTGATGCCGCCCGCGCCGTGGGTTTGGGCGGTTCGCTGGCTTTCGTTCAGGGCATCGCCGGCGGAATTCATGGCCGAAAGGGCAAACAGCGTCGGCAGATAGGTGCTGGCGTTGGATTTACGTTCGCCGCTGATACAGGGGATGCCATTTTCATCAGACAACCAGCCGATACCTTGCTGATTCTGCCCTTTGCCCGGCAAGATGCGCACGGTGCCATCCTGAAACACAAAGGTGATGGAATTGACCTGCCCGCGTACACAGGAAAGTGTCCAGTCACCACTGGCTGAACCGGAAACCACCGCCCCTTCCACTTCCGGCAACCCGATGCCATTGGCGGTCAGGTTATCTTTGCCAATCAGAATCTTAAACGGATAAGGGTCCGTCACGGTGCCATTGACCGGCACACGGCCTAATAACGCGGTCATCGCTTGACTGCCAACCAGCGTGGCATTTTCCGGCAAGGTATAGACCGGGGTTTCGTTCTTTTCCTTCAGCGCGGGCGCGTTCTGCACTTTTTGCCCGGCTGTCGGTTGTTCGCTTAAAAAAGAAGTGGGGTATTGCGGTGTCGATTGACCATGACCCATCGCTTGCAACGCTGCCGGTTTTTCATCAGCGGGATTGACCCAGATAAATTCATCCTGCCCCCTGACTGGATTGGCCGCATACTGACTGCCTGTCAGCCCCAGTCCAAGCAGCATCTGGCTGTCCTGCGAAGGCAACGGCGCTGAATTTAATCGTTCCGTCAGAAAATCAATCTGAGCCAGCAAACTTTGCTGCTCATCCTGTAACCCACGTCGGCGCTGTTCATCGTCCTGACGGATGGCGGCAACCGCTGCATCTATCTGGCCGGCAACATCAAGGCGCTGGTGCTTTAACTGGTCATTTTCTTTCAGGATATCGGTATTCTGCTCACTTAAGCGTTTCTGCTCTGCCCGCACTTTATTGAGCGAACCTATCAGGGTACGCAGGGTATCTTCCGGCGTATCACCACCGACACCCAGCGCCTGCAACTCCTCCGGAGACAGCGTGGCCAATACATTATTCGACGTCGTGTTGGGCGCGGCACCTTCCGTTGAACTGCAACTTTTGATGCCAATAAACCCGCCGATAAGCAATACCGTCGGCACCAGTATTTTCACCAACGCATTGGACTTAACCTCCATGACGGCCTCCCGGTTTCACCGATACCGGCTCAGGGATAAAGGCATTATCCAGCGGTACCTTAGTGACGAGGTACAATACCGTTGTATCCTCCGGCGACCCCGTTTCACCCAGCCAACGATGCTGGAACGTGGCGGCCACAAACTGTCCCTGTAATCCTCGCGGGTCGAGGGTGATAGTGCGTTTGGCCGTATTGCGCAGTTTCAGCGCGATGACCGTGTGAGGGTGTAATCGCCAGCCTGCCAGCGGGGAAATGGCTATCGGCTCTGACGGGTAGAGTGTGGTGATGAACGGGGGAAAATGCAGATTCACCGGCTGGATGCCGGCCACCGGCTCGACGGTACGCAACGGGGCATACAGTTGCTGCGCGGCATAACGGGTTAAGGCGACCGGAACGGGCGCTGATAATTCAGTTCTGTTCTGGGATTGAGATTGTTCTTTTGGGGTTGCTTGTTTTTCATTCGGGTAAATAATCCGTATCGGCTCTGTTGGCCCCACTTTGGCCGCCGTAATATCCAGTAAAATGATTTCGCCATTTTCGCTGTCCTGCAATTGCAGGCGAGTTGGCGGGAAGGCTTTGTTGGCTTTCAGGTACACCGCCCCGCCGGCACTTTGTACCCGCAATGTCTCACTGAGTGACGGCGGCAAACCAATACGGACATTCCGGTCAGCAAAAATAATGCGTTCCTGCCCCACTTTGAGTGAGATGGATAACGGAATACGTTCCCACTTCATCAGTTCATCAGCTTTTGCACTGGCGTTTAACAGCAAGATGCTGGCCAATCCCAGCCAAAAATTGCGACCGCCAAATGACACTCTGCTCATTGAAATACGCCCTTTTTCTCTTCCTGTGGTTGCGGCATGGCTTCCAACCGCTGTGGCATCCCGTCGTAACAATCCAGTGCCAGCCCGAAGGGATTACGCTCGGCATCCCCTTCCCAGCGCACCACTTTCAAAGGATAACGCACCAGTGCCCGTTTGACCGGTTCGGCGTGATAGTATTCATCGGCCACCAAATCCAGCCGGACCACCCAGTTATCCCGGTCACGCACCGTCACACTGCGTGTCCCATAGCCCCGGCCGGGAATTTCATACACCACCCGCACCCGGTCAAGCAGCTCGCCACTGTCAGCACGGATTCTGGCATCTTCACGCAGAAAATCCTGACAGGCCGGCGTCAGATAAGGGGAAAGCGCATAGATTTTCGCCGGATAGTCCTGTGCCCCGTTTTTCGGCCAGGCATTCAGTTGCTGGAAAATATAAAAGGCAAAGCTATAGACGCTGGGTGTCGGCACTTCCCACCACGGGCGCGTACTGCCGGTGCGTAAGTCTGGCGGGTTATGGATAGTGAGATTGCGCGGTGACGCCATCCAGCCCGTCAGGCTCAGCAGAAAGACCAGCACCAGAATGCCGCACGCCACTCGCAGGGTCAGAATATGCTGGTCCCGGTTTTTCACCGCATGACGAAACCGGCTCATCGCGCGCTCCTGCTTCGACGCAACGACCAGCCCCGGGCGACAATAATCAAGGTTGGATCACCGAGACCCAGCCGGCGTTTTTTCTCTTCCAGTTTCAACCAGAGATAATTCTCCGGCTTGCCACGTTTAACCTGCGCAAGCCAGCGCCCGCCAAAGCTAATCAATAACAAGGGCATCACCAACATGCCAGTCGGAAGTATGACCCAACCGGCTAACGGGATCAGGGGAAGACTGACGACCAGTCCAAGCACAATCCCGGCCAGTGCGGCCAGTCCCATCTCCGGCGTGGTGAACCCGCGAAATACCACCGGTTCGACGTTTAAACGGTCAGGTAAGAAAGCGATCGTTTGCATGGTGACGGCCTTAAAAGATGATACTGGCCGATTTCGACAGCAGCCAAATCACGGCAACCAACAGCACCACGCCGACCACGACGATGGCGCCAAACTGGGTCCAGGTCGATTTGCCATCCCGCACTTCGGAAAAGGTTTCGACGGCAGCCGAAGCAACCTTAAAGAACGCCACCGCGGATAAAATCAGCCCGCCAATCACAATGCCATCCTGCGCGTACCCTTTCGCCTGTCCCAGCAATCCGCCACCACCGCCACTTTTCGGTGGCTCGATAGCGGGTAAATCCGCCCAGGCTGATTCACAGGAAAGGCTGCATAATAAAAGAAAGGCGTTTATTCTGGCCATCAGGCTCGTACTGATACGCTGGCAGACGGTAAAAATGTGTTTCATATTGACTCTGTTCCTTTTCATCGTATTCTCTGCATTAACTGGCAAACATCCAGATAGCTACGACCAGCAATACTGTGATTCGAATGGCAAACTGGCTGAGGGTCTGATTACGCACTTTTTCATTCGCCCAGCCACTCCAGACATCCACCGCAGCCCAGGCCGCCCAGAAAAACAAGGTAGCCAGGAAAAACCCGACGCACACCAGATACAGAAACGTGATATCAAAATGCCCAGAGGCCACTTCAAAAGCATTGCGTTGTGCCTGCGTCATTGCGGGTTTTCCTGACGGTAATGGCCGGATAACGCGCCGGATTCATGGGGCTGGTCGCGGGAAGGCGTGAGGTAGTGATCGATACCGGCTTTGAGGGTGCTGAGATCAGCCTGGATGCGCTGATAATCAAAGTCATAACGAGGAAGTTTTGAGGTATCTGATTGCTTTTCTGCGATGCTGGCGCGCTCCAGTGCCATTTGCACCTGTTCAATCAGACGCTTTGCACTCGCCAGTTCGTCTTTTTCGGCCGCATGGGCAAGCGGCATACACAACATGGTCAATCCCAGCAGGCAGGCAGAACAGGATATCGAAAAACCACCGCGCATAAACACTCCCCTTATGATGGGTTCCAAAATGCCAAGGATGCGGCGTTTTTTACCGACGGTCAGCAATAAACTCTTTATACTTTGGTGAAAATTAGCTAAATAGTCTGACTAACGTATTTAGCCAAGACTTAACCATGAAGAATAAAGGAATAATATGCTGCGGATTGATTTAAATGTCCCCGATGAAGAACACGAGAAGGCACGCAAATTGGGCGCACACTGGGATGCAGCCGCCCAAATTTGGTATATCGACGACAGTTTTGACCCGACCCCGTTTATGCACTGGTTACCGTTCTACAATGTGCATGCGGCCTTTTGGTATCTCGCCCAAACCCGGACGCCGTGCCCACACTGCCATGAACACACCACCGTCACCGCATTTATGTTGCCTTCCGGGCATAAAATGCTGGAAACGGATGATGACGATGAAGAAGATGACGACGACGAAACCAACGCTGAAGTTGACTACTCAGAGCAGGACAGCCCGGCGTTTCTCTTTTATGTCGCCGACATTCCCACCACCGTGCGCAATGTATTATCTGGCTTTCACCACACTTTGCGCAAAACAGTGGGGCGGCGAATACGCCGAACACACTGGATAAACCACTGCGAACATTGTGGTGCACAACAGGATGATGCGGACATGTTTGCGGAGGTCGGCGGGGCGTTTTTTCCTTCCTCCAGAAAGGAAGCCGCCGCCATTCAGCTTCATCGTATCGACGAGCCTTTTATGGGCTATTGTCAGGATATCTCGCACCAGCGTTTTCATATTGATATGGAAAATACGGTGCTGAGCGCAAACAAGGGCGCCTATACTGCCGGAGATTGGTTTGAATGGATGACGCAGGTAGTCAATGCGCCATCAAAGTATCCGCATTAACCGGGAAGACTGACGCGCCGCCAAGCGGCTTGTCTGCTGACGATGACATACAAAACAAAAACCCGTTTTGCCTGCCATCGTCCAGCAGTTTAAATGTATTTTTTAAACATCGAGGTGGTGATCACGACCGCCATCCCCAAAAGTAATGCTGCCGGCAACAGTATTACCGCCGGATACACCACATCCGGCCACGATAGATACAGTACACAAGGAAGGGTGCAGGCCGGCTTAATTCCTCGTTTGGCATGATGATAGACAAAACTCGACTCATACCCTGCGCCATAACGGCGTAAATCCCGCCGTCCCAGCCCGTCAACCCCTGCGACTAAAACCACCATCACAAACAGCGGAACGGATAACAGCAGGATCGCTATCCGGATCAACGTCACCATCGTGATAAACACTGTGGCCAGCCCATATTCCTGCAAATAGCCTGATACCCCCTGTAATACGGCATTGAATTCACGCCTAAAATCATTGCTGTGATTGAGTGGATATTGCCGCTGCCCCTGTATCCAGTGCATAAAACCACTGTCCACAAACAGCCATTGATACGCTTCTACCAGCCAGTGAGAGATTGTTTTTGAAGGTTCTGACAACAGCAGGCTCTGGGTAAATTCCGTGGATAAAAATTGCAGTTCGGTGTTCATCATTGTCTGGCTGTGAGAGGCGCCTTCATCCTGCCAGAGAAAGGTCATCCCGAGATACTCCAGTAACAGGCTGAATAGCCACGACATCATAATAAAGCCGATGAGTTGCCACGGCCATTCCCATAACACACGATACAGCAGGCCCTGCTTGCGCGGGGGTTGAGTGGATTGACGGGAAGCCGGTTCTGACTGCGCCATTATGCTTTCTCTTCCCACCAGGCTTCACCGGTACAGTAGTGCCGTCGCATCTGTTCGGCGATTTTCTGCAAACTCGCCGGCATCAGGGCATTGTCGTCATCCCCGGTGGGCAAGGGCATGCGAATTTTCCACAACTGACCGCCCTCCAGTAAGGCAAAGGCTTGTCCTTTTGGCAGGTTAATCATCTCAGCAGGGGTGATCAGCGGCGTTTTGATGGTGCCTACCCTGTCCTGCGTGGACGAGGTAAAATCCTGTCCCTGTTCGACATCCGCAATATCCGAATGCCCCGAGACCAGGGTCTTACTGTAAATTTCCACTTCAGGCAACTGGCTGGTGAGCAATTCCGCCGTCCGGTTATCCCGCACCCGCAGCATAATCAGGGTATTGAAGTTACCGATCACCTGCGCGGTTTTCGCCGGGCTGCCGATACGGGCTTCGATATCGGAGGAAGTCTGGGTATAGGCCGTGACCTGCATACCGGCGCCACCGCCTTTATTGATGAGCGGGATAAATTCATCCCCCATCAGCTCATTGAATTCGTCACAATGCAGGTTAATCGCCAGCTTGCCGTCATGGCGAACGGGCAAGCCCGCATTCATGCCATATTTATAAATCTGCCCCGCGACACTGACCAAATCGGCAAACATGCTGTTACCCACAGCTGAGGCCACATCGCTGTCAGACAGCGCATCCAGCCCGATATAGACGATACCGTTTTTGCGGATCACCTGTTCCCAGTCGAAAATGGGGCGCAAATCTGACATATTGAGATAATCCGGCGAGAGTAATTCTGAAATTTTGCCGGTGGTCAGCTTTTCAAGCAGCGGCAGCAGAGAGGCAACAATTTTATCAAAATAGGTGCGGTCATAACGCACGGCAGAGCGTAATCCGTCCAGAATGGGATCATAGAGTTGTTTGCCTGCCTCCGAACTTAGTGTGATTTCCATCGCCCAGAGTCGCAGCGCATCCGGCTGCCCCTGCATATTGCGCGGGATATCTTTTTCTTTCAGTTTGCCAAGGGACTGACTGATTTGTGCCAGCAGTGCGGGTTGTCGCTCTGCCAGCATTTTCGTGGCATAGAGCTGATACAGTTCGCTGATATTATTGACGTAACGGGTAATCAGCGTGTAATCCGGCCGATGCCCCAGTGCCACCAACGCACGGGCAACGATATTGACAAACCGCCAGGCAAACTCACGGAATGCGGCACTATTGCCTTCACCACTGAGCTGCCCCGCCAGACGGGAAGCCACTTCTGATACCCGGCCAAACCGCCCAACGGCATTATAACGCGCGGAAATTTCCGGCCAGCCCAGATGAAAGAGGGAAAGTTCATTGCCACGCCCTGCCCGGTGCGCTTCCGCCCAGATGCGCCTTAACAGATCCGCATCCCCTTTGGGATCAAAGACAATCACCACCTCACCGCGCCGGATATCCTGGGTTATCAGCAATTCAGCTAGCCGGGTTTTTCCCACGCGAGTCGTGCCCATCACCAGTGTATGCCCGACCCGTTCGCGCAGATCCATAAACACTTCAGCTTCCTGTGGCTCAATACCGTGGATCATGGGATTGCCGCCAACCGGTGGCAAAGGGCGCACCGGATTAAGTGGCGAATCTTTGCGTAACAGATTTGAGAACGTCGGCCAACGGTATTCAGTTCGGTGCTCCAGTAAACGGGCCAACTGATAGCGCCGGGACGGTTGCACAAAGCGTTCGACCTCCGGCCGCCGTGTATCCTGCAAACGCTGGGTATGCTTCTGCTGCCAGCGAAATCCCTTACCCAAAAACAGGTGCTGATGGCTGACGGGGATCTGTTTTGTGCTCATCTGGTAACGTGGCAAACGGCGCAGGTTTCTGCGATAGCGGAGTACCTGAATGCCCTGCCACGTGCGTATCATCGCTAATACCGCAAAACCGCCTGCCATCACATCACTGACTGAGGGTGCCAGTGCAATGGCCCAGGGTGCCCGGATACAGACAAACGCGGCAACGGCGGAAACCACCGCGGTATTCAGCTCGACGGCAGGACGTAGCAGGGCTTCGACAACATAACGGCGGCTCATGGTGATAACTGTTGAGAGAGCACAGTTTCGGTGATTAACACCGGATAATGTCGCAATTGCAAACGGCGAGCCAGCTCTGTACCGGAAGCGGGTGATAACAATACATCCGGCGCTAATGCGCGCAGTGACTGTAAGCCTGCTATCTCACTGACATTAACGACCAGACCCACGGCGTGCAATTGCTTAAGCCGTACAGCATGTTGGCTTAACCACTGACGTGAATCAGCGTCATCACCCATCAGAAATAACGCGCCAATGCCCGGCAGTTGCAGTGGTCGGCTTGTCACTTTTCCTGGTGTCAATTCCGGTGTTTTCACCGGTAACATGGCAGCTTCACCGGCCTGCTCGGGTGAAAAATGCTGTGGCGGCAAAGTGACATTATCTGACTGGGCATGAATACCTGCATAAAAGGGTGCAGCCTCTTTGCCGCCTAAATCGGCAATCACGTTCAGTTCAGCCTGACAGGCACTCATCCATAACAGACCGACAATAGGTAACAGGCTCAGCCGTTTTATTGTAATGATGTGATGTGCCATCCCTGCTCTCCTTGCCTCAGTAGTACTGGCATTAGCCCCTTGCCAAACCGAAACCAGTACCCCGCATCATGATTCAGCGTGATTTGCCGGTGACGTACCCGCTCAACAGGGATATGATAGTTTTTGGCCCATTGGCGTAATGTGTCGTCATTACCCTGACTGTCAACCAGATAAATATCGACAGGCTGGTTAGCCGCCAGGACTTCGGTCAAACGGGTTTCACAGGGTGGGCAATCTTTGACTCTGACAAACAACGCCAGACGGCCACTTGTCTCGCGGGATGTTGTCATATTGACCGGCAACACATCCGGAAACAGACGTTGCCACGCCGCATCCACTTCCCGCTGGAAGCGCAACTCTTTCTCTGTACGGACGAATTCCGCCCTGACCCACTGTTCGGCATAACGGCGGCGTTCGGTATCACTGTCGGCTTCAATGCCTAATGTGGTCAGCGGATCAAGCCCCGGCGACTGGATACCCCGTGGTCCCTTCATCAGTTGCTGGTAACGCTGGTATTCATCGACACTTAACTGCCACTGTTCAGCCTGACTTTTCAGGGAGTGCTGCTGGCTTTCTGTCGATTGTGTCTGCTGCGAAGCTAACGGTGTCGATGTTGCCGCCCAAACCGAATTGCTCAGCAACAACCATGTCAATAGACCGATTCGGTTAAATATCATGAAACGCCTTCCTGCTGTGATGGTTTAGCCGGAATTGGTAACTGATAGTCCGGCCGCAGATGGTGGCACACCATACGCTGCACCTCATCGACGTCCAGTTGCCAGGCCGGACCGGCCATAATTTGCAACGCGGTACGCAAACGGACAGCGTCTAACTGATGGTGCACCGACGGCAACGGCTGGCGGTATAAGATGGCATTGGTTTTTCCCGGCGTACATAACGAATAACCCGATTGACGCAATGCATAGCGCATGGCATCAGCAACCGTGGGATTCTGGGAAACGGGGAGCTGAATATGAATCCGTTGGGAAAGTGGGTCACGTTGTGCCGCTGTCGGGTCGGTACTCACCAGTAAATAACGCCCGTAGCGGACAACTTCAGGCATTGGCTGATAAATATCCGGTGAAACCGGTTGAACATTGCGTGTCAATGTGACGGAAGACAAACTATTTTGGGAAGGCTGAGGTAACGGTTGTTCTGCGGGAGTCGTGCATCCCGTCAGTATTACCGCCATTAAGCCGATTAACACCGTTATTTTCATACCAAATAGGTTCCTGCTCAGTCGTAAAATCATCCTGACTATGCAAGGAACCCTGTGCTGTATTCAATGAACAACTCAACTGTGTTTGCTGAAAATAAAAATGGCGTAATAGGACATAATGGATAAACCCTGAATCGGGATTATCGTATTACGTGTCATGGGTGATAACGGCACATTATTCAGCCACCGATTTACGCGCTTTTCGTTCAAGCAAATTACCCTGGCGATCAAAGTAGCGACTGGGCCAGATTTCAGACGGTGCCACCTCCAGCGCGGTGGCAATAATATATTCACCTTTCGGCCATGGGCGGGACAGGGCGTTTGCCAGTGTAGAAGAACTGAGTCCCGATTCGCGGGATAATTTGGCGAGAGTCATACCACGCTTGCGTAATGCACAAATAATTTCGGCTGGGTGCCAGTCTGGTTGAGTGTGAGTCATACCTGCTTCCCCTTCTGTTGATTATTGGTGGTAGTTCAGACAGGGATTCTCAGGTACCGGGAACTATCCACCGGCGAGGCCGAAGCCTCCCCTGCCTGAACCGCCATTGAAGGAGCGATAGCAGACACACTGGTAGAAACATCCTACCAGTGGATAGTTCTTAGAGGCCTGAGATTCCTCACTATCGGATTTTGCCGATAGCATTTTCACTTTAACCGATTGAGTTATCGAATTCAATAATCGAACAGGTAACTTTAACAAGTAAATTAGGCAGTTAAGGTAATTATTTTAGATTATTATGCTGCCATATCAGTAAAGTACCACTCATTATACTGCCCTGATAATTCCAAATAACGAACAGAAAAATAAATAGCTATCAATAATCGCTGGCATACTGTAAATCAGGATCAAAAAAGGCTCCTGAAGGAGCCTTTTTTGAAAAATATTCTCCACACTCCGACCGTCACGATGAGTAGGGGCGGGTGCTTACACAAGTAGAGTTTCCTCTGACTACAGATTATACATCACGCAATAAAATGGGTCAACGTGTGTTCTTGCACCGTGTATATCTAAATAAAACAACGGTATACTACACTAAATTCACAAAGGACATAGTAACACAATGACTATTGAAGCAATTACTAAATCGCTATCTGCTTCTAGATTTGCCACCTATCAGTCTCCTATCCTTGGTGGAACATCTTCTGAACAGTGTCTGGGCATTTATCTGTGGAATAAACAGCTGGCCAGTGTTTTCTTACCTGCGTTGCAGGTCATTGAGATTTCACTACGTAACGCCATCTATCAATCTTACATCCAGTATGAAGAAAAACATATTGAGCACAAGTTTGCCAGCCATGTCTGGGAAGAAAAAAAGTCCAAAATAGATCGTAGTTGGTTCGTTACGGCTTTCACACAACAGAATAACCCAGGTGCTTATAAAGGCATTCAAGCAGCACTGAAGCAATTAGATCAAGAAAAAAAGCCGCATACACCTGAAAATATTATCGCCAAGCTGACATTTGGTTTTTGGGTATCGATGGTAAGAAATGAATTTGACGTTCAAAAAAAAACTTACTTAGTTCTTTGGCCACATTTGAGAGGGTTGGTTTTCCCTAAGGCCTTGAATACACAAACAGGCCGCCCATTATCAATTAACAGTATTGGTAATGAGCTAAAGGAAATTAATAAAATTCGCAACCGACTTTCTCACCATGAACCATTATGGCGTGATCAAAGAGCTTATCAAGTTGAAGATATTATCAACAAAGTTATTGAGCACTATGAACGCTGTTTAAAGGTAATCTATTGGATAAATCCTTCAAATATGAAACTGTTGGATATTATCGAAAATAATCAAAAAATGGCAGAATTATGCAGTATCCATGCACTCTGGAAAAATAAACAACTTCCTATTGGCATACCCTCATTACCAATCAATAAAGAATGGGGAAAAGCCATAACTTTAGACTCTTCTCATATTGGTGAAATTATTCACATTGCTGATAATCATATATTGATAAAAAGCAAAAAAGATAAGGCGATATTTTTTGGAAGAAAAGAAGAACTTCATGATGGAATTGGTGCATATCAACAACATGATTTAGTGAAATATTACCCAGAGTCAAGCACTGGACGTTATCCCAATGCAAAAAGGATCACCAGAGCGTAAAATTTGACTCAAAGATCTATTAGCACACGGTGATTTATAACAAAGTTCAATCTGTAATCATGCTGTTTTCAATACTTGATGGAGAAATGCAAATAGTCGATTTAATGAAGTTATTATTTAAAATTGAATAATCAATTCTTATCATAATAAGAAATATTCATTACATTGACATAGAGAAAAAATTTGTGAATTAGTTAAAAAAACAAAAAAATATCACATGAATTTTATGCAAACTCATACTATGAAGTAACCTATCTTTACTTACAACATCTGAGAAAAGGCGTGTTATGTCGTTCATAAATGAAACAAAAGAATTATCAAAAAGCATTGCTGAGGGAAACATTTCTTTAGTCATAATAATTATTTTTATCCTTTTATTCATGAAAAACAAAGAGATTAGAGAGCTACTTTCTTCATTTAAAGACCTGGCATTAAATAAATACAAAAAATATGGTGACGATTATATATCTTTCTCCAAAGAAGAAAACACCATTGAATTTAATTTTATAAAAAGAAAAACAAAAGATATTTTGCTCATTAAATTGACAGGAATACGAGATTACAATAGTCGAAGAATTTATATGTTTTTATTATCTAAGCCATATAGATGCGATATTCTTGAAGGCCAATTAAAAGAAATAGTGACATACATAAATCACGAAGATAAAAAATTTTCCATAGATTTCCAGCGATATACAAAAGACCGGAGAACATACCTTTTTATATCAATAATTTCATTGCTATTAATGTTATCATCAATCTGTATATCGGTATTTCAATTCTCTTCAAAACCCGAAACAAGTCATATCTTTCCCTATGTACTAGTAGCAGTAACAGAACTTTCATGGCTTTGGTTTTATAATAAGCTACCTAAAAGAAAAAAAATGCAAGATTACGCTAATAAATTAGCACAAATAGATGCGAGTGAATTCAAATAAATAGCGTTATAGAAAACAAGCCCTGTTATTACAGGGCAATCTGTTAATGATAAAAAACACTCAGAACGGGATCTCCGAATCCCAATCCATTTCCTCTTCTTCCGGTAATGCAGCAGGTTGCACTGCCGGAGTCGCCTTTCTTTCCTTATTGGCGGGTTGGGAAGGCTGTGGCTTCGGTGCTGGCTTATGCCCCACCTGCTGAGCAGCCGCCTGTTTTACATCGCCACGACTTCCCAGCATCTGCATCGTGCCATTGACACTCACTACCACTTCGGTTGAATAGCGATCCTGCCCTTGTTGATCCTGCCACTTGCGCGTTTGCAACTGGCCTTCAATATAGACCTGAGCGCCTTTTTGCAGGTATTCCGCCGCGATTTCCGCTAACTTGCCGAAAATTACCACCCGGTGCCATTCGGTTTTCTCCCGAATTTCGCCCGTTTGTTTATCCCGCCAGTTTTCGGAGGTCGCCAGTGACAGCGTTGCTACAGTGCCACCGGTAGGCAAGTAGCGGATTTCCGGAGCTTGCCCCAGGAAACCGACTAAAATCACCTTGTTAATTCCACGTGAAGACATACCCATTTCCTCTCTGTTACGATGACTGACGTTGTGTCCAGCGCCCTTGTTTCAGGGCAAACTCCGCCTGTTCACGGCTGGCAAAATATTCCATAGACTCACGGGAGCAGGGTACGCCGCCCTCTGTCGTGCCGATATAAAAGCCCGCACGGGTTTGCAACACCGTTAACGGTAATTGCTTATGACAATATTGCAGTGCCAGAAAACCAATTGGTGCAACATTCATAGCGGTATCCTGTTATTTGATAAAGGGACCTGCCCTGAATACGACGATTCAGGGCAAGTCAAAGGGATAACAAATATCAGAAAGAGTTTTCTGCATATTCTGTTTGTGAGACACCGTTCTGTGGCGGTGTCGAGTCGGGCTGTTCGGCCTGATAGACTTTGTTCTGACCGATTTTAATCCAGTCCACCTTGATCAAACGGGCTTTCAGGCTAACGCGCTGTTCACCAGCATGATCCCCGCGTTTCAGGGTGAAAATATCGGTAGACGGGTTGCTTAAGGTGAAGCCCAGCAACACTTTTTTGTCCTCATCCACCGATTTCTGGCAACGGGCGATCAGACTGGTCGCCTCCTTGCCGACCACGGTAATATCAAAACGCACATAGACCGGATTATCACTGGGACCATTTAACGCATTGATCACGCAGCTCAGGAACGTGCCATTGGCCGTGCTGACATGGCGGATATTATTCAAATAGCCCAACCCTTTAATATTCAGGTTGAAATAGTCATTTTTGGTTAACGAAGTTGCGTTCTCAGACATACGATTTTCTCCATGGAGGTAAAGAATAAGGTGCAACGGAGAAAATCCCCTTCCCTGACGGGAATGATTTTCCCCGCCGGGTGTCAGACAGGTACGTTGCTGACGTTCTGATAAAGAATAATGAACCTTCATTGTCGTTGGACTGACAATATCTGCTTCCAAAGGTGGGCAGATGTACCGCGTTGAGGCACTCCCTTTCAGGCTACGGGAGTTTTACAGCCACCCGGAGGCGATCGTTACAGGCTCCTCGATCATTTAAGAAACAGGTTGATTCTTAAAGCATCCCGTCAGCACGTCAATCAACAACCAGATCTTCATGTCCGTTGATTTGCCCGCCTGACTTTGCGCGATTGCGTGACCGCTTTGTCATTCAGCATGCCTTTACAGGCTGGATAGTTCACGCAACCCCAGAACGGCGAGGTTTTTCCCTGCCGTTGCCGCATCCGGCCGCCACAGTTCGGGCAGGCCGGGGTTTTCGGCAACGTCAGATGAAGGGGTTGTGCCTTACCCCGTTCGACTAAATGCAAAATCCACTGCGCCTGTTTTTGCATAAAAACCGCCAGTGATGTCTTACCCTGCGCAATATCCTCCAGCGACTGCTCCCATAACGCGGTCATGCCTGGATTGGTCAGTACCTCTGGCAATCCGGCAATCAGTTCCTGCGCCAATGGCGTCGCGTGGATCGCTTTCTTTTTCCGCTCAATTAACTGGCGTTTAAACAAGGTATCCAGGATCCCAGCCCGGGTCGCTTCTGTACCTAACCCGGCACTTTCTCGCAAGATTTGTTTCAGTTGCGGATCACTGACCAGACTGGCGGCATTTTTCATCGCGGCAATCAACGTCCCTTCAGTAAACGGTGCCGGCGGTTTGGTATGGAGTGACTGAATGTTCGCCTCAATCACCTGACACCGGTCGCCCTGATTAAGGGCCGGTAGCGGTAAATCGGCTTCCTTTTCTTCCTCCTTTCCATTCTCTCCCGCCTCATCGGTAAACAGCGCTTTCCAGCCCGTAATCACATTAACCCGACCTTTTACCCGGAATAATTGCCCGCCGATATCCAGCGTTACCTCAGTTACATCGGTTTCCTGAGCAGGAAGAAATTGTGCCAGGTAATACTGACGGATAAGCTGGTAGATTTTTAGCTCATCGGTCGTTAACCGGATGATATCAAAGACGTGACGCGTGGGAATAATGGCATGGTGAGCCGTGATTTTTGTGTCATCCCAGACACGGGAGACGAGTTGTCTATCCAGTTGGCTGATAATAGCGGTCATAGCCGGGTCGGTTCGCGCCAATGCTGTCAACACGACAGGAATATCAGCCTGCATGGACACGGGCAGATAGCCGCAATCCGTGCGCGGATAAGTGGTCGCTTTATGGGTTTCATACAGGGACTGGGCAATCGCCAGTACCTGACTCGCCCCCATGCCCCAGTGACGGGAAGCGGTCTGCTGCAACGTGCCCAAATCAAAACACAGTGGGGGCGGGGTTTTCTCCCGCTTTTTGCTGACATCCATCACGGTGGCCTGCGTTACCTGCTGACAACGTTGTTGCACAGCCTGCGCCACGGCCTCCCGGATACAGCGTTTCTCTTCATCGCCATCATCCGCTGTGGGCAGCCATTTAGCCTGAAAGCGGAGGTTCTCTTTTTCCAGCTTCGCCGTAACCTGCCAGTAGGATTTTGGCACAAACTGATTGATGGCCTTATCCCGGTTCACCACCAGTGCCAGTGTCGGGGTCTGCACCCGCCCGATGGACAGTACCTCACCAAAACCCAATGCCTGCGCTTTCAGGGTATACAGGCGGGTCAGGTTGATGCCCGTCAGCCAGTCGGCACGTGCCCGCCCCAGTCCGGCCTGATAGAGTGCTGCCGTCTGCTCACCCGGCAATATCGAAGCCAGTGCCTGCCGGATACTGGTTTCATCCAGCGCCGACAGCCACAGCCGCCTGACCGGACCGGTGAAACGGCAATATTCCAGCAACTCGCGGGCAATCACTTCCCCCTCACGGTCGGCATCGGTGGCAATAATCACCTCATCGGCCTGTTTCAATAATTGCTGGATCACGGCAAACTGTCCGGCGGTCTCTTTTTTTACCGACCATTGCCATTGAGCGGGCAACACCGGCAGTACATCCATCCGCCACGGCGGACCAAATTGCTCGCCATAGTGTTCGGGCGCAGCGACCTCCAGCAAATGCCCGATGGCCCAGGTGACAGTAATACCGGAGCCGAAGAGAAATCCCTGCCCGCGCTGTTTCACACCCAAAACTTTGGCAATGTCTTTGGCCTGAGAGGGCTTTTCACACAAATAAAGCGGCATCTTTCCACCTCCATTAACCTTGTTCTGTGGACCGTAATGGGGAGGAGAACGTTGAACGCTGCTTACCTGACAAAATATCGGGATGCGGTTCACCCAACAGCTTAACCGCCTCAAGCCCTGCTGACGTTTTTTCCGCAATATCATGCCGGGTGACAGCCAGTGAACGGTAGGAACGTACAATGCCGTAAATCTGGCGAATGGCACGGCTGCCATTGTGCAGAAAGGCATCACGCTCTACCCGTGGAATCAAACCGTAATGGAAAGCCTGAAACGTTTTCATGGCGAGCTGGTCATAGCCAACCAGCAGCCAGACACAGCGATAACCCAACGGGGAGTGGCTGTAGACGCCGATATTCAGCGGTTCGACAGAGGAAACAGAGGATAAGGTGATCTGCTGTGGTACAGCATTCAGGGTATCCTGCAAAGTGGCAATACTCTGCTGGAGGTTGGTGAAAGCCGACTCCAGCGCGTGTTCCAGCTTCACCAGCCAGGTATCGGCATATGGATTATCGGCAGCAGAATCCACACTAATAGTGCCCGCGCGTTTGATCACCTGCGGCATCCCGAGAATACCTGAAAATTTTCGTGGATTGCTGATCTCTTCCCGCCTGCGCCCTGCCCAAAGCCGGATCGCATAGTGGGTATGCAGTTCAATCGTTAATGAGGAGGTTAAGACTCCAGCGCGTAAACGTGGCTGGGAGGGTGATTTGTCTTCTGAATCAGACATGCACAAAGACTCCTGTTTGGCCTTGATAGGTCTGTGGAACTATCAGGGCAAAGGAGGCTGTAACTCAATGGATAACCAGTTATGGGCAACGGGAAAAAGAGTGAATTTTATTGAACATGAAAAAAGATTGTTTTTTAGTCACTGTTGGCAGTGCCAACAGTGTGCAAATTTTAACCGGAATTTATGGCAATTCGTCTGTACTATCGTGAGGCCCCAAAAAACGATCACCGTTAAAATGGATCATGTGATCAGGATTATCTGCAATCCAGACCTCCGTTTCCCATGCAATATCCGCTGCATTCTTTTTAAACTCAGTAGAATCAGGGAAAGCCGTTACATATACCAACCCCACTTTGCATGTTGTCAGCACGTTTTCCAACTCCAACTTGCGCTTTGGAGATATTGGCCCATGGCTTGTTACCGCTTCAATCAAAAAAAGCCATTCTCTTTTTTCATCGTAAACAACTAAATCTGGAAGTTTATCGTGAGACATAGGAGGAACCCCCAGCATTTCCAGTATGGTGGTTTCCAATATCATTAATTTCCCTCCCTCTTCACGACTACTCGCTGTATCTCCTATGTACAATACCTTGCCACCTTTTCCAATAAATCGTGGACAAAATTCATGTACAATATCAGCATGTAATTGGTTGTGTTTACCAGGCGATAATTTAATTTCTTGGCCATTAGGCAGTGTGACCGGAATTTTCAATAAATCCAAATTACGCCGATAGAGTTCCTGAAGGTTTGGCAATACAGCTTTATATTCTTCAATTTTTTGTTTCCAACTACCACTTGGAAATTCCTGTAATATTTCCAGGATAGGTTTATTCAAGGAATAATTGTTATCCTTACTGTTTGTTGCTCTTGAAGGATTATCTCTATTACGATCAACAATACGAGCCTGCTCAAATTGGTGAAGAGTTTGACGACGTATTGTTTCTCTACTATTAGGCTTATAATCTTGTCCATAGTTTTCGCGGATAAATTGCATAATATCCACAGTAGGTAATAAAGGTGCTTGTGCCCGGTGCCAATCATCATGAGGTTTGATATTGGCCAAAGAAAGGAATACCCAAGCAGAACGATCATTGTATTGTGCTTTTGGCATTCCCAGAGCTTGAAGAAGTATCTTAGCCTGCTGTAGCTTTTCTTGTTTCTTGTCCATCTTTGATGATATTCCTATATTTTTAAAAAATACTCTAAAAGTGTATCTATCTGTTCTTGAATGATTGTTTCATTAGATCGGAATGACATGCCTATCTTTTGAATAATGTCACGCGTTGGCAATTTTAACAGCCTGATCTCTGTAGCATTCACTTGAGTATTTCCCGACATGCACCGGAAATATTTATCCAACAAAGTAGAGTTAAACAACACGGCTAGACCATAAGCCTCTGCTTGACTCAGTGGCCCGTCTTGATGCCCTATATAGTTTAAATGATTTTCTAGAGCTATCCGCTTTCCAGGCATATGACTAGGATCATGCACTCCAGCAACCAATCTGCGTTTTTCGTCCTTAGAACTAAAACGTTTTAAGATGACATATGGCTGGTTTTTAGAGGTATGTTTCTCATGACCATCAAGCAACATGAATCGGGCATCTTTTTTATTTTCTCCTGTCCACTCTGTCTTGAACGCTTTCACGTTATGCATTCTCAGAAGAGGAATACTGCCGTGGATGTTGTCTGATTCAATGATAAATTCCTTGGTTCGATGCTCTACTACTGGACCTGTTGAGATAAAATAACCATTATTCTCAAAACTGGATGGCCAGTATTCTACATCAGTCAAAATTTGGGCATCTTCCAGACTCTCTGGTATTCGGATGATCTCATAACCATTCGATGTGTCTATCAATTGGGCAGCTGGATAAGTATTGTTTTTATCTTTATTAAGATCATCATAGCCCGTTGAAGTGTAAACTTTGATAGAAGCGTTTTGAGACGCTTTACGATAAAAGCAGATAATATTCTCTTGCAGTACCGCCTGTTCCCGAAATAGCTGACTGCGAGAGCGGAAAATGTGAATCCTCTCAAGGCTCATTGTCCTATTCAAATAATGGCGAAATCCCTTAAAATATAATCCATTAGTGAAGCTACGGGGGACAATAGCAACCATTTGTCCATCATCTTCCATACAAGAAGCTACTATAGCCATAAAAGAAGCATAGATATTAGGATTACCTGCATATAGATCTGCCGTAGCACCAGCATAGGGAGACGTTTTAGTATTATATTTAAAATATGGAGGATTGATTAAAGACACATGAAATGGCGCTTCTTTACGATCAGGCCGTGCCAAGACAAAATCTTCATATCGAATGTCAAAAGTAAATATACCATCGGCTTCTTTGAAGGTCTCAGCTACTCGCTGCATATTTGATTCTAATTGAGATAAAATACCGCTATCAATTTCATACAAAACAGCATGAACCTGTTTGTTTCCCTGAGCTAAACATCGCATAGCGGCATGGATGGTCAGAATTCCTGCCCCAGCTCCCGCATCAAGTAAACGTACAATTGGGATATCCACAAAAGTTAACATCGATGCCATATAATCAGCCACAGCGCTACCAGTGAAATATTGGCCAAACTCTTTTTTCAAATGTTCAGGTTTAGCAGTTAAGTAGTCAGACTGTTTAAGTTCTATTGCTTCAATCATTAAAGTGGCCTTTCAATCACAAAACATGGGGGATACTAGACTGACATGATGTTTCATTCAATTGTATACGTAGGTTTACACTTAAAAACCCAGCGATAAAGTAAGAATTCACTCAATAATCAGTGCAAAAAGAGCATTTTTTATTCGCTATTCGCAGTATTAATAGTAATTAATTTTCAGTCACAATTGATACCGCCAACAATGTACAAATTTCAATCTCTGTTGGCACTGCCAACACCGTACAATTTTTATTCAGCATTACCCTGATTGTATCTCACTAAATTTAGCCGCTGACGAATATCCTTCACTACACTGCGCACATGTTCTTGCGAGGATGGTGATACTGAACGGTGAGCTTCATCAATCAATTCAACATGCTGCCTTGCAGATTCAGCAACGGTAACAACGGGGTCAGACTGACCGGACTGAGCATACAATTTCCCTTCACGGGCTCGCTTCATCATCGCCAACAGCCATCCCACCGGATTACTGATTTTTCCTGCTCTTAAGGCCTTGCCCAGACTGCTTAACATCGCTTGTCCCTGCTCTACCGGCAGAGCTTGCAGCTGATGGGTTAACATCACCGCATCTTCTGGCTCCAGCTGCCTGCAAAGCCCTTCTGGCAGAGAAATGGCTGATTGCTGATCAACGTACGTTTTTTTATTCACACTCTGTGTGAAAGAACGTACGTTACCGTTCGGTTTAGCTGATCCACTATAAGACGTTGATTTAAGACTGAGTTCGGATACCGAATTCAGCTCAACCTGCCCCGTTAGTGGACTCAGTTCGGTTTCCGAACCCAGCTGAATTCCCCTGAGTTCGGTTTGCACCGCTTCCTTTCGCAACTCAGATCCCAGCTTCTGGCGCATGACGCTTTGCTGCGGCGTCTGTACGGCATTCAATCTTTCTTCCAGCAGGCGAATATGACTGTGACGATGGCGCATCAGCGGGTCGTCTTTAATATCGGTCAGGACGTCCCAGGCCGTCTGGCTGATGGTGCGGTTTTTACTGCGACAGGCTTCCGACACGGTATCCAGCCAGTGGGGATCGAGAATTTCGGCATCACGGCAGGTCAGCGGCTCATCGTGTTGGGCATAGATATTGCCCCGCACCCGCCCGTGTTCATCGCGGATGCGCTTGCATAAACTCAGCCAGCCGGTGATTCGCAGCATCAGTAATACCCGGCTGACGGTTTCACGGGACGCCTTACCTTTATAGGGTGAAGCCAGCAACACCTGCAATTCATCATAGCTGGGGAAAACCGCCCCTTCATTTTGTTGTGCATACAGGCGGATCATCATCCAGCCCGTTTTATCCAGCGGCGACAGGCGGTTATCCAGTAACAGGCGGCGGGGATAGGCATCCTGCATATTGCCCATAAACAGCAGACCACTGCGCAGTTGTGAAACGTCATCGCCCGCGCGTTGTTCCAGACGGATTTTCATCTTAGCAATGGTATGTGCAATTATGCTGTCTGCGGACAGGTTTATCATGATCCCATTTCTCCGGCGTTAAGCCTTAAAAAATAATGTCAGGGCTGCACCCTGTAACAAAGACAAGGTGCAGAATGACACGACTTCAATATTTACGATTTACGAATTTCATTGTTGTAACGTTCATGGAGCATCAGCTCCCACGATTGCCCGTTATCACGGCTTAACAACCGCCAGAACAACCCCACATTGATTTTCAGATACCTGTTGCCTTTTTCTTTCAGCCGGACGTAATTGCGCTCGCCCCGCTGGTAGCATCGCACCTGATGTTGCGCCTTGCGACGCAATGACATTGATGCCGTCAGGGGCACATGCAGGCCGGGCATCATTTCCGTTAATTTTCCTGACATCGTTTCCTTCATTCCCTGTTTTATGCCTGTTTTTTTACCGGCATCGCTTCACCCCTCTGCTGCCAGTCCTTCACTGCACGCCAGACAGACGTCAGCGAGACCGCATGGTGTTCAGCCATCTCCATCATGATATCCAGCCCTTCGGCACTGTCCGCATCGGCAATCGTTGCCGCCTGCCAGCGCTGCCACAGGTCACGGTTTTCATCTTCCGTCAATGGCGAGCCGCGCCCCGGCCGGACTGCCATGCCGGCGATGCGTCGCCGGGCGGCGATTTCCAGACTGGACAGGCCAAAAAAATAGTGCATCAGCTCAATAGAGCCGCCTAATTCCAGTGCCCGGTCAATCCGTTTCATCCGCTGCTGCTCGATACGTGCCTGTTGTAAGAGACGCACCAAATTAGTGTGATGAATATGGACATTCAGCACCGACACCGGGCTGTTGCCTAAGTAATGCAAGTCTTCAATCGTCAGGCTCTGCAACATCAGCATCTCTGCGGGTGCCAGCCCCAATGCCTCGCAACGGCGGATATAGCCGTTCTTCAAATCCATCACCAGCTGCATCAGCAGGCTGTTGGTGGCATGCGATAAATGATTCATACACTTCCTCCATTATCAGGCCAGTCAAAACGCAATGAATGAACAACACACTGAAAAACAGGCACCCCGCACCGACATCACTACATCGTCAACGTCTCCGGTACAATCTCACGCTGAAGCTCACGCAAGCGGCGAATAACCCGGATAAGCCGCAGAAATTTCACGGCCTGGGTATCATCCAGCAGAGGCGATTCTTCCCGCCAGGCGGTGCCAATCAGGACAGCCTTCAGCGTCAGTTCACTGCTGCCAGCTGTGGTTTCTCCGGTCAGGGTGTGCAATAAACGCGAAAAAGGATGGGCATTTTGCGTATTCACCAGACCAAATCCCGCCGAACCCACCTCCGATTCCGACAGCAAATCGCTGTCACAGCCCATCACTTCCGCCAGTTCAAACGCCAGCCGGAATGCCATGTTTTGCAGGTGCTCGATATCATCCTGCATTGGGGAAATCTCCCAGACCGAACTGACCGGCTCCAGCCCGGTTTGGGCAAGATGCAGACATTCACCTTCAGGAACAGGCAAGCCCGGTTCAGACAGGTTATTCGTGCTATCCGGCTGATAAGGCGGAATAACCGGATTTTTTCGGGAAGACGTGGCTGGCGTTTGTGCTTTATCGACCGGAGCGTGTTCTACTTCAGGTGCCTGCACCTTATCAGTGTCGGGTTGAGCAATTATTCGTGGATTCGATTCCCTGTTTAGCACTCGAACCTGCGCCGTGTTATCCGTCTCAGATTCTTCCGGCATCGGTACACTCTCAAACGCCGTAGCCTGCTCGCCAAAGAGCTGCCGACGGTTACTTTCCTTCGGATCTAATTCCAGTACCCAGCGGTCGTAATTGAGTAACGGGTGTGGCAGGGCCTGCAATAAATCGCCAATCAGCTCATCCCGAAACATTTCCGGTGACCAAACCTCCGGCGCATCAAACTTGCGGCAGCAGGCACCAAAAACTTCATCAAAGGTCAGGGTAGGCTCCGTGTTTATACTGGTGACATGCTGTTGCCAGACCATATCTGCATTTTGGCGTAACACCAATAAAAGGCGTATCTGCGGTGTTCCCAGCCCAGAGCCGAGCAAATTAGACATCCACGGGTACAGGTACTGCACGGTATCTTCCATCCGGCTGATATGGCTGGCACTGACGGGGAAACCAGCTTCACTGAGCAGAGCGGATAGTTCCCGCAGAGAGATTTTCTGCTGTTTCTGTTCCTCGTAAATGGCCCTGGCCTTGCAGACGCCCAACGCTTTTTCAATAAAGCTGAGATCGCCCCGCAGTTCGTTTTCCGCCAGATGCCCGATCACACACTGTAAACGCCCCGGCCATGGCTTAAACAGGCAATGCACCCGATAAAAACGTTCATCCCCGGTTTCCTGCCACAGCTCGGACAGAATTTGATAGCGCGTATTCCCGCCATCACTGAAGATGTAGGCCTCGTCACCGTCCGGATCACGCGTCACTTTCGGCACCGTATCCAGCCCACGGGCTTTGATCGACGCCTTGATATCGTCATAACGCGGGTTGCGACTGGTGCGGGGGTTATCCGGATTGGGGCGTAGCTGATCTAATGTCAATACCATCGGCATTTCCGCCATCGGCGGGCTGTCATTAAGGGTAGCCACGGCCTGTCGCCCCTGCTGTAACAAAGCATGGCCTAAATTCAATGTATTGCGTCCCATCATTTACCTCCTGTAGCCATCTAAATCAGAAAAACGCGTATATTGGCCGTCAAACCGCACACGCACCGTGCCTGTCGGTCCCTGACGCTGCTTACCAATAATGATTTCGGCAATCCCAATATCCGGGGTTTCCTCGTGATAGGCTTCATCGCGGTAAAGATGCAATATCAAGTCAGCGTCCTGCTCCAGTGAGCCGGAATCGCGCAGATCCCCATTATTGGGACGTTTATCCGGGCGATTTTCGACTTGCCGGTTAAGCTGGGACAGCGCCAGTATGGGACAACCCAGTTCTTTGCCCAACGCTTTCAGGCTGCGGGAGATATCGGCAATTTCCTGAGTGCGGTTTTCCTGTCCGGGGGCGCACATCAACTGGACGTAATCCACCATAATCAAGGCAGGTTTACCGTATTGGCGGGTATAGCGGCGGGCACGGGCACGCAATAGCGCGGGGGTCTGGTGACTGCAATCATCGATAATCAGCCGCTGATCCCATTGCGCAAACTGATCCAGACTCTGGCTGATGCGTCCCCACTGTTCATCATCCAGCAGGCCACTGCGCAGCGCGGTTAATGCCACACTACCTTCCATGGCGGACAGACGCAGCATCAGCTGAGCCGTCGGCATTTCCAGGCTGAAAATCTGTACCACCGCATCATCCCGATGTCGCAGTGCACCAAGACAAAAGGCCAGCCCCAGCGCGGTTTTCCCCATGGAAGGACGGGCAGCCAGCAAAATGAGGTCACCTGCCTGTAAACCACAGGTCATTTCATCCAGTTGCTGAAATCCCGTTGGCGTACCGGTAATCCCGTTGCTGCCCTGTATGCGCTCCAGATGGGAAATCAGGGCATCTGCGCCTTGCAGAAGAGTCACAGCCTGATGTTGCCGAACGGCGCCTTTTTCCGCCAGATTAAACAGCTGACTTTCTGCCTGCTCAATCAGGGTTTCTGACAGAATATTGGGCTGGAAGACTTCCGCGCTGAGGGATTTACCCAGTGCCAGTAACTGACGTAACCGGCTTTTTTCTGCCACAATGCGGGCATATTCCTCAATATTGGCGGCACTCGGTGTGTTCTTACACACTTCCGCCACATAAGCAAAACCACCGACGCTGTCTATCTGCCCCCGCTGTGTCAGCCTGTCGGTCAGGGTGATCAGATCAAACGGACAGCTTTTTTCGCTCAGCTCCGCAATAACCTGATAGATTATTCGGTGTGCCGGGAAGAAAAAATCGTCGGCTGCCAGCAGCTGAACAACGCTATCCCAGCGATCATTTTCTAGGACCAGTCCGCCAATCACGCCCACTTCGGCATAAGCGTAGCTAGGCTCCGATTCACTGATGGCTTGTAACGCATCATGATCCCGATTCATTGGTCACCTCCCTGTTGACGGTATTCCAGATAACATTCATTGCGCGTTCCCCGTCGGTTGGTTGACCAGCACAGCATCAAATTTCGCAGCCCATTCGGGGAACAGTTCACAGGCCAGACTGTGCATGGTCTGGGCGGCGGCGGGACTTTTGCGGGGAGTTTTATATTCCAGGCGATGAACGGGCTGGGCACGAACATGCCCCAGTTTGTAGATATCCAGCAGATCTATCCGGGTTTTCAGCAACTGGTAAACCTTTCTGCCACCCAACGCTGACGCATCATACCGTTGCTGGTCGATAATATCGGTCAGTTCATTGAGCGTGTCCCGATCTAAATTAGTATTTTCAATGCCATTGGCCAGTATCTGGATCAACGGTAGCTGAATACCGTAATTTTCAAAGGATTGTAGTCGGGTCAGCATCCGCAACGTACCGCGCAGGAACTCCCGTACATCCGGCAGGATGGGTTTAATTATCCCCAGCACATACTGAGTTGCAGTCAGTACCACCAGCTCCGTCATCACGCCGGTCGAGCCTTTGGAGTCAATCAGAATGACGTCATATTGTTGAAAGAGCGGATGTTGCAGAATATTGCGCAGACGCAAACGACCATCCGGGGCGTGTAGCATCGCGGTCGGCAGGAGTTCATCGGGATCATTGGAAACAAGGATATCAAGGTGACGGATCGTCGAGCGGGAAATGATCCGCTTCGATTCCCTTAGATCCACCGTCTGCATTAACAATTCATACAGCCCTGCCGGGGCTTCATAGTCCAGGTTAAAAATACTGCTGGACGTGGGTTGTGAATAATCGGCATCAATCAGGAGAGTGCGTAGACCGGAATCAGCAAAAAATCCGGCTAAGTTCGCGGCGTGTGTGGACTTACCTTCGCCGCCTTTGGGGGAAATGATGGGAAGTATCTTCATTTGTACACTCATTAAAGTTAAGCGTACAAATCGGGCAAATTAGGAGATTTTACATTGAATTAACTTACGATGGGATTGAAAATCCCCGTGTCGGTGGTTCGATTCCGAGTCCGGGCACCACTTCAACTTCCAGTGAAGTCCAGCCCAGTAAAACAATTTCTGTCAAACCTAGCAAAATCAACACCCTTTCTTATTTTTACGTCTAGTTTCGTCTGTTGCA
>NZ_JADEUG010000023.1 GCF_015163665.1 Xenorhabdus sp. BG5 | reverse complement strand
GAGGGGACTGAAGGACCGTCCGAGACGAGGACGTAGATAGGCCGGGTGTGTAAGCGTTGCGAGACGTTGAGCTAACCGGTACTAATGAGCCGTGCGGCTTAACCTGACAACGCCGAAGGGGTTTTCGGGAGTGAGAGAGCGTTTCAGAATGAAAAACAGCTTGTTCGGGATTGAAAACAGAATTTGTCTGGCGGCAACAGCGCGGTGGTCCCACCTGATCCCATGCCGAACTCAGCAGTGAAACGCCGTAGCGCCGATGGTAGTGTGGGGTCTCCCCATGTGAGAGTAGGACACTGCCAGACATTCATTAATAACTTGTTGCCGGCATAAAAGGCAGCAAGGATAAAGAAATTCGGTGGTGCGGTAGTTCAGTTGGTTAGAATACCGGCCTGTCACGCCGGGGGTCGCGGGTTCGAGTCCCGTCCGCACCGCCACCGTATTTAGGGGCGTAGTTCAATTGGTAGAGCACCGGTCTCCAAAACCGGGTGTTGGGAGTTCGAGCCTCTCCGCCCCTGCCAGTTAACAAATAAGTAATAATTGATATAGCTTTCAGATTAATAGCCCAGCTAAAGTTAGCTGGGTTTTTCTTGTTTTTCATTTTTTGTACAGTTCTAACGTACTATGGCTCTAACATATTGCAGTTCTGACATATAGTTTTAACTTCCAGTCTCGTGTAATTCTAATTTCTTTGCGGGCATTATTCCTTTGCGCTCTATACCGTACATCAAGCCTTATTTTTTCTATAGTTTTGCTATAAAAGTTGTTTTTGGGTAGTTACAGGTGCTTTCTCAACAGGAATTTTTAATAAGTGTTGGATAAGCGCTTGTTGGTCACTGTTTTGTAGCCATACAGCGTACAATGGCCGTTCTATTAACTGATTATTAGGTAAGGCAACGAGTTTCGGATATTCTTCTTGCCAATGTACAGGAAGGAAGGTTGCAGCATTAACGCTATCCAATAACTCTCTGGCAATATGTGCTGATGTGGTTGTAATAATAGGTGGATAATCGTTCTTTAAGATTTGTTGTTCTTGCTGGTGAAAATCAGCTCCCCACTCTAATTTAATATAATTTTCTACTGTCTTATCAAGGTTATGTAGGGTTGTTAATAAAATAAGCTGGATATTACCTATCAATTGACTTTGAAACTCATCCATTTTGGGCGGTTCAGTGGTAATTAAGAGATCCAATTCACGAGAATGCAATTGTTTGACTAACGACTGGCGTGTTGAAACGAAAGACTCGATCCTTGTTTCCCGATGGTGTTGATAAAATGTATTTATCCAGGATGTTAGATAACTTTCCCATAGGGATGCTGTAGCGCCGATAGAGAGTTTTGAATGCTGGGCGACATAATTGATTTCTTTCTTCGCCAATTGCCAAGTACTCATTAGTGATTCTGCATAAGGTACTAGGCGTTCTCCGGCTGCAGTTAGGCGGATATTATTACGATGTCGTGTGAATAGATTGGTACCCAATTGATTTTCTAGTTGGCGGATACGAAAACTAACAGCGGATTGTGTTAAATAGAGCGATTCAGCTGCCCGACCAAAGTGACGAGTCTTACTGACTTCCAAAAAGGTTTTCAGTAATTCAGTATCCACATGCATCTCCAATAGTTTTTGTCGTTAAGATTTAAATATTTTGTTTTACAGAATGTCAAGCCTCCCTAATACTCCGCGCCATAATTAGTATGACTTAGAGTTAGGAGTGTGTCAGATGGCTGAAAGCTTCATCACGACTAATCGTTTTTTCGATAATAAAAATTATCCACGTGGATTTTCCCGTCATGGTGATTTCACCATCAAAGAGGCTCAATTGCTAGAACGTTATGGTCATGCGTTCAATGAATTGGACCTTGGTAAACGTGAACCTCAAACAGAAGAAGAAAAACTGTTTGTTGCAGTTTGCCGTGGTGAACGTGCACCTGCAACGACAGAAGAAAAGGTATGGACTAAGTATTTGACAAAAATTAGCCGTCCGAAACGTTTTCATACCCTTTCCGGCGGAAAACCGCAGCTTGATTCTTCAGAGGACTATACCGATACTGATGATTAATACCATCATTAATATTAATCATCATATCCAAGAGGGGCTGTTGTCCCTCTTCTGACCGATAACTTATCCAGCCTGCTTCTGTAATTGTATAAGTAGCCTATCCATACTTCGGTAGCTAAGCGCTTCCATAATATCTGGTTTTTCTATTCTTGTTTGTTCTTTTAAGTCTGCAATTGTGCGAGAAACCCTAAGTATTCTGTGCCAGGCACGTATGGATAGTCCTAATTTCAATAAAGTATTTTCCAGAAAAACGGCATTTTCCATGCTAATTTTGCAAATATCTTCGGTTTGTTTGCTATTGAGACGGGCATTGATATGCCCACAGCGCTCTATTTGTATTTTTCTTGCCCTTGCTACGCGTTTTTTGATTTCTTGACTACTTTCTCCATATTTTGTTGATGATTGACTTAAAGTTCCTGGAGGCAGCAGAGGAACTTCAATAGAGAGATCAAAACGATCTAAAAAAGGGCCTGATAGTTTAGAGAGGTAACGTAATACTTGGTGTGGACTACTTCGGTTATGTATTCCTTGATGATAGCCGGTTGGGCTGGGGTTCATGGCTGCAATCAATTGAACTTGGGCAGGAAAACGGACTTTTGCTCTGGCACGGGATATTACTATTTCGCCAGATTCTAACGGTTCCCGTAGGGCATCAAGGACACTACGGTTAAATTCAGGTAATTCGTCTAGAAATAACACACCATTATGGGCGAGAGAAATTTCTCCCGGCTTAGGTATTGAGCCTCCTCCAACAAGAGCTGCCATTGACGAACTGTGATGAGGGGCTCTAAATGGGCGTATATGCCATTTTTGAGGATTAACTGGACATCCAGCTAAGCTATTGATTGCAGCGACGTCTAGCGCTTCCTGATGCGTCAATGGTGGTAATAAGCCACATAATCGGCTGGCAAGCATAGTTTTGCCAGTGCCTGGAGGGCCGAGTAGCAGAAGATTATGGCCGCCAGCGGCTGTGATCTCCAGTGCTCGTTTAGCTTGTTCCTGCCCAATAATATCCTGTATATCCAGAGTAAATGATTCAGTCTGTAGTTCTACAGGAGGAGGGGAAGATAAAGTCGCTTTTTCTCCCTGTAAGAAATGACAAACTTGCAGCAAATGATTTGCCATTAGCGTTTCATTCTGAGACAAAATTGCTAATTCAGTTTGGTTCTCTGAGGAGAGAATAAGTTGTCTTGCAGCTCTTTTTGCACTCAATGCTGCGGGAATTGCTCCCATAACTTGCCGTATTTCACCAGAGAGTGCTAACTCACCTAAAAACTCATAATTATGTAACTTATCTGTCGTGATCTGCTCTGATGCGGCTAAAATTGCAATAGCGATGGGTAAATCATATCTTCCCCCTTCTTTGGGGAGATCTGCTGGCGCTAAATTGACTGTGATCCTTTTGGGAGGATAGGTAAAACCACTATTGATCAGAGCGCTTCGGACACGATCTCTGGCTTCCTTTACGGTAGTTTCAGGTAAACCAACAAGGGTAAGACCGGGTAAACCATTACTGATATGTGCTTCTATCGTGACGATAGGGGAATCAATACCAATTGTTGCCCGTGTATGAATAACGGCCAGTGCCATGATGCTCTCCTTAGCAAGAAAGCTGTTATCATGGATTGATAAAAAATAATGAAAAGTCGCTTTTCATTGTTTTGTGAAAAGGTTCGTAAATATATTTGTCCTTGATGATGATGCTGACAACTATTCAGTCGTTTGAATTTTAATAATAACATAGTGTTATATATGAATATTTTAACAAGCTGGAACTCTTATGATAAAAAATAGAATGGTAATGAATGGTATTTATTGATAATTATAACCTAACAAAATACATAAATTTAATTTAATAAATTTTAATCCTATATACTGTTAATCGTGATAATAACTAACTATAAAAATTAATTTTGATCGCATTTTCGCCATGTTATCGAGAATGAGATGATTAACTTATTTTTTATTATTTTGTTTATTAATAATTTTATTAAACAAACGGATGGCAATTTTTTCTAAGCTAAAAATGCGTAAATTACAGTGGATTTATCTGTTTTTTAGTTATCTAAATGAAAAATATAAATAAAATAATTTTGTTATGAAAAAACAAAAATAATCGTTGTCAACTATCATAGAAAGTGATAACTCTTAAATATACGTCAAGCATACGAATTAAAAACGAATAAAATTATGAACGCATTTGTCCTAGTGATTAGCCTAATTATTGTGAGCGTGGTGGTGATTATTATCCCACCGTGCGGGGCTGCACTTGGACGAAGAACGGCTTAGACAGAAGAATAGCCAGATTCCAAAAACCCCCGCACCGAAAGGCGCGGGGGTTTTTTTTAGGCCTGATACTAGGTTCGATAAGTAGAAGTAACAAAACATCACAACAGCCAACGGCAAGGTAAACATAACAGGGGAGACGGCAATGAACGGGGCACAATCGGTTGTAGAGGCGTTACGAAAACAGGGAATTGAAAAAGTTTTTGGTTATCCAGGTGGAGCTATCATGCCACTTTATGATGCGCTGTATGATGGCGGTGTTGAGCACATTTTATGCCGCCATGAACAAGGCGCCGTTATGGCAGCAATTGGTTATGCGAGAGCAAGTGGCAAGCCTGGCGTTTGCATAGCGACATCAGGGCCAGGAGCGACAAACTTGATCACGGGATTGGCTGACGCATTATTGGATTCTGTTCCTGTTGTCGCGATTACTGGACAGGTGAGTTCTGAATTTATAGGGACAGATGCCTTTCAAGAAATCGATATACTGGGAATGTCACTTTCTTGTACAAAACACAGCTTTCTTGTTGATTCGCTGGAAAAATTACCTCAAATCATGGCCGATGCCTTCTCCATTGCCATGAGTGGTCGCCCTGGCCCTGTTCTGATTGATTTACCAAAAGATATTCAGTTAGCTCAAGGTGATTTTGCCCCCTATTTAATACCGGCATCTCCCCAGTTTTCTCTTCCAAAACAAGAGATTGAATTAGCCCGTCAATTGTTAGCTTCATCTCGAAAACCTATTTTGTATGTGGGTGGTGGGATTGGCATGTCTGGCGCTGTTCCTGAATTACGTCATTTTGTCTCTGAAACGGGTATTCCCGTTGTTTCCACATTGAAAGGGTTGGGAGCAGCAGATTTTGAACATGAATGTTATTTGGGCATGTTAGGGATGCATGGTACTAAAGCGGCTAATCTTGCTGTTCAATCCTGTGATTTGTTAATTGCTGCTGGCGCGCGTTTTGATGACCGTGTTACAGGGAAACTGAATACCTTTGCACCTCATGCCAACGTTATTCATTTGGATATTGATCCCGTTGAATTCAATAAATTACGTCAGACTCATGTGTCATTACTGGGCGATTTAAAAACGCTATTGCCTCATTTACAACAACCTTTATCTATCCAAGCCTGGCAGCAAGAAATCAAGCAATTAAAAAACGAACATACATGGTGTTATGACTATCAGGGCGAAAGTATTTATGCTCCGTTACTGTTGAAGCAGGTTTCTGAACGTGCTTCGTCCAGTACGGTTATCACAACCGATGTTGGGCAGCATCAGATGTGGGCGGCTCAGCACATGACTTTTAGCCAACCAGAAAATTTCATCACATCAAGTGGATTAGGCACGATGGGATTTGGTATTCCGGCGGCGATTGGCGCCCAGATGGCTCGTCCTGAAGATATGGTTATCTGCATATCTGGTGACGGCTCTTTCATGATGAATGTTCAGGAGTTGGGCACGATTAAACGCAAGCAATTGCCGGTAAAACTGATCTTATTGGATAACCAAAGATTGGGCATGGTTCGCCAGTGGCAAGAGTTGTTTTTTGACAAACGTTATAGCGAAACGATCTTAACTGATAATCCTGATTTTCTTACGTTGGCGCAGGCGTTTGGTATTCCGGGGCAGAGAGTCACTGACAAAGCACAAGTGAATGAAGCATTGGATGCTTTGTTCAACAGCGAGGGCGCGTATTTATTACATGTGTCTATTGATGAATTAGAGAATGTCTGGCCATTGGTTCCACCGGGTGCAAGCAACGAAACCATGTTGGAGAAATCATTATGATACAGCATCAACTTGCTATTAAAGCGCGGTTCTGTCCTGAGATTTTGGAACGAATTTTGAGAGTTACCCGCCACCGCGGATTTCAGATATGCGCATTGAATATGGATCATATAACAGATAGTGATAATGTAAATATTGAACTCACCGTGTCTAGCCAACGTCCAGTTAATTTACTTTTTTCCCAACTGCTGAAATTGGTGGACGTTGCAGGTGTTGAGATCAAACATAAAGAATCACGATTAATAAGCGCATAATGCGCCCTTGAAGGAAAACTGAGAATGACAAAGCAAGCTGATTATATTTGGTTCAATGGGGAAATGGTGCCGTGGGCAGAGGCTAAAGTTCACGTTATGTCCCATGCCTTACATTATGGTACTTCGGTATTTGAAGGGATTCGTTGCTATGACTCTCACAAAGGGCCTGTTGTTTTTCGTCATCGTGAACATATGCAGCGCTTGCGTGACTCAGCCAAGATTTACCGTTTTCCAGTAAGCCAAAGTGTGGATGAATTGATGGAAGCTTGCCGTGAAACGTTGCGTAAAAATAAATTGGTCAGTGCTTACATTCGCCCATTGGTATTTGTGGGTGATGTTGGCATGGGAGTAAACCCGCCTGCTGGTTATAAAACAGACGTTATCATTGCCGCTTTCCCGTGGGGCGCTTATCTTGGTGAGAAAGCCTTGGATCAGGGCATTGATGCGATGGTTTCTTCATGGAATCGCATGGCAGCAAATACGATCCCTACAAGCGCAAAAGCGGGAGGTAATTATCTCTCTTCTTTACTGGTGGGAAGTGAAGCACGACGTCATGGTTATCAGGAAGGTATTGCACTGGATGTGCATGGTTATATTTCAGAAGGTGCGGGTGAAAACCTGTTTGAAGTGAAGGATGGAATTCTATTCACACCGCCATTTACTTCATCTGCCCTGCCAGGGATCACCCGTGATGCCATCATCAAGTTAGCACAGGATCTTGGTCTGGAAGTTCGTGAACAGACACTTTCTCGTGAATCGCTTTATTTAGCGGATGAAGTCTTCATGACAGGAACGGCTGCGGAGGTTACTCCGGTTCGTAGTGTAGATGGGATTCAGGTGGGTATCGGCAAATGTGGTCCAATCACTAAAAAAATCCAAAGTGCGTTCTTTGGTTTATTTGATGGTACGACAGAAGATAAATGGGGTTGGTTGGATCCGATTAATCCTTAATAAAAAAACATAAAACCCAACAGGCGGCCGTTCCCCGCCTGTATTGATTGCTGAAGTTAATTGATAAGACTTGGGAGTGAAGACAATGCCTAAATACCGTTCAGCCACGACGACTCATGGCCGCAATATGGCGGGAGCCCGTGCCTTATGGCGAGCCACAGGTATGACAGATGCAGATTTTGGAAAACCTATCATTGCGGTTGTTAACTCATTCACGCAGTTCGTGCCAGGACATGTACATCTGCGTGATCTCGGCAAGCTGGTGGCAGAACAGATTCAGGCATCAGGGGGAGTTGCGAAAGAGTTCAATACCATCGCTGTTGATGATGGTATTGCAATGGGACATGGTGGAATGCTCTATTCGTTACCTTCGCGGGAGTTGATTGCTGACTCAGTGGAATACATGGTCAATGCCCACTGTGCCGATGCTATGGTGTGTATTTCCAACTGCGACAAAATCACGCCAGGTATGTTGATGGCATCTTTGCGCTTGAATATTCCGGTTATTTTTGTTTCTGGTGGTCCAATGGAAGCGGGTAAGACGCGATTATCCGATCAACTGATCAAACTGGATTTGGTCGATGCCATGATTCAGGGCGCCAACCCAAATGTCAGTGATGAACAGAGCGAGCAAATCGAACGTTCTGCCTGTCCGACGTGTGGCTCTTGCTCAGGTATGTTTACGGCAAATTCGATGAATTGTTTGACCGAAGCGCTTGGACTTTCGCAGCCAGGTAATGGCTCACTGCTCGCTACTCATGCTGATCGTAAGACTCTGTTTATCAATGCCGGTAAACGCATTGTTGAACTGACTAAACGCTATTATGAGCAAGATGATGATAGCGCTCTCCCTCGTAATATTGCGACCAAAGCAGCATTTGAAAATGCCATGATATTGGATATTGCGATGGGTGGTTCGACTAACACTGTTCTGCATTTGTTGGCCGCAGCGCAGGAAGCTGAAGTTGACTTCACGATGACGGATATTGATCGTCTGTCTCGTCAGGTGCCACATTTATGTAAAGTTGCTCCGAGCACCCAGAAATACCATATGGAAGACGTCCATCGTGCTGGCGGTGTGATTGGTATCTTGGGTGAGCTTGATCGGGCAGGGCTTTTGTATCGCAATGTGAAAAATGTTTTGGGTTTGGATTTACCACAAACATTGGCCCAGTACGACATCATGCTGACAAAGGATGAAAATGTTAAGCGGATGTATGCAGCGGGGCCGGCGGGAATTCGTACCACACAAGCTTTCTCACAAGATTGTCGTTGGCCGTCGTTGGATGCAGATCGCGAGACAGGCTGTATTCGTGAACGTAACCATGCTTACAGTCAGGATGGGGGATTGGCTGTTTTGTTCGGCAACATTGCAAAAGATGGCTGCATTGTAAAAACAGCAGGCGTTGATAAAGAAATCCTGACCTTCCGTGGCCCGGCCAAAGTTTACGAGAGCCAGGAGGAGGCAGTAGAAGCCATTCTCGGTGGAAAAGTCGTCGCGGGCGACGTGGTTGTTATTCGCTATGAAGGGCCGAAAGGTGGCCCAGGTATGCAAGAGATGCTCTATCCCACTACCTATCTGAAATCGATGGGATTGGGAAAACATTGTGCATTGATTACGGATGGACGTTTCTCAGGCGGAACATCGGGATTGTCTATTGGTCATGTCTCTCCAGAAGCGGCAAATGGTGGTTTGATTGGCCTGATTTATGACGGCGATATCATCAATATTGATATTCCAAACCGTAAAATTCAGTTGGATGTGGTGGAAACAGAACTGGCAGAGCGTACACAGGCTGAATTATCTCGCGGAGATAAAGCGTGGACACCTAAATCCCGTGAACGTCAGGTTTCTCTGGCATTACGTGCTTATGCTTCATTGGCGACCAGTGCTGACAAAGGCGCTGTGCGTGATAAAACTAAACTGGGGAGTTGATTGTGGCGGTTTATCCTCTTAATACTGAACCCAAGGGAGCGGAATATCTTAAGGCAGCATTGAGTGCGCCAGTTTATGATATTGCTCAAGTCACTCCCTTACAGGAAATGAAAAAAATCTCTGCGCGTTTAGGCAATACGATTTTGGTTAAACGGGAAGATCGCCAGTTGGTACATAGTTTCAAATTGCGCGGTGCGTACGCGATGATTGCGGGTTTGACGGAAGAGCAAAAAAGCAAAGGTGTGATCACGGCTTCCGCAGGCAACCATGCGCAAGGTGTTGCATTATCGGCCAGTAAGGTTGGCATAAAAGCCACTATTGTCATGCCGATAGCGACAGCGGATATTAAAGTCGATGCAGTCCGTAGTTTTGGTGGCGAGGTGCTGTTGCATGGTGCGAATTTCGATGAAGCGAAGGCAAAAGCCATTGAGATGGCAAAAGAGCACGGTTACACCTTCGTTCCGCCTTTTGACCATCCTGTCGTGATTGCAGGTCAGGCGACACTGGCAATGGAGTTGCTACAGCAGGATGTTCATCTTGATCGTATCTTTGTTCCGGTTGGTGGTGGCGGATTGATTGCAGGGGTTGCTGTTCTCATCAAACAGCTTGTACCTGAAATGAAGATTATTGGTGTGGAAGCCGAAGATTCTGCCTGTTTGAAAGCGGCACTGGAAGCAGGGCATCCGGTCGATTTGCCAAGAGTTGGATTATTCGCGGAAGGCGTGGCGGTTAAACGTATTGGCGACGAAACATTTCGCTTATGCCAGCAATATGTCGATGATGTCATTACAGTAGACAGCGATGCTATCTGTGCTGCCATGAAAGATATCTTTGAAGATGTCAGGGCGGTTGCAGAACCTTCCGGTGCGCTGGCACTGGCAGGCTTGAAGAAATATGTCCAGCAACACCAGATTCAGGGAGAACGGCTGGCACATATTCTTTCTGGGGCTAACGTGAATTTTCATGGATTACGTTACGTTTCAGAACGTTGCGAGCTTGGAGAGCAACGCGAAGCCTTGCTGGCGGTGACGATCCCTGAACAAAAAGGGAGTTTTTTACAGTTCTGTCAGATATTAGGCACTCGTGTCGTGACTGAATTTAGCTATCGTTATTCGGATGCAACAGATCCAAACCAAGCCTGCATTTTTGTTGGTATCAGATTGAGCCGGGGAAATACCGAACGTCGTGAAATCATTGAAGAATTAAAAGCATCGGGATATCAAGTCGCTGATTTTACCGATGATGAAATGGCAAAGTTGCATGTTCGTTATATGATCGGCGGCAGACCATCCAAGCCATTGCAGGAGCGATTGTTTAGTTTTGCCTTTCCTGAATCGCCGGGAGCTTTGCTGAAATTTTTGCAAACATTAGGGACGCATTGGAATATCACGCTGTTTCATTACCGCAGTCATGGCACGGATTATGGGCGTGTATTAGCTGCCTTTGAACTTTCAGGACCAGAAGTTTGTTTTGATCGCCATTTGGATGTACTGGGCTATGAATATCATGATGAAACCGATAATCCTTCATTTAAATTATTTCTAACTTAGTCATCAATCAGTTAAAGAAATAAATAGCAAAATATCTTCTAAAAGGCGGCTATTTTGCTGATTTTATTTTTTATATACCAACCGCCTTTCAAGATGCGTATTATATCTCCCCCGCGTAGCGGGGAGATATAAACAATCACTTTGATTTGCAAGCTGCAACTTGAAGTTGGATTGGTATATAGCCAAATAATAACGATTGTTAGACTACAATAGTTCCCAAAATGCCTTAATCACCGGTTCGTTTAAGCGTTTACTCAACGCACAGACACCCAATTCAAACGGCTCGACCAGTGCGATATTTTCCAGCTGTGAAATACGGCTACGCACAGGTTCAGGGCTATTTTCGACAACAACCGTAGGGATCAGTGCAATCCCGCAACCTAGTGCTACCATAGACACAATCGCTTCATGGCCGGAAACTGTCGCGTAAATGACGGGGTGCAGGATATTATGTCGCCGAAACCACAGTTCAATGCGCTTGCGGGAAGGCCCATGCTCAGGCAGGATAAAAGGGATGCTATTCCAGTCGGGATGTTCTTGTATAGCGAGATTTCTCACGACACAAGGCAGAGAAGGGGCAATCAGTACCAGTGGTACTTCGCCTATTTTAGTAAAGCCGACATTATCAGGCAGTTTCTCTGGCTTGCCTGCAATCCCCAAATCCACAGCATCAGATTGAACTTTATCAACGGCATCAGCAGCATCTCCTGTTGTCAGTTTAATTTCCACTAAGGGATGTTCTGCCCGAAATTTATCCAATACTTGTGGAAGATGGCTATACGCAGCCGTGACTGAACAGAACAGGCGTAACTCTCCCGTTAGTGATGGGCTTTGGTGGTTTAATGAATGCTGTAGTTGTTTATATTGCAGGAGAGTTTGCTGGGCAAATTGTTTGAGTTGTTCACCGGCAGTGGTCAATTTTACTGTTCGGTTATCCCGCAGAAAAAGCGGATGCCCCAATAACTCTTCAAGGCGCTGGATCTGACGTGAAAGTGTGGATGGGCTGACGTGCATGGCCTTGGCTGAGCGGCCAAAATGACAACTTTCCGCAAGGTGTAAAAACAGTTTTAAATCACGTAGATCCATCGTTTGTAGGCCCTTTATTCAGAGGCTGTTTGCCGTGAAAAAGTTTGTTGCACAAACTGCAATGCAGTCTTGTTAATATATCAATTTCAGCAATGGCTTGCATGTCATATATTGTTTCTATGCAAACGACCTCACACCTAATTATTATATCGGAGTCACCATGGCTAATTATTTTGATACGTTGAACTTACGCCAACAATTGGCGCAGTTAGGCAAATGTCGGTTTATGGCGCGGGAAGAATTTGCTGACGAAGCAGGGTATTTGAAAGGCAAGAAAGTGGTGATCATCGGTTGTGGTGCGCAAGGGCTAAACCAGGGCCTCAATATGCGTGATTCTGGTTTAGATATCGCCTATGCCTTGCGTAAAGAAGCGATTGATGAAAAGCGACCATCATGGCGTAAAGCAACCGAAAATGGTTTCAAAGTTGGCACTTATGAAGAGTTAGTTCCACAGGCTGATTTGGTTATCAACCTGACGCCAGACAAACAGCATTCCGCGGTGGTTCAGGCAGTGCAACCTTTGATGAAAGAAGGAGCAGCGCTGGGCTATTCCCACGGTTTCAACATCGTCGAAGTGGGTGAGCAAATACGCAAAGATATTACTGTTGTGATGGTTGCCCCTAAATGTCCGGGTACGGAAGTGCGTGAAGAGTATAAGCGTGGATTCGGTGTACCCACTCTGATTGCTGTACATCCAGAAAATGATGCAAAAGGCGAAGGGATGGCGATAGCGAAAGCGTGGGCCGCCGCAACAGGAGGGCACCGCGCTGGCGTACTGGAATCTTCCTTTGTAGCAGAAGTTAAATCTGACTTGATGGGAGAACAAACCATTCTGTGTGGTATGTTACAGGCGGGTTCTTTGCTGTGTTATGACCAACTGGTTACTGATGGTGTTGATCCCGGTTATGCCGGAAAATTAATTCAATTTGGTTGGGAAACTATCACAGAAGCGCTGAAACAGGGTGGCATTACATTGATGATGGATCGTCTTTCCAATCCAGCGAAATTGCGTGCCTATGCTTTGTCTGAGCAACTGAAAACTATTTTGACTCCGCTGTTCCAGAAACATATGGATGACATCATTTCTGGTGAATTCTCCTCCACAATGATGACAGACTGGGCAAATGGGGATAAAAACTTGCTGGCTTGGCGTGAGGAAACGGGTAAGACGTCATTCGAAAATTACCCAGACTATACAGGGCATATCGGTGAGCAGGAATACTTTGATCATAGCGTCCTGATGATTGCCATGGTTAAAGCCGGGGTAGAACTGGCATTCGAAACGATGGTAGATACTGGCATCATCGAAGAGTCTGCTTATTATGAATCTTTGCATGAACTGCCATTGATTGCGAATACCATTGCTCGCAAGCGTCTGTATGAAATGAACGTGGTAATTTCTGATACTGCGGAATATGGTAACTATCTGTTCTCATACGTCGCTGTTCCGTTGCTGAAAGAGAAATTCATGGCAACCCTGCAAGCAGGGGATTTAGGAAAAGCAGTTGCAGATCGTAGCATTGATAATGCGCAATTGCGTGATGTGAATGAGGCGATCCGGCACCATCCGATTGAAGTTATCGGCCGTATTTTGCGTGGCTATATGACGGATATGAAACGCATTGCAGTCGGTGGCTGATAGGATATTTATCCTGCCCGAAGTGACTTTATCGGGCAGGCAGATCTTTCATTCTTACAAATCGAATTTCAGTTTTAGTTCGTCAATGGCTTGTCGCTGACATGCTTCAAATCGTTCTTTCGGTTGCTGCGCTTGGATCATGTTCAGTGCCGGATCATTGACTTTAGTGCGCACACCGCTTAATTCCTCCATGACAGCCAACCCACAGAAAGGCACATAAGCTTCAGAATATCCCCCTTCGTGAACGATGACTAACTTGCCATGACACAGTTCATCAGCTGCTTGCTGTACCCTGCGAGTCATTTCACGGAAACTGTCACTGTGCAATTGCATTCGTGCCAGAGGATCAAACGCATTAGCATCATAGCCGCAGGCAATGATGATCAACTCTGGTTGGTAACGTCGTAATGCCGGGAGCACAATGTGATCCATAGCATAAAGATAACTATTGTGCCCAGCTCCCGCCATTAATGGGATATTGATATTGAAACCTTCTCCTTTGCCGGCTCCGATATCTTCCTCGCCACTATAGCCTTCGGGATAGCAGCCATCTTGATGCAGAGAAATAGTCAAAACATCATCACGTTCCCAGAAGATATGTTGGGTTCCATTGCCGTGGTGAACATCCCAGTCAATGACTGCGACTCGGCCAACTCCAAGCTGCTCTTTTGCGTGCTCAATGGCGAGGGCAATATTGGCAAGGAAACAGAATCCCATTGCTTGATCTGGCAGGCTGTGGTGTCCGGGGGGACGGGAAAGGCTGTAGGCATTATCCAACTCGCCTTGTAACACTGCTTTTACTGCGGCATAAGTGAGTCCGGCGGATAGTTTGGCTATTTCATAGCTACCTTGTCCTATTGGCGCTTCTGAGCCTAATGTTCCTCCGCCATTATCACTCACGGACTTAAAGTGCTGTAAATACTCTTCGGTATGGACCAGTCTCAGCGTTGTATCATCAAGAGATTCAGCACCACGCAGTTGCAATGAATGACTTAAACCCGAAACATACATTAAGTTTTTCATTCTGCGTTTTGTTTCCGGTGATTCTGCATGTCCTGCACCGTTGGGAGGTTGTACCCATCCGCCAACAGGAAATGTCATAACGTATGATAATCCAGAATTATGCCAGAAACAGAGTTCATCAAAGAAAAAGCCTGTTTTACGTAACATATTACATCCTCTGCGATTCCCTTTAACTTTCAAAGTACCACTTGAAGTCTATTGGGTATATTGATTGTATGTCAGTAAGCGTAATTGATTGTTATAACATCAACGCAGTTAAATAGATCCTATGTATTTCAATTACAGTCGAATCAATATTGATATATTTTGACAGAGTAATTTAAATTATTAATGAAAAAATTATTTTGTAATTTATCACATAAATTAATAATAAAATGAATGAGTTTTAGTAAAATGTTATGAATAACAAATGGATATGTGAGTCAGCGATAGTATAAAATAGCGTAAAATAGGTATTTATATATTTATGGATTAAGAATGTTGGCAATAACTCCATTTTTTCTGCTATTTTTTTATTCGTTGAAAAATAAAATGCACTATACCAATCTAACTTCAAGATGCGTGTGATTTCTCCCCGCGAAGCGGGGAGAAATCAGGTTTCATAGAGTGTTGTAAATTGCAACTTGAAGTTTAATGCGTATATAGTTTTCACATCATTTTTTAAAAAGCAATGATTGATGCTATTTTTATTTTTCTTGTGATAATTCACTAACGTAAAGAAAATCACCTGTAACCTTGCTTTCTGTTACAATTTCTCTCCCCGATCTTTTATCCTGATATAGCTTTCGAAACAGTATGCGATTAAATCCAAGCCAACAACAAGCGGTTGAATTTGTAACAGGGCCTTGTCTGGTTCTGGCGGGTGCGGGCTCCGGCAAGACTCGAGTGATCACCAATAAAATTGCTCACCTGATCCGCACCTGTGATTATCAGGCTCGCCATATTGCGGCAGTCACTTTTACTAATAAAGCGGCACGTGAGATGAAAGAACGTGTTGCCCAAACCTTGGGTCGTAAGGAGACACGGGGGTTGATGATCTCGACTTTCCATACCTTGGGGTTGGAGATCGTTAAGCGTGAATACAAAGCGCTGGGAATGAAAAGTAACTTCTCATTATTTGATGATCAAGATCAGATGGCTTTGCTAAAAGATCTCGCTGCGGATTTGCTGCAAGAAGATAAAGATCTGCTACAAAAACTGATTTCGAACATTTCTAACTGGAAGAATGACTTAATGTCGCCAGAACAAGTAATGAGAATGGCACGTTCAGCGCAGGAGCACCAGTTTGCAGAATGTTACCGTCGTTATGACTTGCACCTGAATAGTTGTAATGTTCTCGATTTTGATGATCTGATTACCAAGCCAACTTTGCTGTTAATGCATGATGAGGAAGTCAGAGAACGTTGGCAGAATAAAATTCGCTACTTGCTGGTGGATGAATATCAGGATACGAATACCAGCCAATATCAACTGGTGAAATTATTGGTGGGTAATCGAGCTCGTTTTACCGTGGTTGGGGATGATGATCAATCCATTTATTCATGGCGTGGTGCTCGTCCACAGAATTTGATTTTATTGAAGGATGATTTCCCGCAGTTGAATGTGATTAAGCTGGAACAAAATTACCGTTCATCAGGGCGGATATTGAAAGCGGCGAATATTCTAATAGCCAACAATCCCCATGTTTTTGAAAAAAAACTCTTTTCGGAATTGGGGTATGGTGATCCGCTCAGAGTGATCGAAGCGAACAATGAAGATCATGAAGCTGAGCGTGTGGTGGGGGAGTTGATCGCTCATCACTTTATCAATAAAACGAACTATAAAGATTACGCTATATTATATCGTGGTAATCACCAATCCCGTATCTTCGAAAAAATGTTGATGCAAAACCGCATTCCCTACCGAATTTCGGGGGGAACATCGTTCTTTTCTCGACCTGAAATTAAAGACCTGCTCTCTTATTTGCGTGTTTTGACCAATTCTGAGGATGACAGTGCATTTTTACGTATCGTCAATACACCACGGCGAGAAATCGGTGCAGTGACGATCCAAAAATTGGGCGAATGGGCGAACCAGCGTAGCAAGAGCTTATATCAAGCCAGTTTTGATCTTGGGCTGGAACAGCATTTAACAGGACGTGGTTTGGCGGCATTACAGCGCTTTACCTGCTGGGTGGACGAAATAGCTCGTCAGGCGGAGCGGGAGCCACTGCTGGCGGTGAGAGATTTACTGCGTGGCATGGATTACGAAAGCTGGTTATATGAATCCTCCCCCAGTCCAAAAGCGGCTGAAATGAGAATGAAGAACGTCAACCAACTTTTCACTTGGATGAGTGAAATGCTTGAGGGAGATGACTTGAATGAGCCAATGTCTCTTTCCCAAGTCGTGGCGCGTTTTACGTTGCGGGATATGCTGGAGCGAAGCGAGGAAGATGAAGAGTTGGATCAAGTTCAGTTAATGACGTTGCATGCTTCCAAGGGGCTGGAATTCCCCTATGTTTTTTTGGTTGGTATGGAAGAAGGTTTGTTACCACACCAAAGCAGCATTGATGAAGACAATATTGAGGAAGAGCGTCGTTTGGCTTATGTGGGCATTACGCGCGCGCGGAGAGAACTTTTTTTCACTCTCAGCAAGGAACGTCGCCAGTTTGGTGAACTTATTCGTCCAGAACCGAGCCGATTCTTGCTTGAGTTACCACAGGATGACTTGGATTGGCCACAAGGTAAGCGGGTGATGAGCGCAGAGGAAAGGATGAAACAGGGGCAATCGCGCCTTGCCGACATTAAATCCCGTTTGGGACTTGGGCTGAAAACTGGCAATAATAAATAATACGGTAATATTCCCCTGCATTTATGGATAATTGCAGGGGAATAAAGTAAAAATTTTAGCCGAGACGAGCGTTATTTAGCTCCTCAAGCAGCAATAACCATTGGACATAACTCTGCCACTTCATTTCTTGCTGTAATGCTTCAGTTCTGAGCGGGTGTTTTGTTTTCCATTGATGGGGCAAGGTGATAATGAGCGTTTCATTTTTCGCCTGTAATCGTAAAGTTGGCAAAGTGTCATCCCGCCGACGGCTGGCGAAAATAATTGCCAGGCGTAATAAGCGACATAACCGTTGTGCCTGTAACGATGGCACAGCATTTTGCTGACTGAGCAATGCCAGATCCACTGGGCCGCTTTGATTTTTCAATAGAATAGCCAACAGTCGTTTTTGGGCGGGAGTATAACCAGGCAGATCCAAGTGGCTTACCAAATAAGCGGAATGTGCAGGCCCCTGACGAAAATCAACAAACAGGCCTATTTCATGGAGCAAACAGGCACCGACCAATAACTCACGACAACGTTCGTCCAATTTCCATGACTTAGCAACTTGTTGGCAAAAATTTTCGGCTAACTGTTTGACTCGCTGCGCCTGCTCAATATCCAGTTGAAAACGATGCTGAATATTGCACAGGGTTCTTGCCCGAATATCCTGCTCGATCGGCAAATCTAGCATCCCGTAAACCAGACCTTCACGTAGTGCGCCGCCTGCTAATATCATACTTTCGATATTCAATGCCTGAAAAATGGCGATTAAGATGGCCAATCCACTTGGAAAAACCAACGCCCGTTCCAGTGTGAGTCCATCAATTTCTAATTCTTCCAGCTTGCCGCACTCAATCGCCTGATGCTTAAGTTGCTGGAGTTTGGGTAGGGTGATCAGTTCATCCATACCTTGAGCAATCATAATTTCCTGCAAGGCTTGTACCGTGCCGGAAGCTCCTACACAAACGTTCCAGCCTTGCTCAAGCAGCTTAGTGGTAACAGGGCTGAGAATATCATGTGCAGCAGCTTCTGCATTGGCAAAGTTTTCTGCTGTCAGGCTGCGATCATTGAAATAACGTTCCAGCCAGGTAACACAGCCCATTTCAAGGCTGAAAAGCTGGTTGGCTTTGGCTCCGATACCGGTTACCAATTCGGTACTGGCACCACCAATATCGACAACAAGTCGCTTTTCAGATCCGCCGGTCGTGTGAGCGACACCTTGATAAATTAGCTGAGCCTCTTCTTCGCCGCTGATCACATGAACAGGTTTGCCTAATATTTCTGAGGCCTTTCTGGTAAATTCATCTGAATTTTCTGCCAGCCTCAAAGTTGCAGTAGCAACAATACGGATCTGTGAGGCAGGAATATCCTGTAAATATTCGGAAAAGAGGCGCAAGCACTGCCATCCTCGTTCCATTGCCTGTTGTGATAAATGATTATTTTTATCTAATCCGGCAGCCAGCCTGACTTTGCGTTTGATGCGAGTAACGACTTGAATGCTGCCGGATACTTCACGGACAACCAACATGTGAAAACTGTTTGAGCCTAAATCAATAGCCGCATAAAGCGAAGAAGCACTTAGCATAGTATTTATTCCGGCCTGTGTTGTTTCAGCATCGTGTTATTTCAACATTACGTTATTCCAATACCGTTCGTACTATCCAGCATTATTCAGCCTTGCGTCATTTTAGCCTGGGCGCTTACTGTTGCGTGTTGTATTGCCACGACGTGGTATGTTGGTACGTCGTGGGTGTCCCCCTGAGCGGGTGCGATTACGGCGCTTAGGTACTGGCAGATCTTTTAATAATGCATCACTGTTATATTTGCTAACAGGTATCTGGTGCTGAATATATTCTTCAATAGCCGGTAAGTTTAGCGCATACTCTTCACATGCCAGGCTGATAGAATGACCACTTTCTCCAGCACGGCCTGTCCGGCCAATCCGGTGAACATAATCTTCACAGTCATCTGGTAGATCATAGTTAAACACGTGTGTCACAGATGGAATATGCAATCCACGGGCGGCAACATCTGTGGCAACCAGAATATCCAGATTGCCCAGGCTGAATTCTTCAAGAATACGCAGACGTTTTTTCTGTGCAACATCACCAGTCAGCAAACCAACCCGATGACCATCAGCAGCCAGATGAGCCCAGACGTCTTCACAACGGTGTTTGGTATTGGCAAAAATGATGCAGCGATCAGGCCATTCTTCTTCCAACAGAGTCTGTAGCAGACGCATTTTTTCTTCGTTGGAAGGATAAAATAGCTCTTCCTTAATGCGGTGCCCAGTTTTTTGCAGCGGTTCCACTTCCACATATTCAGGATGATTCATCTGCTCAAAAGCCAGTTCACGCACTCGGTAAGAGAGGGTTGCGGAAAACAGCAAATTCATTCTTTCTGTGGCCGCAGGGAGTCGGCGGAATAACCAGCGAATATCTTTGATAAAGCCCAGGTCATACATGCGATCCGCTTCATCAAGTACAACAACTTGAATGGCACCAAGATGGATATGGCCCTGTTTTGCGTAATCGATCAAACGCCCTGTTGTACCAATGACGATATCGACGCCAGCTTCCAGAACCTTAAGCTGTTTATCATAGCCATCGCCGCCGTAGGCAAGACCCATTTTCAACCCAGTGACTTGAGCCAATGCTTCTGCGTCAGAGTATATTTGAACCGCCAATTCACGGGTAGGCGCCATAATCAGTGCGCTTGGCTGATTAGTTTTACGCTCTTTCTTCGCAGGGTGAGCCAATAAGTAATTAAAAGTAGACGACAAAAATGCCAGCGTCTTGCCCGTTCCGGTTTGTGCTTGCCCCGCAACATCTCGGCCTTCGACAGTTAAAGGCAATGTTAGCGCCTGTATCGGCGTGCAGTTGGAAAACCCTTTTTTCTCAAGGGCTTCTAAGACTTTGGGGTGCAATGCGAAGTCGGAAAACTTCTTTTCTGTCAAATGTGTTTTGCTCATAGTAAGGTAGAATATCAGTTAACTATTGCTTTAAGAAAGTGTATCCGCTGAAATAAAGACACCCTTATGTTGGTTAATGTACACTGACACTGTAAAAGATTTTATTTTTGGAGTAAAAAATGAGTGCGAATATTATCTCTCTGACTGATGCTGGCTTTGGAAACGATGTTTTGAAAGCACAAGGTCCTGTTCTCGTTGAATTCTGGGCTGAATGGTGCGGTCCTTGCAAAATGATTGCCCCTATTCTGGATGAGATTGCCATAGAATACGAAGGAAAACTGACAGTTGGCAAACTGAACATTGATGATAACCCAGCAACAGCACCAGAATACGGTATTCGTGGTATTCCAACTCTGATTCTGTTTAAAGACGGTGAAAAGGTTGCCGTAAAAGTGGGCGCTTTGTCAAAAACTCAACTGAAAGAGTTTTTGGAACCACATCTATAATTTAGAATCCGGTCACAGTAATTACGGACGTTTGACGTATGAGATGATTTACTCATTGACCGCTAGACGTCCGCTACGAAGCATGGTAAGTTAGCGACCATGTGCTTGTATGAAGCTTTGCTTGAGCGAATTCTTTATTCGATATAAAGGCTTATTGATATAAAAAGTTGACATTAAGCATGTTACATACTAAACAATTTGTAGTGTCTGATAAATCTGTTATCTCTGGGTCACCTGAAGTATCTGATGACATATCGCATTTGGTAAAATTCCTGAGTCTATATACGCTTAATCCAGTATATAGCTTAGTACACTCATAGCACCCTAATGCTAAATATCTTTAAGCAGAGTGTTTTATCCTAGGCATTTTTATGTCGAGCCTTCTCCTTCTTGTGCTAGGTGTTAGGTATAGAATCTGCTAACAGTGCTTATGTTAAAAAACGTTTATGCTGAAAGATGTGTGTGCTGAAATAGTGTCCACTGTTAAACTTTAATAGTGTTCACATTATAAAATTGTACCTACATTATAGATAGTTATAACATATGGCACACAGATAGTTAGAAGATAGTTTTGACAGTTTGTCAGCCTTATTTTGAAATCAATCTAAGTACTTCAAACTATTGCCTTGTAATATAATTTAATATGTTAGAAGGCGTTATTCGTTTCTGGTACAAATAAACAGGCATCGATAATGCTGCCATACCATTCACGTTCATAGTTCGAGATATACCCCGAGTTAAAGAACCCACCATTATGAATCTTACCGAATTAAAGAATACGCCGGTATCTGAGTTGATTACTCTCGGCGAAAATATGGGGCTGGAAAACCTGGCTCGTATGCGTAAGCAGGACATCATTTTTTCTATTCTCAAACAGCATGCGAAAAGCGGAGAGGATATTTTCGGAGATGGTGTGCTGGAGATATTGCAGGATGGATTTGGTTTCCTCCGCTCCGCAGACAGTTCTTACCTTGCAGGTCCTGATGATATCTACGTTTCTCCTAGTCAAATCCGCCGCTTTAACCTCCGTACCGGTGATACCATTTCAGGGAAAATCCGCCCACCAAAAGAAGGTGAACGCTATTTTGCCCTGTTGAAAGTTAATGAAGTCAACTTTGACAAACCTGAAAATGCCCGCAGTAAGATCCTGTTTGAAAACCTGACTCCACTTCATGCTAACAACCGCTTGCGTATGGAACGCGGTAATGGTTCTACTGAAGATTTGACAGCCCGTGTTCTGGATCTGGCAGCGCCCATTGGTCGTGGTCAGCGTGGTCTGATTGTTGCCCCACCAAAAGCGGGTAAGACTATGCTGCTGCAAAATATTGCGGCTAACATCGCTCATAACTACCCAGATTGCGTGCTGATGGTTTTGCTGATTGATGAGCGTCCAGAAGAAGTCACCGAAATGCAGCGTCTGGTAAAAGGCGAAGTGATTGCTTCAACCTTTGATGAACCTGCTTCCCGCCATGTGCAAGTGGCTGAAATGGTGATTGAAAAGGCAAAACGTCTGGTTGAACACAAAAAAGACGTTATTATCCTACTGGATTCCATTACCCGTCTGGCTCGTGCATATAACACGGTGGTTCCTGCTTCCGGTAAGGTCTTGACTGGTGGTGTGGATGCGAATGCCCTGCATCGTCCAAAACGTTTCTTTGGTGCTGCACGTAACGTCGAAGAAGGTGGTAGTCTGACCATCATTGCGACTGCGCTGGTTGATACTGGCTCCAAGATGGATGAGGTTATTTACGAAGAATTTAAAGGTACAGGTAATATGGAATTGCACCTGTCCCGTAAGATTGCGGAAAAACGTGTCTTCCCAGCCATCGACTACAACCGTTCAGGAACGCGTAAAGAGGAGTTGCTCACTGCACAGGATGAGCTACAGAAGATGTGGATCTTACGTAAGATTATTCATCCGATGGGTGAAATCGACGCGATGGAATTCCTTATTAACAAACTGGCTATGACAAAAACAAACGAAGAGTTCTTCGACTTTATGAAACGTTCATAGTGTTTGTAAAATTGATATTTCCGTAATAAGCAATATTCGCTTCTCTAAAACGCCACATTTTTGTGGCGTTTTTTTTATCGAATACTTATTCTATTTACCTGAAATGGTATGTTTTTTGCATGTTTTTCGGATGATTAGATGCGTTTTTTCTAACCGAACGTTTTATAATTATGAATCACGCTTTACAGATCGTATGGTTTATTTGATTAATTTTATGAGTTAGAACTCTTTGTTTTGTTAACAAGGAGAGCTTATGGGTTCGGTGTCAAGTGGGACATCCATAAGTATACGAATAATAGATGCCCATCATTATTTTTATAGAGAGTTTTTATTGTGAATATTCCCAGTATGAGTGCCGAAATTTTTTGCGTATTTATATTCTCATTTGTGTTTTTGTTTATAGCTCGTAAGGCAGCAAAAAAAATCGGCCTGGTTGATAAACCTAATTACCGTAAACGTCATCATGGCTTAGTTCCTTTGGTGGGTGGCATATCTGTTTTTTTTGGTGTTTGTTTCGCATTTATTATCACAAAAGAGTTTATACCTCATAAATGGTTGTATTTGGCTTGTGCGGGAATATTGGTTTTTATCGGTGCCTTAGATGACCGCTTTGATATCAGCGTGAAGATTCGGGCAACTATCCAGGCTTTGGTTGGTATCAGCATGATGTATTTTGCTGATCTGAAGCTTGATAGCTTGGGGCATGCATTCGGGCCATGGGAAATGGCACTTGGGCCATTCAGCTATGTTGTGACGCTATTCGCTGTCTGGGCCGCTATCAATGCGTTCAATATGGTGGATGGGATTGATGGGTTACTGGGCGGGCTATCTTGTGTTTCTTTCGGTGCGTTGGGTATTTTGTTGTATGAAAGTGGCAATACGGCATTAGCGTTTTGGTGTTTTGCGTTTATAGCGGGGATTTTGCCTTACATCTTCCTTAATCTTGGCATATTAGGAAAACGTTTTAAGGTATTTATGGGGGATGCGGGAAGTACCCTAATCGGCTTTACCATTATTTGGCTATTGACTGAAGCGACGCAAGGGGAAAATGCTTCTATTAGCCCTGTGACAGCATTATGGGTTATTGCGATCCCTCTGATGGATATGGTTGCTATTATGTACCGTCGATTGCGTAAGGGGATGAGTCCGTTTTCTCCAGATCGTCAACATATTCACCATTTGATTATGCGTGCTGGGTTTACTTCTCGCCAGGCATTTATTTTGATCACTTTGGCGGCTGTTTTATTAGCATCGATAGGAATAATTGCTGAACGGTTGATTGTTGTTCCTGAGTGGATAATGTTGGCATTATTTTTGCTTGCATTTATGTTGTATGGCTATTGTATCAAAAGAGCGTGGAAGGTAGCCCGTTTTATCAAACGATGTAAGCGCCGTATGCGCCGGGCAGCAAGCCACCATTAAAGACATCGACAATCAAAGAGGTTTTGTGCAGTGATAAACTCAGAAACGAAATCTAAACAGGATCAACCTGCTATAGAGCATGAACTGGATATTCGGGCACTATGTTATGCTTTGTGGTATGGAAAGATATGGATTATCGCACTGGCAATAATTTTCGCTGCCGCCGCTCTGGGTGCATCTTATTTGATGCAGCAAAAATGGAGCGCAACCGCTATTGTGGACTTACCGACAACGAATAATTTGGGTAGCTACTATTCTCAACAACAATTTCTGCGTAATTTGGATACCCATATCAATGCTTCGCCAGAAGCGCAATTGCCGACCATTCCAGATGGTGCATATAAAGAATTCATGACACAGCTCTCTGCGTATGATACTCGTCGTGAATTTTGGCTTCATTCTGAGTATTACAAACAACGCAAGGAAGGGCGAGCTAAAGCGGATGCTGTATTGTTGGATGAATTGATCAACGATATTAAAATCACGCGCAGTGATGATAGAACATCATCAAATGACAGTATCAAATTGACAGCAGAAACCGCCGTTGATGCCAATCAACTACTGCGTCAATATATTGCGTTTGCCAACCAACGGGCGGGCACTCACCTGAACAACGAAATTAAAGGGGCGTGGGCGACGCGAACTCAGTCAATGAAAGCGTTGGTGAAACGTCAGGAGATGGTGGTAAAGGCAATATATAATCGTGAATTGAATGTCTTGCAGCAGTCACTGAAAGTGGCTGAGAAGCAAGGTATTCACCGTAATCAGACAAACATCCCTATCGAAGAACTACCTGGATCCAAAATGTTTATGTTGGGTACATCATTACTGCAAGCCCAAATTGAAACTTTGGACGCCACAGGCCCTGACTACAGCATCGATTATGATCAAAATATCGCGATGCTGGCGACATTGAATGTCGGTCCGACTTTGCAGGACGCTTTCCTGACTTACCGCTATCTCAGAACACCGGAGGAGCCCGTTAACCGAGACAGTCCTCGCCGTACTTTCATGATGATTTTATGGGGAGCCGTGGGCATGTTGGTTGGTGCAGGTGTTGCTTTAGTCAGACGTCCTCGCGCCGATAGTTCATATAAGTAACAGTATGTAAATATAAACGATAGGTTTTTGATTCCCCATTCCTGGAAGTATCTGCAATGATTGACAAAATAAGAGAGTCACTGTGAAAGTGTTGACTGTGTTCGGTACCCGGCCGGAGGCCATTAAAATGGCCCCGTTGGTACATGCGTTGGCTATGGATACTGCCTTTGAAGCAAAAGTGTGTGTCACAGCTCAGCATAGGGAAATGCTGGATCAGGTATTGCATCTGTTTGGGATAACGCCGGATTTTGATCTGAATATCATGCAAAAAGGGCAGGATCTGACGGATATCACATGTCGTATCCTACAAGGTATGAAGCCTGTATTAGAAAAATTCAAACCCGATGTGGTATTGGTGCATGGTGACACAACAACGACCATGGCAACGAGTCTGGCTGCTTTCTATCAGCATATTCCGGTAGGCCATGTTGAAGCTGGCTTAAGAACAGGGGATCTTTATTCTCCATGGCCGGAAGAAGCCAACCGTAAGATCGCTGGACACCTGGCTATGTACCATTTTGCACCGACGGAAAATTCCCGGAATAACCTCTTAAAAGAATCCATTGCGGAAAACCGTATTTTTGTTACCGGCAATACGGTGATTGATGCCCTGCTATCAGTGCGTGATCGCATCATGAATGATAAAGCCATGTATGGGCAGTTTGCTGAGCTTTATCCTTTCCTTAACCAAAATAAAAAAATGATCTTGGTGACAGGCCATCGCCGTGAAAATTTTGGTAAAGGGTTTGAGCGTATTTGTGAAGCATTGGCACAGATTGCCAAGGCGCATTCTGATGTCCAGATAGTTTATCCGGTCCATTTGAACCCGAATGTCAGTGAACCCGTTAAGCGCATTTTGCATGACATTGATAATGTTATACTTATCAAACCACAGGATTATCTACCCTTCGTCTATTTGATGAATCATGCCTATTTAATCTTGACCGATTCAGGGGGAATTCAGGAAGAAGCCCCTTCTCTGGGAAAACCGGTTTTAGTTATGCGTGATACCACTGAGCGACCTGAAGCGATTGATGCGGGGACAGTGCGACTGGTGGGAACAGAAACACAAACTATCGTTGCGGAAGTTACGCGTTTATTGACGGATGTTAACGCCTACCAACAAATGAGCCATGCCCATAATCCTTATGGTGACGGCAGGGCTTGCCAGCGAATTCTTGATGCATTGAGAAAAAATCAGGTGACATTATGAGTTTTGGAACAATTTCTGTTATCGGTCTGGGTTATATTGGTTTGCCCACCGCAGCGGCATTCGCCTCCCGTCAAAAGAGGGTGATTGGCGTGGATGTTAATCAACATGCGGTAGAAACGATTAACCGTGGTTCGATTCATATCGTTGAACCTGATTTAGATAAGGTAGTAAAAGTTGCGGTAGAAGAGGGCTTTTTGAAAGCCGTGACTATTCCTCAAACTGCGGATGCTTTCTTGATTGCTGTTCCGACTCCCTTCAAAGGGGAACATGAACCCGATATGGCCTACGTGCGTTCTGCGGCGGAATCAATAGCCCCCGTCTTGAAAAAAGGCGATTTGGTTATTTTGGAATCCACTTCTCCTGTTGGTGCGACAGAGCAGATGGCTGAATGGTTAGCCGCGGTACGTCCTGATCTTTCGTTCCCTCAACAAGCGGGTGAAAACTCAGATATCGATATCGCCTATTGCCCTGAGCGTGTTTTGCCGGGGCAAGTGATGGTGGAATTGATCAAAAATGATCGTGTAGTAGGGGGTATGACAGCCAAATCTTCCCGCAGGGCGAGTGAGCTGTACAACATCTTCCTCGAAGGTGAATGTGTTATCACCAATGCCAGAACAGCGGAAATGTGTAAGCTAACAGAGAACAGTTTCCGTGATGTTAATATTGCCTTTGCCAACGAACTTTCCTTGATCTGTGCCGAACAGGGAATTAATGTGTGGGAGCTGATTCGTCTGGCAAACCGCCATCCACGTGTAAATATTTTGCAACCTGGCCCTGGTGTAGGAGGGCATTGCATTGCCGTCGATCCGTGGTTCATTGTATCCCAGAATCCTGAGCAATCCCGTTTAATTCATACCGCGCGTTTGGTGAATGATGGCAAGCCGCTGTGGGTCGTGGATCAAGTAAAAGCCGCAGTTGCTGACTGTTTGACTGAGAGTGGTAAACGGGCAAATGAGATTAAAATTGCCTGTTTTGGGTTGGCTTTCAAACCGAACATTGATGATTTACGGGAAAGTCCAGCCGTTTATATTACAAAAATGGTTGCACAGTGGCATGCAGGGCAAACCATCGCGGTTGAACCCAATGTACATGAACTGCCTAATTCACTGAAAGATAGGGTGGAATTGATGGGTATCAATCAGGCATTAGAAGAAGCTGATGTTGTCTTGATGTTGGTGGATCATAGCCAGTTTAAAGCCATTAATAGTTCTGCAATAAAACAAAAATGGGTTGTTGATACAAAAGGAGTTTGGCGTTGAAACGTATTCTTATTACAGGTGGTGCAGGTTTTATCGGTTCTGCGGTTGTGCGCCACATTATTAATCAGACTGAAGATAGCGTCGTTGTTGTTGATAGCCTGACTTATGCCGGTAACCTTGAATCATTGGCTCCGGTTGCCAACCATCCCCGCTATGTGTTTGAGCAGGTTGATATCCGCCAGCGTGATGCCTTAGATCGTGTATTCCAGCAATATCAACCGGATGCTGTCATGCATTTAGCCGCAGAAAGCCATGTTGACCGTTCCATTGACGGGCCGGCCGCTTTTATCGAAACCAATATCATCGGCACTTATACTTTGTTGGAAGCGGCTCGTGCCTTTTGGCAACAGTTGGATCAGGAAAAACAGAGCCAATTCCGCTTCCACCATATTTCAACAGACGAAGTATATGGCGATCTGCATGGTGAAGATGGTTTCTTTACGGAAACCACACCTTACGCGCCAAGCAGCCCTTATTCTGCATCAAAAGCGTCCAGTGATCATCTAGTTAGGGCATGGAGACGTACTTATGGCTTACCGACCGTGATCACCAATTGTTCGAATAACTATGGTCCTTATCATTTCCCTGAGAAGCTGATCCCATTGGTGATCCTGAATGGGCTGGCAGGCAAGCCTTTGCCGGTCTATGGCAAGGGAGAGCAAATCCGTGACTGGCTCTATGTGGAAGATCATGCGCGGGCGTTGTACTTGGTGGTAACTCAGGCGGAGTCCGGCAAAACCTACAATATCGGTGGACATAATGAGCGCCGAAATATCGAAGTTGTGGAAACGATTTGTGAACTGCTGGAGGAGTTGCGTCCCGAAAAACCTGCTGGGGTAGAGCATTATCGCGATCTTATTACCCATGTCACAGATCGCCCAGGACATGATATGCGTTATGCGATTGATGCGGCGAAAATTGAGCACGAATTGGGGTGGACCCCCAAGGAAACGTTCGAATCCGGCATTCGCAAAACTGTGCAATGGTATCTGGAAAATGAGAGTTGGTGGAGAAGAGTTCAGGATGGCTCTTATACAGGGGAACGACTTGGGTTAGGAAATGAATAAGCCCATCAGGGGGAGCAGATGAAAGGAATTATACTGGCTGGGGGCTCTGGCACCCGTTTGTATCCAATAACACGGGGCGTATCAAAGCAGTTATTACCGATTTATGACAAGCCGATGATTTATTATCCGTTGTCAGTGTTAATGCTGTCGGGCATACGCGATATCCTTATCATCTCGACACCGGAAGATTTACCTGCTTTTAAACGATTACTAGGCAGTGGTGAACAATTTGGTATCCAACTTAGTTATGCCGAACAGCCTTCACCTGACGGTCTGGCGCAGGCATTTTTGATTGGTGAAGAATTTATTGGTAATGATGCTTGCTGCTTGGTATTGGGTGACAATATCTTTTTTGGTCAAGCATTTAGCCCGAAACTGCAACATGTCGCTGGCCGAACAACAGGAGCGACAGTATTCGGTTACCAGGTGATGGACCCTGAACGATTTGGCGTAGTGGAATTTGACGAGCAGTATCGAGTACTTTCCATAGAAGAAAAGCCAGTACAGCCTAAATCCAATTGGGCGGTGACTGGCCTCTATTTTTACGACAACAAAGTCGTGGATTTCGCCAGACAAGTAAAACCTTCTGCGCGCGGGGAACTGGAAATCACCAGTATCAACCAGATGTATCTGGAATGCGGTGAATTGAATGTTGAATTATTGGGGCGTGGTTTTGCCTGGTTAGATACGGGGACTCATGACAGCCTGATTGAAGCCAGTACTTTTGTTCAGACCGTCGAAAAACGGCAAGGCTTCAAAATTGCCTGTCTGGAAGAGATCGCATGGCGTAATGGTTGGCTCAGTGAGGAGCAATTAAAAGTGGCGGCCACAGAGTTGGCGAAAACAGGTTACGGCAACTATCTGATGAATTTGCTCAATGTCTATTCACGCCAACCTTGACCTTTTGGCTTGGGAAAGCCAGTTTTTTGGCTTGTCCACAGCTCGCCTGAATTTTTCGTCGGAAGCGGCAGCATTGACGGCTGCTGATTTGGACCAATATGCATTGGTACAAGCCAAAGTGGCGGCCCAACAAACGGGCATTATCGATGGACTTTCTGCCTTCGGATTTTCACTGGTTGAAGGTGAGGTTGATTTACGGTTATCGATTGAGGCGGAAGATATTCCTGACATTCATACGGGAAGAGCACTCATTTCGGCAAAACAAGAAGATATCCCCGTATTGAAGGCTGTTGCAGCGCGTGTATTTACGGCTAGCCGCTTCCGCACACCCTGGTATCAACAGGATGACAGTGGCAGGTTCTATGCCGCCTGGGTTGAAAAAGCCGTTTTAGGTACATTTGATCATGAATGCCTGCTTATCCATGATGAACGAGGTCAAATAGCGGGCTTTGTCACCTTAAGGGACATAGGTAACAGCGAAGCACGCATTGGCTTACTGGCTGCTGTACCGGGCAATCATCATCAAGGGATTGGCAAAAAATTAATGTCGGCGGCGCAACAGTGGTGTCATAACCATCAGATACAATGGCTGAGAGTGGCTACGCAAATAAGTAATATCGCTGCGTTGCGTCTTTATACACGTCGTGGTGCCATCATTGAAAGCACCGCATATTGGTTATACAGAGGACGAAATGATTCCATTTAATAAACCACCGGTAGTCGGCACTGAACTTGAATACATGCAACAGGCGATGGCTAGCGGTAAGTTGTGTGGTGATGGCGAATTTACCAAACGTTGTGAAGCGTGGATGGAACAGCGTTTTAATTGCCCGAAGGTATTACTGACGCCCTCTTGTACAGCTTCACTGGAAATGGCGGCAATGTTGTTGGATATCCAGCCGGGTGATGAAGTTATCATGCCGAGCTATACCTTTGTTTCGACCTCCAATGCCTTTGTTCTGCGTGGTGCAACCATTGTGTTCGTGGATATTCGTCCTGATACCATGAACATTGATGAGAGCAAAATTGAAACCGCTATTACAGAAAAAACCCGTGCTATCGTACCGGTGCATTATGCGGGTGTGGCCTGTGAAATGGATACTATCATGGCGCTGGCGAAAAAATATAACCTGTATGTGGTGGAAGATGCCGCACAGGGCGTCATGTCTACTTATAAAGGCCGTGCATTAGGCACAATCGGACATATTGGTTGTTTCAGCTTTCATGAAACCAAAAATTACTCAGCCGGTGGTGAAGGTGGGGCAACATTAATCAATGATAGTTCCATGATTGCCCGTGCCGAAATCATTCGGGAGAAGGGTACTAACCGCAGTCAATTCTTCCGCGGACAAGTCGACAAATACACATGGCGTGATATCGGTTCCAGCTATCTGCTGTCTGATTTGCAAGCGGCTTACCTGTGGGCACAACTGGAACTTGCTGAAAAAATTAACCAGCGCCGCCTGACTTTGTGGAAGAACTACTATCAAGCCCTGAAACCATTAGCAGACGCGGGACATTTAGCTTTGCCAATTGTCCCGGAAGGCTTGGAACACAATGCCCACATGTTCTATATCAAGCTCAAAGATGTAGAAGAGCGTAGCGCATTCAATAGTTACATGAAAGAGAATGGTATCCTGAGTGTATTCCACTACGTGGCATTGCATACCAGCCCAGCGGGGGAGAAGTGCGGCCGTTTCCACGGCGAAGAGCGCTTTACCACCCGCGAAAGTGATCGCTTAGTTCGCTTACCGATGTTCTACAACATCACTGATACAGAACAGCAAATCGTTATCGATCGTATCAAGGAATTTTTCGCCTGATATGTCACTTGCTAAAGCTTCTGTTTGGACAGCGGGCTCCACACTGATCAAGATAGGTGTGGGGTTGTTGGTCATTAAACTTCTGGCGGTATCTTTTGGTCCAACAGGTGTTGGGCAAGCAGGTAATTTTCGCCAACTCATTACTGTATTAGGTGTGCTCTCTGGGGCAGGGATTTTTAATGGTGTCACCAAATACGTGGCGGAACATCATCAGCAACCGGAAAGGCTCAGGGCAGTATTAGGCACATCGTCCTTGATAATTTTGGGTTTTTCGACCTTACTGGCAGTGAGCTTCCTCTTGTTCAGTGAAATTATCAGTACTGGCCTATTTGGTCACACCCGTTACAAAACGGTTGTGCAGGCGCTCGCATTTATTCAAATGGGTATCGCTTACGCCAACTATTTTCTGGCAATCCTGAAAGGGTTCAGGGATGCTAAAGGAAATGCATTAGCCATTATTTGGGGCAGCCTGACAGGTATGTTGGCTTATAGCCTCTGCTATTGGCTGGGAGGCTATGAAGGGGCATTGGCAGGCTTGGCATTGGTGCCTGCATTGGTGGTTTTACCTGCCGGCCTGATGATACTGCATCGCAAGGTGATTCCCTTTTCTGCCTTGAAACCTATGTGGGATCGTGCGATTGCCAGCCATTTGGGCAAATTTACTCTTATGGCATTGCTGACTTCCATTACATTGCCCGTTGCTTATGTCATGATGCGAAATTTGCTGGCAGCGCGTTATAGCTGGGAAGAAGTAGGGATTTGGCAGGGAGTTAGCAGTATTTCAGATGCTTATTTACAATTTATTACCGCTTCCTTCACGGTCTATCTATTGCCGACCCTTTCTCGTCTGGAGAGTAAGCAAGCAATTACCAGTGAAATTGTGAAAGCGCTGAAATTTGTCTTGCCTGCTGTGGCAGCTGCCAGTTTCTCTGTCTGGTTGTTGCGTGATTTTGTGATTTGGCTGTTATTTTCAGACAAATTCATCGCCATGCGGGAACTGTTTGCGTGGCAATTGGTGGGCGACGTGTTGAAAGTTGGCGCTTATGTTTTTGGTTATCTGGTGATAGCGAAAGCTGCACTGCGTTTTTATATATTGACTGAAGTGAGCCAGTTCTTTTTACTGACGGGTTTTTCTCATTGGCTGATACCGGCAAATGGGGCATTGGGGGCTGCCCAGTCATATATGGTAACTTACATTGTTTATTTCATTCTTTGTTGTAGCGTATTTATTATTTATCGCAGGCGAGTATGACAACCCTAATTCACGTTTTGGGATCGGATATCCCACATCACAATCAAACGTTACTGCGTTTCTTTAATGACGTCTTGGCACAGGAAATACATTTTTCCGCCAAACCGTGTTTTATGGTGGTGTCTAAAGACCACACATGGCTATCGAATTATCCTAACTTGGCTATTTCTCTTTATAACAGCAAATCCACTTTGTCACAGGCGGTGATAGAGAAAGCGCAAGCAAACAGAACCGTTCGCTTCTTTTTCCACGGGCAGTTTAATGCTGCGTTGTGGTTGGCGTTATTAATCGGCAAAATTCAGCGACACCAATTCTTCTGGCATGTTTGGGGCGCTGATCTCTATGAAGAATCCCGCCAACTGAAATTCCGTTTGTTCTATCTGATTCGTCGTTTGGCACAAAAGCGGGTGGGGCATATTTTTGCTACGCGCGGTGATCTGCGGCACTTTTTTCAGGATGATTCGTGTTCAAGTCGGGCCAAACCTGATGTGCCATCATCATTGCTCTATTTCCCAACTCGGATGGAGCCTGCATTGACAGTGACAGAGAAAACGTGCTCACCGGAAGGGATTACCATTTTATTGGGAAATTCAGGGGATCAGTCTAACCGTCATATTGAAGCCTTGCAGAAGATCCACCACCAATTTGGTAATGAGGCTAGGGTGCTAATCCCAATGGGCTATCCTGATAATAACCAAGCCTATATCCAGAGCGTGGAGCACACTGCATTGTCGTTATTTTCAGCGCAAAATGTCCGTATCTTAAAAGATCAAATAGCTTTCGATGAATACTTGTCATTATTGCGCCAATGCGATTTGGGTTATTTTATTTTTAATCGTCAGCAAGGTATTGGAACACTCTGTTTGCTGATTCAATTTGGTATTCCGTTTGTTCTGAGCCGTCAAAATCCATTCTGGCATGATTTAACGGAACAGCAGATCCCTGTGCTGTTTGACGGTGATGAACTTAATAAACACTGGGTGCAGGAAGCACAGCGCCAGATGCTGTCCCTCGATAAAAAGGCGATTGCTTTTTTTGATCCCCATTTCATTGAGGGGTGGAAAACCGCCCTGTCGGCAGCATCTGGAGAGTAGCAATGACCTTGACACAATTCGGTGGGCTTTTTGTTGTTTACGTGATTTCGGTGACCTTTATCCTGACTTTAACGTATCAGGAGTTTCGGCGTATCCGTTTTAACTTTAATGTCTTTTTCTCATTGTTATATCTGCTGACATTCTATTTTGGCTTTCCATTAACTAGCTTGTTGGTATTTCAGTTTAATGTGGTAGTGGTATCAGTAGATTCATTATTATATGCGATGTTGGCGTCTGGCTGTTTTTATGCCATTTATTATGTGGCTTATAAGACACGTCTTACTTATAAAATACGATCCGACGATAATATAAAGCCTGAAACCTTAACAATGACGGCACCGCGTAAGCCCCTGTTTACGATGAATCGGGTGGAAACTAATCTGACGTGGTTACTGCTTACCGGTATTGCTATCGTTACGGTAGGTTCATTCTTTATGCAAAACGGCTTTTTGCTGTTTAAGTTACAGTCCTATAGCCAGATATTTTCCAGCCAGGTTTCCGGCGTGGCGCTCAAGCGATTCTTTTATTTCTTTATTCCTGCCATGCTGGTGGTCTTTTTTCTGAAACCGACCAAAGTACGATGGTTGTGCTTTTTGGTAGGAACGGTGGGATTTGGCATCCTGACGTATGTGATCGTTGGCGGGACGCGAGCTAACATTATTATCGCATTTGCCTTGTTCCTGTTTATCGGGATTGTTCGTGGCTGGATCACGCTGTGGATGCTGTTTACTGCGGGGGCGATGGGAATTGTCGGTATGTTCTGGCTGGCGTTAAAGCGCTATAGCCTGGATGTAAGCGGGGCAGAGGCATTTTATACTTTCCTGTATCTCACGCGAGATACTTTCTCGCCGTGGGAAAATCTGGCCTTGTTACTGGATAATTACAGCAAAATAGATTTTCAAGGGCTGGCACCGATTATCCGTGATTTTTATGTCTTTATTCCTGGTTGGGTATGGCCGGACAGGCCTAATCTGGTCTGGAACACCGCTAACTATTTCACGTGGGATGTATTAGATAACCACTCTGGTCTTGCGATTTCCCCAACACTGATTGGCTCTCTTGTGGTGATGGGGGGGGTATTCTTTATCCCACTGGGGGCGATTGCAGTTGGTTTTATTATCAAATGGTTTGACTGGATTTATGAAGCAGGAAAACAGGAAAGCAATCGCTATAAGGCAGCAATTTTGCAGGCTTTCTGCTTTGGCGCCATCTTTAACATGATTGTGTTGGCCCGTGAGGGTGTAGATTCTTTTGTTTCTAGGGTGGTGTTCTTTTGTATTGTCTTTGGACTATGTCTGGTTGCGGCGAAGTTACTGTATTGGTTGTTTGAAAGTGCCGGGCTGATTCGAAAATTTGTGGTTAGTAATCTGGCTGCTTCGCGAAAAACATCTGTTATGTTGGATGTAAGGAAAAGAAATGGCATTGAATAACATTCCCAAATACCGCATTCGTGGTCTCAGTATCTGGGGGTTCCGCGGTATGTCGCATTTCCTCGACCACCTTTTCCTGGATGGACAGGCGAAAACAGGGACATTGGTTGCGATTAACGCAGAAAAAGTACTCACGGCGGAGAAAGACAATGCGCTGAGTATATTGCTGGATGAAGCCGAATATTTATACGCAGATGGCATTAGCATCGTACGTGCCATCCGCCGTAAATATCCCGATGCAGATGTATCGCGTATTGCGGGGGCTGATTTGTGGGAAGCCCTGATGGAGCGGGCTGGGCGTGAAGGTACTCCAGTTTTTCTGGTTGGCGGAAAACCCGATATCCTGGCACAGACTGAGAACAAACTGCGCACCCAATGGAATGTCAATATTGTGGGCAGCCAGGATGGGTATTTTACACCCGAAACGCGTGATGAAGTGTTTGAGCGGATCCATGCCCGTGGCGCTGCAATCATTACTGTCGCTATGGGATCACCCAAACAGGAAATCTTTATGCGTGACTGTCGCAAGGTACACCCAGATGCACTGTATATGGGGGTTGGAGGAACCTATGATGCCTTTACTGGTCACGTTAAACGTGCACCGAAAGTCTGGCAGAATCTGGGTTTGGAGTGGTTGTATCGCTTGCTCTCTCAGCCAAGCCGAATTCGTAGACAGATAAAACTATTGAGATTCCTTGGTTATTACTACGGTGGCAAGCTCTAGTCCCAAAATTTCTCTGTTTTTGCCTGCTGTATCTCGCATATATTATGCATGTGCAGCAGGTTTTTGCTTTATTTTATTGCTGTCTTTGGGTTTACTAATGCTTGTTGTTTGACTGCTTGTTTTCAAATCCCATGCTTACAATCCTCAGTTTTGTGATTTTTTTATTTCACTGATTGGCAAAACGTGTTTTGATCCCAGCCTTTTTTACAACGATTGATTATCAATTCCTGTATTTTTCTGTTTGCAAGTATAGACATCATAAAAGTGGATAGGGAGTTTTATGAGTGATTCAAAACAGAGCCTGCAAAGGGGACTTGAGGCACGTCATATTGAGCTGATTGCGCTAGGTGGCACAATCGGCGTAGGGCTGTTCATGGGGTCAGCCAGTACCTTGAAATGGGCCGGCCCTTCTGTTTTGCTGGCTTACATTATTGCTGGGCTTTTTGTCTTTTTCATTATGCGTTCCATGGGAGAAATGTTGTTCCTTGAACCTGTAACGGGTTCATTTGCTGCTTTTGGATATAAGTACCTAAGCCCTTATTGGGGATGTCTGACCGCATGGGGTTACTGGTTCATGTGGGTTGCTGTCGGGATCTCAGAGATTACTGCCGTCGGCGTTTATGCTGAATTCTGGTTTCCGGAGTTGCCTCAATGGGTTTCAGCGCTGGTAGCGGTTGGATTGGTTGCCTTAGCTAACCTGGCGGCAGTAAGGCTGTATGGTGAGCTGGAGTTTTGGTTTGCCATGATCAAAGTCACAACGATTATTGTGATGATCCTGATTGGCATTGGTTTGATTTTCTTCGGTTTGGGCAATGGCTGGCAACCCATTGGTTTGGATAACCTGACCGCTCATGGTGGTTTCTTCTCCGGTGGATGGAAAGGCTTTTTATTTGCTCTTTGTATTGTGGTTGCTTCCTATCAAGGGGTAGAGCTGGTTGGTATTACTGCCGGTGAAGCAAAAAAACCACAAGTGACGCTTAGAAAAGCGATCAACAATATTTTGTGGCGTATCCTGATTTTTTATGTTGGTGCCATTTTTATTGTTGTTACGTTGTTCCCGTGGACAGAAGTCGGTGCGCATGGCAGCCCGTTTGTGATGACTTTTTCTAAAGTCGGTATCGCTTCTGCGGCTGCGGTGATTAACTTTGTAGTGCTAACTGCTGCGCTGTCAGGATGTAACAGCGGAATGTACAGCGGTGGCAGAATGCTGTATGCCTTGGCGCAAAACCGTCAATTGCCTGCTTCATTGCTGAAGCTGTCGAAAAATGGTGTACCGGTAAGATGTATTGCAATTACCATTGGTTGCTTGATTGCAGGTTCCAGCCTGAATTATCTGATACCAAATCCGCAGTCAGTATTTGTTTACGTTTATAGCGCCAGTGTATTGCCTGGCATGGTGCCATGGTTTGTGATTCTGGTCAGCCAATTGCGTTTCCGTCAGCATCATGAGGAAGCCATAAAACAGCATCGGTTTAAATCAATTCTGTTCCCTTATGTTAATTACCTGACACTGATTTTCCTGTGTTGTGTATTAGTTGGGATGGCAATTAACCCGGATACACGTTTTTCCCTGATAGTGGGGGGCGTATTTTTGCTGATCGTGTCATTAATTTATTGGTTGATGAAATGGTATTTGCCTAAAAAATCGATATAGTTTTATTGATTGTTTTTTTGATCGGTAAACTGTTTTTGCTAATACTGCGGTGGAAAAGTGCTGGCTTTATCAGCTAAATGAGCAAAGCATAATCAAACGCATCATTTATCGTAAAAAAGCACTGGACAGTACGACATTAAATCCGTACTATCCTCCACCGCAACGGCGTTAAGCGCCCGTAGCTCAGCTGGATAGAGCGCTGCCCTCCGGAGGCAGAGGTCTCAGGTTCGAATCCTGTCGGGCGCGCCATTTAAAGCGTGCAAGAGCAGTGGTAGTGAGTTATTGTGGTTAGGCGTTGTTGTAAGTAAAAAGATAGTCTTATGGTGGCTATAGCTCAGTTGGTAGAGCCCTGGATTGTGATTCCAGTTGTCGCGAGTTCGAGTCTCGTTAGCCACCCCATCTTTTTTATGAAACGCGAGGGTGGCGGAATTGGTAGACGCGCTAGCTTCAGGTGTTAGTGTCCTTACGGACGTGGGGGTTCAAGTCCCCCCCTTCGCACCATAAGAAAGATCAAAAATATATTTCGGCGAGTAGCGCAGCTTGGTAGCGCAACTGGTTTGGGACCAGTGGGTCGGAGGTTCGAATCCTCTCTCGCCGACCAAATTCTGAAAAAAGCCCGCAATAGCGGGTTTTTTTCTTTCTAACCACTGCTTGGTTACTTTCTTTTCTTCTTCTTAATTCTTCCTGCTTTTCTTTCGGATAAAAAGTTTTTCCTTTTTTATTTCTTCTTAATTTCTGTTTGATTTTTAATCGAGAAATTGAATGTTATTGTTTTTGTTAATGCATTAACATTATGTTTTAAAATATATTTTTTTATTGGTGTTGTATTTCAACGACAAACCGCACCACTTAATGTCTCAAATGGGAGACGTTCAACTATATGATTTATAGTGTCTATATTTAAAAGGTTCAAATGGCGTCTCAAATGAGAGACGGTATTTTTAACGATATTTGGTGAAAGTCAGGTTATCTATTATGGAAAACCAGCCAGACCTTGGGAAAATAAAGTTTATCCTGATTGAAAAAGTTGGCACATAAAATGCAATATTCAAATCGTAGATACTCATTCCACTCCTTATGACAGCATATGACTTCATAAACCTCGGGATGATGTAGAGCTGATTGTCAGTGCCTATGGTCCACGTTATAGATGAGTAAGCATTCTGTCTTTTCATCGCAAACCGGACACAACGTTGAGTGAGGCACTATCCGTCTGTAGACCTGATTGTATTTATACACCTGTCTTTTTTGATAGGTGTTTTTTTTTGTCTGTAGAAAAGTAAGGATAGGCTTTAGGCAGTTTGCCATGAGCTCTAATGGTGAATGCACCTCGGTTAACGACTCAATTGTATCCCTTATATTTCATCGTTAACTGAGGTGTGCCTCCGCGCTTTTATACTTCGACTTCGCTATCACGTTTCAAGGTCAGCATAAAGCCTTTATTGCGGATTTGGGTAGCTTCTTCACGCTTTTGCAATCTGTCCAGTGCATCGGCAAGCCATGCGTAGTCATGGGCATCTGGTCTCTGTGCAAGAGCGGCTTTAAATGCTGATTCAGCATCCGCCCATTCACCATGACGCAAGGCAACCTGCCCCAGAGTACTATTGAGCAATGGGGTTGCGCCATGCTGCTTTAACAGGTGAGAGAGGGTTTTTTGTATGGCTTCAGAAGCACTTGCCTTAAGATGGGGAATTAATAGCAACAAACGTTCGTCATACTGCTGTTTTAATCCGTCCAAAATGATTTGTTGGGCAGTCTCGTGATCATTGCATTCAATCAAATGTTCGGCCATGGCGACTTGCAGCACAATGTCATGACGAATTTTGCGGCTTTGATCTTTCCACCATATTTTCAGTCCCGTACTGCCTTTCTCTGCCATAACTTGATTCATTAATCCGATATAGGCTTGCTGACGCAATTTAAGGATCTCTTCTTCACTGTGCAGATTAGCTTTCAGCATGGAAGGCAAGATATCAATCAAGGATTGATAAGCACCTGAAAGAGAGTAAGCCTGTTCCGCCAATCGCAATACTTCAGGGTGACGAGGAGCATGATCCAACAGCTTGTCCACACCAACGTGCGCGGCATGGGTTTCACCTTGTGCCAATTGGACACGGATACGGGTAATATCAACAGGGAGCAGGTCTTTATCAGCAACTGCGGCCGCTTGTTCAATATATTGGTTGGTACGGAAATAATCACCGCGCCGTTGGGCTGCCTCTGCCGCTAGCAGATAATTCACGACAGGAAGTTCTGCATGGTCAGCGTTGCGCGCCATCAGGCGCTCAACTTGCTTGAAGTCTCCTTCGGCGAATTTCAGTAGCGCCTGTTTGGTTTGTGAATGGGCACGATGACGTTTATATCCACCAAAGATCCAGCTATGGGTGAATGTGCTGGTACGTTTTAAGCGACGATAGCACCAGCCGATGAAAATCAGCAGGAATTGCAGCAGAAGGAAGATAATTACTAGCCCGGTGATACTGGTGGTGATATTGAGTTTGTCTGTCTGGATCAAAACATATCCTTGATGACCTGACATCATGGGGCCAACTACAATCCCTACGATAAGGATAACGAACAGCAAGAATATTTTTAGCATGTTCAACTCTCCCCAACGGATGTTTTTGCCTGATCGGTGGTTTCTGTTGTTATCGACCGTGATTGTTCCTCAGGCTGAATTTCAGGTTGGGAACCTGTTTGGGATTGCTTAGGATGAGGTAAGTTATAGATACGCTTACGAACCAACTCTGCCAATATTGGCTGACTGTTTAGTTGTTCAGGAACATCAATGGATAACGGTCTCTTTTGCAGTGAAGCGATGTTTGTTAAAAAGCTCTCTGCTTCCGGGTAAGAGGTATCAAAATAGGCATTTACCCAAGTTTGAACATCTTTCAATGCGTCCTGATAAATTTGAACTTGATGGCGAGGAACCGCCTGCGCCGCAATCAGCAGCTTGGAACGAATATTCTCGCGCAGGTAAACGCCTTGGTTAGGTGCCAGCAGCGGCTCCTTGCTGTTATCACGTGGAGTAATGGTAACGAAGTTATCCATAAAGCTGTGCCAGCTATTGCTCAGGTTCTGGCGCCAATCAGTGAGGGAAGCAGTGATCCCATGATCGTTTGCCTTCTCCGATGTGGCTTGTTCTACTTTATTGGCAAGGTGTAAGTTATCGACTTGATTTGATAGCTGATTCAGCATCAGGATAATACCATCTAAATCAATCTGTTTGATTTTGGTCAGGGAATCGATATCTGCCATGATAGCGTTACGGGCATAGAGCAGGCTGGGATCATCCATTTCAGCCAGGTTCTGGTCGGCATCTTTCAGCAAGGCGATGGCAGTAGTCATATCCTGTTCACTCCAGACTTTTCGGCCTGCCATCTTAACGAGGGAGCTTGCCTGCGCCAGTCTCCAGTTTTCAACATCCGTATTTGAAAATGCCGAAACACGTTTTTGAAGCTCTGCCATGCGACCATTGAGCTGTTGATTTTGTGAGTTGGCTTGTTGTAAAGAATCCTTCAACTCTTGGAGTTTGGTGCCAAAGTTTTGCTTATCGGCAGACTGCTGTTGTGTCAGAGAAGCCATCTCTTGTTGAAGAACGAGATTTTCGGCTGTTAATGCTGCATTCTGCTGTTGACCATGATAATAAATATAAAGACCACCAACACCTATCGCCAAAGAAATGGCAATTGAGAGCGTATTACCTAACCATCCATAACTCTTAACCGCATCGGTAGGTTGCTTTTGTTCCGTCTTTTTTTGTTCCGTCATAATGGACATCCCATATTAATTTATTCCAGTGCCTGGATTAAGGCGTCATTATCTGCACTCTTGGCGACTTGTATTGTTTGCCAGCCCAAAGTCTGGGCGATATTAGCAAGACGTTTGCTGACCACAATCAGCTTGCAATTCAATAACCATGCTTTTCCGTCGCTATCAGTGACTAAGTTATATAACAGTTGCAGCATTTCGCCACTTGTGACAACGATGGTTTTTATACCACATTGCTGCCAGTGACGACTGAAATCGGCTGTATCGTATTTGACTGGCTGGCGTGAATAACATTCACAGTAATCTACTACGCTTCCACGGAGCATTAATGTGGAGGCAATCACTTCACGTCCGCCATTGCCTCGGAGCAATAAAATCTTTTTATTGTCCATTGACTGTAAGGTGGAGAGTTGCAGTAGATCTTCACTGGTTTCACCTTGCTTAGAATAGAAGATTTCTAATCCAGTTAATTGATGAAACATCAGGGAAGTTGATTTGCCGATCCCATAATAGGATAGCTGTTCAGGCCATGACTGGCCTGCTTGAATAAGCTGTTCATTGGCATAATGAACCGCATTTTTTGATAATAGAAAAACCCGATCTCCCGCAGATAGCCATTGCAGTTTTTGTGGCAGTAATGGCAAATCTGCCCCCGGATGAATTTCGATGAGTGGGGCGCTGAAGGCTGATTTTCCAATAGACCGCAGTCGCGTGACCAATTCCTCTCCTGCGGGGACAGGGCGGGTGATCAAAATGCTCATTTCGGTAGGTTCCTCTGGTATACGCTAGTCAGAATCTGGCGTGCGCCTTTCTCCAATAACTCTTCCGCCAATGCGATACCCGCTTGACGAGTCTCTTTGGGTGAGACCACTCTTTCACCGCGTATGATCACTGTGCCATCAGGGGAACCCACTAGCGCGCGTAGCCAAATCCTCTCTCCCTGCCAGATGGCATAACTGCCAATCGGTACCTGACAGCCTCCTTCAAGGCGGGTGTTCATCGCTCTTTCAGCAAGAACGCAAGCTTCTGTTCTTGCGTGGTTCAAGGGCGACAGCAGTTCACGGGTTTGATGATCATCGAGCCGACACTCAATACCTACCGCCCCTTGACCGACGGCTGGCAGCAATAACTCAGGCTCTAATGGCATACGAATGCGTTCTTCCAATCCCAGCCGTTTCAGGCCCGCTGTTGCAAGAATAATGGCATCATAATCGCCGTTATCGAGCTTATTCAGGCGGGTACCGACATTACCGCGTAAGTCACGAATGACTAGATCAGGACGTCGCTGACGGATTTGGCACTGGCGGCGTAAACTGGACGTACCCACAACACTGCCAGTTGGTAAGTCATCGAGTGAGGCGTATTTTACTGAAACAAAAGCATCCCGTGGATCATCCCGTTCGCAGATTGTGACCAATCCCAAACCATCAGGAAATTCGACAGGGACATCTTTCATGGAGTGGACGGCAATATCAGCTCGCTTTTCGAGCAGAGCTAATTCCAATTCCTTCACAAACAGCCCCTTGCCTCCCACCTTTGCTAATGGGGTATCGAGGATAATATCGCCGCGTGTCACCATTGGAACCAGCTCTACTTGCAGTTCTGGATGAAAGTGTTTCAGTTGTTTTTGAACATATTGCGCTTGCCACATAGCTAATGGGCTTTGGCGGGTAGCGATGCGAATGGTTTTCATTGTCATGGATAAATCTATTAGGTAAGTATATTGGGTAACTGTATTAACTCATGGTTTCTATATTCTTCATTTTTCAATTTTTGTTGCTTTATTGACCAGGGTATTAACTACTACGCAACTTGAATTGATGAAAATAAGGGTTTTTAGCCACCAGTTAGTCGCCAATTAGTGAGAAAATAGTGCCAGTTTTAACATCTCAATGATTTTTTTTCCAGTTACGAAAAAGCCAGAAACAATCAAAATAGTATATGGATATACAGTTTCTGAAATAAAAATAATTTTAAATATTAAAATAATATTTTATTCGAATGGATAAAATAAACAAAGAGATTGATTTAAAAGCAAATTGAAATTTGTACTTATCTTAATGATAAAAAGCGGTGAAAATATTTAACAATAAGAAAAATATTATTCAGTTAAATATTGATGAAAGAGTGATGTATTTACAATGCTTTACAACCGCGATATGAAAAATAAACAACGATAATAGTTATGCTAAAAAAGTATATTATTGTGTCTGTTTCGTGATTAACTTAATATTTTACAATGAGTTAATTGTGTTTCGGCTATTGCAGGTGAAGAGAAAAGATGGTATTGCGTACTTTACGCTTTGATTGCAAGGTGTTAAATTGATCACGTTTCCGACAATAAGTTTGTAAAAATAATTTTAAATAATCTTGTAATACCATGCGTTATCGGAAACAGGGGACTACTTTAGGCACTGGAACTGATATCAGGCGAAACTCTTGTATCTCTATATTGAAACGCTGAAGCAGCGACTGGATGCAATTAACCAACTTAGATTAGAGCGCGCTACGAGCTTAATGAGTGACGCTTTCAAGCAAGTTTATAGTTTAATTCCAGTATTATTACATTATCATCATCCAATGATGCCAGGTTATATCAAAAGCGATGTTCCTCACGGCGTTTGTTTTTTTATGCCTGATGAAGCACAGCAGTTTTGGATTAATGATCTGGATAACCAGCTTACTGGTGCCCTGCCAGATGTATTGTCACATATGTCTAATGGTGAATTGCCGATTACCGGAATTTATTCCATGGGCAGTACTTCTTCTATCGGACAAAGTTGTTCTTCTGATTTAGATATTTGGGTTTGCCATCAATCTTGGTTGGATAGTGACGAGAAAGCTTTGCTGGAACAAAAATGTACCTTGATAGAACAGTGGGCGGCTTCACTGGGTACTGAGGTGACTTTTTTTCTGATTGATGAAAACCGTTTTCGGCATAATGCCTGTGGTAGTTTGAACGGTGAAGATTGCGGTTCTACCCAACATATCCTTCTGCTTGATGAATTTTATCGCACAGCGGTTTGTATGGCTGGCAAGCGCTTGTTATGGGCAATGGTTCCAGTAGAAGAGGAGACTCATTATGATGAGTACGTCCTTTCACTCTATGCTCAAGGTGTGTTGACGCCAAATGAATGGTTGGATCTGGGGGGCTTGGGGGAATTGTCCGCAGAAGAATATTTTGGGGCGAGCCTCTGGCAACTTTACAAGAGCGTGGACTCTCCTTATAAGGCTGTATTGAAAAGCCTGTTGTTGGAAGCTTATTCATGGGAATATCCCAATGGAAAACTTCTGGCGCTGGAAATGAAGCAATATTTTCATGACGGTGCAATTGTTTCTTTTGGTCTTGATGCCTATAGCATGATGCTGGAGCGTGTAACCCGCTACCTGACTGCCACGAACGACCTTGCGCGCCTTGATTTGGCGCGTCGTTGTTTTTATCTGAAGGTATGCGAGAAATTATTGGCAGGCCAGAATGATAAAGGTTGTACAGGATGGCGTCGTCAGGTTATGTCCCAGTTGGTGCGCGAATGGGGTTGGGATGAGAATAAACTGGCCATGCTGGATAACCGTAATGCATGGAAAATTGAGCAGGTGCGTGATGCCCATAATGAATTGCTTGATACCATGATGCAGAGTTATCGCAACTTAATCCGCTTTGCCCGCCGTAATAATTTAAGTGTGAGTGCCAGCCCGCAAGATATTGGCGTATTGACCCGTAAATTGTATGCGGCTTTTGAAGCATTGCCCGGTAAAGTGACTTTGGTGAATCCTCAGATATCACCGGATCTGTCGGAAAAGGATCTGACTTTCATCTATGTCCCTCCGGGGCGGGTAAACCGCAGTGGTTGGTATCTTTACAACCATGCCCCCACGATTGAATCGATCACTGGTCATCAACCATTGGAATACAATCGCTATCTGAATAAATTAGTTTCCTGGACCTATTTTAATGGCCTGTTGTCTAAAGATACTCGGCTCCATATTCATCACGGCAGATCTCAGTGTGACAGGCAGAAATTATATGATTTGGTGGATGACATTGCCGCTCATTTCCCAATCCGCCTACCTGCCCCTACACCAAAAGCACTATATAGCCCGTGTGAAATCCGCCACTTGGCGATTATTGTCAATTTAGAACAAGATCCAACAGCTGCATTTTCTGATCAAATCGTTCGTTTTGACTTAAGGAACCTGAATGTTTTCAGTTTTGGCGAATTGCAGCAATGTTTGGTCGGTAGCATAGATTTGCTTTACCGCAATTCATGGAATGAAGTGAGAACCTTGCATTTCAGTGGTGAACAATCGGTATTGGAAGCATTGAAAACCATATTGGGCAAAATGCATCAAGATGCAGCACCGCCATCTGACGTTGAAGTATTCTGTTATAGCAAACACTTACGTGGATTAATCCGCACACGTATCCAGCAATTAGTTTCGGAGTGTATAGAGTTACGCTTGTCCAGCAACCGACAAGATCCAAACCGTTTTAAGGCATTACGCATCTCAGGGCAAACATGGGGATTATTCTTCGAACGGTTAAACGTTTCGGTGCAAAAATTGGAAAATGCAGTGGAATTCTATGGTGCGATTTCCAACACCAAATTGCATGGCCTGCCAGTCAAAATTGATACCAAAGAAAAACACTTACCGCCTGTAATAGACGGTTTTGCCTGTGAAGGCATTATCCAGTTCTTTTTCGAAGATATTGAAAACAAACAAGGGTTCAATATTTATATTCTTGATGAATCAAATCGGGTGGAAATTTATTCCCATTGTGAAGGCAGTAAAGAAGAGTTGGTGCGAGATATCAGCCGATTTTATTCATCATCACATGATCGTTTTACTTATGGCTCTAGTTTTGTCAATTTCAACTTGCCGCAGTTCTATCAAATCGTTAAGAAAGGTGAGCGTACCCATGTCACTCCATTTATAGAGGGAGTGTACCCAGTGGATGATGTAGAAGCGAATGATACAAGGCTCCCTATTGACGAGCGTCTTGATAAAACCTGTGGAGCACATGCACACGATCCTTATCGTTCGCTGTATCACTATTGATATTATCAGTGAACTTAAGCGCCTGTATCATCAGGCGCTTTTATTAGATATCTTTCGTTGACTAATTGTTTTTATTTGGTTTTGATGAAATTGGGTTTTAATGAAATATAGTCACGAAAATTGGAATGATTCACCGCTTTGCTCAGTAATGGCTTGTGCCAGCATAGAGATAAAATCATGACCATTACGGTCACAAATCCACTGACTATCCCGATAATCAAAATGATAACCGCCATTTTTGCTTGCCAGCCATATCTGATGGAAAGGCTCTTGGCGGTTAATAATGATTTTACTGCCGTTTTCAAAACTCAGCGTCATCACACCGCCGTTTGTTTCATAGTCGATATCCGTATCACCATCGTAATTATCCAGTTGTTCTTCAATATGAAACATCAATTGATCAGCCAATTGATGAAATTCGCTATCGTTCATGTCTATTTCCTATTTGCTTTTCAGGGCCTAGCTGCGATTATAGAGAGTATTGGCGCATGAATCACAGGCATTAATATGATGAAAAAACAACTTCGGTGGTCACTGGCTATCATAACATTACTTTCTTTGGCTGGCTGTGGCTTGAAAGGGCCTCTCTATTTTCCTCCTGCAAAAACATCTGCAACACAGGTACCTATGCATAAAATGGATAAGGCACAGTCAGGAAAGTTGTTAGAAAACAGCTTATTAAAAGACAATATATCGATGAATGCATGATAGTGATTTGGTAATGTGATTTCTCCTGGAGTCGTATATGCAGTTCTCCAAAATGCATGGTCTTGGTAATGACTTTATGGTCGTTGATGCAGTGACCCAAAATGTTTATTTTTCTCCAGAGTTAATTTGCCGTCTGGCTAACCGGAATACTGGGGTGGGCTTTGATCAACTTTTGATTGTTGAAGCGCCCTATGATCCTGACTTAGACTTTCACTACCGCATTTTTAATGCTGACGGCAGTGAAGTTTCCCAGTGTGGTAATGGAGCACGTTGCTTTGCCCGTTTTGTCCGTCTCAAGGGGTTGACCAATAAACGTGATATCAAGGTCAGTACACAAGCGGGCCGAATGATATTAAGCATCACAAATGATGAGCAAGTCTGTGTCAACATGGGAGAGCCGGATTTTGAGCCGCAGCGTATCCCTTTTCGCGCCAATAAGGCTGAGAAAACCTATATTATCCGTACTAACGAACATACGGTACTTTGCGGCGTTGTATCGATGGGAAATCCTCATTGTGTTATACAGGTTGAGGATGTGGACACTGCCGAAGTGGAAATATTGGGGCCCGTGTTGGAAAGCCATGAACGTTTTCCTGAACGTGCCAATATTGGTTTCATGCAGATAATAAATCGGGGCCATATTCGGTTGCGTGTTTATGAGCGCGGTGCTGGTGAGACACGGGCATGTGGCAGTGGCGCATGTGCCGCAGTGGCAGTCGGTATTCAGCAGGATCTGTTGGATAATCAAGTTCGGGTTGACCTTCCGGGTGGGACACTGCAAATTCGCTGGGATGGGCCGGGCAAACCCCTTTTTATGACTGGGCCTGCAACCCATGTTTATGATGGTACGATTCATTTGTGATTGATTCTGTGTTTGCTGAGTCTCTCTTGAAATATGGGGCATTGGAAAATGAGTGAAAAAGACGATCCATTGCACATCGGAAACAGGCTGGATGATCAGACAGTCGTGGATTATTTATTGAATAATCCAGATTTTTTTATCCGTAATGCCAATATGGTCGATAAAATAAGAGTTCCTCATCCAGTGCGGGACAGTGTCTCTTTAATGGAATGGCATATGAACCGCCAGAGGAAACGTATCTGTTATTTGGAAGACGATCTGAACCATTTGATAGCGCAGGCGAAACAGAATGAAGTACTGTTCAGTAGCTTATTGCAATTACTGTCAGATCTCTCTGGTGTCAAGAGTTTGCAGGGCTTTCTTTCCTGCCTAAGTTCATGGTCAAAAATATTGGGATTGAGTAACAGTTATATTCGGTTGTTCAGTGATAAATGGCATCTTGGTGCACCACTGAATGTGCCGGAGCTGACTATTTCCCGTCAGGCTTTTGAATCCGTCCGCATTAAGCGATTTGGTGAAAAAAATCATTATCTTGGCCGATTGCATGGCCCAGAGATTTTATTGTTGATGCCACAGGCACGCCATGTTGGCTCAGTGGCGATTTCCCTTTTAGGATCACGAGGGGAGTTGGGCATGGTTATTTTCAATAGCCATGATAAGCAGCACTATCACGAAGGCATGGGAACTGACATTCTCGCCCATTTGGCTAAGCTGTTGCCGGGTTTGTTGTCCCGTTGGATTGAACGCGCATGACTCAGCCGATTGATTTATTGTTAGCGCCCGTGGAAGACTTCTTGCACTATTTGCGGGTTGAGCGACGTTTAAGCCTCGTCACGATCACTCACTATCGACGCCATTTGGCAGTTTTGGCGGAAATGTCACTGGAGATGGGGATACGTGAATGGCAGGAGTTAGATCCGGCTAAAGTCAAAATGTTTGCCTCCCGTAGTCGGCGGGCTGGATTACAGTCTGCCAGCCTTGCTTTGCGCTTTTCTTCTTTGCGTAGTTTTCTTGACTGGATGGTAATGCAAAATAAGCTGGCAGCTAATCCGGCTAAAACAGTCAGTACCCCCCGTAAAAAACGCCACTTACCTAAAAATATGGATGTGGATGAAGTTAACCAACTGCTCAATATTAATCTGAACGATCCGCTGTCAGTGCGTGACAGAACAATGCTGGAAGTGATGTACGGAGCGGGGTTGCGTTTATCTGAACTGGTGGGCCTGGATTGTCGCCATTTGGATTTGGCAGGAGGGGAAGTTTGGGTATATGGCAAGGGTAGCAAAGAACGTAAAGTGCCGTTCGGCCGTATGGCGCAGGAATGGCTCCAGCGTTGGTTGGAAATGCGGGAATTACTTGAACCGGAAGATGATGCGGTTTTCATTTCCTCCAAAAGCGGAAAACGTCTCTCTGCCCGTAATGTACAGAAACGATTTGAACAGTGGGGGATTCGGCAAGGTGTTAGCAGCCATATTAACCCTCATAAATTGCGTCACTCTTTTGCCACACATATTCTGGAGTCCAGCGGCGATCTGCGTGCAGTGCAGGAATTACTGGGCCACGCGAACCTGTCGACCACCCAGATTTATACCCATTTGGACTTTCAGCACTTGACCAAAGTCTATGATGTGGCTCACCCCAGAGCCAAACGAGGAAAATCATAATGCGTTTTTATCGGCCTATCGCGCCGTTTGCTGCGATGACATTCGATCTGGATGATACGCTTTACGATAATCATCCTGTAATCGATAAAACCGAAAAAGAAGTATTGTGTTTTATCAGGCAGTACGATGCCAAATTCGGTCACTTTGGGCATGAAGATCTGCATTTATACCGCCAGGCGGTTCTTGAACGGGAACCTGATATTTATCATGATGTAACTTCATGGCGTCGGCAATCCGCAGAACTGATGTTTACCCACCAGGGTTTCAATGATGAAGAGACAGTACGTGGTACGAATGAAATGATGTCTTGTTTTATGTACTGGCGTAACCAAATCACTGTTCCAGAATCTACCCATAACACTTTGTCCATACTGGCGGAAAAAATGCCGTTAGTCGCAATTACTAATGGGAACGCTGAACCGGCTGCATGTGGGCTTGCCCATTATTTTGAATTTGTCCTGAAAGCGGGCGTAGATGGACGCTCCAAACCTTACCCTGATATGTACCAGCTCGCGGCAGATCGGCTCAATCTGCCTGTAAATCAGATCCTGCATGTGGGGGATAATCTGAATACAGATGTAGAAGGAGCACTTTGTAGTGGTATGCAAGCCTGTTGGATCAACATCGAGAATAAAAACTTGATGCAGGAACCTGAAGGGCGTCTGGTGCCACATATTGAGATTTCTGATTTGGCTTCTTTGGTAGCACTGATATAATTTCAAATCGAAATCTATATAAAAATATTAACAACTGACGGTAATTATGGACGTTTCTTATCTGCTCGAAAGCCTCAATGATAAACAACGTGAAGCGGTTGCCGCTCCCCGTAGTAATATGTTGGTACTGGCTGGTGCTGGCAGTGGTAAAACGCGTGTGCTGGTTCATCGGATTGCTTGGTTACTGTCAGTTGAAAATGCCACGCCGTTTTCTATCATGGCGGTCACGTTTACCAATAAAGCGGCTGCTGAGATGCGGCACCGAATCGAAAACCTGATAGGCACCAGTCAGGGCGGAATGTGGATCGGTACATTCCATAGCCTTGCTCACCGCTTGTTGCGCGCTCATCACCTTGATGCAAATTTGCCGCAGGATTTCCAGATCCTTGATAGCGAAGATCAGCACCGCCTCATCAAGCGCATCATCAAAGCGATGAATCTGGATGATAAACAGTGGCCAGCCCGTCAGGGGATGTGGTACATCAATGGCAAAAAAGATGAAGGATTGCGTCCACAGCACATTGAAAGTTATGGTAATCCGGTAGAGGCAACCTGGCTGAAAATCTACCAGGCTTATCAGGAAGCGTGTGATCGCGCAGGGCTGGTGGATTTTGCAGAATTGTTACTACGCGCCCATGAACTTTGGCTGAACAAGCCACAAATCCTGCAACATTATCGTGAACGTTTCACGAATATTCTGGTGGATGAATTTCAGGATACCAACAGCATTCAATACGCTTGGATTCGCCTTTTGGCTGGTGATACCGGCAAGGTCATGATTGTCGGGGACGATGACCAATCCATTTATGGCTGGCGTGGTGCTCAGGTAGAAAATATCCAGCGTTTCCTCAAGGATTTTCAGGGAGCGGAAACGCTTCGCCTGGAACAGAATTACCGTTCGACCAGCAATATCCTTAAAGCTGCCAATGCCCTGATTGCCCATAACAGTGATCGTTTGGGTAAGAATTTGTGGACAGAAGGCAGCGAGGGGGAGCTAATTTCACTTTATTGCGCCTTCAATGAATTGGATGAGTCCCGTTATGTTGTCGGCCGTATCAAGCATTGGTTGGATAATGGCGGCGCACTGAAAGAGTGTGCGATCTTATATCGAAGCAATGCCCAGTCCCGCGTCTTGGAAGAAGCCTTGTTGCAGGCTTCCATGCCTTACCGCATTTATGGTGGCCAGCGTTTCTTCGAACGTCAGGAAATCAAAGATGCTTTATCCTACTTGCGTCTGGTCGCAAACCGTCACGATGATGCTGCTTTTGAGCGCGTGGTAAATACGCCAACACGGGGCATTGGCGACAGAACACTTGATGTTGTGCGCCAGGTTGCGCGGGATCAGCAAAAAACCTTGTGGGAAAGTAGCTTGGTATTGATACAGGAAAAAGTGCTGGCTGGGCGTGCAGCATCTGCGCTACAGCGCTTCATTGAATTGATTGATGCGCTGGAAACAGAAACGCAGGAGATGCTGTTGCATGTGCAGGCCGATCGCATTATTCGTGATTCTGGTCTACGGGCGATGTATCAGCAGGAAAAAGGTGAAAAGGCGCAAGCGCGTATCGAAAACCTTGAAGAATTGGTCACGGCAACCCGCCAATTCAGCTATCAGGATGAAGATGAAAACCTGCTGCCATTGCAAGCCTTCCTTTCCCATGCCGCACTTGAATCGGGGGAAGGTCAGGCAGATGCTTATCAGGATGCAGTGCAACTGATGACCTTGCACTCAGCAAAAGGTTTGGAATTCCCACAAGTCTTTATTGTGGGTATGGAAGAGGGCATGTTTCCGAGTCAGATGTCCATCGAAGAAGGTGGTCGGCTGGAAGAAGAACGTCGCCTGGCCTATGTAGGCGTGACCAGGGCGATGGAAAAACTGACGCTGACTTATGCGGAAAGCCGCCGTTTATATGGCAAGGAAGTTCATCATCGCCCATCTCGTTTTATTGGAGAATTACCGACAGAATGCGTGACAGAAGTTCGCTTGCGGGCAACAGTATCCCGTCCGGTCAGCCACAAACGACTGGGTACGCCTGTCAGTGCTAATGACAGTGGTTATGCACTTGGGCAGCGTGTACGCCATCCTAAATTTGGTGAAGGAACGATTATCAATATAGAAGGCAGTGGGGAGCATTGCCGCTTGCAAGTCGCGTTTCAGGGTGAAGGTATTAAGTGGTTAGTGGCCGCCTATGCCAGACTCGAAACAGGCCAATAATCCGGTTGAATGTTGACAGGCTTTTTCTTCTAAGCGTAACATTCGCGCCTTACGATAAGCGTAGGGAGTATAAGGAGACTTATGGTACATGCTGAACGCATTTAAATTAGAGAATAATCGCCTGCTCCGTCTTGAACTTGAAGAAGGTGATCAGTTATCTGACTCCATGTGGGTAGATTTAGTCGGTCTGGGGGATGATGATCGCCTCCGTGTCCAGAATGAGCTGGGACAAGTCCTGGCGACCCGCACCGAGTTGGATGACATTGAGGCATCAGCCCGTTTTTTTGAAGATGAAGATGGTATGCACGTCCATTCATTCTTCTACTTTGAAGATGCCGAAGACCATGCTGGCAATTCGACAGTCGCATTTACTATCCGTGACGGTCGTCTCTACACATTGCGAGAGCGTGAACTCCCTGCATTTCGATTATACCGAATGCGTGCCCGTAACCAGACGATGGTTGACGGGAATGCCTATGAACTGTTGATGGACTTGTTCGAAACCAAAATCGAACAATTGGCTGATGTCATTGAAAACATCTATAGTGCGCTGGAATCTCTGAGTCGGGTCATTATGAAAGGCAAACAGGGCGATGAGTTTGATTCTGCTTTGTCTAATCTTGCTGAACAGGAAGATATTGGCTGGAAAGTTCGCTTGTGCCTGATGGATAGCCAACGTGCCCTGAACTTCCTTGTGCGCCGTGCCCGCTTGCCTGCGAATCAGTTGGAACAGGCCCGTGAAATTTTACGGGATATTGAATCCTTGCTGCCGCACAATGAATCCCTGTTCCAGAAAGTGAACTTCTTGATGCAGGCGGCGATGGGCTTTATCAACATTGAACAAAGCCGCATTATCAAGATCTTCTCCGTTGTCTCTGTGGTATTCCTGCCACCGACACTCGTTGCGTCCAGTTACGGTATGAACTTCGAATTTATGCCGGAGTTGCATTGGACATTCGGCTATCCTGCGGCGATTGGATTGATGATAGCAGCGGGTTTAGCTCCTTACCTTTACTTCAAACGCAAAAATTGGCTGTAGCCATCCCACCCGCTATCTATTTTCTTGTTTGCTAACGAGTTGCTTTGCAGGCTAATTTGACTAACTCCAGTTACATAGTTATCTATGTTTCTGGGGTACAAAAAAACTGACCCAAATTTTAGATAATGTCTTGAGTCAGTTTAGGAATGTCGTTGAATGAATTAAATTATTTCCGTAAACGACGTTGCGTATAGAGCGCATCCAGAGTAAATAAAATCAAGGCAGCCCAAATAAAGCCAAAAGTGATCAAACGATCTGGTCCGATTTCCTCACCATAAACTAACGTTGCCAGCAAGAACATTAATGTTGGGCCAAGATACTGAAAAAAGCCCAGCGTGGACAAACGCAGATGCGCAGCGGCTGCGGTGAAGAGCAGTAGTGGCACTGTTGTAATAATACCGGCAGCAATCAACATGAGGTTCAAAGAGTACGCATTATCCAACATATTACTTGTTGGGCTATGGGTGAAAAACAGCAGGTAAATCAGGGCGACAGGGAATACCCAGGTTGTCTCAATCAACATACCCGTCTGTGCATCAATGCCTAGTTTTTTGCGGATCAGACCATAGACAGCAAACGTCGTCGCTAAGTACAAACCAATCATCGGAACGGAACCAAACTGCCATAGCTGGAGCAATACACCGGTAAAGGCCAATCCCACGGCAACCCACTGCATACGGCGGAAACGTTCACCAAGAAATATCATACCAAACAGCACATTAACCAGTGGGTTAATAAAATACCCCAGACTCGCTTCCAGCAAATGTCCATTATTGACTGCCCAGATATAGGTAAGCCAGTTACTGGTAATAGTGAAGGCAGTAATGCCTAGCAATAGCAGTATCTTCGGTTGGCGAACAACAGCCCAAACCTGGCGCCAGTGACGAGTCAACGTTAGCAACAGTACCATGAAGAAAACTGACCATATAACACGGTGTGATACGATTTCATCGGGTGGCACATATTGTATGGCTTTGAAGTAGATGGGCGCCAATCCCCAAATAAGATAAGCCCCCAAGGCATACAAGATACCTTTGGCAGTCTGTTGGTTACTCATAATATCCTTGAATGTTTAGAGAATGTTCAGAAAATCAGAAGAGCTGGTTAAGGTGATAGCTCATAGACCTATACAATGTGTCATTTGAATAAATGATTTACAAGTAGTTAATAGCATGAGGAATAAATTAAATCTTTCCACTTAGCTAAATGGCACTTTATGCTAAATGATTATGTTTAGGTAACAGGATTATCTATTTTTATACAATCTGACTCCTGTTTTATCTGTTATTCATAATTTAATTTCTTTTTAATTTAAAATTTTTTCATTAATTTCATGTAAAAACAAAGTATTAAGATATTTTCGGATTATTGGTTTCTAATCATGGCTAAGGTAGATTCAGCGTGGCTGCTGTTGGAAATCGTATCAGTGGCGTTATGATTAATTTATTTGTATTGGCTTATAAATAGCCAAAACAGAACGTTATTACACTGTGGGATACGTGCCGCAAAATGACAAGGCCACCGCCCCACCTGCGATCCATCTTAAAGGCCAGTGGCTTAAGGCCGCCGGGTTTGATAAGGGCTGCACCCTGACGGTGAAGATTATGGACGGTTGTCTGGTGCTGATACCTGACACTGACGACACCCGCACCATCAAGCAACAGTACCAGCGCCAGCAAGATCAGCTCAGTGACATCAAGCTGCGGATGTGGGAGTTGATCGGGGATTATCAGGCAGAATAACGATAAAAAAGCCGGAAAATCATGCAGACCTTTCCGGCTTACACATCAAATAACATTACTTACATTGTCAACTCAATTTTTATGATAAAAATGACAGTTACCTTCAGTTAAGTATATTACATAATTAGGTTTTTCATTGAAAACAGGTGCTATCAATAAAGTTCTTAGATCATTAAGTTCAGCAGATTTATACAAAAAAGAAACTAGATTTTCTTTTTCACTAACTACGATTTTCCCTTTAAAAATAGCTTTCTTACCTTTATAAGAAACTAAATTATGTGCAATGTAATACGATTCTTCACATAAGATATCCTTCAAACTATCAAGAGATGATGATTCATATAATATTCCATCTGTGACAAACTCAAACATTTCAAAGAATATATTCTCACGTTCTTTACCTGATAATAATTCTTTTTTTATCAAAAAATTAAAAGAATATTCATTTTTCATTATTAATTCGGTATGTCATAGAAAATATGACCATCCGTTCCATTGTTATACCATTTAATATGTGGTGTATCCCCAAATCCACCTTCTGGCCCCATATGCTGCTCATATCCTTTAGGGTATTTTTCAACACCATCTGCACGAGCACTTTGAGTATGGGCCTTACATGCTTTTGCATCAGAGCTAGATTGTACTTTTACTTGGAATTTTTCACCATTAGACATAGCTTGCTGTAAATCTTTGACAGCTTGTTTCCATTGCCTAGACCCCTTTACTAATGTAGCGGTCAAGAAGTTTCGGACACATTTCTAGCCTCTTCCCACAGTCTTTCATATTCAGCGGGAGAAATTCCCCCATTAAAGCGATGAGGACGGATGTCATTGTAATA
>NZ_JADEUG010000022.1 GCF_015163665.1 Xenorhabdus sp. BG5 | reverse complement strand
TCAGCGATATGGAATTGAGGCTGAATATGACACCAAGAAAGATTTTAAATGGGCTGACGCCAATGGAAGCCTATACCGGGCGCATGTTGCACTTATTGCGTTAATCCAGCGTCTGTGAATTTCGGCATTTGTGCAATTTCCAATGTAAAAAATGGCCGTGTACCACTAAATGGGTTTTGTGATCACTGGGGAGAATCTATTCATTGAGTATCAGGCTTAAACCTGCATAAATACTGGATTTGCTCTATTCAATATTTTCTAGGGGTACACCCTTGGGTACACGGCAAAATGGAGTGTTCACTTATTTCTCATAAAAAATCAATTGTGATTATGTCTTACAGCTTGGCTCAGCACCGTCTATCAATTCGCGCAGATGTCGCGCCAGTTGCTCAACGGTCTTCTCACCCGTGGCAGCTTCAACCGTTAAGTTTTCCAGCGTATTATCGTTATCATGGATCTTGATACCGTTACGGTAAAGAAAAGTCATGGTAACGAAAAACGCCGTGCGTTTATTGCCATCATTAAAGATATGACCGCGAGCGATAGCAACCCAGTAGGTGGCTGCAAGTTCAAAGATGTCTGTTACACCTTCATAGTGGGTACGGTTTTGCACTCGATAGATAAGTGCTTCAGCTCTACCAGCATCGGGCATGCCAGCAACGCCGGGAAGCCGTTGCAATATACGATCATGAAAAGCGATGACTTCCTGCGCGCTGACCCATTTCATCGGTTTGTCAGTGCCTCTACCGTATGCCCATGACGCTGCATAATCGTATCAAATTCTGCATCCAGTTTAGCATTCTGGTATGCCTCAAATTCTGCTTTACTGATAACAACAGCTGAACTGCCGTCTCGACGAGTAATTTCAACCGGTTCGCCATGAGTTGCAGCATCCAACACTTCGGAAATATTGGCTCGTGCTTGGGTTGAGGTGTATGTACGCATAATTTATCTCCAGATATGTACATGTGAATTGTACGCAATCTGAGTATTTATTCAACAATAGTGTTCTAAGTGTGGATTATCTTTAAGTGCAGATTTTTACATCCTCATACAACGCAACCAATCACCCGCTAAGGTACACAGATACAATCTTGCGGCGGGGGATGGGTTCATTTAGATCACGTCACTACATCACGCTCACGCCACGTAATTCCCACGAAATAAACGTAAACCAGACGTAAAACGCACTACACCGCACCCGCCTGCACGTTTTGGATCAAAAAGTTTTTTCAGTTTTAAAATTCTACAAACCAAATCGCCAGACCGCACCAGTACTGGCTGTGTGAGGAAAATCTCAAACTGAAATAAGTGAAAAGAATTTCAGGAAATTTCAGTTTGTTATCCAGCCCCACTCTGGGGGGTTAATTGTATTTATTTGAAATAAAATGATTTTTCTATTTTACGTGAGATTCCTACTTGGTAGGAAACCCAACATAAAAACTAAAAAGTTAGTGTTTATGCGGGGTAGGAGGAAATGTAAACTGAAATTGTGTGAAAAATTTATTTTCACTGTTAGCGTTCTGCTCCAGACAATTATTGATGCTATTTCTCAGGTGATTACAACTTCAATATATGATTACTTGGATCTTGCACCAACTTACTAGGGCGTATCGAATGTGAAAAACTTAGGGTTAAAACGTATGTATGACCACATTCAACATCATTACAACAACAGTAAATCTCCGGTATGTTATCCAATCTTTCCACTTTGATTTTTTTGATTGTTGCCTGCTCGTTGCACTCTGGGCAATATATTTTCATTACGCGCATTGTTGATAATCCTCGTCTTAATGCCTTCCAGAATAAAGCCAATTTAATACATACCTTTCTATTTTCAGGTGTAACAGGTGTAACATCGTTGAATTATAAGGAATAAAGTTGTTACCCTTTATCAAAATGCCAGGTGTAACAGGTGTAACAAACCTTTATGTGTTACACCTTGTTACCCATTTAAAAATAAAAGGTGTAACATAAAAACCTCTTAAAAATCATGAGTGTTACACCTGTTACACCTGTTACACCAAATAAATAAGATGGTCAGTTTTATTCCAGTTATTCGGCAGAACCTAAGACGTTACTATTAAATAAGTAAACCCGTTTAAGTCCTATTTCTGGTAGGCGTATAGTCGTTTGTATCTTGCCGTCCTTACCTGCCTCTAACCAACCTTTTTCAACACACAAACGAGAAACTTTGCGTGGATCAAAGCCTTTGCATATCTCTTTCCATGCTGAGGATAAAACATAAAATTGAACTGTTGGCTCTTGATTACCTGTGCCTTTTTCAACACGACGAAAGCCCATCATATTGAGAGGACGGCTATTTTCGTCATACCAATCTGCAAAACGACTGAATTGATTACGTGAGATAAAATCGGTCACTTGCTCCAACGCGGTAATATCTTCCTGATTCGCAGTGTGTCCGCGTTCTTTCATCCATGCAGCGAGACACTTTTCAGCCGCTGTATACGCTTCTCCTTGTTGCCAGCCTGTAATTCCAGCTCTTGTCGCTATTTCTCCTGCCATAGCGACAAGAGCAAAGCGGGTGATTGCACGACCAACCTGATTACCTGCATTCTCCGGCATCATTTTAGCGGTATATTCTTTCAATAAGGCTTTAGCCGTTCCTGAGATAAACGTGAGATCATGAGTGAGATATTTCAGCCAATCGCGGAACGGTGAACCATGATATTTAGTCACAGCGTATTCAAGATACTCAGCCAGTGATTTACCGCTGGTAAATTGGTGTAATTCTTCAAACACACCATATTTACCGGAATCACTCGGAATTTGGATCATGCGGACTTCTACACCCGCATAAGTGCGTTCACCCGCATTTGACGCATGTTCAACTAAAGAGAGTTCCCCTGTTGATAAGAAAAGTAAATTCCAGCGGTTGGTTTCTCTGACACTTCCATCGGTTTTCGCTCTGGCTTTGCCCTGACCATTTGCCAGCATATAGGCAATATTACCCGCCTCACGCCCATCAACTTCTCTGATTTCATCTAGCATCAATGTTGCATCATTACGGCGGCAGGCTGTACCTTCAAGCGCATTGCCGGTTGCCCGCCAAGTATACCAATAATCTGCGCCCCCACAGACAGACGCAGCCACTTTCATTGTGGTTGTCTTACCATCCGTGGATTCACCTTTTAAGTGATAGCCGCCACCACCGACACCCACTAATTTTAGTAATGATGAAGCAAAGGCTAAACTCACAGCGAAGGCGAGTCTTGCGTTTCCTACGCAATATTTGCCGATATGCTCTCTCCATTCTTCACTTGTGCCTGATACTCTAAAATCCTTACCCTGAACACTGGAAGTCTGAAGAATAACGGAATCCGCGCCTGTGCCGACAACTTCATCCTGCAACACATACACGTTACCGTGCCATCCGGTTTTATTAACACAAGTAACCTTTCTCTCTGGACGGCATAGCGAAATATATTCCATCAAGTGCGCCCGCGCTTGTCCTGAAATATTGATATAAGATAGCCCGTTAACCAAAAGCACTCGGCGTAATTCTTCACCGCTTCCGCTGAGCATTTCCATAGGCATAGCCCACTTACGGCAATTACCGTATGTATCTTCCCATTCTAATAACCGTCCGTAATTACTACTGTCAGCATCGCAGGTAATTGCCGTTACTTTTATCGGGCTGCTAATTTTTATATTCCTGACTTCGGTATCACCATCCGATTTATTGACGAGTTTGTCATACCATAGATATTCTTGAGTCAATCGGAAACCTTGCGGTAAATAGGTTTTATCTTTTCCGCAGTAGGTCATTTCTTCAAAGAAAGCCTCTTTTACCTTGTTATCACTGTTTTCTTGTCGGTAATCATCCCAATCCGCTTTATAGTGAGTCGGTGGCAATGTGACCCAACCATCTACCGCCTTAGCCGCTTTTTCTGCCCAGAGCCTGCCTGTATTTTCTTTACCATCAATAAAATCATTATCACCGGCAATAATGATTTTTGCTTGTGGCCACCGCTCTCTCAACTGTTGTGCTACCTTGACCAGATTAGTGGCAGCAACCGCCGCCACAATGAAAGAATCAATCACTTTTGACAGGCTTAGTCCTGTAGCAAAACCCTCGGTAATCACAACCTGTTCAATGTTTTTATCCGTCTTATCAGTGACAACAATAAATGAACCTGAAAGCGCAGAACCGGATAACAGGCTCTTTTCCCCTTCCGGGCTGATTAATTGCCCGCCTTTAATTGAAACTTGGTTATCAACTAATGGCAATAAAAGTGATCCAATTGGAAAAATAATTTCGCCTTGTGTATATTGTTGCCGAGTAATCAAATATTGATGATTAGTTAAGCCTTTATTTGAGAGATATTGGCTTTCCCCTGAAAGACATAAACCTTTCAGTTTTTCAAATAACTCGATACCTTTTTGTGCGCTAGCCTTTTTTATTCTGGTTGGCGTTATTTTTTTAAATCCAGGCAGGTGGAGTATTTTATTGATTTCAAAACATGCTGTTTTAATATCCTGACCTGTCACCAATTTGATTAAATCGAGTCCGTCACCACTACCACAGTGATTACAAAACCACGTTCCTTTACCGTTTTTATCATCAAACCGAAAGCGATCTTTGCCACCACATTTAGGACAAGCGCCGTGCCTATGATTTTCAGGTACAGATATGCCTAAGTTACTTAAAATATAATACCAACGCCCGTTGGCTGCTTTAACGATATCCGTCACGGAAGGTATGCTTGTTGGCATAATTGAAGCGTCTGGATAGTTTTGATTATTCATTATTTAATGTCCTTATTCATCATGCTGCTTTCTTCAATAATGATTTCAACTTGTTCCGATAAACACTCCATGACTGCGGCCATGCCTGCGCTTGAAACATGACTAAGTGAGCTATTATTTAATAATTCAGAGAAAAATGAAGTCATCATTGCGACTCTTAATAGCTGTTTTTCACCTGTAGCAGAAATAACCGTATTTTGATGAACTGTATTTTTCATATTCAGCCCTCTTTCTTTGGTTTAACAGGTAAACGACCTGCAAATAAGAGAACAAAATCATGAATGAGCAGCATTCTCGCGTTATGTTCGTTTAGCGCAGTAGCCTCGATACGGCAGGGTTTAGCGGTAATATCAGAGCGTTTTACGCACAGGAATAGAAATTTAAATTGAGTTTGGGCTGGGACTGCCATCATAAAGATGATCTCCTTTACTTTATCAAAGGGATCACCGCCAGAGTTTCCACGCTCAATAGGGGCGGTGACGTTATCAGAGGTGGAAATACTGGTAGTAAAGGAAACCAGCCACCCTTTCGGGTGCTCCGACAACGCCACCATTGAATTCAGATAGGCGTAAGCCGCCATTAGATAGGCATTATTTACGACACAAAAAAAGACGCATGTGGCGTCTACTGTCGCCTTTACTATTCTCAGGTTTCCACGCCTAACGTTAGATTTTGCTAACGTATTTCCAATATAGCCTAACCGTTCAGACGGATGCAACCTTTTTATTTTCATGATTAAAATCGGCTTAAACTACGAAGTTGATAGGGATAAGAAAAATAGCCCAGCCTAAACCGGGCAAAAGCGTTAACCTGCGGAGATTGCGGTAAACCAACGATTCTTCGTATTTTTAAGCCCATCCGAAAGATTAAATTCTCTCGGCGAACTAATCGAAAACTTACTTTTCTTGCGGGAAAAATGAGAACGATTAATGCTGAATTTTAATCTATCGGTTCCGACACTCGCAGGGCTATCTGTAACAGCCAGACCACCTAAATAGAAGATCCCCTCACCTTGGAAGTCTTCCATAACTTCGATAGAACAAAATAGTTTTTGCCCTCGCGTATTATATTCTACGAGCTTGAGATTAGGTCTTAATCGCAAATAAAGCCGGACTTTTCCATCAATGACGTCCGTCCGAGCGGCGAGCACTTCCCCTAAATTATCAAGATCGCGGTTATGCTCTTCCCAGATTAACGCCGTGTAATAATTCGTATCGTAGGTTTCTGCAATTTCATGCAACCATTGTGCTTCGATAATACGCCTATCGACGGTTTGCCCCTCCGTGGCAACACAAATCCAAGTAGTCATTAACTGTGATTCATTCATAGAGAAAACACTCCATCTTCAATATGGATTGCATTTTCATCTACTGCTGCATAAAGATTTCCATCCCCTAAGCCGTAACCCTCATAACGCAGGTAGCTATGCTCATAAGCTTTTCTTTCATCAACAAATTCCGCGCGAAAACGTCGGCTATTTTTTAGCGTATAGATATGCAAATTATCTAATGTGGTCACAACTAATCGACGACCAGGCATAAACGGTGGAATGAGTGCAAAGCGCCCTGCAACGGTACTGAGAGCCATTTGACTGGCTTGAATATCTGCCGCCTTATTTGAAGCACTAAATAACTTTTCCCGATAAAGAGCTGCCAGTTCTGAACCGACCAATACTACCAAGCGAAATTCTTCTGGAATTTTTTTAGTGATAAGATAATTTGCGATAGCATCTAAGTTAGGAAAATCCCCATCTTTACCCAAAACGATTTTATCGGTGATAACCTGTGAACCTTTATTAAATTCTTTCGCTATTGTATGCCAGCCTCTATTAACATCCTGCCCCCGTTTATATATTTCGGGTTGAGTTGGATAGGCACAGAATTCACCATTAAAGCCGACTCTAATCATATCTAGCGATACTGTTTTAGAAAACAAATCAGACATCACTTGAGTAAAGTGTTCATCATCACCACTGCCACTATTGGCAATCAGTGACATTTGTTCATAAGAAATAGCGGCACAGGTATCCGTTTCCTCTAAAGCATAAGGCGTACTTTCCATGTTCGCTCGTTTATGGAATCTCCCATCAATAATCCTTCCTGTATGGAGGGTATTATTACCTAAACTAATTGTGTCGCCATTTTCTTGGCTAACATCCGCTAACGTTAATTTATTTAAAAACCAACTTGAATCTGAAATAGCGACGCGTAATAAATTTTCAGAGGTTGGGGAAATATAAAAAGTATCACTATTGCTAGAGGAATAATTAGCTCCACGGGTAAAATTAGCATGAAAAGTTTTAGCCGCATCAGGAATAGCGGTAATATACATAATAATATCCTTATATTTTATAATTACATGTAGCTTGATTTATCTTCAATTCTTTTTTTAGCACTAACCATAGCATTAACGTATTCATCAGCAGTTAATACAATCTTTAAATCGACGCTTTCTTTCTTATAATAATTTTTATAGTAATCAATTTTATAAATCGGAGTACGTAATAATTCGTATTTATCTCTCGGATAAGAGCAATTTCTTATAACTTTATCAATACAATCCTCCAACTTATTCATCTCTGATATAATGAACTTACATATCCTACTATGACTCCAATTCATTTCTGATAACAATGAATTTAAATACACTGTTTCTCTAGGAAGAGCTTCCAGCAATTCTTTTTTAAATCCAGTTATTTTTTCAGATAGTAACCATTCAATAACCGGATATAATAAGCTATAAAGGCCATTCATTTTCGCCAGCCTACCTCTTTCACTCTCAATAGAGTCTTTCTTCCTTTCTACTGCACGATGCATATCAGTGATCCAAACTCGGGTACTGAGCTGATAACTCGCGGGTTTACTTAGTTTACCGCTTTGAGCATTATTTAACATATCAACTAAATTTTTTAATTCAACTTCTTCTTTTTCAGGAAATGTTGAATAACCCGATACAACACTTCGTCCTCTTTTAATGAGAAGTGTTATTTCTTCTACCGTGGGAAGAAGATTATCAAAACTAAAGCCCGTTAGCTCAGTGAGCTTTTTGATGGAATCTTTCATCTTTGCCAGACAATATAATTCGATGGTTCGAATCATAAACCCTGTATCCTTACCATTCTCTTCAAACGGTATGAATTTATAATTAAAGATATATGATAGATTTTCATCTTTGTAATATGACACTTCATTCATAACCTGTATCCTTTTTATGTTTATATAGGCGTAAAATTTCAACACCGATTATTTAATTGGTGTGCTTGTTTTTATTCTGGATGATATTTAATTTATTATAAAAATAAATTTATATAATTATATTGATTCTCTATGTGATTTTTTATTTTCTACCCATTTACGTATTTCTGCTGCATCAAAGACAAAGAAACCATCCTCTAACTCGAAAGGTTGCGGTATCTTTTTATCCTTAACCCAACGGTGCAACGTTGAATCAGATATGCCCAGAAAATCAGCGGTATGACGTTTACGTGCATTACCGGCTTCAGGGTATGGGCTTGTATTTTTCATGCGTGGATTTTTCTGCTTCGTCATGCTTCCTCTAGCCTCCCTATGTTATGCCTATCTCTGCTGTGACGTGTTGAGAGCATTCTAGAAGCTGAGAATCACCATATCCACTAAGAATGGAATCCATTAAAAGAATAATAAAATCCATTGAAACTTTTTTAATCCATTGAAAAATTAGGCTGATGATGGAGTTTTTAATACTATGGTAAAAATAAAAAAATCCAATATTATCTCAATAATATCAAACAGTTAAATGAATTATTTTGAGTGATAGTGGGTGGGGTTGGCAAATTATGACAACTCTATGTCATATATTGATAAAACCTGATAAAACCTGATAAAACCAAATAATATTGCCCGTTATTGCCCGTTATTGTCCGCTACCATTCATCACTAACCGTCATCATTCGTCATTATTGCTTACTTTGTAAGCAACAATATCCTTACGTATGTAGGCTGTTAAATCATTATCTGCCTATTATTTAGTTAGCTAACTACTTATCTTACTCATTTAAATAGTAATCAGCATCGCTTAGTTTGTTAAAGAATGTGGTTCGCCCAACACCCACTAAAAAATCAGGCTTTTTCATATTCTTAACTAACTCTTTGATGTCATTGTAGATGTGTTGTTTAATGGGATCGCCTATTGCGCCGTAATGGTCTGATGGCTGACAACCGTTTATGCTTTTTTCTTGAAGCAGTAATACAAGCAGTCCGATTAATTTGTAAGTTCCTTTTTGCTCATCATTTTTTCGGTATTGTCCCTGGCCTTTTTTATTCTGTAGTGCAATTTTTTCAACTAACTCTCGTCCACCAAAGATCTTAATGTATTCTTCCCATCCACCATTTTTTTTGTGCTCTTTGTATATATTGTCTACAGCTTGCTCTATTCTTGACGCAATGGCCTCTGGGATATTTTCTATTAAGCTCAGGCATTGATATGCAGCACCAAACACAATATCTGAATCAATGACAGTATTTGTGTGAGTTTTTTTTTCTCGGAACAAGCTGAGGGCGTTCACATTACTTAAGATAGCACCTCTTACATTACGAACATTTTTTAAATACGCCTCTGGTATGTTTGTCATTGATGTATAAGGGTCTAAACCATAAATTGAAAGGGCTACAGCATTAGGGGTAGCAGTTCCTTGTGAGGCAAATAGTTTTAATACATCAATCTCAGGTACTGTCATACAAATTTCCTTTTAATTTGTTTTATTGGAGTCACGTTGTAATCTTCACCTTTCTCCAGTGTTACCAGCAAATCACACCATTGAGCTAACGCGGCTTTGCGTTCATCAAAGTAATCATGTCTGTTATAGATGCCCTCAACGCCTTTTATTCGATGATTTAGGCAACGTTCAGCCACAAAGGGATCGACCCCTAACGCGGCTAGGTGTGTGCGAGCAGTGCGCCTAAAGTCGTGAATCGTGAAGTTAGGTATATCTGGCGGCAATTCTCGCCTTACTTTGGCAAGCGCTACAGGTAAAGTGCTTTCCTGAATATGTGGAATCATGCGATGTTGCATTTTTCTTGCGGGTAATACGTATTGGCTACCACAAGCCATAGCCTTTAATTCCATGAACCACTCGATAACCTTCGGGCATAGAGGAATGTCAACCGCATCACCGTTTTTGCTACGTTCTGCCGGGAAATGCCAAACACTATTAGCAAAATCGAATTCCTCCCAACGAGCGGCGCATAGCTCCATTTTGCGCAAACATAGAGCAAGCAGTATTTTAAAGCTGATTTCATTCTGGCGGCTGATTGTGGACGTTCTGAACGTCCTCAGTACGATGATTAATTCTTCTCTGGTCAGCCACCTATCGCGTGATACTTCTTTCCCGCCAGCATCAGCAACCTCGAATGCTGAACAGGGATTTACATCAATAAGCTGACGCCTGATGCCATAGTCAAATATACGCCTTACCCACCGTAGAACATCGGTCGCTATAGTCGGCGCGCCTCTGTCTACTATCTTTTTGAGCATCTCATCAATATGACGGGGCTTCACATCCTCGATCTTCATATCACCAATACGCGGATTAATATCCTTATCGATACGCCTACGCAATATGTCAGGGTGTTTCCAGCGAGGGAGTATTTGGCGTTCGAAGTATTCGGCTGCTAAGTCTGAAACCTTGATAGCGTTCTTTTCAGCTTCAATCTTTGCCAGTGCTTCGGCCTTGCGTTCCTGTTTCTCTCCGGCAACGTCATAGCCCAAAGCAACACGCGCTGATAGCTCTCTGGTTAGCTCTCGCGCTTTGGCTAATGATAGGTCAGAGTATGTTCCCAAATTCATCGTCCTAGACTTTCCGGCCAACTTATATCTAAAGCGCCATGAGGGAATTCGGTCTGCTTCTCTAAAGCGTAAATATAGCCCGTTACCGTCCGCCTTTCCTTCGAACCGTTCACCCGACTTTATCCACGCCCTGATCTCTTTGTCTGTGAGTTTAGGCATCTGTGTAATTCTCAATGTAAAAAAGTTGGGGTGTACCCAAAGTGATTTTTAGAATGTGCTATGGGTACACCTTTGGGTACACGCTAATCATGCGCTACTGTGATTCGTTCTGCAATGCTCTGATAGTAAAAAAGCCAGATATAACAAAGTATATACTGGCTTGGTGAAATGTTGTGAAACGCTAAGAAACGTCACTCTATATTTTGAATCTGCTCGCGCATTTGCTCAATTAGTACCTTCAGCTCAATTGCAGAATTTGTCACATCCGCATTAATTGATTTTGAAGCCAATGTATTCGATTCGCGGTTAAATTCCTGCATCATAAAATCCAGTCGGCGGCCGACGGCTTCTTTTTTCTTCAGGATATTACGTGTTTCTTTAACATGGGCGTCCAGACGATCCAATTCTTCTGCCACATCAATACGTTGAGCTAATAAAATTAATTCTTGCTCAAGGCGATTATTATCTAACTGAATTTGTGCTTCTTCTAGCTTGGTCTGTAAGCGCTCGCGCTGCCATTGTAGAATTGCTGGCATTTGTTCTCGGACTTTAGTCACTTCTACAATTACCGCATCCAAACGCTGCTCAATCAGAGTTTTGAGTGCTTGTCCTTCGGTTTCACGACTCTGGATAAAAGAATCCAGCGTCAGATCTAATTCCGCTAACAATTGTGCACTAATAGCGTCTAAATCTTGTTCTTCGGCAGACATCACACCTGGCCAGCGTAAGATATCGACCGGATTAATTTCACCTTCATTACTCTGCTGTTTAACCCAGCTTGCTGCTTCAACCAGTTGTTTTGCCAATTTTTCATTCAGGATCAAGGAATTCTGAGCAAAGGTATCTAACTCAAAACGCAGGTTACATTCCACTTTGCCGCGCGTCAGGCGGGAACGAATGCGCTCACGGATGACAGGTTCAAGGCTTCTGAATTGCTCTGGCAGGCGAATATAGGTTTCCAAGTAACGCTGATTGACAGAACGCAGTTCCCACGCTGCATTTCCCCAATCTCCCCTGATATCTCTCCGTGCAAAAGCAGTCATACTACGGATCATAATTCGTTCCCAATTTATAAAATGATGTGCGGATTATAGCGCTCCGTGTAGATGCAGGATAGGCATTCACCGCTTTAGGCCGTATAATGCGCCCCTAAAATGTACGAACAACGGAGATTACACTATGAGCTTAGTAGGAAAACGTCCAGCAGGAAGGTCAGCAGGGCAGGTGCGTCCTATTAAAATGACCCGTCATTACACCAAACATGCGGAAGGCTCTGTTCTGGTGGAATTTGGGGATACTAAAGTGTTATGTAATGCCTCCGTTGAAGAAGGAATTCCCCGTTTTCTGAAAGGCCAAGGTCAGGGTTGGATCACCGCCGAATACGGCATGTTGCCACGGGCAACCAATAGCCGTAATGCGCGCGAGGCTGCCAAAGGTAAGCAAACAGGCCGCACGATGGAAATCCAACGCCTGATTGCACGTTCATTACGTGCTGCCATCGACTTAAAAAAGCTGGGTGAATTCACTATTACGCTGGATTGTGATGTGATTCAAGCGGATGGCGGTACTCGTACTGCGGCTATTTCTGGTGCTTGTGTGGCACTGGTCGATGCCCTAAATAAGCTAGTTGCGGAAGGCAAACTGAAAGAAAGCCCCCTAAAAGCAATGGTTGCGGCAGTGTCTGTTGGCATCGTTGAGGGTGAAGGACGTTGTGATCTGGAATATGTCGAAGACTCTGCGGCTGAAACTGACATGAATATCGTCATGATGGATGATGGCAGAATGATTGAAGTGCAGGGTACGGCAGAAGGTGAACCGTTCAGCCATGATGAGTTGCTCTCACTGCTTTCATTGGCAAAAGAGGGGTTGGATACGATTTTCAAAGCGCAGCGAGATGCGTTAGAACAAGATCCATTAAAATAATAAATAAATCAGGCGGCTGAAGAGTCGCCTTTTTTATGCCTGCAATAAATTTACCTGCAATAAATAGTAATGAATGACAAGAGATCAAAGAGGAGAAACCCCAATGAAAGCCTATCAGCGTGAATTTATTGAGCTGGCACTGAAAAAACAGGTGCTGAAATTTGGCGAGTTTACGCTGAAATCTGGTCGCAAGAGCCCGTACTTTTTCAATGCGGGCCTGTTTAATACCGGACGTGACTTGGCGTTGATTGGTCGTTTCTATGCAGCAGCGTTGCTAGATAGTGGAATTAAGTGCGATTTGCTGTTTGGGCCAGCTTATAAGGGGATCCCGATTGCAACAACTACCGCAGTAGCATTGGCTGAACATCATGATATCGATATGCCTTATTGCTTTAACCGCAAGGAAGCTAAAGATCATGGTGAAGGTGGATCGTTGGTTGGTAGCCCTCTGCAAGGTAATGTTGTGGTTGTGGATGATGTCATTACCGCAGGTACGGCGATTCGTGAGTCGATGGAAATCATTAAGCAGCACGGAGCAACGCTATCCGGTGTGATTTTGTGTCTGGATCGTCAGGAACGTGGGCGTGAAACGCTTTCAGCGATTCAAGAAGTTGAACGTGACTATCATTGTCAGGTTTTCTCCATCATTACCTTGAATGATTTGGTAAGTTATTTGCGCGAAAATCCAGAGATGCAATCTCATCTGGAAGCGGTAGAAGCTTATCGCAATGAATACGGCATTTGAAGGTCAATAATCTGGATTGAGTGAAAAAAATCCCGCGCCCAAGGATGGGCGGGGTGAGTAGTAGAAATGGCATCTATCTATATATGGTAAGGATTCGACAATGATGCCATTATTAAGTCACTTAGTCGTGAACTCAATGAGCTGGAACATATTAACACAACTCAATAAAAAATCCGCACGTTATCATTCACTGTATAAGGATATGAACTTACGATACTGCGATCGGCTATTGTAGTGAATTAGATTATTGCAGTTGGGTCAATATCAATGGCCAGCGTACTTCAAATTCCGTTGTTGGGCGATAGCGAAATTCAGAGCGAACAAAACGGGAGAGCATCCCTTCACAAAACGCCAGTAACTGTGATGCCAACACAGACTCGTCATAAGCGAATCCTCGCCCATCACGGATTTTTCTCTCTTTTAAGATTTGGCGAAGTTGCATTTCAATTCGCTCAAATAGCTGGTTGATGCGATTTTGCAATCTGTCTTGTTCGAACATTAGGGCATGGCCGGTCATAATACGGGTCAGCCCCGGATTCCTTTCTGCAAAACCCAAAAGTAGGGCGAGGATTAACCGAATGCGTGTGATGGTGTCTTTTTCATCTTGCAGGATCAGATTGATACGTGAAATTAAGGAATCTTCAATAAACTCAATCAAGCTGTCAAACATCCGGGTTTTGCTCGGAAAATGACGGTAAAGGGCTGCTTCAGAAACACCAACGTTTGCGGCAAGTTTTGCAGTAGTAATTCGTTGGCTGCCATCACTGGATTCCAGCATATGTGCCAGTGCCTGCAAGATTTCCTCACGTCTATTTTTCTTTTTTGTACGTTCTTTTTCTGCCATGTCTGGTAAGACCCCTGCTAAAACAGCAAAACAAATCCAGCTATTTTTTGCCACAACGTTATTGCTGTCAAAAGCGATTGTTGTCAAAAGCCATTGTTATCAAAAACATTGTGAGCAAAAAATATGAAAATCGGTTGACGGTACAGGCCTTATGGAAAGTTATTGACGACCGGAATGGCCAAATCCACCACTGCCGCGCTGGCTCGTCTCAAAATCTGCAACCAAATTAAATTCAGCCTGTACAACGGGTACAAAAACCATCTGGGCAATGCGTTCGCCGGGTTCGATGATGAAAGTTTTATCACCACGGTTCCAAACTGAAACCATCAATTGTCCCTGATAATCTGAATCGATAAGTCCCACCAAATTACCCAGTACAACGCCATGCTTGTGACCCAGACCAGAGCGGGGGAGAATAACTGCCGCTAATTGTTCATCTGCAATATGGATAGCAATCCCCGTTGGCAGAAGCTCAGTTTGGCCAGGAGCCAGTTCCACCGCATTATCCAGACAAGCACGTAAATCTAAACCCGCAGAGCCAGGTGTAGCATAAGTCGGTAAAGGAAATTCTTGCCCGATGCGGGGATCAAGGATTTTAACGTCGATTTTTTTCATCATAGCGTTTGAGTATCTCGTCTAATAAGCGGTGGCTGAGTTGTAATTTACCACTGTGGGGTAACTGAACACTACCATCATGCCAGAATAGATGTAATGCGTTAGTATCACTGTTGAAACCGTGTCCGGCCAGGGATACATCATTTGCGCAAATCAAGTCCAGATTCTTCTGCTTGAGTTTTCCGCGGGCGTATTCTTCCACATTCTGGGTTTCGGCTGCAAATCCAACGACAAATGGCCGATTTTTTTCCATGGCCGCAACGCTCGCTACAATGTCAGGATTTTTCACTAGTGTAAATGTGATTTCATCACCCTGCTTTTTGATTTTCTCTGCTGAGATTTGCTTGAAACGATAGTCAGACACGGCAGCGCAACCGATAAGGATATGTTGTGAGGCTGCGGTAGCTTGAACCTGTTCATACATTTCCAGTGCACTATTGACATCAATGCGTTTAACGCCTTGTGGTGTGGGTAAATTAACGGGGCCGGTAATTAATGTCACCTCAGCACCCCGTTCTGCTGCTGCCTGTGCAATGGAAAAACCCATTTTACCGGAGCTATGATTGCTGATGAAACGAACAGGATCCAAGGCTTCACGGGTTGGTCCTGCGGTAATGGTGATACGTAGGCCAGAAAAATTTTTCTCCGTGGTGAAATGCTGCATTGCCTGTTCGACAATCGCCATCGGTTCCAACATTCTCCCTGGCCCAACATCACCACATGCCTGGCTGCCTTCAGCGGGTCCCCAAATCAATATATTACGTTCTTTAAGTACCTTCAGGTTATGTTGGGTGGCTTGTGCACGGTACATTTGTTGGTTCATTGCGGGGGCAACAGCAATAGGTGCAGCGGAAGCCAGGCAGATTGTGGTGACTAAATCATTCGCCATACCTGCGGCCAGACGAGCCAGCAGATCAGCAGTGGCGGGCGCGAGAATAATTAAATCAGCCCATTTTGCCAGTTCGATATGCCCCATGGCGGCTTCGGCAGCGGGGTCTAGAAGATCATCTGAGACGGGATGACCAGATACTGCCTGTAAGGTCAGTGGAGTGATGAAAGCTTCTGCTGCGGGAGTCATGACAACGCGTACCAGGGCACCACGATCACGCAAACGGCGCACCAATTCGGCAGTTTTGTAAGCGGCTATCCCCCCGCTGATTCCAAGGACTATTTGTTTACCAGAAAGTTGTTTACCAGAAAGTGGTTTGCCGGAAAATCCTGTCATTTTGATTGTCCAGATGTCAGTTGCAATTCCTTAAGATTCTATCACAAGAAAATATTGCGTTGAGAACTCGCCCTATTTAGACAGCCAAAAATGGCAAGTTTGCGAAGCACTGCGCAAGCCTCGCAAGTCGATCTGGCGGCGATTTTTTCATCATGGGATAGTAGGTACGAAATGTAGATGAGTGATGGCCTCCATCGTTATGGGGGCTATAGGGTAAGGGATTGGAACAAAGGATATTGAAAGGGGGAGGAAATGATGGATTTAACGGTAATGGAAAGAAACGATGAATTGCATTTAAATCTTCTTCCCCGTGAGAAATTATTGGCTTATGGCGCTGTTTCCCTAACAGACGCGGAGTTATTGGCTATCTTTTTACGTACAGGTTCCAGGGGTGTTCATGTCGTACAAATGGCAGAATATCTGCTGAAATCATTTGGTTCTCTTTATCACCTTCTATCTGCGGATTACGATGACTTTTGTGCACATAAAGGCATGGGGCGATGCAAATATGTCCAATTGCAGGCGATATCTGAACTGGCAAAACGGTTTTTCTCCAGTCAATTTATCCATGAAGATATCATGAGCAGCCCTACGATAACTCAGAATTATTTGCAGGATTTATTATCTTGGCAAGATCGGGAGATATTTGTGGTGCTGTTTTTAACTAACCAAAATAAAGTTATCTGCCATGATGAAATGTTTAAAGGAACGATAAACAAAGTTGAAGTTCACCCGCGTGAAATTGTGAAACAGGCGGTTAAAGTAAATGCTGCATCAATTATTCTTGCTCATAATCACCCTTCCGGCAATCCAGAACCCAGCCTGGCAGATAAATTGGTGACAGAAAAAATTATTGAAGCTTGTGACTTGGTTGGCGTTAAAGTTTTGGATCATATCGTCATTGGTAAGCAATCTTGTGTCTCATTTATGGAAAGAGGTTGGATTTAATACCGTTTTTTCGCGATACGATCAGATCTTAGTTGTTCGGGACTTGAGCATCAGCGAATGAGGGCGTATACTACGCCACCTTTGAGGATCTTGGGTTTGACGAGAAGAGCCTATCTCAGTAAGTTTTTTACTGGGAAAATGTGAGTCTTTTCAGTGACGTTCTTTTCAGTAAAGAAAGTTTGCTGAGATGGGCTCCTAAGCCTGACGAGGCGGTCACACCCAATACAAAGCTCGAGCTGATTTGATTTTTGGAGAATAGACATGTCCCGAGTCTGCCAAGTTACTGGCAAGCGTCCGGTGAGTGGTAACAACCGCTCCCACGCATTAAATGCGACTAAGCGTCGTTTTCTGCCTAACCTGCACTCTCACCGTTTCTGGGTTGAGTCTGAGAAACGTTTTGTAACTCTGCGTGTATCTGCTAAAGGTATGCGTGTGATTGACAAAAAAGGCATCGACACAGTTCTGGCCGAACTGCGTGCCCGTGGTGAGAAGTACTAAGGAGCTGAAAAATGGCTAAAGGTATTCGCGATAAAATCAAGCTAGTTTCTTCCGCTGGTACAGGTCACTTCTATACCACTACGAAGAACAAGCGTACTATGCCTGAAAAACTGGAAATGAAAAAATTCGATCCAGTTGTTCGTCAGCATGTTATGTACAAAGAAGCTAAAATTAAATAATTTTAGTGGATTATAAAAAGCCCAGCATTATGCTGGGTTTTTTTATATCTGCTGATAATGCCGCTGTAGCTTATTTTAAATTGGACTATGCGTGTAGGCCCATGCATTGTTCAGTTATATACTCAATAAATTTCAAATTGCAATCCGTAAGACGAGGCGAGGCCTTATATTTCCCCGCTGCGCAGGGAAATATAACACGCATCTTGAAGTTGGATTGGTATACTACCGTTTTTTAATTATGAACCGTCAGGTGTAACGCTAAAATGGTTAGAAAGACCTTGAATATCTTACATACAGAATCATCGTGTGGTTGGGGAGGGCAGGAAATTCGTATTCTGACAGAGTCTCAAGGCATGATACAGCGCGGACACCATGTGGTTATCGTTTGTTGTCCAACTTCAACCCTTTACCGTGAAGCTCATCATTATGGTGTGCCTGTTGTTGCACTCCCAATTGAAAAAAAACGTCTTTCTTGTCTTCGGGCAATGCGTCATTGGCTAAAAACAGAAGGTCGCCAGTTCGATGTAATCAATACCCATAGTTCTACTGATTCTTGGCTGGTGGCTGCGGCATCTGCCACATTAAAAGGTATGCCTCCGATAGTCCGAACCCGCCATGTTTCGACTCATGTTTCACAATCCATTGCGACTCGTTGGCTGTATTTGCACGCTGGTCAGCATATTGTGACAACTGGGGAAAAACTACGCCAATATCTGCATGTGCATAATGATTATCCACTATCTCACATGACCTCGGTGCCGACAGGAATCGATTTGTCACGTTTTCATCCTGAAAGTAAGTCCTCAAGTCGTCAGCGTATTGGCATCAAAGACAAGCCAACACTGGGCATTGTTGCCACAATGAGAACGTGGAAAGGCCATCGTTACCTGCTTGATAGTTGGAAAATTCTCCATCAACGTTATCCTGATTGGCAATTGCTGTTTGTGGGAGATGGCCCCCAAAGAAAGAATTTAGAGCCGCGAGTTCAGCAGGAAGGGCTGACAGAGAGTGTCATCTTTCTTGGTAATCGCCAGGATGTCCCTGATTGCTTAAACGCCATGGATATCTTCGCTCTGCCTTCGTTTGGTAATGAAGGTGTACCTCAAGGCATTATGCAGGCAATGGCGTGTGGATTGCCTGTTGTCTCTACATCGGTGGGAGCGATTACAGAAGCTGTAATTGATGGCGATACAGGGTATATTATCGAACCTAAAAATGTCGAACAATTAACAGAAAAGTTAGATTTATTAATGCATAATGCAGGGCTACGTTTACAAATGGGAGAGGCTTCACTGCGACGGGCAACTCACTTATTTGGCATGGATAATATGTTAGAAAAAATGGAGTCTATTTTTTATTCCAGTATGGAAAACAAGCGGTAATATTTTGTTTATATTATTTTTATCTGTATTAGCAGAGTAATCTATGCTTTTTATTAACGATTTGAAATGTCATTAGCTTTATTTTTGTATGTCTATTGGGCTTATTAACTGTAAATAGAACAGTGATTCACTTTACTGTATAGTACCTTAAGTGCTCCAATCTTTGGATTAATAATTTAATATTCATTATTATGCAACCCCAAAATATTCTCATCATCAATATTGCCCGTTTTGGTGACACCTTACTAATAACTCCGGTTATTCGTGCCCTGAAAGAAAAGTGGCCGGAGGCAAATATTGATATATTTGTGCATAAAAAAACGAAAGAAATCCTTGAAAATATCGATTTAATTAATCAATTGAAAGATTTTTCAAAAGGTAAAGCTAAATGGTGTGGCTGGTTTTCTCGTCGGCACTATGATCTGGCATTAGTCTATGGCCAGGATAAATCCCTATTGCAGTATGCCAAACGTGTAGCAAATTTGGCCGTTTATTTTTCGGAAATATCGGGTAAAAAACCAAATGAGTATGCTATAGCAAGGCCTGGCGAACTTATGCCTGCCCAACAGGAAAGGGCGTTGTTAATCGATTCACTTGGGGTTGAAGTGAGTAATTGGCGTTTGCAGTATAATGTAAGCTTGTATGAAGCGGAATACGCCAGAGATTTTCTTCAACGGCAAGGAATAGAACGACAATTAAGAATTGGTTTTCAGTTACAGAGTTTTCCTGCAAAAGCTTATCGTGATTGGCCTGTAGAACATTTTTACGAATTAGCTCAACATATTTATCGCGATTATCCGCATGCGCATATTTTGCTGTTAGGCGGTAAAGATGGTGAAGATAGTGCACAAATGCTGGCTGAGAAATTGGGCACAAACAGATGCTCGTCATTGGCGGGTAAGACGACGATGCGGCAAAACGCGGCAATCATGAGTCAACTTAATTTGTATGTGGGCGTTGATACTGGAACAACTCATCTGGCTGGGGCCTTGGGAATACCAATGGTTGCTCTGTATCATAGTTTTCATCCAGGGCGTTTTCTCGCACCTCAGCAACATCCAAAATTAGTGGTCATTGAACATCCTGTAGATTATCGACAGGCAACGCGTCAAGATACAATGTCAGCAATATCGGTAGATCAAGTCTGGCATTCTGTTCAGTACTTGCTGAAAAATGAATGAAAGGATAATACACCCAATGAAGATAGGATTTATCGATGTTACTGTTACCATGTCGTACGGCGGCATTCAAACCGCTGTTTGGGAGTTAGCCAAGTCGCTGACAGATGCGGGGCATGAAGTCCATATTTTCAGTGGTACTGGCAATGTTCAGCCTGAATTAGGCGAAAGAAATATCTCTATTCATACTTTTCCATTTATTCCCAGAGAACGGGTGCTTAACATTGGACGTCGCTTCCAACGTATTGTTGAACGTTATTCTTTTGCCCGTCATGCCCGTGCAACAGTGATTGCTGAAAATTTTGATTGGGTCATATTAACCAAGCCTTTTGATTTTTTCTGGCCCAGAATGATGCCTGAAACATCTCGTACCCGGTTTTGTTATATGAGTGGTGGAACCAGTTTTTTTAAAGGGGATCGGGTATTAGGTAAAAAAATATCTGCATGGGTTGCATGTAGCCATTTTAATGCCTGGCAGATTCAGCATCATTTCAAGCAATTTCCGAGCGTCATCTATAATGGGGTAGATATCGATAAATTCAAACCATCTGGCTCGGATGTCCGAACTCGATTAGGTATCAATGAGAAAACGTTTCTGTTAACGTTTGCTGGCAGGTTGGTTGGTTGGAAAGGCATGAAAATCGCCATTGATGCAATGGATTTATTGCGGGACAAGGATGTAAAGTTATTGATTATTGGTGAAGGTGAGGATTTGAAATTGCTTAAAAAGCGAGTTTCTGCTTTGCAACTAGAAAAATCCGTCATTTTTCATCCTCCAGTTGGTCATGATCAATTACCTGAATTTTATGCGGCGGGTGATGCCGGTGTTTTCCCCAGTATTGGTGATGAGGCATTTGGTATTACTATTGCCGAAGCGATGGCATGTGGACGCCCTGTGATTGCCAGCTATATTGGCGGAATACCGGAAGTGGTTGGTAATGAAGGTAGTGCTGGTATTTTGGTGACACCGGGTGATGCTATGGCTATTGCGGAGGCGGTAAATCATCTTTTATCTTTGCCGGATAGAGGAGAAAAGATGGGGAAATCTGCCCGCCAGAGAATTGAAACGATGTACACTTGGGAACATTCTGCCAGCCGTTTATTGAACGCCATAAAAAATAATGAAAATTGCGTATATTGATCCTTATCCTGTACCTGATTATCGGGTTGCGTCACTACAAATTTTGCAGAATGTAGACGCTTTTGCTCGTCAGGGGCATCGTGTTTTCCTGATTACCCCAAAAGGCCAAAGCCAAGTTGAGGAAATTCTTGGAAGGTCATTGTCGCCTTCTGTGGAGCTAATCGCCCTGCACGATATACGTAGAAAATGGTATTTCCCGTTAAATACTCAGAAACTGTTTTATTTGCAGGTTTCGCGCTGGCTTAAAGAGCATCAAGTTGATGCCCTTTTTACCCGCAATATTAAAATGGCGAATTACCTGCTGTGTAATCATTCGGATATTCCTCATTTCTTTGAAAGCCATGAAGTATTTTCTCAGTCGTTTAGAGAATCCCATGATTTGCTCAATCGTAGAAACCAACGTAAGTATCATAAACTGAGAAAAATTGAACAGCAGGTTTATGCGGGTTCTAAGGTTGTTTTTGCCCTTACTTCACTATTACGAGAAGATATTTATAAGCAATACGGTGTCGAAACACCAATCGTTGTGGCTCCCGATGGGGTTGATATGTTGGCGGTTGAATCTGCGAAGCAGACGCTTGCTGGCAGCGAGCCCAACAGAGCTCTTCCTAAAAAGGTGCTTTATTTGGGTAGCTTACATCGTTGGAAAGGCCTCCCAACGGTAATGAAAGCCATGTCTTACCTGGATAACGTTGAACTGAACATTGCTGGTGGTACCACTGAACAAATTGAGCGATTGAAACAGATTGCTGAACAGATTGGTGTAAGTAATAAAATTAATTTCCTTGGTTTTGTCCAACCCAGAAAACGCTTTCAGGTTATTGCTGGCAGTGATATTTGTGTTCTGCCATTGACGAAAACCAGTATTGGCAGTCGCTATACCTCTCCTCTCAAGCTGTTTGAATATATGGCTATGGGTAAGCCTGTGGTTATTTCTGATTTCCCTTCCATTCGTGATGCCGTTGATGAAAACGCGGTAAATTTTGCTGATAGTGAAAATGCAGCGAGTTTTGCTGAACAAATTCAATGGCTGATTAATCATCCCGCTGAAATGATGGCGAAAGTTGACTATTCTCAACGGCTGGTTGCAGAACGTTTTAACTGGGATCAGCGTGCGGAGTTAATTATGGGCGTGATAGCGGAAAGATTGTCTTAGTGAGTCTCTTTCCCTGTTATCTCAATCAAATCTGGCTGCAAATGATACATGAAAACGGTATTGTAATCTGCTTAGATCCAATATTCTCAGAACAATATCGTAGATAATTTATTCAAGGAGTAGGTATGCCGGAGCTACCAGAGGTAGAAACCAGTCGCAGGGGGATTGAACCTCACTTGGTTGGTAATGTGATCCAATATGCTGAGGTCAGAAATGCACGTTTGCGTTGGCCTGTTTCCGAGCAAATCATGACGCTTTCAGACCGACCAGTGTTGAGTGTTCAACGGCGGGCAAAATACTTATTGCTTGAGTTGCCGGAGGGCTGGATTATTATCCACTTGGGAATGTCTGGCAGTTTGCGTGTCTTGTTGGATGCACAGCCTCCGGCAAAGCATGATCATGTTGATTTGGTTATGGCTGATGGCAAAATTCTCCGGTATACCGATCCCCGACGTTTTGGGGCGTGGTTATGGAGTGACAATCTCAAAGCGTGTTCCGTGCTGGCTCATTTAGGTCCTGAGCCTCTTTCTGAGCAGTTTGATGGCGAATACCTTTACACGGTTTCTCGCAACAAGAAAGCGGCTATCAAATCTTGGTTGATGGATAACAAAGTTGTTGTTGGTGTTGGGAATATCTATGCCAACGAAGCGTTGTTTGTTGCACATATCTTGCCTGAACGCCCCGTGCATTCATTAACGCAGCAAGAAGCTTATCTATTGGTCGATATAATCAAACAGATTTTACGTCGTTCCATTGAGCAAGGCGGAACGACACTGAAGGATTTTCTGCAATCTGATGGCAAACCGGGATATTTTGCTCAGGAGTTGTTTGTCTATGGCAAGAAAGGTGAACTTTGTCCTGTATGCGGTGAGAAAATCGAGTGTGTAAAATTGGGGCAACGCAGTACATTTTTCTGTCGTCAGTGCCAGCATTAAACACCGAATGGGGGCAGAGGATAATTGCCCCGCATAAGGTATTATTTACCCAGTTTCTTTAGCATTGCCTGTGAAACTGGCTCTGACAGGAAGGATGAAACGTCGCCATCATGGCGAGCAACATCCTTGATTAAGGATGATGAAACAAAAGACAGGGTTTGGGAAGGCAATAAAAAGACACTTTCCAGCTCAGGCATAAAATGTCGATTCATATTGGCAAGTTGCCATTCATATTCAAAATCGGAAACAGAACGAACTCCGCGGATTAAGATGTTAGCCTGCTGTTTTTTGGCAAAATTAACCATCAGTTCGCTAAACCCAACCACATCGACATTTTCCATATGAGCGGTGACTTCTTTTGCCAACGTGACACGCTCTTCCAAACTGAACAGGGGACTTTTTCTGTCACTATTGGCAATAGCCAGTAAAACATGGTCAAACATGTTTGCAGCACGAGTCACAATATCAAGATGACCGTAAGTGATTGGGTCAAAGGTGCCGGGATAAATCGCTTTTCTTTTCATCGTGGTTTTTACCCTTTGTTTGAGTCATTTCCCAAAGTGCAGCGTATTTGTTGAATGTATACTGGGCGTTTACAACTGCCAATATCAGGCCTTGCTTACCATCCAAAAAACCTGCCCTTAATAACCAGGTTTTGAAAAATGCGCCCAGCGTATGGCTTATTATAGAAAAATAACGGGTTTTTTTGCCTTGCTCGTAGCGATGCTTCGCCCAATCTCTTGCATAATTTAATTGTTTTTGCTGGAACTCCATCAGGTTACGGCAGGTCAAGTGACGCAGATCTCCCCTTAGCGTCACGATAGATACGCCTTGAATATCAAGGGATTCGTGAACCTGATTGTTGTTGTATTGGTAACGTTCACGGCAATAAAGGCGAATAACCCTATCAGGATACCAGCCACTGTGTTTCATGAATCGCCCCATAAATAGATTGAGGCGTGCGCAGCTATAGACTTTATTGTCATCAGGATTGGCCAGGACTTGTTCAATGGATGCTTTTAGTTCTGGTGTTACGCGTTCATCGGCATCAATCATAAAGATGTAATCACCGCTGGCATAGGATTGCGCGAGCTGCCGTTGCCGCCCGAAGCCAGGCCATTGGGTATTTGAGTAGACTTTAGCCCCCATTTCGCTGGCTGTTTGGCAAGTTGTATCGGTACTGCCGGAATCCAGGACGATGATTTCATCCGCCCAATTCACAGAAAGCAGACAATCTGCAATCACATCAGCGGCATTTTTGGTGATCATGACAACGGACAGGCGTTTTTTGGCAATCATCAATGTCTCCTTGGAGGGAGGTAAGGTTCCAGTAATTTTAGCAAGCGTTGAAGAGCACCTTGGTTTTCATGCAGGACTTCTGCGGCGTGGTGGCCGTAATAGCGTCGGTAATCTTCATCTGTCAGCAAGCTATTGATAGCTGAGCTTAATGATTGGCTATCCGTAACAGTAATCAATCCATCCGCTTTATGCAGCTTGGCACAAATATCTTTAAAGTTGAATGTGTGTGGGCCCATGATAACAGGAATGGCATGGGCAGCCGCTTCCAGCGGGTTATGTCCTCCGCGTTCTATCAGACTTCCTCCGACAAAAGCCAGATCAGCGATACCATACAGGAGCATTAATTCACCCATCGTATCGCCAATAACCACTTGCACATTAGTGTCAGGAATAGTGTTAGCACTGCGTAAGATCGCGTTTAATCCCGCTTTTTGGGTTAACTCAGCGGCTTTACCAAAACGTTCAGGATGGCGAGGCACTAGAATTAACAGCAGATCAGGAAATTGTTTAAGCAGCTTGCAATGTGCGTCCAGGATAATCGTCTCTTCCCCATCATGGGTACTGGTTGCTATCCATACAGGGCGGTGCGGTGCCCATTGGCGGCGCAATGTGACGGCTTTTGCTGCGAGTTCTGGTGTAACAGAAATATCGAACTTAAGGCTACCCGTTACAGAGAGTTGAGAGCGTCTTAATCCCAATTCGATAAAACGTTCACCATCTTCCTGATTTTGTGCGGCAATCAATGTGATTTTATTTAAAATGGTCTTAATAAAGTTGCCAATTTTCTGGTATCCCACTGCTGATCGGGTTGATAGCCTCGCATTGGCGATAACCAGCGGGATTTCCCGTTGGTGTAACTGAGTAATCAGGTTTGGCCATAGTTCAGTTTCCATAATGATCACTAGCTTGGGATTGACGTGATCAAGAAAACGGTTCATTGAGCCTGGCAGGTCATAGGGAAGGTATACATGGTTAACATCATTGCCCAGGGCAGACAGAACCCTTTCAGAACCTGTCGGTGTCATGGTTGTTATCGTAATGGGCAAAAAAGGGTAATGGTGCCGTAAGATCCGCACGAGTGGAATGGCAGCCAATGTTTCTCCAACAGAAACGGAATGCAGTAAGATCCCACCTGGTGCCACCTTTTTAGCGCAGAAGCCATAGCGTTCTCCCCAACGTTTGCGGTACGCAGGTGATTTGCGGCTGCGCAGCAGCAGACGTAACCAGATAATTGGTTGGATAAGGTAGAGAAGTACCTGATATAAGCGAAGCAACATTCTATCAAATTCACTGACATAGACTGCGGTTATAGTACCACATTGGCTTGAAGAAAGTGTGTAAATGCAGTTTCTCTTGAACTATAGTTTTGTGTTCTGTATGTTATTTTTCTATTAATTCAATATATTGCTTCTGTATATTGTTTGCCTCAAATTTTTCATACAGTTCATCTGTAATTTGTGGAGGCGTATTGTAAGCAAGCTGTATTTTTTCTGCCAAAGAATCTGCGTCTAGTTTAGACAGATAGTTTTTCAATTGATCTGTCATTATCTCTCTAACACCACCAGGGCAATCTGTACTGACAATAGGAATATGGCAAATTAATGCTTCGATTAATACCGTCGGTAATCCTTCACTGTCTGAACTTATCACAACCGCTCTTGCCTCATTGATAATGGGATGTGGATTGGAGTGGAAGCCAGCTAAAATGACTTTATCATTTAACCCGTACTCATCAATTTTTACTTTAAGGTGTTCTTCTATTTCTTTGGAACCTTGGCCTACGATAATTAGCTTGCATGGGAGATTTGCCTTTGCAAAGGCATCTATTAATCGGTCTTGGCGTTTTACTTGATGTAAGCGCCCAACATGCAAAATGTAATTCAACCCATGATAAGGATTGGTTTCTGATGCCTGTGCTTTTATTTTTTCAAAATCAAAGGGATTGTAGATGGTTTTTATCTGTTTTGGTTGTATCCCGATATTGCTCAGCAGATCATGACTAACGGCCTTGGAAACGCAGATAACCCTTTTGTTTTTATAAATTTTTCTTATTTTTTCTTTTTTAAGCCAATAAGAAAAGCCACTTTTATTGCTTAAGTAGGATTGAGAATAAATGCCGTGAATACAATGCCATACATTGCAATTTTTCAGTGCTTTGGATTTAACTACAATACGGTCAGTTTTATGTAGATTAGATATGACAAGTGCAGGTTTACCTTTTTGTTGAAAAAGCTTAAATAAAACTTTATCTATAGCTTTAGCCCTGCGGTTTATCTCATTGAGTTTTCTGAGTATCCCTCGATAGTCATCTGGGCTGACGATGTAATGAATATCTTCTGGGATGATGTAATCTAATTGAGTATTGAGTGAAAGTAATGAAATTTGGTAGTTTGATTTACTCAAACCAGCCGCAAGACGAAGGGTTACATTTTCAGCTCCTCCCCCAGGTAATCCATCAATAATAAAAAGGATATGTTCTTTCACTGTGTTAAAACTCGTTGATAAAGATTAATTAATTGTTTGGATAAATTTTCAGGTGTTGCTGCGATTATTTGGTTTCTGGCGGCAATAGACATATCGGTTCCGAATATGTTATCAGGAATGCCATAAACAGCATCCCTTAATTTTTCAATGTCTAATGCATCACAGATAAAACCATTCTTCCCTTCGGTGATGAATTCTGCCCCACCACATGTTGTGCTGGTAATGACGGGCAAACCACATGCCATAGCCTCAAGGATAACATTAGGAAATGGATCATATAGTGTCGGCAGTAGCAAAGCATTAGATAACTGGTAAAAGGGCAATGTATTTTTTTGTAACCCCATAAAACGGATGCGGTGGGTACATCCTAGCGTATTTGCAAGCGCCTGATATTTTTTCTGCTCTTTGTCTTTACCAATAACTAATAGATAGCTATCTGTCTTTGCGATGGCTTGGATTGCCGCAGATAAACCTTTTCGTTCAAAACCGGAACCAACAAAAACTAAGCACCTTGCCGTCGCAGGGACTTGATATTGTTGTCTCAGTTGTAGGCGGGCTTGCTCATCAGCAGGAAAAAACTTTGTATTATCAATTGAGTTATATATAACAGTGATTTTATCTTCGGCTACACCAAATTCTTCGATAATTTCCCTTTTTATCATTTTAGCGTTACAGATCACTTTTTTTAAGGCCGGATCTGCATACATTTCTGCCTCAGCATTCATAACATAGCGGTGATACCGATCATTTAACAACCAACGTGCTTTCCATGTTGGCAAGGTACGGGTTCTTTGATGTAACCAGCGCTTATGGACGCCATCTCCGGCCCGATAAATATCACAGCCAGCAATGCGTTCATGGCTTTGAACCAAATCAAATTGTGCTTTTTGCCATAATTTCCGTGCTGATTTGGCAAAACCGCTTTCGCGGCTAATTCTTCCATATTTAATGGGATCACACAGGTGGATATGCCAATTTGGGTTACTTGCACCTTGCCAAGAACGTGTAATGACATTCAGTTCAAGCTGTTGGTGCTCTAAGGCTTCCAGAGCCCTTGAAATAAAACGTTCAGCGCCTCCATCTGGACGATACTTTTGACGGACAATGGCTAAACGTAATGGTTTCATGAAATATATTTCCTTGCTGCTGAAATGACGGCATCTGTGGGTATCAGATCTAAATAGCGTTTGTTTGTACAAGTTTTTATATCATCTGGGTGTGGAATATTGCCATAATCGCCAGCCCAAATCACCTCACCAACCGATTGCCATGGTTTCCAAAATGTCAGTTTGGATGGACCGAACAATGCAATGCAGGGCGTGTTTAGGGCGGCGGCCATATGCATTGGTACTGAGTCTACGCCAATGAATAATTTAGCATGATCAATCAAAGCGGCAAGTTTGGGCAATGTTAACTTTCCCCCCAGAGAAAGGATGTTTTTTTTGTCATCAGGGCAGTGTGACAAGATGGTGGTTACCATTTCTAATTCCTTTTGGTCTGGTCCAGAGGTCATGATAATACTGTGTCCATCTTTTTGTAATGCAGTAACCACTTGCGCCATTTTTTTTTCATCCCAACACTTAAAAAACCATCGAGATGTAGGTTGAACAACAACGTATCTTTCTGAAAATCCATGCTTAGAGAGAGTTTGTTTTATCCATTTTAAATCGTCTTTACTATAACTCATTGTCACTTTTGTGATAATTGAATTAAATTGCAATGGCTTTAGAATAGAAAGATTTTGTTCTACTGTATGCAATGACTCATGGTTATCTGTTGGTATAACCTCAGTATGACATAAACGCCATTTCCAATTTTGTCGTTTAGGGAAACTAAGGGCCAGGCGGATAGGTGCACCGGTAAAACGCGAAATCAATGCACTTCTCCATTGGTCGGCAAGATTGATGACTAAATCATAATGTTGCCGTCTCAATGTCTTAAGCAGTGTCCACTCATGTAATAATTTCTTCCTTGTGCCCTGTTGCTTCCACGTGCGGTCTATGGAAAAAATACGGGAAATTTCTGCTGACTTTTCTAGCATCGGTGAGGTTTCTTGATAAAGGAGAACATCAATTTTTGCATCTGGATAGTGGAGAGTGAGTGTACTGATAACTGGTGTTATCAGTAACATATCTCCATGATGTTGTAGTTTAATTACCAGAATGCGTTTGATTTTATTATTTTTTGAGATCATTTGTTGGGTTCTTGTATATCGAGGTTATACGATGATCTTAATGTAAAAATCATAGCGTGGCATCTTAAGTACACCAACCAAGATTAGTGTTGTATGGAGTTTATGTTCAATCAGATAGATAATCAGTATTCTCTAATTGCGCTCTTTGTGCACTATGCGTACCATTAGGACAATTATTGTTGTCACATATTGGTATATATCAATGTCATTACCCGCTTTTATTATCACGATTGACACCGAAGGTGATGATCTATGGCAAAATAGTGGTCAGATCTCAACAAAAAACACGCATTATTTACCACGGTTTCAGAGTTTATGTGAGCGTTTTGGTTTCAAGCCTGTTTGGTTAACTAACTATGAAATGGCAATGGATGATAGCTATATTGAATTTGCCAAGGATGTGATTGCCAGAAATGTGGGTGAAATTGGTATGCATTTACATGCTTGGAATAATCCACCCATTGTTCCTCTCACTGACGATGATATGCGCTATAAGCCATATCTGATTGAGTATCCTAAAGATCAAATAAAAGCGAAAGTTAGTTTAATGACTCATCTTTTGGAAGATAAGCTCCAAACTAAGATGCTGAGCCATCGTGCTGGTCGCTGGGCATTTAATGAGTATTACGCTCAATTATTAGTAGAGTATGGATATCAGGTAGACTGTTCAGTTACACCAAAAGTTAATTGGAGCTTTACCAAGGGAGATCCTAATGGAAATGGGGGAACAGATTATAGCTGTTTTCCTGAGCAGGCTTATTTTATGGATTTGCAAGATATTTCCAAAGAAGGTGATTCATCGTTATTGCAAGTACCAATGAGTATTCAATATAAGCACTCTGCGGTTATGAACTTTATTAAGCAGAAATACGATCGATTGAGAGGAAAACAGCGTTCTCCATCGGTTAATTGGCTGAGACCAAAAGGTGGGAATTTGGCGCAAATGAAAGCTGTTATCCAACAAACTTTAACTAATGGTAGTGACTATGTTGAGTTTATGCTGCATTCGTCTGAGTTTATGCCGGGAGGGAGTCCAACGTTTAAGAGTGAAGAACAAATTGAACTGCTTTATCGGGATTTGGAAGAGCTGTTTGAGTTTTTGAAGCCACTGATGCAAGGGATGACGTTGGGGGAGTATTATCGAGTAAAATTGCTTAGAAACTAAATATAAAATGAGAGCCTGTATCTTATCTGAGAGTATAATCATTCTTTGAATATTATTTTTTGATAAAAATTAATCTATTTTGCGGTGTTTTTTAATATGTTGGATTTTTTGTTAAGTTTATACTTGTTATTATTAAAAAAATATAATTTCCCTATAAGAAAAATTATATTTTTATCCTTGTTTTGTTTTTTGGTGAACTTTTCTTTAGGATATGGTTTTAGACCTTTTTATGCTTTTTTATTGATGTTTATTCTTGTTCTATTAAATAAATTTAATTTTTTATTTAAGGCTGGTATTATATCTTTGTTGATAGTATCTTCGGTTTATTTCCCTATTGGATTGATTTATGGTCCTCCATCTTTTAATTCGGTATTGTCTTTGTATTATACAAATAAAAATGAAAGTTTTGAATTTATTAAGTCTATTCCTGTTTACTATTTTTTATCTAGTATTCTTGTCATAATTATTGGATTTTTAAATTTGAAGTTTCCATTAAAAATAGAAAGTAAAAGAATTATAGTTTTTTCTTATTTTATTATTTTTTTTGGGGTTTTTTATAACCCGATAAAGGTTTATGTTAAGGATGATAATTTTGATTTGTTATCAATTAGATTCCCACCTATAAGATTTTTCTGTGAAATATATTTGTCGAACCAAGAAGTAAAAAAACAATATGAAGAACAAAATAGAATATTAAATTTAGCTGATGATTGGAACCCATCAAGAAAAACTAATAACAAATATGATACTTATATCGTTGTTATTGGGGAGAGTGTCAGAAAAGATATGATGAACAGTTATGGTTTTCCCTTAGACAATACTCCTTTTATGAGTAAAACTAATGGAATATTATTTAATAATTATATTTCTGCTGCTTCTTCAACTGTATTATCATTAACAAACTCTTTCTCTCTTAAAGAAAATAATAATTTAAAAATAAATGATAATGTAGTATCGTTAGCAAATAAAAGTGGTTATTTTACTTATTGGCTTTCAAACCAAGGAATGTTAGGTATATATGATACAAGTATCAGTGCTATAGGTCAAAAGGCAAATTATTATTTCTTTTCCAACAAAGGAGAATATAATTATGTTAAATTATCTGATGACATTTTATTACCAAAAGTCATCAATGCGTTGAATGATAATAAAAAGAAGAAGGTAATTTTTGTTCATTTGATCGGTTCTCATGCGGATCATTGTGAAAGAACAAATGAAAAATATGATGAATTTTACTTAAATAAAGATATGTCGTGTTATATTCAAAGCATAAAAAATACGGATCTACTTTTGTCAAAAGTTTCTGATGCTGCTAATAAAAGTAATAGGAAATGGTCAATGATGTATTTTTCAGATCATGGTGTTTCTTTTTATAATGAAAAGTTAAGAGATAAAAGGTTAACTCACAGTGATAAATATAAACAAAATTATCAAGTTCCTTTCTTTATTACATCTTATGATAGTAGGTATAGAAGCTATGTTAATAAATTTATAAGTGGATTTGATTTTTTATCTATTTATTCAGAGTGGATAGGCGTAAGTGAAGCCAGAATCAATAGTAACTGTAAATATTTTTCTAATGATGACTGTGGTAAAGAAGTTAAAATTATTGATTTTGACAATAATTTAAAATATTATAATTCATTACCAGATGAAAAATAAATAGAATTAGCTTTTTTAGTAGTGATGATATTTTTGGTGCCTGAGATATATTAATGTTCTTCTGTTATCTCAGGCTAAAGTGGTGTTACTTTTTGATTTTATTTGTATTTTTAGTTGTGTATTTTTAGTTATGTGTTTTTATCAATTTGTGAAATTTTATTACATTTATTAAAATGTTTTAATTAAAATAACTATGAACATATTTAGTATTTATACTTTATGGCTTTCTTCCTTGATTTAAAAGGGAGAATTATTATATAAAATAAAAAGAGTGTATTATTGTTATGAGAAATCCTTTAGTTTCTATTATCATGCCAGCATTTAATGTTGAAAGCTTTATATTTAATGCGATTAATAGTGTTTTGAATCAGACATATAATAACATAGAAATAATAATTGTTAATGATGGCTCAACTGATAACACATTAAATGTTATAGAGAATATAGCAGATAAAAATAAGAATGTTATAGTGATATCTCAAATAAATAAAGGTATTTCTTCATCAAGAAACTTAGGATTAAGTAAAGCTACTGGTGAATATATTTCTTTTCTGGATAGTGATGATTCCATAGAACCTATTTTTATAGAGAGCATGTTGAAAAAAAATGTGGAGGAAAATAGTGATGTGGTTTTTTGTTTGAATAAAACAATTGATAAAAACAAAAATATAAAACTTTCTAAAAATTATGAAGATATAAATAAATTAGCTGTGAATTATTTGAATTTTGATTATTTCGATATCTGTTGCATGCTAATAAAGCGTAGATTCTTATTAGACAATAATTTGACTTTCGATGAAAAGTTGATAGTTGGTGAAGATGTATTATTTATTTTGATGTGTATAAATAAAACGAATTTTTATTGTGTCCCTAAACATCTATACAATTATGTTTATAGAGAATGTTCTATAATGAATAAAAAATGGGGAGAGGATGATTATATAAATGAAATTCAAGCGTGGGATACTATTTATCATAAAATGCATCTCGATTATCGTAAGAGCGATCGTAAACTTCTTATGGATAAAATAGGCACGAAAGTTTTAAGTCTTAAAGTGGCTTTTATGTGGAAATTACTTGCTTCTGGGAAAGTTAATGCGCTTTCAAATTTCATTTCAAGTTTTTCATATTATAATAAATACTCTGTTTTTCTTAGAAAAAAAGAATTATTTAAGTTAAGCTTGATAAGCTCAAAAAATAAAATTAAATGGTTTTTAACTCGATTTCTTCTTACAAAGAAAAAAGATATAATTTGATCAGATAAACTATCTGCATTGGTGTTATAATCGTTAATCTGATGACTTTCCGACTGTTCTTATGAAATCGAATATCACGCTGGCTGAACTTGAACGTATTACGCTACAACAACTGGCTTTGAATCATCCACACCGGGATATCCGTACGTGAAACGGGGTTACTCATGCTTGCCAGAGGTCTTAAACCCCGTCAGATCGCCGCTGAGATAGGATGCAGTCTCAGAGTTATCTATGACTGGGTTTACGTCTGGCACGATTCAGGGATAGCCGGATTGTTAGGTGGGCATGCCGGAGGCCGTTATCCCGCTATGACATCGGATATGATTGCCACGGCGGTTAACGTCGCCAGTGCGGAATCTCTGACGCTGGCCCGAATCGCACAGAAAGTCGAGGACAAGCATGGCCCGCTGCCCTGTACGCTTGAGACGTTGGCAAATACCCTGAAAAGACAGGGACTCACCTATAAACGTGCCCGTCTGTCTTTAAAATCTATGGTCACCCTCTTTTTTGCAACACTAATTTTTGATAACGGGTTGGCTTGCTTAAATCTATCCGGCGTCACGGTAGGCAAAAAGCCTGCGCCTTGATGAATTCCGCACCTGAAGTTCCTTAAAAAACGCCCGGCTTCAAAGAGCCATTTTTTAATTAGGTTTCTCATCAGGCCGGTAGGCCGTTTATGTCATCAATTATTAGTCTTCGCAAAACCTTGGGGAGCACTTTTAATGTATTTACAATGACGCTGGATTCAAGCGGCAAATACCGTGTGTTGCGTTGTGATGGCCCAGGCTATCCGGGCAAGTTTGTTAGCCAGTGCACAAGCCACAATATTTGAGTGTTTTCGTTCAAGCTGCTGCTTAACCCAGTCAGCCAGTTTTCCGTGCCTGTGCTCGATATGCTGCATCAATGATCGGGCACAGAGTACCAACAGTTGCCGGAGCATTTTATTACCTCGTTTACTGATACCGAGTAAGGTCGTCTTTCCCCCGGTACTGTACTGGCGGGGAACCAATCCCGTTGAGGCGACAAAATCCCGGCTGCAGGCATATTGCTTCCCATCGCCCAGTTGTGAGGAAAGTACACTCGCTGTGATGGGGCCGATACCCGGGATTGTCATCAGCCGCTGTCCGACATCATCCTGACTGATTTCTTGAGTCAGTGTAATTTCAATCTCGGTAATTTGCTCAACGAGATAGTGATAATGCGCCTGTAACCGCAGTAATATCTGCACCAGATAGGGCGGGAGTGTCTGTTCGGCCAAAACAGCAGAGAGACGTTTTATAACCGCCATTTCCTTGGGCATGCTGATACCAAACTCCAGTAGGAAAGCCTGCATTTGATTGGTCGTTTTGACTTTATCCCGGACGAATGATTCCCGGACACGATGCAGAGCACGCAGGGCTTGTTGGGTTTCCGTTTGGGCTGAACAAAACGCATTGAAGGTCGAGAGGCGGCTTCACAGATGGCCTCTGCATCAATAAAATCATTTTTGTTACTTTTGACGAAGGGACGGACAAACTGCGGCGAGATCAGTTTTGCCTCATGCCCTAAATCAGTGATCTGCCTTGCCATAAAATGTGCGCCAGCACAGGCCTCCATCACAACCGTCGCCGGAGTACAATCGGTTAAAAATTCCATCAATTTGGTTCGGGTAAATTTTTTACTTAGCAGGGCTTTCCCTGATTGCTCCTGACAATGGACATGGAAGGCGTGTTTGCAGAGATCGATGCCAATCAATGCGATGGTGTTCATAATGATAGCCTCTTATCAACGAAACGATAATACCCCTGAGAATATACTGTTTCAGGGTGGAGATGAGGGTGACCATTTCATTAAACGAAATGAGGCGGAGTTTGCTGAAAAAGCCGCTTTGCTGAATAAAATGAAGGTGGGCGCGCGGTCGGAGCATTATCGGCTGGTCTATCTTGATGAGGCGGGTTTTTACGCATCTCCACCGGTGCAATACGGATGGAGTCTCATGAAACCGTGCCGCAAAATCATGTCAGACGGTCAGTGTTGGGGGCGTTAAATTACACCAATAACACGCTGTTTTACCAGATAATATCTGGCAATGTCACGTGGGCTGTTGTCATTGATTTTTTAGAGCAGATCGCCCAACAAGGCGATGATCGACTGACATTTGTCGTGTTAGATAATGCGCGTATTCACCATGGGATAGAGAAAGAAACAGAACATCGCTGGTTACAGGAGCACAACCTGTTTTTACTTTATCTTCCCGTCTACTGTCCAGAACTGAATCTGATTGAAATCTTCTGGAGGCAGGCTAAATACCACTGGCGACGTTTTATCACTTGGACTCAGGAAACCATGGAATATGAGCTAAATACGTTATTGGCAGGTTATGGCGACAAATTTGCAATTAATTTCTCTTGAGGACTTATTTCGTTATTTTTGTGTAAAATAACACATTCGACATATTTTTGATTATTTTCAGATAAAATAAAGAGTACCTTTATGGAGATGCTTTCTATAGAAGCTACAAAAACACTTCTTTCAGGATGGAAAAAAAGCAATTTTGAACAATATAAAGAAGCTTATACTCTTTTTGGCGGATGTACATTAACACATCCCAATATTATCTCTTTTTTGGATAAACATCTTGATGGGCAGTTTTGCTTTTATATCAAAAAAACAGCATCTGGAGTTAAGGGTGCCTGTTTTTCTTTTAAAAACAAAAAGCTGATTGAAGAAATACAAACTGAATACCCAGTTTCATATGATGAAATTGTTTTCCCTATTGCAGCAGATGCAAAATTATTTTTACCTGTAAAATCAAAGAGATTATCTCAAATTCATAAAAATAATTTTATTAATGCCAGCTTCAACTCTCTATTGAGCAAAAGAAAAATTTGCCTAATCAAAGACAGTTTTTCTTACAAAACCCGCCGTAATCGTAGCAACGAGATCAACAAATTTAAGCGTGCAGGAGGAGAAATCCGCCCTTCAAGTGAATTCAGCGCAGAAGAGTTGGTGGATATTTATATCGATCTATACCAAAAACGTTGGAATTATAGCCATTCTGAAGAGCAGAAAAAACATCTCCTTGAAATATACACTGAGCTTCGTGAGCATATATTTGGCAATGTATTATTGATTGACGGTAAACCTTGTGCTTACGATTTTGTCTTGTGGGCGGAAAGCCCCAAATGGATTTCCTTTGATGCCATTAATGGTGGTTATGATTCTGAATATGCTCATCTCAGCGTTGGCAGTATCTTGATGTGGGTGAATACCCAAGAGGCAAAGGCACTATGTCAACAGCGAGACAAAACCATGCGTTATTCATTGGGTAATCCTACTCTTGAATACAAAAATCGTTGGTGTGAAACTTTACAGCTAGGAAAGTTGTTATTTTAGTACTTTCTGTAAGAGCAGCATAACGTCCCCTGAAGTAACACCTTGCATCGTATTATCTGCCGATTTCAAAGGATGCTGCTCTTTACCATATCCACCGATTAAACCAGGATCAGTCGGCCCAAATAGCGTAATATTGGGTCGATCAAGTGCCGCTGTCAAATGGCTTAATCCTGTATCAACTGAAACTACGGCTTGTGCTCCCGCAATAACATGTGCAACTTCAGCCAGTGTCAGTTTTGGCAGAACATCAACATGGGAAAACCCTTCCGCTAGCCTTAATGCCCGTTGATATTCATGCTCAGCGCCCCAAGGCAATTTAATGTGCATACCCGTTGTCTGGATATCTGCGATAAGCTGCCGCCAATGATTTTCAGGCCAATGTTTTTCATCGCGTGTTGTTGCATGGAGGAAAACGAGATAGTTATTTTGGCCATTGGTTTGTTGGTACAAAAAATGGCGGGCGATGGCGTAATCACCTTGCTCTGACGGTTTTTTATAGCCCAAACTATCAGCAAATAAAGCCCGAGTGCGTTCAACCGCGTGTTGTTGCTTGCTGACAGCATGACTATGATCGTAGAAGAAGCTGGCGATGGGTTCACGGATGCTTTTTCGATCGTAACCATGTTTTGGGCCATGCGCTAATCGGGTTACTAAAAAAGCACTTTTTAACAGACCTTGCGCATCAATGATGGCGTCATATTGGTGTTGTTGTAGTTGTTGCCGAAATCGTGCCCGTTCTTCACGAATATCTTTTCTGAACCAATTTTTGCGCCAGCGGCGAATAGCTACGGGGATCACATTTTCGACCGCATCGTGCCAGGTTGGAATTTGAGCAAATCCTTCTTCCACTACCCAATCAAATTGAATGTCAGGAAGCTGTTGTTTTGCATCCGTTAATGCTGGCAGAGTATGTAACACATCCCCCATCGAAGATGTTTTTACCAATAAAACACGCATTAATTTTGGCTCTCCGCCTGTAGCAGTTTTTCTAATGAAGATAGAACTCTTTCAGGTTGAATGTCGATCAGGCTTTGGTGATAGCCACCATCGCTGTCGCCTTTTCTGATTTTGTGATAGCCCGTAATCAGGCGGATCACTTCGGCCTTATTTGATAATGGCGGGGTAAAATCTGGGCTACTTGGCCCATATAATGCCACCAGAGGACGGTTTAAGGCCGCCGCTATATGCATCAAACCTGAGTCGTTTGTGACGATGGCATCACACGCTGCGATGACATTTACCGCTTGTTCAAGCGAGGTTTTGCCTGCCAGATTGAGACAATCTTCGCGGGCATCTTCGCTTAACAGTGCTCGAATATCTTCACCTGCCTGATGATCTTTGTCAGAACCAAACAGTAAGACTTGATAACCTTTTTGAGTAATTAACTGTTCAGCAAGAGCAGCATAGTGATAATGTGGCCAGCGTTTGGCTGGGCCGAATTCGGCACCAGGGCAGAAGCCAATAATAGGGCGGTGATCGGAGATATTGAAGGCTGAGGTTGATTCTGCAATATCTTCGTCATTGACATTTAATCGCGGCCATAACAAAGGTTGTGGAAGGTCATCGGCGCTACGCATGTTTTTCTCTTCATACGCGAGAGCGGCATAACGTTGAACCATGAGTGGAAAAGCGCTCTTATTCAGAACCCGGATATCATTCAGCAGCCCGTAACGCATCTCACCGCGCCAGCCTGTCCGTTGCGGGATATTGGCGAAGAAAGGGACCAGCGCAGATTTGAATGAGTTGGGCAATACATAAGCACGATCATATCTATTTTCACGCAATGCCAGCCCAAGGCGTCGGCGCTCACCCAAGGCCAGGGCACCATGACCAAGCGGCATGGCTAATGCTTGATGCACTTCAGGCATTTTTGCCAGTAATGGACGACACCATGCGGGTGCCATCACATCAATTTCTGCATTGGGGTACAAAGCTTTCAACGTACGGTAGAGGCTTTGCGACATCATCATGTCACCCACCCATGATGGACCGATCACCAATATCTTCATAGAGGTCGATTAATTATCCTGATTGAGCCATTGCATATATTCAGTGACGCCTTCGGCAACCGTCTTGAACGGTTTTTGATAGCCAGCAGCGCGAAGTTTTGTCAGATCTGCCTGAGTAAAACTCTGGTAACGGCCTTTTAATTTTTCTGGAAAGTCGATGTATTCCACGGCTGGAGATTTTTCTTTATGGAATTCAATCACAGCATCTGCAACAGCCTGGAAAGATTCAGCGCGGCCTGTTCCACAGTTAAAAATGCCGGAAACGCCATTTTTCCAGAACCACAGATTGACGACGGCAACATCACCGACATAGATAAAATCGCGGCAGAAATTCTCACTGCCAGCAAATAACTTCGGATTCTGCCCTTGGTGAATCTGATTATTTAAATGGTAGGCGACACTCGCCATACTGCCCTTATGCCCTTCGCGCGGCCCGTAAACATTGAAATAACGGAAGCCACAAATTTGGGAATCCGCATGAGGCAAAATATCACGAACATATTGATCAAACAGGAACTTGGAGTAGCCATAAACATTGAGCGGTTTTTCATATTGGCGCTCTTCAATGAAATTGTCACTGCGGCCGCCATAAGTAGCAGCAGAGGAGGCGTACAGGAAGGGGATTTGACGCTCGAGACAATAATGCAGCACATCTTTGGAGTACTGGTAATTATTGTCCATCATATATTTACCATCCCATTCTGTTGTGGATGAGCAAGCCCCTTCATGGAAAATGGCATCAATGTCACCTAAATCATCACCTGCCACAATGCTGGCGATGAAGTCTTCTTTATCTATATAGTCGGTGATATCCAAATCAACCAAATTGACGAATTTTGTTCCATCTTTCAGGTTATCAACAACCAGAATATCCTTATAACCCTCATCATTCAGTGCCTTGACAATATTGCTGCCAATAAACCCTGCGCCACCAGTGACAATAATCATTTGGCTCACCTCTAAATAGTCAGTTCACTTTATACCCAGCTTTATCACTGTAACTTGACGTCTATTGGGTATATCTTTGCTGAGTATAATAGCACTTAACCCTACTGACGACAGCAGCTTAAACAGGGGAATATCCTGAAATCTTGCTGTATACCAGACTCTGAGTCGTGATCAGCTTTACAAAGTTGCTATTATCTTTCTCGTTATATCGTCACTAGTAGGATCTGTCAGTAAAATACATTGCGCCTTTCACTTAGTTAGGGATTCAGGAGAGAAAAATGTCAGCATCGTTTTACCAGAAAATTAATGAGCAGTTGGAACAAACCCGCTCCGAAGGATTATTCAAAAGTGAGCGTATTATCACGTCTGCCCAAGATGCCAATATTGCTGTTGCTGAGGGTAACCAAGTCGTTAATTTTTGTGCCAATAACTACTTAGGTTTGGCCAATCACCCTGAACTGATCGCGGCGGCAAAAGCAGGCATGGATAGCCACGGTTTTGGTATGGCATCCGTTCGCTTTATCTGCGGCACGCAAGATTCCCATAAAGAATTAGAAAATAAGATTGCTGAATTTTTGGGTATGGAAGACGCCATTCTGTACTCCTCGTGCTTTGATGCAAACGGCGGTCTGTTTGAAACCCTGTTTGGGCCAGAAGATGCCATTATCTCTGATGCCTTGAACCATGCCTCCATCATTGATGGCATCCGTTTATGCAAAGCAAAGCGTTACCGCTATGCCAATAATGACATGCAAGAATTAAGGGCGCAGTTGGAAAAGGCAAAAGCGGAAGGTGCGCAAAATATCCTGATCGCAACCGACGGGGTATTTTCAATGGATGGCGTTATTGCTGACCTGAGATCTATCTGTGACCTGGCTGATGAATTTGGTGCATTGGTCATGGTGGATGATTCACATGCAGTTGGCTTTGTTGGCAAGCATGGTCGTGGCACTCATGAATATTGTGATGTTATGGGACGTATTGACATTATCACCGGTACGCTTGGTAAGGCACTGGGTGGCGCATCAGGTGGTTATACCGCCGCGCGTAAAGAAGTGGTTGAATGGTTACGCCAGCGTTCACGCCCCTATCTGTTCTCCAACTCATTAGCTCCAGCCATTGTCGCGGCATCTATCAAGGTGCTGGACATGCTGAAAAATGGCGATGATCTGCGTGAGCGTCTCTGGAAAAATGCGAACTTGTTCCGTGAAAAAATGACGGCGGCAGGTTTCACTCTGGCGGGAGCAGATCATGCGATTATCCCTGTTATGTTGGGGGATGCGAAACTGGCACAGGAATTCGCCGCAGAACTGCTGAAAGAAGGCATTTATGTGATTGGGTTCTTCTATCCGGTTGTGCCTAAAGGTCAGGCGCGTATCCGAACCCAGATCTCAGCTGCCCATACTGAAGAACAAATTGAACGTGTGGTGACTGCATTTATCCGCATTGGCAAGCAATTGAATGTCATTGCTTAAGGTATCATTATGAAAGCATTGTCCAAATTAAAACCAGAAGAAGGTATCTGGATGACAGATATGCCCATGCCGGAGCTTGGGCACAATGATGTGATGATTAAAATCCGTAAGACTGCCATTTGTGGGACGGATGTTCACATCTATAACTGGGATGATTGGTCGCAAAAAACTATCCTTGTCCCGATGGTAGTGGGGCACGAATATGTTGGTGAAGTTGTTGCGATTGGTCAGGAAGTAAAAGGATTCAAGATTGGTGATCGTGTATCCGGTGAAGGCCATATCACCTGTGGCCACTGTCGTAATTGCCGTGGTGGGCGTACACATTTATGCCGCAATACTACGGGTGTTGGTGTGAACCGTGAAGGTGCTTTTGCTGAATATCTGGTTATTCCCGCATTTAATGCTTTTAAGATCCCAGACAATATACCCGATGAGCTGGCTGCGATTTTTGATCCATTTGGCAATGCGGTACACACTGCACTGTCTTTTGATCTGGTGGGGGAAGATGTACTGGTATCAGGCGCTGGCCCTATCGGGATTATGGCCGCAGCGGTATGTAAGCATGTTGGTGCTCGTCATGTCGTGATTACGGATGTCAATGAATACCGCCTTGAGCTGGCTCGTAAAATGGGTGTTACCCGCGCTGTGAATGTCAGCAAAGAAAATCTGACTGATGTCATGGCAGAACTGGGAATGACAGAAGGTTTTGATGTGGGTTTAGAAATGTCAGGTGCTCCACCAGCGTTCCATACTTTGCTCAATACCATGAACCACGGTGGACGTATTGCGCTGTTGGGTATCCCGCCTTCAGATATGGCAATAGATTGGAATCAGGTCATCTTTAAGGGATTATTTATCAAGGGCATCTACGGGCGTGAGATGTTTGAAACTTGGTACAAGATGGCGGCTTTGATCCAATCTGGACTGGATTTATCCCCGATTATCACTCACCAATTCTCGATTGATGATTACCAGAAAGGCTTTGATGTTATGCGTTCAGGGCAATCTGGCAAGGTTATCTTAAATTGGGATTAAAAATTAGCGCAGGCGTCTTTGGCTTTTTGGGCGCCTGCTTGATCGGTTTCTGGTCGAGTTTCTGTTTTATTTATCACTTTATTTTCCGTTGCGTGTTTTATTTCTGGTTTGTCTGGCGCTTTTTTTGTCGGATGATTACCCAAAAGTTTTTGCATGTACCGATTTAAGGCATTAATGATGACACTGTTAGATAATGCCTTTTTGATCATCTTGAGATACTCCAACTGAGTGGTTGGTGCAGGTTTTGATTCATAGGGTTTTATGCACTTGCGTGCAATTTGATGATCTAACAACAGGCTGGGTGTTACCAGTTCAATATCACTGGGTAATGTTGCAAGTGCTTGCTGTAAGGCGCGTATAGTTGTGGGATATGGGTGTCCAATTGCAACGGCAGAACCTCGCTTGCGGGCAAGTGAAATTGCTCTGTTAAGTTGATGCCGTGTTTCGGCTTCGGTTTGAGTATTATCCAAAAACACATTTCTTCGGATCACGGGAACAGGGGTTCCCATTGCTGCTTTGGTGACCTGTGTATTGCCTATTGTCACACTGTCCAGAAAATAAAGGTGATAACGGGATAACGCTTGCATTACCTTTTCCATGCCACTGAGATTAGATGTCATTGCACTGCCCATATGATTATTCATACCAACAGCATGAGGAACTTTCTGTATCGCATCTTGAATAATACGGGCAATTTCTTCCCTGCTCATGGCCGGATGGAGTGTATTTTTTTCCAGAAGTTGCTTGCCTAATGGTGCCATTGGCAAGTGGATTAAAATCTCCCGTCCCTGCTGATAAGCCTTTTCCGCCATTTTCCTGCCAGACGGGGAGTTAGGCAGGATTGCGATAGAAACCGCAACGGGCATTTGTAAGATCTTATTTTCTTCACTAACACGATAGCCAACATCATCAATGATGATGGCTAAACGTGCAGCTTGTGCATTGAAAGTAAACAGTAATGATGTGAAGAATAACAATACCCAAGATAAAAGAACGGATAAATCAACCTGCTTTATCAACCGATACCGCATTTTTACCATCATTGTGTCCCTATCTTATTTCCCTAACCACGGTAATGGGTTAACAGCTTGTCCTTGACGGCGGATTTCAAAGTACAGTGAAGGTTGTTGTTGCCCGCCGCTGCTGCCAACCAACGCTATTGGCTGGCCTGCCCGAACCTGTTGCCCAACACTGACCAATGTGCTCTGGTTGTAACCGTAAATGCTCATATCGCCTTTACCGTGTTCAATCACGACAACCAGGCCGTAGCCTTGCAGCCAGTCTGCCAGCAATACACGTCCATCTGAGATTGCCCTGACTTCTGTCCCTTCCGCTGCTGAGATAACAACCCCTTTCCAGCGAAGTTCACCTTGTATCGCCCCGCCAAAGTTATGGATAACACGACCGCGCACTGGCCAGATTGCTTGCCCAGCAGGACGCCCAAGGCCACCAGTTCGTGCCATGAGAGCCCGTTCTTCTTCTGTTGGTTTATAACTGGAACCTTTTTGTTGCGCTTGTTTCTGTTTAGCGGCAACCTGGGCACGAACACGAGCCGCTTCACGTGCTTCACGTTCAGCACGCGCTTTAGCTTCCCGCTCAGCTGTGGCAATCTTGTCTCTTAATCTGGTTTCATTCTGCCGAAGCTCAGCCAGGCTTTGTTGATCTTTCTTCAATGAAGATTCGAGTGTCGTTAATGTTTTTTGCCGCGCAGTGCGGGCAACTTCCATTTTTTGTTTTTGTTGTTTTTGGCCGGCTAGTATCGCTTTCTGTTCACTTTGTTTTTCTAGTTGCAGTTTTTTTTGCTGGTTAAGTTCTTCGGTTGTTTTTTGCAGTTTGGCGATAGCTTCCTGACGAGCCTGATTCAAGTAACTGTAATAAGCGAGAATACGTTCTTTGCGCTGATTTTCCTGCCCATTGAGCAACAATTCTAATCCTTGGTGATTTCCTTGCCGAAATGCAGCGTCCAATTGGTTGGCAAGTAATTGACGTTGCTCCTTTTGCTGTGTTTGCAAGCGTTTGATATTGGCATTGAGTGATGAAACGTCGTTTTCTAGCTTATTCAGGCGAGTTTGTGTCGTGTGCAGCGAACGTCCCACTTCTGAGATAGTACTTTCTTGTTCTTTTAATTGGTTAAGCAGATCTGTACGTTGTTTTTGTTGCTGTTTTACGCTTTTCTCTTTCTCGGCGATATCCTGTTGAATATCTTTGAGCTGATTTTTATTCTCTGAAATTGGATTGGCGAAAGTATTTGTACTGAAACTGAGAAAGGTGAACAACAAGGCACAGAGTTGTAACACTCTGATTTTATTTTGCAGTTTGTATTGCCTCTGCCGATTCTTACGGCTCTTCAGATCCTTATTTTCAGCCATCTTATTGAGTACCCTGCTGCTACATAGCGCCTGATTATTTCATGATGAATTGCACCTGACCAGAGAACAGACTGTTTTTTATCATTAATATAAGTTTTAGTTCATTTATGGTCGAAGATCCTGCCTTGGTCCAGTGTTACATGAAATATTTTATTGATGCATTACAATCAAGTTGTTCTCGGTATGTTTTTTAATTTTTCTCGAAACTCTCCGCAAAAACTGCACTGGATTGATGCTAATTGGCTGTAATTGATGCAACACACAGGTATACTCTTCTACCTTAGATATTTGTTATTAACTAACGGGAGTTGTTGCCCTCCATGCTGCAAGAAATCATGCAATTTATTAGCCGGAACACGATCCTGAGCCTTGTCTGGATTGCATTGCTGGTGGCTGTCATTGTTATGACGGTAAAAAGCGTGTTCTCCAAGAGTAAAGAGATCACCCGTGCTCAGGCCATCCATTTCATCAACAAGGAAGAAGCTATCGTCGTGGATTTACGCTCCCGTGACGATTTCCGCAGGGGGCATATTATTGATTCCGTTAACCTGACGCCATCTGAAATTAAAGATAGTAATTTAGGTGATTTGGAGAAACATAAAAAACAGCCTGTTATCGTAGTTTCAGCGAATGGGCTAGAATCCAGAACACCAGCGGAAAATCTGGTTCGTTTAGGCTTTGAGCAGGTTTATTCCCTGAAAGAAGGGATTGCTGGTTGGGCGGGTGAAAATCTGCCATTGGCTCGCGGCAAGAAATAACGAATTTAGGTGCAAGTGGTATGCTTGCATTCTTGAAAGGTTCAATAAGGACATCTGAAAAAGGTAAACATTATTATGTCAGAACAAAACAATGCAGAAATGGCTTTCCAGATCCAGCGTATTTACACGAAAGATATTTCTTTCGAAGCACCAAAAGCTCCGCAGATTTTCCAACAGGATTGGCAGCCGGAAGTTAAATTGGATCTGGACACGGCTTCCAGTGAATTGGTTCAGGGAGTTTATGAAGTTGTTCTGCGTGTTACCGTCACGGCGGTACTGGAAGAAGAAACTGCGTTTTTGTGTGAAGTTCAACAAGCGGGTATTTTCTCTATTGATGGTCTTGAAGGAACCCAGCTGGCACATTGCTTAGGTGCATATTGCCCAAATATCCTGTTCCCATACGCCCGTGAGTGCATCACTAGCTTGGTTAGTCGTGGGACTTTCCCACAACTGAACCTGGCTCCTGTTAACTTTGATGCCCTGTTCATGAATTATCTGCAACAGCAGGCTGAATCTCAGCCTAATGAGGCTGCACAGGAAGCTTAATGAATACTGCTTCTATGACAGTAATCGGTGCCGGTTCATACGGCACCGCTTTAGCTATTACTTTGGCTCGCAATGGGCACGATGTTGTGCTTTGGGGGCATAACCCTGATCACGTCAATGCGTTGCAACAAGCGCGCTGTAATCAGGCATTTTTACCTGACGTCTCTTTTCCCAATAATTTGTTGCTTGAGTCTGATCTAAAAAGCGCTGTTTCAGCCAGCCACAATATCTTGGTCGTGGTTCCCAGCCATGTTTTCGGAGATGTCTTACAGCAGATAAAACCACATTTACAACAGGATACCCGCATTGTGTGGGCGACCAAGGGGCTTGAAGCGGAAACAGGGCGCTTATTACAAGATGTCGCTCGTGAGATATTAGGTGATGAAATCCCCTTGGCTGTAGTTTCTGGCCCGACATTCGCAAAAGAGCTAGCGGCAGGTTTACCAACAGCGATTGCGGTTTCTGCCACAACACCTGAGTTTGGTGAAGAACTACAACAGTTTTTCCATTGCGGCAAAAGCTTTCGAGTCTACAAAAACCCAGATTTCATAGGAGTACAGCTCGGTGGGGCAATAAAAAATGTTATTGCAATTGGTGCAGGTATCTCTGATGGTATGGGGTTTGGGGCTAATGCCCGCACAGCATTGATCACCCGCGGATTGGCGGAGATGAGCCGACTTGGCGTGGCGTTGGGGGCTGATCCTTCTACATTTATGGGAATGGCCGGATTGGGTGATTTAGTTCTGACCTGTACCGATAACCAATCCCGTAACCGTCGTTTTGGCATGATGCTGGGAAAAGGTATCGGTGTTGATGAAGCGCAACGTGAGATCGGACAAGTTGTTGAAGGATACCGCAATACTAAAGAAGTTCGGGCCTTGGCGGAACGAGTGGGTGTTGAAATGCCTATCACAGAGCAGATCTACCAGATACTATACTGCAATAAAAATGTGATTGAGGCTGCCCAAACATTATTGGGAAGAGCGACAAGAGATGAGGGAGAGGGCTCTCACTCTTAAATAAATGAGAACACTGATATGTCGCGAGCAGAACTGAACGAAGTCTGGAAAAATATAAAAAACGAGGCGAGGGCGCTGGCAGACTGTGAACCCATGTTAGCCAGTTTCTTTCACGCGACACTACTCAAGCATGAAAATCTTGGTAGTGCCTTGAGCTACATGTTGGCAAATAAGCTAGCATCACCGATTATGCCCCCTATTGAAGTCAGAGAAGTCGTTGAAAATGCGTATCGCAGTGATCCTAAGATGATTGAATCGGCTGCACGTGATATTAAAGCTGTTCGACTGCGCGATCCGGCAGTAGATAAATATTCGACACCATTACTCTATCTTAAAGGTTTCCATGCTCTGCAAGCCTACCGCATTGCTCACTGGCTATGGAAAGAAAATCGCAAGGCATTGGCAGTCTATCTGCAAAACCAGATCTCAGTTTCTTTTGGTGTCGATATTCATCCCGCCGCCAGAATTGGCTGTGGCATCATGCTTGACCATGCGACAGGTATTGTAATTGGTGAGACAGCGGTTGTTGAGAACGATGTTTCTATTCTGCAATCTGTGACTCTTGGGGGAACAGGTAAAACTAGCGGAGATCGTCATCCGAAAGTACGTGAAGGGGTGATGATTGGCGCGGGTTCCAAAATCCTCGGCAATATCGAAATTGGTCGAGGTGCGAAAATTGGGGCAGGCTCAGTTGTATTAAGATCAGTTCCACCTCATACCACTGTGGCAGGTGTACCGGCGAGGATTGTTGGTAAACCGGAAAGTGAGAAGCCATCGCTGGATATGAACCAGCATTTTAATGGCATCAATAATGGATTTGAGAATGGTGATGGGATTTAAAATTCTGTCTCTTTTCTTATGAACATTAATAGATAGGACATTCAGCGTCTAATCCACGCTGAATGTCCTATTAATCTTAATCTCGCAATAACGCGCCTTGATAACCCAGCTGTCGCCATGCTTCAAACACAACCACTGCCACAGAATTGGACAGATTCATGCTACGGCTATCTGGCAGCATAGGAATTCTGATTTTCTGTTCAGGCGGCATGTTATCTAACACATAAGACGGCAAACCGCGGGTTTCCGGGCCAAACATCAAGTAATCCCCATCACGATAACTCACATTACTGTGCGCCGGCGTGCCTTTTGTGGTTAAGGCAAATAGGCGCGCTCCAGTAGGGGATTGTGAATTGACGGAACTGAGTCCTTCACTTTCCAAGAATGCGCTGTAATCGTGGTGTTGTTTGATATTGGCGAATTCGTGGTAGTCTAACCCTGCACGACGCAGGCGTTTGTCGTCCCATGTAAAACCCAAAGGTTGAATGAGATGAAGTTGACAGCCTGTGTTGGCACATAGGCGGATGATATTGCCTGTATTAGGCGGAATTTCTGGTTCGAATAGTACGATGTTTAGCATTGGTGTTTCAAGTGGAAAAATTATGATAGTAGTTGATTTGAAAATAGAAATTTATTTTTTATTTGAGTACGTCCACTGATGTTAATATTGAAAATAGCAATCAATTATTTTAATAAGTCACATATTTCATCTTTAGGTTGGAATTCCAAAGGCGCATTTATCAATATTTCACGAATAGATTCTAAATCACGTTCACTACAAGCTGATTGAAGATGTTGAATTAACTTATTAAGTTCAGACCATTCTAGGTAGATCTCATTTGCTGTCATGATCCTAGGATGATTTGTTCCTGAGACATTGTTTCCTATTAATAATTCTTCGTATAATTTCTCTCCGGGACGAAGGCCTGTTACTTTTATTTCTATGTCTCCATTTCGGTTATTCTCATCTCTTACTGTTAAACCTGAAAGGCTTACCATTTTAACTGCAAGATCATATATTCTTACTGATTCCCCCATATCCAATACAAAAACATCGCCATTTACTCCCATGGCTCCGGCTTGAATAACTAATTGAGCTGCCTCTGGGATTGTCATGAAATATCGAGTTATATCCTTATGGGTAAGAGTTATTGGACCTCCATTAGCTATTTGTTTCTCAAACAGAGGTACTACTGAGCCTGAAGAACCAAGTACATTTCCGAATCTTACCATGGAAAATTGGGTATGTTTATTCTGCTTAGCTAATGCTTGTAATATTAATTCAGCGAATCTTTTTGTTGCTCCCATTATATTTGTGGGGCGAACTGCTTTATCTGTGGATATGAGAACAAATTTATCAACTTTTTGAGTAATAGCAGCTTGAGCAATAGCTAGTGTACCAAAAATGTTGTTTTGAATACCTTCTATAGTATTTAATTCAACTAGAGGAACATGTTTATATGCTGCAGCATGATAGATGGTGTTAATATGAAATTTATCAATAATTTTATTGATTTTCTCTGAGTTCTTTATATTCCCTAATATAGGAATGATGTTAACATTTAGTTTTTTTTCTTTGTTGATTTTTTGTAATTCTCTTTCTATTGAATAAAGAGCATATTCTGTTAATTCGAATAAGATTAAAAAAATCGGTTTTTGCTGAATAATTTGGCGACACAATTCAGAACCAATTGAACCACCCGCTCCAGATACAAGGACATTTTTATTTAAAATATTTTTAGATAATAATTCTGGTAATGGAGATACTTGTTCCCTTCCTAAAAGATCATCTATGGATAATTTTCTTAGAGTATCAATTTTAGCTGTACCATCTACCAATTCATTGAAATTTGGGATTGTTAATATTTCGCAATGTGTTGGTTGTAGTGTATCTATAATACTTTTTCTTTCAGCAATAGATGCAGTGGGGAGGGCAAGTAATATTTTTTCTACTTTATACTTTTCTACTAGTTTAATAACTGAATCAGATGAATAAACAATAATCCCTTGAATACTTAAATTTTTCAGTTTAAGGTTGTCATCAATAAAAGCTACTGGCTCTAATTCTCGGTGTTCTCTTAATATGGGTAATAATTGTCGTCCTGATTCCCCTGCACCATATATAATGACGGGAATTCCCTTATTCATTATATAATTACGAAGTGCTCTGTAAAAAAATCTAGTTCCGCATAATAAAATAACTAAAAAAGAAAAGTAGATAATAGGAACAGTTCTTGGTAAAAAAGCCTGCTGGTATGAAGAAAATGCTATTAAAATCAGAGATGATAAAAATGAACCAATAACAGCCCACTTTAAAATACTCATATTAACATATCTTAATATAGCTCGATAAAACCCTAATCTAATAAATATAAAGAGTGTACATGGTATTGTTAGGCTAATTACAGACCAATGTAATAAACTATTAATGGGAACTTCTCTGTCTAAACGTAGCCACATGCTGATCCAATATGAAGAAGCTATTATCAAAATATCAGCAATCATTAATAAAAATGTTTTTAGTAACCTTTCTTTTTTGAAAAAAAGTCTCTCGCTCATGAATGTTACCTGAAAATTATTTTATATATAGTTTTAAAAATTATTTTAATATCAAGACAAAATGATTGCTGTTTAGCATAATCTAGATAATATTTGGCCTTGAGAGGCATGATTATATCAATGTAAGCTTGATGGGGATTTGGATATTGAGACAATATTTCATTTTCATCTATCATTTCTATAGATGCCAGATCTGTTATACCTGGTTTTACTGACAATATTTTTGATCTCATCTCTAGAGGGTATTTATCCATAAATTTAGGTACTTCAGGCCTGGGACCAACTAAGCTCATTTTGCCTTGAATAACATCAATAAGTTGGGCTAATTCATCTAGTTTATATTTTCTGATAAATTTTCCAGAGTTGGTTATGCGAGAATCATTACCGATTGTAAGTTGTCCTTTTTGTTCGGAATTTAATGTCATACTTCTAAATTTATGAATATAAAATGGCTTTCCATATTGCCCAATACGCTTTTGACGAAAAAAAATGGGCCCTTTCGAGTCCATTTTTATCCATATAGCGATAGATATTAATATAGGAGATAAAACAATTATCCCTATAAAAGATGAAATGAAATCAAAAAACCTTTTAAAATATATATATATAGACTTCATTTATTTTAAAATCTCTTTTATTGCATTTATTACTCTAATTTGATCGTCTCTTGTCATTTTTGTATATAAAGGAATGGAAATTATTTTATGGAAATTTTTTTCTGCGACAGGAAAATTTTCCTCACATAATGAATAAGTATTTTTCCAAACAGGATGTTTATGAAGAGGAATAAAGTGAACTGAGCAGCCTATATTTTTTTCAGCCATTTTTATAATAAAGTCATCTCTTGATATTTTGACTTCATCTTTTAAGCGGATGGGGTATAAATGCCATGCATGTTGGTTATCTGGACCGAAAGGTTTAGTCGGTAAGATTAATGGTAGATCTTTCAGTTCTTCGTCATAAAACTTTGCCATTTTCTCTCTTTTTCGCTGGAAGAGATCAATTTTTTTTAGCTGATGGATTCCAATTGCAGCACAAATATCAGGCATATTATATTTAAAGCCTGGTTCTATAACTTCATAGTACCAAGCGGGAGTTTTGGATTGGTATCGATCAAATGCATCTTTGCTAATACCGTGAAGGCGCATAACTTTAGCTCTTTTTATAATTTTTGGATTACGAGAAACAAGCATGCCGCCTTCAGCTGTAGTCATTGTTTTATTGGCATAAAAACTAAAGACAGTAACGTCCGTATCTAATGTACCTATTTTTTTTCCATTGTAGATAGTTGGAAATGCATGAGCAGCATCTTCAACAATTTTTAGGTTAAATTCTTTAGCGATAGAGATTATTTCATCCATATCACAAGATAGACCTGCAAAATGTACAGGAATAATTGCTTTCGTTTTGGAAGTTATTGCTTTTCTGATTTTTTTAGGATCAATATTCAGGGAATCAGGAAGGGAATCAACAAAAACAGGGTTTGCACCTAAATAGCGGACCACTTCGGCAGTCGCTGTAAAGGTATAGGTTGGGACTATGACTTCGTCTTCAGGTTTAATGCCTATCGCTTCTAGGGCTAAATGTAGTCCCGCAGTAGCTGAATTAACAGCAATAGCTTCAACACCATCACCTAAATAGCTAGCAAAATCTTGTTCGAACTTTTTTGCTTTAGGTCCAGTTGTAATCCAACCATGTTTTAATGAATCTACAACTTCATTAATTTCTTCTTTACTAATTTCAGGTAATGCGAAAGGGAGGAATTTATTGTTCATAATTTTTTCATCACTTGTAAAAATTTATTAGCTAACCTGGAATAGGTATGGTGATTTAGAACATAATTTTTACCATTTTTTCCCATTTGTTGTCTTTCTTCCAGAGTGTATTCACTTAATTTAATTAAGCCATCAGCTATAGCTTTAGATGATTCTGCTTCTACAGTTAGTCCGCAAGCAGCATCTGCAATGGGATCATTTCCGGCATTAATAGAGCTTAAAATAATATTTTCAGCCATCATATAATCCATTAGTTTATTGGGAGATATACCAAAACGGTAAATAGATGTTTTATGAGCGCCTATATAACTAATATCAAATAATGTCAGGAGATCTGGCATTTGTTTTTTAGCTATAGGGTCAAAGAAAGTAATGTTTTCTAAATTTAATGATTTTGAGTATTCTATAAGATTGTTTTTCTCTAAACCTGAACCAATTAGAATAAAATGAAATGATTTTTTCCTTAATAAATGAGCAGATTCTATTAAAAACTTTAATGCATTGGGTGCGCCATGAGAACCGGCATAGCCAACTATTGTGTAGCCTTTATTTTTTAAGATCTGTATTTTTGAACTAATATCATGAGATGTTTTATCGTAGTTACCATTTTCCCAGTCAGAGCATACAATACCATTGGGTATAATATGTAATTTATTTATATCTAGACCATGCTCCATAACATGTTGATGAACTTTAGGTAATATAGATATTACAGCATCTGAATATTTATATGCATAATTCTCTGCATATTGACATAAAATCATAAATGGATGTTTTGGAGACATTCCTCCTAATTCTATAGGTGATAAGGGCCACAGATCATGAATCTCAAATATCAATTTTGCTTTGTACTTTTTAGCTAGGTATTTTGCAATCCAAATGTCTAGTGGATATGTACTAGAAGCTATTATTATGTCCGGTTTTATTTTATTAATGATTTTTTTATTAGACAGAATAATTTGTAGTAAGAAAGAAAAAATATTGATTAAACGAAATATTCCGTTTCCTTTATATTTATTGGTTGGATACCAAATATACTGTATACCGTCAATATTTTCCTCTGTAATTTTAATTTTTACATTAGGCTGCTTTGAGCGTATATGAGAGTATGAAGATGCTAATATGGTTGTTTTGTGTCCATTATTTAACCACTCTTTTGCTAAATAGTATGGTCTAAATTCCATTCCATAATAAGGACTTCCAGCATAATGGTTAATGTATAATATGTTCATAATATATTTACATCTCTCTAATTTTTTTAGCTGGATTACCAGCAAAAACAGTGGATTCTGGTACATCTTTTGTCAATACAGCACCAATACCTATAAGTGAATTATCACCGATATTTTTCTTCTGGATGATTGAGGTATTTGGTCCAATCCATGAATTTTTTCCAATAATAACTCCTCCACTGATTTCTGCGCATGCAGTAATGAAAGTTCCTTTCCCTATATGGCAATTATGAGCTATGTGAACTAAGTTATCAATTTTCACATAATCTTCTATTATAGTATTTGAAAGTGCTCCTCTTGCAATACATGTATTGGAACCCACTTCAACATTTTCTCCAATAATAACTCTCCCTAAATGAGGAAAACGGATAGGTATACCGTTCGATGTTCTCTCAAATCCAAAACCATCTCCTCCAATAGACGAATTAGCTCTTATTCTTGAATTTGCTCCTATAATTGTTCCAGAATGTATGACTACATTAGGCTCAATTTTTACATTCTCATGAATAATACAACCATCTTCAATTATAGAGTTAAGTCCTATAGATGCAGTTGGAGATATTTTTGATTTGAATGAAAAATGATTAAATACATTCTCTTTCTCTAGAAAATTTAATATACGTATGAAATCTAATCTTGGATTTTTACTAATTATGAATCTTGTTTTTTTATCATTAAAAAAAATTGTATCTGACTCATTACACACTAGTGTAACATTAGGGTTTAACAGATCAATTTTTCCTTTGATAAAGGAAAGACTTCCATCAATAATATTATTAATTGGAGATATGTTAGTGATATGGCTATTATTTCCAATATAATGAAGATTTAGTTCTTTACATATTTTTTCTATGGAGATACCAAATTTTAATTGATAACACATCTTATCACCTCAAAACTTTCAGCATACTTTGCTCCTATTTGAACACCACGAGTTCTTGCCAAAGAAAATATGAAATCTTCAGACATATAATCTCTGTTTTTTTGCGATTCATATTTGTGCAGAGCTGATACTTTTTTTTGGATGTGATGTTCATCTAATTTTATAAAACAAGTAGTGTCAAAAGATAAATTGTTCCAAATTAATTCATATCCAAGTATGGTTGTGTTTTTGAAGGCTCTAAGTCCTTCTTGGGCTATTGTTGTATGATCTTGGTGTATATCTTTTAGAGAAGGCATGAGAATAAGATCAAAATTATTATTTTTTCTTATTTCAATTAAGTTCTCTAGGATTTCTTGCCTAGCATAGTTTAGTTTTCTTACTTGGTAATTAAAAATTATTAAATTTTCACTTTTTATACCTAAAGCTTGTGTTGCTGCTTTTACTTCCGTTTTTAATATATCTTTTGCCATTCCGTCGGGAACTGATTCTTCTGCAGTTGAAAAGGCTACGTAGGTAACATTCTTTCCATTTTCAATCAATTTGGTTATGGTTCCTCCTGCTCCTAGCTCACCATCGTCTGTATGAGGAGCAAGTACTAAAATTTTATTAAAATTTGTTATCATGCTTTCAATAATGTCCTAATATGTTATGAATTTTGGTAATGAAACTAAGGCGTTGTGTTGTAGGGGGATTTATATGTACCAATGAATTTTTTGTGGCTCTCCATTATGTGTGAATAAAAAATTATTTTCCTTGATAATTTTTTGATATGTGTGCTCAGATTAAAATTATATCACTCTGTATGCTTTTTTGGGGGCTAAATATTATATTTTCCATTTTTAACTAATTTATCAAAAATAACTATTATCTCTAATTCACTATTATTATTTTGAAAATTAGTGTCTTAATTATATATTTTAATTTTGAAAAAATGTTTGATTATATAAAAATTATTTTTAGAGTTATAATCTATGCTTATCAATAAGGTTTAATATTTCTTTATTATTATTTTTTCGATTAAATAAACGATTAATTGTTTTAATGCCATTTTCACTAATTTTTTGTCTGAGGTCTTTGTCTTGTATTAGTGCCATAATTCCACTGGCTAATGCTTCACTATCTGCAGCTTTGACTAAAATACCATTATAACTATCATTGATTAGTTCAGTAATAGATCCGGTAGTGGTTGATATACATGGAATTCCTTTGCTCATTGCTTCCATCAATGACACAGGTATTCCTTCATGCAATCCATTACCTAAATCTAGACTAGGTAAACAACAAAATTGATATATACCACTACTTAGTAAATTTCGCACACAATCATGGGTTAGTTGCCCTTTAAAGTGAATTTGTTGTTCTATATTTAAATCTTTAGCTAGTTTCATTAGATATTCTTTTAGCGCCCCCGTACCAATTATATCTATATGAATAATGCTACTTTTTCTTTTTAAGAGAGATATGGCATTAAATAAATAGAGATGCCCTTTCACTGGAATGAGGTTTGCTATGCAAACACCTCTTGTATATGATTTGATAAAAGGGATACTAATGTTAGTATTGTTATCTACATCTACTCCCAGATAGATTGTTTTAATTTTATCATTATATTTTTTTGATATATTAAAATGAAGCAATTGTTGTGACTTTTTTGAAATAAGTCTAATAAACTCTGCATTTTCAAATTTATTTTTAAAATTGTTATTATCAATTATATCCCATCTGTGTCCTGTAGCTCCATATGGGACTTTTGATAAAAAATTTAACATCATAGCTAATTGAGTAGGCGCTGATATCCAATGTGAGTAAATAAAGCATGGCTTAATTTTTTTCATTTTCTTATAAAGGAATATTGATTTTGGAATCAGAACAAGATTCTTAATACTATGTTTATAATTCCTTACAAGACATAATTGTAATAAACCCCATAAAATGATAGGGTATTTAATTGTGAATGAGAGGCTGGAGAAAAAATATTTTATAGTTAACAATGGTAAATAAAGGTAGTATATATTTTTATTTGTTTTTTTCTCTTGAGCATTCTTTAAGTTACCTCTTGGATAAGTGGGAATAACATAAATTTTATAATTATTGGATAAATCCTCTATTTCTGATGTGATGAAACTTTCTCCATCTCCAAAAGGATAGGAGGATGTGATAAAAAAAATAGATTTCATGATAGTCCTTTTTTTATATATTTCATCACTATAGCAATAGTGTAACCTAAAAATAACCAGATTATTGATGATTTCGGTATTGCTACGAAAAGTGAAACTGAATCTCCGGATAATAATAGAACCATTGATGATACATATATAGAGAAGATAAAACTTGTTAAAGTTGATGGTGGGTATTTAATTAAATAAGATATATTTTTCCAGAAAAATCCCCAAAGTCCAGCCCATATAAAAATTCCTATAATACCAAAATTAATAAATCCTTCGGAAAGGAAGAAAAATTGCCTTCCTGTGTTAGGCGATGCATTTTGATCATAAAATGATCGAAAATACCAGTTTGATAAACCATAACTTTTTGATGGAAAAATAAATCTTGGAATCCATTGGGTGATAGTATCTAGGAGAGAACTTCCATAATAGTAATCATTGGGTTCTAGTGTATTCATTAAAACTGGTAGTGTTTCAAAAGGAACAACGAATTGCCCATCAGTTAGTGTATAATACATTGATGATGAATTATGATTAGTTTGTTCTAAACTAGTAATAGATCTTTCATATAAATCTTGATAACTTTTATAATTAGAATTTCTTATATATCCTAATATATTTAACAACACAAATGAAATTAATATAAATGGTAGTATCTTTTTAAATGATATAAACCTAAATCTTATAAAATAAAATATTGCATAGGTCATTCCCCAAATAATTAATTGAGAGCGCCTTCCTAAAATAATATTTATAGTCATTATGATTAAAAATATTATTGTCGAAGTCTTTTTTCTTCCGGAAAATAATAAGAAAAAACTTCCTACATACGCTATATATAATGAGATTTCTAAGGTTGGATTACTAGCAAAAATCTTAGTGACTCCATATCCTTCTAGTAGAATTGAGCTTATTCCACCATTGTTATTTGATATAATTAAGAAAACGGAAAATCCCAATATTACTAATATTTTCCCCGTTATATTTAGTGGTAGGTTTAAGGAATCTAGCTTTGATCCTAATTTTATTAACTTTTTTGTTATAAAAATAGGTTTAGATATTCTGTAAAAAAAATAGAAAATCCATAAAGAGATGGTTGTTAACATTACAGAATAAGGAAATATATTTTTAATATCGTAAAACATATATGTGACA
>NZ_JADEUG010000021.1 GCF_015163665.1 Xenorhabdus sp. BG5 | reverse complement strand
AAATTTAATGGACTCACATATATGATTATTAAGATAAGAAAAATATATAAGGGATCAAACCATACTCTCTTAATTGTTAGTTTATCTATTATAAATATTAATATTGTTGAGGTAATGAAAAATATATAACTGATTAATATCACTGATTTTTACTCCTAAATATCTCCATTGTTTTATAATATAATATAAACATTAATATTAGATCACCTAATATCCAGCTGAAGGATACTGACTGTAGTGATACTAACCTGAATTCAAAAAGAATGATAAGAGTAACAATTACAAAAATGGTTTTTAGTGCATAACCTTTCATATTATAAGAGAAAAAGCCTTTTGATATTAATAATCCAGCCAGTACAGTGTTTATGAATAGCGGAGTAGCGGAGAAAAGAAGTATCCGTGAGCTTTGTATTATGAATAGGAGATTTTTACCTAATATTGTTTCTATTATTATAGGTAATAAGAATATAGCAGTAAGAGTACTGATTAATAATATACAGAAAGATGTTTTTAATAATTTTCTTATATTGCTTCTTATTATATTGAGGTCTTTCTGTTTTGACCATTGATTAACGAAAATAGGAGCGATCATGGAAAATGGTAGAGAAAATATTTGGTATGAATAAGCAGATAAATTAAATCCACCTATATCTTTATTATTCATTCCATATTTATTCATTAACCAGTATGTAATTACAGGAATTAACCCAGAAGAAATACTTTGCAATAAAACATTGTTACCATTTTTCAGAAGTATTTTCCATGGAACAGTGTTTTTTGATTTTAAATGTATTTTTCTTACTAGAATTATTATTAATACAAATGATAATAACCCCGCTGATAAATAAGAAATGTAAAAAGAGAAAAAATTAAATTTGTATAAAGTTAATATGGTGGTGAATAATAAAATTGAAGGTGCTGCTGTGATTAATGAAAATAATTTATTATCGTTAATAGTAAGAAAAATCCCTCTTATTAGGCTATGACCTATGAGAAAACAAATTCCTGCACTTAAAAATATTGATGAATGTAAATAATACAACTGATTTGAGTTATTGAGCCATATATATGTTGTGAGAAATACTAATGGAAAAATTAAAAAAGGATAATAAATACTGAATGTCTTAAGTCTATAAGAGTTAATTCCCAATACATTAATACCATAAATAAAACTTTGAGGTAAACCAAAGCAAAATATGGCTACAAGTAGATCAATCCAAGACTTAATGACTGCAAATTCACCTTGTGCCTGAATTCCATATTCTTTTGTTATAAATAAAGTTGTGAGTAATAATGATATAGTTCCTAAAGACTGTATTGCTATTGATGATGATATTTTTTTAATCATACCCTTTTTATATCTTTTCCGATCATAAGAATTTCTGTAAGGGATAAATAAGGATGCATTGGCAAACTAATAACTTCTTGTGCAATTTGATCTCCAACAGGAAGAATTACATTACTAGCAACTGCTGGTTGTTTATTCAAAGGTAGAGGGTAATGAATAGCGGTAGGGATACCTTTTCCTTTTAATTTTACTTGCAATTCATCGCGATCTTTAACACGAATAGTATATTGGGCGTACGCTGATATATTATGTGGTTCTATGTACGGAGTTGTCATAATCCCAATTTTGTTTAAAGCCTTATCATAGTTTTTGGCAACGATCTGTCGCAGTTCCATCTCTTCACTAAATATTTCGAGTTTTGGTAACAGAATAGCAGCCTGTAATGTATCTAAACGACTATTAACACCAACTCTTATATGATGATATCTTCTGTCTTGTCCATGACGAGCAATTTGACGAATAATTTTTGCTAATTCTTCATCGCTTGTAAAAATGGCACCGCCATCACCGTAGCATCCTAGTGGTTTACTTGGGAAGAAGCTTGTGCATGCAATGGTTGTTAAATTACAAGAACGCTTGCCTTTATATGTTGCTCCAAAACTTTGGGCTGCATCTTCTATAACGATAATATTATGTTTTTCTGCTATTGCATTGATTTCGTCAAAATCAGCACATTGACCATATAAAGAAACAGGAATAATTGCTTTAGTTCTTGGAGTTATGGCTGCTTCTAATAGTGCAGGATCTAAATTATAAGTTGTTGGTTTTACATCAACATATACAGGAATACCACCTAAAAGAGCAACTGTTTCAGCTGTAGCAATGTAAGTAAACCCAGGAGTGATTACTTCATCACCAGGTTTGATACCAATAGCCATTAAGGCGATTTGCAATGCATCGGTTCCATTTGCACATGTGATGCAATATTTTGATCCAGTATATTCAACGAGTTTTTCTTCTAATTCTGAGACTTCTGGTCCTAGAATATACTTTCCATGCGCTAATACTTTTTGGATATTTTCATCTATTTTATCTTTAATTCTCAGTTGTTGTGCTGCTAGATCTGTGAACTGCATTATATATTCTTCCTGTATTATTTGATTCTTTTTACACTGTTATCATCTAATTGATAGATATGCCCTGTATAAGGGCATGTTGTAATGGCTTTTCCATGCAATGGTAGATCTAACTGTTCACCAAATTCACTCATCCAACCTATTTGTTTTGCTGGTACCCCAACCATCAGTGCATAATTAGGAACATCTTTATTGACAACAGCACCTGCACCAATAAAAGCATAAGAACCAATAGTTGTTCCACAAACTATCGTACAGTTGGCTCCTAAAGTTGCTCCTTTTTTTACTAAAGTATTTTTATACTCATTTTTTCTTTCGATGAAAGAACGGGGATTGTAGACATTAGTAAAAACCATACTTGGTCCACAAAAAACACCATCTTCTAAATAAACGTTATCATAGATGGATACATTGTTTTGTATTTTGCAGTGCTTACCAATAATTACTTTGTTTCCGATAAATACATTTTGTCCCAAAGAGCAACTTTCTCCAATTTCAGCTCCAGAACAAACATGAGTAAAATGCCAGATACGGCTGTTTTTGCCAATTTTGGCACCATTATCAACAATTGCACTTGAATGGATCATGACATTTTCTATAGTTGACATAATAAATTGTCTTAATTAGTACATTAGAGGCAAAGATACTGTTTTGTTATCTCTGGCAGCAAGATACGCAGCGATTAGTAATTCAAGAGATTTTAACCCTTCCCGCCCGTCAGTTATTGGTTCTGCTTCTCCTCTCATTACATCGATAACATTTTTATAATATAGTGGATGTCCAAAACCGTATACTGAAGTTGTTTCGTAATTGGCATTTTTTATTTGTTGGTCGTAATCTTTTTCGTCAGCAAAATTCCACTCTTGAATTTCGTTAACGGCTAAACCTCCAACTCTAACACTTCCTTTTTCCCCTAATATAGTTATAGAGCCTTCTAGGTTTTTAGGATAAGTACACATAGTAACAGCCACTGAGCCTAATGCACCATTTCGCCACCTAATATTTAGTACACCTGTATCTTCAGCTTCAATATCTAAGTGTGTAGACATCATTGCTTGAATATCTCTGACTGGACCAATGAGCCATTCTAATAGATCAATATAATGACTAGCCTGGTTCATGAACGCACCACCATCAAATTCCCATGTACCACGCCATGCGGCTTGATCGTAGTAATCTTGAGGGCGTGTCCAAAATACATTGAGGTGAACCATATTGATTTGACCAAAACGCTTTTCTTCTACCGCACGTTTTAGCAATTGGAGAGTTGCATTTAAGCGATTTTGTTTGACTACAAACAAGCGCTTGCCAGCTTTATCGGCAGCTTTAACCATTTCCTCTCCATCAGAAAAACGAGTTGCCATGGGTTTTTCAGTAATCACATGGAAACCTTTTTCTAGGCAAGCAATGGCTTGTTCAGGATGGAGTCCCGAAGGTGTTGTTAGGATGATGATATCAGCTGAAATGTTATCTAGCATATTATGTAGATTATCAAATCCTTTAGCACCCATTTTTTCTGTGGCTGCATTAAGAGCAACAGGATCTGTATCACAAACAGCAACTAATTCAGCATTATTTTTATGTACTTCTAAAGAGTTAAAATGATTTTTAGAGATTCTTCCACATCCAACTAATGCAAATTTTATTTTTCTATCTGTAATAGTATCAAACATATTTAATCCCAAATTAAGCTTTTATTACATTATTATGTTCAGGAGAATATTTCCCACGAGTATCAACAATTATTTTTGCATTGTTAATTATTAGGTTATAGTCAAACTTATCATGGTCTGTTGCTAAAATAATACAATCGAATTCTTTTAAATTATTTTTAGTTATAGTCTGACTTGTTAAATCAAAGTGATGTTCACGCATTTTAGGAAAGACAGGAACGTGTGGGTCTGAATACTCTACTAATGCACCTAAGTCTCTTAATTTTTCCATTATATGGACTGATGGACTTTCCCTCATATCATCAACGTTTTTCTTATATGCAATCCCTAATACAAGTACACGGCTTCCATTAATGGATTTGTTAGCTTTATTTAGGGCTAAGACTGTTTTAGTGACAACATAATCTGGCATTGATGAATTAACTTCACCAGAAAGCTCAATAAAACGAGTATTGATACCGTATTCTCTGGCTTTCCATGTTAAATAGAAGGGATCGATAGGGATACAATGACCACCTAACCCTGGCCCTGGATAATAAGGTACAAAGCCAAATGGTTTTGTTGCAGCTGCTCTGATGACTTCGTGTATATCAATGCCCATTTTGTCTGCAACGAGTTTCATTTCATTGACTAAACCTATATTAACGGCTCTATGTATATTCTCAAGTAGCTTAGTCATTTCAGCCGCTTTTGTGGAGCTAACGGGAACGACTCGGTCAATAGCAGGTTGATAGACGGCAATACCTGCTCTTAGGCAGTTTTCTGTATGTCCACCAATGACTTTTGGGATTGTTCTAGTTTCAAAATCTGGATTACCCGGATCTTCACGTTCTGGTGAATAGATAAGGAATACATCTTCACCAACTTTTAAACCATTCTCTTCTACTCGTGGTAATAGTTCTTCTTCAGTTGTTCCCGGATAAGTTGTACTTTCTAGGGAAACTACTTGACCTTGCCTTAAGAATGGTTTCACCATATCCGTTGTATTTATAACGAAACTCATATCAGGCTCTCTGTATTTATTTAATGGTGTCGGTACACAGAGAATAATTGCATCACATTCGGAAATTCTTGAAAAATCGGTTGTTGCTTCAAAACCGGTTTCAATGGCCTTTTGAATTTTAGAGGAAGAAATATGCTCAATATAGCTTAGTCCTTGGCTTAATTTATCTGTTTTGTTTTTATCTATATCAAAACCGATAACTTTGAAACCAATATCATTGTATCGCAGCATTAAAGGTAGCCCAACATACCCTAACCCAACAATAGCTATATTTGCATTTTTATTATTAAACTTGTTAATTAATTGATTCAGAAATGACATGTTATAGGCCTTTGATATACCATATAAAATTAAGCTAAAAAAATGTTCTTAGATTAAGAGCATTTTTTTAGTTCATATGAGCATTAATTTGAAAGAGATAACAGGAAAGTGGAGTGATGATTGAATTTTTGAACAAGATTAAAACTGCATCAAAGCTACCGCACTAGGTTGCGGCTCCCAGAGTGCCTGTTGTGTGTGTCAATTTTACTTATCCAATTAATATAAAAGGAATTTTCTACTTAACAAAAATTAACATATCAACGATTTGTGTTAAGCAGCGACGAGATTAGTCCCTCGACGCATTGAGGTCAAGTATAATAGCTTTTTTTTCTTTAATTGTTACATTTTGTAACTAGCTAAATTTCAAGACGAAAGCAGTCTATCTTCCATGTAATGGTAGCCAAATCACCAACCGTAACCCACCTAACGGGCTATCTTCTGCTTTCACCCAACCTCGATGCTGACTTACCGCCGTTTCAACGATCGCCAATCCTAATCCAGTTCCACCGGACTCCCTATCCCGTGCCTCATCCGTCCGATAAAATGGGCGGAAGATATGTTCACGGTCTTCTGGGCTGACGCCTGGGCCATCATCATCAACGCTAATTGTCACGCCTTGGTTATCTGCCTTAAATGCAACGGCGATATGGTTGCTGGAGTAACGCAGTGCATTGCGGACGATGTTTTCCAGTGCGCTGCCGAGTGCGGTTGGGTTGCAGTAAATCACCCAATTTCCGGGAGGCGAGACGATATCCAGTGTTTTGCTCATATGTTCAGCTTCGAATTTTGCATTTTCCAGAATGTCAGACCATATATCGTGGGCTTTGATATTCTCGCGTAGTAACTCGTTCTTATGTTGATTGCGGGAAAGTACTAGCAGGTCATTAATCATGCCATCCAAACGTTGAGTCTCTGTTTCTATACGTGCCAATTCTTTGCTTTCACCGTGACGGCGGCGTAGTAAAGCGGTCGCCAGTTGTAAGCGGGTAAGTGGTGTGCGCAGTTCATGGGAGATATCGGAAATTAGCCGCTGTTGAGCAGTCACCATCCTCTCTAGCGCACTAATCATCTGGTTAAAACTACTGCCGGTCGCTAAAAACTCTTGGGGACCAGATTCCAGCTCAGGATGTTGCCGTAAGTTTCCTTTCGCGACGTCATCGGCTGCGTTTTTGAGTTTACGAGCGGGTTTTGCCAGGCTCCATGACAGCCACAAAAGTAATGGAGCGCTGATTAACATCGTAGCTGCGGGCAGTAAAAATGGTCGGTCAAACATCAAATTAATAAAATCTGATTGTGGACTGCCCGCTGGCCTAATGATGTAGAGATGGTAATGATCTTCTCTATCGCGGACAGAAAAAGGGCCGAGTATTTCCGAACGGCCATATTTTTTCTTTTTGGGGTGATCGGCGTTATCGGATTGGCCGATAAAATTACGGATAACTTGTTGTTGATGGGGCGGGGTATTAATGTCACTAATCAGCCCCTCGCTGGAGACGAGGAGCAGGCGTTGGCCAGGGGGAGTCCATAAAGCAATAGCACGATCCAGACGCAACCACCAGAATAAGTCATTCCCAGAGTCGTGCATTAGTTCTTCTTCTACTTGTTTTGCCAGTTTTTCCCCTAACTGATATTCGCTATCTAAAAGAGGTGTTAACTGCCGTGAGTCCAGTTTGGGCGCCATTAAGGCTATCATCAGGACGAGTGCCAGCGTGAACCAAAAAATTGCGAATATACGGGCTGTCAAACTGTTGATCATTTTGCGGAAACCATTAAGTATCCACGGCCGCGTAATGTCTTAAACCATGGCAGTTCATCCGTTCTGTTGGGTAATTTACGGCGTAGATTCGAAATATGCATATCAATAGCCCGATCAAAAGGCGTTAAACGTTTTCCCAATACTTCCTGACTTAAATGTTCACGAGAAACGACTTGCCCCAAATGTTGCGCTAATAAATAAAGCAAGGTGAACTCAGTACCAGTGAGATCTAAAATCGTACCATCAAAACTGGCTTCCTGGCGGCCTGGATTGAGTTGTAACTTATCAATCTCCAGTATAGGTGTCCCAATATCAGCTTGTTGTTCACTCCAGTTGGAACGGCGCAAGATGGCACGTATGCGGGCGACCAGTTCGCGATCGTTAAACGGTTTGGGGAGATAGTCATCCGCTCCCAGCTCTAATCCCAAAACACGGTCTAAATCGCTACCACGAGCCGTTAACATGATAACAGGGGTCTGGTGGTATTGCCGTAGCTCTTTTAGTGTTTCAATGCCGTTCTTGCGCGGCATCATGATGTCCAGCAATAATAGGTCAATTGAAGAATCGATATATTGTAAAGCCTGTTCACCATCGTAGGCGATGACAACATTGAAACCTTCCATCTCGAGCAATTCTTTTAATAGCGATGTCAGCTCGCGGTCATCATCAACTAATAAGATTTTATGCATTAATTCTTCCTCCAAGAGCAAAATACGATAACAAACTTCGCTATTCCATGACTTTACGTTCTTTTACATGCTCTGACGCTAGTTTGCAGCCGCAGGGTTATAGTTATCCGCACTGAATCGAATGCTGCTGTTCGAGAAAGCGAGGAAATTTAATGCGTAACATAGCAATATTGGCTTTAGCGTCAATGGTTGTTCTTGGAACAACGGAAGCTTTAGCTAAAACTGCTGATACGGATCATATTCCTGAGGTTAGTTCTTCCGCCGAATATCCATATTGTATGCCACCATATGGTTATAAGAGGGATTTTAATCATCATCGAGACAGTCGATATAACTATAGTTATATCTTCGGTGGAATAGCGTTAACTGAACAGCAACGTGAGCAGATGTGGAATTTAGTCAAAAAGCAGCATCACTATGAGCAGCCGTTGGTTGATGTGCAGGTTGAACATCGAAAGCTGAATGCGCTTTTGACAGCAGAAGATTTTGATGAAGCTGAAGTTCGTTCGCAGCTTGAAAAGATAGCCGAAAAGAATGTTGACGTAGGTGTAGAAATTGCGCGCATTAATAATCAGGTTTATCAACTGTTAACACCAGAGCAGAAAGCGTTATTAAAGAATCGTCTAGAACAAACGAATGCGAAGCTCGAAAAGTAAATTGATTTTTTTGTGACACAGTAGCATCAACAACGATTTTCCTTGCCATAGACACCATCCCTGTCTTTCAGCCCCCTTGAGGGGCTTTTTTTTTCAATGACTTATAACAAACATCCCTGTAAAAACAACAACATAAAAAAGTACAGAAGAGTTAGAAAGTATGTGAAAGTTTTTGAGTGAGGACGGTCGGTGGACGATCTCCACACTCTTTTACTTACGCTACTTTAATTCCACCCTTAAAAGGATTTAATGTAATTGCATGTTGCAGATAGTCTGGAGCAAGGTGAGCATAGGCCATTGTCTGGGTTATGCTGGCGTGACCGAGTATCTGTTGCAACGCAATTATATTCCCTCCGTTCATCATGAAATGACTAGCGAAAGTATGCCTTAGTACATGGGTCGTTTGCCCTTTGGGTAACCTGCCGTTTTGAAATGGATACGCACACTACGTTGCTGGCAACGGCCCGTATTTCGACCGAAATCAGCCAGTTTAACTGTCTGCCCGATCTCCATAATAAACAGCTCAAGACACTGGCAACCCAAATTGCTTCTGGCTTCTTTACGTTGTTTGAACAGTATTGTGAGCTGTGCATTATTATTTCGTACTGGAAGCGTTAAGTGATGCCTGCCGGACAGGTCGGAATAAATTTTTTCTGTCAAATAAAGAAATGTTGCCGATTTTTGTTTGTTACCTTGCGCAGTATTTCCCAAAGCAACAAGCCTATTTAACCGAAAATGCCGAAGACATTTATGGGGTAAGGCTTAGTAATGGCGCTGAAATTCGTTTTGCACATGAAAACAGCCATGTTGCTGTCTTGTCTGGTGATGTGTATGTGTCAGAGTGGGCTTGGTCGGATAATCCCGTTCAGTTGATACAATTGGCGTTGAGTTTATCAATAAATAAAAAATGGCATAGAACGTTTTATTCCTCCCGATGTTCAGGGGATAACGGTGAGGCGGCATATAAACGGTTTTTTACTGGAAATCGTATCGGACGCGCGCCGGCTTTTTTCGATACAGTGACGCTATTTGATTTTGTTGAAAGTCGTTGGGGTGAAGAACAGCTTCGTCAGAATCGGACACAACAAGAATTTGAAGAGCTGTTTTTGTGCCGCTTGCCGCATCCGCGCTGGTCATCAGGGAGAAGACACAATGGCTAGATCCCCCGCCCAACGTCAACGCCAGCAGGAAGCTGGCGTCACTAAGATAGAATTGCTGCTCGATAATCAGGAGTTAGCGATGTTGAAGCGCAATTGTGCCCTGAGACGGCCGGGGCGCGAGCCTTATGACGCGGTGGAATATCTCACCCTGCTTATTTGCAAAGATGCTGCTGAGTTGCAGCAGAAACTGGAAGCGCTGCGAAGCGGTGTGGCAAATGCGGTGATGCGCTTCCGGTGGAGGAATGCTGCTTTTTCGGTGATTCCGCTTGTTGGGTGACGTCAGGCTGGCATGAAGTAAAGTTGTGAGAGTGTGACATGTCACACCTTTAACGGAAGGGATTAAATATCAATAAAAGTTAACACTATAAATATTAATGCCCTACTCAAAACCAAAATTGCCTAAAACCCCGAACGGCGTCCTGCATATCTCTTCTGGTAAGTTGGTTGATATTGTTTTGATCAAAATTGGGTGAGAGAAATAATATCAAATGTGTGTTTTGGTTAATAAAGTAAATTAAACTATTTGGAATGCCGTCTAAAGTAAAAGCTAAATGTAAAAGTGGATAGTGCCTGCGTGGATCACCAACGACAGGCACAGGGCCAGCGTAATAATACTCAGTTACGGCTTGGTATTGTCTCCAATGTCTTCCAGAGCGCCTTTCTCGTTCAAGAAAGCTATTAATACGGACAGGTGCTGTGAGTGGGCCAGCCATAAAACTCTCCTTAGCCATATGGATATCATAGATACCCGTAAATAATCACAAAATGAAACTATCATAGTTCAAAGCTAATTGCAGCTATTTTAGTTGATATTTTAATCATGCATAAAACGACCATGATTGCGCACCAATCCGCAAGATCAAACAAGGTCTTATACCCCACCAAGCGCCAGTACGGGCGCCTCTGGAACGATCCCTTGCAGGTGCATAAAAAGCGACACATTTAGTGGGCAGGCGCGGCGGGGTTTATTGGTTATACCGGATGCCAATTTCACAATGGCATTATTTCTGTTTGAAATCATCTTTTTTAGGTAAAAAAATGACCGCCTTCACAGACGGTCATCTGATAGCCTTAAGGTATCAGTTAGTTGTCTTTTTGCAGCGAATACCGCTCAAACCGGCTCACCTCTTCCCCGAGCCAGTCATTGAGCTGTTGCATCTTGCTTTGCAGTGGCAGCAGTTCATTGCGCACAAACACTTTCGCCGCTTTCTCCACATCCCCAAAACCGCCGGTATTCTGCGGAATAATCCCCATCAGCGGCGGTGGCACACGGTGTGCTGCCAGTATGTCATCGCGGCTGGCGTTCTTGATATTCAGAAACTCATCTTTGGCCGCCGCTTTGGATAACGGAATAGTCTGAATGCCGTCTTTCTTACCACCCGGCGCATACAGAAACAGGTTGCGGAAGTTGCCCTGACCTTTGGTATTAACCAGCGCATCTCGTAGCGTAAAGTTGTATCTCATCCTCAGTATCACTATTACGGCGTGGTATTTCTAAAGTGAACTCCTGTTCACTGCATTGAGTATTATCCACGATGTTATAGAGTGTTTTCTTGTATAGCTCTTTCACATTCAAGGAATCAGCTTGAGCTGTCCCAGATAAAAACAAGAAAGATAAAACACATTCAAATGTAAAATTTTTCATGAGATAAAAGTTCCTGATAATTATAGAAAGCCCTTCAAAAATCGAAGGGCTTTTGCTAAAGGTTCCAGTTATAAAGTGGATGAGGTATCATAAAATCCTTTTATAATAAACAGATAACATCTTAAATAGTCCCACGCAGTATAGGGAATTCTTGAATGCCCCCTTCCATTAATTCAAACAACTGCCTCCGAATTTTACTCAGCCATTAACATTGTTCTTTTTTAAAACAGCATTGTTGCTTTAGTTTGCTATGCTAATATGACAACACAAATGACAACATGCTTTTGAAGTGATAGCGAACTAAGGGGGAATGAATGGAGATAATTCATTTTCGTATTGATGAAGAAACCAAACGCCTAGCGATGCAGGCTGCTAAACGCCATCAGACAGACTTAACTAAGTTAATGAGACAAAAAGCCGAAGAGCTGGCGAATGAAGAGCGTGAGTATCAAAAAAATACTCATGCTCACTGGTTAGAAACGGAAATTGAGAAAGCCATTGACCGATGTGAAAACGGTTCGGCTCAGTTTATTGATGATGATGAAAGTCAGTGCCGGATGGCTTTACTGCGCAATAAACTGAGCAAAGGATAACGTGATCACTATTTCATGGGAAGAAACCGCGCAAAATTACCGGGAGCAAATTTATCTTTACTTCTTTGAACAGGCTGGGCTGTTATTGGCTGATGAAATTGACGCAAAGTTCGTGGAAATGACTGGACTGCTGAAAGTCACGCCGTATGCCGGTATGAAGGCTCGTAACAACCCCGATGAGCGTTATAGAAAACTCGTTGTCCCGCATTTTCCCTTCATCATGCTCTACCGTTACGATGAGGATAGAGAAAATATAAAGATCCTCAGGATATTGCATACCGCCAGAAGAATCGCCGGACTGTTTTAAGTAAAAAATTTATTTCTGATTTTGAGTACCGCCGTTACTTGGATAAATAATTATGTCTAATTACAGAGAATTGTTAGCAAAAGAAAGTATGGAAATGAAGGCTCGTGTTGAAAAGTGAGTTGAGCAGGCCAGCCTCAAATTGGTTCTTAGTCAGTTACGTGATGAATTAGATATGTCACAGGCGGAGCTTGTAGCTTCTATGGATGTTCAACAGCCTTTTATCGCTCGACTGGAAAATACCGACCGTGATCTGCGTCTTTCAACGCTCAAGCGATATGTAGCGGCTTTGGGGGGGAATTAAGTATTGATGTGACACTTCCAACCGGTAAGCGTGTGGCATTTCATCTATGATTCAGTAGATCAAAAAGGAAATGTGACGTGAATTATAGAAGCACTTCAAAAATGAGAGGCTTTGCGTTATAGGTGCAAGATCAACTATTCGTATGACCGTGAGTGTGAGATGAAATAATAAGACCAATTTTATCATTTGTAGCCTTACCAACTTCATCACATGATGCACGCGGATTCTCAAAAACATAGCCAGAATGATTATGTCTGTTAAGCACACGGACTTCTTTTGTATTTTTTAGGTATGAATTTTTATCATCAAGCCAAAGTGGGCTGTATACACCATACCTAATAACAGAATGATAAATCGTATCGGTTATTCTGTCTTCATTCATCGTGAGCGTAACAATATTCCCATTGTCATTAATAGAAAGTGGTTGCCACATTTGCATTGATTTTTAATCATCCAAATATTTTATCTTGATGATAGTTCATTTTTTATTAAGACTTTCTGTTTTGTGATTTGCATCAAAAAGCCCCTGGGCAGGCGCTTTTTTATCAATGTGGACGGTGAATGGACGGTAATCGAAAGAAAATATTTTATTTCAATATGTTAAGTATTGTAGGGCGACACCATCCCTGTCTTTCAGCCCCCTTGAGGGGCTTTTTTTTGTCGATTAGTTTACTTGCATAAACTGGCCTTTTTTTATCTAATCCGATGAATGATTTCTACTGATTGTTTTCTCATGAAAAAATTTGTTTTTGTTGCTCCTGAATTTCATTCTATTCCTCCAAACTATGCAGCAGCAGTAGAATGGTGGATCTATAACGTAGCCAAAAGCAGTCAGGCTAATAATTTAATTATTTGCAAAGGGGAAAGAACAGAGAAAACTGTAGAAATAATCAGTGAATATGCCACCATTCATAGAATACATACCAGTGCAATATATAAACGTTTTTTTAGGAAATGGTCTCGCTTAGATCCTTACCCTTATGCCAAAAGGGTGATAGATATTGTTATGCGTTATCAAAGTTCGGATGATGAGAAGCCGATTTTGATCATTCAGAATTCTATTTCACTTTATCACTCTGTGAAGCAGTTTTATCCAGAAAAACTGATGGTACTTCATCTGCATAATAAACATAAAGTGGTTGATTTAGGGCCTGAAACCAAGCTCATTACTCCCGGTCATTTTTTAGCTGATTTTTTTCACTCTGAAGCAAAGATTGAGAATATTAAAGTAGTACCGAATGGTATTAATAAAGATTTGTATAAGCAGGCAGTTAGCTGGAAAAGAGAACATTTTGGCCTAAGAAATGACGAAACTGTCATCTTGTATGCTGGCCGATTAGATAAGGGCAAAGGTGTTATTGAACTCATGGATGCAGTCAATTTGCTGCACAAAAAAGACCAAAATATCAAGCTGCTTTTGGTTGGAGATCACGCAACGGTTAAAAAAGGCGAACGCGAAGTTTATCGGAAAAAAGTGTTGGGTAAAGCCGCAAAAATGGCTGATAGCTGCATTCTTGCAGGGAGTATATCACCAGCAGATATGCACCAAGTCTATCCACTTGCTGATTTAACGGTTGTCCCCTCATTAGGAGAGGAAGCTTTTTGTATGGTCGCTCTGGAATCAATGGCATCTGGTGTACCTGTTTTGGTCAGCCCCAGAGGAGGAATAAAAGAGTTTGTGATCCCCGAAAGTACGGGATTTTTACTGCAAGAACCCTTGTCTCCAGAAAGTATTGCCAAAGATATTTCGGATACTCTGTTGATAGATAATTTAAACATTGTTGCTGAACATGCTAAAGAAATGGCAATAAACCAATACGATTGGAGTAATGTCAGTGTGTCTTTGTCACAAGCGTTAGCTGAATGGTTTTAATGATTATTAAAACCATCTTGGGCTATTCAAAAAGATTGAATAGCCCTTAGCGTAGTTAAGCTTCATTCCATCTTTGCTGGCACAATGCAGCCAGTAAGCCAAGGTAGATACCTAAAATGTTCAAATGAACACTTTCAAAGTTCCCTCTGACAATAAAATACCCAAAGAAAGAGATAAGTAAGATTAATGCAGCTTGCTTATTGCAGCCGATATTTGTATTCAACTCCTGAGCTGATTGTTTCAGATAAGAGAAGATTAAAAATAAAAAGGCTCCTATCCCCAATATTCCAGCAGAAAACCAAATTGTCAGGAAAATATTATGGGGGCCAATGGAGGTTTTGGATGTCCAATCAGGGTAATTTTTAACGTTATCGTTATAAATTTGGTCATAAATCTTGTTACCAGCACCATAGCCTTTAAGAGGATGTTCTAGAATTAAGGTAAGTGCTGAACCTTGCGTTCCATTGCTGTATCGGTGACTACTATCAGTTTGCTCCAACTTATAAGTCAAAGCAGAACCCTTAATAAAGTAGCCAGATTTAATAGCAAATATGGCAGCGCAGATAAAAACGATACTGACAATGAAAGTTTTCCAGTTTTTGTTCATGATTATCATCATGAAAAACATCACAAAAACGGCAAGCCAAGCCCCTCTGGAAAGTGTTCCTAGCAATACAAAAAGTACGGATAAGATAAGTAAAATTGTCAGAGCCAAACGAACATAATTTTGGGGTTTTTGAAAATGCCAAAGGGCCACTAATGCGGGAAAGAAGAAAACAATGCCATCTGACACACTGCGGTGGTTATAGTTGTTGAATGGCATGATATTGTTCTGATAGTCCAGATAAAACAGGTAGATTTCTTTCAGTGTAATGAATAACAATCCGAGCAGAAATGAACCAATAATCATTTTCTGGATTTTAAGTGTATCCGTATGACTTAATGCTAATGTGATGATGATACTGGAGAGAACGACATCTCTGAAAAAAGGTGTTTTTATTTCACTGAAACTGAGTTTTGGGTCAGGTGAAATAACAATCGAATAGAGATAGGCCAAAGTGAATATGCCCAGAGCCAGTACGATATTGTTCTTCAACGCAGAGAAGCATCCTTTGGGGTTTTTAATAAGAAAGTAGAGTGCGGTTAACGCTATCAATGCAAAAAATAAGTTTTTATAACGCGTGATGCCAGTTACATAGACAAGCGCGATGTAACCACCGACGAAAAAAGTACCCCAAGATAAGTGGTTTTTAACGGTTTCTTTAAACATGACCTTACCAGAATGGAAAATGGATTTCTGGCTGGTATTTTGTACCATTTTCACCGATCAGGCACGGATAAAATACGATGTTATCAGGGATCAAAATACCCAACATGGATATTAGAGGAGTTAGTGCTATGACAAATATCGATCATGATTTGATGCTGTTGCTGGGAGGGATATTCGGGATATTAGTTATCGCCAGTGTGATTGGTGGTATTTTGGCTTTTTGGTATTCGGGGGAAAGGAGCAATGCCACTATCGATAATTTGAATGCCCGGATCCGTGGCTGGTGGATGATATGTATCATCTGTGTCCTGGCTATTGTCATTGGGCCAATAGGTTCGGTTATTTTGTTTGCGGTGATGTCATTTTTTGCCTTGCGTGAATTTATTACCCTAACGCCGATTCGCCGCAGTGATCATGAAGCGCTGTTCTGGTGTTTCTTTGTTTTTATACCTGTGCAGTATGTCTCGGTTGGTATGCAATGGTATGGGCTATTTTTAGTTTTCATTCCCGTTTATGTCTTCCTGTTCTTACCTGCCCGGACCGCTTTGGTGGGAGATACCACCCATTTTCTGGAGCGAACCGCCAAAATCCAGTGGGGGATGTTGGTGACGGTATTTGCCATCAGCCATGCGCCAGCGTTGTTGATGCTGGATATCCCAGAATACGAGAATCAAAATATCAAGTTATTGTTGTTCCTGATTATCGTGGTGCAAATGTCCGATGTTTTGCAGTACGTATTCGGGAAGTTATTGGGTAAACGCCCGATTGTACCGAAGCTCAGTCCCAATAAAACGGTTGAGGGATTTGCTGGTGGAATTTTGGTGTCCGTACTGTTGGGCATGTCGTTATTCTGGGTAACCCCTTTCTCCCCGTGGGAGGCGGGATTGATGTCGTTGACAATCACCCTAATGGGATTTATTGGTGGATTATGCATGTCAGCGATTAAACGAGACCGTGGAGTAAAGGACTTTGGCGGAATAATTGCAGGTCATGGTGGGATGTTGGATAGAATCGACTCACTTTGCTTTGCCGCCCCTATATTTTTCCATCTAACGCGCTATTTTTATACCTGAGACAGAGTAATTGAATGGTGTTAGCTTTCAAGGCGGGTTATTGCGATGTGCCGATGTGATATTTATTAGCTCTTGAGCTAATTTAGGCTGTGGGCTATTATTTGAGCATTAAGAGGGGATTGCTGAATGTTTGAAATTAAGTTTCATGATGCTTTTAAGGAAGAACTAAGATCACTGCCCGACTCACTGGAACTGCGCATCGTCGCGTTAATTAAGCGTTTGAGGGAAAACCCGACCAGCCTGAGAGAGCCGCATTCAAAACCGATAGAGGGATACAAGGGACTGTTTGAACTGAGAGCAAAAGCCAAAGATGGCATAGCCAGAAGTTTTTTTTGTTATGCAGCAGGGAAGAAAATTTATTTGTTACGATGCTTTGTGAAAAAAACTAATGCCATTCCTTTGAATGAAATCAAGATAGCAGTTGCACGAAGAAATGAGCTGACAGAGTCATCAAGAGATTAAGAGGAAATATGATGCGTGATGATTTAGACCTCTACATTGAAGAAAGAACCAAAGAAAATTCCCAATTTAAAGCCGCGTTAGCGGAAGAAGAGAAAGAACTTGAGTTAATGATAGAGATGCAGAATATGCTGGCTGAATGGCGTAGAAATGCAGGGCTGACAAGTGCTCAGGTCGCTGAAAAAATGGGTATCAAACCCCCAACAGTATCAAAAATAGAAAGAAATATCGTTAAGGCATCCATCGATACACTCAGTCGTTATGCGCGTGCCTGTGGTGTTAACGATATAAAGATATCCTTATAACCGCCGGTTAGCGGTGAGTTTTTAGCTTAGAGGGCGTCAAGTTCATCAAACCGCGTTTTCATGTTAGCCCCCTTAAATACCGTTCAGATTCACTGGATTGTGAATAACGCGCTATTTTTATACCTGAGACAGAGTAACCAAAAGGCGGTCGTCAATGGATATAAATTATAGGCGATGGGTCAGTTCCGCTGCGTTGGCGGCAACGGTATTGGCGAGTGTGCTGTTGATCGTGAAAATTTTTGCCTGGTGGTTGACGGGATCGGTGAGCTTATTGGCGGCGCTGGTGGATTCGTTGGTCGATTTGGCTGCTTCCTTGACGAATTTTTTTGTTGTGCGCTATTCACTTCAACCTGCTGATGAAGAACATACTTTTGGACACGGTAAGGCTGAATCGCTGGCGGCGTTGGCGCAAAGTATGTTTATTTCCGGTTCGGCAATTTTCCTGTTTTTGACCGGATTCCAGCATCTGTATTCTCCCAAGCCACTGGAACACGCGGCGATAGGCGTATGGGTAATCGTCATTGCTTTGGTTTCCACGTTATGTTTAGTCACGTTCCAGAAATGGGTGATCAGTAAAACGCAAAGTCAGGCGATCCGTGCGGATATGCTGCATTATAAATCCGACCTATTGATGAATGGGGCGATTTTGCTGGCATTGCTATTGAGTCTGTATGGTTTTAAACGTGCGGATGCACTCTTTGCCTTAGGAATTGGAGTCACTATTCTCTATAGTGCGTTACGGATGGGCTATGATGCCGTACAGTCTTTGCTTGATCGCGCCTTGCCAGATGAAGAGCGACAGGAGATTATTGATATCATCCAAAATTATCCGGGCATAGCAGGTGGACATGATCTACGAACCCGTCAATCAGGCCCGACTCGTTTTATCCAGTTTCATCTGGAGATAGATGATAATTTGCCATTAGTGCAAGCACATGCTTTGGCCGAAGGAATTGAAAATAAATTGCGGAGTAGATTTCCAGGTGCCGATATTATTATTCACCAAGATCCTTGCTCTGTCGTGTCTGAAGAGCATAAAAACCGCTGGGATTGAAGGGGAATTTATTCATAATCAAAAGAACATCAAAAAACAGACATAATCTTGATGCAGACTGGGTGTTTTTCCGTATTATAGTTAGAGTTGAATCAATTCAGCTAATGCAGTGACAATCAGGTTTCTCAAATATTATATCTACAAGTCAGAGGTCATCATGATCAACAAGATTAAAAGAATCGGAGTCTTAACGAGTGGCGGTGATGCGCCTGGCATGAACGCCGCTATTCGTGGTGTTGTTCGTGCCGCTTTAACCGAAGGGTTGGAAGTCTATGGCATTTATGATGGCTATCTGGGGTTGTATGAAAACCGCATGAAGAAGCTTGATCGCTTTAGTGTTTCCGACATGATTAACCGCGGTGGTACGTTCTTGGGGTCAGCCCGCTTCCCAGAGTTCAGGGATGATAAGGTTCGGGAAATTGCTATTGAAAACATGCGCAAAAATGGGATTGATGCGTTGGTGGTAATTGGCGGGGATGGATCTTATTTGGGCGCGAAAAAGCTGACCGAAGCGGGTTTCCCTTGTATTGGTTTGCCTGGAACGATTGATAACGACGTTGCGGGCACAGATTACACCATTGGTTATTTCACCGCGCTGGAAACGGTGGTTGAAGCGATTGACCGTTTGCGCGATACGTCAACTTCCCACAAACGAATTTCGATTGTTGAGGTGATGGGACGTTATTGTGGTGATTTAACTTTATCAGCGGCAATTGCGGGTGGATGCGAATTTATTGTGCTGCCTGAAAATGAAGTTTCATTCGATCGTGAGGAATTGCTGGCTGAAATTCAGGCTGGGATTGAAAAAGGTAAGCGTCACGCGATTGTAGCTATAACTGAGCACGTTTGTGATGTTGCTGAGCTGGCGAGATATATTGAGACAAAAACCCACCATGAAACCCGCGCGACGGTATTAGGGCATATCCAGCGTGGCGGTGCACCTGTTGCTTATGATCGTATTCTTGCTTCCCGTATGGGGGCGTATTCTGTTCAACTACTGCTGGAAGGACACGGCGGTCGTTGCGTTGGTATCCAGAACGAGAAACTTGTTCATCACGATATCATTGATGCGGTGCAAAATATGCAGCGTGTCTTTAAGAAAGAGTGGCTGGAAACCGCGAAAAAACTCTACTAATCCTTTCTTACCTGTCAGATCCTCTTTTGGAGACAGCCATATGCTTTGGCTGTCTCGTTCCTCATATTCTTCTTGAGCATAAGCAGAAATTTAAAATTATTTCTGCGTCATAACGCTTTCTGTCAGTTTTTATAGAGAAATCATAATAGCTTGGGGAAATGTCATCGTGATTATGCATGCAAGGGGTATAAATAGGGGCTCAAAATGGGCAATGACAAAAGGGTATGTGGTATCGGCGTTATTTTTGGCGGCGTTGGCGATGACTAACAGTGCATGGGCAAAAGAGCGGCAATTATTGAATGTCTCCTATGATCCGACGCGTGAATTTTACCAGCAGTATGATGAGGCATTCCGCGAATACTGGCATAACAAAACAGGCGATGATGTAAAGATCCGTCAATCACATGGCGGTTCAGGCAAGCAGGCAACTTCCGTTATTAATGGTCTTCAGGCGGATGTTGTGACGCTGGCCTTAGCTTATGATGTGAATGCCATTGCAGAGCGTGGACGCATTGATAAAAATTGGATTCAGCGTTTACCAGATAATTCAGCGCCTTATACATCAACCATTGTCTTTTTAGTGAGAAAAGGAAACCCTAAACAGATAAAGGATTGGTCGGATTTAATTCGTCCAGATGTTGCGGTGGTTACGCCGAATCCGAAAACCTCCGGTGGAGCACGTTGGAATTATCTGGCTGCCTGGGGATATGGTCTGGCGCATAACAATCAAGATCAGACTAAAGCCAAAGAATTCGTGAAAGCACTTTATAAAAATGTTGAAGTGCTGGATTCCGGCGCACGTGGTGCAACGAATACGTTTGTGGAGCGCGGAATTGGTGATGTATTGATTGCCTGGGAAAACGAAGCGTTACTGGCAATTAATGCGTTGGACAAGGGCAAGTTTGAAATTGTGACGCCGAGCATTTCTATTCTGGCAGAGCCAACGGTTTCTGTTGTCGATAAGGTGGTTGATAAGCGAGGAACGCGTGAGCTGGCAACAGCATATCTGAAATATCTTTATTCTCCGGTTGGGCAGGAGATTGCCGCCAGAAACTATTATCGTCCTCGTGATAAAGCAATTGCAGAAAAATACCGCGCGGTTTTTCCTGATTTGAAGCTTTTTACAATTGATGAGGTTTTTGGTGGTTGGGAGAACGCTCAGAAAAAACATTTTGCCACAGGCGGAACATTTGACGACATTATCCGGCGTTAATCATTAAACTAATTTTGGATAGAAAACCGCCACAAGTGATACTGCGTGGCGGTTCTGTCTTGATCAAAAGCTTACGCTTTTTTCGCTTCTGCTGCGGCTTTTACGATAACAGCAAAGGCATCAGCTTTCAGTGATGCGCCACCGACCAGAGCACCGTCGATATCCGGTTGGGTGAATAACTCTGCTGCATTGCTGGCGTTAACTGAACCGCCATATTGAATAATGACCTGTTCAGCGATAGCTGCATCCTGTTTGGCGATATGATCACGGATAAATTTATGGATGGCCTGAGCCTGAGCAGGTGTGGCAGATTTGCCGGTGCCGATTGCCCAAACTGGCTCATAAGCAATAACCGTATCTTTGAATGCTTCCGCGCCCAGCGTGTTCAGAACGGCATCGATTTGTCGTGCGCAAACAGCTTCAGTCTGACCGGCTTCATTTTCTTGCTCAGTTTCGCCAATGCACAGGACAGGGATCAAACCTTGCTCTTTCAGGATTGCGAATTTCTTCGCGATGAATTCGTCGCTCTCTTTGTGGTAAGTGCGGCGTTCAGAGTGGCCGATAATGATATATTTTGCCCCGACGTCTTTCAGCATTTCTGCGGAGGTTTCGCCCGTAAAGGCACCAGAAAGATTGACGCCAGTATCTTGTGCACCCAGAGCGATACGGCTACCAGCCAGGGCATTTTTTGCCAGAGAAACATAAACTGTTGGTGGTGCGATAGCGACGTCACAGCCGTCAATGTTGCTCAGTTCTTTACGCAGGCCTGCAATCAGGTCGTTAACCATGTGGGTACTGCCATTTAATTTCCAGTTACCCATAACTAATGGATGTCGCATATTTTTCCCTCCAACCAGAAAATAATCAAATTGCGAACTGAATGAATATTCTTTCTTTGAATGACATTATGGTGGTGTCATTCCCTGTAAGTGGAATCCCGACAGTATAAAGATCATCAACGCGAATAGCTCTGCGTTGTGTCACTAATTTTCATTTGCTGCTGTGTCAGATAACGATAGCTTAATCGGTTCAATTGCGAAGGTCATTATATTTTCGCTGCTGCTTACGATGATATAGCGCATTGCTCCCATTTTTTGACTGAAAGCAGTTCGGTTTTCTGCTGTCTGCAAAAGCCTTTCCAATTGAATGTTGGCTTGTTCAGGAGAAAAGGTCGGTTCAAATTGGCTAATCAGGGCTGTGATATATTGCTTTGCCAATATACGGTTTTGTTCATCTTCTCGTTTATTTTGTGATGGCAGCAAGGTAATTTGCAGACTTTTAATTTTTTCGCTGCCTCGTTCCAGTACCGCTGAAGAATAAATTTTGTCATTGATTTTACTGGCGGCGCGGATGAAAGGTTGAGAAATATCTGTACTTGCAATCACCCGATATTCGTACAGGGGAGTATCCGGGTGTTTTTTGTTGAATTTCTCCCGAAAGACAGGAATGGTGTCTTCGAAAGTGGGGGAATCCGGCAACAGGTACATTAACGGTGAGTTTATTTCTGGTGTGCCTGAAAGCTCATCGGCAGAGGCTGAGAATGGTAAAACGATGCCAAAAGCGATTAAAATTGTCACCAGAAGTTTATTTATGCCTGTTTTCATCTTATTACTCACTGAGTTAAATCCTGGAAAAACAGCATCCACAATTGGAAAAGAGTACATGACATTACAACAATGGGGATTTTCATTCAAAGGCCGAATTGGAAGGCGAGAGTTTTGGATCGGCATAACTATCTGTTTCGCCTTGATCTTTATACTTCTGACATTGCATGGAATGAATGTCCTCCCCATGAATTATGCGGCGGTCGGTGTTGCTTTGCTATTGTATCCAACAGCGGCAATTTTTTCTAAGCGCCTGCATGACCGGAATAAACGTGGCGGCTGGATGTTACTATGTGTGTTGGCCTGGATATTATTGTCCCTTGATTGGAGCGCAATGGCACCAATATGGCAGTGGGGAATTGGGCGTTTTGTCCCGACACTAATTGTTGTCATGATGATGTTAGATTGTGGTGTATTCCGTGGTACAGAAGGCGCCAATCGTTTTGGTGAGATGGCAGAAACAGTTGATTATATTTCTGCCAAGGAAAACTGATTACCAGTACTGCTCGCTGGTAATATGGCCTGGTTTACGACGCAGATGTTTTGCCATATTACGCTGCTCTTTTAATAGTTGCTGGGTATCCCTGACCATTTGGGGATTCCCGCACAGCATGACATGGCTGTTTTCTGCCTGAATGGGTAAGCCGACAGCCGATTCCAATTCGCCATTTTCAATTAATGCTGGAATTCTGCCCATGAGTGAATTTGGCCATTTTTCTCGGCTGACGATGGTCTGTATTCTCAGTTTACCCTGAAATTTTTTCTCTAATTCTTGCATCATAGGTAAATAACTTAAATCTGTTCCCCATCTAACCGCGTGAACCAAAACGATATTTTTGAATCGATCCAGATCGGTTCCTTGCTGGAGAATAGAAAGATAAGGCCCAATAGCAGTGCCAGTGGAAAGCATCCAGAGTGTTTGGCAGTCAGGGATTTCATCAAGAACGAAAAACCCAGCAGCTTGCTCTGTTACCAGCAATTCATCACCGATTTTTAGTGCAGCCAATCGAGGACTGAGTTTTCCTTCAGGAACGGTAACCAAATAAAATTCCAGATTATTGTCATCGGGAGCGTTGACGTAAGAGTAAGCCCGTTGGATGCGTTCCTCCGCAATTTTCAGGGCAAGTTTTGCAAATTGTCCGGCGGTGAATTTTTCTATTGGTGCATGAACTTTGATGCTGAAAAGCGAATCAGTCCAGTTGGTTATGTCGGTAACTTTTCCTGTAACCCAATTTGCCATTACGATTAACCTCTCTACACAAATTGATGATTTTTTGTAACGATTCTACGTGATTACTTGAGATAGCATTATCGATTACGTGTTACAGTTCGATTAACTGGATTTTGCCAATATCATGGTCTGATATGTACATTTTTATTGACATATATGGGTAATATATCTGTAATTTTTTCTTCATATAAAATTGTATACTGCAAAGAAAAAATATAGATTTACCAAATGGATCTATCTAGTGAAGTTAATTCATCAGGTTCTTTATTAAGGGCTTGAGGGGTTCACTATGGCTGTTTGTAATGAGTGGTTGAATAAAGTGCGATGAGAAAAATAGAACACTTTAATTTATTGTTGATGTTAATTGCCTTGACCGCTGTAGGGCAGATGACGCAAACAATCTATGTGCCAGTTATTGCTGATATGGCAAGTGATCTTAATAAGCCCGCGGGAGAAGTTCAGCGGGTAATGGCGGCATATCTGTTTTCTTACGGGTTTTCACAACTTTTTTATGGACCGCTATCTGACAAGGTGGGGCGCCGTCCTGTGATTTTGGCCGGCATGTCGATTTATTTGGTGGCGACAATATGTGCTCTGTTTGCTCCAAACTTGCTGGTACTGGTGATGACGAGTGCATTACAGGGATTGGGCACTGGTGTTGCAGGTGTGATGGTGCGTACCATGCCACGAGATTTATATACTGGGATGACGTTGCGTTATGCCAATAGCTTGCTGAATATGGCTATATTGGTTAGCCCGCTGGCTGCTCCCATGATTGGTGGAATGGTTGCTCACTATTTTGGTTGGCGCTCCTGCTACTTATTCTTATTGATGCTAGGGGCTGTCGTTGCTTTCTTCCTGGCTCGGCATTTACCGGAGACCCGTCCCACAGGGATTGCACATAGTACGATGCTGGTTTCTTTCCACCAATTACTCTCGCAGGGTGCTTTTGTCTCTTACCTGATCATGTTGGTGGGTGGTTTGGCTGGGATTGCCGTTTTTGAAGCCAGTAGCGGTGTGTTGATGGGCGCTGTTTTAGGATTGGATAGCCTGACTGTCAGTATCTTTTTTATTTTGCCAATTCCGGCGGCGTTTTTTGGGGCATGGTATGCGGGGCGTGAAGGGAAAACATTTTATCGCCTCATGTGGCGCTCTGTGATCTGTTGCTTGCTGGCGGGTATCTTGATGTGGTTACCCGGCTGGTTTGGCATCATGAATATCTGGACTTTGTTGATACCGGCCGCATTATTCTTTTTTGGCGCTGGTATGTTGTTCCCACTTGCGACGACGGGAGCGATGGAACCTTTCCCTTATCTGGCAGGAGCAGCAGGTGCTTTGGTCGGGGGATTGCAGAATGTCGGTTCAGGTGTGGCAACAGGGCTGTCGGCGATGCTACCGCAAAATAGCCAATTTAGTGTTGGGATGTTGATGTTTTCCATGTCATTGCTGATTCTATTTTGTTGGTTGCCTATTTCCCAGCGGTTCCAGCGTCAGGAACATACGGCTTTATAGAAACGATAGGGTTTAAAAAAGGCTCTGGCAGAGTGTATAAACAATCTCAGATGCCAAAGCCTTTATCTCATTTGCTCAATATTTCGTGGTTAAGCGCGATCTTCCCACTCTTGGGCACGGGCAACGGCTTTTTTCCAGCCATTGTATTTATGGTTGCGTTCAGTCGTTTCGATACTTGGACGGAATTCTTTTTCGACTACCGCCTTACTTTTCACTTCATCCAGATCTCGCCAGAAGCCGACGGCTAAACCTGCCAGGAAAGCCGCACCTAAAGCTGTGCTCTCACGTACTTCAGGGCGCTCTACACGAGTACCAAGAATATCGGACTGGAACTGCATCAGGAAGTTGTTGGCGACAGCCCCGCCATCTACGCGAAGGGCTTGCAGGCGAGTACCCGCGTCAGCCTGCATAGCGTCCAATACATCGCGGGTTTGGTAAGCGATGGATTCCAATGTGGCACGAATAATATGGTTGCTATTGGCACCGCGGGTCAGGCCAAAAATAGCGCCACGGGCGTAAGGGTCCCAATACGGTGCGCCAAGGCCAGTAAAGGCAGGAACAACATAAACACCATTGCTGTCTTTGACTTTGGTCGCAAAATATTCTGAATCTGTGGCATCCGCGATGAGTTTCAGTTCATCACGTAACCATTGAATGGATGCCCCGCCAACAAAGACTGCGCCTTCCAGTGCATAATTAACTTCACCGCGTGGGCCACAACAAACAGTTGTTAACAGGCCATGATTGGAACGAACTGCGTCTTTGCCTGTGTTCATGAGCAGGAAGCAGCCAGTGCCGTAAGTATTTTTTGCCATTCCGGGGTGTACACACAGTTGCCCGTACAAAGCGGCTTGTTGGTCGCCTGCGATACCTGCAATAGGAATACGAGTGCCACCTTTACCGCCGATATTGGTTTGGCCATAGATCTCTGAGGATGCGGAAACTTTAGGCAGCATCACGCGAGGTATTCCCAACTCTTCAAGGATTTTTTGATCCCATTCCAGATTATGGATATTAAACAGCATGGTGCGGGAGGCATTAGTGTAATCGGTCACATGTACGCGTCCCTGAGTCATTTTCCAGACCAGCCATGTATCGACTGTGCCGAATAAAAGTTCACCATTTTCAGCGCGTTGACGGGCGCCTTCGATGTTATCCAAAATCCATTTTATTTTTGTACCGGAAAAGTAAGGATCAAGCACCAAACCGGTATTGTGGCGGATGTATTCTTCCAGGCCTTCTTTCTGTTTCAGTTTGGTACAAATATCTGCTGTCCGGCGGCATTGCCATACAATGGCGTTATAAATCGGTTTACCGGTTTCTTTTTCCCAGACAATGGTTGTTTCTCGTTGGTTTGTAATACCAATGCTGGCAATTTCATCAGAGCGAATATCGGCTTTTGCCAGTACTTCAACTAAGGTAGAGCTTTGGCTTGCCCAGATTTCCATTGGATCGTGTTCTACCCAGCCTGGCTTGGGATAGATTTGTGGGAATTCACGCTGTGAGATGCAGACAATATTGGCATCGTGATCAAGTACAACGGCGCGTGAACTGGTCGTGCCTTGATCCAGAGCAACAATATATTTTTTTTCTGTAGTATTTTCTGTTGTCATAACTATAACCTGGTTTTATGTATTTTAAATCTCGCGCGGTAAATGGCGAGTAATCAGCTTGCGGTAGCCAAAAGCACCTAAAATCGCGCCAACGATAGGAGCTACCAACGGAACAAGGCAATAAGGAATATCTCTGCCTCCGGTTAGGGCAATGTCTCCCCAGCCAGTCAAGTAAGCAACTAATTTGGGGCCGAAGTCACGAGCTGGATTCAAGGCAAATCCGGTCAGTGGGCCAAACGAGCCACCGATAACTGCAATAAGAATCCCGATTAACAAAGGTGCCAAAGGTCCTCGTGGAATGCCATTGCCATCATCTGTCAGGGACAGGATCAGGCATAACAGAACGGCCGCGATAATAACTTCAACGATAAACGCATGAAATACGGAGATCTGGGCAGCGGGGTAAGTGGAGAAAACCCCCGCAGTAAAAAGACTTTCCTGCGAGCCGCGAACGATGTTGTGAACTTGCTCATAATCGAGGAACAGGTTGTAATACATCATATAGATGATGAGTGCTGCGACAAAGCCACCGAGCATTTGGGCAATGATATAAGGCAGCACTTTTCTGCTGTCGAAATTGGCAAATAGGCATAATGCAATGGTCACTGCGGGGTTAAGATGTGCGCCTGAAATTCCGGCAGTGAGATAAACTGCCAGGGCGACGCCAAAGCCCCAGATAATACTGATTTCCCATAAACCCAGTTGTGCTCCGGCGATCCGGGCAGCAGCAACGCAGCCTAAGCCAAAAAAAACGAGCAACGCAGTACCCAGAAATTCGGAAATGCATTGACCTGATAAGGTTGGAGTTGTGGTCTGGCTCATTTCTATATCCTATATCCAATAACAAAGTACAAGGGAGGAGAGAGATTAATTATTAGTCCTTTCTTATGTACTAAGAGAAAGGTGCCTGTGAATTTATCGTTAATGCGCGTAAACGAGAAATAGCGAAATTGAAATCTGCGTGTTGCGTCAACAAAATGAGCGAATTCGCATTTATTTGCAGTTTTATTGAGCTTGGAAATGTGATCTTACAGACATTTGGGTTTGGTCATTATATTTCGCGTTATGCCGCACATTGCAAGGATGAAACTAGACAGATGTTAATAGGCTAAATACAATCAATAACATTGCTTACAAGAGGGGCCCCAGAATGTCATTTGAAGTTTTTGAGAAGCTAGAATCTAAAGTTCAGCAGGCGATTGATACCATCACTTTGCTGCAAATGGAAATTGAAGAATTAAAAGAAAAGAATGCCGTCTTATCTCAGGATGTCCAGAATATGGCAGATAGCCGTGATTCTCTGGTACGTGAAAATGAGCAGCTCAAACAAGAACAATCGGCATGGCAAGAACGCTTACGCACTCTGTTGGGTAAGATGGAAGATGTACAATAAAGTATCCAATAGCTTAGCTGAAAAAGGGCGATAATTGCCTGTCTCTTCTACACAAATCCCTCGATTGAATCGAGGGATATTTTTGACCCTTTTTCTGCCTGTAGTGGTATAAGGATCTCGCTGGAATTTACCCACCCTACGGCGAGATGAGATGGGGCACACCACATCCAATAAACGTTCCAGAGGTATGCATGCGCATTCCGTTTTGCTCTTTGCGCCTGATAAGCAGCAGGTTATTGGGCTCATTGAACAAGCTCGTTGGACGAGAGACCTTCAGGCTTATGGGCAAAATCAACAATAATTGCGCCCTTTTTTATCTCCCCTTTAACTTAGCTATTCCTCAATCTCCAGAGGGAAATCAGATAAAACAATGCCAGTATTATCTGCGTAGAGATAGTCACCGGAGAAGAATGTGACGCCACCAAAATTCACTCTGATATCACTTTCTCCCACCCCTTCGCTATTGGAGCCAGCAGGAATAGCAGCCATTGCTTGAATACCAATATCAAGCTCTGCGAGATAATCGACTTGACGCACTGCGCCATAGACGACAATGCCTTCCCACTCATTATTGACAGCGAGTTGAGCCAGTTCGGCATCAACGAGTGCCTTGCGTACTGATCCACCACCATCAACGAGCAAAATGCGACCCTGTCCGTTTTCTTCAAGTAAATCATAAAGGAGGCCATTGTCCTCAAAACATTTCACTGTGATGATCTGACCACCAAATGAAGTACGCCCACCAAAATTGGTGAAGATTGGTTCTACCACATTTATATCTTCTTGATAGATATCACAAAGTTCGGAAGTATCATATTTCATGGGATTTACGTCTGGTTTATGCAAGGAACGGACAGTATATCCTTTTAAAGCCAGTGTTGGCAAAACCATCAATCTTGAAACCTATATGTAAAATTGATGCCTATTTGCTTAATTGAATACCAATCCTATGGAAAACAGAATATTAGTCAATAATGCTGCTTTAACCATTTGTACCAATTTGGGGCGCATACCTTCAGCGGTTGGATCACGTAACACTTGTATCATCTGTTTTAACAGTAGAGGAAAAGCGAGCAGGAACAACCAACTAAACCAATTATTCAGGTATAGGAGCGTGAAGGTGACGAAGCAGAGCATGGCCGTTAGCAGAACGACGGCATGGTAATAGCGAGCCTTTTTTCCTCCTAACCGGACAGCCAGCGTATTTTTGCCGTTTTGGCGATCACTTTCGATATCGCGTAAGTTATTAATGTTCAAGACTGCCACGGAAAGTAAGCCACTGGCAGTTGCGGGCAAAACGGTGCTTATGGAAAAAGTACCAGCTTGCAGATAGTAGGTTCCAAGAACGCTCAAATAGCCAAAGAAAATCAGGACAGAAATGTCTCCCAACCCCAGATAGCCATAAGGACGCGTACCCACTGTATAAGTGATAGCGGCGACAATCGCCAGTAACCCTAGGATCAAAAAACCGATAATATCGTTGGGGTTATTGCAAGCTACAGCAATTAGGGAACTTCCTGATAAGCAAGAGAATAATACAGTGAGCTTCAAGGCATTTTTCATCTGCTTTGCAGTAATCAGGCCTTTTTGCATACCACGATTTGGACCAATGCGCTTTTCTGTGTCACTGCCTTTGGTGACATCACCATAATCGTTGGCGAGGTTAGAAAGAATTTGCAGCAGGGCCGCAGTTAATAAAGCCAGTAACGCGACAGGCCATTTGAAATGTCCGGTCCATGACGCAAGTGCTGAGCCCGTTATGACGGCAGCAACGGCCAGTGGGAGCGTTTTGGGGCGTAAACTTTCCAGCCATGCCTGCATCTGACTGATAGACGTTGTTGAGCTCATATTGTCACTGTTTGTCATTATGATTGATGTAATAAATTTTATACCATCGAAAATAGCAAAACGGGAGGCTAAAAGCCCCCCATTTTGCCTAAGTCCGGCGAATTATTGGCTCTAATCAAACCAATAATATGACTGATTATAAAATAAACCGACTCAAATCTTCATCTGCAACCAGTTCGTCCAAGTGCTCTTTGACGTAAGCGGCATTGATTTCGACAGTTTGTCCTTGACGTTCGCTGGCGTCGAAAGAGATGTCTTCCATCATACGTTCAAGCACGGTGTGCAAACGACGGGCACCGATGTTTTCAGTAGTTTCATTGACTTGCCATGCTGCTTCCGCGATTTTACGGATACCGTCAGCCGTGAATTCAATGCCCATGCCTTCCGTTGCCATCAGAGCTTTGTACTGTTCAGTCAGTGAAGCATTTGGTTCGGTCAGGATACGTTCAAAGTCTTCGGTAGTCAGGGCTTGCAATTCAACGCGGATTGGCAAGCGGCCTTGAAGTTCTGGGATCAGATCAGAAGGGCTGGCAACCTGGAATGCACCAGAGGCGATAAACAGGATGTGATCAGTTTTGACCATGCCGTGTTTAGTGGAAACGGTGCAACCTTCGACAAGTGGCAGCAGATCGCGCTGAACACCTTCACGGGAAACATCTGGACCGGAAGTTTGACCGCGTTTACAAATCTTATCGATCTCATCAATGAAAACGATGCCGTGTTGTTCAACAGCATCAATTGCCTGCTGTTTCAGTTCTTCAGGATTGACCAGTTTTGCCGCTTCTTCTTCGACCAGCAACTTGAATGCGTCTTTGATTTTCATCTTACGATTTTTTTGACGCTGGCCTGCCAGGTTTTGGAACATGGATTGTAACTGATTCGTCATCTCTTCCATGCCCGGAGGTGCCATGATTTCAACACCAACTGGGGCGGCTGAAACTTCAATTTCAATTTCTTTATCGTCTAACTGGCCTTCACGCAATTTCTTGCGGAATGCCTGACGGGTTGAAGACGGTTCAGCTTGAGTTTCAGTTTGTCCCCAGTTATTTTTTGCTGGTGGCAGCAGGACATCCAAAATACGTTCTTCTGCTAACTCTTCTGCACGATAGCGGTTCTTCTCAATGGATTGCAGACGCACTATCTTTACTGCTACGTCAGTGAGATCACGAATAATGGAATCGACTTCTTTACCGACATAACCCACTTCGGTGAACTTAGTGGCTTCAACTTTGATAAAAGGAGCATTGGCCAGTTTTGCCAGACGACGGGCAATCTCGGTTTTACCGACACCGGTTGGGCCTATCATCAAAATATTTTTTGGCGTGACTTCATAACGCAGTGATTCATCTAACTGCATGCGACGCCAGCGGTTACGTAGGGCAATAGCAACGGCACGTTTTGCTTTGTCCTGACCGATAATATGATTGTTTAGTTCGCTGACAATTTCGCGAGGAGTCATTTCAGACATACTATCTATCCTTTACTCTTTCGAAGGCAGTTCTTCGAAGTTGTGATTATGGTTGGTGTAGATGCAGATATCGCCAGCGATAGTTAAAGCGCGTTCTGCGATTTCTCTGGCTCCGAGTTCGGTTGTTTCCAGCATAGCGCGGGCAGCCGCCTGTGCGTATGACCCACCGGAACCAATGGCGATAAGGTCATTTTCTGGCTGAATCACATCACCATTGCCTGTAATGATCAGAGAAGAATTCTCATCTGCGACAGCAAGCAGGGCTTCCAGCTTGCGCAGCATGCGGTCCGTTCGCCAATCTTTGGCTAGTTCAACGGCTGCTTTGGTCAGGTGCCCTTGATGCATTTCGAGTTTCCGTTCAAACAGCTCGAACAGCGTGAAAGCATCAGCAGTACCGCCGGCAAAACCCGCGATGACTTTGTCGTGGTAAAGGCGGCGTACTTTGCGGACATTGCCTTTCATAACGGTATGACCCATTGTTGCTTGTCCATCACCACCGATGACAACTTTGCCATTACGGCGAACACTTACGATTGTAGTCACGAGTTAGCCCCTGGTTACAAAATAGAAGATGATACACACGGAGCATTAATTTGTTATCCCACAATTGATTGCGTGCTGCTGATAAAAGCACCATGTGTATATTATTAGAGATTAAGATGGGGGAGCTTTCCGCTTTTTCAACCCCCGGTAGGGCGGAGAATACAGCCAGGTACACCGGCACCTGCGACACGTTCGCGCATTTTCTCAGCGCTGGCTTTATTTTTATAAGGGCCAAGTACAACACGGTTCCAATTGTCTTTCGTGGTAATCTGACTTTCAATGCCTGCGAATGCAAGGCTGGCACGGACGGATTCCGCTTGCTCCATTGTGCGGAAAGAACCGCATTGTAGCATCAATTTCGTCTCATTTACCTCAGACTTTGTATTGGCTTGGGAAGACGTTGAAGGCCTTTTTTCCGGCACGGCGGCTGACTTTTGTTCTGGCGAATGTTGTTCAGTATGTTGTTGCTGCGCAGGAGGGTTGATCAACACACGTGAACGTGGGATCGGTTCACTGTTATAAGGCACTTCTTTCAATGAAATAGGTGGTTGGCGCATATCTGCTTGTATTTGTTCGAGTAACTGTTTCTGCTCAGACGTTAATTGAGGATGTTGGTTTGGCGGTTGATTTATTGTTGCATTGCCTTCTTGGATGGAAGATTCATTAACAGGGCGATTTTCCAATTCTTTGATATAACTCCAGCGTTCTTCTGGTTTTGGTGGCAGGCCGTGCCCCTTGGTTTGATGATGAGACTGTGAGGCATTTTGTCCACTTTCTTCCTGCTTATTTTTTTCCTGTTTATTGTGTACTACGATGAAATAAAGTCCACCAATAAATATGACCACCAAGGCTACAGCAACGGCTAATGTAGTTTTGGGTAATCCTTGAGCCTGATTTTTTTTCTTACCAGTACTTTTCCGACGGGGATTGTTACGCCCGCGACTCACATAATCTCGTTGTGCCACTGTTTAATTCACTGAGTTATTTAAAAAATTAAAGGATAGGTAACTAATGTTACTTAAGCTGTTGTTATTTGCCTAGCTTTTAGGCGAACAAGTACTCGCTCGAATGATCAATTCTGCCTCCAATAATCTTGAACCTTTAGAAACCAAACGGCCTTGAAGTTGTTCCAGCAATAACAGAATAGAATGATATCCAATCTCATAACGGGGGTGTTCCACCGTGGTCAGGGCTGGTTCGCAGTATTGCGCCAGATTTAAATTATCGAAACCAACAACAGAGAGATCTTCTGGTAATTTTAATCCCATTTTTTTAGCTTGCCACATTGCACCCATTGCCATGACATCACTATGGCAGAAAATAGCGCTTGGAGGCTCTGGCAGGGTAAGCAGGGTTTCTGCTAATGTCGCTCCGCTTTCATGGGTGAAATCACCGCGGATAATATATTCTTCGCGAATTTTTCCCCCTGTGCGTCGCAATGCCTGGATATAACCTTGCAAGCGATAATGGCACAGTGGCATGGTTTCCGGTCCGGTAATGCAGGCAATGCGTTTGTGTCCCAGTTTTTGCAAATGATGAGTGGCATTAAAGGCGGCTGTCAGGTTGTCAATATGGACAGTGGGTAGTTCCAGTTGTGGGGTGAATTCATTGGCCATCACCATGGGAGGCAGGTTTTTCTGTTCTTCTTTGGAAACATCGAAAGGAATGTTGGAACCCAGTAGCACCATGCCATCAATGCGTTTGGTGATCAGAAGATTGATAAACGCATGTTCTTGTTGCTGTTGATGCTTGCAATCACCAATCAGAACCAGGTAACCATGTTCAGTGGCGGTTTCTTCAATACCCCGAATAACCTCAGTAAAGAAAGGATCACTGATATTGGGCACAAGAACCAAGATGGTTCTGGATACATTACGCCGTAAATTTTTGGCCAGATTGTGGGGATAATAACCTACTTCCAACACCGCATTCTCGACCTTCTGGCGTGTACGGGTAGAAACCTTGTCAGGATTCATTAATGTTCTTGATACAGTTGCGGTAGAAACACCCGCTACTTTGGCAACATCTTTCATGGTTACCAGCGCGCACTTCTTTTTTTCCATAGTTCACTCCTCACTCTCCATAGGCAGCGAAACGATTGCTATCCGGCTGCTAAAAAACGCCAGTCTTGCCTGAGAAGGACGTGCTGGCGGATTGTTTTCTACAGTTATATTAATAAGTTCATTTTAAGCTGATTAACCGATCCATCTGTTACTTTGTTTACATAAAAAGTGTGATATGAATCATTTTTTAGAGGTACTTCGCAAATTAAAGAAATAATTATCAACTTTCGCTGGGATCAACATCAATATTCCATTTCACTTTACGTGCTTGTGGCAGTGTAGTGATTTGAGGATAGATTCCGGCCATCATTTTCTGGAGAAAAATGCGGGAAGGGTGTTGAATCATCAACTGCCAACGATAACGACCGCCACGTTTAGCCTGCAATGCGGGTACTGGCCCCATGATCCATAAATGATTATCAGATTGTGCATGATATTCAAACAGTTGACGCATTTGTTGCAAAAATGCGGGGGCTTGCTGATTGTCGTGATCTTCTGCGCGGAGCAGGATATGGCTCACAAAAGGTGGCAGGTGAACTTGCTGACGCTCTTCCATCGCTTGCTGGGCAAAAGCATCGTAGCCTTTCTCCAACAATATTTGCAAAAGTGGATGCTCAGGATGGTGGGTTTGCAGGACAACTTCTCCCCGCTTTCCGGCTCGTCCTGCCCGACCGGAAACTTGGGTATAGAGTTGGGCAAAACGTTCGGCGGCCCGAAAATCAGCAGAAAACAAGGCACCATCGACATCCAGTAAGGCGACCAACGTAACATCGGGGAAATGGTGGCCTTTCGCCAACATTTGCGTACCAATCAAAATGCGGGCGCCACCTTGGTGGACTTCGGCCAGTTGCTGTTCCAGTGCTCCTTTGCGGCTAGTGGTGTCACGGTCGATACGGGTAATCGGAGTATTGGGAAACAATTTTGTAATGCCATCTTCAAGCTGCTCAGTGCCTAAGCCAACGGGAATTAAGTTAGTGGTGCCACATTGCGGGCATTGCCGTGGGATGGGGCGCTGGCTGTCACAGTGATGGCAACGCAGGTGGTGATGATTTTGGTGTAGGGTGTAATAGTGATCACAGCGTTGGCATTCTGCTATCCAGCCGCACTCGTGACAGAGCAGGGCAGGAGAATAACCACGGCGATTCAGAAATAGAATGACCTGATTGTCAGCTTTGAGGTGTTCACCCATGCGATTGATGAGTGGCTGGGATAATCCAACCGTCAATGGCAAGCCTTTCAGATCTAATAAATGCTGAGTGGCTACTTGGGCGTGGCCTGCCCGTTGAGTTAAGGTGAGTTGGCGATATTTCCCCTGTTGTACATTATATAGTGTTTCCAGCGCGGGGGTGGCTGAACCCATAATAATCGGAATGCCTTCTTTTTTCGCCCGGAACACCGCCAGATCACGGGCATGATAGCGCCAGCCTTCTTGCTGTTTGTAAGAGCTGTCATGTTCTTCATCGATAATAATGACACCCAGATGAGCAAAAGGGGTAAACAAAGCCGATCGTGTACCGATAACGATAGCATTTTCCCCTCTTTTCGCCCTCAGCCAAACTGTCAGCCGTTCGCTGTCATTCAAGGCTGAGTGCAGAACATCAATGGGAGCGTTGAAACGTTCCCGGAATCGGCGGATAGTCTGTGGAGTTAAGCCAATTTCTGGCACTAAAATGAGGGCCTGTTTACCTTGTGCAAGAATGTTCTCCAGTACACTGAGATACACTTCTGTTTTACCCGATCCCGTGATTCCCGCCAGTAGCCACGGAGAAAAGGTTTGATCTTCTGCACGGATGGCGCCTACCGCAGTAGCTTGTTCTGTATTGATCTTTAACCGTTCGCCGATAGTTTTAAAATGCTCACGCCAATTTTCCGCTTCTGGTTGGATGGGATGCAAGGCAATCAGTGATTTCTTTTTCAGTGATTGCAGTGCGCTTTCACTTAATTCCAATTCAGAGACTTGGTGACGGTAAACGGGGCGTTGGCGCAAAGCGGCCAACGCCTTTTGTTGTTTGGCGGATCGCTTGAGTTGTGTAAGCGGGAGTTCACGGCCTGCCTCAGTGACTTGCCATTGCCAGAGTGGGGAAAATTCTGCCGGTTTTCCCTGCCGTAGCAAGACAGGCAAGGCATGGAACAAAACTTCGCCCAGCGGATAGTGATAATAGCTGACGGCCCACTGAAGTAATTGCCAGAGATCGTTAGGAAAAAGGGGATGGACATCAAGAATGCTGGTAATGGATTTGAGTTGTTCAGGAGGAAGTTCGCTGCTGTCTGCGATACCAGTGACGATACCTATCGCATTACGCTTACCAAAAGGCACGAGTACTCGAACACCTATAGCGGGTAAAGGTAACCCTGTAGGCAGTAGATAATCAAATGTGCGGGTTAGGGGAACAGGCAATGCAACCTGGACAACTGTCATAAGGCGATTTCCGGATAATTAATGACCAGATGAAGGAACGTATAAAAGAACATATAGCGATAAGGGTATCATAGCAAATCGGCAGATTTCATTGCGCAATAAACAGATATTCTGTATGATCCGCCGCCTTTGGTATAGAAATTACCGATACATATTTTTTTATCAACACGACGTGTGGTGTCTGGCAGCAAAATAAGGCTGGATAGCGACACGGCCTGAACAGAGGTTTCCCATGAAACAAGGTATCCATCCTAAATACGAAGCAATTACTGCAAATTGCTCTTGCGGTAATGTAATCAAAATCAACTCTACTGTAGGTCACGATCTGAACCTGGACGTCTGTGGTGCATGCCACCCGTTCTACACCGGTAAGCAGCGTGATGTTGCGACTGGTGGTCGTGTTGATCGCTTTAACAAACGTTTCAGCGTTCCAGGTACTAAGAAGTAATGACTTTTTCCTGTCTGTCATCTATACAGGCCGGATAGTTAAAACAAAAACGCCCGATGCGAAACATCGGGCGTTTTTGTTATTAATATTCCCATGTATCAGGATCAATGCCTCGCTCACGCATCATGATTTTTGCTGCTTCCGGGATTTCATCATGGCGTTCTTTACGCAAATCATTATCATTAGGCAGAGGTTGTCCAGTGAACGCATGCAGAAAAGCTTCACACAGCAATTCACTGTTTGTTGCATGACGCAGATTGTTCACCTGACGACGAGTGCGCTCATCAGTCAGGATTTTCAATACCTTTAGCGGGATTGAAACTGTAATTTTTTTGACCTGTTCACTTTTTTTGCCATGTTCAGCATAAGGGCTGACATACTCACCATTCCACTCAGCCATGAGATACCTTAAATAATTTTTGAATCAAGTAATTGAGATTAGAAATTGGAAGGAATTTCTGATCTGTTTTCATGTCGATAATGAAGTAGTCTAACATAATTAGCCTGTCGACTATATTGCCCCACCCGTACTAATTTATAAAAAATAACCAGAAGACATATAAAGTGTAATGACAGTCATGGAATTGTGATATTAAACCGTAAAATAATTTGGATGTCTAGATGTATTGACGTCTATCTTTCCAGTCGTTATTCTTGCGTGACGCTAATAATAACGATGATGGGGAAAGGTTATGGGATGTAAGCAAGCGACAATTGCGGTTCACAGTGGTTCAAATGTTGATGAACAATATGGTTGTGTTGTTCCGCCTATCTATCTTTCCAGTACATATAACTTTACCGGTTTCAATGAACCCAGGGTTCATGACTACTCACGCCGTGGCAACCCTGGCCGTGATGTTGTCCAACAGGTTTTGGCCGAGCTGGAAGGGGGCACGGGCGCAGTCATGACCAGCAGTGGCATGTCAGCGATTCATCTGCTCTGTACCGTATTTCTGAAACCAGGGGATTTATTGGTAGCTCCTCATGATTGTTATGGCGGTAGTTACCGCCTGTTTGACAGTCTAAGCAAGCGTGGTGCATACAAGGTGATTTTTGTGGATCAGTCAGATGAACAAGCGTTGAAACAGGCGTTGGTCAAAAAGCCCAAACTGGTGCTAATTGAAACACCGAGTAATCCTCTGTTGCGGATTGTTGATATTCAATACATTTGTGAATTGGCCCATGAAATTGGGGCATTGGCTGTGGTCGATAACACTTTCTTAAGTCCTGTATTGCAAAAGCCATTGGAGTTGGGGGCAGATTTAGTGGTGCATTCTTGCACGAAATATTTGAATGGGCACTCTGATCTGATTGCGGGCGCTATTATCGCTAAGGAGCCATCCATCGCGGAAGAGTTGGCTTGGTGGGCGAACAATATTGGCGTGACGGCTGCGGCCTTTGACAGTTATCTGCTACTGCGTGGCATTCGTACATTATCTGCCCGCGTACTGCTCCAACAAAACAATGCTGTTGCCATTGTGGATTATCTGCAACAGCAATCCCAAGTGAAAAGGCTCTTCTATCCTGCGTTGGAAAACCATCCGGGGCATGAAATTGCGGTTAAGCAACAACAAGGTTTTGGGGCGATGCTCAGTTTTGAACTGGATGGTGATGAACAGGCCATGCGTCGTTTCTTATCTACGTTAAAATTATTTACCTTGGCTGAATCTCTCGGTGGTGTGGAATCGTTGATTTCTCATACTGCAACCATGACGCACGCGGGAATGTCGGCAGAAGCAAGGGCTCAGGCAGGGATTACGAATTTGCTTCTTCGTGTCTCTGTAGGAATTGAAGATAGTCAGGATTTAATTGCTGATCTGGATAATGCGTTTCAGGCAGCAGCAACGAGGTAATCATGAGTACACGGGTAACAGCGGGGACGGAATCTGGCCGTCAGTTACATAAATTTGGTGGTAGCAGCCTGGCTGATGTGAAATGTTATCAGCGGGTTGCTGAAATTATGGCGAACTACAGCCTGCCGGGTGATTTGATGGTGGTATCGGCCGCGGGGAGTACAACCAACCAGTTGATTGATTGGCTTAAATTGAGTCAGAGTGACCGGATATCAGCACATCAAATACAGCAGTCTTTACGGCGTTACCAGCAAGAATTGATCCGTGGTTTGTTGCCCGAAACAGTTGCAGAAGAACTGAACGCCATGTTTATCGCTGATCTGGAAAGATTGAGCGTATTGTTGGATAAGCCTGTCACCGATATTACATACGCCGAAGTTGTCGGTCATGGGGAAATCTGGTCTGCCCGTTTAATGGCGGCGGTGCTGGAAAATCAGGGTATCCCCAGCGCATGGCTGGATGCGCGTCAATTCCTGCGGGCAGAGCGCATTGCTCAGCCACAAGTTGATGTCAGTTTATCTCAACCTCTGCTTAGCCAATTACTGATCCAAAACCCCAATAAGTGTTTAGTGGTTACCGGTTTTATTTCCAGTAATCAGAAGGGAGAAACGGTATTGTTGGGGCGCAATGGCAGCGACTATTCTGCTACCCAAGTTGGGGCTTTGGCGGGAGCTAAAAAAGTCACAATTTGGAGTGATGTTGCGGGGGTTTACAGTGCCGATCCGCGTAAAGTTAAAGATGCCTGTTTGTTGCCGTTGCTGCGTTTGGATGAAGCCAGCGAATTGGCACGTTTGGCCGCGCCTGTTCTCCATACCCGAACATTGCAGCCGGTTTCTCTCAGCGATATTGATCTGCAATTGCGTTGCAGTTACCAGCCTGAACAGGGTTCCACCCGGATTGAACGGGTGCTGGCAACGGGAACAGGGGCAAAAATTGTCACCAGCCATGATGATGTTTGTCTGATTGAATTGCATGTTTCTCCAGCCCACGATTTCAAGCAAGTCCATAAGGACATTGATTCTTTATTGAAACGCGCCCAAATCCGGCCATTGGCAACAGGGCTGCACGCAGATTGCAACCTGCTCCAACTTTGCTATACCTCTGAGATTGTGAATAGCGCCCTGGATGTTTTGCAGGATGCTCCCTTACCCGGCAAAATTTCTTTGCGTGAAGGTTTAGCGTTGGTGGCGTTAGTGGGGGCAGGTGTATGCAAGAATCCGCTACATAGTCATCGTTTTTATCAACAATTAAAAGATCAGCCGGTTGAATTTATCTGGCATGCAGAAGATGACATTAGTCTGGTTGCTGTACTGCGTTTGAATCAGACATCGCATTTGATTCAGGGATTGCACCAAAGCCTGTTTAGGGCAGAAAAACGCATCGGTTTAGTGCTGTTTGGCAAAGGAAATATTGGTTCCCGATGGCTAGAGTTATTTACCCGTGAACAGAAGAACATTTCCGCTCGCAGCGATTTTGAATTTATTCTGGCGGGTGTCGTCGATAGTCGCCGGAGTTTACTGAATTATCAGGGCATTGATGCCAGTCGGGCATTGGCCTTCTTTGATGATGAAGCGACTGAACATGAAGAAGATGCGCTGTTTTTATGGATGCGGGCACATCCTTATGATGATTTAGTTGTACTGGATGTTACGGCAAGTGAAGAATTGGCCAAAGAGTATATTTACTTTGCCAGTTATGGATTCCACGTTATCAGTGCCAACAAAGTTGCCGGTTCTTCCGACAGTAATACCTATCGTATGATCCGCGATGCCTTTGCAAAAACGGGGCGTCATTGGTTATACAACGCCACAGTGGGTGCAGGGCTGCCTATTAATTATTCCGTCAGGGATCTGCGGGAGAGCGGTGATACCATTCTGTCCATCAGTGGCGTTTTTTCCGGCACATTATCCTGGCTGTTTTTGCAGTTTGATGGTTCTGTACCTTTCAGTGAATTAGTAGAACAAGCATGGCAACAAGGGTTGACGGAACCTGATCCGCGTATTGACCTTTCTGGTCAGGATGTGATGCGTAAATTGGTTATTCTGGCGCGCGAAGCGGGTTATGAGATAGAACCTGATCATGTGCGGGTTGAATCTTTGGTGCCGACAGAGGCTCGGTGCGGTTCTATCGAAGAGTTCTTTGAAAACAGTGCCGCCATTAATGAGCAAATGCGGCAACGGTTGGAAGCGGCACAGGAAATGGGCATGGTACTACGATATGTCGCTCGTTTTGATGCCAGTGGCAAGGCAAAAGTGGGTGTGGAAGCGGTGCGTAGCGATCATCCATTGGCTTCACTACTGCCGGCGGATAATGTTTTTGCGATAGAAAGTCGCTGGTATCGTGATAATCCGTTAGTCATCCGTGGGCCAGGTGCGGGGCGAGATGTCACCGCGGGGGCAATCCAATCGGATTTAAATCGTCTGTCGCAACTTCTGTAGCCTATATCTCTGTAGGAGAGATATTGAGCAATCAGGCGTTAAAATTCACCTAAGTTGTTTGTTTTCTGATATGAATAGAACGTTAGAGATAAACAGAAGAATACGCTCTACAGCAAAACATGAAATAGTTAGACAAAAAATAGGGTAAGCCAATCCATTGGTGAAATAGGTGACATACAGCAACACAAGGCCAGGAACCACATGAATCAACAATATTCCGCAATGCGAAGTAATGTCAGTATGCTCGGTAAGTTGCTGGGCGATACAATTAAGGAAGCTTTGGGAGACAATATTCTTGATAAAGTTGAAACGATCAGGAAGTTATCTAAATCATCCCGTGCAGGTAATGAGGTTCACCGTCAGCAGCTTTTATCGACGCTGGAAAATTTATCCAATGATGAATTATTACCTGTGGCCCGTGCGTTTAACCAGTTTTTAAATCTGACTAACGTTGCCGAACAATATCACAGCATTTCTCCGCACGGCGAAGCGGCAAGTAACCCGGTCGCGCTGGCAGCACTGTTCAACCGGCTCAAAGACAAACAATTCAGTAATGATGATTTGATCAAGGCGGTCAATGAGTTGGCGATTGAATTAGTTCTGACCGCTCATCCGACAGAAATTGCCCGCCGTACCCTGATTCATAAGTTGGTTGAAGTTAATGGCTGTCTGGCACAGCTTGATCATGATGATTTGGCCGATTATGAACGCAATAACATCATGCGCCGATTGCGTCAGTTGATTGCCCAATCATGGCATACTGATGAGATCCGTAAGAACCGTCCCACCCCAATTGATGAAGCAAAATGGGGTTTTGCTGTGGTTGAAAACAGCTTGTGGGAAGGTGTGCCAGCATTCCTGCGTGAATTCAATGAACAACTGGAAGAATCCATTGGTCATAGCTTGCCGGTGGAAGCCGTGCCAGTACGTTTCATCTCTTGGATGGGGGGCGATCGTGATGGTAATCCTAACGTTACCGCCGAAATTACCCGTCATGTCTTATTACTAAGCCGTTGGAAGGCTGCTGATCTGTTCCTGAAAGACATTCAGGTTTTAGTTTCTGAACTCTCCATGTCAGAATGTACGTCTGAACTTCGTCAAATGGCGGGAGGTGAGCATGTTTTAGAGCCTTACCGTGAAATTGCCAAACAATTGCGCACGCAATTAAGTAACACGCTGGCTTATCTGGAAAAATGTCTTAAAGGCGAGCAAGCCCTGCCACCCGCGGATCTACTCCTGCATAACGAACAATTATGGCAACCGCTATATGCTTGTTATCAATCCCTGAAAAATTGCGGTATGGAAATTATCGCAAACGGGCAATTGCTGGATACTTTGCGTCGCATCCGTTGCTTTGGTTTGTCTTTAGTGCGTATTGATATCCGTCAAGAAAGTACCCGCCATCGTGATGCGATTGCTGAACTGACGCAAGATCTGGGAATGGGGGATTATGCGAGCTGGCCTGAAGCCGAAAAACAGGTGTTTTTGCTGAGAGAGTTGCAATCAAAACGTCCCCTGACCCCGCGTGATTGGCGACCAAGCGCAGAAACTCAAGAAGTTTTCGATACCTGCAAGATTATTGCTGAATCCTCACAAGATTCGATTGCAGCTTATGTTATTTCCATGGCGAAAGTGCCTTCTGATGTTTTGGCAGTGAAATTATTGCTGAAAGAAGCGGGATGCCCATTGTCATTGCCTGTTGCGCCGTTATTTGAAACCCTTGATGATTTGAACAATGCAGAAGATGTGATTCGGCAACTATTAGGGGTTAAGTGGTATCGCGATCTGATTAAGGATAAGCAGATGGTGATGATTGGTTACTCCGATTCAGCCAAAGATGCAGGCGTGATGGCGGCGTCGTGGGCACAATATCGGGCACAGGATGCATTAATCAAGGTGTGTGAAAAAGAAGGCGTGACACTCACTCTGTTTCACGGACGTGGTGGCACGATTGGCCGTGGTGGTGCTCCAGCCCATTCGGCTTTGCTCTCCCAACCGCCGGGCAGCCTGAAAGGCGGGTTTCGGGTAACGGAACAGGGGGAAATGATCCGTTTTAAATTTGGTTTGCCGCAGGTCACGATCAGCAGTCTGGCCTTGTACGCCAGTGCGATCCTGGAAGCAAACTTATTGCCACCACCAGAGCCGAAACCGGAATGGCAGCAGATTATGGATACACTCTCTGATGTTTCCTGTGACATGTATCGTGATTATGTCCGTGAGCAACCGGAATTTGTGCCTTATTTTCGGGCAGCAACACCGGAACAAGAGTTGGCAAAACTGCCTTTAGGTTCACGGCCAGCTAAACGGCGTCCGACCGGAGGCGTTGAAAGCTTGCGAGCGATCCCGTGGATATTTGCCTGGACGCAAAACCGGTTGATGTTGCCGGCATGGTTAGGCGCTGGTGCGGCGCTGCAACGGGTGATCGATGCCGGTAACTTGTCAGTTTTAACGGATATGTGTCGTGATTGGCCCTTCTTCAATACGCGTATTGCCATGTTGGAGATGGTGTTTGCTAAAGCAGATCTGTGGTTAGCAGAATATTACGATCAGCGTTTGGTCGAACCTAAGTTGTGGCCATTAGGCGTCAAATTGCGTAATCAACTTGCAGAGGATATCGAAACGGTATTGACTATTTCGCAGGATGAACAACTAATGGCAGATTTGCCGTGGATCGCTGAATCTATCGCTTTACGTAACGTGTATACCGATCCGTTGAACGTACTACAGGCCGAATTATTACAGCGCTCTCGTCAGCAGGAAAATCCTGATCCGCATCTTGAACAAGCGCTGATGGTGACGATTGCTGGCGTTGCGGCAGGAATGCGTAATACAGGATAGTTTAACTATTTTTTAATCATAGAAGCCGAATAGGAAATTGTTCGGCTTTTTTGGTGTTAACAAGGGCGTACTCCCAATGTATGGCAGATGGCATAACTCAATTCTGCCCGATTCAGGGTATAAAAATGAAAATCTTTCACGCCTTCACGACTGAGAATTTTCACCATGTCCATTGCGATAGAGGCGCCAACTAAGTTGCGACTTTCCGGATCATCATCTAACCCTTCAAACATTCTGGTCATCCAGCTTGGGATACGAACATTAGTCATTGTGGCAAATCGTTGCAATTGACGGAAATTCGAGACCGGTAAGATCCCCGGTACAATTTCCACATCAATCCCAGTTGCGACGCAACGATCACGAAAACGCAGATAACTTTCCACATCAAAAAAGAATTGGGTAATGGCGCGATTGGCTCCGGCATCAATTTTACGTTTTAAATTGATCAGGTCTGCCTGTGCACTTTTCGCTTCTGGATGCACTTCTGGATAAGCGGCAACGGAGATATCAAAATCCGCTTCTTTTTTTAATAGCTCAACTAAATCAGCACCATACATTTCTGGCTTGCAACCGTTAGTCGGTAAATCACCACGTAATGCCACAATATGGCGAATACCGTTTTGCCAATAATCATGAGCAATGCTGCTCAGTTCTTCACGGTTGGCATCAATACAAGTTAGGTGTGGGGCTGCATCAAGGCCGGTTTTTTCTTTAATACCCTTGATAATGCTATGGGTGCGATCACGTTCGCCAGAGTTGGCACCATAGGTAACAGAAACAAATTTAGGTTTCAGTTTGCTCAAGCGATCAATGGATTTCCACAGGGTTTGTTCCATCTCAGCCGTTCTGGGTGGAAAGAATTCAAAGGAAACACGAATTTGACCTTCAAGTTCAGCCAGATTCTGGTTCAGCGCTTCTCGCTGATTCGCGTGAAAAAAACTCATACCCTGTGCCCTCATGAACATGTTTTTAGATGTTTAAGTGTTTAAATGTCTATCCGTTTAGATGTCCAAATAGAATGGGCGAAGCAGAGTTTTTAGTCAATCGAGAAATGGCTTATTCCCAATGAGGAATATTCAAAGTGATCAGGAAAGAAATTCATGTTGAGGAATGAGCAAAAAACCCCGATGTATCCACCGAGGTTATGGAGTTGGCTGGGATAGTAGTGCGTATTTTAACCCGCTTTCAAACAAAAATTCTCCACAAGCTGTGAAAGTAGCGTCCTTGTTGGCTCAATAAATGCCATATCTAAAAATTCATCGGGCTGGTGCGCTTGTTCAATTGATCCCGGTCCTAAGACCAAGGTCGGACACAACGCCTGTATAAAAGGTGCTTCCGTACAGTAATTAACGGTATCTGCTTTGGTTCCCAACAGTTTTTCAATCACGCCGACCAGTTTGTGGTCTGTCGGACATTCATAGCCCGGAATAGGGGGATGAAGTTCTGTTACGTTCAGGCGACCAGGCCAGCGCTGTTTGACGGGTTCTAGTGCGTCATGCAGCAATCCATTTAAATCCTGCAAGGTCAATCCGGGCAGCGGTCGGATATCCATATGCAGCTCGCAGCAGGCACAAATACGATTTGCAGCATCACCGCCATGAATATGGCCGAAATTCATGGTTGGGTAAGGGATGACGAATGCCGGATTGTGATAGCGCTCTTGTAAGGTGTGGCGTAGTTTTATGAGCTGGGTAATGGATTCGTGCATCAGATCAATGGCATTGACGCCCCGTGCCGGATCGCTGGAATGCCCGGATTTTCCTTCAATGCGGATAGCCTGGGCGATATGCCCTTTATGGGCGCGGATTGGCTGTAATGATGTGGGTTCGCCAATGATGGCAAAATCAGGCCGAATATGGGTATTGGCAGCAAAGTAACGTGCACCTGCCATTGATGTCTCTTCGTCAGCGGTGGCCAGAATATAAAGGGGATGCGATAGCTTGCTGACATCGATATCCCGTAACGCATCAACGATAAAGGCAAAGAAGCCTTTCATGTCAGCCGTCCCAAGCCCATATAATTTGCCATCGCGCTCAGTCAGTGTGAAGGGATCTTGTGTCCAGCGCCCCTCATCAAAAGGAACGGTATCTGTATGGCCACATAGCAGCAAGCCACCCGAACCACTGCCCAATGTTGCCAGCAGATTGAATTTACCTCTGGTTTCAGGGACGCTTTGAATTTCAATGGCAAACCCGATCTCTTTTAGCCATTCCGCCAGCAGATTGATAACAACTTCATTGCTTTGATCGCGTTCAGCATCGGTTGCGCTGATAGAAGGAGCCGCAATGAGCTGATGATATAATTTAATAAAAGACGGTAATTTAATATTCACTGTTGACAGCCCTTACTCATAATAGTATCAATATTCATGCAAATTAATTGCATATAAATGCAACAAAGTCATTGGATTAATATTATTGGGTTAATACTATAAGGTGAATAAATCCCATGTTGAATACGCTGATAGTTGGTGCCAGTGGTTATACCGGAGCTGAGTTAGCAGCATATCTGCAACGTCATCCCCATGTCCATCTCTCCGGCTTGATGGTTTCTTCTCAAAGTTTAGATGCAGGGAAATGTTTTTCAGAACTTCATCCACAATATCAGGGTATTGTGGATTTGCCCTTACAACCGCTGACTGATGTGATTGAGGCGGCAAAAGGGATTGATGTGGTCTTTCTCGCCACAGCCCATGAAGTTAGCCATGATATTGCCCCGATATTTCTGGCAGCAGGTTGTATCGTGTTTGATTTATCTGGTGCCTACCGCGTACAAAATACACAGTTCTATAAAAAATACTACGGATTTGAACATAAAAATACGCAGTGGTTGGAGCAAGCCGCATATGGGTTGGCAGAATGGCAAGCCGAGAAAATCAAGCAAGCACAATTGATTGCCGTTCCCGGCTGTTACCCTACGGTTTCCCAACTTTCCTTGAAACCGTTGCTTGAACAAGATTTATTAGATACAGAACATTGGCCTGTTATCAACGCTGTCAGTGGTGTCAGTGGCGCTGGCCGAAAAGCATCGATTGCCAATAGCTTCTGTGAAGTGAGTTTGCAACCGTATGGTGTTTTTAACCATCGTCATCAACCTGAAATCACCACACATTTAGGTACAGAGGTGATTTTCACCCCTCATTTGGGCAATTTCTCACGCGGTATTCTTGCCACAATTACCTGTAAGTTGAAATCTGGTGTGACAGAAGCACAAATTAGGGAAGCTTATCAACAGGCATATCATGATAAGCCGTTGGTACGGTTATATAGCAAAGGCGTTCCCGCGTTGAAAGCTGTTGTTGGTTCGCCATTCTGCGATATTGGTTTTGCTGTTCAGGGGCAACATCTGATCATCGTAGGAGCTGAGGATAATTTGTTGAAAGGGGCAGCGGCACAAGCAGTACAGTGCATGAATATTCGTTTTGGGTATGAAGAAACTCAGGCATTACTTTAACTTCTAAAATAACTGAATGCCGAAAAATTAAAATTCCTACAGAGAGTAATACCGACAGAGGATAAATCCGATGGAGCCGTTAGTTATCAAGTTGGGTGGTGTGTTATTAGACAGTGAAGAAGCGCTGGAACGGTTATTTACCACATTACAGTTATACCGAAAAACACATAAACGTCCGTTGGTTATTGTACACGGTGGTGGCTGCTTGGTTGATGAGCTGATGCAACGATTGCAGATGCCTATTTTGAAGAAGCAAGGCCTGCGGGTTACCCCTGAGGATCAAATTGACATCATTACGGGGACGCTAGCCGGAACTGCCAACAAGAAATTGCTGGCGTGGGCAACAAAGTATCGTTTGCCTGCCATCGGGTTATGTCTGGGTGATGGGGGGATGGTTAAAGTTTCTCAGCTTGATGAAGAGCTTGGTCACACTGGAAAAGCTCAGCCAGGAATACCTGATCTCCTGCAAATTTTGCTGGATGTAGGCTATATGCCGATTATCAGTTCGATTGGTATTACTGAGCAGGGTGAATTGATGAATGTGAATGCGGATCAAGCGGCGACGGCTATTGCACAAGTGCTGAATGCAGATTTGATCTTGTTGTCCGATGTCAGCGGTATTCTGGATGGGAAAGGAAAAAAAATCCCGGAAGCCACGGCAGAGCAGATCGCGCAGCTTATCGATCAAGGCATCATCACCGACGGCATGATAGTGAAAGTGAATGCGGCGTTAGAGGCGGCAAAAACACTCGGACAACCCGTAGATATTGCGAGTTGGCGTCATGCAGATCAATTGATTGCGTTATTTAATGGCATACCTATTGGCACACGAATTTTGGCGTAATTGAACGTGTATTTACCGAACTGATGTTTTTACTAAAATTAAAAAGGTTACCCCTATGACTAAAAGCATTAAGAAAATCGTTTTGGCATATTCAGGTGGTTTGGATACATCTGCCATTATTCCGTGGTTGAAAGAACATTATGGCAATTGTGACGTGATTGCGTTTGTCGCTGATGTCGGCCAAAGTCGTGAAGATCTGGAGGGTGTGGAACAGAAAGCATTACGTTCCGGTGCTTCCGAATGCCATGTCATTGATCTGCGCGAAGAGTTTATCAAAGAGTATGTTTATCCTGTGTTAAAAACCGGCGCCCTGTATGAGGGAAGTTATTTGCTTGGTACTTCAATGGCCCGTCCAATTATTGCCAAGGCACAAGTTGAGCTGGCTCTGAAAGTAGGAGCGGATGCCGTCGCTCATGGCGCAACAGGTAAAGGTAATGATCAGGTTCGGTTTGAAAGCACTTATACCGCGTTGGCACCCCATCTGAAAGTTGTGGCTCCGTGGCGGGAATGGGATCTGCGTTCCCGTGAGGCGCTGCTGGATTATTTAAAAGTTCGTGATATCCCGACAACTGCAACGCTGGAGAAAATCTATAGCCGTGACGAAAATGCGTGGCACATTTCGACCGAAGGTGGGGTTTTGGAAAGCACGTGGAATGCTGCCAATAAAGATTGTTGGGTGTGGACAGTGGAGCCAGAAGAGGCGCCCAATGAACCGGAATATATCACGGTGACGGTTGAAAGAGGTGACGTGGTTGGCGTGAATGGTCAGGCGCTTTCACCTTATCAATGCCTTGATGAGTTAAATAAGTTAGGAGCCAGGCACAGCATTGGCCGGATCGATATCGTGGAAAACCGTTTAGTAGGCATGAAATCCCGCGGTTGTTATGAAACTCCGGGGGGAACCATCATGATGGAAGCACTGCGCGGTATCGAACAACTGGTTTTAGATCGTGATAGTTTCAAATGGCGTCAACAACTGGGGCTGGAGATGTCTTATGTGGTTTATGACGGCCGTTGGTTTGCGCCATTGCGTCAATCAATTCAAGCGGCAGCAGAAATGTTAGCGGCCAGTGTCAGCGGTGAAGTTGTCCTGAAACTTTATAAAGGGCAGGTAACGGCAGTGCAGAAAAAATCAGCCAATAGCCTCTATTCTGAAGAATTTGCCACTTTTGGCGAGGATGAAGTTTACGATCACAGCCACGCAGAAGGGTTTATTCGCCTCTATTCGCTTTCTTCACGCATTCGTGCACTGAATAGCAAAAAGTAATTTTGGGGTGTTCAACTTTTGTACGTATTAAACTTCAAGTTGCAATTTACAACACGCTATGAAACCTGATATCTCCCCCGCGAAGCGGGGAGATATCACACGTATCTTGAAGTGAGATTGGTATAGTAATGAATAACGGTTAGAAAAACAGGAACGATATTATGGCACTTTGGGGTGGGCGTTTCAGTCAGGAAGCCGATCAGCGCTTCAAGCAATTTAATGATTCACTGCGTTTTGATTATCGTTTGGCTGAGCAGGATATTATGGGCTCGGTTGCGTGGTCAAAAGCGTTGGTTACGGTAGGCGTGTTCACTGCCGAAGAGCAGCAAAAGTTGGAACTAGCCTTAAATGAGTTACTGGATGAAGTGCGAACCAACCCCAAGGCCATTTTGCAAAGCGATGCGGAAGACATTCATAGTTGGGTTGAAGGGCAACTTATCACGAAAGTGGGCGATTTGGGTAAGAAACTCCATACGGGACGTAGCCGTAATGATCAGGTCGCAACTGACCTGAAATTATGGTGCAAAGATCAGATTGTCCACATTCTGACAGCATTAGTTGAGTTGCAACAAGCATTGGTATTCACTGCTGAAAATAATCAGGATGCAGTCATGCCAGGTTATACCCATTTACAGCGGGCGCAACCTGTCACTTTTGCCCATTGGTGTTTGGCCTATGTGGAAATGCTTAATCGTGATGAAAGCCGACTGCAAGATGCATTAAAGCGGTTGGATGTCAGCCCGTTGGGATGTGGGGCATTGGCAGGAACGGCTTATGATATTGATCGTGAGCAACTGGCGTCATGGCTGGGTTTTGCCTCAGCGACACGCAATAGTCTGGATAGTGTTTCGGATCGTGATCATGTTTTGGAGCTACTGTCGGATGCGAGCATTAGTATGATTCATCTTTCGCGTTTTGCTGAAGATTTAATTTTCTTTAATAGTGGAGAAGCTGGCTTTATTGAATTGTCGGATCGGGTAACTTCCGGCTCTTCCTTGATGCCGCAAAAGAAAAACCCAGATGCGTTGGAACTTATCCGCGGCAAGTGTGGACGGGTGCAAGGCGCATTGACGGGGATGATGATGACCTTAAAAGGGCTTCCTCTCGCCTACAATAAAGATATGCAGGAAGATAAGGAAGGCTTGTTTGATGCACTGGATACCTGGTTGGATTGTTTGCATATGGCGATACTGGTGTTGGATGGCATTCAGGTAAAACGCTCCCGTTGTGAGGAAGCAGCAAAGCAGGGATATGCTAATGCAACTGAGCTGGCAGATTATCTGGTGGCAAAAGGTGTTCCGTTCCGCGAGGCACATCACATTGTTGGTGAAGTTGTTGTTGCGGCAATTGACCGAGGTAAGGCACTGGAAGAACTTTCTCTATTTGAATTGCAAAAATTCAGCAATGTCATTGCTGTGGATGTCTATGACGTTTTATCGTTGCAATCGTGTTTAGACAAGCGGCTGGCAAAAGGTGGTGTAGCGCAAGAACAAGTGAAACAAGTGATTGCTCAGGCCAAGCAGCGATTTAGCTAAAAACATCAATAATCACACGCAGTTGATAGTTTTTTCACCTCGTGGATATAATGATTTATTGGTCAATACTATCATTGATATCAAATGCTGAGGTTGGGAATGAATATCCGCGATCTGGAATACCTTGTAGCACTTGCTGAATACCGGCATTTTCGTCGAGCCGCTGATGCTTGTCATGTCAGCCAACCGACACTGAGCGGGCAAATCCGCAAACTGGAGGATGAGCTTGGCGTGATGCTGCTGGAACGCACTAGCCGCAAGGTATTGTTTACCCAACAGGGAATGTTATTAGTGGAACAGGCCAAAACGGTATTGAGGGAAGTGAAGGTCTTGCAGGAAATGGCCTCCCTTCAAGGTGAAAGTATGTCGGGGCCGTTGCATATCGGTCTTATTCCAACAATCGGTCCCTACCTCCTGCCACTGATTATTCCTGAACTGCATCAATTGTTCCCCAAATTGGAAATGTACCTGCATGAGGCACAAACCCTAAACTTGTTGGCTCAACTTGATAGTGGAAAGCTTGACTGCGCTATTTTGGCGTTGGTGAAAGAGTCCGAAGCATTTATCGAAGTGCCGTTGTTTGAAGAACCCATGAAACTGGCGGTATATGAAGAGCATAAATGGGCTGGGCGGGACAAAATTAAGATGGGTGAGCTATCCGGTGAGAAGTTATTGATGCTGGAAGATGGACACTGTTTGCGTGATCAGGCGATGGGATTTTGTTTTCAGGCGGGAGCCAAAGAAGATACCCATTTTAGGGCGACCAGTCTGGAAACTCTGCGCAATATGGTTGCAGCGGGCAGCGGGATTACATTATTACCTGATTTGTCAGTGCCGAATGAGAGACGTCGGGATGGGGTTTGCTATCTGGAGTGTTATGAACCGGAACCTAAGCGATCTGTCATATTGGTTTATCGTCCTGGCTCACCTCTGCGTGGTCGCTATGAGCAATTGGCAGAGGCGATTCGGACTAAAATGGGCAATTATTATGAAATATTAGGAAAAACATCAAAATAATCGGTTTAGCCCATTGAGTGCCGCAACACGGTAGGCTTCCGCCATTGTTGGATAATTGAAGGTAGTATTAACGAAATATTCGATATTATTGCCTTCACCTTTCTGTTCCATAATGGCCTGACCAATATGAATGATCTCTGCGGCACGTTCGCCAAAACAGTGGATGCCTAAAATCTGTTTTGTCTCACGGTGGAACAGGATTTTGATACTGCCAACATTCATACCGGCAATTTGCGCTCTTGCCAGATGTTTGAATTGGGCGCGACCTACCTCATAAGGGATTTTCATTGCGGTTAATTGCTGCTCGGTTTTGCCCACGGAACTCATTTCAGGAATGGTATAAATCCCGGTTGGGATATCTTCCACCAGATACAGGTTAGCATTGCCTGTGGTCATCGCTTTTGCAGCGATGCGTCCCTGATCATAGGCCGCAGAAGCCAAACTTGGATAGCCAATAACATCCCCCACTGCATAGATGTTTTCATTGTTGGTCTGGTAGACACGATTGACTTTCAGTAAACCTCGGCTGTCTGTTTCCAGTCCGACATTTTCTAAACCTAGCTTGTCTGTATTACCTGTTCTGCCATTGGCATACAACAGGCAATCCGCTTTGACTTTCTTGCCGGATTTCAGGTGAACAATAACACCATCATCAACGCCTTCAATTTTTTCATATTCTTCGTTATGACGGATGACCGTGCCACTATTCCAAAAATGGTAGGAAAGGGCATCAGACATTTCTTGATCAAGAAACGACAGAAGATGATCGCGGGTATTGATCAAATCCACCTTAACACCCAATCCGCGGAAAATGGAGGCATATTCACAACCAATCACGCCGGCACCATAAATAATGACATGGCGAGGTTCGTGATCCAGTTGCAGTATGGTATCGCTGTTATAAATACGGGAGTGGGTGAAATCGACGTCAGGAGGACAGTAAGGGCGGGAGCCGGTGGCAATGATAATGTTGTCTGCGCTCAAGATATCAACACTATCATCGGCATAACGCACACTTACCCGATGTTCATCAATGAAAGTGGCTTCTCCTGCAAACATTCGACAACGGTTACGTTCATAAAACCCTTGACGCATCTTAGTTTGCTGGTTAATAACGACTTCAGCATGGCGCAGAATTTCTGAAAACGAGGAACGAAGAATGCGGGAGTTATCACTGTAGAGGGGATTTTGATTAAATTCGATAATACGACTAACAGCATGGCGGAGAGCTTTCGACGGGATTGTACCCCAATGAGTACATCCACCACCGACATTATTATAACGTTCTATAACAGCAACGTTTTTGCCTTGTTTTACTAACCCCATTGCTGCTCCTTCCCCGCCGGGACCAGAGCCAATCACAATGGCATCAAAATGAGTATGTTGCATAGAGGAAAGACCTGTTTTTACACAAAATAACAACGCTATCTTAACATTACTTGATGCAATAACCCAATGAGCATAAGGTTTTTATCTCATTGTTTAGAAATAGATCAGGAAAACATCGAATAATATCTTTAAGAGAACAATCACAGCAAACTTAGCAGAATCTGTTATATTTGCCCGATTAGAGTCGAGATAGATCAGGATTGTTGTGAGTAACGTAACCGGCGTTAGAGCAAAACAGAAAGAAAAAACCCGCCGCTCCCTGATTGAGGCGGCATTCAGCCAACTCAGTGCTGAACGCAGTTTTACCAGCCTGAGCCTACGGGAAGTGGCTCGCGAGGCGGGTATTGCACCGACTTCTTTTTATCGACATTTTCGTGATGTGGATGAACTGGGGCTGACGATGGTGGATGAAAGTGGTTTGATGCTGCGTCAGTTAATGCGTCAGGCCCGTCAGCGTATTGCCAAAGGTGGTAGTGTCATCCGTACTTCGGTTTCAACCTTCATGGAGTTTATTGGCAACAATCCTAATGCGTTCCGGCTGTTGCTGCGTGAACGTTCCGGTACATCGGCTGAATTTCGTGCTGCTGTAGCACGGGAAATCCAACATTTTATTGCCGAATTGGCAGACTACCTTGAGCAAGCCAGCCATATGCCACGCCATTTTACTGAAATACAAGCAGAGGCGATGGTGACAATCGTGTTCAGTGCAGGTGCAGAAGCGCTGGATATTGATGAAGAAAAAAGACGTCGTCTCGAAGAGCGTTTGGTTTTGCAACTCCGCATGATTTCCAAAGGCGCTTATTATTGGTATCGTCGTGAGCAAGAAAAAAGCACCGTATCTAAAGCGATCCCTAAAACCTCTGAATAATAATGAAAGGAGAATAATACGATGGAACAATACCGCCAAGATAAAAGCACAATGTTGCTGGCTCTTATCGTTGGAATGGCAACACACGGAACTTTCTCAACATTTTTTAATTCATTTGTCCCTTTTTCTATTTTCCCTCTTATTGCACTGGCACTTTCTTTGTATTGTCTTCATCAACGTTATTTGAATTATCCAATGGCAGAAGGATTACCGAAACTGGCCGTGGGATGCTTCTTCTTAGGCATGTTTGTGTATAACGCATTCATTCGAATGGAATATCCAGCAATTGGCTCTAATTTCTTGCCTGTCGTTATTGGTACTGTCTTGGTGTTTTGGATCTACCTAAAGATGAAAAAGCGTAAGCAGCAAGCAGTGCTTACTTCAGAAAGCCAAAGCTAATCGTTTTTATCGAGAATGGTTCAATAAAAAACGCCACAAAATTGACCCTGCGGCGTTTTTGTTTTTAATGACGACTAAGTTCTTTTTTCCAGCAGGACACCGCACTCCATATGATGGGTATAAGGGAATTGGTCAAAGAGCGCCAGTTGGCTGATTTCGTGGGTCTGTGTTAGCGTCTCCAGATTTTGGCAGAGCGTTTCTGGATTGCAGGAAATATAAAGAATACGTGGATACGCTTGAACCATTTTTAGCGTTTCTTTATCCAGTCCGCTGCGCGGTGGGTCAACAAAAATGGTTTCACATTGATAACTGCTTAAATCAATTCCTTGCAGTCGGTTAAACTCACGCTCTCCGTTCATCGCCTGGGTAAATTCTTCCGCTGACATGCGGATAATCTGTACATTATCAATTTTGTTCGCTGCGATATTAAATTGGGCGGCAGCCACTGAAGGCTTGGCTATTTCTGTCGCTAATACCCGTTCAAAATTCTGCGCCAATGCCAGAGAGAAATTACCATTACCGCAATACAGCTCAAGCAAATCACCTTTCGAGCCTTTGGTGATATCAATTGCCCATTCCAACATATGAACATTGATATTGGCATTCGGCTGTGTGAAGCTATTTTCAACCTGACGATAAGTCATTGTCTTGCCTGCAACAGGCAACACTTCATCAATATAGTCATGGTCAAGCATGATCTTGGTTTTTGCTGCGCGTCCAATAAGTTGCACATCAAACCCTGCTGTGGTGAGTTGGGTACGCAGAGCAGTTGCATGTTCACGCCATTCATCCCCTAGTTTTTTGTGGTAAAGCAGAGAGACAATGATTTTGTTACTACGGGTAGAAAGGTAATCCACCTGAAACAGTTTATGGCGTAATACGGAATTGTCTTTTACGCCAGCAATGATGGCCTGCATCATTTTATTGATTAGCTGATTGGCAACTGGAAATTGATCAATGCGGATACGCTTTTTCGTCTGCTGATCGAACATAATGTGGTAGAGATCATCTTCCTCATGCCAGATACGGAATTCTGCGCGCATTCTGTAATGTGATGCCGGGGAACGGAAAACTTCAGGCTCAGGTGCGCTAAAGGGGAGCATCATTCCTTTTAGACGATGAACTTTCTCCATCAATTGGTTTTCATAATTTTCCGTTGGCAAGGCATTCTGCATTATCGGGTTCTCGTATGGTCGCGTTAAGAAAAATTTCCGAGCGGCATTGTAGGGCAAGTGTAAAGGATGTCCAGTTTTCTGGTTTATCCGCGCTTTTTTTGATAGAGAGGCATTCTGGACACGCTAAAGTCTTCATCGTAGCATGATGCTTTATAGTTAAATATAGATAGCCAGGTACCACACTCATTCTCATCACAAATCTTATGGCAAATAAAAAACAGATTCTTCTATCTGCTGCATCCTTGGCAGTATTTTCTGGTTGGAGCCATTTTGCAGTGGCAGATAATCAGGATACGTTGGTGGTTACAGCCAATCGCTTTAAGCAGCCGATTTCTTCGGTTTTGGCGCCAACGACGGTAGTGACTCGTGAAGATATAGATCGTTGGCAATCCAGTAGCTTAGTTGATGTTTTGCGCCGTTTGCCAAGTATTGATATTGCGCAGAATGGTGGTATTGGACAGCACTCTTCTTTATTTGTTCGTGGTGCGAACTCAAATCATACACTGGTGCTGGTGGATGGGCTTCGTTTGAATCAGGCTGGCATTACCGGTGCCGCTGATTTTAGCCAGATCCCAATCTCAATGGTGCAAAAAATAGAATATATCCGTGGTGCGCGTTCTGCCGTATACGGTTCTGATGCCATTGGTGGCGTGATCAATATCATCACAAAACGGGAACAACGCGGCACAACACTGAATGCGGGGATCGGCTCAAACGGATACCAGAACTATAATGGTTCAACACAGCAAAAACTCGGTGAGAATACTCTATTAACCACAGCCGCAGGGTATACCTATACCAAAGGGTTTGATGTGATAGTTGATGGTAAAATGGGGGGATATCGTCAGCCAGATCGCGATGGTTTTATGAGTAAAATGCTGTGGTTGGAAATAGATCATAAAATAAATGCGCAAATGAGCGGGTTTGCTCGAGCCTATGGATTTAATAATCGGACGGCTTATGATGCATGGAACATCGGTGAAGCAGACACTCGAGAACTGTTCAGTCGTTCCTATGATGCGGGTATTCAATTTAATCAAGGCAGTTATTCTTCCCAATTCATTGTCAGTTACAGCCATGTCAAAGATTACAATTATGTTCCTAAGCATGGGCGTTATGGCACAAACTCCAGTCTGAGTGATTCAAAACAATACAATGTGCAATGGAGAAATACGTGGCAGGTTGGTCATGGTGCAATCAGTAGTGGGGTTGATTGGAAAAGAGAATGGGTTGCCGCAGGCTCCAATAACATCTCTGTACAAAAACATGTTGATAATACGGGACTATATTTAACCGCGCAGCAAAAGGTGAGGGATGTCATTTTAGAAGGCGCTGTGCGTTCAGATCACCATTCTGAATATGACTGGAATACGACGGGGCAAATCGGCATCGGCTGGGAGTTTGTTGATGGTTATCGTTTTATCACTTCGTATGGAACGGCATTTAAAGCGCCGACTTTGAATCAGCTTTATAGCAAGTGGGGAAATGAAAGTCTTAAACCAGAAAAAAGTAAGCAATGGGAAATCGGAGTTGAAGGTTTGACCGGGCCACTTAATTGGCGTTTAACTGCTTATCATAACGATATTGAACAATTGATAAATTTTGCCAATAACCGTTTTGAAAACAGTGATAGGGCAAAGATAAAGGGTGTTGAGTGGATGGGAACAATGGAGACTGGCTTATTCCAACATCAACTCACATTACAGTTCATTGACCCGCGTGATGGTAATGACCAGCAATTAACTCGCAGGGCTAAACAGCAAGTTAAATATCAATTGGATTGGATAGCCTTTAATGTCGATTGGGGAATAACCTATCAATATATTGGTCGGCGATATGACCAAGACTATAATACATATCCTGCGAAGACAGTGAAATTAGCGGGTGTGAGTCTGTGGGATATTAGCGCCTCATATCCGATCACTGACCACCTTACAATCCGTGCTAGAATAGCTAACCTGTTTGATAAAAATTATGAGACAGCCTATGGCTATCACACCCCAGGACGAGAGTTCTATCTCACTGGAAACTATAACTTCTAATTTAAACAAGACTGCCCGCCCAACAATTCTGATTTTTGATTCTGGAGTGGGTGGCTTATCTGTCTATCAAGAGATTCGGCAACTCTTGCCGGATCTCCACTATATATATGCTTTCGATAATGAAGCATTCCCTTACGGCGAGAAAACGGCGGAAGTGATTGTAGAAAGGGTTGTTCAGGTTGTTGATGCAATCCAGAAAAAACATTCTTTGGCAGTTGTTGTTATCGCTTGCAATACTGCGAGTACAGTCAGCTTACCCACCCTGCGTGAACGTTTTTCTTTTCCTGTTGTTGGTGTTGTGCCAGCGATCAAACCTGCGGCGAAGCTAACCTGTAATCGCGTTGTGGGATTATTGGCGACACGCGCCACAGTGAATCGCGACTATACCAAAGAATTAATTGCAAGGTTCGCTACGGATTGCCAGATGTATGCAATTGGCTCAGCTGAATTGGTCGAGTTAGCTGAACGAAAATTACATGGCAAGGATGTTTCACTAAAAGAGTTAGAGAAAATACTGAAACCGTGGCTAAGAATGAAAGAGCCACCGGATACTGTCATTTTGGGTTGTACGCACTTTCCTCTGATAGCAGAAGAAATTGCACAAGTTTTACCAGATGGAACAAGATTAATTGATTCGGGAGCGGCAATTGCTCGCAGAACGGCATGGTTGATAAAAAATCGGGAAAATTTGTTTTTAACAACTGCCGATAACTTAGCATATTGCACAAAAATCGAGCCATCAAATGAAGATCTGTGCCCTGTTTTACACAAGTTAGGTTTCTTAACGCTGGAAAAACTACCAACTTAAGTGCAATTTGGCGTAATAATCATCGGTTGGTGATTTTTTTCAAAAAAACTATTGCCAGCGCCGTAAAACGCCCTATAATGCGCCCCCACTGACCGACGCTGCGCTGAAACAGGCCGCGAAGGCCGGTGAGCGAAAAGCGAAAATAATTGCTTGACTCTCAAGGCGAACAGCGTAAGATACGCAGCCTCGCAACCCGGAAGTGACTTCCGGTTGCCAATGCTCTTTAACAAGTTAATCAGACAATCTGTGTGGGCACTCGCAAGAGACTATCGAATCGCCGAAAGGCAAAAAAGATTCAAGTCTTAAAGAGTGACTAAGCAGTTAATTCATTATGAACTAACAGTGAAATTCTTTGAGCATCAAACTTTTAATTGAAGAGTTTGATCATGGCTCAGATTGAACGCTGGCGGCAGGCCTAACACATGCAAGTCGGGCGGCAGCGGGGGAAAGCGTGCTT
>NZ_JADEUG010000020.1 GCF_015163665.1 Xenorhabdus sp. BG5 | reverse complement strand
CGCCGTAGCGCCGATGGTAGTGTGGGGTCTCCCCATGTGAGAGTAGGACACTGCCAGACATTCAATTAGTCAGAGAAGCCATCCGTCCCCGGATGGCTTTTTTGCGTTTGGCTGTTTGGAAAAATCAATTATGATGAAGTTTATTTAAAAAGTGATAACAATAGACATAATTTTATTTCAGTGTTAGTTTCATCATTCAACAATAAAAACCCACTGATTTATAGAAGCTACTGACAAGAGAATACTGAAATTTAGAAGAATCAATAGCCATCAAGATCATTTTTTTGACCTCATCAATGAACTCTATAATACAGCTTTTCCTTTACATAAGCAGAGAAGTAATCAGGGCCGTTTGTCCATATTAGGTGTTGATGATTACCATCTTTATGCAATTAATTAATGTTGATGTATTTGTTGGGTTTATTGGAGCATGGCAATTCGAAGATACTTTTTATATTGAACATATTGCCATCAGTTCATCGCTACGTGGTCAAGGATATGGAAAACGTGTTTTAGATGCTTTTTGCACTAAGCATAGCAAAGTTGTTTTGGAAATTGATCCAGTTGTAGATGAAATATCAAGTAAACGCTTACGTTTTTATCAGCAATGTGGATTTGTAACTCATGAAATTTTGCATTACCATCCAAGCTATCATCCTGATAGGGAACCTCATGAGTTGGTTGTCTTAAGTTACCCTGAACAGTTAAGCAAACAGAGTTATCAGGTGTTTAAAAACTGTTTGAACAACCAAGTTATGAATTTTGCCTATCTTTAATTTTATTTATGAAATGTTGATATTGGTCACATCGTATCGTGACTAATATCTCCTTAATTTTTCTTCCTTATTCTGATAACTATTTCCTGCATAATAAAATGAAATAATTTCAATTTGAGTACAATAACTCGACATTTGCCTTCCGTTTGGAGTAAATTTGGCTATCTAGAAGTCTAAAAGCATAAGTTAAATAGTCGAGGTTGTAAGCAATGCCAATTCGTGTACCAGATGAATTACCTGCGGTGAACGCTCTTCGCAATGAAAACATTTTTGTTATGACGTCAACACGGGCCAGTATTCAGAATATTCGTCCATTGAAGGTATTGCTCCTCAACTTAATGCCAAAGAAGATAGAAACAGAAAACCAATTTATTCGGTTATTGTCTAACACACCGCTTCAAATCGATATTCAGTTGTTACGCATCGATAGTCGTCAATGTAAAAATACGCCTGCTGAACATCTGGATACCTTTTATTGTGATTTTGATTCAATAAAAGATCAAAATTTCGATGGATTGATTGTCACAGGCGCCCCGTTAGGACTCATTGAATTTGAAGATGTGGTTTATTGGAGTGAAGTTGAAAAAATAGTGGCTTGGGCAAAAGAACATGTTACCTCGACACTTTTTGTTTGTTGGGCGGTTCAGGCTGCACTAAAAGTTCTTTATCAACTTCCCAAGCATACTCGAAAAACTAAACTCTCTGGTGTTTATTTCCATTCAACTTTAGATCCTCTGGCATTGCTAACCCGTGGATTTGACGAAACATTTTTTGCCCCTCATTCGCGTTTTGCCGATTTTCCTGAATTTCTCATTCGTGAACATACGGATTTAGATATTTTAGCCAGTTCAGAAGAGGCAGGAGCCTATTTATTTGCCAGCAAAGACAAACGATTAGTCTTTGTGACAGGGCATCCTGAATATAATATAGATACATTAGCTGAGGAATATTGGCGTGATCGTAATGCTGGTTTGGAACCAAAGTTGCCAGTCAATTACTTTCCACATAACGATCCTGCAAATAAACCTGTTGCGTCTTGGCGTAGTCATGGTCATTTACTATTTTCAAATTGGTTGAATTATTATGTCTATCAAATTACGCCATATGATCTTGCTTTTATGAATCCCACCTTAGATTAAATCCAATTTAAGTTTTAAATAAAAATGAAGGTTGCTGAAGCGAGACACTTCTCGTTTTGTTAATTTTCCTTCCACTGTTGTCGTTCAATCGTCATCCGTTATTTTTCATGCATAACAAAAACTTAACATTTTTGCGTGCGATTTTTTGGAATTTATTTCCCTGATTTTCTTATCTTTAATGTGTTTTAGTTCGTTGATTTTATAGGGTTAATTTTAATTATTAAAAATAATGGAAACTGTTTTTGATTTATTTTTTTAATTGATTACTCTTAAGCAGATGAGTGTTTAAAAGTGAGAAGTGGGGAAATTATGCATCAGGCATTAGCAACAAAATTAACCTTTATTAAACCTTTTAGAGAAACGGAGAAACAGGTGTTATCACCTGAATCTATTCGCTTTTTAGAGGATTTAATTATCGAATTTTCTGACAGACGTACAAAATTATTGGATGAGCGTGTACGTTGGCAGGAAAAGATAGATAACGGTTCATTACCTGATTTTATTTCGGAAACAGCTTCCATTAGAAATGGAGATTGGAAAGTTCAGGGAATACCCGATGATCTCAAAGATCGTCGAGTTGAAATAACCGGCCCTGTAGAGCGCAAGATGGTCATCAATGCCTTAAATGCCAATGTAAAAGTATTTATGGCCGATTTTGAGGATTCATTAGCACCTGAGTGGGATAAGGTCATCAATGGACAGATTAACTTACGGGATGCCGTCAATGGGACTATCTCATATACCAATGAGCAGGGTAAGCGTTATGAGTTGAAAGCAGATCCCGCAGTATTGATTGCCCGGGTTAGGGGATTACATCTATCAGAAAAACATATCCTCTACAAGAACGAACCGATTTCTGGCGGGTTGTTTGATTTTGCTTTCTATTTCTACTTGAATCATAAGAAATTGCTGCAAAAAGGCAGTGCTCCTTATTTTTATCTACCTAAAATACAGAGCTACCATGAAGCACAATGGTGGAGTGATGTTTTCAGTTTTACAGAATCACGTTTCAATTTGCCAACAGGTACGATTAAGGCAACGGTTTTGATTGAAACCTTACCCGCTGTATTCCAGATGGATGAAATTCTGTATCACTTACGTCATCACATCGTTGGCCTAAATTGTGGGCGCTGGGATTATATTTTCAGTTATATCAAGACACTGAAAAATCATGTTGACCGCGTTTTGCCGGATCGTCAATCCGTGACGATGACACAACCTTTCTTGAGTGCTTACTCTCGCTTGCTGATTAAAACCTGTCATAAACGTGGTGCATTTGCAATGGGCGGAATGTCGGCATTTATTCCTAGTAAAGATCCTGTGCAAAATCAGCAAGTTTTGGACAAAGTCAGAGCAGATAAAGAGCTGGAAGCCAATAACGGTCATGATGGTACATGGGTTGCGCATCCAGGGCTTGCAGATATTGTCATGGAAGTCTTTGACGCAAAGCTGGGAGCGCGTCAAAACCAATTAACAGTTTTGCGTGAAGAAGATGATGCGATTACGGCTGAACAATTGCTTGCACCTTGCTTGGGAGAAAGGACAGAAGAGGGAATGCGCGCAAATATTCGAGTTGCCGTTCAGTACATAGAAGCCTGGATTTCAGGGGATGGATGCGTACCGATTTACGGTTTGATGGAAGACGCGGCTACAGCAGAGATTTCCCGAACTTCAATTTGGCAATGGATCCGCCATGAAAAATCACTTTCTAATGGTAAAAAAGTGACAAAGGAATTGTTCAGAGAAATGTTGAAAGAAGAACTCGATGTTATTAAACAAGAAGTTGGGGAGCTGCGTTTTAATCAAGGGCGATTTATGGAAGCTTCTGATTTGATGGAAAGAATTACCACTCAGGATAACTTAATTGATTTCCTAACATTACCTGGTTATCAGTTATTAGACTAAATAGCGTTTCAAATGGTAGGAGTATTCCTTACCCCGCGCGGCGCGCGGGGTAAGGAACTCCAACATCTGATACTCTTAGTATTATGAAAACCCATTTAGCTTAAAGACAATAATGGCAAAAATATCCGATTAATTAAGAATAGGAAGTAGAACATCATGACCATGTCCCGGAAACAACAAATTGCTCAACTGGAACAAGAGTGGCAACAACCGCGTTGGAATGGTATCACTCGACCCTATAATGCTGAAGATGTCGTCAAATTGCGGGGTTCAATTAATCCTGAACATACTTTAGCGCAAATGGGGGCGAAAAAGTTGTGGAATTTGCTAAATGGTAACTCGAAAAAAGGCTATGTGAACGCGCTTGGGGCGCTGACAGGCGGCCAGGCACTTCAGCAAGCTAAAGCAGGTATTGAGGCGGTTTATCTTTCCGGCTGGCAAGTGGCAGCAGATGCAAATACCGCAGCGAGCATGTATCCTGATCAATCATTGTATCCCGTTGATTCTGTTCCTAATATAATCAAACGTATTAATAATAGCTTCCGTCGTGCAGATCAGATCCAATGGTCAAATGGTATCGATCCAGATAGTCAAGAATACATTGACTATTTCTTGCCGATTGTCGCAGATGCGGAAGCAGGGTTTGGCGGGGTACTGAACGCATTTGAACTGATGAAAGCGATGATCGAGGCCGGTGCAGCGGCAGTGCATTTTGAAGATCAACTGGCAGCGGTGAAAAAATGTGGACATATGGGTGGCAAAGTCTTGGTTCCGACTCAAGAGGCTATTCAGAAGCTGGTAGCTGCACGGTTGGCAGCTGATGTCTCTGGTGTGCCCACCTTATTAATCGCGCGCACCGATGCAGATGCAGCGGATTTACTGACTTCAGATTGTGATCCTTATGACAAAGCGTTCATTACTGGCAAACGAACCAGTGAAGGTTTCTATTGTACACGTGCTGGTATTGAACAGGCTATCAGCCGTGGGTTGGCTTATGCTCCTTACGCCGATGTTGTTTGGTGCGAAACCTCTACACCGGATATTGAAGCGGCTCGTTGTTTTGCTGAAGCCATCCATGCTAAATATCCAGGCAAGTTGCTAGCTTATAACTGTTCGCCTTCTTTCAACTGGAAAAAGAACCTGGATGATAAAACGATCGCCAGCTTCCAGGATCAGTTATCAGCTATGGGATATAAATTCCAGTTCATCACACTTGCGGGCATACATAGCATGTGGTTCAACATGTTTGATTTGGCCTACGATTATGCACGTGGTGAAGGAATGAAACATTACGTTGAAAAAGTTCAGGAACAAGAATTTGCTGCCCTTGATCGTGGTTATACATTCTCCTCACATCAGCAGGAAGTGGGAACGGGATATTTTGACAAAGTGACCACGATTATTCAGGGAGAGGGCTCTTCTGTTACTGCATTAACTGGATCGACAGAAGAACAACAATTCTAAGTGCATTATACTGATTGAGGTAATCAACTGTGGGGGAATTCCAAAAAGGGATACCCCTTTACGTGTCGAGTAAAGGTGGCTAAATATGGAAATAGATCTCGCACATTTAATTGCACAAACCATTTTGCAGGGATTTGATGCGCAATATGGTCGATTTTTGGAAGTCACTTCTGGGGCGCAGCAACGTTTTGAACAGGCTGACTGGTCGGCTGTCCAACAGGCGATGAAAAAGAGGATTAACTTGTATGATCATCATGTTGGATTGGTAGTAGAGCAATTGAAGCGCATTCACACTCCGTTACAATATGATGAAGATTATATTGCCGAAGTTAAAGCGGTTTATACTCGTTTACTGCCTGACTATCCGCGTTTTGAAATTGCAGAAAGTTTTTTCAATTCGGTTTACTGTCGCTTTTTTAAACATCGAAATTTGAAACCAGAAAACCTCTATATCTTTTCTTCTCAACCCTCTTCCCGTTTTCGCCATATTTCTCGCCCATTATCACGGGATTTTTTTCCTAATGGGGATCTCGCATCAATGCTGCGAACCATTTTAAATGATTTGCCATTACGCCTTAAATGGGAGGATTTGGATCGGGATATTGGTTATATCACGCAATATTTACAGAATACATTTCCCCAATGTGATTTATTACATTCCACATTCCAAGTTGCTAATGAACTGTTTTACCGTAATAAGGCAGCCTGGTTGGTAGGAAAAATTAGAATGGGAACGACTGTTTATCCCTTTTTGTTACCGATTCATCACAATGAATCGGGGGGAATTTTTGTCGATACCTGTCTGACTAACTACGATGATGCCAGTATTGTTTTTGGTTTTGCCCGTTCTTATTTTATGGTTTACGCGCCCTTGCCCGCAGCTTTAGTTGAGTGGTTGCGTGAAATTCTTCCGACGAAGTCCACGGCAGAATTATACATGGCGATAGGCTGTCAAAAGCACGGTAAAACAGAATACTACCGCGAATATCTGACATTCATCAATTCCACTCAGGAACAGTTTACAATTGCACCAGGTGTGAAGGGCATGGTCATGCTGGTTTTCACTTTCCCGTCATTTGATCGTGTATTTAAAGTGATTAAAGACAAATTTGCACCACAGAAAGAGGTTTCTCAAGAGCGTGTTCAGGAGTGCTATCGACTGGTAAAAGAGCATGATCGTGTTGGAAGAATGGCAGATACCCAGGAATTCGAAAACTTTGTGATTGATAAACGCCATATTAGCCCTGAGTTAATGGAAGAATTGCAAAAAGAGATACCCGAAAAGTTAGAAGATTTAGGGGATAAAATTTTGATAAAACATCTTTATATGGAACGTAAAATGATACCGTTAAATATTTATATGGAACAGGTCAATGAAGTGCAATTAAAGGATGTGATTGAAGAATACGGAAATGCCATTAAACAACTGGCTGCTGCAAATATTTTCCCTGGTGATATGCTGTTTAAAAACTTTGGTGTAACACGCCACGGGAGGGTGATTTTCTACGATTATGATGAAATTTGTTACATGACCGAAGTGAATTTTCGGGATATTCCTCCACCACGTTATCCAGAAGATGAGTTGGCTAGTGACCCCTGGTACAGTGTTGCTGTTAACGATGTTTTTCCAGAAGAGTTTCGGCATTTTTTATGCACTGACAAACGTATTCGGTATTATTTTGAAGAAAGTCACAGTGATCTATTTAAGGCAGATTATTGGCGGACTTTGCAAGAGAGGATTAAAAAAGGATATATAGAAGATGTTTTTGCTTATCGCCGTAGACAGCGATTCAGCCAGCGTACTGAAATCACCTCAATAAAAAGTCTAATCAGTGGTATTACCATTACCACAGATAAAAATAATGTGTTATTACATAATAAAAAATAGCGGCTACAGGATGTTATTTTAAAATGACAGGGATGACCGGGCTATCGGTCAGGATATTTTCTGCGGTTGTTTTCCAATTATTCATTATCAGTTCCTCTCGTTTATTCAAATGTAATGCAACATGTGCAATTCCGGCATTACATTAGCTTGTGGGCCTTGATAATGGACAACGACAACACAGTCACGATTTAGCTTGCCAGTCTCATTACTTAATTCCACCGTAATCACGGCTAATTGTTTTTGCTGCTCGCATTACAAGAGCGCCAAGTTCAGTCACTCGATCATCAGAGATACGTGATACTGGGCCTGAGATGGAAATAGCGGCAAAAGCTTCATGATGCTCATCATAGATACAGGCAGCAATACAGCGTAATCCTAGCGCATGTTCTTCATCATCAAATGAAAAACCCTGCTTGCGGATCTGTTCGAGATTTTCTGTTAAGGCAGCGGCGGTGGTACAGGTATGTTGGGTATAAGCGTGCATCCCTTTTTTATGCAGCAATTGGAGGCGTTTTTGTTCAGATAGGGTAGACAGCAGGGCTTTTCCAGCGCCGGAAGCGTGCATCGGTAGATTGCCACCAATGGGAGCGGACATTCTCATCAGCGCGTTACATTGCACTTGATCGACAATCACGGCTTCATATTCATCAAGATTAAGGATGGCAAGGTTGACGGTTTCACCGGAATCTTCCATTAACTGACGCAATATCGGGTGAACCAGCACCATCAGATTACGGCTCTGTAAGAAACTACTGCCAACGACAAAAGCATGGGAGGCGATCACCCATAACCCAAGATCACCTATTTGGCGAACAAAACCATGTTGTTGTAAGGTGGTTAAAAGACGGTGGGTAGTGGAGTTGGGCAGACCGGCTTGTATCGCCAGATCAGTCAGGGTAACACCAATAGGCGAATCGGAAATATATTCCAAAAGTGTTAGCCCGCGGCTTAAAGATTGAACCTGACCGCTTGCAGCGGCACTGTTTGTCGTCATTTTCGTTTTTTTTGTGCGTTTGCTGGCAACGGTTGTGCTCATAAGATTCCCTCTGAATAATCGTCTGCTTGCAACAACGATAGCTGCGATGGACAAAAAATGGAATTTATTTTCGTTTTCTTATTATGGATGATAACAAGGGGAAAAACACATCCGATGTGTTGTGGTTTGCTTGATTATCCTCTTTGCAAGATCAAAAAAACCCGCTTTTTATGCGGGTTTTCTGGCAAGATATTTGACTTTATTTTATCAGCCTTCAAACAAACTTTGATGCAAGGTCTGAATGACCTGTTCCGCATCGTTACCAGGAACAAGCAGACAGACATTATGGCTGCTTGCACCACAGCTAATCATGCGAATATTAAATGGTTCCAACACACCAAAAATTCCTTTTCCCAATCCTTTTGCTCGTGAAAGTTCATTACCGATAATTGCGACTAATGCCAGATCTTCTTCGACTTCCACACGACACAATTTAGCAAGTTCAGTTAGCAATGCATTGGTCAACAGGTTGCCATTAGTGCTGGTGGAACCTTTAGTGTCCAGCGTCAGGGCGATGCTGACTTCTGATGTAGTAATCAAATCTACCGAAATATTATGGCGTGACAGCAGGGTAAAAACTTCTGCCAGAAAGCCCCTGGCATGTAGCATTTTCAGGCTATGTAATGTCAGTAAAGTTTGTTTGCGGCGCAAGGCCAATGCACGAAACAGCGGGGGATTTTCTGTTTTATCACAAACCACCGTACCGCCTGCTTGTGGCTCTTTGCTGGAGCCAACAAATACCGGAATGCCACAGCGAACAGCCGGTAGCAGTGTGGCAGGATGGAGGATTTTAGCACCAAATGTTGCCATTTCTGCCGCTTCATCAAAGGCAATTTTATTGATGCGTTTAGCGGTAGGAACAATACGGGGATCGGTAGTGTAGATACCTGGAACATCTGTCCAGATATCTACACGCTGTAAACCAAGTGCTTCACCCAGTAAGGCGGCGGTATAATCACTGCCACCTCGCCCTAGCGTAGTTGTACGACCTTTTTCTTCTTTGCCAATAAACCCTTGAGTGATGACGATTGTATCGTTCAGGCGAGGATGAAGAGATTCTATTGCCAAAGTATGGAGCTGGAGTATATCTGGCTCTGCCCGCCCAAAGTTATCATTGGTTCGCATAATCCGCCGGATATCAAACCATTCGGCATCCATATTGCGTTGACGTAGCAACTCTACAAACAATAAGGTGGACATGACTTCACCGTGGCTAACCAATTCATCTGTTAACGCTTCTGAAGTAGCGAGCGATGCCGCTTCTGACAGCATCTCAATATTTTCCAGCAGACGATCAATTTCCTCACGGATCACATCGGCTTCATTCAATCGGTTAATAATGGCGTATTGAATGTCACGGATCTGTTTCAGGTAGTTCTCCCGTTTGTCACTCTCGCAGCCAGCTGCTAATGCAACCAGCAAATTGGTTACGCCAGCGGAAGCTGACAGAACGACCACACGGATATTTGTGTCCGCCAAAATAATGTCGGCGCAATGATTCATGGCATCAAAATCTGCCACACTAGTACCACCAAATTTTGCTACTACATACTGCGAGTTAGGAGATGAAACAGCACACATGGATGATAACCTTTTGTTCGGAGAATAGTTCAGAGAATAGACTCTTAGAAATATCGGGTTAGGCGTATGGAGTCAATATTTGACGATGAAGCATAAATAATTTTCATGATGGAAAGGCAATTATCGTTTTTGCCTATCTCAACAATTAAGACTGGAAATCATGAGCTATTTTGACCAATATCAGTAATTACAAGGAAAAGGAGATTAATCACAGAATTAAACCGTTACAATCTGTGCATTCCTATTGTTATTGACAGTTGATAGAGAGCATTATTCATGAAAAGCATCAACCCTAGCCAGACCGAAGCCTGGAAAGCATTGCAGCAGCATTTTGAGCAAATGAAAAATGTGCATTTGCGGGATCTGTTTGAACAGGATAAAAAACGATTTACGACATTTTCTGCGACGTTTGATCAGCAGATTCTGGTGGATTACGCTAAAAACCGCATTACCGCGGAAACACTAGAGAAATTACAAGCATTGGCGCAAGAAACCGATTTAGCCAGCGCAATTCGCAGTATGTTCTCTGGTGAGAAAATCAATCGTACTGAAGATCGTGCGGTGCTGCATATTGCCCTACGTAACCGTAGTAATACTCCGATTATGGTGGATGGGGAAGATGTGATGCCGCAAGTCAATGCGGTGTTGGCGAAAATGAAATCATTCAGCGAGCGCATCATTAGTGGCGAGTGGAAAGGCTATACAGGCAAAGCCATTACAGATGTCGTCAATATTGGCATTGGTGGCTCTGATCTTGGTCCTTATATGGTGACTGAAGCACTGAAAGCGTATAAAAATCACCTGAATATGCATTTTGTTTCCAATGTTGATGGAACCCACATTGTCGAAACACTAAAAAACGTAGATCCAGAAACCACTTTATTTTTGGTAGCCTCCAAGACGTTTACCACGCAAGAAACGATGACCAATGCACATTCTGCTCGCCATTGGTTCCTGCAAAGTGCTGTTGATGAAACGTATATTGCGAAACATTTTGCGGCATTATCCACCAATGAACAAGAAGTGAGAAAATTCGGTATCGATCCCCAAAACATGTTTGAGTTCTGGGATTGGGTAGGGGGACGCTATTCGCTCTGGTCTGCAATTGGTTTATCTATTGCGCTTTCCATTGGTTATGAAAATTTCGAACAGCTGCTGAGTGGCGCTCATGCAATGGATAAACACTTTGAGCAAACGGCCTTCGAGCAGAACATTCCTGTTTTGCTGGCCCTGATCGGCATCTGGTATAACAATTTCTTTGGTGCGGAAACTGAAGCGATTCTGCCCTACGATCAATACCTGCACCGTTTTGCTGCCTATTTCCAACAAGGCAATATGGAATCAAATGGTAAGTATATCGATCGTAATGGTAATCCGGTGAATTACCAGACAGGGCCGATTATCTGGGGTGAGCCTGGCACCAATGGTCAGCATGCGTTCTATCAGCTTATCCATCAGGGAACTAAATTGATCCCGTGTGATTTTATTGCGCCAGCAATGAGCCATAATCCAGTGAGCGATCACCACAGTAAACTGCTTTCTAACTTCTTTGCACAAACTGAAGCACTGGCATTTGGTAAAACACAGGCTCAGGTGGAAGCTGAATTTGCGCAAGCAGGAAAAAATGCCGAAGACGTAGCGAATGTTGTGCCATTCAAAGTGTTTGAAGGTAACCGTCCGACCAACTCTATTTTATTACGTGAAATTACCCCATTCAGCTTGGGGGCATTGATTGCTATGTATGAACATAAGATCTTTGTTCAAGGTGCCATTCTGAATATCTTCTCATTTGACCAATGGGGCGTGGAATTGGGCAAACAACTGGCGAACCGGATTCTGCCTGAGCTGCACGATGTAGAAGCTGTAACTAGCCATGACAGCTCTACAAATGGCCTGATTAACCAATTCAAAGCCTGGCGTTAATCTGAACTGCCGTATTATCTATACGCATTAAACTTCAAGTTGCAATTTACAACACTATGAAACCTGATTTCTCCCCGCTTCACGGGGAGAAATCACACGCATCTTGAAGTTAGATTGGTATAGTCTCTTCTCACCTTAATAACCGTTATTAAGGTGAGTTTTTTTGTGATTTACATAATTTGTTATCAACTTTTAATTTTATTGGTCTGCAACATGATATCCTCACCCCCCATTCGTTGTGCTGTCGGGGAAATTGATATTCCCCGCAATGGGAAAATGATATGGCAGATGACACAATATTAAATTCAACCCCCATCCACTGGTTATCATCAAATGAGACTGACCTTCTGTCTGAATCTGTTTTAGATTGGCTGATGGAAGTCGGCTCAATGACACGTCGTTTTGAACAACATTGTCAGCAGGTATCAGTTGTTCCTTTCCGGGAAGATTTTATCACTCTGGCAGAGTTAAATGATGAAAGTGAGCACCTACCTGTAAGTGAAAAATATTGGTTACGTGAAATTGTCTTGTATGGGGATAACATCCCGTGGCTTTTGGGACGCACAGTGATTCCAGAGGAAACACTCACTGGCCCAGATAGAAAATTGGTTGATGTAGGTACTGTTCCACTTGGACGTTATCTTTTTAGTGGTAATAATTTAACGCGGGATTATATTCAAATAGGCCGGCAGGGGGAGCGTTGGGCGCGTCGTTCTTTATTGAGGCTGTCGGGCAAGCCACTGCTGCTCACAGAGGTTTTTTTACCGAATTCACCTGCATATAAATAGAATTAAGATCAACAGAACTAAAGGGGAGAAATAGATTGAAGGTCTGTATGACGCGGGATAAATGGCGTGCTTATTGCCGTTTAATGCGTATCGATAAACCCATTGGCACATTATTACTATTATGGCCAACCTATTGGGCATTGTGGATCGCCGCAAAAGGCATGCCAGATTTGCAGATAGGGTTAGTATTTACTCTTGGTGTGTTTTTTATGCGTGCTGCGGGATGTTGCATTAATGATTTCGCAGACAGAAAATTTGATGGATATGTAGAACGGACAAAATCTCGTCCTCTTCCCAGTGGTGATATTACCGAAAAAGAAAGCAAAATCTTGTTTGCCACACTGGTACTCATTTCTTTCGCACTGGTTTTGACACTGAATAAAATGACGATTGCATTGTCGGTCGTTGGTCTGGCACTGGCGTGGGTTTACCCTTTTGTCAAACGCGTTAGTCACTTGCCACAAGTTGTGTTAGGTGCTGCTTACGGCTGGTCAATTCCGATGGCGTTTGCCGCAGTTAGTGAATCCTTACCTTTAGAATGTTGGCTATTATTTTTAGCCAATATCATTTGGTCTGTAATTTACGATACGCAGTATGCAATGGTTGATCGTGACGATGACCTGAAAATCGGCGTGAAATCGACCGCCGTACTTTTCGGACGCTTTGATAAACTGATCATTGGCATTCTGCAATTCATCATGCTGGGCATTTTGGTCTTAGTTGGCGGGATGGTGAATCTGGGGGGAATATATTATTGGACGGTATTACTGGCAACAGCATTATTCATTTATCAGCAAAAACTGATCACAAATCGGAAAAGGTCTGCCTGTTTTCAAGCGTTTATGAACAACAACTATGTCGGTTTAGTTCTATTCCTTGGCGTCTTTTTTAGCTATGTCTAATAGGGTGTAGCATTAATATAACGGGCGATTTACCGCCCGTTAATTTCTGTTTCCATACTAGCTTGGCATTGTTATGACTACACTTACGCTATCTGTACAGGTTCATTTTGTTCTGGTGGCATACTGACACTTTCAATCGTCAAGCGAATTTCAGGTGACATCAGTTCACTCAATACCTGATAGAGTTCCTGGGCGCTGGTGGTAATCATATCGCCGCTGTCTTGAATATAACCTTCTTCGCGCAGCGTATTGACCGAACAAGCAAAAACTGCCTTGTCAAAGAACTCCGGCGCATTGATGCCATGCAGAACGGATAGACGTTGTGCCAGCATCCGGCTCTCTTTTTCCAGTACACCACGGCTAATTTCAGGTGTAGCATTCAACAAAGAAAGCGTTATGGCATAACGTTGCAGCGTTTCCCTGATGCCAGCTGCCAATAATTGCAGTGGGCGAATACGTGCAGGATTTAGTACCAGCATTCCTTGCTCTTTGTTGCAGATAAGGCATTGGCGTACCAGCTCATCAATCAAGGTATTGACGACGTCCGGGAGCGTTTCCTTGCTGTAACGCATGAAAAGTTCCTGCTTGATCAACGGATAAATCAGCGCTACCTGTCTGAGTAATTCACTACGACTAATGCGGCGGTGGTGCATAATAATACTGGTAATCAGAGATGGCAGGATCAATAAGTGCTGGATATTATTACGATAATAAGTCATCAATACCGCGCTTTCACGTGGCAGGATAATAATATCTCCCAGACTATCTTTCTCGACTTCAAACTTATTCATCATAAGAGCATGATCTAACAACTCTTCTGCGGTTTGGTTTGGCACTGTAATATCGTCAGTGTAAGGCACATTACGCAGTAATTGCAGATAGCAATCCAACTGTTCAATAAGCTGTTCACGAGTCAGTGCTCGCTGACGTGATGACAACAATGCTGTAGTGCATAAATTAATAGCATTAGCGGCGGCAGCATTATTGATATTGACCATAATATTGTCAGCCAGTTTACTGACTGTTGGCGTCAGCCATGTTGGACGCTGAGATTCTATTGGATCAATGGAGTCACGCCATTCTGGTACATGCTGATTCAGGTATTGCGTCAACGGGATCGGTTCACCAAAATTCACGTAACCTTGTCCCAGATTACGTAATTTGCGCAACCCTCGAACCATCTGGAAAAAGCCTTCTTTTTCTTTGGTTGCACCGCGCAGCTCTTTGGCATAAGTTGCCACTTCCATCACATGCTCATAACCGATATAGATCGGCACAATCGTGATGGGACGAGATTCCCCTCGCAGCATAGCTTGCAAGGTCATGGAGAGCGTTCCCGTTTTGGGATCAAGCAAACGACCAGTACGGGAGCGTCCTCCCTCGACAAAGTATTCAACTGAATAACCGCGGGTAAACAATTCACCGAGATATTCACGAAAGAGGGTTGAGTAGAGCTTATTGCCTTTAAACGTACGGCGGATAAAGAACGCACCGAGACGACGGAATATCGGACCAGCAGGCCAGAAATTCAGGTTAATGCCCGCAGCAATGTGCGGTGGAACCAGCCCTTGATGATAGAGCACATAAGAGAGCAGAAGATAGTCCATATGGCTGCGATGGCATGGAACATAAACCAGTTCATGACCATCCTGTGCCAACTGGCGAACTCGTTCGGCGTTATGAACATTGATGCCTTGATACAAACGGTTCCAGGTCCAACTTAAAACCCGATCGGTCAAGCGTACGGTTTCATAGGAGAAATCCGCAGCAATCTCTTCCAACATATTGATAGCGTTCTGCTTTGCCTTTTCGGGAGAGATTTTCTTGCTACGGGCTTCATCAGCAATCGCTTTTTCTATTGCTTTTGATGTCAGTAACTTGTTGAACAGATCCTGTCTGGCTGGCAAACGAGGCCCAACCGCCGCAAGACGCTGGCGGGAATAGTGCATCCGAGCCACACGGGCGAGTTTATTGGCGATGATATTATCTGTACCATGCTCGTCGGCCATATGGCGTAAAGACACCGGTGTGGAGAAACGGACAAAACTATCCCGTCCAAGCCATAAGATCGCAAAAAACTTCTGCACGCCGTTTAGCAAGCGTAATTGTGGGGCTGTGTGCCCTTCTTGCCCTTCGCGTCCTGGAGAGCGGCCAAACATGACGGAAACGGGCACCATCTGGATATCCAGATCGGGATTATTGTGATGCAAGTCCAGATAAGAGTGGAAAATTCTCACAGATTCATGTTTTGGTGCATAACAACGGAACACACGTGGACCATTATCGATAAAGACACAACTGGGAAGCTGTGTATCACCAATTTCCAAAGGATCCAACGGATCAGGCAGATCTTGCGCCAGACATTGTTGACGTAGAGTCAATAAGTCTGTTTTTGAGCGATACGGCAGTATGTACAAAATAGGCCGAGTCGTATCAAGACGAAGCTCTGCAATAGGATCTGTAGGGATTAGTTTACTTTTTACTAATAATTTTAGTGGTAAATTCAATAACTTATAATATATTTTACGCCAACCTGACATAACTGCTTTAAGCCTCTTGTTAGCAACGCATCGCAAGGATACCAGAAACAGATTTTGAGATCTGTGGAAATAAGACAATAATAAGAGCTAAAAGTTATATAACCATATAATCATTAAGTTCATTAAAGAAAATTTTTATGGCAAATCAATCTACGGGTTTGAGTCGCATCATTAAAGCGGCTGGATATTCGGCGAAAGGAATCAAGGCGGCATGGCAAAATGAAGCGGCATTTCGGCAGGAAGCAATTGCTGCCATACTTGCGATCATCATTGCATTTTCTTTAGATTTTGGCTTACATGAGAGACTCCTCCTGATTGGCTCTGTTATGCTGGTGGTCATTGTCGAAATCCTCAATAGTGCCATAGAAGCCGTCGTGGATCGCATCGGTAGTGAATATCATGAATTATCAGGTCGAGCGAAAGATATGGGGTCTGCGGCTGTATTGTTTTCCATACTTTTGGCGTTGTTTATTTGGGGAATGATCTTTTGGTCGCATTTTATGCGCTGAGGTAGTGTGTTTTTTCATTAAATACGTTATTTAGCTGCTTTTACATGCTGACAGGTTCCAAATTCGACTTTACCTGTATATACTCACAGTCTGACTGTATAAACAAACAGGGGGCGAAATGAAAGCATTAACTGCCAGGCAGCAGCAAGTCTATGACTTGGTGCGTGACCATATTTCGCAAACGGGTATGCCACCAACACGTGCTGAAATTGCAGCGCGACTTGGTTTTCGTTCACCTAACGCAGCAGAAGAGCATTTAAAAGCACTTGCGCGTAAAGGGGTGATAGAGATTATCTCTGGTGCATCCAGAGGTATCCGTTTGCTGCTTGAAGAAAATGAAGGGGCAGGATTGCCGCTGATCGGTCGTGTTGCTGCTGGGGAACCACTGCTGGCTCAGGAACACATTGAAAGTCACTATAAGGTTGATCCTGAATTATTCAAACCAAGTGCTGATTTTCTGTTACGTGTCAGTGGTATGTCCATGAAAGACATTGGGATTATGGACGGAGATTTACTGGCTGTGCATAAAACACAGGATGTTCATAATGGACAAGTCATTGTGGCGCGCATTGAAGATGAAGTCACAGTAAAACGCTTCAAACAAACAGGAAACAAAATTGAACTGATTGCTGAAAATCCGGAATTTAAACCCATTGTTGTTGATTTGAGCGAGCAGAATTTCACTATTGAAGGATTGGCAGTCGGCGTTATTCGTAGCGGGGACTGGTTCTGATTGCAAAGGCGGATAATTGCAGTTTGCCATTCTGGGGCGGTCATTTTTCCCAGAACCCGTTAAACTTAAGTTTAACGGGTTCTGGGAAAATATAAGTTTATATTAGTTATGATCGCCTCATTGCTCGATTTGGCTTCAAATATTTTTTCTTATTTCTTTTTATTTTCTTCAATCGAATGATCGTGCTGGCATATATCGCGCTCCGTGCAGGATTCAATCTCATGGCAGGAAGAACACATGCCATGAACTTCTATCACGCTATTTCGCAAATGAAAACCCGTACCTTGCGCTAACTGTTGAATAGCTGATTCAATATTCTTTGCATCCTTTTCGGTTACTGAGCCACAAAATTCACAGATAAACATTGCCGAAGTATGGCATGGCTCTTCAAAATGATGGCAAAGCACATAGCTATTTGTAGATTCTATTTTGTGAATAAAACCTTGTTCCAGCAGAAACTCCAATCCACGATAAACGGTTGGAGGCTTGGCTTGTGGCTCGACTTCACGCAATAAATCCAGCAAATCATAAGCGCTTATCGCGCTAGGCTGTTCAGTGATTAAACGAAGAATTTCAAGGCGTTGAGGTGTCAAACGAACCCCTCTTGCCAGGCAGATTATTTCAGCCTGTGCCAGTAATTTTTTTTGATTGATAGTTTTCATTACACCTCTCACACCTACACGATGCTAATGACTTTAATGTTATCATGTTTTTTAACTAGGGAGAGGGATCTATATGACGTTCAGTTCTCGTCTGATGTGTAACATACTTGTGAAGAAGAGTAGTTAGCTTGTTATGATGAGATGCTTGAAAAGAAAGTTAATCCGTGGATAAGAACATTGCCCTTATCTGATGCAGAGTCTCATCAGTCCCAAGTCTATACAAATTGGGGAATACTTGATGAAAAAGATTATTGGAAAGTAGTGCATGATTTATGGGCAGGAATGCACTCAGAGCGTTTTGCGGTTGATTCAGTTTTTACCGATGGCGAAATGTTTAAATACTTGGCAGTTTAATTGAAGAGCCAGAAGAATATGTACAGCAATGTTCTCGCTCAATTAATGGACGACAGCCCGCTTTACTTTGGGGATTTGATCTCTGGCGCGCGATTGTTCTGAGCCGAAATTGTTTTGCGGCGGGCTATATTAGTGAAGAAACGGCGTGGAAAAATATACTAAAAACAGCTGATTATATTTATGAAATTTTTGGCAGCTTCGAAGAATTCCACACGAATTATCGGTTAGGTAATGCCTATTGGAGTCGGGATTTTGACACAGCGAAAGGACGCCTGAAAGCGTTTTGGTTTTACAAGGAACATTGTGACTGGCCGATGGCTCAATTACCTTGGCCAAACCCGAAAGGTATCTTTATGGAACAATAGATGAAAGATGGTTTTGCTGATGTGGTCAATTCCATGTTACGCGATCAACAAATGGAAGATCCATTCGACGACGACGAAGTAATGGATGAGGATAATAGCCATACTGAAATTCGCGTTTTGCATTAACAGCCTGTAGGGATAGGTATGTATACTATATGGCACAAAGGAACAATGACAAAAAAATAATACAAGTACAAACATGGCAATATATGAATTAACACAGGATACGTTAATAGAAGTTGAAATGACTTCATTTGAGGCAGAGAAGCTGAAGGAACGACAAGACATCCAGCGTCTTTTAAGATCACAAATTGGCGCCATTAGTCCAGATACATTAGTGATCGCAGAAGAATATAGCCATTTTGTTGGCTCTAAGCGAAGCCTTGATTTACTTGGTATCGATAAGTCTGCCAATCTTGTCGTCATAGAGCTTAAGCGGGATGAAGATGGTGGTCATATGGAACTTCAGGCGATTCGGTACGCAGCTATGGTTTCGAATCTAACGTGGGAGCAGGCTGTTAGTGCCTACAGGGAATTTTTGAGTCAAACGGGACAGGATATTGATGCTGAAAGTTCGTTGTTGGATTTTCTGGCCTGGGACTCTCCACAACATAATGATTTTGCTAAAGAAACACGTATCGTTTTAGCTGCTTTTGGTTTTTCTAAAGAGATTACGACATCGGTTTTGTGGATGAATGATATAGGGATGGATATAACTTGTGTTCGTCTTCAACCTTTTCGAGTCAATGAAAAACTTTTATTGAATGTTGAGCAAATTATTCCTCTTCCCGAAGCGGTAGATTACCAGATAGAGGTACGCCATAAAAATCGGGAAAAGAGAGCTGTTAGCAGTGAAAAAGATCACTCATCACTTAATCTGTATGTTAATGGAATGCTTTACCAGCAAGGTTTCCGTAAGTCAGACATTGGTTTTTATACAGTTAAGGCACTTGAGGATCATAAATTAATTGATGAGTCTGGTTTTCACTATCTCCGAAATAATAAAACTTGTTCGTTTCAGTTGTTGAAAAAATATGAAGAAATTAAAGGAACTGAAGACAAATACAAAAAGTACCGTACTCAGTTAGAGCCTGAGTTTGATTATCAAGGTGAAGGCTATTACATCGCTAGAAATTGGAGCCTTTCTAATACAGATCGATTTATTACTGAAATTCAAGAGAAATTCTCGTCATTACATTTTAAATGGAACTAATTCAAGCATTCACTTTTGGTTGAGTTTGAAGCTACCCTTTTCGCTCTGTATAATCGCCCGCCTTGGATAATTTGGGGGAGTTTGTGCTCCCCCTTAATATCTCCTAATGGCTGAATAAGCCGAAATAAACCAGAATATAAAGTGGCGATATCGGCGCTATCTTTTTGATTTTTAAATGAGGTTTGTGATATGCACCCATCATCCCGCTTTTCCGTTGCACCCATGCTAGACTGGACTGATCGTCATTGCCGTTACTTTCATCGTTTATTGAGTAAAGAGGCGTTGCTTTACACGGAAATGGTTACAACGGGGGCGATTATTCATGGCAAAGGGGATTATCTGGCCTGTAACGAGCAAGAACATCCGTTGGCACTGCAATTGGGGGGCAGTGATCCTCAAGCATTGGCACAGTGTGCCAGGATCGCACAGGAAAGAGGTTACGATGAGATCAATCTGAATGTGGGTTGTCCTTCTGATCGTGTGCAGAATGGCCGTTTTGGTGCTTGCCTGATGGGAGAATCCGCGCTGGTAGCTGATTGTATTAAGGCAATGCAGGATGTCGTGGATATTCCTGTTACCGTTAAAACCCGCATTGGAATTGATGAACAGGATAGCTACGAGTTTCTCTGTGATTTCATTGATATTATTGTGAAAAACAGCGATTGCGATAATTTTATTATCCATGCGCGTAAAGCGTGGCTGTCGGGTTTAAGCCCGAAAGAAAACCGCGAAATTCCGCCCTTGGATTACCCGCGAGTCTATCAATTGAAACAAGATTTCCCCTACCTGACGCTTTCGATTAATGGTGGCATTAAATCGCTGGAAGAAGCCAAACAGCATTTGCAGTATGTGGATGGTGTGATGGTTGGACGAGAAGCCTACCAAAATCCATCCATTCTGGCACATGTGGATCGTGAATTGTTTGACCAAACAGTTCCCGTGACCAATACGGTTGAGGTGGTTAAGGTGCTTTATCCTTATATTGAACGAGAGCTATCAAAAGGCACTTATTTAGGGCATATCACCCGCCATATTTTAGGCATTTTCCAAGGGATCCCTGGGGCACGTCAGTGGCGTCGTCATTTAAGTGAAAACGCCCATAAGCCGGGCGCTGATATTATGGTTGTTGAAAAAGCGTTGGAAATGGTGACAGAGCGGATGTAAATCCGCTCAGGAGTTTTGTCTGAAATTATGGAATCAATAAACTGGAACCGTGGGTTGCACGGTTTTCCAGCGTCTGGTGTGCTCTTACTGCTTCTCTTAGTGGAAATTGCTGATTTTCTGGTACATCCACATTGATTTTGCCGCTGGCAATGAAACCAAACAGTGTCTTGCTGGCTTCTGCTAACTCTTCGCGAGTAGTGATATAGCCATTAAGAGAAGGGCGGGTGAGAAACAGTGAACCTTTCTGATTGAGGATACCCAAATTCACGCCGGTTACGGGGCCTGAAGCGTTACCGAAACTGACCATCAAACCTTGTCGTTTCAGGCAATCCAGTGAATCCAGCCATGTCTCTTTGCCAACAGAATCGTATACGACACCGACTTTTTCCCCGCCAGTAATAGCCAGGACACGTTCTACAATATTCTCGCGACGATAGTTGATAGTTTGCCATGCCCCTGCTGCCTTGGCGAGTGCCGCTTTTTCGTCTGAACCTACTGTGCCAACCAATTTTGCACCCAATGCTTTTGCCCATTGGCAGGCAATCAAACCAACACCACCGGCGGCGGCATGAAATAAAGTTGTTTCTCCTGCCTGGAGCTTATGTGTCAAATTGAACAGATAGTAAACAGTCAGGCCTTTTAAAAATGACGCCGCCGCTTGTTCGAACGAAATCTCATTCGGCAACAGCGCGACTTTACTTTCAGAAACGTTGTGTATTTCACTGTAAGCCCCTAATGCTGACTGGGCATAAACCACACGATCACCGACTTTAATTGATGTCACATTGGAGCCAACTTTAGTGACAATGCCTGCGGCTTCCGTTCCCAGGCCACAGGGCAGGCAGGCTGGTGGATATAAACCACTGCGTATGTAGGTATCGATATAATTAATGCCGATAGCTTTGTTTTCGACTTGTATTTCATCGGGAGTAAGGTCAGCAGGTGTAAATTCACAATATCGGAGTACTTCTGGGCCGCCAGTGGCGGATAATTCAATGTGTTTTGCCATGGTAACTCTCTCATTATGTTATAAATATTGGGAACAGCCTCGCACGTTTGCAATGAAATGGCTGCAAATAGCGCTAATGTATCTGAAATCATCACAGACTATATATAATTACTCAAGGCTGTTTTCATGGCGTATACTGATACCCTATTTCGTTTTTTGTTTAGTGGATTGATGCGGTATACATGGCTGGAAAAAAACCAACTAACAACAGTATGGCTGAACCAAAAGATCGCCAAGTGGAAGGGCTGAAACTTCCACCACACTCTTTGGAAGCAGAGCAATCCGTGTTAGGCGGTTTGATGCTGGATAATGAACGTTGGGATAGTGTATCCGAACGGGTTACCAGCAATGACTTTTTTAGCCGACCACACAGACGTATTTTCGCTGAAATGCAGCGTTTGCTCGAAACGGGCAAACCTATCGACCTGATCACATTGTCGGAATCTCTTGAACAAAATGGCGAACTCGATAATGTCGGAGGGTTTGCCTATCTTGCTGAATTGTCGAAAAATACCCCAAGCGCGGCGAATATCAATGCTTATGCCGATATTGTCCGCGAACGTGCAGTAGTACGCGATATGATCGCGGTAGCCAATGAAATTGCCGATGCGGGATACGATCCACAAGGGCGAACCAGCGAAGAACTGTTGGATTTGGCTGAATCACGAGTATTCCAGATCGCAGAAAATCGGGCAAATAAAGACGAGGGCCCGAAAGGCATTGAACAGATCCTGGAAGAAACTGTTGAACGAATTGAACAGCTCTATCAGCGCCCGCATGATGGTGTAACAGGCGTTTCTACCGGCTATCAAGATCTGGATAAGAAAACCGCAGGATTGCAAAAATCAGATTTAGTTATCGTAGCGGCGCGTCCTTCAATGGGTAAAACGACTTTTGCGATGAACCTGTGTGAAAACGCAGCTATGATGCAGGATAAGCCTGTTTTGATTTTCAGCCTTGAGATGCCCGGCAACCAGATCATGATGCGTATGCTAGCGTCCCTGTCCCGCGTAGACCAAACACGTATTCGTACTGGTCAACTTGATGATGAGGATTGGGCACGAATTTCCAGCACAATGGGGATCTTGCTGGAAAAACGCAATATGTATATCGATGACTCATCCGGTTTGACGCCAACAGAAGTGCGTTCCCGGGCGCGCCGAGTTTTCCGCGAACACGGTGGGCTCAGTTTGATTATGATCGACTACCTGCAATTGATGCGGGTACCTTCTTTATCTGACAACCGAACACTGGAAATTGCGGAAATATCCCGCTCACTAAAAGCATTGGCAAAAGAGCTTCAAGTGCCGGTTGTTGCGCTCTCCCAGCTTAACCGTAGTTTGGAACAGCGAGCCGATAAGCGTCCGGTTAACTCCGATCTGCGTGAATCAGGCTCTATCGAACAGGATGCTGACTTGATCATGTTTATCTATCGTGACGAGGTTTATCACGATAACAGTGAACTGAAAGGTGTGGCAGAAATCATTCTTGGTAAACAGCGTAACGGCCCTATCGGCACAGTAAGGCTGACATTTAACGGTCAATGGTCACGATTCGATAATTATGCTGGTCCGAGTTACAGTGACGAATAAATCCAAGTGCCTATCGTTCGTGTTCAAATGACTTTAATAATCAACATCGAAGATAGGCTGTTATTATCAAACCTGACTGAAAAATGATAAAAAGGGGATGGAATGAAAGCGGCCACTGCTGTTATCGACCGCCGCGCTCTGCGACACAATTTGCAACAAGTGAGAGTACAAGCTCCTGATAGTAAACTTATTGCAGTTGTGAAAGCAAACGCCTATGGACATGGTTTATTAGAAACTGCGTACACAATGGAAGATGCTGATTGCTTTGGTGTCGCTCGCATTGGGGAAGCGCTTGCCCTGCGCAGTGGTGGGATTGTCAAGCCAATCTTGCTACTAGAAGGTTTTTTTGAAGCGGCTGCTCTTCCTGTTTTAGTCGTCAATCATATTGAAACCGTGGTGCATAGCCTTGAGCAGCTTGAAGCATTGGAACAGGCAGATTTGTCCCATCCGATTAAAGTATGGATGAAACTCGATACAGGAATGCACCGTCTGGGTATCCGGATCGATGAAGCAGACGCATTTTATCAACGCCTGAGCCGTTGTCGTAATATTGAGCAACCCGTTAATATTATCAGCCATTTTAGCCGTGCAGATGAGCCTACAGTTGAAACGACCCAGCAACAAATTGAACGCTTTATGGCATTTATTGCGGATAAATCTGGCGAAAAATCCATCTCTGCATCAGGGGGGATTTTATTATGGCCAAAGGCGCATTTGAACTGGGTTCGTCCCGGCATCATGATGTATGGTGCTTCGCCGATGGCAGATAAGACCGCTGCCGATTTTAATTTACTCCCTGCCATGACACTTAAATCCAGTTTAATCGCCGTCCGTAAACACAAAGCGGGTGAAGCAGTAGGATATGGAGGTACGTGGAGCAGTGAACAAGACACCTATCTTGGCGTTGTGGCAATGGGATATGGTGATGGCTATCCCCGCAGTGCACCTGTCGGTACGCCAGTATTGATCAATGGTCGGGAAGTGCCACTTGTTGGCCGTGTATCTATGGATATGATTACTGTGGATCTGGGACCAACATGCCAGGATAAAGTTGGGGATGAAGTTATCCTTTGGGGGAATGCCCTGCCAGTTGAAAAAATTGCAGCGCATTCGGGGATCAGCGCTTATGAGCTAATTACGAAACTGACCTCACGTGTTGCGATGGAATATCTAGACGAATAATCCGGGTAAGTTATATTGTCTGTTATTGCACTTTTAATAAATAACACAATAGCAGGGAGTATAACGTAATGTTCCAGAATGTTGATGCGTATGCCGGCGATCCTATCCTGTCATTAATGGAAGAATTTAAAAACGATCCTCGCGCAGAAAAAATAAATCTGGGCATCGGGCTATATTACGATGAACGGGGTATAACCCCAAAATTACAGGCTGTTGCAACTGCTGAAAAACAAATAAACGCCTTGCCACAGTCTGCTTCCCTTTACCTCCCAATGGAAGGGTTGCTTGCTTATCGCACGGCAATTCAGGAACTACTATTCGGCAAAGATCACCCACTATTAAACCAACAACGTGTTGCCACGATTCAAACACTGGGTGGCTCAGGCGCATTAAAAGTAGGGGCTGATTTTTTACACCATTATTTTCCTGATTCTGAAGTATGGTGCAGTGATCCGACGTGGGAAAACCATGCCACTATTTTTACCGGAGCAGGCATCAAAGTGAACTATTACCCTTATTTTGATGATAAAACCAAAGGGGTAAAATTTGACGAAATGCTGGCAACATTCAAGCAATTGCCGACAAAAAGTATTATTTTGATGCATCCTTGTTGCCATAACCCAACAGGTTCCGATCTCACCAATGACCAATGGGATCAGGTGGTTCAGGTTGCGAAAGAGCGGGCATTGCTTCCTTTCCTTGATATCGCTTATCAGGGATTTGCCGACGGCATGGAAGAAGATGCATACGCGATTCGCGCAATGGCCAATGCGGGGTTGCCTTGCCTGGTCAGCAACTCATTTTCGAAAATTTTCTCATTGTATGGTGAGCGTGTTGGTGGATTATCCGTTATCTGTGACGATGTAAAAGCGGCTGAACATGTCTTGGGACAATTGAAAGCGACGGTGCGCCGTATTTACTCCAGCCCACCAAATTTTGGTGCGCAGATTGTTGCCAGGGTATTGAGTAACCCTGAATTAAAAAACCAGTGGCTGGATGAAGTTGAACGGATGCGCTTGCGTATTCTGGAAATGCGGACAGTATTAGTAAATGCCCTGCAACAAGCACTACCAGAGAAAAACTTTAACCATTTACTGAAACAGCGTGGAATGTTCAGTTATACCGGATTCAGTCAGGCACAAGTTGATAGATTACGTGAAGAATTTGGCGTCTATCTGGTCGGCTCTGGCCGCGTTTGTATGGCGGGTGTGAATCATCATAACGTGCAACGTATTGCAAAAGCGTTTGCTGCGGTGAGTGAATAATTTTTTTTGTCTACGCAAAGAAAATTAGAATTACAATTGTCACCTATTCCAAGCCGTTCAGTGAACGGCTTTATAGAATATAGCTGGAGATCTTATATCCTAAATAAGGAATATCATAATGAAAGAATATGATTTTCCATTGGTTTATCTGATGCAGCTGAATTTGCTCATTTGACTCGTTCTGCCATGTCAAAATTTAGCAAAGGAATTAGGGAGATGGTTTTCCAGCACCTTATTTTCGATTGAACAGTCAAACCCGTGCCTGAAAACATTCAGTTGAAAAAAACAGAAGGTTGCTGGAATTATGCAGCCTTCTGTTTTAATGGTTTCAATATAGAGAAAGATTACTTTTGCAATAACTGATAGAACGTTGGGTTGTCATCACATTGCCCGCCACCACATTCTAATAAGGTGGAAACCAGATTGGCTGCAATTAAAAATGCGAACAATCCCATGACAATTTTGCTTAATGTTGGTGGTGTGTATCTTGCTGAATCAACATTGCCTGCTTTCAGGGGCATGATAGCTGCGATGGCAATAATAGCCAGGATAGATAGAATTGCAGCCCAGGTATAAAAATGCAGGCCGAAGAAAGTTGAACCATATCCCGTATCGCCCGGCATGATATGGAGAGAAACCTGACGCATGGCAATGAAACCAGTCACAATGCAGCCAAGTAGTGAAAGGCTATAATGGGCATTTTTTATGCCAAAATAAATATTAAACAAAAATCCAAAACCAATCATGATAATGCCTGCTCGCTGCAATAAACATAATGGGCAAGGTAGTTCAAAACGTGCTAATTGATAATAAAACGCGACTATCAAAACCACACTAATACCGAACAGACCCAGAATATTTAAGGCCATGGCAAGGTTAATATTACGCGGTGCTGACATTGTATTATTCATTACGTCCCCCAATTAGAAAGAAAGATTCAATGCATCAGTTGCATGATATTTAAACCAAAATACCGTGATAATGAATAAAGCAAACCAAAGGGTATACGTCAGCTTTTTCTTACCGGTAATGACAGTGATGATGATAATTAGCGCAATTAAGAACGGTAAAAACATATACATGTTTAATCTCCATTATAAGTTTAAAGCATATGTTATGCCATTATGACATTAATGCTTCGGCAATGTGAGTATTAATAATATTAGATCAACAATACAATACTAATTCACGAAAGATTGTTTCACCTGAATTGACTGTAAAAAAGGTTTTACTGCCCGTAGTAAATTGAATTTGATTAATAATTGGCTAGAAAATAAATAAAAACCCCCCACGGAGTGAGGGGGTTATAGATAGTTTAGTTTTAAAATTAATAAATTAATCTCGTTCAAGTATTGGCTTCAAAAAACGAGCAGTGTGAGATTTCTCACATTGAATGACTTCTTCGGGTGTTCCTGAAATCAATATTTCACCACCGCCGCTACCACCTTCAGGGCCAAGATCGACAATCCAGTCAGCCGTTTTGATCACATCCAGATTATGTTCAATAACGACAATAGTATTTCCTTGATCCCGCAATTGATGCAAAACGGACAGTAGTTGCTGAATATCCGCAAAATGCAGGCCGGTTGTTGGCTCATCAAGAATATACAGTGTCTGGCCTGTACCCCGTTTAGATAATTCCCGTGCTAGTTTTACCCGTTGTGCTTCCCCGCCAGAAAGTGTCGTTGCGGATTGCCCCAGACGAATATAGGAAAGACCGACATCTATCAAAGTTTGCAACTTGCGGGAAAGCGCAGGAACTGCGTCAAAAAACTCACGAGCCTCTTCGATGGTCATATTCAGCACTTCATTAATATTCTTGCTTTTATATTTGATTTCCAGCGTTTCTCGATTGTAACGCTTGCCCTTACATTGATCGCAAGGCACATAAACATCAGGTAAGAAATGCATCTCAACTTTAATTACGCCATCGCCCTGACAGGCTTCACAACGTCCGCCTTTAACGTTGAAACTGAAACGCCCCGGTGTATAGCCACGGGTACGGGATTCAGGAACGCCTGAGAATAACTCTCTGACAGGCGTAAATATACCCGTATAAGTGGCAGGATTTGAACGTGGGGTTCTGCCAATCGGGCTTTGGTCGATATCGATTACCTTATCAAAATGCTCAAGACCCTGGATATCAATATAAGGGGCAGGACTAATATTTGTTGCTCCGTTTAACTGACGCTGTGCAATAGGAAACAACGTATCGTTGATCAACGTTGATTTTCCGGAACCAGAAACCCCTGTGATACAAGTAAACAGGCCTACAGGCAGTTTTAATGTCACTTTTTTCAGGTTATTGCCTTTTGCGCCAATCAATTTCAGCATCTTATCTGGATTAACAGACACGCGCTGCTCTGGAATAGCAATTTGACGTTCACCACTGAGGAATTTTCCTGTGAGCGATTTTGGACTTTCCATGATAGCGGTAATTGTTCCTTCGGCAACAATCTCGCCACCATGTACGCCCGCGCCTGGTCCGATGTCAATGATATGGTCAGCCGCACGGATGGCATCTTCGTCATGTTCGACAACGATAACCGTGTTGCCCAAATTGCGCAGGTGCAGCAATGTTTCCAGCAAACGCTCATTATCTCTCTGATGCAGGCCAATGGAAGGCTCATCCAGCACATACATCACACCGACAAGGCCTGCACCAATCTGGCTCGCCAAACGGATACGCTGGGCTTCCCCACCGGAAAGCGTTTCTGCTGAACGGGAGAGCGTCAGGTAATTTAATCCAACATTAACCAAGAATTTCAGGCGATCACGGATCTCTTTCAGGACTTTTTCGGCAATTTGGGCGCGTTGTCCACTCAGTTTGATATTGTGGAAAAATGCCATCGCATGCCCAATGCTGAAATCCGAAATTTGTGGCAGCGTAGTATTTTCGATAAAGACATAACGTGCTTCCTTACGCAGTCGCGTTCCATCGCAGGAAATGCAAGATCGATTGCTGATATATTTTGCCAACTCTTCCCGTACTGCGGTGGATTCCGTCTCTTTATAGCGGCGTTCCATATTATGCAGCACACCTTCGAACGGATGGTGACGAACCGTCACATCACCACGATCATTGGTGTATTTAAATTCGATGGATTCTTTACCTGAACCGTATAAAACCACTTTCTGGATGGTTGGGCTTAACTGATTAAATGGTGTTTCGATATCGAATTTGTAGTGTTCTGCTAGTGATCTCAGCATCTGAAAGTAATAGAAGTTACGGCGATCCCAACCACGGATCGCGCCTCCGGCAAGGGAGATACTTTCATTCTGGACAACGCGTTCGGGGTCAAAAAATTGCTGAATCCCTAATCCATCACAAGTAGGGCAAGCACCAGCGGGATTGTTGAAGGAAAACAGGCGAGGCTCCAACTCGCTCATGCTATAACCACATATTGGACAGGCAAAATTAGCGGAGAAAACCAGTTCTTCGGCCTGTGTATCATCCATATTGGCAATGACGGCAGTGCCACCGGAAAGTTCCAATGCAGTTTCGAATGATTCCGCTAATCGCTGGGCGAGGTCAGCACGCACTTTAAAGCGGTCGATGACGACTTCGATAGTATGTTTTTTCTGTAATTCGAGTTTTGGTGGATCGGAAAGGTCACACACTTCGCCATCAATACGGGCGCGGATATAGCCTTGTGCAGCGAGATTATCCAGCAGCTTGGTATGTTCGCCCTTACGTTCTTTGACGACGGGAGCCAGTAACATCAGGCGTTGGCCTTCTGGCAGTGCCAAGACGTTATCTACCATCTGGCTGATCGTTTGCGCTGCCAGCGTAATATTGTGCTCAGGACAACGTGGTTCACCTACTCGTGCAAATAGCAAACGAAGATAATCGTGAATTTCAGTTATCGTTCCCACTGTAGAGCGTGGGTTATGGGAAGTAGACTTTTGTTCAATGGAAATGGCTGGGGATAGCCCCTCAATATGATCGACATCTGGTTTTTCCATCAGTGACAAAAACTGGCGGGCATAAGCAGAGAGGGATTCAACATAGCGACGTTGCCCTTCCGCATACAGGGTATCGAAAGCCAAAGATGACTTACCGGAGCCAGATAGCCCAGTAATGACTATCAGCTTGTCACGGGGAATTATTAAATTGATATTCTTAAGATTATGGGTGCGGGCGCCCCGAATTTCGATGTTATCCATATACCACTTCCCAGATTATTGATAGAGCAAAACTCATAAACGCATTATTATTGCACAAACATTGCTGAACGGATATACAGTATTTAATGGGTAATCGTGCTGTAATCATGACAATGTAAAGTACGATACGCTTCGCAAAGTATAATATAACGGCTCTCTATTTAAACTTATCCCTCGCATGGTAAACTACATTGCTTATAATTAGAGAAATCCGTTTTTAGCAAAATTCATTTCATCAGGAGTATTCCCAATGGCCAGCAGAGGCATAAACAAAGTTATTTTAGTGGGTAATTTGGGACAGGACCCAGAAGTTCGCTATATGCCGAATGGCGGTGCAGTGACCAACATTACTCTGGCAACGTCTGAGAGCTGGCGTGATAAGCAAACCGGTGAGATGAGAGAGAAAACCGAATGGCATCGTGTCGTATTTTTCGGCAAATTGGCCGAAGTTGCCGGTGAATATCTGCGCAAAGGTTCTCAGGTTTATATTGAAGGTTCTTTGCAGACCCGCAAATGGCAGGATCAGAACGGCCAAGACCGTTATACCACGGAAATTGTCGTCAATCCTATCGGTGGGGTAATGCAGATGCTGGGTAGCCGTAGTGGTGCAGCACAGGATGCGCCAGCGCAAGTCGGTTGGGGGCAACCACAACAGCCACAAGCCTCTCAGCAATTCAGTGGCGGTGCTCCATCTCGTCCAGCGCAGTCGCCTATGCCACAGAGCAATGAGCCGCCGATGGATTTCGATGATGATATTCCTTTCTGAGTGAACTAAAAAAGCAGCTTGATTCTGGTCAGAACCAGTCACAGATTTTGCGATCTGTAGTCGTTTAACTTTGATCTGGCAATTGTTTTTTGTTTCGATAATTGTCAGATCAAGTCTTAAGTTTCACACATAGATTTGTTAGCACACAATCGTGCAGCGAACTTACCGTAATTTGAAGTTCTTGCTGGCGATTTTGCCAATCTTCTTCATGCCCTTTCAAATAGGTTTCCCGCGCATCGGCTAAGACAGCGGCCTGTGTGGCTGGAAGACGCGCAGCCGCCCAATCGGCAGCAACATCCTTAGAAACAAACTCTCCCGTCACTAATGTCCGCCACATACGCGCCAGCGTTAGAAGGACATTACGTTCATCTCCCTGTAGCGTCTCAATTAAATTCGGCAGGACATCCTTAATAGCCCGATGAATATCCGAACTTGGAATAGTGGGTAGAAGATTGCTTGTGTTCGAGCCGACCAGCGGTATTGCTTCCTGCTGTGCTTGAGCCAACACTAAGGTAAGTTCTGGATCACAAACCGACTTGGGAATATTTCCCACCCCATATTCATGGCGTAGCCACTCGCCGTAAATAAATTCACACCGGGCAGGATAAAGTGATGCGCTGAGATCGGCGCGCAAGAAAACAATCAGTTCAATCGGGCGACGCCCATCAGGATCAAAAGGATATCGGCCTGATATCATCATTAAATCGGCAGCGAGAGATGCCCGAACCCCAGATGTCATCGGTTGGTCAATAACCACGAGCAAATCTACATCGCTGTGGGGGCGAAGACCACCAACCGCAGCCGAACCATGAAGGTAGACCGCGACCAGCGATTCGGCTAATCGCTTCTGAACGATCAACAATGCTTGCTTTGCTTCGGAAGGAATAGTCACTCAATAGCTCACTCATAAAATACTTATGCCAAATATTGCTCAAAATTATCACCAGCAAAGCAAACAAATAGCATGAGCATATACCAATCTCATTTCAAGATGCGTGTGATTTCTCCCCGTGAAGCGGGGAGAAATCACGTTTCATAGCGTGTTGTAAATTGCAACTTGAAGTTTAATGCGTATATATAAATATCTTGGTTCTATTTAACCAATCGCTTTACCCAGCAATTGGCGAATATAAGATCCCGCACCCAATAACCCCGGTTTGTCATGAGTAATCAGATACACTGGAATATCTTTTAAATAGTCTGTAAATCTGCCTTTGTTTTCAAATCCTTGCCGGAAACCTGATTTTTGGAAGAAATCAAGGAAACGAGGAACGATCCCACCTGCAATGTAAACACCGCCAAATGCACTAATATTCAGCGCTAAATTCCCACCAAAACGTCCTAACGCGGTACAGAAGAGTTCTAACGCTTGTTTGCAGATAGGGCAATTTCCATTCAGTGCACGGTCAGAAACATCGCGAGGGGTAAGATCTTCGGCGACTTGCCCGTTGAGTTTCATCAGGGAACGATAAATATTCACTAAACCAGGGCCGGAAAGGACTCGTTCAGCGGAGACATGTCCATGTTCTTCGCGCAGTACGCTCAACATATGATCTTCTTCCGCACTATCTGGCGCGAACTCTACGTGACCGCCTTCACCCGGTAAGCTCATCCATTGGCTGCCTGTGTGAATAAGATGTGCGACTCCTAACCCAGTCCCTGCACCATAAACCGCAATAGGGCGTTTAGTTTGAGGTTGCTTTCCACCAATCTGAATTACATCATCTGCTCCCAGAACCGGAATGGCGAGGGAAACGGCAGTAAAATCGTTAATTACCTCAAAACGTTCCCACCCCAAAGAGGCTTTCATTTGACTAACAGAAAAACGCCAACTGTGGTTGGTCATACTGATTACATCATCCGTCACCGGACAGGCAATAGCGATACTGCCATATTTGACTTCACAGTTCTGCTGTTTCAAATATTGGCGGATAACAATTTCAAGTGATTCATAATGCGCACAGGGATAGAATTCGACCGCGCTCAATTGCCCAGTATCTACATCACATAATGCCAGACGTGCATTTGTACCGCCGATATCACCTACCAGGGCATAAGTTGTCATTGTTTATCTCCTTAATTCTTACAGAAATCCTAATGAATCAGTCAAAAGTCGAATTGAGGGGATTTTACACAAGGTCAGGCTTAAAGGCCGCATAAAAATGTGTCGATATGGTGCAGGAATCAGATAATATCTTGATTATTATAGGTTATAAGGCCCATTTCATCTGCCAGAAAATCTACGGCTTTGATAACTGAGTTAGAAGACCAGAGTGGTTGTGATTCAATAGATACTGCCAGTTGATTTTTTTTAAGCCGATCACCGAATAGCATTATCGCCTTATCACCATGTTGTTTTGATGCCCACGTTATCGCCTGAGCAGATGGATTATCGCGGTAAATTTGGCTTGCGAGTTCTTGGGTATGGGGATAACTGTCGGCTTCGGAAAGCAAAACATCTTTTGGTTCATAGCCCCACTTGCGTAATACTCGCATATTGATATCTACCATAATGAGATCGATATTAGGGATCAGCTGGCTGTAGACAAGCGGAGCTAATTTACCCAGGTCGAAAGGCAGATTATTGCTTCCTGTTGGCACGTCATGATAAATGGTTTCCATGACTGCAACGGAAATGTTCTCACCACCATAAATTGTGGGGATAGGTTCACCTTGCTCATTTTTGCAGGGGCTGAATCGTGTGTTCCCTTTTCCCGGATTAAACTCAGCGCCTTTGTATGCTTGGTGATGAATACGTTCAATTGGGTGTTGGGCTTTCCAGATCCCCATTTTGACAGATTTGCCAAGGGAATTATCCATGCCACGGTCCTTCAGCTTCCTGCTTTGCTGCATTCAACACATCATTTGGGCGGTTTATCAAAACGTCTTTCGGTTTTTCTTTTCCTAACCATGAATTAGGCGTATTAAACCAAATTGCTATGCCCCAGGAAGTTTTTTTTCCATCAAAAACTTCAATGATATTTTTGAGAATGGGGATAGGTAATCCTCCTTCATCCAGTGCATACTGCGGGTATAAGTCTTTTCCCTTGACTGAAACAGCGAAGATTTTTTTAGCTTTTTTCCAGCGATTGGGCGTTGCACTAGGATTAAGCAACGAAAAACCGGCAGATTGGCTGAGCTTACATGCAGGGAGCCAGTTTGATTCTTCGAGTATTGAATTTTTCAACGCTTCAATCCGATCTTTTCGGTTTGATGTTCTCCAGGAATCTTTTTGGTTTTCTTCACGCAAATCATCTGGATGGACATAAAGTTCTGGATTGCTCATCTTAGGCGCAGATTTACCGGATGGAGTGCTGCGTTTTATGGAGGTCGCTGTATTTAGTGCACTTAACAGGGCAATACGAAGATCCCTGACATCAAGATCTCTGGCTGTTTCTTCGGGTAATTCAACAACTAAAAAACGATCTGCTTCGTTAGGCGGAATTTCAGTGACATGAATATGCTCAATATGTTCTTGTTGATGCGAAAGAACATCAAGAAGGGAAACGTAACCTAAGCTGAGCGTTTTTTCTTTTACTCTGCTTTTTCTTGCTACTTTAGTACTCACTCTAGACCCCCTTATCCCTATTTGCATAGGACGTATACCCGTTAGCTTTCGCTCAATCAATGATGAAACATGACTGGGGAATTGTTCCTTTGACATTGAGCTGTAACTTGAAAGACTTGGGTATGGATAATAGATATTGTTGATATGGTTTATATCAATTATATTGCAGATTCGCACAAAATATAGACAATTGCAATATTTCCTATGTCAAAATATTCTTATCCTCAATCAATAGTATCATCAGAAAGTTGGGCAAAAACTGTTTAAGGCACATTATACCAATCTAACTTCAAGATGCGTGAGATTTCTCCCCGTGAAGCGGGGAGAAATCAGGTTTCATATCGTGTTGTAAATTGCAACTTGAAGTTTAATGCGTATATACATATCTTCATCATTATTGGGCAAATAGGCATCAATGTTAACCAACTACCCTGTAAATATACAGAATATAGAGCATGAGTCTTATCATCTTCGATGTGATTATCGCTTGATTCTTATCCCTGATTCACTGGATAATCATCTGCTTCAAATTTTCTCACTTTTTCTTTACCCAAAAAGCCAAACGATTGCGCAAGCGAATGGTTGAATTCATGAATGCAGCACTGATTTTTATTATCTTGTGACGTAATCGTTTTCGTTTGAAGAGGTGAAGAAATAGGAAGAGAGCTTTTTAAAGCGATATATTTTTAACAGAAGCAGGGGAAAAACATGTCTGGTATGCAGGCACCAACTCAATGCAAACTCGATAGGTATTTTAAGATTACTGAACGCGGATCGACGGTACGTCAGGAAGTTCTCGCTGGATTAACGACGTTTTTGGCGATGGTCTATTCCGTTATTGTGGTACCAGGGATGCTTGGGCAAGCCGGATTTCCTCATACCGCCGTGTTTATTTCTGTTTGTTTGGTAACCGGTATCGGTTCGTTATTGATGGGGTTGTGGGTTAATTTGCCAATGGCGATTGGTTGTGCGATCTCGTTGACGGCATTTACCGCATTTAGCCTGGTATTAGGGCAACAGGTCAGCATTCCAGTGGCTCTCGGTGCGGTTTTCCTGATGGGATGTTTGTTTACGTTAATTTCAGTAACGGGTGTGCGAGCGTGGATTTTACGCAATATGCCAATGGGTATTGCACATGGAACGGGTATTGGCATCGGGTTGTTTTTATTGTTGATTGCAGCCAATGGCGTTGGTCTGGTGGTGAAGAACCCAAATGCTGGCTTGCCTGTGTCCTTTGGTTCATTGACGTCATTTCCCGTGGTGATGACGTTATTGGGGCTGGCAGGCATTATCGGTCTGGAGCGGAAGAAGGTGCCGGGCGGTATCTTGCTGATGATTATCGCAATTTCTATTATCGGCTTGATTTTTGATCCAGCCGTTAAATATCAAGGATTCTTTAAATTTCCTACATTGGGGGAAGATGGCCTATCCCTGATGTTCAGTATGGATATTATGGGTGCTTTACAGCCTATTGTATTACCCAGTGTTTTGGCGCTGGTAATGACAGCTATATTTGATGCAACGGGTACGATCCGGGCTGTGGCAGGGCAAGCAAATTTATTGGATAAGAGAGGCCAGATTATCAATGGCGGCAAGGCGCTGACAGCAGATTCTGTCAGTAGTATTTTTGCTGGGGTTATCGGTTCTTCTCCCGCAGCGGTTTATATTGAGTCTGCCGCAGGAACCGCTGCGGGTGGTAAAACAGGTTTAACAGCTTCCGTTGTTGGTATTTTATTCCTGTTGATTTTATTCCTGTCTCCGCTGTCGTATTTAGTGCCTGGTTATGCTACGGCTCCTGCCTTGATGTATGTCGGATTACTGATGCTGAGCAATGTGCGAAAGCTGAATTTTGATGATTTTGTTGACGCAATGTCAGGCTTACTGTGTGCGGTATTTATTGTGCTGACTTGTAATATCGTCACAGGCATTATGCTGGGTTTTAGTACACTGGTTGTTGGGCGTATTTTTTCGGGTGAATGGCGTAAATTGAATATTGGTACGATTATACTTGCCATTGTATTAGTGGTCTTTTATGCCGGCAATTGGGCTATCTAATTAAAATAGGATGCGTAAACGACAAAGAGTTGCGCATCCCTTCTATATTATTCCATTCCACAGTTAATCATATTGCACGCCAGATATATTCTAAAATGCGCTAATTTTTCAACACACTCAAGCCGATAAGCATAAAATAGAAAAATGAATCAATATTTATTGATTCACAATGTGATTGCTTTTTGATTTTCTTTAATAACTGTAATATTTATGGTTATTAGCGCTATTATTAACAATAAAAAACAGTCACAATCTTTCCACTGACGGATTTTTGGCAATTTGTAAGGGTAACATGGAAATATTCTTTACTATCTTGATCTTGATTTTGGTGGTGTCAGTTTCTGGTGTTCTTACTAAAATGATTCCGTTCCGTATCCCCTTGCCGATAGTGCAAATAGCAATGGGAGCGTTGCTGGCCTGGCCTCATTTTGGTTTACACGTTACTTTCGATCCTGAGCTCTTCCTCGTATTACTTATCCCTCCTTTGTTATTTGTTGATGGTTGGAAAACACCGACCAGAGAGTTTTTCCAGCATGGGCGTGAAATCGTCATTTTAGTTTTAGTATTGGTATTAGTGACGGTTATTGGCATCGGCTATTTGATCTATTGGTTATTGCCAAGTATTCCTCTTATCGCTGCTTTTGCATTGGCGGCAGTATTATCCCCAACAGATGCGGTAGCATTGTCATCAATTGTTGGAAAAGGGCGTATTCCTAAAAATATGATGAGCGTGCTGGAAGGGGAGGCATTAATGAATGATGCTTCCGGTCTGGTGGCTCTGAAATTTGCTGTGGCGATTGCCATGGGCACGATGGTATTTACTGTCACTGGCGCAACAGTGGAGTTTTTCAAGGTTGCGATTGGTGGTTTGTTGTCGGGTATCGCCATCACATGGTTATACAGTAAATCACTACGCTTGATGAGTCGCTGGAGCGGGGATGATCCTGCAACTCAAATCATGTTTATGATGTTGTTGCCGTTCGCTTCCTATATGATTGCTGAGCATATCGGTGTATCAGGGATTCTGGCTGCGGTTTCCGCAGGTATGACTATCAGTAAGGCCGGCGTTATCCGCAACGCACCACTGGACATGCGTCTGCGTGCCGATAATGTATGGGGAATGCTGGCCTTTGTCTTCAATGGACTGGTGTTTATCATGCTGGGGCTGCAATTGCCGGGCATCTGGGAAACATCGGTAGCTCAGGCTGAGCTTGACCCAAATGTTGAAACCTGGATGTTGTTCGCTGCCGTTGGCGTCATTTACGTTGCACTGGTATTACTGCGATTCAGTTGGTTATGGCTGATGAAAAATATCAGCAAAGTGTTGATAAAGAAAAAACCGCTCCAGTTTGCCTCCTATACAACCCGTGAGTTGTGGTTGGCTTCATTTGCGGGTGTTCGTGGGGCAATTACGCTGGCAGGCGCACTGTCTGTGCCACTGTTCTTGCCGGATGGTGACCCGTTCCCGGCACGTTATCAGTTGATTTTCATTGCTGCGGGCGTGATTCTGTTCTCTCTCTTTGTCGGGGTTATCGGTTTACCTTTGCTGCTACGTGGCATGAAAGTTGGCGATAAACTGGCAGATCTCAATGAAATCAGGATGGCAAAATCAGCGATGGCTGAAGTTGCTATTGTCAGTATGAATAAGATGGAAGAGCGTCTGTCGGCCAGCACTGAAGAAAAACTGGATGCAGAAGTCATTAGTGAAGTTGCTTCTCGTGTTACCGGTTATTTGCGGCGCCGTACCGCGGGAACGGATGAAATCGAGCATAACCTGATGGTTGAAGATTTGGAACGTCGTTTCCGTTTGACGGCATTAAGGGCTGAACGCGGGGAGTTATATCACCTGCGTGCAACCCGTAAAATTAGTAATGAAACACTACAAACGTTGCTGCATGATCTTGATTTGCTAGAAGCGCTTTTAGTGGAGAAAGATCAATAAAAGGTAAAAGATCAATAAATTATGTGGCTGTTAACGATCACAACATTTTTGTGGGCCGCCTCATTTAGCCTGATTGGCGCTTATCTCGCTGGTCAGGTTGATAGCTGGTTTTCGGTTCTTGTCAGGGTAATGTTGGCAGCGATGGTATTTTTACCCTTTTTGCGCTGGCGTGGGTTATCTCTGAAAGTTATTTCACTGTATATGGCTGTCGGTGCCTGTCAGCTTGGTGTGATGTATTTGTTTGTATTTCATGCCTATCATTACCTGACTGTGGCAGAATTTTTGCTGTTTACCATCATGACGCCGCTCTATGTCACATTAATTTATGATCTGATGGGGCGTCAGCGATTGCGCTGGGGTTATGCCTTGAGTTCTTTATTGGCAGTGGCTGGTGCAGCGATTATTCGTTATGACCAATTGAGTGAATCTTTCTGGATTGGCTTGCTGTTAGTGCAATTGGCAAATATTTTCTTTGCGATTGGTCAGGTCGGTTATAAGCGCTTGATGGAGATCCATCCCATTCCACAACGAGTGGCATTTTCATGGTTTTATCTGGGCGCTTGTGTTGTCGCCATCATTGGCTGGCTCATGTTTGGTGATCCGCAAAAATTGCCAACAACTCAGCTACAGTGGGGCGTTTTGCTTTGGCTGGGTGTTGGGGCGTCGGGGATTGGCTACTTTATGTGGAACTATGGTGCCACCCAAGTGGATGCCGGAACACTGGCAATTATGAATAATATGTTGGTTCCGGCGGGGTTATTGGTCAATTTTGCAATTTGGCAGCAGCATCCTAACTGGCTGAGCTTTACCATTGGAGGCAGCCTGATTGTTGCGTCGCTTTGGGTGCATCACCGTTGGATACTGAAACCCGTTTCACCAACGGCAAATTGTCCACCGCGTGCTGGCGCGCAGAACGAATAAAGGTATCGATAGCGGGTTGGCGCTGCTCCCCTTCTCGGCTGGCAGCGTACAATCTGCTCCATAATCCCTCTCCTAATGTTTGGGTTACAACCAACCCTTGTCTTTCGAATGTTTCCACGGCCCAGTGTGGTAACGCGGCAATACCCAATCGGGCGGCAACCATCTGAATCAGCAGTAGCGTATTGTCGACCGTTTTTAATGTCGGCGTAATTTCCGCTGGTTGGAGAAAGCGTCGCCAGATATCAAGCCGTTGGCGCTGGACCGGATAAATCAGTAAAGTTTCAGCGGCAAGATCTTGTGGGCGAATATCGTGTTTACTTGCCAGTGGATGATCCGGTGCGATCACCAGCTTCACTTCATAATCAAACAGCGGCGTATAGTGCAGGTTACTGTCTGCAATAATGTCAGATGTCAGGACAATATCCAGCTCGCGTTTTTGCAGGGCAGGTTGAGGATCAAATGTCACACCGGATTTAAAATCCACATTAACCTGTGGCCAGCTTTCACGAAAACGCCTAAGTGCTGGTGTCAGCCATTGAATACAGCTATGGCACTCAATGGCAATGCGTAAGTTTGTCTCTTCCGGCTCATGGCATTGACGTAAGGAAGCGGTCACCAAGGGCAAGACTTGCTCTGCCAACTTTAATAACACTTCTCCTTGAGGCGTTAACTTCAAGGGTTGGCTTTTACGAATGAATAACTTAAATCCCAGCCGATGTTCTAATTCACTGAACTGATGAGAGAGGGCAGATTGCGTTTGATGCAAATAATTTGCTGTCGCGGCGAGTGAGCCGCAATGGTTCAGTGCTTGTAGTGTTTTTAAGTGTTTTAGTTCGATCATGAAAAACCTTCAAGATGATAATGAATAATTTGCGCTTGTGGTTTATACATTACCTGTTGATTATAGAAGTGTAAACATCTAGACGGCTAAAAATTACGGGTGACGACATGACGGTTTTGAATCATACATTAGGTTTTCCACGTATCGGATTGAAAAGAGAGCTAAAAAAGGCGCAAGAAAACTATTGGGCGGGCAAAATTTCTCAACAGGAATTGCTGGAGACAGGTCGTGAATTACGTGCACGTCACTGGCAACAACAAAAAGAAGCGGGCGTTGATTTAGTCCCTGTGGGTGATTTTGCCTGGTATGACCAAGTATTGACCACTAGCCTGTTATTGGGCAATGTTCCACCACGTCATCAAAATGAAGATGGCAATATTGATCTGGATACACTGTTCCGTATCGCTCGTGGTCGAGCACCAACAGGTACACCTGCGGCCGCTTCGGAAATGACTAAATGGTTTAATACAAATTATCATTATATCGTGCCTGAATTTCAGGAAGGGCAGGCGTTTAAACTGGGTTGGACTCAATTGTTGGACGAAGTTGATGAAGCTCTGGCATTGGGGCACAACGTAAAACCTGTTCTGTTGGGACCTGTGACCTATTTATGGCTCGGTAAGGTAAAAGGCAAAGTTTTTGATCGCTTGTCTCTATTAAAAGATATCCTGCCGGTATACCAGCAAGTTCTGGCAGAACTGGCAAAACGTGGCATTGAATGGGTACAGATTGATGAACCGGCTCTTGTACTGGAATTGCCAGAAGAATGGCTGGCGGCATTCTCAACGGCTTATCAAGCACTTGAGGGTCAGGTGAAATTGTTGCTGACGACCTATTTCGATAGCATCGATCACAATCTGGAGACAATCAAATCGCTGCCAGTGCAAGGATTACATGTTGATTTGGTTGCAGGAAGGGATTCTCTTGAGAATTTGGATAAATCTCTGCCGGAAGATTGGTTGCTTTCATTGGGGGTAATTAACGGCCGCAATGTTTGGCGAGCCGATTTGAGTGAGAAATATCAGCTTGTCTCACCATGGGTTGGTAAGAGAAATGTGTGGATCGGCACTTCCTGTTCATTGCTTCATAGCCCCATTGACCTGAATGATGAAACGGGGTTGGATGAAGAAGTGAAAAGCTGGTTTGCCTTTGCATTGCAAAAATGTGCGGAACTTTCTTTGTTGTCGCAGGCATTGAATGTGCCAGAAGGCAATAAACAGGCTGAACTGGATGCCTACAGTGCCCCAATTCGCGCCCGTCGCAGTTCCGCAAGGGTGAATAATCCAGCGGTCGCTGGGCGCATTGCGGCAATTAAGCCACAGGATAGTGAACGTAATCAGGTATATCCTGAACGTGCTAAACTCCAGCGTCAACGTTATAACTTACCGCTGTGGCCAACAACAACCATAGGTTCATTCCCGCAAACAACGGAAATTCGTAGCCTGCGTCTCGATTTCAAAAAAGGTCGGGTGGATAGTACGCACTACCGAGCCAATATCAGTGAACATATTAAACAGGCGATCCAAGAGCAGGAGCGTTTGGGATTGGATGTCTTGGTACACGGTGAAGCTGAACGTAACGACATGGTGGAATATTTCGGTGAACACTTTGACGGTTATGTCTTTACCCAAAATGGTTGGGTGCAGAGTTACGGCTCCCGTTGCGTGAAACCCCCGGTAATCATTGGCGATATTAGCCGTCCAGAGGCGATAACAGTAAATTGGGCGACATATGCACAATCCTTGACTGATAAGCCAGTCAAAGGCATGTTGACGGGGCCTGTGACCATTCTCTGTTGGTCATTCCCAAGGGAAGATATTAGTCGTGAAACCATCGCTAAACAGATCGCACTGGCTTTGCGTGATGAAGTTGATGATTTGCAGAAGGCAGGCATTGGCATTATCCAGATTGATGAACCTGCATTGCGTGAAGGCTTGCCACTGCGCAGAGAAGAGTGGCAGGAATATCTGGAATGGGCGGTGGATGCTTTCAAACTGAGCGCAGCCATTGCGAAAGATGATACCCAAATCCATACTCATATGTGTTATTGCGAGTTCAATGACATCATGCCGTCCATTGCAGCGCTGGATGCGGATGTGATCACCATTGAAACCTCGCGCTCGGATATGGAATTGCTGGATTCATTCGAAGATTTTTCTTATCCGAATGAGATAGGGCCTGGTGTGTATGACATTCACTCACCAAACGTCCCCAGCGTTGAATGGATTGAGGCATTGTTACGCAAAGCGGCTGATCGTATTCCGGTCGAGCGTTTGTGGGTGAACCCGGACTGTGGCTTGAAAACGCGCGGTTGGACAGAAACCAGACAAGCATTGGCAAACATGGTTGAAGCAGCAAAACGCTTGCGCTCTTCGTTAAATAGTTAGTTTAAAATTTGATCGGCCAGTTTCAATTAAAATAAACGGAAAATATCCGCCACAGACAGGATCCTGTCTGTGGCGGGTGAAAAAGTCATTCCCTTTCTTCCAATTGCAATTTTCCTTCCTTGTCACTGAGTTTTTCAGGCACTTTTTCGCTGTTCCTAAATTACCCTTGGAAAAAATCGATTTCTGATAGCGAAAAGCATAGTAAATATGGCATGTTCCAATTTATCCATTTTTAATGAGGTTTTGTGATGGGGTTTTATATTCCAATTATTGGGTTGGGAGTGGCGGTATTTACGCTGGTTTTTCTGGTTTTGCGAACTCGTGTTCATGTTCTCATAGCTATGCTAATTGCGGCAATAATCGCTGGAATATCAGGTGGTTTGACTATAAATAATGTCGTTGAAGTGATCGCTAAAGGATTTGGTTCGACATTAGGCAACATCGGTATCGTGATTGGATTGGGATGCATGATGGGGAGGATATTGGAAGTCTCGGGAGCAACGGAGCAGATCGCTTATAGCCTGATTAAATGGTTGGGTAAAAGGCGCGAAGAGTGGGCTTTGGCGATTACCGGTTATATTGTCAGTATTCCCATATTTGTGAATTCAGCTTTTGTGATCCTCTATCCGCTAGTGAAAGCACTGGCGAAGAAAGGTAAACGCAATGTATTGTCCCTTGGGGTTGCTCTGGCGGGAGGGTTAGTGGTAACACACCATATTGTTCCTCCAACACCAGGGCCGCTTGGTGTCGCCGGAATATTCGGGGTGAGTATTGGCCAAATGATGCTGGCAGGTATGATACTGGCGGTGCCCTGTGTCATTGGTATTACCTGCTATGCAAAGTGGTTGGAGACTAAATACCCTGAATATCAACTTGGTGATACAGAAGAAAGTGCAGAAAATTTGCCACAAGTACATCAGCGTTATATGGAAGAGAAAGAGCAAAAATCACTTCCAAGTCTATTTCTTTCTCTTTTACCCATCGTCGTACCAATTATTCTGATTTTTATTGGCGTAATTAATGGAATGATACTGAGAACTGATGAGTTTGCCGGTAAGGAGAACGCTTTCTATTTTCAGATTTTTGATTTTCTAGGATCACCCATTATTGCGCTAGCAATCAGTGTATTACTGGCGGTTTATACCTTAATGCCAAACGTCAGTAAGCATGAAGTGATTGAACATCTAGAAACAGGGTTAAAAACGGTAGGTATTATTTTGTTGGTGTCAGGAGCGGGAGGGGCATTAGGCGCGGTGTTGAACGAAAGCTCAACAGGCACGATATTAGCGCATTATATTGCCAGCCTGCCAATAACACCTGTTTTGATCCCATTTATCATTGCGACACTCATACGCATAATTCAAGGCTCTGGTACAGTGGCAATGATAACTGCGGCTTCTATTTCTGCGCCGGTTATCAAGCAAATACCGGATGTTAATATGTTGGTGGCGGCTCAAGCTGCGATGATGGGTACACTGTTTTTCAGTTACTTCAATGACTGTTTTTTCTGGGTGGTTAACCGAATGATGGGCATTAAAAGTGCGAGGCAACAGATTATCGTTTGGTCGATTCCCACCACAATTGCATGGGGGATCGGATTATGCGGTGTGCTGCTTCTTAATCTCGTCATGTAACTTTTTATATGAATAGTGATATCGTCTTCTACAGGGCGCCATCTCTTAAATGTGATTTTTATCACAAATTTATGTATGTGTTTCTTTCTTATATTAATTAAAGATGATTTTAATCACTAAAAAATGTCAGAGTATTGACTAAATTTAGGTATTCATATTTTGAATCATGCCCGTTGAGGAGTCTGATATGTCTGATGTGTTTCACTTAGGTATCACCAAAAGCGACCTGCAAGGCGCGACGCTGGCAATTGTACCCGGCGATCCTAACCGTGTTGAGAAAATTGCGCGACTGATGGATAACCCGGTACATCTGGCTTCCCACCGTGAATTTACAACCTGGCGTGCAGAAATTAACGGAAAGGCTGTGGTTGTCTGCTCTACAGGCATTGGAGGCCCCTCAACGTCGATTGCTGTAGAAGAACTGGCACAGTTAGGAGTACGTACTTTCCTGCGTATCGGAACAACGGGTGCAATTCAGCCACATATCAATGTAGGGGATGTATTGGTTACGACTGCGGCGGTTCGTTTGGATGGTGCCAGCTTGCACTTTGCCCCAATGGAGTTCCCTGCGGTTGCTGATTTTGAGTGTACAAATGCTTTGTATGAAGCAGCAAAAGCCTCTGGTTCTGCTACCCATGTTGGTATTACTGCATCTTCCGATACCTTCTATCCAGGCCAGGAACGTTACGATACTTATTCTGGCCGTGTCGTTCGTCGTTTCCAGGGTTCGATGAAAGAATGGCAAGAAATGGGCGTAATGAACTTTGAAATGGAATCAGCAACATTGCTGACCATGTGTGCAAGTCAGGGATTGCGGGCTGGTATGGTGGCTGGCGTGATCGTTAACCGTACCCAACAGGAAATCCCAGATGTTGAGTTACTGAAGAAAACAGAAAGCAATGCGCTGGGGATAGTTGTAGAGGCCGCCCGTCGCCTGTTGTAATGCCTTCCATATAGGGTCAGAATATTCTGGCCCTATCATTTGTGCGATCTTCTCTTCCCTTCATTTCAAAATTTGATAATGTCATAGCATTTTGTACTAATAGATAGTGTGTTCTATTAACTATTTTTTAATCGCAACAAGAGTGACTATGACTACAACATTATTTCTATCTCATCCTTCACTACTTCCTTTGAATGGCGGCATTAATTTTCGTGATTTAGGTAATAAGACACTGAACAACGGCACCAGGATTAAACCAGGCGTGTTATTTCGTTCCGGTTCATTGGACAGGCTGACAGAAAACGATCAGGCTTTTTTAGTGGATCAAAACCTTTTGCAGGTTATTGATTATCGTGATAGCAGCGAAATTATGGATAAACCCGATCGAATATGGAATGGAGCACATTATCACCATGCTCCTGCCAACCCGCTTTCCAAAGAAGTGGATGCTAATCTGGATAAGTTAGACAAGGAAATACTGGAGCAATTCGACGCGAAAATATTTATGTCTCGCTTATATGAATTATTACCCATTAACAATCCAGCGTATAAGACGTTAGCGACATTATTGCAGCAACCAGAGAAAGGCGGCATTGTGCAACATTGCGCGGTTGGTAAAGACAGGACAGGCGTGGGCTCTGCACTGGTTTTATTCGCATTGGGGGCTGATCTGGATACGGTGATGGAAGATTATTTGTTGACCAATATCACACTGGCTCCATACCGCGACTATTTATTGAATGAACACGCAAAAATGATGAGCGAAAGTGTGGTCGAAAAATTTGCCTATGTTTATTCAGTGAAGGAAGAGTTTTTACTGACCGCACTTAATAGCATCAACCAGCATTATGGCAGCATAGATATTTGGCTGGAAAAAGATATTGGACTCAATATCGCTGCGCGTGAAAAACTACAAGCTTATTTTCTTGAATAAAAATATCAGGTTAGCATTGGACGGATTGTTCAGGGCTGGCCTATAACCTCCTACTGATAACACAGGAAAGATTAATGTGAGCCTGCATGAAATTATCGAACTGGTTATAAACTTTGTAAAAGCCCATGAAGTTTGGGCAATTCCCATCATTTTCCTACTGGCATTTGGTGAATCGTTGGCATTTATTTCCCTATTGTTACCAGCAACGATCATTTTGTTAGGGTTAGGGGCGTTAATTGGTGAAAGTGAGTTAACTTTTTGGCCAATATGGATAGCCGCTGCAGCTGGCGCTTTCTTTGGTGATTGGGTTTCTTACTGGTTTGGTTGCCATTACAAAGAAGATGTTGGCAAAATGTGGCCACTTTCTCGCCATCCTCAAACTTTGGTTCGCGGACATCGTTTCTTTGAACGATGGGGTGTATGGGGCGTTTTCATTGGGCGTTTTTTTGGTCCCTTGAGAGCCGTTGTACCGCTGGTAGCTGGAATCTGTGCCATGCCAAAACGTCATTTTCAGCTTGCTAACTTAGCTTCTGCATTGATTTGGGCATTCGGTATCTTAGCTCCAGGGGCATTTGGCTTGCGTTGGTTGGCAGAGTGGATGGGATAATTGCGAGCTACTTTGCAAACTGAAAGAAAGCCATTGAACACTCTGGACATCTATACAGCATCTATTTAACTTACATTGAGGCTAATGACTCAGAAAAGTTGTCTGAAATTTATCGGTAATCGTGCCAATAAAGAATAGGGTTAACAAAGAATGGGGTTAAAAAATAATAGAGTTAGCGAGGGTGTATAGGTGGATATCCAGTGGTTATACATGCTGATCGGTGGTTTAGGTGGATTGCTGGGCGGAGGGATCTTCGTCTGGCTTTCTGTTCAGCAGAGAATCCAGCAGAAAGAGCAGGAACTGCGTGAGGGATATGAATTTGATACACAGGTCAATATTAAGTCTGAAAACAGCGAGCGTTTTCAACCTGATGTGATCGTGCATCTGCCGCAGGGAAAAGAGTCATTATTGATGCCAAAATGTCCCTGGTCGCTTATGAACGTTCTTTCAACAGTGATAGTGAAGAACAACAAGCACAACATTACAAGAACATATCAACTCCATCAGAGAGCATATTCGTGGCCTGAGCCGAAAAGATTATCAGCAATTACCCGGATTGCGATCACTGGACTATGTTTTGATGTTTATTCCTGTAGAACCCGCTTATTTGGTTGCACTCAATCAGGCGCCAGAATTACTTGATGAAGCATTGAAACATAATATTATGCTGGTTAGCCCATCAACTTTGCTGGTTGCTGTTCGTACTATCAATAACTTGTGGCGTTATGAATATCAAAGCCAAAATGCACGTTTGATAGCTGATAAGGCTGCCAGAATGTATGACAAAATGCGGTTGTTTGTGGATGATATGCAAGGATTGGGGCAAAGTCTTAATAAAGCACAGGCGAGTTACCATTCCGCAATGAAAAAGCGTGCTGAGGGCAGAGGTAATTTAATTAGTCAGGACGAAGCATTTCGTGATTTAGGCGTGGATGTGAAGTGTCCTATTGATTCACAGTTGATTGATAAGTCTTTTCAATCGTTGCAGGTGAATGAGTGAAGTCAACATAGGGTTTTGTTGGAAAGGCTGGTACACTGACTATAAATTTTTTTGAATAAAAAGTGGACAAATAACATGGCAGATCAATCAAAAGAAACCACTGATTTTGGTTTCCGCACCGTAGCCAAAGAACAAAAAAAAGAGATGGTGGCAGACGTGTTTCACTCTGTGGCTTCGAAATATGATTTAATGAATGACTTGATGTCATTTGGCATTCACCGTATCTGGAAACGTTTCACTATTGAGTCAAGTGGTGTTCGCCGTGGTCATAAGGTGCTTGATCTCGCTGGTGGAACAGGTGATCTAACCGCAAAGTTCTCCCGAATGGTGGGGGAAAAAGGTCAAGTTGTTCTGGCGGATATCAACGACTCAATGTTGAAAGTTGGACGTGAAAAATTACGCGATACCGGTATCGTAGGCAATGTCAGTTATGTTCAAGCCAATGCTGAAGAATTGCCTTTCCCAGATAACCACTTTGACTGTATTACCATTTCCTTTGGCTTGCGTAATGTCACGGATAAAGAAAAAGCGCTACGTTCCATGTATCGGGTACTTAAGCCAGGCGGACGCTTATTAGTGTTGGAGTTTTCTAAACCTGTATTGGCACCGTTAAGTAAGGTTTATGATGTTTATTCATTCCATGTTCTGCCCCGAATCGGTCAGATGGTTGTGAAGGATGCGGACAGTTACCGTTATCTGACAGAATCCATCCGTATGCACCCTGATCAGGAAACCTTGAAAGGCATGATGGAAGATGCGGGCTTTGACCAGGTTTACTACACCAACATGACTGGTGGGATTGTTGCACTGCACAAAGGATTCAAATTCTGAGATGGAAACACCTTCATCAAGCCATAGTATGAGTTCTGCGGCATCAAATGATAAGGTGTTGTTTCCGGTAGTAACGGCCTTTCTGGAAACAACTCTGAATCATCTGTTATATCGCGAAGCTGTATTAAAACCTGCCCGCTTGAGACTAGCAGGTAAGATACTGTCCATCAAATTGAAAGAAATAGAAATACCCTTGATACTGATATTCAGTGAGAAACGAGTGGATGTTTTGAGCCAATGGTCAGAACCGGTGGATTGCTCGATGAAAGCAACGCTCCCTGCACTACTCAAGCTACGGGATCGCCAGTGCCTTTCAACCCTGATTAACAGCGGTGAAATTGTCATTGAAGGGGACATGCAAGTGATTCAACAATGGTCTGCTTTGCTGGATATGTCAGAGCGGGACCCTGCGCATTACCTTTCTCCTTATGTTGGTGATATTGTCGCGGAAAGTATTACCCAGGTGATGAAGAAAAGTTTTGAATTCGCCAGCAATACCCTTGCAAGAAAGAAAACATATTTCACCGAATCATTAACAGAAGAATGGGAAATGGTTCCCAGTGCGTTGGAAGTGGCTTATTTCAGTGAAGAAGTTAATGCCGTTGCCAATCAAATAAATCAACTCGAAAAACGGTTGGCGGCACTGGAGGAAAAATATGACACCCAGTGAAATTAGACGACTTTATTTTATTATCAGGGTCTTTCTTTCTTACGGGTTGGATGAACTCATCCCTAATATTCGCTTGACATGGCCGTTGCGTTTTGGACGTTATTTCCTGTTTTGGATACCTAACCGACATAAAGATAAACCTCTTGGCGAACGTTTGCGTTTGGCATTACAAGAACTCGGTCCCGTGTGGATCAAATTTGGCCAGATGCTCTCCACGCGTCGTGACTTGTTCCCGCCTGCAATCGCAGATCAACTTTCGATGTTACAAGATCGGGTGGTTCCCTTTGATGGCGCGGTGGCACGAAAATCGATTGAAACGGCTTTAGAGGGAGCACTGGAAACGTGGTTTGAGGATTTTGATCCACAACCACTGGCTTCCGCTTCTATTGCTCAGGTACATACTGCCCGGTTGAAGGAGAATGGCAGAGACGTTGTCCTAAAGGTGATCCGCCCGGATATTCTGCCTGTAATTAAAGCTGACGTGCGGTTAATGTATCGCCTGGCAAATTTGGTTCCCCTTTTACCTGATGGTCGTCGTCTTCGTCCGCGTGAAGTTGTAAGAGAATATGAGAAAACCCTGCTTGATGAACTGAATTTATTGCGTGAAACTGCAAACGCGATTCAATTGCGGCGTAATTTTGAAGATAGTTCAATGCTCTACGTGCCAGAAGTCTATCCCGACTATTGCCGGGAAAATGTTTTGGTGATGGAGCGCATTTATGGTATTCCCGTGTCAGATGTTGCGGCCTTAGAGGCGCAGAACACCAATATGAAATTGTTGGCTGAGCGTGGAGTTCAGGTATTTTTCACCCAAGTATTTCGTGACAGTTTTTTCCATGCGGATATGCATCCCGGCAATATTTTCGTCAGTTATGACAAACCGGAAGATCCCACTTATATCGGCATCGATTACGGCATTGTTGGCTCTTTGAATAAAGATGATAAACGCTATCTGGCCGAAAATTTCATTGCTTTCTTCAATCGTGATTATCGTCGGGTCGCTGAACTGCATGTCGATTCTGGCTGGGTGCCAGCAGATACCAATGTGGAAGATTTCGAATTTGCTATCCGTACCGTTTGTGAACCGATTTTTGAAAAACCATTGGCTGAAATCTCATTTGGGCATGTTCTGTTAAACCTTTTCAATACCGCTCGTCGTTTTAATATGACAGTTCAGCCCCAGCTGGTTTTGCTGCAAAAAACGCTGTTGTATGTTGAGGGCTTGGGGCGTCAACTTTATCCTCAGCTTGATCTGTGGAAAACAGCAAAACCTTTTCTGGAGGATTGGTTGCATGATCAGGTAGGGCTTCCCGCTATTGTGCGGGCCTTTAAAGAGAAGGCGCCTTATTGGGCAGAAAAGTTGCCAGAGCTTCCAGAGCTGGTATATGGCACGCTCCAACAGCATCGGCGTTTGCAGAGCAGCATTGATCAGATATCGCAACAATTCAGGAAACAACAGCTCAGCCAGCGAAAATCTCTTTATTTGTTGGGGATTGGTGCAACTCTCTTTATCTGTGGTAGTTTGTTTTTCATCATAGATCAGAAACACTTGGCATGGGGAATGATAGGGGCTGGAATTACATCATGGGGATTGGGCTGGCGTCATTTAAGCAAACATCAATAATTCAGTAATGGTGAATATTAAATGAAGGTAATTTTGCCACGATCCTTGATATAATTGCATTATTTTTGAACATAAAGTTCGTCGTTTATAATTAAATCACGAGTAATATTCTGATGAATAGAGGTAGGTCAATATGGGTGGTATAAGTATTTGGCAATTGCTCATCATTGCCGTCATTGTCGTACTGTTGTTTGGTACTAATAAGCTTCGTACCTTGGGTTCAGACTTGGGTGAGTCAATAAAGGGCTTTAAAAAGGCAATGAGTGATGATGAAAAGCCACAACAGCTGGAAAAAATGAGTCAGGATGCCGAGTTTGAAACTAAAAACCTGACTGAAAAGTCCACGGCTGCGCAATCTGAAAAATCAGAGAGTAAAAGTAAAGACAAAGAGCAGGTATAAACCGTGTTTGACATTGGTTTTAGTGAGCTACTGTTAGTGATGATCATTGGCTTGGTTGTTTTGGGGCCGGAACGTTTGCCTATCGCGGTCAAAACAGTGGCTGGATGGATTCGCGTATTGCGCTCGCTGGCGGCTAATGTTCAGAATGAACTTGCTCAAGAACTAAAATTGCAAGAGCTTCAGGACACACTGAAAAAAATGGAAGAAAAAGCTGACCTGCAATCACTTTCGCCAGAACTGAAAGCTTCAATGGAGGAGTTGAAGGATGCGGCTGAATCATTGAAAAATACCTATCAGTTGAAACCGGATGAAATGAGGGAATTGGAGGAAGACGAAACGCATTTTCATTCTTCTGGGGCCCAATCGGTTGCAAGGCACTCGAATTCAGAACAGGCCAGTCTGGAACCAGTCATTGCAGAGCAATCGAGTGCAATACCAGAGCAACAGAAAAGAAAACCTCCTGAACAAGCAAATGGCGAACACTGAAACATGTCTGTGGATAATACCCAACCTCTTATCAGTCACCTGATTGAACTGCGTAAGCGGATTTTAAATAGCCTAATTACCGTGCTGGTAGTGTTTCTGGCATTGGTTTATTTTTCCAATGACATTTATCGGCTTATTGCAGCACCTTTAATGGAGCAATTACCTAAAGGTGCAAATATGATTGCGACAGATGTTGCATCACCTTTTTTTACACCCATTAAACTGACCATTATGGTGTCTATCTTTGTTTCGGCACCGATGATCCTTTATCAAGTATGGGCATTTATTGCACCGGCACTGTATAAGCACGAACGCCGTTTGATTATGCCCTTACTGTTTTCCAGTAGTATATTGTTTTACCTGGGAATGGCATTTGCATATTTTATCGTTTTTCCCATTGCGTTTGGTTTTTTTATCAATACCGTGCCCGCAGGGGTTGTGATCTCGACAGATATCAGCAATTACTTAAGCTTTGTTATGGCGCTATTTATGGCTTTTGGCGTTTCATTCGAAATACCCATTGCCATTATTTTGCTGTGTTGGAGTGGGGTAGTGACGCCAGAATCACTAAAGAAAAAACGTCCTTATATTTTAGTTGGGGCATTTGTCGTTGGGATGTTGTTAACTCCACCTGATGTTTTCTCACAGACTCTGCTGGCTGTTCCTATGTATTTGCTATTTGAAATGGGAATTTTGCTTTCGCAGTTCTATGTTGGTAAACGGGGCCGCCGTAATTTCATCAATCCAGAAGATAAATCAGACAGTGATATTGGTGACAATTTTAAAAAATAATCGGATGCCAGGCATTCATGCTTATCGCGAACTAACCCAGCGCTTTGTCGCTGGGTTTTACATTAGGAGAACCCTATGAGCTATGTATTTCCGGGGATATTTCCCGGTCGTCGTATGCGCCGTGTGCGCCGTCATGACTTTTCCCGCCGCTTAGTTGCTGAAAATCAACTTACTGTTAATGATCTGATTTATCCTGTATTTGTTATGGAAGGAACAAATCAGCGTCAGGAAGTGTCTTCAATGCCAGGAGTGTATCGTCTGACAATCGATCTTTTGCTGAAAGAAGCAGAAGAGATTGCCCGACTGGGTATTCCTGTTTTATCTCTGTTTCCAGCCATTGAAGCAGACAAGAAATCGTTGGATGCGAAAGAAGCCTATAATCCAGACGGCTTGATTCAGCGCTCTGTTCGTACCCTGAAAGATGCAGTTCCTGAATTGGGTCTTTTGACGGATGTAGCACTCGATCCATTTACTACCCACGGGCAAGATGGTGTTATTGATCAGGATGGCTATGTTATCAATGACATTACCAAAGATATTCTGGTTAAGCAGGCATTATCCCATGCTGAAGCTGGAGCCGAAATTGTCGCGCCAAGCGATATGATGGATGGCCGCATTGGCGCTATTCGTGAGCAGCTTGAGATGGATGGTTATGTTAATACCCAAATTATGGCCTATTCTGCCAAATACGCTTCTTGTTACTATGGGCCATTTAGAGATGCCATTGGTTCCAGTGGCAACCTGAAAGGTGGTAATAAGATGACCTATCAAATGGATCCTGCAAACAGTGATGAAGCGTTGCAGGAAATTGCACAGGATTTACAGGAAGGTGCAGATAGCGTCATGGTTAAACCCGGTATGCCGTATTTGGATGTGATTCGCCGTGTAAAAGATACTTTCGGTGTGCCGACATTTGCTTATCAAGTTTCTGGTGAATATGCCATGCATATGGCGGCTATTCAAAATGGTTGGTTGAAAGAGCAGCCAGCGATTATGGAATCATTATTATGCTTCAAACGAGCGGGAGCAGATGGTGTTCTGACCTATTTTGCCAAGCGTGTAGCGCAGTGGCTGCATGAACAGAAATACTGATTATTGTAATCGCATGGGGATACAAAGACGGGCAATTTTGCCCGTTTTTTGATTAAATTTTGATGAAATATTTATTATCTAAAACTTTAGAAACTTCTTTATTAAGAATATTTAGCAAGAGAATGGAGCGGGTTTCCCCATCCGGTTCGTTATAAATTGCCTGAATGCCTTCGAAAATTCCCTCAGTGATCAGGACAGTATCACCAGTAATTGGGGTTTCAGGTGCAATATATTCTTGCTCAGTAACAGACATTAATTCATCAATTAATGTCTGTGGAACAATGGCGGGATAAGTGCTAAATCGAACGAAATTATTGACGCCACGTGTTGAGTTAACGGTCGTAGTATGAATAACTTCGGGATCAAAGTGAACAAACAGGTAATTGGGAAACAGAGGTTCAGTAACGATGGTTCGTTTACCTCGCATGATTTTTTCAATTTTGGCTGTAGGCGTTAAGCAAATCACGTCCTGTCTCTCTAAGTTCTCTATTGCCCGAGAGACTTGCCCACGTTTACAGTAAAGAAGATACCAATTTCCCATAATATTTCGACTCCATTGCGTAGAATGTTTAGCATAACAAAACCAGTGCTAAGGGGTCATCAGTAAAGATAGAAGTTATTTAAAATGTAAGCCGTATTTTTTTATATTCTACCGTGCTTATTTTCAGTAAAAGTCTATACCCATCCAATGGCAAGTTGCAGCTTGCAAATCAATGTGATTGTTTATATCTCCCCGCTATGCGGGGAGATATAAGACGCATTTTGAAAGGTGATTGGTATATGTATTAATTATTGCACTAAATTCATTGATTTTTAGCAGGTTATGAGTTTTCCTTGTAACCCTTAGGAGAGGGATTATAATAGCTTTCCCTCCTTGAAAATCGGCACGAATGAACAATATGAAATATCGCGATCTAAGAGACTTTCTTTCCTTGTTGGAACAATCAGGTGAATTAAAACGAATTCGTATGGAAGTTGATCCATACCTGGAAATGACTGAAATCTCAGATCGTACTCTTCGTGCCGGTGGTCCCGCCTTATTATTTGAAAATCCTAAGGGATATTCGATGCCTGTATTGTGCAACTTGTTTGGCACACCTAAGCGTGTTGCCATGGGAATGGGGCAGGATGATGTTAAGGCATTGCATGATGTTGGGAACTTATTGGCTTTCCTTAAAGAGCCTGAGCCCCCAAAAGGCTTTCGTGATTTGGTCGATAAGCTGCCTAAATTCAAACAAGTTTTGAATATGCCAACCAAACGCCTCAGCTCTGCGCCTTGTCAGGAACAGATTTGGACAGGGGATGAGGTGGATCTTACCCGTATTCCAGTTATGCATTGTTGGCCAGAAGATGCCGCTCCTTTGATTACCTGGGGATTGACGGTAACTAAAGGGCCTAATAAAGAGCGCCAGAACTTGGGGATCTACCGCCAACAGGTATTGGGAAAAAACAAACTGATTATGCGCTGGTTATCACATCGTGGTGGTGCGCTTGATTTTCAGGAATGGTGTCAGGCACATCCGGGGGAACGTTTCCCTGTATCCGTTGCATTAGGTGCCGATCCTGCCACGATATTGGGGGCGGTTACCCCAATTCCTGATACTTTGTCTGAATATGCGTTTGCTGGATTATTACGTGGGCATAAAACGGAAGTTGTTAAATGTATATCTAATGATCTGGAAGTGCCTGCCAGTGCTGAAATTATCCTTGAAGGCTATATTGAGCCTGGTGAAATGGCACCGGAAGGACCATACGGTGATCATACCGGTTATTACAATGAAATAGATACGTTCCCGGTATTTACGGTATCCCATATTACCCAACGCAGTGATGCTATCTATCATTCCACTTACACAGGGCGTCCGCCGGATGAACCAGCGGTGCTAGGGGTTGCGTTGAATGAAGTATTGGTGCCAATATTGCAAAAACAATTTCCTGAAATTGTGGATTTTTACTTGCCGCCAGAGGGCTGCTCTTATCGACTCGCGATCGTTACAATGAAAAAACAGTATGCAGGCCATGCCAAGCGAGTAATGATGGGAGTTTGGTCATATCTGAGACAATTTATGTACACAAAATTTGTTATCGTTTGTGATGATGATATCAATGCGCGAGATTGGAATGATGTCATTTGGGCGATAACAACGCGAATGGACCCGCAGAGAGATACTGTCTTAATGGAAAATACACCCATTGACTATCTCGATTTTGCATCCCCTATTTCTGGGTTAGGTTCAAAAATGGGATTAGATGCAACGAATAAATGGCCAGGAGAGACACAAAGGGAATGGGGGCGCCCGATAGTGATGAGCGATGAGATTCGGGCCCGTGTCGATGAAATTTGGGATCAATTAGATATTTTGAAGCGATAAGAGGGAACGCATGACAATATTAAGCTGTAAAGTAACATCGGTTGACTCCATTACAGATACAGTTTATCGGGTTCGTTTATTACCTGATTCGCCTTTTTCTTTCCGTGCGGGGCAATATTTAATGGTGATTATGGATGAAAGGGATAAGCGTCCTTTCTCCATGGCATCACCACCATCAGAAAAACAGATAATTGAGTTGCATATTGGTGCTTCTGAGCTAAATCTCTATGCGATGGCGGTAATGGATAGAATTCTGGATCAGAAAGTCATTGATATTGATATTCCGCATGGCCAGGCTTGGTTTCGTGAAGACAGCAAAAACCCGATGTTATTGATTGCCGGTGGAACGGGATTCTCATATACGCGCTCTATCTTATTGGCTGCATTGGAAAAAAATCCTAATCGTGAAATTTCCATCTATTGGGGAGGACGAGAGTTGCAACATCTTTATGATTTGAGGGAGTTGCAATCATTAAGTGAGCACTACCCTAATTTGACCGTTGTACCTGTGGTTGAACAAGTTGATGAACACTGGTGCGGAAGAACGGGCACAGTTCTGAGTGCAGTTTTGGAAGATTTTGGCAGTTTGGCAAACCATGATATTTACATTGCTGGCCGTTTTGAGATGGCTAAAATTGCCCGTGAACGGTTCTGTAGTGAGCGTGATGCATCTATCGAACACATGTATGGGGATGCATTTGAGTTTATTTGAGCCATTTGCCGATAAAAGATAAGACGACAAAAATAAAAAAACCCGCCCCTGACAGGCGGGAAACTACGGCAACAACTTACTAGAGTGATGCAATAGACAAGACAGACAAGGGAAAACGTTTTTTTAAAAGCCATAAATTTCAATTGTCAGCTATGTTTTATAGCTAGGTTTTCATGGCTACACTCTTTCAATAATTGTGGCTATACCTTGGCCTAACCCGATGCACATGGTTGATAGCCCGAACTGAACATCTTTACTTTCCATCAAGTTAAGCAAGGTGGTTGTAATGCGAGTACCAGAGCACCCCAGTGGGTGACCAAGAGCAATAGCGCCACCGTTCAGGTTGATTCTGTCATCCATACTATCCAGCAGACTTAACCCTTTTACGCAGGCTAGGGATTGTGCAGCGAATGCTTCGTTCAATTCCATGACACCAATATCCGTAAGGCTTAATCCTGCTTTTTTCAAGGCCATTTGTGTGGCTGGCACAGGGCCATAACCCATGATCGAAGGATCACAACCAACAACTGCCATTGAACGAATACGAGCGCGAGGTTTTAATCCTAACGCTTTAGCTTTGCTTTCGCTCATGATCAGCATGGCAGAGGCACCATCGGAAAGCGCTGAGGAGTTACCCGCAGTCACACTTCCAGTGACAGGATCAAAAACGGGACGCAGTGCAGCCAAATCTTTGAGATTAGCATCTGTACGGATCACCTCATCAAAATCGACGAGTTTCATATTCCCATCAGCATCGTGTCCATATATAGGAACAATTTCGTTAGCAAAAGCTTTTGATTCGGTCGCTTGTATTGCGCGTTGATGAGAACGCAGGGCAAACTCATCTTGCATTTCTCGACTAATATTGTGCATTTTAGCCAGCATTTCTGCCGTTAATCCCATAACACCTGCTGCCTTAGCAACGTTACGGCTTAATTTGGAATGAAAGTCGACACCGTGTGTCATGGGAACATGTCCCATATGTTCAACACCACCGACCATAACAATACTGGCATCACCGGTCATGATCATGCGGGCACCATCGTGCAGTGATTGCATTGAAGAACCACAGAGGCGATTAACGGTTACCGCGGGGACTGAGTGAGGAATGCCCGCCAGTAAAGCAGAGTTGCGGGCAATATTGAACCCTTGTTCCAGCGTTTGTTGCACGCATCCCCAAGAGATATCATCAATCTCTTCAGGATTAACGGCAGGATTGCGCTTGAGTATTGACATCATCAGATGTGCAGAGAGATCTTCGGCACGGACCTGACGGAATACACCACCTTTTGAGCGCCCCATTGGGGTACGGATACCATCAATAATAACTACGTTTTCCATGTTTTCAGACCTCACGCTTTTTCACCTGGATTAACAGCAAGTTCTGCTGGTGCAGGGTAGTAACTGTCATTGCTTTCGGATTTTGCTTTCAGGCCAGCGGGTATGTGATAGAGTGCGCCCAAATGAGCATAACTTTCTGCCATCTTCACATAGGCTGCGGTTCCCATGGTATCCAGGTAGCGGAAAACACCACCATGGAATGGAGGGAAGCCTAAACCATATACCAGTGCCATGTCTGCTTCTGCTGGGCTGGCAATGACACCTTCTTCTAAGCAGCGAACAACTTCGTTGATCATTGGGAGCATGGTTCTGGCAATGATCTCTTCACCAGAGAAAGTATGTTTCGTTTTGCTGATGCTTGCCAGTAACTGATCGGTAGTTTCATCCAATTCTTTCTTCGGCTTGCCTTTTTTATCTTGGGTATATTTATAGAAACCAACGCCATTTTTCTGACCATAACGCTGATTTTCAAAGAGTACATCAATGGCATCCCGATAATCGCGGCTCATGCGGTCTGGGAAACCTTGAGCCATGACAGCTTGTGCATGGTGAGCAGTATCAATACCGACAACATCAATGAGATATGCAGGACCCATTGGCCAGCCAAATTCTTTTTCCATGATTTTGTCGATTTGGCGGAAATCGCCCCCATCCCGTAGCAACATGCCAAAACCAGCCAGATAAGGGAACAATACGCGGTTTACAAAGAAGCCTGGGCAATCGTTAACAACGATCGGTGTTTTACCCATTTTACTGGCATAGGCGACAACGCTTGCAATAGTCTTCTCTGAAGTTTTTTCTCCACGGATGACTTCAACCAACGGCATACGATGTACTGGGTTGAAGAAATGCATACCACAGAAGTTTTCCGGGCGTTTTAGTGATTTTGCTAATTCAGTGATTGGGATAGTGGAAGTATTGGAAGCCAGAATGCAGTCATTGCTGATATGTGATTCTGTTTCTGCCAAAACCGCAGCTTTAATCTTAGGATTTTCAACTACAGCTTCAACAACAATTTCGGATTGCTCAATACCCGCATAATTCAAGGTTGGTTGGATGGATGCCAGAATTTTGGCCATCTTCATGGCATCTAACCGCCCACGTTCAAACTGTTTATTCAGCAATTTGGCCGCTTCATTGATACCTAAATCCAGCGCTTTTTGATTAATATCTTTCATCAAGACAGGAATACCCTTGCGCGCTGATTGATAGGCAATACCTCCTCCCATGATCCCTGCACCCAATACAGTCGCATGCTCAGGGGTTGTAACGGTTTGCAGGTGTTTCTTCGCCAGCCCTTTAACATATTGCTCATTCAGGAAGATGCCGACTAAAGCACGCGCGACAGAGGTGTGCGCTAATGATACAAAACTGGCTGATTCCAGTTTCAAGGCTTCATCGCGGCCGAGTGTAGCGGCTTTTTCAATGGTTTTTATCGCCGTGATTGGTGCTGGATAATGCGGGCCGGCAACCTTCATTACCATACCTTTTGCTACGGTGAAACTCATGGTACGTTCGATCTCATTGAGAGTCAGAGGCATCAGTTTAGGCTGGCGGGCGGCTTGCCAATCCAAGTCTCCTCGAATAGCTTGTTCCAGAACTGAAACGGCAGAGTCAACCAGTTTTTCGGCGGAAACTACGGCATCAACCAGGCCATTTTTCAGCGCTTCTTCAGCACCAATATCTTTTCCTGCGGAAATGATTTCGAGAGCATTGTCTGTGCCAATCAAGCGTGGCAGGCGAACAGAACCCCCAAATCCCGGCATAATGCCCAATTTAGTTTCTGGTAATCCAATGCGAAGATCGGGGGATGCGATACGAAAATCTGTTGAAAGTACCAATTCACATCCACCGCCAAGGGCATAGCCATTGATAGCAGAAATAGTCGGAACCGGGAGATCTTCTATACGGTTAAAAATATTGTTAGCGAGATTCAGTAATTCGTGCAGTTTTTCTGCTGGTGCACTGAATAGCGATAAAAATTCTGTGATATCAGCACCAACAATAAAAGCTTGTTTTTCAGAACGTAGCAGTAACCCTTTTAGTTTAGTCTCTTGCTCAAGGGTCGCAACGGCTTTATCCAGTGAAGTGACCGTTTTTGTGTCTAATTTATTAATTGCAGCCGGTGCATTGAAAATGAGTTCAGCAATGCCATCTTTTAGCCATTTTACTTGAATAGTTTCACTTAGGTAGAGCATGTCATTCTCCTCAATGAGTGCATACCTTCTGGTATGACCAGATGCAGTTGATTGTGATTACTGTGTTAATTTAATGCAAACTGATGATTAATTTTTTGTAGGGCGGATCACAGGTAAGATTTATGGCAGAGAATAATATATTTTGTTAATGCTTTGAAAAATATAACTATATTGGTTTGGTTGTAGAGAGTGCGTTTTTTGCGTGATAGCTCCGACGATAATGAATTGTGGTAATATTTAAGCTCCTGCCAAAAAATCAAAAGGCTAATTAAGATGGAAAAGTTGGCATCTCTGTACCAAGAACATATTAAAATTTTACAAAAACGTGCCCGAGAAATCTTAGAACGAACTCAGTTTGACGCCTTGCTTATTCATTCAGGCGAATCATTACGGGTTTTTTTGGATGACAGCCATTATCCGTTTAAGGTAAATGCACACTTTAAGGCTTGGGTACCTGTGACCAAAGTGCCTAATTGCTGGTTGTGGATTGATGGTGTCAATAAACCTAAGCTCTGGTTTTATTCACCGGTAGACTACTGGCACAGCGTAGAGCCACTACCTAGTGGCTATTGGACTGAAGACATAGAAATGATTCATTTGGCAAAAGCTGAAGATATCAGCATTAAACTGAATGGATTATCAAAACAGAACGCTGCTTATATTGGTGAACAAACGGAGCGTGCTAAATCCTTGGGTATTCTTGAGCACAATATCAACCCAGAAGCTGTCTTGGACTACTTGCATTATCATCGTTCATATAAAACAGATTATGAGTTGGCTTGTATGCGTGAGGCCCAGAAAACCGCCGTTAATGGTCATCTGGCAGCCTATGATGCATTTTTGTCTGGTGTGAGCGAATTCGAAATCAATATGTTCTATTTGATGGCAACAGGGCACCGTGATACCGATGTTCCTTATGATAATATTGTTGCTCTGAATGAAAACACGGCTGTTTTGCACTACAACAAATTACAGCAGAGGGCTCCTTCGGAAATACGCAGTTTCTTGATTGATGCGGGAGCGGAATATCATGGTTATACCGCGGATATCACCAGAACCTATGCAGCAAAATCTCATAACGATTTCGCTTCACTGATAAAGGATTTGAATGAAGAACAACAGGCGCTCATTGGCACAATTAAAACGGGAGTTCGATATACCGACTACCATATTAATATGCATCAACGTATAGCCAGGATACTGAAAAAACATGATATTGTTCATGGGATCAGTGAAGAAGATATGGTTGAGACAGGATTGACGACGCCGTTTTTCCCACATGGGCTCGGCCATCCTTTAGGTTTGCAGGTGCATGACGCGGCCGGGTTTATGCAAGATGATCGTGGAACCCATCTGGCAGCCCCGGAGAGGCAGCCTTATTTGCGTTGTACCCGTATTCTGGAGCCAAGAATGGTTTTGACCATTGAACCTGGGATCTATTTCATTGAAACTTTATTAGCGCAGTGGCGTGAAAGCGAATATCGTCAATATTTCGATTGGAAAAAAATCGATATGTTGAAAACTTATGGTGGTATTCGTATTGAAGATAACATCGTTATTCACGATGGAAAAATTGAAAATATGACCAGAGAATTACAATTATCGTAATGAAGCCTTATTTAATTCCTGCGGCTTCAGTCAGCTTTACTGAAGAAATAAAAAAGAGTCGTTTCATTACCCTGCTGGAGCACACCAGCGGGGTAGATGAGGCTAAGTTATTTATCCAAAGCATTAAAGAGCAATATCCTGATGCTCGGCATCATTGCTGGGCTTTTGTGGCAGGGGCACCGGATGATTCCCAACAGTTAGGGTTTTCTGATGATGGTGAACCTACCGGAACCGCTGGCAAGCCGATGATTGCCCAGTTAATAGGAAGTGGTCTGGGGGAAATTACCGCTATATCTGTTCGCTATTTTGGTGGCATAAAACTTGGTACGGGTGGTTTGGTCAAAGCCTATGGCAATGGGGTACAACAAGCCCTGAAACTGTTGCAAACCGAATACAAAGTACCGCAGAAGTTATACCAGTTACAGTGTGAATATTCGCATATTTCAATGGTAGAACAGTTGCTACACCAATTTTCTGGGCAGGTGATCGCCAGTGATTATGCTGAAAATGTCACGTTGCAAGTCTCGTTGCCAGCTACCCTTGTTGGTGAGATAGGTGATAAATTACGGGACTTGAGCCGTGGTGCTTTGTTTTTAACGCCAAAATCATAACTATTCTTCATACCGGATTTCTAAGGAACCAGCCGAATGCATTTTCGCGCCATAACCCGTATTGTTGGACTACTTGTCATTCTTTTTTCTGTCACAATGATTATTCCGGGGCTGGTCGCATTGATCTATCGCGATGGCGCAGGCAGGGCATTTAGCCAGACATTCATCTTTGCTCTCGTCATTGGTTTAATATTGTGGGTACCTAATCGCGAACAAAAATCTGAGCTCAAGCCGAAAGAGGGCTTTTTGATTGTTGTCCTATTTTGGACTGTGTTGGGAAGTGTGGGTGCATTGCCATTCATTTTCTCTGAAAAACCCAATCTTTCAGTCACAGATGCCTTTTTTGAATCATTTTCTGGCCTAACGACCACTGGCGCGACGACGCTTGTTGGCCTCGATTCCCTTCCCAAGGCTATTTTGTTCTATCGACAAATGTTGCAATGGTTGGGGGGGATGGGGATTATCGTTCTGGCTGTGGCGATCTTGCCTCTGCTTGGTGTGGGGGGAATGCAGCTTTATCGTGCAGAAATGCCGGGGCCGTTGAAAGACAATAAGATGCGTCCTCGTATTGCAGAAACGGCAAAAACGCTTTGGCTGATTTATGTCTTGTTGACCATTGCCTGTGCCCTGGCATTGTGGGCTGCGGGGATGCCAGTGTTCGATGCGATTTCTCATAGCTTTTCTACCATCGCTATTGGTGGATTTTCTACCCATGATGCGAGTATCGGTTTTTTCAATAGCCCAGCCATCAACACGATTATTGCCATTTTCTTATTGATTTCGGGCTGTAATTTTGGTTTGCATTTTGCGGTTCTTTCTGGACGAAGCTTGAACGTGTATTGGCGTGATCCAGAGTTTCGGATGTTCATTACTATCCAGTTGGCACTATTGGCAGTCTGTATGCTGATATTATGGCAACATTCCGTTTATGAATCAGAATGGGAAGCATTGAATCACGCTTTTTTTCAAGTTGTCTCCATGGCGACAACAGCCGGATTTACAACGGACACTTTTGCCAATTGGCCTCTTTTTCTGCCTTTTCTGCTGTTATGTTCTGCATTTATAGGGGGATGTGCGGGTTCAACGGGAGGCGGTCTCAAAGTTATCCGTATTTTGTTGCTGTTCTTGCAAGGATCGCGTGAATTAAAGCGATTAGTGCACCCGAATGCGGTGTATACCATTAAATTGGGACGGCGAGCATTACCGGAACGAATTATTGAAGCAGTCTGGGGTTTTTTCTCTGCTTATGCACTGGTTTTCATTGTCAGTATGTTGTTACTGATCGCAACGGGTGTTGACGAATTTTCTGCTTTTTCTGCCATCGCCGCAACACTGAATAACCTGGGACCCGGTTTGGGAGTGGTTGCTGATAACTTTACAACCATGAATCCGGCGGCTAAATGGATATTGGTTATCACTATGTTATTTGGACGTTTGGAAGTGTTCACATTATTGGTGTTGTTTACACCGACTTTTTGGCGTGAATAGTGAACGATTGAATTTTTATATGTGATTCTCTGTTTAATAAGGGCGTATCTATGAGTTATTTGTTGCTTTATTCTACCCAAGATGGACAGACCAAAAAAATTATTACCCGTATCGCAGAGAACCTTCGTCGTGCTGGTATTAAGTGTGAATTAAGAGATCTTTCTACCGTGAAACAAGTCAACTTGACGCCTTACCAAAAAGTAATGGTAGGTGCGTCGATACGTTATGGCCGTTTCAATTCTGTATTGCATGATTTTGTCATTCGCCATCAAAAACAATTGAACCAAATGCCAACAGCTTTCTTTGGCGTCAACTTAACGGCGAGAAAGCCAGAAAAAAGAACGCCAGAAACGAACGCTTATGTACGTAAGTTTTTAATAAAAAGTCCGTGGCAACCTGATTTATGCGGAGTTTTCGCAGGGGCTCTACTTTATCCACGTTATCGTTGGTTGGATCGCATCATGATTCAGTTCATTATGCGAATGACCGGAGGAGAAACAGATACTACAAAAGAAGTCGAATACACCGATTGGGAACAGGTAGATCATTTTTCTGAGAAATTTTTGCAAATAACGTGTGATAAAACGCCTTAAAAACAGTCTTTCTGCTGGTTATTACCTCGTTTTGAGGAAAAAAACCACGAACAGAAAGAAATTTAAAAAAAACTATTGTCAGCGCCGTAAAACTCCCTATAATGCGCTTCCGTTGTCACGACAAACACACAAACCGGTCGGGATGACAACGTGAAAAGCCCTGAAAAATAAGGCTTGACACGGTAAGAGGAAAGCGTAAGATA
>NZ_JADEUG010000002.1 GCF_015163665.1 Xenorhabdus sp. BG5 | reverse complement strand
ACAATCAATTATCGTTAAAAGGGATGTGAAGTGAAGGCTCTCAGAGTCTGAACTAATAGCGCCCCTCTGGGGCGAAATCAAAGCCGCCTTCTATGAAGGCGGTTTTTTACTCATTTAGGGGGTATATGTCATGAATTCATTTGAAAATAAGGTGGTATTGATCACTGGAGGAACGGCGGGAATAGGGTTGGCTACCGCAATTGAATTTGCGAAAAGGGATGCAAGAGTTCTTTTGGTGGGGCGAAATGTTGATAAAGGTAGTAAAGCAATAGCACAAATGCCACATAATGCTAATTGTGAGTTTTATTCTGCTGATATGAGTAAACGTTCAGACATTAAGCGGCTTTTCTCATATATTAAAGAGCATTATGGACGTTTGGACATTGCTGTTAACAATGCTGGAATGTTCGGTGTTTCGTTTACTAAAATAACCGAATATCCGGATGAAGTATGGGATGAAGTCATTGCGACGAATGTGACGGGCGTGTATCAATGTATGAAGTATGAGATACCGTTAATGGCGCAATCAGGTGGAGCAATAGTAAATGTCGCATCAGTTTCAGGGTTAAAGGCGAATTATGCAGGAGGGGGTGCCTATACTGCCAGTAAACATGCGGTGGTTGGATTGACAAAGTCTGCCGCTTTAGAGATGGCAAAGTCAAATATTCGGGTTAATGCTGTGTGTCCAGGATTAATCAGGACAGATATGTCAGTCAGTGTGTTTGGTGATAATTTAGATGCGTATGGTGACACCCATCCAATTGGAAGGATTGGGGAAGCAGAAGAAGTCGCGAATGCTATCGTGTGGTTATCGAGTAACAAAGCGGAATTCATTACAGGTTGTTGTTTACCCGTTGATGGCGGTTTAATGGTAAAATAGACGTTAAATGCCAATCTGTTGAATTGATACATAATAAGATCTATGGCGGTCAGGTACATGGCTGTACCCAATCCGTCTTTTTAGTTTCTGATACCTAAAAATCAATATGGGCTTTAATGGAACGATATAATCAATATATTATTCTGTATTCTTGCCATTAAAATAGATTGATGTTTTCGGAAAATAATGTGCATAATAAATATACTGAAAAATAAAAGTTGCCTACAATATTTAGGTATTGAATTAAACTGTAATTAGTATTTCACTATACCAATCTAACTTCAAGATGCGTGAGATTTTTCCCCGCTTCACGGGGAAAAATCAGGTTTCATATCGTGTTGTAAATTGCAACTTGAAGTTTAATGCGTATATAAATTTAATCTAAAACAAGAGGAAATAAGATGGCGAAAGGAAACTTTTTGACAGTCGGCGACAAAACGACGTGTGGCGGTGCTATTCTGACTGGAACCAGCCGTATTAAATTTTATGGAAAACAGGCGGCAATTGAAGGTTCTGCTGTGACTTGCGGGAGATATTCTGGAAATTATACCGTTGTTGGTGGAGTCAGTTCTTTCTTGGATAAAGGCACAAAATTAGCAGGAACTTTGGATAGCCGGACTACTTGTCCTTGTAATGCTGGACTTATCCATTCTATTCCTGATACTTATCAAAAATAGGCCTAAAAATTTAGCGATGCAGTAGCGGTGATTTTGCTGTGATAACTCTCCTTTTGACATTATTAGAAAAGAGTATGGAAAGTTATAAAAATTACACTATGGATAGAGCTGAATAGTTAAAAAATGTGACTATAGTGACAGTATCAGAGCTAAAGGCCTCATAAGGCGTTTTTGCAGGGAGAATGTTATCATAACCATTTCTTGACAAACTCTTCCAATGGCATCGGCCGGTCAAAGTAATATCCCTGCAAATAATCGACAGAATAGTTCGTTAACTGATTAGCCTGTTTTGGGTTTTCAATTCCTTCTGCCACAATTTCCAGATGCAACCGCAGGGCAAGGTCAATGATATTTTCCACAATATTTTTTGAAACCATATCGGTATTCATTTTGCTAATAAAGTTATGGCCGATTTTCACTAAGTTAACATTAATTTTTTGTAAATAATTGTAATTAGAGAAACCTGTACCAAAGTCGTCTAATGCAATTAATACGCCTAATTCATCCAATTTATTGAATAAACTAATAGTATGATTATCGAGTTCCAATAATTCTCGTTCGGTAATTTCCAAAATAAGTTTAATGGAATTTTCTGGAAATGATTTCAGAAAATGATGACAATCATCAATTAACCTAACATCTTTATAATGTTTTGCACTAATGTTGAAATTAAAATGGAAATTGGCAGGTAATTGATGAGCAATAGGCGCAAAATAGTTTCTCACTTGGGTGATTAGGTTATGCGTTAAGGGAATAATCAACTCTGATTTTTCAATTTGTGCGATAAATTTATTTGGTGTCAATAGTCCATGAATTGGGTGTTGCCAGCGAACAAGGATTTCACATCCAATGATCTTATTGTTTTTACTACAAATAATGGGTTGTATATAGGGAATGAATTGCTTATTTTTAATCGCGTGCTTCAAACGATATTCTGGGATAATAATCGCTTTGGTCTGTTTATAAAAAAACATCGCAGATAGGAACGTAAGCAGAGACAATAAAATAAGTACACAGACTGATTCTACATCTGGTTGGATATTATCCTGATAATTGGAAAATAATCTCCAGAATATAAAGCCTGTGCTGGCAGTGATGGTGATGAATAACATCACAAACATCCGATACAGGGATCGGTATGATTTCAGATTCAGCCCCATCATATCTCCTTTCTTGATAAAGCCCATTTTTTAACAGTAGGCTTGTTATCCAAACTATGCAAAATTTTATTAACTTATTGATTACAAAAAAAAGAGGCTCTTTTTTTGCAAAAACAGCTTCGGCTATATTACAGGAAGAATTTAAAGACGGGAAATAACTATATGACAAAATTGGGAGGGGATTTTTTATAATTGCTGAGGATGATCAAGATAAACAAATATCGCTGCCATCCGTGGCTAAATTATTATTTGATTTATATCAATATATTATCAGGTTGTCCGTAATAAATAGGGCTGCGTTAAAACCCATATTGTCTGCTTTATGGTATAGCTATTACGGTGTCGTTATCACAATGGCAACTCGACGATTTTCTGCCCGACCTTTTGCGCTCCGGTTATCGGCGATAGGTTGGCTTGGCCCTAATCCACGGGTTGTCAGATTATTACGCTGCATACCTCCCTGTATCAGTGCATCTGCAACGGTGTTGGCGCGTTTCAATGATAATTGATGGTTGTAACTCACTTCTCCGTAGTTGTCAGTGTGACCATCAAGGCGTGCACGGTGGATACCTACTTTGGATAAGACACTGGCGAGTTGTTTTAATTTTGTTTCACCTTCTGGACGCAAGTGAAATTGGTTATTACCAAACAACACTTTTTCTGATATACCAAATAGCCAGCCTTCATCGGTTTGCTGAAATCCCTGTTGTTTAAGTGCGGTGACTTGTGCTGCTGTCAAAGCCCCTTTATTCTGGCAGGCGCTGAGGAAAAGTGCGCCAATAAACGCAAAGATAAATATACAATAACGATTTTTGCTCATAGAGGGTTCCTTGATAGATAGTTTAGTTTTGTTGTATCAGCGGAATACCAGCCACCGCCTCGTTGCTTAATGTGATACATCGCCGCATCGGCTTCAGAGAGTAGTTGTGCTGCCGTTAGTTCACCATTGGATAATGCAATACCGATGCTGAGTGTGATACGTAGATGTTGTCCGTTAGGAAGGAGAATAGGGGTATCCATGGCATGAATGATATTTTTGGCAACGCGTTCTGCATCTTCTGGATTGGCGGAAGGCAACAGGATAGCAAATTCGTCCCCGCCAAGTCGGGCAACGGTATCTGTTTTTCTTACTCTTCGTTTTAAGGTGGTAGCGATAGTGACAAGTACGTGATCGCCGGCAGCATGTCCATAGACATCGTTGACATATTTCAACCTGTTACCATCAATAAATAATATCGCTGCACTTTCACGCATAAATTTATCGCTCATGACGGTTGAAAGAACGCGTTCAAAAGTTGCCCGATTTGGCAGGCCTGTCAGGGAATCATGTTGTGCTTGCCAGGTTAAAGCGGCTTTTTCTGTTTGCAGATGGTGTTGCCACTCCTCCAGCTCTTCTAGCAGGTGATTGAAAACCTGGCTTAGCTCATGCAGTTCAGCAATATGGGCAGAGGGTACGCGCCGTGAAAATGTCCGCCGTTGCCGCACATCATGGGCGACGGCCGTAATGTTTTGCAGCGCTCTGACGATACCGTCATGCATACGTAATGAGAGGTAGAGTGAAATGACGGCACTGAACAGCAGGCAGGCAAATAGCACCAGCAGGGCTTGATAAATAAATTTGATGATGTGGCAACTGTTACCAATTAACCAGACTGAGCCTACTTTTTGCTGATGGTGGTAAATTGGCAGGGTGAAAGGTTCAGGAAAAAACCAGTGCTCGATCACTTTCTTGAAATTGCCAGTACGAGTCTCCTGATTGGCTTGCCAACTGGCTAACACTTGCTGTTTAGCATCAAAAATCCTGGCTTCGGTAAAGCCATCGTGAACGGCAATCATTTCCAATATTTCGTTTGCTGCGGTTTTATCCTGAAAAACGACGGCTGCCTGTGCGGTATGAGCAATGGTCGTGGCAATCAGTTTTAAACTATTTTCGGCATATTTCTGCATGGCAAGCAGTGCCAGTAACGATAAAAACAAGCCGACTACGGATAATATGATAAACGTAATGACCAAATGGATCCGGTGGAAAGCATGACGTAAAGTCGGGCGCGATGGCATCAGTGAATAACGTTTTTTCATATAGATTATTCCACCTTACGCGCCAATTGCAGGACATTCGGATGTATGCGCACGCCGCTGCGCGTGAGAATATCAAGATTGAGGCTAAATGTTGCTGGCGTGCTGTTAATGTTGAGGCAAAATGCGCTGCCAATTTCACAGTTCGGATTATTTTCAGCAATGGTTAGCAATGGCTTGTCATTTTTCAGGTTGATCACCTGGTGTTGAAGTTGCGGATCAACTTGACCATAGTAAATGACATCACATCTTTCTATGAGTTGTTCTACGTTGAAATTGAGTGTTTCAACTTGCAGTTCTGTGTGATCAGAAATCATATCAATGTGGGTTAAGGCGCTAATGTAATTAGATGGAGGAACCAGACATAAGTGCAGGATAGTAGGTGTAATAGGCCAGTGGGTATAACTGATAATTCCAGAAACTACCCGCGCAACATTTTCATTGTGTGCTGTTTTTTCATTGATTATTCGTTTTTTATTGGTGTCAGGCATGGCTATTACTGCTGAATGACATGTGACGGTGATTAAGCATAAGGTCATCAATAACCGTAGAAATAATTTGGAAACACAACGTTTAAAAATAGTGCATTTACAAAGATAATGAATCCGTTCAATTACTTTCATATCGGGTTCCAGTATATATTTTTCATCCAGTATTTGTTTTTCATATTGTAAATGGTTGTGTTAATGATCGTGTGAAAGTTATTGGTAAAATCTGTTCTCAACCAAGACCTATCTCATTCAGTATCATTTTCTTAATGAGATAGGGTGTAAAATTGTTGCTTGCCAAATAAGATTATTGGCAATCTAATTGATACCTTAAAGGTATAATTTCATTCTTAGTGAATAAATGGCTATTTCTATACCAATCTAACTTCAAGATGCGTGTGATATTTCCCCGCGCAGCGGGGAGAAATCAGGTTTCATATCGTGTTGTAAATTGCAACTTGAAGTTTAATGCGTATATATTGATATATCTTCATTGATTTCTATTATATGTCCATGATTGTCATAAGTGATACTGGAAACTTTGCCTTGCCTTAAGGTATCAAACAATCTTTGTTCCAAATTAAAGCTCTGTGCTACCTCAGTGTGGGTTAACGCAGGTCGGTGACGACGACGTTCGATCCTAAATCGACGTTGGTTGTATTTCGCCCAGCCAATGAGCAAAAATGCATTAAATATGGCAATGGCAATATAAAGGGTGATGACGCCCAGTTCAGAAGTAAATAATGTCGCAGTAAAAGGCCTGGGGCCATTATGGGAGACGTAAAATAATCCCACCATGAATAAATAGATAAAACCCGCCCAAGCCAGTATGGTCAACAGAATATCAATTAAACGCGGCCATAACCTTTGTTCGGTAAAAATCAATGGTTCTTTCATGATTCGATTCTCTCTATTCCCCTGTCAGGGCTTTCCCAGCGAGCACGTTTTCTGTGTACTTTAAGCATCACTTTGGGAAAAGATACCAGGGTCGTAAATAGGTTTAGCATCCAATAAACCATCGGATACCAAATCACCCAGAACAGCGAGGAGGCAACGTGTTTTTCATAGCGTCGTTCAATCACTAAACTGACGGTAAACTGGATCAGGCAGGTAGCCGCCAGAACCAAGCCCGTATACCCAGGTGGAAATAGCGTATAGACGCGAATGTTTTCCGGTAATGTGATGAGCATGCCAAGTAAAAATAAAATGATGGAAAGGGCAAAGGTAAATGACCAGATAACGGAGCAGCAGAATTCAGCAAATAACCCCCACATGCGGCGATATTGCCATGACCACAATTGACGCAGGTTTTTCAGGAAAACTTCGGCTCCACCCTGTGCCCAGCGTAACCGCTGCTTCCATAATCCTCGTAGGGTTTCAGGCATTAAGATCCAGCAGATGGCACGGGGTTCGAAAAAGATAGACCAATGGTGTAACTGGAGTTTCCAACTCACATCAATATCTTCTGTGATCATGTCATTACTCCAATATCCCACGTCGGCCAGTGCCCGGCGATTAAAGGCTGCAACAACCCCTGAGACGGTAAAGACTTGACCATAAACCCGCTGGGTACGTTTGATTAGGCCGATGATAGAAGAAAATTCCCCAACCTGAATGCGCCCAACTAAAGTGGATCGTGTACGAACGCGGGGATTGCCTGTAACAGCACCGACACGGGGATGATCAATCATGGGTTTGACCAGCCAAACAGCCGCATCGCGATCTAACAGAGCATCGCCATCAATACAAACCAGATAATCACTTTTTGCGGCAGCAGCACCCGCTTGAAGTGCAGTCGCTTTGCCTTGATTCTGTTTCAGGTGTATCACTCTTAAGGCTTGATGTTGTTTCGCCATCGCATTGAGTTCATCCGCGGTGCTGTCGGTTGAACCGTCATTGATAGCAATCACTTCAACATTGGGATAGCGTTGGTTCAAGGCAGCCAGTAGTGTTTCTCGAACATTTGGCCCTTCGTTGTAGCAAGGGATCAAAATTGAAATCAGAGGAGCACCTTCAAGATGCGGGGCTTCTTCACCAACAATTTTCCAATGCCTTTCCCGATAGAGCCAGAAATAGATCCCTCCTGAGATCCAGATGGCCGACATGAATAAAGGCCAGAAAAAGACAAAGTTCAGCATGACTTCCCCGGTAAAGGTGATAGCGATACCAAGGGGGATGCTCAATACCAGGCAGAGCACTGCAAAAGCAATAATACGATCAATCATTAAGTGGATACCATTCAGGAGAAAGAACAGGGCGAATCTCATTCATTTCTGGTTGGTTGTTGAGAAAGTTATCAGGGTAGTAACCGAAGCTCTGTGCGCCATTGAGCTGCAATTGACGCATCCACTTGGCTAATTGGTGCCCTGAAATTGCTCTTTTATCCAGTGGCTTGCGCCAATCTACGGATTGCAATTCAAAAACAGTTTTGTCCAGTGCTTGTGGGCGTTGGGCAATGATTTTCACCAATCGGGATAACCACTGATTGCTTTTTGCTAGTGGCACATTTTCCATCAATGGCATTGCCATTGGAGCAACCCAATCGTAGTGAGCGAGGAAATCATCCAGATTTTGGGCAAACCACGCTTCGCTGTCCGGTTCCAGAATGGGCAGGGCAAAAATATTGCGTGCCGTTTTGATCTGATAACCCCGTATTGACTTAAGTTCTCTGGTTAACTCATGAGTGAAATCAATCAGGTATTGGCTTTTAAAACGTGTCCAACGAGCAAATTGTTCCGGATCTTGCCGAATTTCTGTAATGGAAGCAGATAAACCTGTGGCCTGATAAGCGTTGATGGCATCTGCGCCAGCATCTTCAAAATCAGACATGACGGCATCATCGTGATACAGGATGCCCTGGAAAATGGCATGAGAGGCCAAATCTTGATAAATCTCTTTGATCCTTCGGCGGTTTTCTGAGTTATAAGGCGATAAACGGCGATATTGTGTCGGGTTGACAAACAGCTTGTTATGACTTGCGTCATAGCTCATCACCCGCGGGAGTGAAGAATCCAGTTCAAAGGCCAGAACAGGCATCCACGCATAAACTTCAATGTTCAGGCGGCTGTGCAATTGCCAAGCAACACGGTTAAAGAGATCAGCTCGCATCGGTAGCCAGCGATTAGGAAAGTAGAGTTCACGTACATTGCCATCGCCTTTGGGATCAGCAAAGGCTTGCAGGAAAACGGTATTAACGCGCAGATCGGCAATGCGCTGAACCAGCTTGTCGAGATTATCGGCTTGTTGAACGGGGTCTGGATCATAAACATAATCCAGATCAATATGGGCAATCCGTAAGATCGGTTTATTCTGTACCTGGATGACCTGCTCGGCGAACTCTTTCAGGGAAGGATTATGTGTGAGTAATATACGTGGCACATTATCAAGATTGTTGACGTTTGCCAGCCCATTATCCAAGGTCAATGCCATTTTATAGCCGTAGCGTTTGGCTATTTCCAGGGTAACACCGTTATCGATGCCATAAGGCCAAATCCAGACTCGTGGCTGCTTGCCTGTGGCTGCGATAATTCTTTGAGTGATCGTGGCGATATCCTTTTCCATCCGCTGACGAAACGCTTGCTCACTTTCATATTTTCCTGTTTTCTTATCGTAAATGCGAATGGCCGCGGCCGGCTCGGTGTTGCCTTGTGGGTTAGCGATGGCACCGTAATGATGCTGATAAGTATGGGAACCTATTTCCACTAAGCCAGAACGAGACATCTCAGCCACCTGTTCCCAGGTAGTAAAGCGCTCCCGTGTGACCATCAACCCACCAAAATCAACGGGTTTTTCGGTTGGTACATCAACCCAGATCCCAACGGGGGCCAGAACGGCTGGCCAGTTATAGGCTTTCAGTAGCGGAAATACGCGGTGGTAGAAACTGCTATAGCCATCGTCGAAAGTCAGCAATACGGCCTTGGGAGGCAGTGGCGTACCGCCCTGATTGGCAGTGAGAATTTGATCGACGGTAACAGGCTGGTAGCCATTTTCCCGCAGCCAGGCAAACTGATCATTCAATGCGCTGGTACGGACTGACATAAAACGCTGATCTGCACCATCATCTTCGACATCATGATAAGCGAGAACCACAAAACCATTTTTAGGCCAGGGGCGTTCATTCATGGGAAGCGGTCGTTGCGCTGGTGGAACGAAATCAGGTTTTTCTGCATATGCCAGCATGCCAAACTGGGGAATCAACAGGCTAATCAGCAGTGCCGATATCATCAACCAATGACGAGAAACTTTGTGTGTCATAAAAAATCCTTTAGAACCGATAGATTAAATCAAAAGCTGCTTGCAGATTACTTTCTCGTTTACCGTCATAAGGACGTTTATCCAGCGTGAGCCTTACCCCTGTGTCAATAACATCATTCCATTTAATACGTTGACCATATCCGATCCTTGTGATCAGGCCACTGCCGTACCCTTGCTGCCAATATTGCCCAATGCCAGCCACAACTTGCTGGCTCCAGACGGTTTGATAGTGCCGATATATGATGTGGTCTGCTTCTAATTCAGGCAGGAAGGTAAAGTCGCTTTTGGGATTGAAATAGGGGGTATTTTGCCGGGTGTTGTGAGTCGTGCTCAGTTCCAACTGCCCATCAAGCTTCAGGTAAGGGGTGGTATATAGGCGTTGAAGGCCATCAATACCATATTCAAAGCGATGGTTGCCATCTGAAAAGAATGCAGGAGCAAAGCGAGCGCTCCATTGGCTGCGTTCGCTGTATCTCCAGCGAGCATAAATTTGTCCACCATTGGCGTGGATATGATTGCTCAACGCACGCAAGGGAGTATTACGGGCAAGACGTTCTGCGGAGCCACCCAGTCGCCATTGATCATTGAAGTCATACCAGGCTGCGAGCCGTAATCCCACTTTACTGCCATGACGATAATGACGCGCAGAAACTTCACTTTCCAGCCAAAGATCCCGCGAACGCCACTCTATCCCGCCGCGTAAATCACGGTTTAGCCCCCGGCCTTCTGAAAATTGGCCGCGATTGTAAGCACCACCGGCAAATAAGCGCCAATTATCCGCAAAGGGAGGGCTATAAAGTACGGCATCAATATCTGAACTGTGTTTGCCACTTTCTGGATTATCTGAATTAATGCCTTGATTGACCCTAATTTGCAGTTCTGACATATGATGTACATTGCGTAGACGGTTAAGGCGTTTAGCGAGCATGTCTTCTGGTGCGCGGGTAATAACATCATCGGCCAGCAAATCCATCTGTTGCCATTCTTGCAAGGCAAGGGCGGTATAGCCTTGCTGGATTTCCAACGCCAGATTACGGTGATCGAGTCCTTCAATTTGCTTTAATTCACTCTCAGCACGACGTGGCCAACCACGATCCAACCAGATAGCCGCCAGGTCGATCCGTAATTTCTGATTGCCGGGAGCGGTGCGGGCTAAATGAGTAAAGCGTTTTTCTGCTTCGGCAAGATCTTCACGTAATTGTGCAGACTCCGCTAAAAATTGCTGTCCTTGTAGCCAGTCATCATTCGGAACGCGGATGGGAGATCCAAAGACATTAAGCATATAAGGATTGCGTTGTTTGATATCGGTGGCAAGTTGTTGAGCTGCATCCAGACGCTCACTTTCCACATTCGCATAAAAAAGGACGATATCATCTTCAAGGGGAATATTGGGCGCTGCTATTTTCCCTGACGACGAGATATTTTCATCAGGGTAATTCAAAGCGTGCAAAATATTTCGTGCTTTTTCTGGCTGGCGCAGATTCAGGTAGGCTGCTGCTGCCCATTTCTGTGCATATCCTGGGATAGGCATGTCTTGTTTTTGCAAGATCAGATAGTCATCAATGACTTCTTGCATCCGATGGCGGGAAAGAAGGGCACCAAGCCGATCAATGCGCGCCCATTGGTAGTCTTGCTGTGCATCGGATAGATTGTGCCATTGGTTAAGCATATGCTCGTAGCGGGCAAGTGCTTTGTCAGCAATGTCAAAGCGCTCTTTTTCACTACGATTAGGGATCATTGACAAGCGAACCAGTTCTGCTGCGGCGTCAGCTTCCAGCCTGCGCAGTTGCGCCGTGGTTAATTGTGTAGTGTGCTGTTGTCCTAAACGCCGTGCTGGATCACTGACTCGATTGTTTTTTAGGCTGAACAGATAATCTTGGGTGACTTCTTTATTGTCGGGAAACTGTTTATGCGCGATAGAAAGCACTTGCATGGCATTCCATATCCGACCAGCAGCTTGGTCAACGTAGGCCAGCAAACGGTAATTAGCCGCGTCGGGTTGATGAGCCAATAACTCTTTTGCCAAACGTCGGGCTTCTGCGTCTTGTTTGGCATCGGCGAGTGTCATGATAAGGCCAGCTTTGATGTCTCGGTTCTGCCTGTCCAGGGGCAGGGCTGTACGCCACATCTGTATTGCTTGTGACCATTGGCGTTGGTTGCGATAGGCGCGGGCAACAGCCGCTATCCCTCTGGCGGGTATAGCCATTGAACGATAGCGTTGCCAGAGAGAAATGACTTCATCATCATGTCCAGCCCAGCTTGCAATTTGCAACCAATCAGCAACTTGCAAGGAAGAAAGACGATGTCGTTTCTCCTCTTGACGAATATATTCGAGCATGGGATTGGTATTGCCATTTCTGGCTTGTTGAATTAATGCATCGTAATCTGCCTGAGCGGATTCCGTTGTTATTAAACAACTTAGTGATATAAATAACGATAATAGCTTATACCGATATCTATGAAAGCCCATCGGACGGAAATAAAGATATGACACGCCATCCCCTTTTTATACTGCTTATTGGTTTTACAAATAGCAGGACCAGACGGAATTTAATTTAATTTAGATTAAGATGAATTTTTACATTCTTCATTTTTGAAGAGGCAGAATAATACGTACTGCGTGAATTTATATCAATGGGAAAATTTCGTGAAATAATTACGGTCATTTGGTTTTCAACTAGTATTATATCTATTTGGAATAATGTATGGAGATGATATTTATGTTTTGGTATGATTTTTATTTGTTTTAAATCAATTTGTTATATATTTATTTCTCTGTCATAAAAAAGTTTTGAAAAATAATGCTTAATATTGGGATTGATTTCAATGAAAAAAACTTAGACTGAGTGTAAATATTTTTTATTACCGAAGGGTGAATATTGTTGGTTGTTGGGGTTTTTATTTTAAATAACATGGTTAAAGTGAGGTTGATTTATTTTTCAGTATAAAAATGTGGTTTATTGATCGTATAATGACTATTTTTCAAAATTAAATACTATTTTTAATCCACATACCGAAAATATTAGCGAAATTGATGTTCGGTTATTCTCTTTTGTGTGTGAATTTCAAACCCCATTGTATAGGTGATTTACATTAGTAATTATATGGGTACTGTGATCACTTGCAGATAACGTGAGATGATCGTATTCAGATTTATCTGAGAAAGTATTAGCTCAATCACTCATTAATTTTCAGTTTTGTTATCAATGGATTTTATATTTCTCATTTATATGCGCATTAAACTTCAAGTTGCCATTTACAACATTATATGAAACCTGATATCTCCCCGCGAAGCGGGGAGATATCACACGCATCTTGAAGTTAGATTGGTATAGCTGAAATATCGCCAATTAAATGACAATTCCTTGAACTAAGATAAGGAAATCGTTTTTATCCGCATTAAGATCAAGAGCGTCTTATATAATTATCTCTTATTCTTTGGCATCATTTTTGAAAGAATCTTTTGGGCATTATATGTCAAACAGCGCACTCAACCGCCGCTGGGCGGAACTTTTATTGGAAGCATTAACCCGCCACGGATTGTGTCATGTCTGCATTGCTCCCGGCTCTCGTTCAACATCATTGACATTGGCTGCCGTAGAAAACCATAAGTTGACCTGTCATACTCATTTTGATGAGCGCGGGTTGGGCTATTTGGCTTTAGGATTGGCAAAAGCGGGCAAAAAGCCGATTGCGGTTATTGTGACGTCTGGAACGGCAGTTGCCAATTTGTATCCTTCTTTAATTGAAGCGGGCTTGACGGGAGAACGATTGGTATTTCTCACGGCGGACAGGCCGCCTGAATTAATCGATTGTGGTGCTAATCAAGCTATTCGTCAGGTAGGTATTTTTGCTTCTCATCCCACGCAAACTTTAGCCCTGCCACGGCCAACCACAGAGATCCCTGCCAGTTGGTTGGTTTCTTCCATCGATAATGCAATGTCAAACCTGAAACAAGGTGCGCTACATATTAATTGCCCGTTTGCGGAGCCCTTGTATGGTAATGAGATGACGGCGCATCAAGATTGGTTGCAAACATTGGGGGAGTGGTGGCAAGGGAATGAACCGTGGTTGGCTCAGCCAGAAATGCATACCACCCTCAAGGCAGTTGATTGGGATATCTGGCAGAAAAAACAGGGAATTGTACTGGCAGGGAGAATGCGTGCAGAAGAGGGAAAATATGTTACTCAATGGGCAGAAGAGATGGGATGGCCGCTTATTGGTGATGTGTTGTCTCAAACGGGACAGCCTTTGCCATGTGCAGATTTATGGCTCACTCATTCCCGCACTCAGGAAATTCTGGCGCAAGGGCAATTGGTGATCCAATTTGGCGCCAGCCTGACAAGCAAGCGATTGTTGCAATGGCAGGCTAAATGCCAACCTGAGCAGTATTGGATTGTCGATCCCATTGCCGGCAGGCTTGATCCTGCAAACCATAGAGGGCGCAAATTCACTTGCAGTGTGACTGATTGGTTACGGGAACATCCCGCATATTCGCGAGCACCTTGGGCAGATGAATTGAATTCATGGTCAAAAAGTGCGTGTAAGTGTGTTGAAACAAAGTTGACGGAAGAATTCAGCGAGGCAGCGATTGCGCATCGATTACCTCAATTGTTGCCAGAGCAAGGGCAATTGTTTGTTGGCAATAGCTTGATTGTGCGTTTGGTTGATGCTTTGGGACAGCTTCCTGTGGGTTATCCGGTTTACAGTAACAGAGGAGCCAGTGGTATAGACGGCTTGATCGCGACCGCAGCAGGTGTCCAGCGGGCAACCAATAAACCGACACTCACGATTATAGGTGATATCTCTGCCCTCTATGATCTGAATAGCCTGGCTTTATTACGCCATCTTTCTGCTCCCATGTTATTGATCATAGTGAATAATAATGGCGGGCAGATTTTTTCTTTGTTACCAACGCCACAGGAAGAACGCCAGCGTTTTTACTGTATGCCGCAAGATGTCAATTTTGATCATGTTGCTGCCATGTTCGACCTAAACTATGCGGCACCACAAAATTGGCCGGAATTAAAACGCTGCGCCCAACAGGTATGGGATCGTAAGGAGACGACATTGATTGAGTTAAAGGTTTCAGGTAATGCAGGGGCGATATGCCTGCAAGAGTTACTGGAACAGGTGGCGGCGCTGTGAAACTAAACTGTCGGACATTTCATACACATAACCAAGGGACATGGTTAGTTTGGTTGCATGGATTATTGGGAAGCGGTGGCGATTGGTTTCCTGTCGTGGATGCTTGTGATCGATATCCTTCATTGGTTGTTGATTTACCGGGGCACGGTAATTCCGTCAATATGAATGTGACTGGCGGTTTTGCTGAGATGAGTGAATTGCTGACGGCAACCCTGGCCGGGTATTCAATTAATGATTACTGTTTGATGGGTTATTCATTGGGAGGACGAATAGCTATGTACCATGCGCTCTATGGCAAACAAAATGGCCTGCGCGGGTTGCTGGTGGAAGGCGGAAATCCGGGGCTGTTTTCCCAGCAGGAGCGTGATGTGCGATTGCGCAATGATCAGCATTGGGCACAACGTTTTCGCCAGGAGCCAATGGTGTCAGTCTTACCTGATTGGTATCAACAACCGATATTTGCTGACTTAACGGCGGTACAACGTGAGAAAATTATTCATCTGCGCAGCCAAAACAGAGGAGATGGTATCGCAGATATGCTGGAAAGTACCTCTTTAGGCCGCCAACCCTGGCTAGTTCCTGCTTTACAGCAAATGTCTATTCCTTTCTCTTACTTATGTGGGGAAAATGATCGTAAATTCCAGAGCATAGCGCAGCAATATACACTGCCATTAACAACTATTCCTCAAGTTGGGCATAATGCTCATTATGGCAATCCTGTGGCTTTTGCCAGCGCAGTGAACTGTTTTTTATCACTTTTTGGTTAAGGAAACACAATAATGCGTTACCCAAGAGAAGAAAAATTGTATGCCCCTATTGAATGGCAAGATTGTTCCCAAGGGTTTGAAGATATTCTCTACCATAAATCCACAGACGGCCTTGCCAGGATTACGATTAATCGCCCACAAGTACGTAATGCATTCCGTCCTCTGACCGTCAAAGAGATGATTCAGGCGTTGGCAGATGCCCGTTATGACGAAGCTATTGGAACGATTATTCTGACAGGAATGGGTGAAAAAGCGTTTTGTGCTGGAGGCGACCAAAAAATCCGTGGCGATTATGGTGGTTATAAAGATGACAGCGGCGTACACCATCTGAATGTATTAGATTTTCAGCGCCAGATCCGTACCTGTCCAAAACCTGTCGTTGCCATGGTTGCGGGTTATGCCATTGGCGGTGGGCACGTCCTGCATTTGATGTGTGATTTGACCATTGCGGCGGATAATGCCATTTTCGGTCAAACCGGCCCTAAAGTCGGTTCTTTTGATGGTGGTTGGGGGGCATCGTATATGGCGCGGATCGTAGGACAGAAAAAAGCGCGCGAGATCTGGTTCCTGTGCCGCCAATACAATGCCAAAGAAGCATTGGATATGGGACTGGTGAATACCGTCGTACCTTATGCCGAATTGGAAAAAGAGACTGTGCGCTGGTGTCGTGAAATGCTGGAAAACAGCCCAATGGCGTTGCGTTGCCTGAAAGCGGCATTGAACGCAGATTGCGATGGTCAGGCGGGTTTACAGGAATTGGCGGGCAATGCCACCATGCTGTTCTACATGACCGAAGAAGGGCAGGAAGGGCGTAATGCGTTCAACGAAAAACGCCATCCTGATTTCAGTAAGTTCAAGCGTAATCCGTAATTTATTATTCATTATGCGTAAAGCAACTTTGTACCAATTTAGCCTGCCCATGGAGGCAGGTATTATTTTGCGTTATCAGCGCTTGAAAACCCGTGACGGATTTTTGGTGCACTTACAGGAAAATGGACGAGACGGTTGGGGAGAAATTTCCCCATTGCCTGAATTTAGCCATGAAACGCCTGAACAAGCTAAAGCGTCGGCGGTGGAATGGCTGCAACAATGGTGCCTGGGTGCACAGCCAGAAGAGAGCGATCTGCCTTCCGTTGCGTTTGGCCTAAGCTGTGCGCTGGCTGAATTACGGGGAGAGTTACCTGAAACAGCTAATTATTGCAAGGCACCGTTATGTACCGGCGATCCCGATGATGTGATCCTGCGTTTGGGAAATATGGCAGGCCAGAAGATTGCTAAAGTGAAAGTTGGGCTGTATGAAGCTGTACGGGATGGCATGGTAGTCAATGTGATGCTTGAAGCGGTGCCTGATCTCCGGTTGCGATTAGATGCTAACCGCAGTTGGACACGTACAAAAGCAGAGGGATTTGCTAAATATGTCAATCCAGATTATCGGCATCGAATTGCTTTCATTGAAGAACCCTGCAAAACCAGGGATGAGTCACTGGCGTTTGCTCGTGAAACGGGTATCGCTATTGCATGGGACGAAAGTGTCCGTGAAGCCGATTTTACCGTAGAAGCTCAGGAGGGCGTCTCCGCCATTATCATCAAACCGACATTGACAGGCAGTATTGACCGTTGCCATCAATTAATTACCAAAGCTCATCAGTTAGGGTTAGAGGCGGTGATTAGCTCCAGCATTGAAAGTAGCTTTGGTTTGACACAATTGGCTCGTCTTGCACAATGGCTCACACTTGATTCACTTCCGGGCCTGGATACGTTGGATCTTATCCAGTCACAACTTATCCGCTGTTGGCCAGAGAGTCATATTCCGTGTGTCATGCTGGACAAGCTGGCTATGGTATGGAGTTATGAATGTCAGTAATAGAGTGGACTCAATGGCCGTGGCAGCATTGGGCTGCGGCCTTGCCTGAAAAACAAGCTATTCAGTTATATGATGAGCAACTAACCTGGTATCAATTAACGCAAAGCATCAATGCTATTGCTGTCCATTTCCACCAACAGGGCGTTGTGGAAGGTAGTGGTGTGATCCTGAGAGGCAAGAATAGCGCGGAACTTTTGTTGTGTTACCTGGCTGTCCTGCGATGTGGTGCCAGAGCGTTACCTCTTAATCCTCAATTACCTGATCGGTTGCTGGTGGAGCTATTACCTCATCTCAATATGGATTATGGGGTGGATTTCACGAACTCGCCTTCGCCTGTTATGCCAGTTAAGAGACTTGACTGGCAACAAAAGTTTCCAGAGAAACATGATGGGCACGCAAAAAACAACCTGTTGGTATTGTGGGAAAGTCAACGTCCTGCCAGCATGATCCTGACCTCTGGCTCTTCTGGGTTGCCCAAGGCTGCGGTACACTCCATTGGCGCTCATCTTGCCAGCGCTCAAGGTATTCTTTCCTGCATGGATTTTCAGCCAGATGATAGCTGGTTACTGTCATTGCCCTTGTTTCATGTTTCAGGCCAGGGGATCCTTTGGCGTTGGTTACAAACAGGAGCAACATTAGTGCTACGGGATTTACATCCGCTGGATCGTGCGCTGTCTGGTTGTACCCATGCATCACTTGTACCTACTCAATTGTGGCGTTTGCTGGAACAACGCCATAACTATCCATTGACATTAAAAGAAGTGTTATTGGGAGGTGCCATGATACCGACGTCACTGACCCAACGGGCTGAGGAACTGGGTATTCGTTGTTGGTGTGGCTATGGGTTGACAGAAATGGCATCAACTGTTTGCGCAAAACGCGCTGATGGGCTGCCTGGGGTAGGTAATCCACTCACGGGAAAATCCATTCGCTTAGTCGATGAAGAAATTCAGATCCGTGCTGATAGCATTGCGAGCGGCTATTGGTTTAATGGGGAATTGCAGCCATTGTCAGATAACGACGGATGGTTTTCGACCCAGGATCGCGGCGTATTTGAACAAGGGGAGTTAAGGATCTTAGGACGTCTCGACAACCAATTTTTCAGTGGTGGGGAGGGTATTCAGCCAGAAGATATTGAGCGGATCATTAACCAACATCCTGAAATTGAACAGAGTTTTGTTGTTCCTATTCCTGATATTGAATTCGGTCATCGGCCAGTAGCGGTAATTGAAGCTCAATATCCTGCGCTAACAGAAACACTTATTGATTGGCTTACGGATAAAACCGCGGCTTTTCAGCGGCCTGTTGCCTGTTATGTGTTACCTGCACAACTGAAAAATGGTGGGATAAAGATTTCGCGCCAACAAGTGAAGCAATGGGTAACAGAGATAAATAGTAAATATAATAAATGATAACGTTATTTACATATCTTTATGAATCTAAACATTTCCTTGCTCTTTATCATCTAGGACGCCACGTCGGTTTAAGTACAATATATTAGCTCATATATACGCATTAAACTTCAAGTTGCAATTTACAACACGATATGAAACCTGACTTCTCCCCGCGAAGCGGGGAGAAGTCACATGCATCTTGAAGTTAGATTGGTATAGGCATTGATTAATTAAAGGACAAGATTATGAAAGGCTTTATTGCTATTGGCGCCGCTAGTTTGCTTTTTATAGCTGGCTCAGCAAATGCTCTCTCTATAGATGCTCAGGTGGGAAAACACAGTACAAGTACATCAGTGGGGATTGGTGATAAATATGCCGGTCTGTCTTTGACGGGTAACTGGACTCGCAGTGATCACAATGGCCAGCTTGGTAGTTTAGGTTTAAGCTTCGGTCTGCCATTGGGTCCATTAGCAGCAAACGTCGGCGCGAAAGGGCTTTATTTGTCCCCCAAAGATGGGAAAGATGGCGCAGCATTAGCTGTAGGTGCTGGCCTTACTTGGGCCGTGACTTCTTCTTTATCCCTGTATGGTGAGGCTTACGGTTCGCCATCAGGCTTAACGTCAGGAATGGATTCTTATACTGAAGCGACAGGGGGAGCGCGTTATACGCTTTTCAGACCCCTGAGTGTAGATGTTGGCTACCGTGTCATTGATATACGGGGTAGTCATGGTAATCGAAGTAATAAGGTTACCGATGGTTTTTATATTGGCGCTGGTCTGAGCTTTTAATTAAACGAAAATGCTGCAAGGTTATCCGCGTCAGTATTAATGCGGATAACCTTAGACAGGATAAGCTTACCCTATGTTTGGCAGTATACCTGTGACAATGCCAATTTGAATGACAATCACTGCAAGTCCACACAGGAAAACAAAGACTAATGCAGGCTTACCTCCTTTGACACGATAACCTTCCTGGTTTTCTTCACGGCTACGCCAAACCAGCAAGCAAGGCAATAACAGGGCGAGAATAGAGAGAGCAACAGCCGCAAATGTCAGTGCCATAACAAAATTAGGGTAATACAGTGCACAGAACAAGGGGGGAGCAAAAGTCATTAACCCTGTTTGTAAACGCCCTTTGGCGTGATTGCGGCGCTTAAAAAGGTCAGCAAGGTAATCAAATAACCCTAAGGCAACGCCAAGAAATGAGGTGGCTAGCGCAAGATCGGCAAACAGATGAACGGCAAACTCCACTTTAGGTGCAGCGACAATTTCTCTTACCGCTTTCAATAATCCATTCAGGCCAGACTCTTGTGCAAGAATGCCAACAAATGTATTTGAAGAAATCGCGCCGAGCGTCACCAATTGCCACAGAATATAGGCTAACAGGGGAATGGCACTACCGATAACAAAGATTTTCCGTAGTCTGTTGGTATCTCCTCCCACATAGGCAACGATACTTGGCACACTTCCGTGAAACCCGAATGAAGTAAAAATGACCGGGATAGCAGAGAGTGCTAATCCTTGCTCAATGGGCATGGAGATCAGGTTGATTTTATCAACATGAGGCATCATGACGCCGAGTACGATCACCAGAAAAACAATTTTAGCAGTAAACAGCAGGCGGTTAATCAAATCGACAGATTGGGTGCCTATACAGACTATCCCACCACCAATAATAGTAAAAATGCTGATCCCGGCAGAGACAGAAACCGGTTTATCCAACCAGGAAGAGAGGGAAGCCGCCAGTAACTCACCTGCGCCACTAATATAAGCTGTTGTCAGGGCATACATAAGGAAAAGCATACTAAAGCCAGTCAATACCTGCCCACCTAACCCAAGGTAGCGTTTCGCGATAGTTCCTAACCCAGTATTAAATTTATTATGTTGATACACTTCCACGAGCAAGAGTGCTGTATAACTCATTAAAGCCCACAGAGCGACTAACATAGCCAATGTAGTTCCAAACCCCACACCCGCCGTTGCCAATGGCATTGCTAACATCCCTGCGCCAATCGTCGTTCCAGCAACGATAAAAATACTGCCAATAGTGCGATTTTTCACGCGATCCTCATTTCTGAATATGTTGAGAAATAGTTATAAGACCCGCAGGTTAAATGATTGATTTATGTCTGTCAAATCTATGGTACACAAAGTGTAAATAAATAATTACACTTTGAGTGGTGCTTATGATTCGTTATCAATATGTTTAATTTATGTAATCGTGGGAAAATAAAAGCATATTAAGTTAAAAAACAATCAGAAACTTCTTTATTGAGTAACATAATTTATTAGTATGCCAAAGGACTTTGTCGTTTGGACATAAGAGGTCAGATAACCAGGCCAAGGTTTTTTACCCAAACGGCAATAAATCTACTTGTTTGAAGATAGTGTGTCGAAAAGAATTTTAGGCTTAATTTTCAGTTGATTAGCTGCATCGGTAACACACATAGCGCCGTCTGATTTTGCGATGTGCTCGAATGCCTCTACAAAGGGCTTTAAATACTGACGATTGAGATATGTCATTAGTGTACTGATCATCCGTATCAATAACGGCGTCATATTTCTCGCGTGGCATATTGAAATGAGCGCGGGCTGCATTGATATACTCAATGGCTTTAAACTGGTCAGAAAAGGTCATGAACCCAATGGAATGGGCGGTTGGGAATCAATTGAAATGGTGAGGCGGTATGCGCATCTAGCACCTTCTCATCTGACAGAGCATGCACAAAAAATTGATGCTCTATTTCACGATGAGGTCTCAAATATGTCCCAGCCAGCTCTTAGTATCGTTGGTGAGCACAAATGAAAAACCCGCTATCTGGTTGAGAGATAACGGGTTTTATATGGTGCCGGCTACCGGAGTCGAACTGGTGACCTACTGATTACAAGTCAGTTGCTCTACCAACTGAGCTAAGCCGGCGAAATTTGGCGGAAGGATAGAGATTCGAACTCTAGGATGGTTTCCCATCGGCGGTTTTCAAGACCGCTGCCTTCGACCGCTCGGCCATCCTTCCATGGCGCGAGATTATGCCTATATCATTTTGATGTGTCTAGCCCTTAAAGAAAAAAAATTATGTTTTTTTACTGTTTGCTCAATCTTCGATCTGTAATGGCCTTTTCATTTGCTAACCTGCTAATATTAAGCACAGTACATCGGCTTATTTATCGACGGGTTGATATCACATTGACCAAAATATATTCATACTAAAGGCAACCATCCAAAGAATGTATAGACAACCACCTATCAAGCCATCTGCTATTCCTCGTTTTTACGCGTTATTTGTTACTTTGCTTTTTACGTCTCTATTTTTATTCGGGTATAACTATTTTGATATTTGGTTGATGGAGAAAAAATATGCTATCAGTAGTGTAGCAGCGAAGATGAGATTGCAGATTAAAAATTATCGTTACCATGCAAGTCATATTTTTGAGCAGTCAAATACTCTGCCAATCTCCTCTCAGGAGAATACGCCATTGTTTAAATTGCGTCCCGATGTCTATTGGCTAGAAAATCGTTATCAGTCTGTTGACGCCATTATTTTTGGTCAATATAACGACTCGAGTGTCCAACTTGCTGAGCATTTATCTAGCTATCTGGATATTCTCTGGGGTGCTCATAATGAATACTTGTCTATGTACTACCTCAATGGGCAGGATAATAATTTGTTATTGATAACAACCTATCCGATTCTACAACCAGAAATCAGGTTCAAAGAGAGCTATTTGACTCTGAATTCTGAAACCAAACGCACCGAGATGTTGGATCAATCTTCCACTTTGGAGGAAAAAGAGAGCATTTCATCCATTAATGTATTACGTGGTGAAAATATTTATTTCTACACCTATAAAGCTGCATTTAATGCAACAGGGCAATTAACCACTATTATTGCTTTTGATTTGCCTATTAATAACCTTTTGCCGATTGATATGTCACCAGCAAACTTCCGTTTGAATGCGATAAACTTACATGAACCTGAAGCTTCCGATAAAGCTGAGGTTTCATTGAACGGCTTTTGGCTAGAACTTTCTCAGCCTCTTGATATCATGCAGTATAAATTGATTTATCAAGTCCCACTGAAGGCACTGATTGTAGATTTGTTGTTCAGGAATGTTTGGCTTTTGCTTTCAATAGTGTTTTTCTTTCTGTTTTCTTTAAGCGGATTATTTTATATACGCAAGCGATATATTGCACCGAATGCTTCTATGGATCATGCACTGAAAATTAAGAATGCCCTAAATAGTGATATTATCTCCAATATTCCTGTTGGCGTCGTGGTTTATGATTTTGAATCAAATCAGATAATGATAATTAATAAAATTGCAGAGCAGTTAATACCCCATCTGGATTTGAATAAAGTCAGAGCGATGGTACAACAACATCATGGTGTAATTCAGACATCCATTGACGAAGCGGTTTATGAAGTAAAAATGTATAACAATAGCTTATTACCAGAAACTTACCTATTTTTACTACAAGACAAAGATCAGGAAGTCATGGCAAATAAACGATTGCAATTTGCTCATCGTGAATATGATAAAAGTATTCAGATCAGGCGTTCTATGCTTTCAAATATTAATAATGAAATAAAAGATCCTATTAGTAGTATTAATGATATTGCCAACAAATTGAAGCAACTATCACAAGATGAAAATGGGCAAAAGTTATTGGATAAGTTACTAGATAAATCAAAATATATCACCGAATGGGTTGAAAATATTGCATTACTCAATGAGTTGGAGTTAGGGGATTGGCAGCCGGAAAATGAAATATTTTCCCTATCTTCACAGTTGGAAGATATTTTGAAAGCTTATTTTCCTATATTAAATGCTAAAGGTTTGAGGGTTTATTATCATTTTAATATTTCTCGTGAATCTTTATTTATAGGGGATGGGTTAGCATTAAGTAAAATTGTTACATTGTTATTTAATTATGCAATAACAACGACCAGCTATGGTAAAATATCATTGGTTGTTAATGGTTCAGGTAAATATGACAACCATATTCAGATTGAGTTGATGGATAGTGGCGCGGGTTTAAGTGAAAGAGATCTAACCAGCTTAATTTATCCTTTTCTGAACCAATCCGTGGAAGATAAGTACTCTGCAAATTCTGGCATGACTTTTTATTTATGTAATAAGTTGAGCAAAAGAATGGGGGGAAGCCTTGATATTAAAAGTAAGTTGGGGTTGGGAACACATTATGTTATCAATCTTCCCCTATCGCAGCATGATGATGAAAATAGCGAAACTCCTCCGCTTTTGGAAGGGATAACGATTTTAATTGATATCAATAACCCTGAGATCAGAAAAATTGTCCATACTTATCTTAATAATTATGGTGCTGCATACTTTGATAAAAGAAAAGAGGGCATTACGGAAGAATACGATATTATCCTTACGGATAGGCTGTACAAAGAGGAAAAGCGGTACAAACATGAAAAACCAACTATATTATTAGTGGGGAGCTTAGCAGGATTTAAGCAGTTGAAGCCGGGAATGGTTCAGTGCAATTACAATCTTGCTGATGATATTATCAATGCAATATCGTTTCTGGTCGAAGAAAATTTCCATTTAGATGGAACCAGAGAAATTCCTGAAATTTCTAAATCAGCAGGTGATTTAGCTAAAGGTGTTGATTTATTTGAGAATGTTGATAGTAGTATTTGCAATATCCTCAAAAATTATCAAACTCAGTTGACAGACAGTGATTACAGGAAATTGTTTATAGAGACAGTACCTATGGACATTACCAGATTGTATACTGATGTAGAACGGCATGATTTGATATCACTTTCGCAAACGGTACACCGCCTTAAGGGTGCGTTTGCTATGTTGGATTTAAAATTTCTTAGGTCATCATGTGAGGCGTTGGAAAAACACATAGCAGACAATAATGAAGTAGAAATTAAAAATAGCATCAGCCTTATTGATTCCTTTGTCACTAAGCTGTTGCAGCAAGGTAACCAATAATATGAATAACCTTAATGTCATTATTGCCGATGACCATCCCATCGTTTTGTTTGGCATCCGCAAGTCACTTGAACAAATTGAGTGGATTAATGTCGTCGGTGAATTTGAAAATTCAACGACGCTCATTAATAGCTTGCCACATATAGAAGCAAATGTTCTCATAACAGACTTGTCAATGCCTGGGGATAAATATGGTGATGGTATCACCCTGATAAAATATATTAAACGTCATTACCCAACATTGGCAATCATTGTTCTTACAATGAACAATAATCCGGCTATTTTAAGTGCGATACTTGAGCTTGATATTGAGGGAATTGTGTTAAAGCAAGGAGCACCAACAGATTTGCCTAAGGCACTTTCTGCTTTGCAAAAGGGGAAGCAGTTTACGCCTGAAAGTGTTTCCAGGCTACTTGAAAAGGTTAATGCCAATGGATATGGGGATAAGCGTTTATCTCCTAAAGAGAGCGAAGTCCTACGTTTATTTGCTGAAGGTTTTCTTGTTACTGATATTGCCAAAAAACTTAATCGTAGTATTAAGACAATTAGTAGTCAGAAGAAATCAGCCATGATAAAACTGGGAGTCGATAACGATATCGCATTGCTTAACTATTTATCTTCTGTCACTATCGATAAAGATATTGGTAACTAACCAATGTGTTATCTTTTCTAATGGAAAATCGGTAACTACTGCTACCGATTTTCCATCATTCATAGCTCAATATGTATGAGTTTAAATATCACTGTATTTAATTAATGTTTCTTTTAATATAGCCCGTGATACAGGTTTTGACAGGCAATCATTCATGCCCACATTAGCACAACGCTGTTTTTCTTCTGCCAGTGCATTGGCAGTAATGCCAATAATGGGTTTGATATAACCTTTATTCCTTAAGTATTGGGCAAGTTCATATCCATCCATATTTGGCATGTTAACATCCGTTAGAATAATATCTGGTGAGTTGTTTTTAAGATATTCAATGGCTTCAATACCATCATTAACCATTGATGCACTAAACCCTATTGAGTTTAATTGGTCGGCCAGTAAGTTCTGGTTAATAGGGTGGTCATCAACGACCAATACTTTAATTGTATTTAAACAAATATCAGTTTGGATGGTTTTATCTGTAACAGAGATTGTTGATACAGAAATACCTGGCAAGAAAGCCTGTTCTGCCAGGAGATTATCCAGCATATTATCCAGTTCATTCAGTTCATAAGTGTTATATAACCAATAATTCTCTCTAATTTGTTCTGGCGAACCGATATGTTTCTCTGAAATTTCTATAAAATAACATACAGAAATGTTCGTTTTACAAGCTCGATCACAAATTAGTATTTCTGTGCCATCTAGTTGGCTTTCGTCATAGAGGGAAACTTGAAAATAATGTTGTGTAAGAAAATTTTGCAAATATTTTTCCAGAAAATCATTGCAAATATTTAACAGAATCCTCTTTTGTGTCCGCTGGTTGGATAATTGTTTGGCATGGTATTTCACACCATATAAAGGGAGACGGACAGAAAAGATGCTGCCAACATATTTTTGTGAGACAAATTCAATATCACCATCCATCAAATTGATAAGTTTTTCACAAATAGCCAACCCTAATCCTGTACCTTGTGAGGAACTTTCTTTATTGGCACTGATTTGGAAGAAGGGCTCGAATAATTGAAATTGTAATTTATCCTCGATTCCAAGTCCGGTATCTTTAATGCTGATATATAGATAGCCATGCCTTGAGCTGATTTCAATGACAACATAGCCAGCTGCTGTGAATTTGATCGCATTGTTCAGTAAGTTGGAGATAATTTGTTGCAACCTTACAGGATCATTACGGATGATATCAGGGATATCTGGTTCAATATAGCAGTACAAGCCTAAGCCTTTTTTGGCAATCAAGGGAAGGTAGTTTGAAATCACATGTGACAGGATCTCTTTACAACTGAAATCCTTGGGTTCAATTTTCAATTGCTTGGATTCTATCTTCGAGAAGTCGAGAATATCACTGATGATTTTCAGTAATAGTGATGATGAATTATTCATTGTTGCCAGCAATCGGGTAGATTCTGGTGGTAATGTATGGGATTGCATCAACTCTAGATTACCAATAATGCCATAAAGTGGCGTCCTCAGTTCATGGCTGACTGTGGCAAGAAACATTGATTTTGCCTGGTTAGCTTGTTCTGCTGCGGAGGCCATTTCCTGCAAAGATTTTTCCATTTTTACACGGGTGCTGACATCTATCAGTACACAAATGGCGACTTCTTCATTACGATAACGTGAGTGTACGAAACTAATTTGCAAGTGATTATTATTGCTGGTGACGACATCAATATAGCTACTGGTTTTATCGCAAATGATATCGACAATGCGTTTTTGATCTTCATGCGTCAACATTCGAGTGTAATTATGTGCTAACTCATTACTCAATATGTTAACGCCATCACTGATCCTTAAAATACTTATCCCCACAGGGGCAGAGGCGACAATTTTATGGTTAAACTGTTCATGTTCTTCAAGGCGAATAGCATTCTCTTCGGCTGGAGAAAACATTTTACGTTCAAACAGCCAAACGAAAAAGATAATCGCAATCGCAGAAATAATATTCAAGATGATGCCATTAATTACACTGATTTTCATTTCATCGTAAATATGTTTTAGCGGTAATGAATAAGTAATGCTTAATGACGAGGGAGATAGATTCCGCATTAATACCAAGCTGGTAAAATTTTCATCGTAACCAAAATACATTGGCTGCGAGTTGGAATTTATAACGAGAGGTTTACTATTCGTTTTTATCGAAAATTGCAATTCAGGCTGATTTGATTCGTTTAGCATCATGACTGTAACAGGCCGATTCCTTTTTTGTAAAAAAGATTCTAGTCTGATAGATTTTTCGATACCTATGATCCCTGTCATGTGACCATTAATATAAATAGGTGTAAAAACATAAAGATTACCACTATCCGATTTTGGGTTAGGTTGGATCCAAAAGAGAGCTCTTTCATTGTTTTGTTCTCTCATGTTGATCAACTTGCGGGTATTCTCATAGATAATTTTTTTTAGTGCATCAGGCTCTGTGATATTGTTATGAGGGAAAAAATTCACCATACATTTGCTTTTTACGCCAATGAAAAAAGCCTGATTTACGCTGCGTATAGCGGCAAGATTATCTCGCCAAAGTGCAATCAACTGATTTAATGAATATAAATTATTATGTGTTGTCCTACGTAATAGTTCACAATCGGAATTCTCATTCAACGGAATGTACGAGAGAATATCGTTATTATGCGGTACGATTGTTTGATTTTTATCATTATCCTGTGATAAATGCTTTTCCGCCATAAATTGAATATCTCGCAAGATATTGGCGATATGTCGTATATGAGAAAAGGCTATATCGTAGTTGGCATTATATTCTTGACGAATATCTGATTTGAGTGCATTAAAAAAACTTGTCAAATAAAAGCTGGTTAATAAGGCCCCAAGCGCCCATAGCATAAATCCAAGCACCCGAAAAAGATAACGTGATATCTTTAATGACGTCCGAAAAGAAGATAGATATCTCAAGAGATCGCCTGATGAAATATATGATTAATAATAACTGGTTACAGCATATACTAGTGTAGCAGGGAATACAAAGCAGCATTTGCATCTTGCTAATTCTTCGTCAAAAAATTGAACAAAAAAAAGCAGGCACTTAAATGCCTGCTTCTCTTTTAACTCACGGTCTTTTTATTCGCTATTCCCTTCGTCAGAAGGTGCCGCTATGTTGTCATTGTCATTGTCATTGTCATTGTCATCATCGTCATCTGGCTCAGCTACGCGCTGCAAGCCAACGACTTGTTCGTTTTCGGCTGTGCGGATCAGGGTGACACCTTGCGTATTGCGGCCAACAACACTGACCTCAGAAACGCGGGTTCGTACTAACGTTCCTCCATTAGTAATCATCATGATCTGATCAGTCGGTTCAACTTGAATTGCACCGATCACATTGCCATTACGTTCGCTAACTTTGATGGAAATGACCCCTTGGGTAGCCCTCGATTTCGTCGGGTATTCGCTTTCGGCAGTACGCTTGCCATAACCATTTTCAGTGACGGTTAGGATTTCTCCTTGCCCACGAGGAATGATCAGGGAAACAACTTTATCGCCTTCACTGAGTTTGATACCACGAACCCCAGTTGCGGTGCGTCCCATTGCACGTACACCTTTTACGCGAACAGTACCGTCTTCCAGCATTTCTTCCTCTTCTTCAAGGAAACGAACAACTTTACCCTGTGCAGAAAACAGCATGACCTCATTGCTGCCGTCTGTCAGGTCAACGCCGATTAGCTCATCCCCTTCATTCAGATTCACGGCAATGATGCCGGCACTGCGCGGACGGCTGAATTCGCTGAGCTTGGTTTTCTTAACAATACCACTGGCTGTTGCCATGAAGATATTCAGCCCATCTTCATATTCACGCACGGGTAAAATAGCTGTAATACGCTCGTTCTGATCCAATGGCAGAAGGTTGACAATTGGGCGACCACGGGCACCACGGCTCGCTTCCGGCAACTGATATACCTTCATCCAGTACATCTTGCCCTTGTTTGAGAAACAAAGGATAGTGTCGTGGGTATTGGCTACCAGTAAACGCTCAATGAAATCTTCTTCTTTGGTACGTGCGGCTGATTTGCCTTTGCCACCACGACGCTGAGCTTCATAATCGGACAGTGGCTGATATTTAACATATCCTTGATGGGACAGTGTAACGACAACATCTTCCTGATTAATCAGATCTTCAATGTTAATATCGGCTGAATTCTCAGTCAGCTCAGTCCGGCGGGCATCGTTATATTGCCCTTTGATAACCAGCAATTCTTCACGAATGACTTCCATCAAGCGTTCTGGGTTTTCCAAAATGAACAACAGTTCCGCGATGGCTTTCAGCAGATCACGATACTCATCAAGCAGTTTTTCATGCTCAAGGCCGGTCAGTTTTTGCAGACGTAGATCCAAAATCGCCTGTGCTTGCTGTTCGGTCAGGTAATACTTACCGTCATGGATACCGTATTCGGGTTCCAGCCATTCCGGGCGGGCAGCATCGTCACCCGCTTGTTCCAGCATTGAGGCAACATTACCCAATTCCCACGCTTGGGAAATCAAGCTAGCTTTCGCTTCAGCAGGCGTGGAGGCTCTGCGGATCAATTCGATAACAGGATCGATATTCGCCAGGGCAACAGCCAATGCTTCAAGGATATGGGCCCGTTCGCGAGCTTTACGTAGTTCAAAAATTGTCCGGCGTGTAACGACTTCACGGCGGTGGCAAACAAAAGCAGAAAGAATATCTTTCAGGTTAAGTAACTTAGGCTGTCCCTGATGCAGGGCAACCATATTGATACCAAATGAAACCTGTAATTGAGTCAGTGAATACAGGTTATTCAGGACAACTTCCCCAACAGCATCACGTTTTACTTCGATAACGATGCGCATGCCATCTTTATCGGATTCGTCACGCAGAGCACTGATTCCTTCAATGCGCTTCTCTTTGACCAGTTCAGCTATTTTTTCGATCAAGCGAGCTTTATTGACCTGATAAGGAATTTCATTGACGATAATGGCTTCGCGGCCATTTTTCTCATCAGTTTCAATTTCTGCGCGGGCGCGGATATAAATTTTACCGCGGCCTGTACGGTAGGCTTCCTGAATGCCTCGGCGCCCGTTGATAATAGCAGCCGTCGGGAAGTCAGGGCCCGGTATATATTCCATCAAGCCTTCGATGCTGATGTTTTCATCATCAATGTAAGCCAGGCAACCATCGATCACCTCAGATAGGTTATGAGGTGGAATGTTGGTTGCCATACCGACAGCAATCCCTGATGAACCATTCACCAGTAAATTGGGGATACGAGTTGGCATTACCTCAGGAATTTGTTCTGTGCCATCATAGTTGGGCACAAAGTCGACAGTTTCTTTTTCCAGGTCTGCCAGCAATTCATGGGCAATTTTTGCCATGCGCACTTCGGTATAACGCATCGCTGCCGCAGAATCGCCATCTACTGATCCAAAGTTCCCCTGACCGTCAACCAGCATATAGCGCATGGAGAATGTTTGTGCCAGACGAACAATCGTGTCATAAACAGCGCTGTCACCATGTGGATGGTATTTACCGATAACATCCCCAACAACGCGGGCAGATTTTTTATAAGGTTTATTCCAATCATTTCCCAATACATTCATCGCGAAAAGTACGCGGCGATGTACCGGCTTCAGTCCGTCCCGAACATCTGGCAGTGCACGTCCAACAATAACGGACATCGCATAATCCAGATACGAGCTTTTCAGCTCTTCTTCGATATTGACCGGTGTGATTTCTCTGGCAATGTCGCTCATGGAGCCACTGTCCCTCATACTCCGAATTCAAAGGCTTAGAATTATACCACAAAATGGCAGTTTTATAAAAATCTGACACGGGTATTTCAAGATTAAGGCATGTATAATAGTTTTCTATCACACATCCCCATAATACTGTTACATTTTCTGTGAACCAGTTTGCTGTGAACCAGTTTGCTGTGAAGCAGTTCCTAGGAGCGATATTGCTGATGAACGTCAAAACTCCCGATTCACACATTCAATCCCATGCCAATGTGGATCAGCAGGAAATCGAAAAATTTGAAGCCGTTGCCTCTCGTTGGTGGGATCTTGAAGGCGAATTCAAGCCATTGCACCGTATCAATCCACTGCGTTTGAATTACATTTTGCAACATGCTGGCGGCCTTTTTGGCAAAAAAGTGCTGGATGTTGGATGTGGAGGCGGTATCTTGTCGGAAAGCATGGCGCGTGAAGGTGCGGAAGTGACAGGGTTGGATATGGGTTTTGAACCCCTACAAGTTGCCCGTTTGCATGCATTGGAATCCGGCGTTTCCGTTTCTTATATTCAGGAAACGGTAGAAAGTCACGCAGAACAACACCAACATGCTTATGATGTCGTGACTTGCCTGGAAATGCTTGAACATGTGCCAGATCCAGAGTCTGTAGTTCATGCCTGTGCCAAATTAGTCAAACCTGGTGGCCATGTTTTCTTTTCAACGATTAACCGCAACCGAAAAGCCTGGTTGATGGCAGTTGTCGGCGCTGAATATATATTGAACATGGTGCCAAAAGGAACACATGATGCGAAAAAATTTATTCGACCTTCTGAACTGATCCGTTGGATTGATAAGACTACTCTGAAAGAGCAACATATTATTGGTTTACATTACAATCCGTTAACAGACAAATTTCGACTTGGACATAATGTAGACGTGAATTATATGCTGCACGCACGATCTGTCTGACAAAGGCAGCTAAGGGATTAATAAAACGGCAACTAGATATTATTTTTAAGATTTTATTTTCCCTGTTTCGCCGATAGCCTTATGAAAGTAACATCAAGTAACTACGCAGGTTATCGGCTTTTTGCCAGAATTAATCCTCAAGTTATCCACAAAACTTCTCGATCTTGTACACTTGATAAAACCCGAAAATAACATTATCTTGTTATTACCGTTTTAATTACCCCCTATATATTGTGTTTCTTGTCATCTTGTAGTAGCAACTTGTGATGTAGTCAGTATGTAGTAACAAGTCGCAATAAGCAGTAGCAAAACAATAGTGAATTGTAGCTAAGCCCCAACTGGCCCTCAGCCATATTGGGGGCATCGTGCTGTCAAGAGGTTAAGGAACGATATAGGCGGGATACGAAAAGAGAGAAGGTGTATTTCCCCATGAACCAGAGTCTGCTAGTTACCAAACGTGATGGACATAAAGAACAAATTGATCTTGATAAAATTCACCGGGTTGTTACCTGGGCTGCTGAAGGTCTGAAAAATGTCTCAGTGTCACAAGTAGAACTGCGTTCCCAGATTCAATTTTACGATGGCATCAAGACATCGGATATCCATGAAACCATGATCAAAGCTGCGGCTGACCTGATCTCCGGTGATGCTCCTGATTATCAGTATCTGGCGGCACGCCTGGCTATTTTCCACCTGCGTAAAAAAGCCTATGGTCAGTTTGAGCCACCTACACTGTATGACCATGTCGTAAAAATGGTCAACCTGGGTAAATACGACAAACATTTGCTGGAAGACTATTCCAAAGAAGAATTTGAGCAACTGGATAATTTTATTGATCATTTGCGTGATATGGATTTCTCTTATGCAGCAGTCAAACAGCTGGAAGGGAAGTATTTAGTACAAAACCGTGTGACTGGCGAAATTTACGAAAGTGCCCAGTTCCTCTACATGCTGGTTGCTGCTTGCCTGTTTTCCACTTATCCAAAAGAAACGCGTTTGAACTATATCCGTCGTTTCTATGATGCAGTGTCTACCTTTAAAATTTCGCTGCCAACGCCAATCATGGCGGGGGTTCGCACACCCACTCGCCAATTTAGTTCCTGTGTTCTGATTGAGTGTGGTGATAGCCTGGATTCTATCAATGCGACATCCAGCGCGATTGTTAAATATGTTTCCCAGCGTGCCGGCATTGGCATAAATGCGGGGCGCATCCGTGCATTGGGTAGCCCAATCCGTGGTGGGGAAGCTTTCCACACAGGCTGTATCCCATTCTACAAACATTTCCAGACTGCGGTGAAATCTTGTTCCCAAGGTGGCGTTCGCGGTGGTGCAGCAACGCTGTTCTATCCGCTTTGGCACTTGGAAGTTGAAAGCCTGCTGGTACTGAAGAATAACCGTGGTGTTGAAGGTAACCGTGTTCGTCACATGGACTACGGTGTACAAGTTAACAAACTGATGTATGAGCGCCTGATTAAAGGCGGAGACATTTCTCTGTTCAGCCCGTCTGATGTTCCGGGATTGTACGATGCATTCTTTGAAGATCAGGAAGAATTTGAGCGCCTGTACACTCAGTATGAAAATGATAGCAGTATCCGTAAAGAGAGCATTAAAGCGGTTGAATTGTTCTCTTTGATGATGCAAGAGCGTGCTTCAACAGGTCGTATTTACATCCAGAACGTTGACCACTGCAATACTCATAGCCCGTTTAATCCGGCTATTGCACCTGTACGTCAATCGAACTTGTGCTTGGAAATTGCACTGCCAACTAAGCCGTTGAACAATATTAACGATGAAAATGGTGAAATTGCGCTGTGTACACTGTCTGCCTTTAACTTAGGAGCTATCGAAAACCTGAGTGAATTGGAAGAATTGTCGGAGTTGGCCGTTCGTGCACTGGATTCCTTGCTGGATTATCAGGATTATCCGATTGTCGCCGCAAAACAAGGCTCAATGGGGCGCCGAACGCTGGGTATTGGCGTAATTAATTTCGCTTATTATTTGGCGAAACACGGTGTACGTTATTCTGATAGCAGCGCTAACAACCTGACCCACAAAACATTTGAAGCGATTCAGTATTACCTGTTAAGAGCCTCAAACGAACTGGCGAAAGAGAAAGGGGCTTGTCCGTGGTTTGGTGAAACCACTTATGCTCAAGGTATTTTGCCGATTGATACTTACAAAAAAACACTGGATACCTTGACCAGCGAGCCTTTACACATGGATTGGGAAGCTCTGCGCCGTGACATTCAACAATACGGCCTGCGTAACTCAACATTGTCTGCATTGATGCCATCAGAGACTTCTTCGCAGATCTCTAATGCGACCAATGGCATTGAACCACCGCGGGGTTATATCAGTGTGAAAGCTTCTAAAGACGGTATCTTGCGTCAGGTTGTACCAGATTACGAGCTTCTGAAAGGTGCTTACGAGCTGCTGTGGCAAATGCCGAGCAACGATGGCTACCTACAGCTGGTAGGGATTATGCAGAAATTCATCGATCAGTCGATTTCTGCCAATACTAACTATGATCCGGCGCGTTTCCCGAATGGCAAGGTCCCGATGAACCAATTGCTGAAAGATTTGCTGCTCGCTTACAAATATGGCGTGAAAACATTGTATTACCACAACACCCGTGATGGGGCAGAAGACGTTCAAGGTGATCTGGAAGAAGTTGTTGAATCAGCAGATTCCGATTGTGAAGGCGGCGCGTGTAAGATTTAATTTGAGGAAACTATGTCCTATACCACTTTTTCACAAATAAAAAATGATCAACTACAAGAACCGATGTTTTTCGGTCAGTCTGTTAATGTGGCGCGTTTTGATCAGCAAAAATATCCTATTTTTGAGAAGTTGATTGAAAAACAACTCTCCTTCTTCTGGCGTCCAGAAGAAGTAGATGTTGCCCGTGATCGTATTGACTATAACGCATTGCCGGATCATGAAAAGCATATTTTCATTAGCAACCTAAAATACCAGACGTTATTGGATTCCATTCAGGGCCGTAGCCCGAATGTGGCTTTTCTGCCATTGATTTCCATTCCGGAATTGGAAACATGGATTGAAACGTGGTCGTTTTCAGAAACTATCCACTCGCGTTCTTACACGCATATTATCCGTAATATCGTGAACGATCCTTCTATCGTATTTGATGATATTGTGGAGAACGAACAGATTTTAAAACGCGCCAAAGACATTTCCGCGTATTACGATGATCTGATCGAGATGACCAACTATTATCATCTGTTTGGCGAAGGAACGCATGAAGTTGCAGATAAAACAATTACCGTTAATCTGCGTGAATTGAAAAAGCAACTTTACTTATGCTTGATGAGCGTTAACGCCTTGGAAGCTATCCGCTTCTATGTCAGTTTCGCTTGCTCATTTGCTTTTGCTGAACGTGAATTGATGGAAGGTAATGCCAAAATTATCAAACTGATTGCTCGTGATGAAGCATTGCATTTAACGGGAACACAGCACATGTTGAACCTGTTGCGCTCTGGTCAGGATGATCCTGAAATGGCGGAAATTGCCAAAGAGTGTGAACAAGAGTGCTATGATCTGTTTGTACAGGCAGCAGAGCAGGAAAAAGAGTGGGCTGATTATTTGTTTAAAGATGGCTCTATGATCGGCCTGAACAAAGATATTCTGTGCCAGTATGTTGAATATATCACCAATATTCGTATGCAGGCAGTTGGCTTGAAGTTACCATTTGAAACCCGTTCTAATCCAATCCCTTGGATCAATTCATGGCTGGTTTCTGATAATGTTCAAGTGGCTCCACAGGAAGTTGAAGTCAGCTCTTACCTGGTTGGTCAGATTGATTCGGAAGTCAATACTGAGGATCTCAGCGGTTTCGAACTCTGATATGGCTGATTACAAAGTCACCCTGCCGTCACGGCAGGGGTTGTATATTCATTACTCTTCAGGTTTGCACGACAATTTGTTGGAAGCACTGGAACATGGCAAAGTTCAGCTTGAATACCAATGTCGGCAAGGGTATTGCGGTTCCTGCCGTGTTCGCCTGGTGAAGGGCAAGGTTGGATATCCTTGTAAGCCACTGGCATTTGTTAATGAAGGGGAAATTTTACCCTGTAGCTGTTATCCACTGACAGATATTGAAATTGAGCCCTAATTTCCCTTAATATTCCTGCTCGTGGGCATATCGATTATCACGACGATATGTCCACATCCTCCATCATTTCCCCACCTGTCTTTTTACGATTTTCCAAAAAATAAATAAACAAAACCTTTATTGCTATGTTTGTTCCTTTTATGCTGTTGGTAACAGCGGATTAGAGGTGATTTAATACTTACAGCAAAACAAATGAAGGAGAACAATAATGTATAAAATTGATTATAATTCATATCGTTCAATCAAAAGTTTTAACAGACGTTCCCGCTTTTTAGTTATGCACTATACTGCCTTGAACTTTGAGAAATCTATTCAGGCACTGACCGGGGAACTGGTCAGTGCCCACTACCTGGTCCCAAACCCAGATGATCCGACTTACCAGGCTGCTGGATTTGATAAAATTCACATATTCAATTTGGTCGATGAACTTGAAAGAGCCTGGCATGCAGGAATAAGTTATTGGGACGGGCGAGAAGGGCTGAATGATACATCCATAGGTATTGAGATTGTGAATGAAGCCAGTGATGATGGTGGCGTTTTCACTTTTCCTCCTTATCACCCTGAACAAATAGTTGCAATCAAAGAGCTAGCCAACAATATCTTACAACGTTACCCGGATATTAAACCGACTCATGTTGTAGGGCATTCAGATATTGCATGGCAAAGAAAAACCGATCCAGGCCCCTCTTTTCCGTGGAAAGAATTATATGATGCGGGGATTGGAGCATGGTATGACGAAGAAACTAAGCAAAAATATATTGAACAATTCGGGCATTGCCTGCCTGATGTCGCCAAGATTTTAGAAAAGTTCAAGCGTTATGGATATGACATCACTGGGGCAGAAAAAGAAGAAAATTTTCAATCTTTAATTAAAGCATTTCAAATGCACTTCCGTTCGTCATATTATGATGGTGTACCAGATATAGAAACCATCGCCATTTTATATGCCTTGGTTGAAAAATACATTGATAATAAATCCTGATTTCTGATGGATATCAAATTGCAGCTCATTAATTGGGTTGCAATTTGAAAGATAAAGAAAATATAGTTTAATTTAAAGAGTATTTCATGGTTTATTATAATCACAGGTATAAAAGGATTATGCCTGTGATTATATAATCTGTCAGCGTTTATGCAGAGATCACACGTGTATGATTAATGCAATGCGCTATAATTTTGTAAAGATATACAAAATATAAAAGACCAAATGTAATAAAAGAGAGAATAGCCCAAATCACAACATATCCAATTATTTGGACTAAATTAATCTCACAATTTAATTTGCCTATAATTTGTCCGCTATCTCGATCGATAACATGTGTTTTACTAATGATAAATCGAGTCATATAGTAGGGAAACACGAAGGCACCTAACCCTAATGTAAATAAAATAATCAAGAACCAGATGACGAGATGTAAAATAATCTCAAGTATTCCTAATTCTGATTTTAACTTCAGACTACGAAAGTCCATCGAATTCATCGTGTTCTCCTGATGTTTAAATAAACACTGCAAGCCAGTCAGTATAGAAATTCTATGAACTTTATACCTTCATTTTGATTTTTGCAGGTTGTTGCCTTGCCGCAGTATTGCGACTTGAAATTTATTAAGTATATAAGACAAATTTTTCGGAACAGAAGTTCAATGAATAGCGTGTAAATAATGAAATAGGCAAGAAAGCATTTACCTAGGGCTGTAGCGACGATAAAAAAGCCAGTTTTCGACTGGCTTATTTTTATCTGGCTTATTTTTATATTGTAGCAGCTCTCACATAAAACGGGTTGCTGATAACCGGATAACAACGCAGTGTACATTGGAGAGGAAAGATTTTACAGATTTCATGATGATTTCCTTTGAGGGTTATAAATTGTGATTTACTTCACGAAAATCTAAATTCTGAGGAGGATTTTATGCTCAAAAGCAAAAGAGTCAAGATATTTATTAAAATATTTTTTTAAAAATTAAAAAAAATTTGCATTAACTGATAATTTATTGATATTTAAATCATTATTTTTCATTTGGTTTTTTGTAGAGATTTTATCACCCAGTATAATTGTAGCTTTTCTGATTGTTTTTTCATCTACACTTGATCTCTGGATTGTTTCTTAGACTAAAAATAATCTTGGTGCTCAATATGGTAGCGGGGAAAATGAATGAAAATCAGTGAAAGCGGTATTAATAAACTCAAAAGTTATGAGGGCTTAAAATTGAAAGCATATCCAGATCCCGCCACTGGAGCAGCGCCGTGGACAATTGGATATGGTCATACAAAAGGAGTTGAGTCTGGACAAGTGATAACTACGCAACAGGCTGAAGAGTTTTTACATCAAGATCTTATCCCTGTTTATGCAGCCATTCAGCAGTTAGTTAAGGTACCTCTAACACAAGGGCAATTTGATGCTTTATGCTCGTTTATTTTCAATTTAGGGATCGGTAATTTTGCTCATTCAACATTATTGAAAAAATTGAATGCAGGTGATTACCAAGGTGCAGCAAAGGAGTTTGTGAAATGGGATAGTGCCGATGGGAGAGCGTTAGCAGCTTTGCGTATGCGAAGAGAATCTGAGCAGAAAACATTCTTATCGTAACATGATCAAATAAATACTATGGTGATCTTTTAGGCTATCAGAAATAAAAAATAGAAATCTAATCAAATTATCACTAATAGCCTAATAAATAAACGACCAATATGGTAAGGATGTCATCCTTTGAATAAGCAATTAACTGTAAAATAAATAACTAAATCTCTGAAGTACCAAGTTGTAATACAACACGATAACCATCGATATCTTCGAACGTTTTTCCGCTCTTATCCCAATAAGGATTATAAGAAGGAACGAGAATAAACCCGGCATTTTGCATTGATTGTACATGCTCTTGCCATTCATGTTCATTTTCTATATAAAATACTAATAAATTATCTTTAGTTGGGGCCTGACCAACATGTGTATTGTGGTGATGAGTAAATTCAAGATGCCAGGAATGGTTGGGATGCCCTAGCATAATACCATCAAAACCATCGTGATCTTTGAATTCTCCTAGTATGATAAAATCTAAGCCATGACAATACATTTCTGCAACTTTAGTAAGATTATCTGTTGGTCTGGCAATTCTAAGAATAGTTGATTTTTTCATATTTTTCTATGTGTAGAGTTGTTTTGGGTGAATATATCTTATCTGAAAAGCATTTTAATTTTTTAGAAAAAAGTGCTGGTTATTTACCTGCACTTTTTATTCTCATATTATATTTTTAAATAAAATTTCAGTTTAATTAAAAATATTATTTAATATCAACATCAATAACTTGATAGAAAGCATTGGTGGTATCAGCAATCGTCCACACGCCGAGAATAACATGATAGCCTGAGCGATCGGGAATATCACAGTTCAGTGAGACGGTTTGGCCTGGCCTTTTTCCATTATCAAAGCGTTCACAAAAGGGTTTTAGATCAAATTGTGCGCGTGTTAGCGGTTTATTTGGATCCCAACCAGGTTTGGTAATATAGAATTGCCATGAAGTGGTGCTATGTCGGGCTGTTATTGTCCAATTAAATTTGTTGATTCCTTTATTGATAGTGACATGATGCCAGCGGTCTGTACTTTGTTCATTGAGTTGTTTGAACTGACTAACACCACCACTAGCGATTTGTCCGTCTGGTGGTCCCCCTTGTGGGAAGCCTTTGGGGCCTTCAACCGATTGTGGTTCATACGTGACAGGCCCGCAGTTTTTATTGATACTTTTTTTGCATAAAAGTGCCCTGCTTGGCGGTGTGTCGACATATCCATGATTTGAATCTGGGTCAGCAATACTAGAAAATGGGGTAGTGCCAAAGGCCGTTAATCCCACTAAAAATAGAGACTTTTTAATATTCATGATGAATTTCCTATTTTTTCCTTACATGACTGTAAAATAAGTGAATTTACTTTTTTATTATTCTATTAATCACTAATGAAATTTAAATGTCTTATAATGGAAGTGCACCGAAATATTTATAACAAAATTATATAATTATAAATACTTAATTTATGATAGAGGTATGCCAGAAAGATATAATTTTCGTTGACTCTGACGCGATTACGGACAGTAGGAAACATTCTGTTTTATAAAATTTTCAACGACAAAAATCCCTCCCTGAATCCAGGGAGGGGAAGAGCGAAATAAGAAGCAAATGAGGGTGTACTAAATAAGTAGGATTTTAAGTACACATAAATAAGATAGCCTTAAATGGAAGAATACGCAATAAACCAAACTTAAACAAAGAGTGAGGGTAATAAAATCAACATAAGGTTAGATATATGATCAAAGTGGGCGAAGATGAATATTGGACAAAATCGATGCTTGTCCAGCAGCTACAGAGGATAGGCATAAAACAAGGTGATGCTGTTATGGCTCATGTTGCTATGCGATCTGTAGGTAATTGTTTGAATGGTGCAGATGATCTTATTCATGCTATTTTGACCGTCTTGGGAGTTGAAGGAGTATTACTGTGTTATACGAATTGGGAGCAAAATTATGAAGATAGTTTGGATGTAAACGGTTATATCCCATCAGAATTAAAATCTGAAATCATGCCATATGATCGATCATTTTCACGAGCAAGCAAAGATCATGGTGTATTCGCTGAGTGTGTTAGGACAACCAAAGGAGCTATTCGAAGCCAAAACCCTGGTGCTTCTGTCGTCGCTATTGGAAATAGTGCTGAGTATTTCGTAAGGAATCATTCATTAGATTATGGCTATGGTAATGATTCGCCATTTGCAAAATTGGTAGAGCGTCGGGGAAAAATTCTTATGATTGGTGCTCCATATGAAACCATGAGCCTTTTGCATCATGCTGAACATTTGGCAAATATTCCCAACACGCCCTAAATAATAGGCTGCATTAATCGAGTGATATTGCAACTGTGTGTCGTTATCTCTGAGAAAGACTGTAATATATTCGTGCAACAGCTAATTTGGAAGCAGTTCGACCAAGACAAAATAGTCATCATGCTCTATAAAATAATGGGACAGTGGATAAATTTTTCTCATCAAATCTCTTGTCTGTACAAAATTCAAGCTAAACTTAAGCTGATAATTACCCAATCAGGAGAATTTCTTATGGCTACTGGGCATTATGATCTTAAGAAAGCAAAGAACGGGCAATTTTATTTCAATCTGGTGGCGGCAAACGGTGACATTATTCTGAGCAGTGAAATGTATACTACCAAGGCGGCTGCCAATAAAGGCATTCACTCTGTGCAAGTTAATTCTCCCGATAAAACTCGCCATGAAGTGAGAAAAAACAAATCGGGCAAAGCTTACTTTGTCCTGAAAGCCCGAAACCATCAAATTATTGCTATTAGTGAAACTCATACCGATGAAGTAAGCATGAAGAAATCTATGCAATCTGTTATGAAAATCGGACCAACAGAAAGCATTCGTGACCTGACTCAACAAAATTAACAGATACATTAATGATTCGCGCCGTATCCGCGGCGCGCTTTCTCTATTTTCCATAATATATTTGTGCTAATGATAAAATAGGCGTTAAAATCCCCCTCCCTTAAACCTTACCCTTGGTAATGATATCAAGACAGGGTAAGGGCTGACTTGAACTCAGACCGAGAACGTTAAAAAATATGTTTACTCCAGAATTACTTTCTCCTGCCGGCTCGTTGAAAAACATGCGGTACGCATTCGCTTATGGTGCAGATGCCATTTATGCCGGACAGCCTCGCTATAGCTTGCGTGTCCGTAATAATGAATTTAATCATGAGACATTGGCCCAAGGCATTAAGGAGGCGCATGAATTAGGTAAGCGTTTTTATGTCGTTGTCAATATCGCACCACATAACGCAAAGCTGAAAACGTTTATTCGTGACTTAAAACCCGTCGTAGAAATGGGACCTGATGCTTTGATTATGTCTGATCCGGGCTTAATTATGATGGTGCGCGAGACATTTCCTGAAATAGATATTCATCTTTCGGTTCAAGCCAATGCGGTTAACTGGGCTACGGTCAAATTCTGGAAACAGATGGGATTGACGCGAGTCATTCTTTCCCGTGAACTCTCGCTGGAAGAAATTGCTGAAATCCGTCAGCAAGTGCCTGATATGGAACTTGAGGTTTTTGTGCATGGCGCACTTTGTATGGCTTATTCTGGCCGTTGCCTGTTATCGGGCTATATCAATAAGCGCGATCCTAATCAGGGCACTTGCACCAATGCCTGCCGCTGGGAGTACAATGTGCAGGAAGGCAAGGAAGATAGTGTTGGCAATATTGTCCATATGCATGACCCTATTCCGGTTAAGAACATTGAACCAACACTGGGCCAAGGTGCACCAACGGATAAAGTCTTCATGATAGAAGAAGCCAAGCGTCCTGGCGAATACATGTCAGCGTTTGAAGATGAACATGGTACTTATATCATGAACTCCAAAGACTTACGTGCTCTTGAACATGTGGAAAGATTAACCAAAATGGAGGTTCACTCACTGAAAATCGAAGGCCGTACCAAATCTTTTTATTATTGTGCCCGCACCGCCCAAGTATATCGCCGTGCCATAGATGATGCTGCTGCTGGAAAACCCTTCGATCCAACATTGATGACCACATTAGAAGGTTTGGCGCACCGTGGCTACACAGAAGGTTTCCTGCGCCGTCATACTCATGATACCTACCAAACTTACGAATACGGCTATTCCGTATCAGACACTCAACAATTCGTCGGTGAATTTACTGGCAATCGAGTCAACGGACTGGCAGAAGTTGCTGTGAAGAATAAATTTCTTGTCGGGGATCATCTGGAACTCATGACGCCATCGGGCAATATTAACTTCACGTTAGAATCCATGACAAATAAAAAAGGCCAGACCGTGGAAATTGCGCCAGGTGATGGGCATCTCGTTTATCTTCCTATTCCTGAAGAAATTAAGCTGGATTATGCTTTGCTTGTGCGAAACTTAAAAGATGGTAATACCAGAGCACCTCATCCAATATGAATGACCAGTGAAATAATTCAAAATAGGATTTTAAAGAAATTGATCTATTTTTTTAGAAATAGATCACATCAATGCTAATTTATTTCTCGTATTATCAGTTCTGAAAAATAAAAAACTAAAAAAGTTTTACTGTAAGACTAGGAACCACCTCCTTGGCTAGCTCAATCTCCCTTGGGCTGGCCTTTTCTTTTACGCAAATAGATAAAAACATAATAAATTCAAAGAATTAAGGAAAACATCCATCTTTAATAATCATTAAATTAATTAATATTTCCCAATATCCTAACTGGATATTTATTAGTCTTTTATTAGTAACCGTATTTATAATAATCAAAAAAACTATCTTTTGATAAATAATGTTAAGATTTATTCAGTTTAATGAAGGAAATTTTGAGAAAAAATAAACCAAATTATCCAATTTCTGAATAACGTCAATATTTATCACCACACCAGATAAATATAATTTCACTTTATGTACCAATCTAACTTCAAGATGTGTGTGATTTCTCCCCGCGAAGCGGGGGAGAAATCACGTCTCATATAGTGTTGTAAATTGCAACTTGAAGTTTAATGCGTATAGCCATATAAAATGGTTAAATTTTAGCAACATTTGTATTAACTGAAGCGATCCACTGCTGCTTCCCTCTCCACTTGCCTTGTGATCAGTTCAAATATAAACAACAATCAGTAGCGCCTTTTGCAAACTGGAGTTAATCATGACTGATATCGTTAAGTTGTTAGGAAAAGACGCAGAGAGTTTATTGGAACATCAATGTAATACCATTCCACGTGAAAATCTCTATCTTCCAGGTACAGATTTCGTTGATAGAGTCATGCTCGAAAATAACCGCCCCAATCCTGTTCTTCGCTCCATGCAAACCTTATTGAATCATGGACGTCTGGCAGGGACGGGTTATCTCTCAATTTTGCCGGTAGATCAGGGGGTTGAACATTCCGCCAGCGCTTCTTTCGCGACCAATCCTCTCTACTTTGATCCCAAAAATATCGTTGAACTGGCGATTGAGGCAGGCTGTAATTGTGTTGCTTCAACTTACGGTGTTCTGGCGTCTGTTTCTCGCCGTTATGCTCATAAGATCCCGTTTCTGGTGAAGCTGAATCACAATGAAACTTTGACCTATCCCGCCCAATATGATCAAACTTTGTATGCCAGCGTCGAACAGGCATTTAACATGGGGGCAGTTGCGGTAGGTGCAACAATCTATTATGGTTCTCCCGAATCACGTCGCCAAATAGAAGAAATTTCAGCCGCCTTTGAACGCGCTCACGAACTCGGCATGGTCACTGTGTTATGGGCTTATCTGCGTAATTCCGCTTTCAAGAAAGATGGGGTTGATTACCACACCAGCGCCGATTTAACCGGCCAGGCGAATCACCTGGCTGCAACGATTGGTGCCGATATCGTTAAACAAAAAATGGCTGAAACTAATGGTGGTTATACTGCTATTGGATTCGGGCATACGGATAAACGCGTCTATAGTCATTTGACCACTGAACATCCGATTGATCTGGTTCGTTATCAAATTGCTAACTGTTATATGGGACGCGCTGGATTAATCAATTCAGGTGGTGCCTCTGGAAACAATGACTTAAGTGATTCTGTCCGCACTGCCGTTATCAATAAACGTGCCGGAGGGATAGGATTGATCCTTGGCCGCAAGGCGTTCAAGAAATCGATGAAAGAGGGCGTTGAGTTAATCCACTCCGTACAGGATGTTTATCTCGATAAGAAAATTACCATCGCTTAATCAATTAGATTCAGTACGTTCAAATGGGGATCTCTGCATCCCCATTATTCAAAAATTCACCACCATTGATGAAAATGGTGAACTGGCCCAATGCCATGACCAACTTGCAAACTATCCGCCTGTGTCAGCGCATTTTGTAAATATGTTTTGGCAACCGGCAACGTATTTTGCCAATCAGAGTAACGTGGACGCAATGCAGCAAGTGCCGCGGATAAAGTACAACCCGTTCCATGAGTATGCCGTGTATTTATTCTGGGTGCGGTAAAACGCCATTCCCCTTTCGGGGTAAAAAGCCAATCTGGGCTTTCCTCATCATTCAAATGTCCGCCTTTCAATAAAACCGCCTGACATCCCATTGAACGTAATGCTCTGCCCTGCTGTAACATTTCATCTTCAGTATTAGCAAGATCACAGTTCAATATGGCTGCCGCTTCCGGCAAATTAGGGGTGATCAGAGAAACAAGTGGCAGCAATTGCTCTACCATTGCGGTAATGGCCTCCGGTGATAACAAGGGGTCACCGCTTTTCGCCACCATGACAGTATCCAATACAATGTAGGGAATAGGATAACGATGCAACGACTCTGCTATTACAGCGATATTGGCTGCATTCGACAACATACCAATTTTGGCGCTGTCTATCCTGATATCTGAAAGTACTGATTCTAACTGAGCAGCAACAAAAAGGGGATCGAGCTCATAAACGGATTGTACGCCCAGTGTATTTTGTGCAACCAAGGCAGTAACAACTGTCGTACCGTAAACCCCAAGCGCGGAAAAGGTTTTTAAATCGGCCTGAATGCCGGCACCACCGCTAGGATCGGTTCCTGCGATAGTTAGTGAGTTAATTCTCATTATGGTGATTCCTACCACCAGCTAAAGAAAAGCGGTATCGGAATAAGTGATACCATGACTTCCCTACGCTGGCATTATCCAGATCAGGTAATACGGGTACTTCTCAGTTCAATAAAGAACGCCCCGAGTCAAAATAAAAATCACCCTATTAGTACTCTAATAGAGTGATATTTGCAATAGATTATCGTCAGATATTAAAACCAAACTAACGATAAATAGATTTAGACAGTAATTAGATACCAGCCAAATTAAATTTGTTACTATAAAGTTGTGACGTTTGCAGCAGCAGGGCCTTTAGGACCATCCTGAATTTCAAACTCAACTCGTTGGCCTTCAGATAATGTTTTAAATCCATCTTTCATAATTGCAGAAAAATGTACAAATACATCTTTGCTACCATCAGTTGGAGTAATAAAACCAAAACCTTTAGACTCATTGAACCACTTCACAGTACCAGTGATTTTTGCCATTTCAAAAATTTCCTTTGAATCACTTTATTAGCCTGTTGGCATAAAAATAAACAAACCAGTATTAGTTGCTGTTATTTATTAACAGAACAATACTTCGTCTACCCATGTGTTTTATCACATACTCTTTATGTAATCGCAAGCCATTTTTTTCAGGTGCACGAGCCAACGCACACATTTAAAATTCTTAATATCCATTCCGATTTGAAATTACTCAATAATTTTTAATTAACATAACTTCATGAATTAACATAAAAAGAAAAATTCACCCCAAGAAATATCTTTAATAAGACTAATATATAATGCTGTTTTCCCTATCTATTAGGGTGTAGACCAGAGTGTTATCGTTATGCAAAATCCATTTTGGATAACGATAAAAATTATAGCTAATTTCACTTGTTATTTTTGAACATACAATATAGTCGTTTTACATGTAATCCGCTTACTTTTTGTTTATCATTTATTAAATATTATTAAATTATAATATTTGTAGGATGATTTTTTACTATTCATCCATATGATCATTTTCATACGATGTATTGATTTCATAAAGTACATTTTGCTGGAGTTGTTAGAGTTTAAAATGAAACTACATTGCTAAAAAAAGAGTATAAATACTCTTATTATGAATTATGGGAAGAATACAAAAATAATATTTTATTAAAAATGGAATTCACCAGATAATGGCGTTTAGTGACATAAAATAACGGTAATGTATTATTTAGCACTGACAATAACAATCAGCCGGGCATAATACCCGACTGAAAAAACATGGCATGGATTGGCAACTAATCTACTTAGCTCTTGGCCTTCTTTGAGCGAACAATCAAATAACCAATCCATAAGACACCAATCCAAAACGGCATCAAGATAACTGAAATACGAATTGGTGGCATCGTAAGTATAATAACGAGAATGAATGCCAGGAATACTAAACACAGGTAGTTTCCAAATGGATACCAGAGTGCCCGAAATTTCGTCTTGACACCTTCTTTATCTTTAGCTGAACGGAATTTCAAATGAGCACAACAAATCATAATCCAGTTAATGACCAGAGTTGTTACCACTAATGCCATTAGCAACTCAAATGCCTTACCGGGCATAATATAGTTAATCAATACACCAATTGATGTTGCCAGTGCTGATAAACCAATAGACAAGACAGGTACACTGCGTTTGTTAACTTTTGTGAGTGCATAAGGCGCATTACCTTGTTTAGCCAAACCATACAACATCCGGCTATTACAATACACGCCACTGTTATAAACAGACAACGCCGCCGTTAGTACCACCACATTCAGCATATTCGCTACCCAGAAGTTATCCAGATCATGGAAAATCAAAACGAATGGACTACCGCCTTCTACCACCTTTTCCCACGGATACAACGATAGCAGGATAGCCAATGAACCGATATAGAACAGCAAGATGCGATAAACAACCTGGTTAGTGGCTTTTGGGATATTTTTCTCAGGATTTTCTGCTTCTGCTGCGGTAATACCTACCATTTCCAGCCCACCAAATGAAAACATGATCACAGCCAACGCCATAATCAAGCCAGAAAGCCCATTTGGCATGAAGCCGCCCTGCTGCCACAAGTTGGTGATACTTGCCTGTGGGCCACCATTACCGCTAATCAGCAAATAACTCCCAAAGATAATCATCCCGACGATAGCACTGACTTTAATGATAGAGAACCAAAATTCGGTTTCACCATATAGCCGAACATTAATTAGATTGACGAGATTAATCAGCACAAAGAATATTGCAGCAGAAACCCATGTTGGAACTTCCGGCCACCAATACTGAATATACATACCAACAGCCGTTAATTCCGCCATTCCAACCAAAATAAACATTGCCCAGTAATTCCAGCCTGATAGAAAACCGGCAAAATTTCCCCAATATTTATAAGCAAAGTGGCTAAATGACCCTGCGACTGGCTCTTCAACAACCATTTCGCCCAGTTGGCGCATAATTAAAAATGCGATAAACCCGCCAAGCCCATACCCAAGAAGCACTGACGGCCCTGCCATTTTAATGGTTTGCGCAATACCTAAAAATAACCCCGTTCCTACTGCACCGCCGAGAGCAATAAGCTGAATATGCCTGTTCTTTAAACCACGCTTAAGCGTAGATTGTTGTTCTTGTTGTTCTGCCATCTAATCCTCTTTTTACGATGCTTAGAACTCGTCTCATTAGAAGTTGTTTTATTTGTTGTTTTGAATCTTTGTATCTGAATAGAGCCAGAAATTCTCCTACTCTTCTCAAATTGCGCAAAATCTGCCGAGTTCAAATTTCCTCAACATAATTCCTTCAACATATTATATGTGATTGAGTTATGTACTAATTTAACACAATATTGAGTTTGTTATTTCGTATAAAGTGGATATTAAAACACCATTTACAAAGAATGAATACTGTAGATGCATGTTAACACACATGCAGGCAGAATAATGGTTGATTAAATGTCAAAAAGGTAAGTATCGGGTGATGGAACAAACACCTAATTCGAACACATCATTACCTTGCTCACAATGTACGTCCAACGCTAACAAATACAAAAACAAACATATCAATATCAAGCACAGAGTTAAAAGGATTTTTTTAGTATTCAATGAGGTCACCTTAGGATTATTTCATTGTAGTTAACTTTATAATAAAATATTATAGTGAGTTATCATATGATAGAGTGATAATAGTGTATTAAAGTTTTTTATCTAATCACTGTCCCCCCCATTAATGATGGGTTTTGTCATCTTGAAAAGAAGTTGTGTATACTTCCCCAACCTTCAACCAATTTAAAATTGTAATGGCACAAGATAACCACTTAGCACTTGTATGCGCACTGAGTAAATGGATAGAAAACCATCTTGGCCGTGTCATTCATCTTGAAGAGCTTGCTGCTTATTCTGGCTATTCACTTTGGCACATGCAGAAAATATTCAAGGAAGTTACCGGCATATCTCTTGGGAAGTACATCCGTCAACGACGCCTGGCGGGCGCTGTTTATCTGTTGAAAAATAGTTCCTTGCCTATTTTTGATATTGCCCTGGATTTCGGGTTTGGCTCCCAATCCCATTTCACCTATATGTTCCGTAAAGAGTACGGCATTACACCTTACGATTTTCGCCAAAGTACAGATATTGAACTTGAAGTTAAGCTTCCACTACATTTAACTTACAACTGCGAATCATAAAACCTGGTATCGTTAGCGGCCATTCATCATGGCCGCCATGTCGCAACTTACTTATATCCACTTTCTCTTTCCGAAAAGCATCATTCTGTTTCTATATATTAAGCATAAATCGTTATTGATATTTTTCGACCAATGCCAAAGCTATCGCTTCCGTTTCTGCATCGGGAATGCCGCGAATGTCTGACGGGCGAAAATGCATCTGAAATGCTTGAATAGTTTTATAAGTGGCGCTATCCAAAACTCCCGTTTGAGGGATACTATAACCATAAAGGGCCAGTGCTTTCTGAACTGATACTACTGACACCGGCATATTCGGTGCCCTACCCGCCAAATATTTCTTCACCGTTGCGTGATCGGGCCAAGCACCAATTCCCTGTTCATAAAGTTTGCGCCACGGAAAAACAGGTCCAGGGTCTTCTTTTCTCAGTGGTGCGATATCGCTATGACCCACAACATTCACAGCCAGGATCTTATGCCGGCGCATAATATCTTTTGCCAATCTGATCACTGCATCAATTTGTGATGGGTGATATAAACACCATTCTTTTTTAATAAACTCTTGTTTAAATCCGCAATTAACAATTTCAATACCAATAGAATAGCGGTTCAAGCTTTGGTATCCATTCCACTCACTCTTTCCCGCATGCCATGCTCTTTCTTTTTCGGAAACCACTTGAAAAATAATCGGCTCTTTATCCTTATACCTTGGTTGCGAAGGAATAAGGTAATGAGTACTAACCCGACCTCCCGTTAATTCTCGTAAAGAGCTTTTATCATCTAACACAGTATAGTGAAGGACAAGAAATCTAATTGAGTCAATATCTTGCTTGGTCGAATAAGGATAGGAATAGTCAACAATATAACCATTTCTACTTTCTCGCTTAGGGGAATAAGAACAACCAATCAACAACGTGATAAAGATGCATATTATTAATCGTTTTATCATGATCGGTCAGCTATTTTGCAGAAAAAGATAACATTGTGATGAGTATATATTAGATTGAAACAAAAAAGATGTGATGTTCTTATCCGCATGTTTTTAAGAACAAATAAAAGCCAGCTATTCGCGGAACGAACGAATAGCCGGCTAATAAAGTTACTTGATACGAGCCATCTTTTGTTACTGATATCCTATAGACATTTCAGTATCAGCAATGACTCTTCTCGCTGTTATGCGGAGCATCATTATCCCAAATACCTTTTTCAACTTGCTGTTGGATCTCTGGGTAGCTATTAATATTAAATGTCGGTAATTTGCCTGATTTTCTCTGCTGGTTATAATCTTTCGCCAGTTTCATCGCGATACCTGACAACATCAATATGGCAATCAAGTTAACAATAGCCATACACGCCATTGATAGATTAGCCATATTCCAAACCAGAGGCACGTCCGCCAATGTACCAAACATCACCATACCCAACGCAGCCAACCGCAGAATAAATAAGCCAGCAGTGTGGTTACGCTCCAGGAATATCATGTTGCTTTCAGCATAAGCGTAATTGGCAATAATCGACGTGAAGGCAAAGAAGAAAATAGCAATCGCAACGAACATCGTTCCCCAATGTCCAACAGCGGATGACAATGCTCGCTGAGTCAATTCAATCCCACTGATCGCAGTAACGTTCTCGTTAAGAACACCGGAAGAGAGGATAATCATAGCCGTCGCACTACAGATAACGATGGTATCCATAAATACCCCCAACATCTGCACATATCCCTGAGAGGCTGGATGTGGTGGATATGGAGAAGCTGATGCCGCCGCATTTGGCGCAGATCCCATCCCTGCTTCATTTGAGAATAATCCGCGTTGAACTCCCTGAAGCATTGCCTGGGAAATGCTGTAGCCTAATGTTCCCGCTATCGCTTCCTGAATGCCAAAGGCACTCTTGATAACCAGTGCAAATACCGCTGGGATACGTTCAATATTGTGGCCAACAACCCAAATTGCCAGGATAAAATAAGCAATCGCCATAAACGGTACAACAATTTCCGCTACACGAGCGATAGAACGCAACCCGCCGAAAATAATGATGCCACTGATAATGACTAATATGATACCGACATAAACTGGCTTGATATTAAAGGCAAAGGCAGCCGCTTCCGCAATTGAGTTTGCCTGAACGGCATTAAATACAAGACCAAATGCGATAATAAGGAAGAATGAAAACAGAATTCCCATCCATCGCTTCTTCAGCCCTTTTTCCATGTAGTAAGCTGGGCCACCGCGATAATTTCCTTGATCGTCTTTCGTCTTGTACAACTGGGCAAGCGTGCTTTCCACAAAGGCAGTCGCCATACCAATAAATGCCACTACCCACATCCAGAAAACAGCTCCTGGTCCACCGGCAGTAATTGCAATAGCAACCCCGGCTAAGTTACCAGTGCCTACACGAGCGGCAAGGCTGGTACATAAGGCCTGAAAAGATGAAATGCCAGAATTATCTGACTTGTTACTATTTTTCAGAACTGAAAACATGTGGCCAAAGTGGCGAAGTTGTATAAAACCGAAACGCAGTGTGAAGTAAAGACCAACCCCAAGGAGAAGGTATATCAGTACATAGTCCCAAAGAATGTTGTTAATGAAGTTAATCAGATCCGTCAAGATATTTTCCCCTTACTAATTAGCAAACATTAGCTGACCATAGTGCCGTATATTCGGCGAAATTTTATTGTGCTTAATTCCTTTTATACTTAACAAGTAACATAATTCTGTATACGAAAAACACAGAGATACAAGCCATTAAAGCGGAAAGAATGTAACACAATATTTATTTCAATGGGTAACTTTTAATGAAATTTTTACATTTACTTTAGCGTTATTGAACATTTATCTTGATATCCATAAACGCTTCATTTCTTATTTCAAGCCACCTAATTACATTTTTAGCGCAAAAAATGCGCATTAATTTTCTTCCTATATATAAGCAAGAAACATAAATAAATTAACAATTTGACTCAAAATCCGAAACCAGTTGGCAACTAAAATACAACCTATCAAAAACAGCGTCAATCTAATATCTATTCCAATGCCCATAACATATAGAGTATATGTTAATTGGAAGTTATTGATGTCATGCCAAACAAAATGCATAGAACAAATTTAGATAATCACGCACTGCCATATCACTAATGTAGCAATAACCAAATTCATTAAAAAAATTGGGGTAATTACAAAATTTAATCTTGAAATTTCTAATATTTACGGAAACATGTAGTAATATTTCACTTAAAATGAGATTATTAAATTTTAATACTGTGATAGTTGGAAAAAGCCATCATTGCATATTAAAATTTTCAGTTGTTATTTTTACAATAGGAAACAACAATAACAGGTTAGTAATATGTTAATAATCCACTATCTGGCCATCAGATAATCTGCAAGTGAGGTTATAATTGATGTTAGAGCGAAAAAGAAAGAATCCCGCAGACAACATACTGCCCAAGAGAGTTTACAGAGGAAAATCAAAGTATGAATATCATCCTGCAACAGGTGGTTCAATCTCTATCTGCTGTTTGAACTCACCAGTATCTGTTGTTTGGAAAGAATACAATAAGATTGTGGGAAAAATAGAAAAAAATAGCACGTAGAGCCTAATATATGTTGAAGTTAATAAAAAACGGGAGCCATCACTCCCGTTGATGCTAACACCATAACCACTTATCTGAATAAAATTCAGTCATCACAACAAAAACAGCCTGTGTTACAAAATATTATTTGACTCTCTGTCATAAAGGACGCATTTTCTCTTAAATATAAAATAATAAGATAATCTAATATTTCATTTTTGGAATTTAACATTATATTCTCAATATCTATACTCAATAAACTTCAAGTTGCAATCCGCAAGACGAGGCGAGGCCTTATATTTCCCCACAGCGCGGGGAAATATAACACGCATCTTGAAATTGGATTGGTATATATACTCAATACTAAATAGGTATCAAGCTGTCCTTTCCTTTAGGAATATGGTCTTCCCAAATTCGTGCTACGATATAAATCACCCCCATACATTTGTTAAAACAAGACAGTAGACGACGGAGCATTGCTTATGCGCATAAGTAACATAATGAAAGCTATTGTTATTTCTACTCTAATTACTCTAATGTTACCAATACCTGCTAGTGCAAGAGAGGGGAAATTGATTAAATTACCAGACAAACGATTTGCCATCCTGTCCGAAGGTGATCTGGAAAATGCATCAATTGGCAGCTATTCCATTGCCATTTTTAAGGATAAAGATCTCATAGACTTTGAAACTGGAGGTGTCTTTGAACGTGACGGCTCGGTATTTGAAGATAACGGCACTCCGAGGATCAAATTTGCCGATATTGATGGTGATGGCGCCAAAGAACTCATTGTTTCCAAACTTACAGCAGGTTCTGGAAATTATCTTGAAGTCGATGCACTCAAAATTACCAAGAAAAATGTCAAACTTCTCACCCGTATCTATATAAACGGAAGCAATGATCCTATCAAGCCACTCCGTGCAACATGTAAAAGAGGAAAATGCATAGCGCAAAAACCGTAATAATCATCTCCTCACTTAACATTGCTATCCGCTGAGATTCGGCACAAACGTCGAATTATGTACTATTGTTAATGTTGTCGTTCTTGTTAAAGTTGTCACCACTATCGTGATATAGTCGATCAAGAGGAAATTATGAAACATCTTTTATTGCCAATTTTCCTTACCCCATTCTTCTCATATGCCGCACATGCTAATGCAGATAAAACCGCAAAAACTTACTGTAACTTGTTCGGGAAAGCCTCTGTAGAAGCATTTAAAACCCATGACTCACCTGACACGATAGCGCAAAAGGCGTTCAATGAATTAATTAGCAAGGGATTTGATCTTAAAGAGATCCATAGCAACAAGGATGAATTTATTACATCTATCAAGCAAACTGTCACAGAAGTCAGAAAAAATAAACAGGCCTTCCCAAGCACTCGTCATTTTGACGAATCATTGGATAAATCCGTTGAAGTATGTAAGGTACAAACAAAACAGGCTTTATCTAACAGTACAAAATAGGCTCCTGTAGAGCGACTCACTTATGTTGTCGCTCTGTTTTCATTGGCCTTGTTGTCAATGGAACCGAGCTGGATAGAAACATAACTGTGAAAAAAAACAGCATCGACTGATTATCCTTTATCGGGTTTGAATTTATTTAAATTAAATCATCCTAAAGGGATTTAATTTCAGCTTCTTAATGGCAATGCTATACCAAATATTAAAAACAATAAAAGTACTAAAAAAGTATTCATTGATTCAAAAAAATAATATCTAAACGATAATTTTTTCTCATTACCTTGATTAGACACTGCTTTATCTAACAAAAACTTATTATCCTCAATTTCAGCAAGTATCACTTTTGCGCGTTCTATATCAGTATGGTGGACAAGCAGTTTAACACCACCAAATGCCTGGGAATACATATAGTTATTCCATACAATGTCTTCATCTATCACTACTGTATAAATATCTTCTGATAACATTCTACCCAAGACAATGTGAGCATCTATTGGCGATAAGAAATTCGCTAATAACTGCATATTTCCTCTTTGGGGATGGCTATTCCACATAAGCACACCATGATCAAATGATTTATAAATCAGTATAGCCTATCGTTGCATTGTCCCCTTCATTGTTTAATAGTAAAAAACTAACGGGAACCATTAAGCCATTGTTATCTATTCGGTTAAGCAATTAATTACATATGAGAGATAATCGCATCGCAGAACTCGCTATATTTCAGAAAGTTAGCGCCTTCCATCAGGCGTTAAAAATCGTAGGTGACAGTTTTAGCGGCGATTAAGCCTTCAACACCTTTAACGATTAAATCAGCAGCCTCGAATCATCCCATGTGGCGCAGCAATATATAGCCAAAACATGCATATTCAATTGAATTTAAATGATTTTATTCCAATTTAAAAGCGGGAAATGGCGCAAGCTGAATACACATAACCACATGATTTTACAATATGTTATTGTAGTTTTGATAACCACTATTTTTCAAATCTCCTGCCTCAAATTCCACACTGAATCTTCCGGCATCTGTATACATTTCCCTCATACACTTTCATATCCCTCCAAACTCATATTTTGCACATTTATTGAACTGATGATTTGTTGAATTTCAACGCGTTCAGTAGTCGGTTACCGAATCAGCCCATTGCGTAATTCCACAAAATCTACATTATTTGGGCTGTAGGCATCTATTCATATTCTATTCAAACAGTCAAATTTGATGTCTTACTTAACGACCCCATCAACGGAGTTGGGGGAGAGGGGTTACCTTATTATTTCCGATTTCTCAATTAGAAAATGTTCAATGCTACCGTAATCGTACTTATCCATTATTGACTGTTCTCCAGTGAGTTCGATGGGAAGTATACACGAGCTAGTGCAGGATTTAGTAGGAGTTAACTCTACCCTTACTGTAAATACTCCTGCCACTTCTCCCACACATGCCAAGATCAAATCAGGGTAGCCCCTTACCTCTTCCAGAGCCAAACTCATCCCAACAGGTACAGCTACACAGTTCTATCAATGTAGTAAATTAACTGTTACGCCATTTTTTGCTTGTTGGGTATTGCACAGGCTGGATACTGCCAAATTAAGTGGGACGCATTTGGGACAGCCATCGAAAGGCAATGAACGACACAAAACGCGGTGCGAGCAAGGATAAATCTTTATATTTCAGAGTGATATTTTATGATTTACTTTCTTCTAAGCCGTAGATCACAGGTTCGAATCCTGTAGGTGGTTAAGGCTATAGGAAAGATACCAATGAATATTTTTCCTAATGAATCCCAATCAGAAACCACCGAAAAAAACAGCAAGAAAAAAGGTGCTTCAAACGCCTTTGAGAAATAACAAAACTCACTCCAAAGTTAGCCCATGTTTATCATTTTCCGTCGGCCATTTTACCCCGGTCAAATAACAGGCATAAAAAAACCAACCGCAAGTGATTGGTTTTTCTAGGGAAATTTGGTCGGCATGATAGGATTTGAACCTACGACCCCCGACACCCCATGACGGTGCGCTACCAGGCTGCGCTACATGCCGATGACTTCTCTTATATTACCGTTTTTTATTTGCAAAGCAAGCCCCTAATTTAGTGAGTGCTTGATTTTTAAACGATTAATTTGCTAAAAATCGTTTCACTTCCGTTAATATTTGTAATAATTGGGCCAGGTTTGGTTTGGCATCCTGAATTTCATTACCCTCTAAATCATACAGATGATACTGTCCATCTTTGGAAAGATAGACAGTATTTTGAGCCATTGTAACAATTAATGAACCATTATCGCCCGTAATAAGCCACGGATTTTCTCTTTGGGCGTTAAAGAGATCTTCACCCTGGGAATAATCTTCAGGAGAATTAGTAACGTGCAATAAACGGCGCATTAAGGTTGTCATGATATCTTGATGGCTAGTCAACTTATCGATAGTTTGTGCTGGAGTGCCTGGCCACTGAATTATCAGGGGAACATGGAGCTGTCCACGATTGAATTTGTCACCCGTAAACCATTTTGTTCCGTTACCAGCTGTGTTTTTACTCTGTTTAGCAGTAATCACAATGATTGTTTTATCTAAGACGCCTTTAGTCTTTAGGACGTCTAGAACATGGCTGATTTCAGTATCCAGCGCTTTATTATCAGATTTACCAGAAGAAGATACAAAACCATTAATATCTAGAAATGAAAACCATGGTGTGGAACCATTGCGTAGATCTAACCATTGGCTCCATTGCGTCACTGTTACGTTATCGTTTTGTCTTTTAGCTTCTGGCAATGAATAGTCGGTCAGTATGGCCTGGCGATAAAGTGGTGTCTGAAATCCATCTGAAGAAAAGAGGCCAAACTGATATCCTTGATGTGTCAGGGCATTAATAAGTGCTGAGGATTTTCTGGCGTTAAGAATACCGTCCAGATAGCCTGATGATATGCCATAGAATAAACCAAATAATGCCGTGTCATCTTGAATGCCTGTACTGAAATGCTGAGTGAATTGGATATTGTTCTTAGCGAAAAGTTCCAGAGTTGGCATATCATGGGTGATGTCTTGATGATCCAGCCCATCTACGACAAGCAGAAGTAAGTTATAACCGCGCCCAGCATCCTGATAAGATAAATTATTGACCGGATAATTGACACTCAAAGCTGTGGGATTGCCTTGTTGGTTAATGCGGCGTTGAAATTCTTGTTGATCCAATAGACCATGTTTTTCAAGGAATTTACGGGCGGTCATTGGATAAGAAATGGGTAAGTTTGAGCGCTGCATGGTAATCGGGCGGTAGAAATTGGCATCTGCCCAGATGTACATGAGATGTGAAGCGACAAAAGCAGTAATGAATACTGCTGCCAGTGGCTTACCAAATCGTTGACGGCTCAGGCTACGTAACTTTTGCCAACTCCATGTGCCAAAAAGCATCTGTATTAGAAAAATCAAAGGAATACAGATGAACATCAGTTGCCATTCTCTTGCTAATTCACCTTGTTCTGGGTTGGTGACTAAATCCCAAACCAATGGAGTTAAATGCAGATGGAAGCGAACATAGATGGAGGAATCAAATATCAGTAGTGTTAAACCTGCCGTTGCCAACGTGGCCGAAAGAAACCTCATTAGCCGCTGAGACATAACGATAAATGTCAGCGGAAATAAGATAAGTAAATAGATGGCAAAGACAATGAAACTGAAATGGCCAAGCCAACTGACCAGCGCGTAAATGCGACCAAACAGTGAACCCGGCCAGTCAGATGCAAATAGATAGCGACTGCCCAGCACAAGACTGAACATGATGTTGAACAGTGCGAACCAGTGTCCCCAACTGATCATCTGAGAAACTTTTTCGCGGTAATGCTGACAGCGAGTCACCATATTTTCTTTACGTCAACGTGTTAATAAAGATTAATGCGCTTTATCTTCGTTGATTGAAGACTGCAACGCGTGTGCAAACGAGTCTGCGATATGTCTGCGTTGGGCAGGAGCAATACTCGTATTGATCAAATTTGTTACCATATTACCCAAAACCATCAAGGTCAGGTCAGTTGGAGTATGGTCTTTCTCGAAAACATTTACTAATTCAGCTAATAAATGTTCAACTTTTTCATCGCTATAGCGAGATGACTGTGGCATAAATCAAAAATCCTGAATGTACAAAGCCCCATATCTTACCGTATAGAGGGGGGATTTTCTGCTTTTTTTATGACAAATTAACTCTCTGCTGCCGGAGTTGTTGCCAATATTGAATATGCTGCATCATTTTACTCTTTGATATGTAGGATGTTGACAATTAAATGGCGAGTATTTTTGTCAATTGGGTTTTTGGTTGCAGCAGAAAGATAACGGTGTTTGAATACGCCGCTAACCGCACGGCCCTATATGGCCAAAGCTGCAAAAGGAGTATAAATAATGAGTCTGGAAATTACCCAAATCGCGCTACATCGGTTGATTAAACGTGATGAACAGACGTTGGAAGTGATTTTGCGTGATGCTTTACTGGATACCAACCAAGTGGTTGAAGAGATGATGGCTGAGCTGCATCGCGTATATAGCGCGAAAAGTAAAGCTTACGGTTTGTTCAATGAAGAAAGTGAGCTGGCGGGATCACTCCGTCATCTACGTAAAGGAGATGACGATTTTCTCGGATTTAGTCGGGCTGCAACTGTTCGTTTGAAAGATGAGTTGTCAAAGTATCCGTTCGCCGAAGGGGGAACGGTGCTGTTTTGTCAATATCGTTATCTTGCTGTGGAATATTTACTGATTGCAGTTCTTAATAGTTGTAACAGCACGTCCGTTAATGATGAACTCGATGTAAATACGACGCAATATCTTGATATTCCCCATGCTGATATTATTGCAAGAATCGATCTAACTGAGTGGGAAACCAATCCTGAATCCAGTCGTTACCTGACGTTCTTAAAAGGGCGGGTAGGGCGCAAGGTTTCAGACTTTTTTATGGATTTCCTTGCCGCCAGTGAAGGTATGAATGCCAAAGTTCAAAATAAAGGTTTGTTGCAGGCTTTGGATGATTATTGTGAGTCGGCACAGTTGGATAAAAATGAACGTCAGGCCTATCGTCAGCAAGTTTATGGTTATTGTAATGAACAGTTACAGGCGGGCGAGGAAATTAAGTTACAAGAACTATCCCAAGAGTTACCCGCGTTAGGCGAGCAAAACTTTCAGCAATTTTCGCAGGAAAAAGGCTATGAATTGGAGGAAAGCTTTCCTGTCGATCGCGGAACGTTACGCCAATTAACAAAATTTGCAGGCAGTGGTGGAGGATTAACCATTAGCTTTGATGCCATGTTGATGGGAGAACGAATTTTTTGGGATCCAGTAACAGATACGTTGACGATTAAAGGAACGCCACCGAATTTGCGCGATCAATTGCAACGTCATGGTGGTGGCAATCGCTAGTATTGGCTATTGGGAAAAAACCAAGTTGTAAAAATAAATAACGCCGCAATTGCGGCGTTATTTACTCGGCGTCCCGATAAAAGCTCGACTGTGGCTAATTAAGCACGCAGGAAATCGATGTGCGTCAGTTTAGGTTTAAACGGATGACGCTGTACTGCCTGCACTTTAACTGTAGTTTCTTTACCATCAACAACCAGGGTCAGAACTTCGTAAAATTCTGGCTTACTTTCGTGGTTGATAACTGCATCGTGATCCAGTTCGATAGAAACTGGCTCTTGGTTACCACCATAGATGATTGCTGGAAATTTGTTAGCTCTACGCAGGCGGCGGCTCGCACCTTTGCCCTGCTCTTTACGTACTTCTGCATTAATAGTTAACATTATTTTTTCTCTGTAAAAGAAGAAAATAAATCCTGCTACAGGCGACCCAGCGGCAGGTTCGATACTTGGCTTAACATGAGTTATTACGCTAAGCGGGCGGCATTCTAGCGAAAAACCGATATGACAGCAAATATAAATATGTTTTCCAGTTGGTTAATGGATAGTCTATTTGACATATTTAGTACAAATTATCAGCCCGTCTAAATCGCCCTTGATAGTCAAAAACCTTTTCTCTAATTTGCCAAAATTGCCCTTTTTTACGCGCGACAACAAAATCAGGATGACGCAATAAAGGAAATTGATTAACAACGTCTGCTGCTGTTTTCCAGCGAAAAACGGTTCCTGGTGCACGCTGATGTTGGCGAAGAAATTGCAGTTCAAATACTTTCTTTTGGGCTGGGGTCGATAAACGGAACAATTCGGATACGTTCGCACCATCTTCGTCGTAATAGGTGATTTTGAGCCATTCTCCTTTATTGTCGTGACCTGGTGTTAGTTGCATGCCACCACAACGTAGCACCAGTGCATCTTTTAGTTTTAAGGCTGCTTTCAGCATATCATCGGGATCGACGAGTACTTCCTCACAACGATAGCAGCGTCGGGCCGCGATATCGTTTTCTGCACCACAATGGGAGCATGATTTAAAACGGAAACGAAAATCACATTGTTGGCGTTTCCCATTTTCGTCTTCTTCCCAACCTTGGCAGCGTCGCCCAAAATGCTCAACGATCTCTCCATCTGTCGTGCATATTCCCCAGAAAGTATTGGCAAATTGGCAGATAGGGCAAAATACCTGAATGGGCTGGCTTTGTGAGTTGGGTTTACTGTTACCGATTTCAGGCGTGTAAAGATCGTGGGGATTGCCAGCATAGTCCAAAATCAGGCAGTCTTTTTTGTCAGGAAATAAACGTAAGCCGCGCCCGACGATCTGTTGATAAAGGCTGACAGATTCTGTAGGACGCAATACGGCGATTAAATCAACATGGGGAGCATCGAATCCTGTTGTGAGTACAGCAACATTAACCATATAGCGGAGTTGCTGTTCCTTGAATGCCGAAATTAAGTGATCCCGTTCAGATGGTGGGGTATCTGCGCTGACTAGTGCGGCTTGTCCTGTAGGCAACAATTGGAAGATCTCTTTGGCATGTTCGACCGTCGCGGCGAAAATCATCACACCTTTTCGATTTTGTGCATATTCAACGACCTGCCTAATGATATGAGGAGTGATACGTTTTTGGCGTTTAAGCTCCCGATTTAATTCCGCTTCATTGAATATCCCTTGTTGGCTGGTTCGTACCTGACTGAAATCATATTGCATTACAGGCATGTCCAATCTTTCTGGAGAAACCAGAAAATGATGCTTAATCATATAACGCAATGGAAGATCATAAATACAATCGCGAAAGAAACTGCGTTCATCACCACGGATCATGCCATGATAATGATATTGATATATCCAGCCAGCGACGAGGCGATAGGGCGTTGCAGTTAAACCCAAGATGCGGATTTGGGGATTGTTTTTTCGAAGTTGCTGGATGATTTGTTGGTATTGGCTGTTTTCGTCATCGCTGATGCGGTGGCATTCATCGATGATTAGCAGAGAAAAATGGTGGTCAAAGCAATCCAGGTTGCGGGCAATGGACTGAATACTGCCAAAAACCACTTTCCCTGTACTTTGTTTTTGATTTAGCCCTGCGGAAAAAATGTCTGCATCCAATCCATAAGCACAATATTTGCTGTGGTTCTGTGCAACAAGTTCTTTGACATGTGCCAGTACCAAAACACGTCCATGTGCCAGCTTTGCCAATTCAGCGATGACAAGGCTTTTACCTGCCCCTGTTGGCAGAACAATAACAGCGGGATCTGTGTGCTGGCGAAAATAGCGAATGGTTGCGTCTACCGCTTCTCGTTGATAAGGACGTAAAGTAAAAGCCATTTTTATGTTACTGTCACAAATATCAGATAAAAGATAATTACAGCAGAGAATAACATTTTTCATTGAAACCTGCCGTCGAGAAATAATTCGTTATTATTTTTCTAGGATCAGGTGGGCTATAGCGTGTAACTTATTGTTGCTATAGTTACCGGTGTGATGATTTTTCTATGAATTATCTGCTTAATCTTGTATCACAATAGTGGCCTTGAAGTTGTTCATCATATCAAGGGCATGTTCATATATGTTTATTTTTGTCAGGTACATCTATTCATGCGATTGGATAAATTTTTATCACAACAATTAGGTATTAGCCGCAACGATGTGGGACGCGAGTTGCGGGCAGGGCTAGTCACTGTCGATGATGAGATCATCAAAACAGGGGCCTATAAATTGAAGTCCGATCAGCAAGTTGCCTATGATGGCACGGTATTGCAACAACTCAATGGTCCACGTTATTTCATGCTGAATAAACCTCAGGGATATGTATGTTCGACAGATGATCCGTCAAACCCGACAATTTTGTATTTTATCGATGAGCCTGTGGCTCATAAATTACATTCAGCAGGGCGTTTGGATATCGATACTACAGGGTTGGTTTTGTTGACTGATGATGGTCAATGGTCACACCGTATTACATCCCCCAAGCATCATTGCGAAAAAACCTATCTTGTGAGATTGGAACACCCAGTCTCTGAGGATACTGAGCAAAAATTTTTGGCAGGGGTGCAGTTAAATGGGGAAAAAACACTGACAAAACCCGCACAAATGGAAATTATCGAGCCTCAACTTGTTCGTTTGACTATTAGCGAAGGACGTTATCACCAAGTAAAACGGATGTTTGCCGCAGTAGGAAATCATGTTGTTGTGCTTCATCGGGAGCGAATCGGCGAAATTTATCTCGATCCTGCATTGGAGCCAGGAGAATATCGGGCGCTGACTGATAATGAGATCAACAGCATACAAATGCCAACCCCTTAATTTTTATCCTTCAATTGATTCAGGAGTAACTGCGTGCAACAACAGCGTTCGTCCTATTTGGGATTAGTCTTGATCCTTGGTTTGCTTTCTATGCTAATGCCATTGGCAATTGATATGTATTTGCCGAGTATGCCAACGATCGCTGAGAGTTTTGGTGTCAGTGATGGTTTGGTACAAATGACGTTAAGTAGCTATATTTTGGGCTTTGCTATTGGGCAAATGATTTATGGGCCAATGTCGGATAGCTTAGGACGTAAGCCAGTCATTTTGGGAGGTGTCATTGTTTTTGCCATCTCTTCTTCTGCGTGTGCTTTAGCACAAGATATTGATACCTTTATTTCCATGCGTTTCTTACATGGATTTTCTGCTGCGGCTGCCGGTGTGGTCATCAACGCTCTGATGCGTGATAGGTTCACAAAAGAGGAATTTTCCCGCAGTATGTCTTTTGTAACATTGGTGATGATCATCGCACCTTTATTGGCTCCCATGTTGGGTGGGATGTTGATGGTATGGTTTAACTGGCATGCTATTTTCTGGTCGATTGCTCTGGTTGCAGTCATGACTGTTGCCCTGGTGGCTCTCTTCATAGAAGAGACATTACCTAAAGAGAAAAGGCAGAAATTTAACTTAAAAACTACTGTAAGACAGTTCGTCATGCTGTTTCGGCAACGCCAGGTACTCTGCTACATCTTAGCGAGTGGATTCTCCTTTGCTGGCATGTTCTCTTTTCTCAGTGTTGGTGCATTTGTGTACATCAAACTGAACGGTGTACCTGCGCAGCATTTTGGTTACTATTTTGGGCTGAATATTATTTTTCTGTTCATTATGGCAACTATCAATAGCCAGTGTGTACGCAAATATGGCCCATTAAAAATGTTGCATATTGGGCTGTTTGTTCAATTTATCGTGGGATTATGGTTACTGTTTAGTACCCTGTTTGATCTGGGATTTATTGCTCTGGTTATGGGGGTTGCCATTTATATCAGCGGAATTTCCATGATTACGTCTAACACTATGGCTGTTGTGTTGGACGATTATCCCCACATGGCCGGAACCGTTTCTTCACTAGCAGGAACCATCCGTTTTAGTATTGCTGCATCGGTGGGCGCTATTTTGTCGCTATTGCCTGAAGAGAATGCCTGGCCTATGGTAGGCTCAATGGCATTATGCGTGACATTAGCAATGATGCTTATTATCTATGCACGCAGTAAGTCGTATAAATAATCAGCATCATAAATAAATAGTCGTTCTGAGAGTAATCAAGCGCAGGCATAAAATATTTTTAGAGGCCATCTGCCGATAGGGGATGGCCTTTTGTTTATTATCAGATGTTCTTTTTTCTGGTAGTGAATAAAAAAATATTTAGTTAAGTATTTTTCCTAAAGTGCTATGAGCCTTTAGCGGGTTATTGATTAACCTGATAAACAGGAAATATCGAGCAATCATCCAAAAAATGTAGGAAATTTTTAATATTATCATATCCAGTTAGTGTTGGAATGTTGCTTTTTTGTTAATTTTCCATAATCACTTTATGACTATGGAAGGTTATAGGGTTGTCATTATTTAACCTATTGTAAATAAAAAGATTGTGGTTTTATTGGCATTCGGTAACGTTTGAAAGAAACAAATATGTAAATAAATCTTGAATTAAAGGTTGCTGTTTTGCATAAAAATAAGTTGAATTTTTTACCTAAACAGTATAAATATATATAAAATGCGAGCTGGGTCGCACTTTTTTTGATGTGGGAAGTGAAGTAAGTGCGGTAACACGATTTTTATTTTAACCTTTTATTTACTTTTTTGTTTGGTGGTTATTCGGTTTTGACGAATCGATATGATAGGAATGATACGTGAATAATATCCAACTTTCGGTAGTACACAGACTGCCGCAAAGTTATCGGTGGTCAACTGGCTTCGTTGGTACAAAAGTTGAGATTTTACCAGCAGAAGAAACAGATTTAGGAAATAGCCTAATGGGGCTGAAATTATTAAGCCATGAAGGCGAAGAAGCACGGGAAATTTTGCATGTTATTAATCAGTCTATTGCTGATATGCAGATACCGAGTGCTGTGATTGAATGGGAAGGAGAACCCTGTTTGTTTTTTGCTAAGGAAGATGAGAGTGCAGTGATATGTCGTTTAAAGACGTTAGGCGCTGCAATTGCAGAAAATATAACTGCGCTGTATCCACTATGATTTTACCCATTGATAAAAAACGCTTCTTAAATGGAAGCGTTTTTTAATGCCTGCAAGGGAAAGTTTCAGTAATGAAACACGTTAACTGTCGGTCAAACCGCGGTTTTTATGTTATCTGATAACACTCGCCTTGCACCATAGTAACGTTTACTCCAGTAAGTATCGGTCAATTTAGAAACGATAACCCCATTACTGGTTGAAGCATGGACAAATTGATTATTGCCGATATAGATACCGACATGTCGCCTGCGAACCCCTGTCTTAAACAATACCAGGTCACCAGCCCGCAATTTAGAGCGACTAACGGTTTGTCCTATATTTTGTTGTTCTAATGTGGAACGTGGTAACTCCATACCAAATTGATCATGAAAAGTACGTTGCACAAAAGCAGAACAATCGATACCACGTTTGGTATTTCCACCAAGCCGATAGGCTACACCTTTCCAGTCAGCGTATTGATTGAGTATCTTAGACTTAATATCTAACTTGTTGACCAGAGTTTCAAATTCATCCTGAGATGCTTGCAGTAAATAATGCTTTCCAGTGTTTACTGCATGCGTCTCAGTTTGTTTATTGCGTAGGTTAGAATCTGGTGAACTACATGCGGTCAGTGTTACTGCTACTATAATTGCGGGGATCAGCCGCAAGATGTATCTCAGTGTTGGTTTAGATTTAACCATTTATTGATTTTTCCTTGCAGTCCTTGACGTGACTTATCACCACCATGAAAACACTAAATGTTCTAAAGCCTAGTCAGAATAGGGTGAGTTAACAAATTTTCTGTCCATAAAGTGTGCGAAGCAACACATTTTATTATTATCTTTACAAAACATATTATTTTAATAAACAGAACGCAGGAAAGATTACTGAAATCATGAGTAAAAAGCGAGAGACAAAAAGAGTTCTTTACAAAAAATTAGATTAAGAACTAATAGGTTAGAATGATTTGTTGCTATTTTATACTGTTTTGGTAAACATGAGATGATATTGAGGAGATACCTGTTATCTCCTCAATATTATGAGCTTAATTATTACGTCTAATATGCGGTAATTTCTTGTCTAGCCATGTTGCCATAATATCACTTAATGGGGTTAGCAATATCCAGCTCATGCCGATCAATGTTAGAGATAAAGAGCCTACTGCAATATCTGTAAACCAGTGAGCACCTGCCATAATACGGGGAAGAGCAAAAGCGACCATAATCACTAGAGCAATGCAGAATGCACTGCGGGAGATATAACGCAGAATGAAGCTGCTGAAAATTAAGAGCATTAAACCGTGATCACCAGGGAAACTATCTTTGGAGGAATCTTTTGTATGCCAGCTGGTCATTTCGTTTATGCGATTAACATTTTCAAATGTCAGCGTTGGACTTGGGCGGCTGACGGGGATTTGATGGCCTATTTGATTAATGATAACAGCAGAGATAAGCATCACTAAACCAATCATGAAAAGTCGGCGCTTGCCAGCGTGATCCTGTTTGCGAAATGCGCTGTAATAAAGTAACCCCATGCATAAAAGTGATATGACATCGAATGCCCTAACATTCGCAATAGCGACAAATAGGGAAAATTTCGAATCTGGTAATAATTTTTCATTAAAAAAATAAAAAATAGCGGAATCAAGATGGAACCAAAAGCCGTGATTCTCAGGCAAATACCATGAGAGGAACAGAGCAATACCAAGGATATTGAGAATAAATATAGCAAACGGGTGACTGCGAGTCATGAGATACCTATTGAACACGTAAAGTGGGGTTTGGTAGACAAATTAACTTGGGAAGGGACTATAACAAAATTTATGAGAAAGCGTAATCACCATCAGATGCCGTGGTTAAGGTGTGATTACATCAGTATATTTGTATAGTTCATCGCTAAACTTTATTGTTGTCAAATATGTAAATAGTTTTATGATATCGGAAAAATAGCTAAAACCCCACGGCAGTACCGATAATATATATTTGATGCAATGTCAGCATCTGACTATTATTAAATAACTATCAATTGAATTTATCATATTCTAACTTATTAGAATATTATATCGAATTGTGGTTCGAGTTAATAAAAAGTATAAAGAAAAAGTTTCATTTGACGTTATATCGTTAGATAGCAGAGCGTTACACCATTATCTGGTTTTCAAATTAGCGCGGGGCTAAAGTTGAAAAAAGATAATAACACTTGTAGTGGAGGTTGAATGCTTATGATGCGAATGTTACGAAAAATGATGACTTTTTTGTTCATGTCTTTATCTTATTATCCTGTCATGGCGAATTCTCCATCATCCTCCAGTTCTGGAACTATTTACTTCCATGGTGTTATCGTTGAACCTCCATGCCAACTTAGTTGGGATAAAGCGCATATTGAAGTGGCCTGCTGGTATAATGGTAAACAGTTAATTAAAGAAAAAAGCATAAAATATCAAAGGGATAGTAGGTCGCCATTATCTATTGAAAAACATATTGGAACAGAAGAAATAAAATGGGTCGGAAAAAATAAGGAATTGGGTATTGTTACTATAACTTATCATTAAATGTTACATAAAAGTATAATAATTATTTATTTTAGCTAAGTAATATAATATAAAATCAATAAACTTATCTGTGAATTAGTTCAAATAATGATTATTAATAACAGTTTTGCTAATTAATCAATAATAATAGTGTGCCTAATTTTAATTAAAAAATGACTTTTGATATTTATCAATAAAAGTTCTCAATGTCGTATTTTTCTTACGTGAAATAGTTATTATGGAGATGAAGGAATAAAAGGTAGCTGAGTTTTAGTTAATGGAAAAACGAAAGTGAGGTAACCATGAAAAATTATCTTAAGCTGTTAATGAGTTGTTTATTGGTTTCATGGCTTTCTTATGGATATGCCGAATCTAAAGGAGGAGTCATTCGGTTTTCAGGTGCGATTGTTGATCCAGGATGTCAAGTTATTATATCAAACACTCAAGCCAATATCTCTTGCTATCGATTAGGTAAAAATCTCACTGTTAAGCACATCATTTCAACTCACAAAACGAAAGGTGATGTCATGCTTCCTGGTAACATAGGTGTTTCCAGAGTGAAGTGGACTGATAATCAGAAACGTGTGGCAATTGTTAATGTGGATTACTTCTAACTTCAAAGACGATGAGTTGCTCTTTGCATCGAGTGTTATTCTTGTCAAAAGAGCAACTCATATTTAAGGATAAAGAATTAGTCACAACGTCCCATATAGCGACGTTCTGCAATATGAATGCGGATTTTTTCACCAGAACTCAAGTATTCAGGAACTTGAATAGTCAATCCTGTACTCATTTTAGCCGGTTTAGTGCGAGCACTCGCTGAGGCACCCTTAATACCTGGTGATGTTTCTTCAATGACCATATCAACAGTCTGAGGCAATTCAAGCGCTAATAATTGCCCGTCCATTGTCAGGACCTGCATTCCTGGTAAACCTTCTTCGGAAATAAACAGCAGTTCTTCTTCGATTTGATCTTTTTTGAAGTGATAAGGGGTGAAATCTTCGTCATCCATAAAGATATATTCATCACCATCAATATAGGAAAAACTTACGCTACGGCGGGTCAATGTGATGGTTTCAAGAATGTCATCACCTTTGAAACGTTCTTCCACTTTCTGACCCGTACGAATATCAGTAAAACGCATCTTATATAGCGTGCTGGCACCGCGTGCACTGGGTGATTGAATATCGATGTCTTTAACTAATAATAGTTTTCCATTGTAGCTGATTGCAGCGCCGCGCTTAATTTCATTGGCTTTAGCCATAGATACCTTCCGTAGAAACAAGGAAATAGTGGAATGAATATTTAAGTGGCGACAAAATTACTCGCAGTTGGCCTATTAGGCAAGAGGTGAATGAAAGCCCCAGTAAAAATACTGGGACGGAAGGGAAACATTAACGATAAACTGGCAACAAATCAAACAAAGAGAGAATGTGTGCTAGCGCATTTATTAAACCGAATAGGATAATAAAGACAATCAAAAAATTACCGCCTGGAGCCCGATAGCTGGATGTCGGAAAGCGTTTACGGCTTGCCCTGGCCATTAAAGCCGGAACAATAACTGCCCAAATGGTTGCTGCCAGGCCAGCAAAACCGATTGCATATAGGAAACCGTTTGGAAAAATCAGTGACAATGCAGCAGGGGGAACGAATGTGATCAGTGCTGTTTTAAAACGACCATTGCGAGTATCGTCAAATTTAAAGCAGTCTGCCAGATAATCAAATAATCCTAATGATACACCTAAGAATGAACTCGCTAACGCCATATATGAGAAGGCATTTAAGAATTGAGTGATTGTCGTATTATCAGAAGTATTATCCATCTGCTGCAATAAGTTACCAATATTACCGCCATCGGCAATGATTTGCTTAAAGGCTTCACGTGGAATATTTCCCTGAATGACATACTGCCATAATATGTAAATCGCTAACGTTATTAATGTTCCGTATAGCAAGCTGTGTGTGACGGCTTTACTGTCTTTATGGTAATACTTAACCAGCCCCGGAACGTTGCCGTGATAGCCAAATGAGGCTAGCAAATAAGGTAAGGAGATTAAAGCATAGGGTAAATAGTCTGAATGGGTATTGGCTTGATCAAATAAGATGACGGGCTTAACTTCGGTAAACATACCGCCGACAGACATAATAAAGGTAATCACCATGCCACCTATCAGGATAGTGCTTAAGCGATCTACTGCTTTAGTCGATACCCAAACAATAAAGGCAACAATAAAGGCAAAACATAATCCAGATATTGATTGAGGTAGCGGAATAATGCTCTCGATATTGTGAGAAAGTATTGAACCACCGGCTGAAATATAAGCATAGGTTAATATATACAGAACGAAGGCAATGGATAAGTCATTGAGAGAACACCAACCTTTGCCAAGCAAATCCTTGGTAACAGTATGGAAACTGGAACCCGCAGGGTAATTCATATTGGCTTCCAGAATCATCAGACCAGAGAAATACATACATGTACAGGTATACAGCAGCAAAATGATTGATCCTGTAAACCAGACACCTGATGTGACAATCGGAATGGAAAACATACCTGCGCCGACAGCAGTACCGGCAATGATCATAGCGCCACCAAATATAGAGGGGCGTTTCAAATTTTGCGTTACCTCAATGGTCATATAGACTCCGTGATGAATGGTGTTACCTTGTACTAGCGCAACGATACATAAATAAATTATATGTGTAAACAAATAATTAAGAAAATATATACAAAGGTAGGGCAGGTTATCTGAGAAAACCTGCCAGAAGGGAGTTTGGTATTAATTTGCGGAATAGAATTGTGCTTTTTGCCATAATTTTATGGCGTTACGGCTGGCCTCAAAATGAGGTTCGGGGAGATGATTAGGATCACACCACATTAATTGTTCACACTTATCGGGTTCCATTAATTGCGGTTTACCTCCGGTATACTGTGCCAGCAAACAGACCGAAACTGTGTGTTTTCCTTCTTCACGATAGGTTTCGAGATTATTGCAAATACCATAAACTTTGGGGTCTTGGATTGTTAGGCCAATTTCTTCTTTGATTTCACGAATCGCGCACTCTTCAAAGGATTCGCCGGGATCAACATGACCACCGAAGATTGACCAGTATGGCGCATGTTGGCTGGTACGTTTTCCCAGTAGAATTTCGCCCTTATCATTGATGATGATGACACCCACTCCGACAACGACTGACACTGATATATTCCTCCGGCTAGTAACTACTTACTTTAGTTCAGATTGATTTTAGTCATCTAATAAGAAATTATTCCGTTGCATATTCTACTGTTAGCTTGCATTAACACAATGATCGAACGGGCTGTAATTTTAACTGAAACGATTCAATTTTGATGTTATAAATAACAGATAAAACTTAATGTTACTTATGACTGTTTATTCAGGAGATATCGGGCAAGATGAGCCGCCGAGTTGCCACAATTACCTTAAATCCAGCTTATGATTTAGTTGGCTTATGCCCAGATATTGTTAAGGGAAATGTTAACCGTGTACAGACAGCAGGGCTTCACGCTGCTGGCAAAGGAAACAATGTCGCGAAGGTACTGCGTGACTTAGGCATTGATGTTACTGTTAGTGGTTTTCTGGGACGAGAGAATCAGGAAGGGTTTCAGCAGTTTTTTAGCGAAAACGGGATGGTAAATCGTTTTCATCTTGTCTCTGGACGAACGCGTATTAATGTCAAGCTGACTGAAAAACAGGGTGAAGTGACAGATTTCAATTTTTCTGGTTTCTATGTGACAGAAGAAGAATGGAATCGGTTTGTCAGTGATTCTCTGACATGGCTGGGGCAGTTCGATATGGTTGTTGTCAGTGGTAGTTTGCCCGAAGGGATCAAAGCAGAATCATTTGCAGATTGGATGATGCAATTACGACAGTCTTGTCCCTGCATTATTTTTGACAGTAGCCGTGAAGCTCTTGTTGCTGGCCTTAAGGCATTACCTTGGCTGGTAAAACCTAATCGCCATGAATTGGAGATTTGGGCGGGTAAGCCATTGCCGGATTTGGACAGCGTTATTGACGCAGCTCATGAATTGCGCAATAGAGGGATCGCCCACGTTGTTATTTCACTGGGAGAACAGGGCGCATTATGGGTCAATGCCTCTGGTTCATGGTTGGCAAAACCACCACATTGTGAAGTGGTCAGCACGGTTGGGGCAGGGGACTCTATGGTCGGAGGATTGGTCTATGGTTTGCTGATGAGAGAATCCAGCGAACACACATTGCGTCTGGCGACCGCAGTTTCTGCACTCACGGTTAGCCAGCCGAATGTTGGGATTAAAAGCCGCACTGAACTTGCATCAATGATGGCAAAGATCGAGTTAATTTCAGTCAGGTAATTAACTTTGCTGGGATTTTAGCCAGGCAATTTCTTCAGCCCAAATATCTGGATTGATCGTTTCAAGAACCAGGGGAATACCATTGAAACGGTCATCTTTCATGATATAGCTGAAAGGTGTTTTACCGATATTGCCTTCACCAAGGCTGTGATGTCGATCAACACGGCTGGAAAATTCACTTTTGGCATCGTTTAGATGCATGGCCTTAAGATATTTGAATCCAACGATTTCATCGAATGTCTTGAAAGTCGCATCGCAATCTTTTTCGGTGCGCAAATCGTAACCAGCCGCAAAAGCGTGACAGGTGTCAATACAGACTCCAACGCGGGTTTTGTCTTCGACACCGTCAATAATTGCCGCCAGTTGTTCGAATTTAAAACCAAGGTTGGTGCCTTGTCCGGCAGTATTTTCGATAACGGCAGTGACACCTTGTGTTTTATTCAACGTAATATTAATGGATTCCGCAATACGGGCGAGGCACTTATCGATGTCAACTTTGTTAAGATGGCTGCCCGGATGGAAATTCAGCAGATCAATGCCTAATTGTTCACAGCGCTGCATTTCATCAAGGAATGCTGCACGGGATTTTTCCAGACCGTCTGCTTCAGGATGGCCAAGGTTAATTAGGTAGCTGTCATGAGGAAGAATTTGTCGGCTACCATAACCGTAACGTTCACAGTTCGCTTTGAATTGATCAATGACATCTGTCGATAACGGTGGGGCATACCATTGGCGCTGGTTTTTTGTGAACAAGGCGAATGCCGTTGCATTTAATTCATGAGCACGGATCACTGCCTGATCAACACCGCCCGAAGCGCTCACATGGGCTCCAACAAATTTCATCTTATTTTCTCCTGTGTTTTCGTCATTATGGCATTGTTCACCTGATTGATAAAATTTTGGCAGCAAAAGTCGATTTAATATTCCTTCATTCTAAATTAGCCCAATAAATGATGGATGCCCTGATTGACGATTAATCCCCCCACGACTAGCCAGACAAACAAAATAAGTGCCAACAAAATAGGCTTAGCCCCAGCCTGGCGAATAGCACTGATATGGGTGGTTAACCCTAAAGCAACCATGGCCATTGCCAGCATGATGGTATCAATGGCAATAAGATGGTTAACAAGGGATTCAGGTAATAGATGAAAAGAGTTGAAACTCGCAGTGGCAATAAAAAATACAGCAAACCACGGAATAGTGATTGGGGATTTTTGAGGATAGACATGACAATTTTTAACTTTCACGCGACGGAGGTAGCCGGAAAGCAGTAATAGAAAAGGGGCTAATAGCATAACGCGGATCATTTTACTGATAACCGCTGCATTTTCGGCATCACTGCCTAACGCATGTCCAATGGCAACGACTTGGGCTACTTCATGAACAGTTGAACCCGAAAAAATACCAAATGTTTCCTGAGTAAAATTAACCCACTGGTAGTGGGCATTGAGTTGATAAATCCACGGATAAATAAAGATTGCCAGTGTACCAAAAATAACTACTGTAGAGACGGCGACAGCAACTTTGCTGGCAGGGGCTTTGACAACGGGTTCTGTTGCCATAACCGCAGCGGCGCCACAAATACTACTTCCTGCACCAATTAGGATGATGGTTTGGCTATCCAGTTGAAAGAAAGTACGCCCAATCCATAATGCCATAAAAAATGTTGATGAAAGTATGATGATATCGATCAATACTCCAGTTGCACCAACATCTGTGATTTGTTGGAAAGTCAGGCGAAATCCATAAAGAATGATGCCTGCTCGCAATAGGTAGTGTTTGGAAAAATGGATGCCGCTATCACAGACGGATTTTAAGAGGGGATACAGGGTATTGCCGATAATGATCCCCAATAGGATGGCAAGAGTCAGGATACCCAATCCCATATTTACAAGCCAAGGAATAGTCCCGATATAGATGGCGATTGCTGTCAGGATTACGGCTAATAGGATACCGGGAATTAATTTTAATACGGTGTTCTGGTGGACTTTGGTAAATTCCTCTACTTGATTTTCAGACATAGTGGCGACTCTATTAGCTTATACGTTTTAGGAATAAGTATATAGAAGATTTGTAAATCAATAAAATTTATAATATTTATACATATTAACACTAAAATAGATTAATTAAGGGTGACTTTTGTTAAGTTGCGTAATACTGTCTAAAATCAAAACTATCTTTCCCTTTTATTTTGCTTCCCGTGAGGCCATATGCGTATCACTCTGAGACAACTGGAGATTTTTGCAGAAGTTCTGAAAAGTGGTTCAACGACACAGGCTTCTCAGCAATTAGCGTTATCACAATCTGCGGTGAGTGCTTCACTAACAGATCTTGAAGGACAGTTGGGAGTACAACTGTTTGATAGAGTCGGAAAACGTCTGGTCACCAATGAACATGGGCGTTTACTCTATCCTAAGGCATTGGCATTACTTGAACAGGCTGGTGAAGTGGAACAGCTTTTCAAACTGGAATTGGGCGCATTGCGGTTAGCGGCTAGCAGCACGATTGGCAATTATATGCTACCTGAAATGTTGGCGAGGTATCGTCAGGATTATCCTGAGACACCACTGGAATTGAATATCAGTAATACTGGAGACGTAATCAAGGCAGTTGCTGAGTTTCGTGTTGATTTAGGATTGATTGAAGGATTGTGTCACGATCCTGAGTTGATCACACAACCATGGATGAAAGATGAGTTGATCGTTTTTTCCTCTCCAGAAAGCCCGCTGTTGCAAGGTGAGCTTAGCGTGGAAGATTTGATCAAGGCGCCCTGGATATTGAGAGAAAAAGGTTCAGGAACAAGAGAAATCTTGGATCATCTTTTGTTCTCACAAATGCCGAGATTCAATATTGCGATGGAGTTAGGTAATTCGGAAGCCATTAAACATGCTGTTCAATATGGAATGGGAATCAGTTGTCTTTCCCGACGAGTTGTCCAGGAACAATTGAAAAATGGCACATTATCTGAACTTGTTATTCCTAAACTTAGCCTCAATCGCACCTTGTACCTGATTTACCACCGCCAAAAACATATATCCAATGCGTTACGGAAGTTACTGAGTTATTGTAACTAATATTGAGAATATAATCGTGTAGCTAATAATTGGCTGTGGATTATGAAGGTATCTTATAACCACGAATCGTTGCTATTCTGGAGACGAGGATTTGTTACAATTCCGCATTAAATTTATTTTAAATGATATAGGAATAGAATGTCTCGCGAAGAAAGTATGCCACGGGATCAGGCTCCAACAACCCTGCGCCGTGAATTAAAAGCACGACATATGGCAATGATTGCCATAGGTGGATCAATTGGCACAGGATTATTTGTTGCTTCTGGCGCAACCATTTCTCAGGCTGGCCCTGGTGGGGCTTTACTTTCCTATGCATTAATTGGCTTAATGGTCTACTTCTTGATGACCAGTTTAGGTGAATTGGCCGCGTTCATGCCAGTTTCAGGGTCGTTTTCAACTTATGGTTCCAAATATGTTGATGAGGGTTTTGGCTTCGCATTGGGATGGAATTATTGGTACAACTGGGCGGTGACGATTGCGGTTGACCTTGTCGCTGCGCAACTGGTGATGGGATATTGGTTTGATGATGTTCCTGGTTGGGTATGGAGTGCGTTATTTCTTGCCCTGATTTTTCTTTTGAACTTCATTTCCGTCAAAGGATTTGGTGAAGCAGAATATTGGTTCTCCTTGATCAAAGTTTCCACGGTTATCGTGTTCATTGCCGTTGGCATTTTAATGATTGCTGGCATCATGAAAGGCGCTGAAGGTGCAGGTTGGCATAATTGGGCAATTGATGACGCTCCTTTTGCGGGTGGCTTTGCAGCCATGATCGGGGTGGCAATGATTGTCGGTTTCTCCTTCCAAGGGACAGAGCTGATAGGTATTACCGCAGGGGAATCGAAAGATCCGGCAAAAAATATTCCTCGTGCAGTGCGCAAGGTATTCTGGCGTATCTTATTGTTCTATGTGTTTGCGATTTTAATCATCAGCCTGATCATTCCTTATACTGATCCTAATTTGTTGCGCAATGGCGTGAAAGATATCAGTGTGAGTCCATTTACGCTGGTATTTGAAAATGCGGGTTTATTATCAGCGGCTGCAATAATGAATGCGGTGATATTAACTGCTGTTCTGTCAGCGGGAAACTCAGGGATGTATGCTTCCACCCGTATGCTATTTACGCTAGCAAAAGAGGGTAAGGCACCGAGAATTTTTGGTCATTTGTCTAAAGGTGGTGTTCCGCGTAATGCGCTTTATGCTACAACCGTGGTAGCAGGACTGTGTTTTCTTAGTTCCATGTTTGGTAATCAAACAGTCTATTTGTGGTTATTGAATACCTCAGGTATGACCGGATTTATCGCATGGCTTGGAATTGCAATCAGCCATTACCGCTTTCGTAAAGGCTATGTCGCCCAAGGTTTGGATATCAATGATCTGCCATATCGCTCAGGTTTCTTCCCGATTGGGCCGATTTTTGCCTTTATCTTATGTTTAGTTATTACGTTGGGCCAAAATTATCAGGCATTTTTGCAAGATAAGATCGACTGGTACGGAGTAACCGCGACCTACATTGGCATCCCGTTATTTCTGCTTATTTGGCTTAGTTACAAGCTGAAAAAGAAAACTCGCTTTGTTAAGTACAGTGAGATGGAATTTCCAGCATTCAAATATACCGACAAAGAATAATCCGTTAACTAATCATTAATGAATTGATAATTGTTAATTGAAGCATTGTTGCTTTTGTTTTACGAAAAACTGCCTGTTCTGTGATGGAATTGGCAGTTTTTATTTTTCAGGAAATCAGGGAAAAAATATCGATGGTAAATTTCGGCTATACCATTCCAATCGCATTGATAAGTATTCTTATTTGCTTTATTGTTAGCAGCACAATTGTTGCATGAAGAGGCTAACTAAAGTGAAGTTTGTATTTCGAGCAGTCGTGAAAAGTATGAGTATCAGTCTAATGGCGGGTTCTGCCATGGTGGCAAGTTTTGCATCTTGGGCTGAAACAGTCACTGATGTTGCTGGACGTACTGTTGAGGTGCCAGAGAAAGTCAATCGTATCTTGTTAGGTGAAGGTCGTCTATTCCATTCTGTTGCCATATTGGAAGGAGATAAACCTCTGGCTCGTATCGCTGGTTGGCAAGGTGATTTCCGTAAACTGGATCCACAAACTTACGCTATTTATAAAGCTAAATTTCCTGAAATCGATAATATCCCTCTGATTGGTAACACTAGCGCTGACAGTGTTAGCTCTGAAAAAGTGCTGACCCTTAATCCTGACGTTGCCATTTTTGGTCTGTCTGGACATGGCCCAGGAAAAAACAGTGAGTTGGTGAAGCAGTTGGAGAAAGCAGGTGTCCCTGTTGTTTTTGTCGATTTCCGCAACGATCCCCTGAAAAATACATTACCTAGCATCCGTATGCTGGGCAAAATCTTGCATCGTGAAGATCAGGCTAATGCTTACGCTGATTTTTATGAAAAAAATTTAAAATTAGTCACTGATATTACGGATCGTATACCAGACGCTGAGAAGCCTTCTGTATTTATTGAGCTTCTGGCAGGTTTTAGTGAAGATTGCTGTGGTACGGCAGGTAACGGGAATATGGGGAACTTCATTGATTTGGCTGGAGGCAAAAATATCGCCAAAGAAGTACTGCCTTCTCCATTGGGTACAATGAATCTGGAAAAAGTCATTGCTGAAGATCCTTATATTTACATCGCAAGCGGTGCGCAAGATCCAGGTGATAAAGGTAAAGGGATCAAAATGGGAGCCCAAACTTCTGCCGATACAACCCGCGCAGGCTTGAAAGAAATCACTGAACGTAAAGGTATCAATAACTTAACTGCTGTGAAGGAAGGGCGTAGCTATGCTATTTGGCATCACTACTATAACTCTCCTTATAATGTTGTTGTTACTCAAGTTTTTGCTAAATGGTTCTATCCTGAAAAATTCGCTGATTTAGATCCGCAACAAACATTGAAAGAACTTCACAATAAATTCTTGGCTATTGAACCGGTAGGCACATATTGGGTCAGCGAGAAATAAGCAGTAGCAGGTAATAAAAATGAGTGTCACTACCGAGCCTATGCCAATGGTGAAAAAACAATTGAGTGAGTGCGATATAAAAGCACATTATCGTCATATCCTGCGCCGACGTATTGCATGGATATTATTCATCGTCTTGGCGATTGGCATTTCTGTTGTACTGGATTTTACAATAGGACCATCAGGGTTATCACTGCAAGCCCTCTGGCAAACCCTGTTTTCACCAGAGAGTGTTAACGCAGCAACACGGGTAATTGTTTGGGATATTCGATTGCCTTATGCCCTGATGGCGGTAGCGATCGGCCTATCGCTTGGACTGGCCGGTGCTGAAATGCAGACAATTTTAAATAACCCGCTAGCCAGCCCATTTACGTTGGGGGTTTCCAATGCTGCTTCTTTTGGTGCGGCATTAGCCATTGTGCTTGGCATTGGTATTCCGGGAGTACCGGATCAGTGGTTTATTTCCGCAAACGCTTTTCTCTTTGCATTATTGGCCTCCTTGATGCTTGATGGCATTACCCGCTGGACGAGAGTTGCAACTTCAGGTGTTGTGTTGTTTGGGATTGCGATGGTATTTACCTTCGAAGCGTTAGTTTCGATGATGCAATTTATCGCTACGGAAGATACCTTACAGGGATTGGTTTTCTGGACAATGGGTAGCCTTGCCAGGGCGACATGGGAAAAATTGGGCATTATGGTGTTAGTTTTCTCTGTCATTGCACCTTTCTCATTGAGCAATTCTTGGAAATTGACTGCATTGCGTCTGGGAGAAGACCGTGCTATCAGTTTTGGAATCAATATTAGCCGCCTTCGTTTGGGAACATTGTTGCGTATCAGTATCCTGACGGCATTGGCAGTTGCATTTGTTGGCCCTATTGCTTTTATTGGATTGGTGGCTCCTCATATCGCCAGAATAATGTTTGGTGAAGATCACCGCTTCTTCTTGCCTGCAAGTGCGTTGATTGGTGCATTAGTTTTGTCCATGGCTTCCATTGCTTCTAAGAATCTGATACCGGGCATTATCATACCGGTTGGGATAGTGACATCGTTGGTTGGTGTGCCTTTCTTCCTTAGCATAGTCTTACGCCATAGGGGGAATGTATGAGTCAGGGATTAAAAATCAATTGCCTGACGGCGGGATATCCAAAGCACTCCGTGATTGAAAATCTGGATATCAATGCATTGCCGTGTGGTCAAATCACTGTATTGTTGGGGCCGAATGGTTGTGGTAAATCCACACTTCTACGTTCGCTGGCGGGATTGAATAAAGCCAGTGGTGAACTGTTGTTGGATGGGCAGGATCTGATGAAGATGAATTTTGCCCAACGTGCCCAAAATGTCGTTTATTTGCCTCAATCATTACCAGCAGGTGTTCATCTTCATGTATTGGAATCGGTGATCGTTGCTCAACGAGCATCGGGGGGCGTGAGTAATAGCCAATGTGAACAGGAAGTCATGGAACTGTTACGCCAGCTTGGTATTGAGCATTTGGCGCTTAGCTATTTGGATCAACTATCTGGTGGTCAAAAGCAGTTAGTTGGATTGGCTCAATCATTAATCCGCCGTCCGACATTATTATTATTAGATGAGCCATTAAGTGCGCTGGATTTAAATTACCAATACCATGTCATGGATTTAGTTGCACGTGAAACGCGCCGTCGTAATATTATTACGATTGTTGTTGTTCACGATATTAATATTGCATTGCGCCATGGTGACCATGTGTTAATGCTAAAAAAAGGTAAATTAATTTCTGAAGGTAAACCTGAGCAGGTTATTACACCAAGTAGCTTGGCAGAAGTTTATGGCATTAAAGGCCGAATTGAACGTTGTTCTCAGGGAATACTGCAAGTATTAATTGATGGTCTAGTGACAGAATTAGTGAGTTAGAATAAGGCGATAATTCACTTTAATAAAATTAAAGTGTAATTTGATAAATATAACACTAACAGGAATAATTTAATTACTATTTTTAATTAATATTTCTCTTTTTTATAAATATTAATCATTATACTTAACATCTGGACATCCTATAGAATCATCCCGTTATCAATTTTGTCATGATGGGATGATTTTTTTGCTATCAGAACATCGTAATTAAATGGTAAATAGTTCTCCTCTGTGCTAAAAACTTATCAAAGGCCAATCTACGGATCTGATGGCGTTTAGTTTCAGCACTAACTCAGTAAGAGCCTACTCCATAAGGCTCTGTAGTGTCGTAAAAAATAATAAATTTTTAGTGTTATCGCGCTTGCTATTTCTAAACTTGAAGTGCAAAATGCGTGCACTAAAAATAACTGGTGTGTAAATATGCATCAGTTATTTTTTTTGCTTTGAATTATTTTTTACAACACCAAGAGGCCGGATTCTGTTCCGGATCGATATTGACCACAAGCAACCATAATTGAAACGGGGTTGCTGTACTGAGGAATGCAAATATGGAGCAATTATTCTCTTTTGCACTTGTGCCAATTGGCGCTCGTTGCTGCAACGATGACTATGGGGCACGACCCTCTGTCAATTCACCGTTCACCAATTCTTCTTTCTTTTCTGTTTATAGACAGAAGCGAAGTCTTCCCAGTAACTATCGATTAAGTAGTTGTATCAGTACCCAAATCGAAGTTATGGGAGGTTTCGCTCATGTTGCATAATACTACTACTCCTACTGCACTTGGTATTAACCAAGCCAATGCTGACAACCGCGTTCAACTAAGAAGAACATTGACTCTGTTTCAAGTCGTTATGATGGGGCTTGCCTATCTGCAGCCAATGACTATTTTTGATACATTTGGCATTGTTTCTGGTTTGACCGGTGGGCATGTTGCGACATCTTATGCTATTGCATTAACTGCAATTTTATTTACAGCGCTAAGTTATGGAAAATTAATAAAGCGTTTTCCATCGGCGGGTTCTGCTTATACTTACGTACAAAAATCAATGAGCCCCCATCTTGGATTTATGGTGGGTTGGTCTTCTTTACTGGATTATATGTTGATGCCGATGATCAATATATTATTGGCAAAGATTTACCTACAGGCTTTGTTCCCTGGTATTGAACCATGGATCTTTGTAGTCATGTTGACTGCACTTATGACAATCATCAATCTGAGTGGCATCAATGTCGTTGCTAATATCAATAGCATCGTTGTGATTGTCCAGATTGTTGTTATGGTAATACTTGTTGGGCTAATGATCCGTGGTGTTTATAATGGAGAAGGTGCAGGAACGTTACTGAGTATTCAGCCATTTACATCAGAGGAAGCCCAATTAATTCCGATGATTACTGGTGCGACAATACTTTGCTTCTCATTTCTTGGGTTTGATGGCATTAGCTCTTTGTCGGAAGAAACACCAAATGCAGGTAAAGTTGTCCCTAAAGCGATTTTCCTGACTGCGTTAATTGGTGGTATGATCTTCATTGCAGTATCTTATTTCTTACAGCTCTATTTCCCGGATATTTCTCGGTTTAAAAACCCAGACGCTTCCCAGCCAGAAATTATTCTTTATGTTGCTGGTGCGTTATTCCAGTATGTGATTCTCATATTCTCCAGTGTCACGGTAATGGCTTCGGGTATGGCTGCACATGCGGGTGTATCTCGTTTGCTCTATGTCATGGGACGTGACGGTGTACTGCCTGAAAAAATATTTGCGTATATTCACCCTAAATGGCGTACACCAGCCATTAACGTGATATTGGTTGGTATTGTCGCCTTATCAGCATGTTGGTTGGATCTGGTGACTGCGACGGCACTGATCAATTTTGGCGCATTGGTTGCTTTTACGTTCGTTAATTTATCGGTGATTTCTCAATTCTATGTTCGTGAACGTCGTAATAATACCTTGAAAGACACCCTCAATTTCTTGATTTTGCCACTTCTTGGGGCTGCAACTGTGGGTGTTTTATGGATGAATTTAGAATCAAATTCGATGGAGTTAGGCTTGATCTGGGGAGGCATTGGTCTTATTTACATGTTTTTCCTGACTCGTAGCTTCCGCCAACCAATGCCGCAGTTTACTGAATCATAATCAGAAAACATTTCAGTATTTTGTTCTAAAAAACAGCATCGTCAGGTGCTGTTTTTTTATCTGAAATAACAAAAGAGAGCATAAATCATACAAATCTTATCAAAAAACATCATATAATAAGAAAATTTCCATGCCAGTTTTCATTAAAAGCCTGTCTGTCTGGCTCAAGTAAGGTAAGAGAACGATTATGAATGATGCCAAAAATCCCCCAAATCAGCGATTAATTGCCACTCTCACGAATATTGTTGGATCTTCTCATATTCTCACTGAACCTCGAAAAACGGAACGTTACCGTAAAGGCTTTCGTTCTGGACAAGGGGATGCCCTTGCCGTTGTATTTCCGGGATCATTATTAGAACAGTGGAGAGTATTCAAAACCTGTGTTGAGGCCGATAAAATTATTTTGATGCAGGCAGCAAATACTGGATTAACGGAAGGATCTACACCGAGTGGCAATGATTATGATCGCGATATAATTATTATTAGTACCTTACGAATGGATAAAATTCAGATTCTTCCATCAACAAACCAAGTTATTGCATTTCCTGGTAGTACATTGTGGCATTTAGAAAAAGTATTGAAACCATTGGGACGCGAACCACACTCAGTTATCGGTTCGTCCTGTATTGGTGCATCCGTTATTGGGGGGATTTGCAATAACTCAGGAGGTTCTTTGGTTCGGCGCGGGCCAGCTTATACTGAAATGGCTCTATATGGCCGGGTTAATGAGCAGGGAGACGCTGAACTGATTAACCATCTGGGAATATCGTTGGGTGATCAACCTGAAGATATCTTGACTTGTCTGGAAGAGCAACGTTATCGAACCGAAGATATTCAGCATAGTGGCGGGGTCGCTTCTGATTATGAATACTCGCAGCGTGTGCGGGATGTTGATGCAGATACACCATCAAGGTTTAATGCTGATGAGCGCAGGCTGTTTGAAGCCTCTGGTTGTGCGGGTAAATTGGTTGTCTTTGCTGTTCGACTTGATACTTTTCCGGCAGAGCTATCTTCACAGGTTTTTTATATCGGCACTAACCAACCCGAAGTACTGACAGAATTGCGGCGTCATATTCTATCGAATTTTCAGCATTTGCCAGTCGCTGGCGAGTATATGCATAGGGATATATTTGATATCGCAGAAATATATGGAAAAGACACCTTTATTATGATTGATAAACTAGGCACAGATAAAATGCCAATGTTTTTTGATTTGAAAGGACGAATGGACGCTATTTTAGGTAAGGTGCCATTTTTACCCGAACATTTAACAGATCGTGTCATGCAGGGATTGAGTCGTTTATTACCTTCCCATTTACCGACTCGCCTGAAAGAATACCGAAATCGTTTTGAACATCACCTAATGCTGAAAATGTCAGGTGAAGGTATAAAAGAAGCGAATGAATGGCTGGAAAATTACTTCCAGCAGGCTGATGGAGCGTATTTTGCGTGTACTCAAGAAGAAGGGGCGAAGGCATTCTTACATCGTTTTGCAGCCGCAGGAGCCGCTATTTGTTACCAAGCTGTTCACAGCGATGAAGTGGAAGATATTTTGGCATTGGATATTGCCTTGCGGCGTAATGATCGAGAATGGCTTGAAACTTTGCCAGCCGAAATCAATGAAGCATTAGTCCATCGGCTATATTACGGGCACTTTATGTGCTATGTATTCCACCAGGACTATATTGTTAAAAAGGGGACAGATATCCATGCATTGAAAACAAAAATGCTGGAAATTTTGCATCAGCGCGGCGCTGAATACCCTGCCGAACATAACGTCGGTCACTTGTATAAAGCTAAGCCACAGCTTAAGCATTTCTATCAAACGATTGATCCAACTAATACCTTAAATCCGGGAATTGGGAAAACCTCCAAGCTGAAAAATTGGGGCGGAGAGTGTGGTTGTCAAATTGCCGGGCATTCACATGATTAGTTTACTTTGAAGACGGAGTAAAAAGTAGAAAAAGACAAAGCCTTGGTGTTTGCCTTTTTCTTTCTTTATTTATTGGGTAATTGTATAAAGGTTTTACCCGGCTATTTGGATTGCATAATCAACCAATGCTTTTAACTGGCGGTACTTTTCTTCATCAGACTGATATTCAATAAAAAGTTTTTCAATGGCTGCAAGATATTGGCTGATGTTTTCCTGGGTTAATGTATCCTGCCGATGACGTAACCAACGCTGTTGCTCGTCATAATCCAATGTCGCTGGGTAATTTCTCGCACGATAGCGGAATAACAATGGCTTAATGCGCGCATCCTGGAATGTTAAATCCAAGGCAGGCAAGTTCTGGGGAGACGTTTCTCGTATAATTTCCATTGCAGTTTTATCGGCATCGCTGAAAAAGCCGCTATAGAGCTTAGTATCGACATTATCAGATTCTGGAAACGTTTCTGGATGAGAAAACAGTTCAACGACTTTCTCCCTGATTTGCGGATTATTGCGCAAGATAGCCAGATTTTGCTCACATTGGTTGCGATCTAACCCTACTCGCTCTGCATCTTCTGGTCGCAAGGTATTTTCTGGCGCAATGATTGGGCATTTATTAATGTGTACGAGTTTAATGGGAACGGGGCTTTGATCTGGCTGTAATTCGTCCCGTCGGGTATACAAGCGCTCGCGTAATTCATTTGCGCTAAGTTCTAAAAGTGGGGTGATATCGCCAGCCAGGTCGCACATGATCACCGCATTACGGTTACTCGGATGCCACGCCAAAGGAGCGACAAGGCTAACATTGCTGCGCAGAACTCCAAACATGCCAGATACATGAACCAGGGGTTTCATTTGTGGGATATCAATTTGATTGCTGATTTTCTGTTTATTTCTTAACTGGAAAAAGTAATCAAACAATTTAGGTTGAGCTTTTTTCACCAGCTTTGCCATTGCGATAGTGGCATAAACATCAGACATGGCATCATGGGCATGAGTATGCTCAACGCCATTGGCTTTTGTCAGATGCTCTAATTTGAAGCTAGGTAACCCATCTTCATTGTCCGGCCAGACAATGCCTTCTGGACGCAAGGCATAGCAGGCACGTAATACGTCGAGTAAATCCCAGCGAGAGTTGCCTTTTTGCCAGCTATAGGCATAAGGATCGTAAAAGTTACGATAGAAAATATTACGGCTGACTTCGTCATCAAAGCGAATGTTGTTATACCCAAGAATACATGTATTGGGTTTGCTGAATGCTTCATGGATTTGCCGGGCGAATTCGGCCTCATTAACGCCTTTTTTTAATGCTAACTGGGGGGTAATGCCCGTGATCATAACAGCTTCAGGATCGGGAAGATAATCGTCAGCGGGAGCACAATACACCACCAAAGGTTCTTCAATGATATTGAAATCACTGTCAGTGCGAACTCCGGCAAATTGTGCGGGGCGATCTAAAGCAGGATGCTTACCAAAAGTTTCATAATCATGAAAGTAGAAATTTTGGTTTTCTTTACTGGTATTCAAGGTTGTATATTCTCCGTTATCGCCAATCTAATTACTACTAATCAATGAATTACATTTCCATTGGTGTCACATTTATCTGGCTCTATCGCGAGCTTTCACACTAAAAACGATCATTTTCGATGACGTTAAATTACGTTGTCATACATGGTAAACCATAACAAGATTTGGACGAAGTAGTTCGTATGGCTATCTAAGCTCAAACTTACCGTGGCAATGGCGGTTATTGTTCACCAGATGGATGGGAAAAGAAATTTGATGAAGAAATGTATCTGAAAGGGCGTTTGTATCAATAAATTGTCGAAACTGACTTGTCTATGCGCCACTTGAAATTGTATTGTGTAGTTAGCATAAGAAATTATCGGTCTGATTAAAAAGGTGTGAAAAATGGACAACACAAATAAACCAACATTCCAAAATGTACTGGAGTTTGTGCGTATATTTCGTCGCAAAAATAAATTACAGCGCGAAATTGTAGACAATGAGAAAAAGATCCGAGATAACCAAAAACGTGTACTCCTGCTTGATAACCTGAGTGATTACATAAAGCCAGGAATGTCGATTGAAGATATTCAAGGCATTATTGCCCATATGCGCAGTGATTATGAAGAGCGTGTTGATGAATATATCATCAAAAATGCCGAGCTATCTAAAGAACGCCGTGAGTTATCCAAAAAACTTAAGGCAATGGATGGTGGAGTTAAGTAAGTTGTAGTTGTTTGAAAAGGTGATAGTTTATACTTAACCACGCCATAAGGCGTGGTTGTTTTTTAATTTGAGTTCCAATGAGGTTTGAGTTCAGGATCAATTAAAGCATAGGTTTGATAGTAAGTTTGTTCATCTTCGGCCATTTGTGCTAATTGTTTTGCTACATCTTCTCGGCTTACCATGCCATGAGCTTCCTCTTGATAACGTTTGCAATGTCCAGTGCCAGGTTGATCAGTAAGACCACCAGGGCGGATGATTGTAAAATTCAATGTGCTGGTTTGCAGGTAACTTTCAGCCAATGACTTGTGTCTGACCGATTGCCCGAATAATGACTTAGCCCGTGCTGATAATGTCTTCCAACTTTCTCCACAACCAATGGATGTTACCAATAACATGCGAGAAATTTGGGCTTGTTCTAATGCATCTATTATTGCCATGTTTCCGTAGTGATCTGCGTTTCCTCCTCCAATCGTTGAGAAAACAACGGAATTTTCTCCCGCCAGTGCAATCGCTTTTTCTATACTTTCTCTGTCACAAGCGTCACCGTGTATTACATTAACGCCTGCTGCGCTGAGTTCCGCCGCTTGTTGTGCATTACGAATTAAGGCTGTGACAGGACGGTTTTGTTTTAGTGCAATAGTGACCAAATGACGTCCAACCCCTTTTCCGGCACCAAAAATTAGCCAAGGTTTCATCAACGGGAAATTCTCCATAAAATTAACTACCTTAAATGATAATGATAACCATCCAAGTTTATTGGAATCGATGATTGAAAGGAATAAGGTTAATTCGTTTTTGTTGTGGTGAAGGCAAAAAAATGGCTCCCATTTAGGGGAGCCATTTAGGTCAAATTACAGTATCCAATTATTCGGATGGTTGTGGTTTAGACATAGCAGAAGTTGCAATATTTGTTGCAGAATGCCCGCCCGCACCGCCTTTACCTTTGAATGGATAAGCAGGGCGTTGCCATTCAGTGATAATCACAGGATTGGTTATCATATCTGGTGCTGGTGCCTTCGTCATTGGGGAGTAAGCGTGATGATTTTTTTCCACGATAATCGAAGGCTCAACAACTGTTTTCTCTTCCGTTTTAACTTCCTCTGCCTTAGGGCACATTTCCGTTGCGACAGTTGGCTGTTCTTCATGATGTTCCTGTTCAACAATCGACATCATAATGATGGGATCTACCGTGCGGCGCATTTTTTCAGCATCATGTGATACTAGAATACGTGATTCTTCATTCCCTAAAATTTCTGACCAATGTTTTTCACCATGATTGATGACAGCTTCCACGCTTGCGGGTTCCGAAACGCTAGGTCTTTCTAATTCCGGCCCTACTGGTGTCACGGTGGAAACGCTATCAATAGCAAGTCTCGCATTGTCATCATGAATGATGCTGTCTTGTCGTTCTGCTATTTCGACGTGAGGCACTATTGTAGTTGGTGCTGATTCTGTGATTGATGGCATCAGAATAACTTTTTCCTGTTGTACAGGTATTGTTTTTTCTTCAACCGTTTCGCTAATCATATCAACAGAAGCAGGGATTTCAGGTTCAGTAATGGTCACAGGAGTAACAGGATAACGAACCCACACTTTGCCTGATGCCAGTTCTGGCGATACAACGGCCATTCTCAATGGTACTGGCGATTGAGTCAGATTGCGTTCATCACGGTAGCGGCGGCGACGCTGACCGCTAACACGCAAGTGACGTGGGGAACGGCGGGAACGACGCGGCATTATGTTGTCTTGCTGCTCATTGTTTTGTGAAATAACAGATTGTGATGCAGAGTTTTGTGAATCTGCATTTTGTGGCATTTCAGGTTGGTTAGCTGCTTCAACATGAGTATCAATAACGGCTGGTACAGACGTTTTTGTCTCTTTGTGAGCGTTTTCTGATACAGATTCAGGCATTACAGCGGGTAAGGCCGCAATGTTAGTTTCTTGTTTCAGTTCGTTAGTGATACGTACTTTTTGTTCAAGCTGGCGGCGCTGACGGCGAGGCATGACTGGCTGACGCTCTTCAACTTCTTCTTCGACAATGTCAGGTTGATTAATGGTCTGCTGAGCCTTAGCTTCCAGTTGCTGCTGTCGTTTTTCTTCCTGACGACGACGTTGACGTTCAGCACGTTGTTCACGGCGTTGTTGCTGTGCTTCACGAGCTTCATTATCCAGCACAGTGCTATCTTGAACATTGTTTTTCTGCTGGGCATTACGGCCTTTGCGTTGTTCATCACGTTCACGGTTATTGCGTGCTTCACCTTCTCGACGCTGATTCTGGCGGCGTGGGTTGCGACGTTCTGATGAGCGACGATTATCATTGCCAGATGGTTTTTTGCCCTGCTCTTGGGTTTGTTGTTGTTCTTCACCACTGAACATTTTTTTCAGGGCACTAAAGAATCGGCTGAACAAACCTGGTTTTTCTGTTTGTTGCTGGTTATTGGTGACTGCTTTTTTCTCTTTTGTTTTTACTTTTGCTGTTGCCGGTGCTGTTTCTGCTTCTGCTGGCAGATCAAAAGTTGAAATGGCTGGTTGCTCTGGACGTTTGCGTTCATGCTGAATATCGTCCTGAGTATTTATCATTTCCGCTTCATGCAGTTGTGGCAGCAAATAGCTCAACGTTGAAATTTCTTCGCCTTTACGTACACGTAAGACAGAGAAATGTGGAGTTTGCATTTGATCATTTGGAACAATGACAACACCCACACCCCCTTGGCGATGCTCAATGGCGCTGACTGCCTGGCGTTTTTCATTCAGTAAGTAAGAGGCGATCTGCACAGGAACAATGGCATGAACCTGATGTGTGTTTTCTTTCAGCGCTTCTTCTTCGATTAAACGCAAAATTGACAGAGACAGCGATTCGTTATCACGAATAGTGCCGGTGCCGCTACAACGAGGACAGACATGGTGGCTGGATTCACCCAGAGATGGGCTTAAACGTTGGCGAGACATTTCCAGTAAGCCAAAGCGGGAAATTCGGCCAATTTGAATACGAGCGCGATCTTGTCGCACAGCGTCACGCAGCCGATTTTCAACTTCACGTTGATGACGTACTGGAGTCATATCAATGAAATCGATAACAATTAGGCCACCGAGGTCACGCAGACGCAATTGACGTGCAATTTCATCAGCAGCTTCCAGGTTGGTGTTAAATGCCGTTTCTTCAATATCACCACCACGAGTTGAACGGGATGAGTTGATATCGATAGCCGTTAAAGCTTCTGTCGTATCAATGACCACAGAACCGCCGGAAGGTAATCGAACTTCACGCTGGAAAGCCGATTCGATTTGCGATTCTATTTGATAATGGCTGAACAGAGGAACTTCACCACTGTACAGTTTGATTTTACTGGCAAAATCCGGGCGTCCCAAGGCAGTGATGTGCTGGCGTGCCAAATCAAGGATTTTAGGGTTGTCGATCAAGATTTCCCCAATGTCTGGGCGCAGATAATCACGGAATGCGCGCACGATAACATTGCTTTCCTGATGGATCAGGAAGGGAGCAGGATGACTGTCTGCGGCTTTTTTAATTGCTTCCCAATGTTTCAGGCGGAAGTTCAAATCTCCCTGCAAAGCTTCAGCTGATTTGCCTACACCTGCGGTACGAACGATAAGCCCCATGCCGTCTGGAATTTCCAGAGAAGAAAGTGCCTCTTTTAATTCAATGCGATCATCACCTTCAATGCGGCGAGAAATGCCGCCTGCTCTTGGGTTATTTGGCATCAGGACTAAATAGCTGCCAGCCAAACTAATAAAGGTTGTTAAAGCTGCCCCTTTGTTGCCTCGTTCTTCTTTATCAACCTGGACGATGACTTCCTGGCCTTCTTTAAGGATATCCTTAATATTAGGGCGGCCATGTGAGTGATAATTACTTGGGAAATATTCGCGAGCAATTTCTTTTATGGGTAAGAAACCATGACGTTCCGTTCCGTAATCAACAAAAGCAGCTTCCAGGCTAGGTTCAATTCGAGTAATTTTCCCTTTATATATATTTGCCTTTTTCTGCTCGTGTCCAGGGCTTTCAATATCCAAATCATAAAGACGTTGCCCATCAACAAGGGCAACACGCAACTCTTCCTGCTGGGTTGCGTTGATTAACATTCTTTTCATTCTAACTTACTCATTATTTTTTACATGAATATAGAGCTGCGAGTAAAAAAGAGGCGAGCTACTAGTTACCGATGACCTCGTGTCTTTTACAAAACCGCCAGCCTCACGGCTATCGTTTGTATAGAGGCGCCTATTTTTCGGCGAGTCTGAATTTCATTTGAACGCAGTACTCTTTATTGGGGCACTGTAATAAATAGGTACAGATTTTGCCCAATCCAGTAAGCTGCCACCCGCAGCCCATAAATTATTTGATCGAACATTACGTCTTATGCCATTGCTGCGTTTTTGCTCGATCAAACAGATAACAAACAATTTCAATCTTGCCATTCATAGTTTAGTAAACCGTGGCCAGAAAGCATTATTCCATTGCTATTGGGGTGATAGCAAGGTGACTTTGTCGCTTTACAGGTTTTTTATTAGGAAATAGTGATAAGTTGTTAATATTTAGTCTTTATCCTAAGTCACCTGAAACAATGAAGTAGGAAAAATGGCTGTTATTTAGACATAGTTAAAAATGAGTGGCGCTCTGTTTGTTGGATTATTAGAATCTCGCCCATGAAAACAGATAATCAAATTGTACAGTTTGTCACGATTGATGACGAATATGCCGGTCAGCGAATTGATAACTTTTTGCTGACTCGTTTAAAAGGTGTACCTAAGAGCCTGATTTATCGGATCTTGCGTAAAGGTGAAGTTCGAGTCAACAAAGGAAGAATCAAGCCTGAGTATAAATTGACAGCAGGTGATGTCATCAGGATCCCGCCGATTAGAGTTGCAGAAAAACAAGAAACACCTATCTCTGTCAAACTGGATAAGGTTGCTGCTTTGGCGGAATGTATCTTGTATGAAGATGACCATATTTTAGTCATAAACAAACCCTCAGGAACCGCAGTACATGGGGGCAGTGGCCTGAGTTTTGGCGTGATAGAAGGATTGCGGGCTTTGCGTCCTGAAGCACGTTTTCTTGAACTGGTGCATCGGCTTGATCGCGATACATCCGGTATTTTGTTGATTGCGAAAAAACGTTCTGCATTGCGGGCATTGCATGAACAATTACGCTTGAAACAGATGCAAAAAGACTATTTGGCGCTAGTGCGTGGGCAATGGCAATCCCATTGTAAAGTCGTCGAAGCCCCTTTGTTGAAAAACAGCCTGCAAAGTGGGGAAAGGGTGGTTAAAGTCAGTAAAGAAGGCAAACCATCTGAAACACGTTTTAAAGTTGAAGAACGATATGCGTTTGCGACATTAGTGCGAGCAAGCCCAGTAACAGGGCGAACTCACCAGATCCGCGTGCACACTTTACATGCCGGTCATCCTATTGCGTTTGATGATCGCTATGGTGACAGATCATTTGATGCCCAACTGGCAGAAACAGGACTTAATCGATTGTTTTTACATGCCAGCTCATTAAAGTTTACCCATCCATCCACGGGGGAAACGCTGCGTTTCGAAGCCCCAATGGATGATAGGTTGCGGAAATGTTTAAGAATATTGCGGCATAATAATCACTGAGAACATACCGTCAGCGGGTTTATCCCCTGACGGGTAAGCATTTCTGTCAACGTTATTAATGGTAAGCCGATAAGTGTGTTTGGATCTTTGCCGTCAAGTTTTTCGAATAATGTAATTCCTAAGCCTTCGCTTTTAAAACTACCCGCGCAATTGAAGGGTTTTTCTTTGTTGAGATAATAAATAATTTCTGTTTCTGTCAGATCTCTGAAATAGACATGGAATAACTCGCAACGAGAATCAACCACTTCTGTTTTGCTATTGAATAAGGCAATGCCAGTATAAAAAGTGACACATTTTCCACTGGCTTTTTTCAATTGTAAGAAAGCATTCTCAAAATTATGGGGTTTGCCGGTAATCTTGTCATCCAAAACACAAACTTGATCTGACGCTATAATGAGGTGGCTAGAATACTCCCGCTGTAATGCGCGAGCTTTTGCCTGTGACAGCCGGGTGACCAATTGTTTTGGACCTTCGTTTTCCAGCGGGCTTTCATCAATATTGGGAGAAGCGCAGGTAAAAGGTAATCCCAGCTTTTCTAGCAATAGGCGGCGATATTCGGAAGTTGACGATAAAATAATCGGAAGCATCTTTTTTTCCATAAAATACGTAGAGAAATATTTGCAGGCATTTTAAACTATACGCCGCTGAATAAGCGAATATTTGACGGAAAGGCGCAGATGTGTGGCCTTTTTCTTTGACTATGTCTCATTACAAAGATAATATGCGCGCCTTATGCAAAAGGTAAAATTACCCCTGACCATCGATGCACTTCGAACAGCCCAGAAAAGATTGGATTACCATGGTAGTTATTCTGCTGGGCAAGTTTCTCGTCTTGCAGAAACCGTGGTCAGTGTGGATAGTGATGTAGATAGCTCATTATCATTTGAAATTGATAATCAGCGCCTGGCAGTTGTAAAAGGGCATTCCAAAGTGGATGTTACGCTTGCCTGTCAGCGTTGTGGCAGTAATTTCAGTCATCATGTTCACACAACGTATTGTTTTAGCCCGGTCGTCAATGATGAACAGGCTGAGGCATTACCGGAAGAGTATGAGCCAATAAACGTTAACGAATTTGGCGAAATAGATTTGCTGGCAATGATTGAAGATGAAATAATTCTATCTCTGCCGGTGGTTCCGGTACATGATTCTGAACACTGTGAAGTGTCCGACGCGGACATGGTGTTTGGTACACTGCCCCCTGAAGCAGAAAAACCAAACCCGTTTGCCGTATTAGCCAGTTTAAAGAAAAGTACTTAAGGAGTAAGGTCAATGGCCGTACAACAGAATAAACCAACTCGTTCTAAGCGTGGTATGCGTCGTTCTCATGACGCACTGTCTGCAACACTTGTCTCTGTAGACAAAACTTCTGGTGAAACTCACCTGCGTCATCACGTGACTGCTGATGGCTACTACCGTGGCCGCAAGGTAATCAACAAGTAATTTCAGCTAATCATTAGCAAGTTGATATCTTGGCTAATCTAACCTTAGCGTTAGATGCTATGGGTGGGGACTTTGGTCCTCGCGTTACGGTGCCTGCTGCATTGCAGGCACTGGCATCTAATCCACAACTGAAGCTATTGTTGGTCGGTAATCCCGAAACCATCTTTCCTTTGCTTGCAAATCAAAATGCCGAGCTGCTTAGACGTTTGCAAATTGTTCCTGCGGAACATGTCGTTTCCAACGATGCAAGGCCGTCTCAGGCCATCCGTTCCAGTCACGGTACTTCCATGCGTATAGCACTAGACTTAGTTAAGTCGGGCAAAGCACAGGCTTGTGTCAGTGCGGGAAATACAGGTGCTTTGATGGGATTGGCTAAATTGATGCTGAAATCCATTGAAGGAATTGAACGGCCTGCATTGATGACAGTGATACCTAATCTAAAACAACAGAAGACAGTTGTATTAGATTTAGGCGCTAATATTAATTGTAATAGCAGCATGTTAGTTCAGTTTGCGATTATGGGCGCTGTGATGGCGGAGTATGTTGCTGGTGTGGATAATCCACGTGTTGCGTTACTCAATATCGGGGAAGAGGAATCCAAAGGGCTGGATAATATCCGCGAAGCTGCTATAACCTTGCGTAATATCCCAACGATTAATTACATCGGGTATGTGGAAGGAAATGAGTTACTGACGGGAAAAACGGATGTGCTCGTGTGTGACGGCTTCGCAGGTAATGTTACGCTGAAGACGATGGAAGGTGCGATCAGAGTGATCTTATCTCTGGTAAAGTCATCGGATGGCCAGCAGAAAAAATCATCTTGGTTGATGAAGCTATTCAAGATGAAGATAGTTAAAAAATGGTTACTAAGACAGATAACTAAACGGTTCGGCCATCTAAACCCTGACCAGTATAACGGAGCAACGTTATTAGGATTGCGTGGCATCGTCATAAAAAGTCACGGTGCTGCCAATGAACATGCTTTCAAGGCTGCTATTGATCAAGCCATTCAAGCTACAGAGAAGCAGGTTCCAGACAGAATCGCTGCCCGGCTGGATGCAGTATTACCCAAGAGTGAATAAACATAAATGTATACAAAGATCTTAGGTACGGGCAGTTACTTGCCTGAGCAGGTGCGTGCTAACGCAGATTTAGAAAAAATGGTTGATACGTCTGACGAGTGGATTGTCACTCGGACGGGCATTCGTGAACGCCGTATTGCGGCTGAAGATGAAAATGTTGCGATTTTGGGTTTCAAGGCTGCTGAAAAGGCCATTGAAATGGCGGGCATTGATAAAGCACAAATTGACTTAATCGTTGTTGCTACAACAAGCTCAACTCACGCTTTTCCAAGTGCAGCTTGCCAAATTCAGCAGTTGCTGGGCATTCAAGGCATTGCGGCTTTTGACGTTGCAGCGGCATGTGCTGGCTTTACTTATGCGTTGAGTGTTGTCGATAAATTTATTAAAACGGGTGCGGCTAAACATGCACTGGTGATTGGTTCTGATATTATTTCAAGGGTTGTCGATCCTAAAGATCGCAGCACAGTTATTCTTTTCGGCGATGCAGCAGGAGCGATGGTCGTCGGGGCTTCAGAGGAACTAGGCATCTTATCTACTCATCTTCATGCTGATGGGCGTTATGGTGATTTACTGTCCTTGCCTTATCAAAGCCGGGTAAAGTGTGATACACCAGAATACGTCACTATGGCGGGTAATGAAGTCTTTAAAGTTGCCGTTCGTGAATTAGCTAATATTGTTGATGAAACTTTAGAAGCTAATAACCTGCCTCACTCTCAGCTTGATTGGTTAGTACCTCATCAGGCGAATTTGCGTATCATTGCGGCAACTGCCAAGAAATTAGATATGACAATGGATAAGGTGGTTGTGACTTTGGATCGTCATGGCAACACCTCGGCTGCATCTATTCCGACAGCATTCGATGAAGCGGTGCGTGATGGAAGGATCCAACGCGGCCAACTTATTTTACTTGAAGCATTTGGCGGTGGCTTTACCTGGGGCTCAGCGCTGGTACGTTTTTAATTTAACAGGAAAATAAACATGTCTGATTTTGCAATGGTGTTTCCCGGTCAAGGCTCTCAATCTCTGGGTATGTTGGCTGATTTAGCCACAGAATTTCCACTGGTTGAGCAAACGTTCGCAGAGGCTTCTGCGGTTTTGGGATATGATTTATGGACGTTGGTTCAGCAAGGACCTGTAGAAGAACTGAATAAAACCTGGAAAACTCAACCTGCATTGCTGGCAGCCTCAGTAGCGATTTGGCGTATATGGCAGGAGAAAGGCGGTAAGGTGCCTTCCATAATGGCAGGTCATAGCCTTGGCGAATATTCTGCGCTGGTTTGTGCTGGAGTGATTGATTTCCAGCAAGCCATTAAACTTGTTGAATTGCGTGGGAAGTTGATGCAGGAAGCTGTACCGGAAGGGCAGGGAGCAATGTATGCCATTATCGGTTTAGATAATGAATCCATTGCAAAGGCATGTGAAGAGTCAGCACAAGGTCAGATTGTTTCACCGGTTAATTTTAATTCACCTGGGCAGGTGGTTATCGCAGGTGAAAAAGAGGCTGTAGAGCGTGCGGGAGCGGCATGTAAGACCGCGGGCGCAAAACGAGCATTGCCATTATCCGTTAGTGTGCCTTCGCATTGTGCACTGATGAAATCTGCTGCTGAGCAACTGGCGGCTGCATTGCAAGACATAGAGTTTAACCAGCCGCAATTTCCTGTCGTGAATAACGTCGATGTAAAAGTAGAAAAATCTGCTGATGCTATTCGAGACGCGTTGGTTCGTCAGTTGTATAATCCTGTACGTTGGACAGAATCAGTTGAATATGTTGCAGAGCTTGGGGTTGAACAATTGTTGGAAATCGGACCAGGTAAAGTACTCACTGGGTTAACGAAACGTATTGTTGATACTTTAAGTGCTGTAGCAGTAAATGATGTATCATCACTCACAGTTGCTCTAAATAAATAACTGGGGAAAACATGAGCTTTGATGGAAAAATTGCGCTGGTCACTGGCGCGAGCCGTGGCATAGGTCGCGCGATTGCAGAATTATTGGTTGAACGTGGTGCACGTGTTGTTGGCACCGCAACCAGTGAGAAGGGAGCTGAAGCAATCAGTGCCTTCCTTAGTGATAAAGGCAAAGGTTTTGTACTAAATGTCACAGATTCAGAATCTATTGAAAATGCACTATCGAATATTCGTGCTGAATTTGGTGAAATAGACATTTTAGTGAATAATGCAGGCATCACTCGTGATAACTTGTTGATGCGCATGAAAGATGACGAGTGGCAAGATATTATTGACACGAATCTTTCTTCGATTTTTCGTCTGTCAAAAGCAGTAATGCGCTCTATGATGAAAAAACGTTATGGACGTATTATTTCCATTGGCTCTGTTGTTGGAACGATGGGAAATGCGGGACAGGCGAATTACGCGGCAGCGAAAGCAGGAGTGATTGGTTTTAGTAAATCATTGGCTCGTGAAGTCGCTTCCCGCGGCATCACTGTTAACGTTGTTGCACCTGGTTTTATCGAAACTGATATGACCAGAGCGTTGACAGACGAACAACGTGCAGGCATTGCTGCTGGAATACCTGCTAATCGTCTTGGTGATGCAAAGGAAATTGCCAGTGCTGTAGCGTTTCTCGCTTCTGACGAGGCCGCTTACATTACGGGTGAAACATTGCATGTCAATGGTGGCATGTACATGATCTAAAAATGAGCGAACCCACTGTTTTTGATGTATTTTTTATACAAAAAAAGCTGATTGTGGTTCGACCAGCCGGGATTTGGTTGCATCTTTTCCTGTATTTTATAAACTACGAAAACCATCGCAAAAGCGAGTTTTGATAGGAAATTTAATAGTATGAGCACTATCGACGAACGCGTTAAGAAAATCATCGTTGAACAACTGGGTGTTAAAGAGGAAGAAGTTGTGAACACAGCTTCATTTGTTGATGACTTGGGCGCTGATTCTCTTGACACAGTTGAACTGGTAATGGCTCTGGAAGAAGAGTTCGATATCGAGATCCCAGACGAAGAAGCTGAAAAAATCACTACAGTTCAAGCTGCTATTGACTACGTTGAAAACGCAGGTAAATAAGCACACATACCTAGGCGGTCGTTCGACCGCCTATGTTTTTCGTCCCAAATTTTTTCCCTCCCTGGAGGATAACCGTGTCTAAGCGTCGAGTAGTCGTGACCGGACTAGGCATGTTATCTCCTGTCGGCAATACAGTAGAGTCTTCTTGGAACGCTGTTTGTGCCGGACAGAGTGGTATCGGCCTTATCGAACATTTTGATACCTCTAACCATGCAACGAAGTTTGCAGGTTTAGTGAAGAATTTTAATCATGAAGATTTCAATATTTCGCGCAAAGAAGCACGGAAGATGGATCTCTTTATTCAGTATGGTATTGCTGCGGGCAAACAAGCTATTGAAGATGCAGGGATCGAAGTAACAGAAGCCAATGCTAGCCGCTTTGGTGCTGCTATTGGTTCTGGTATTGGCGGGTTGGGCCTGATCGAAGAAAATCACAGTACGCTGTTATCGGCAGGGCCTCGTAAGGTCAGCCCATTCTTTGTACCTTCGACCATCATTAATATGGTGGCGGGCCATTTGAGTATCCTGTATGGTCTTCGTGGTCCGAGCATCTCCATTGCAACAGCATGTACGTCTGGCGTACATAATATCGGCCATGCAGCTCGCATTATTGCCTATAATGATGCTGATATTATGTTGGCAGGTGGTGCAGAAAAAGCGAGTACAGAGTTTGGCGTTGCTGGATTTGGTGCTGCACGTACATTGTCAACGCGTAATGATGATCCTCAAGGTGCAAGTCGTCCCTGGGATAAAGATCGTGATGGTTTTGTGCTGGGCGATGGGGCAGGTATTGTTGTACTTGAAGAGTATGAGCATGCGAAAAAGCGTGGTGCAAAAATCTATGCTGAAGTGATTGGCTTTGGCATGAGCAGTGATGCTTACCACATGACATCTCCGCCTCAAAATGGTGCAGGTGCGGCTTTAGCGATGCAAAATGCCCTGAAAGATGCAGGAATTTCACCAGAGCAAGTGGGTTACATCAATGCTCATGGTACTTCAACACCAGCGGGTGATATTGCAGAAGCGCGTGCAGTGGAGTCTGTTTTTGGTGAAGGCACTAAAGTGTTAGTGAGTTCAACCAAATCAATGACAGGCCATTTGTTGGGTGCAGCAGGCGCGATTGAATCTATTTTCACTATTCTTTCTCTGCGTGATCAGATTATCCCTCCAACCATTAACTTGGAAAATCAGGATGAGAATTGCCGTCTGGATTTAGTTCCAGGCCAGGCACGCAACGTTGAAGGAATGGAATACGCATTGTGTAACTCTTTTGGTTTCGGTGGCACCAATGGGTCATTGATTTTCCGCAAGATCTAAAATCACTTTGTGTTTACAAAAAGCCTCAACATTTGTTGGGGCTTTTTTATCAAAAATAAGAAGTTAACATGACGTATTGGATTAATGGTAATCAGTGCGATCATATACCTGTTAATGATCGTGCGGTGCAGTTTGGTGACGGCTGTTTTACCACAATAAGGGTTGAGCAAGGGATACCGGCTTTGCTACCTTTGCACATAAAACGGTTGCAGAAAGGTGTTGAAAAACTCTTTATGCCAGCGCTGGATTGGTTCCAACTTGAGAACCATATTAAACAGGTAGTGAAAGGGTGTGATTCTGGTGTTTTGAAAGTCATTCTTTCCAGAGGGACGGGAGGCCGTGGCTATAGTTTTGCTGACACGATTTCGCCTACCCAGATCTTGTCTTTGAGTTCATATCCTGAACGATATGTGACTCAGCGTCAAAAAGGTGTGTTATTGGCTCTTAGCCCTATTCCAATGGGAATTAATCCCTATCTGGCGGGTATTAAGCACTTAAATCGTTTGGAACAGGTTTTGATCAAACGGTTTATTGAACAATCAGGAGCAGATGAAGCCCTGGTACTTGATAGTGATGGTTTACTAGTTGAATGCGGCACTGCCAATATCTTTTGGCGAAAAGGAAAAAATGTTTATACGCCTGACCTCAGCCAGTGTGGGGTGGAAGGGGTTATGCGACAAAAGATCATCGAATTGTTGGCGAAAAGTGATTATAGCTTATCATTTGTTATGCGCTATCCCGAAGCTTTAGCTTATGCAGACGAAGTGATTATCTGTAATTCCTTGATGCCAGTGTTGCCAGTAAGTCAAATTCAAGCGCATAAAAATCAACCGACGTGGAAATATCAATCAAGAGAGTTGCATGAATATTTATTACCTGAATGTTTAAAACCTTAGCGAGTCAGTATTCAGAAGCACAAATAAAAGTGATTACCGGATGAAACTAAAAAAGCGCATTTTCATTCTGCCCGGCTTGCTTATTGCAATCGCTGTGATCGTATTTTTTTCTTTTATGAAGAAAATAGAGAACTTTGCTGATCAAGATATCAATCTTAGCCAAGAGCTTATATTGACTGTGCCAGCGGGAACTGGACGTGTTGGACTGCAAGCTTTACTGACCCAGTATAAATTAATTGAAGATAGTCAATTACTGCCATGGCTATTCCGTTTTAAACCAGAGCTGGCAAAGTTTAAGGCTGGCACTTACCGTTTGCAAAAGGGTATGTCTTTGCAGTCTGTCCTGCAACTGTTTGCCAGTGGCAAAGAAACTCAGTTTACCATTCGCTTTGTTGAAGGTAGTCGCCTTTCTGATTGGGTAAAAATATTGCAGAATGCGCCATACTTAAAACATGAAATAGAAAATAAGACACCGAAAGATCTGCTTGACGTTTTAGGCATGCAAGAGGGCGAGTCACTGGAAGGCTGGTTTTATCCTGATACCTATTTGTATACAGCCGGCACGAGTGACGTGGAGTTGCTTAAACGAGCCCATAACAAAATGAAAACAGTCGTCGGGCAGGAATGGGAAAGCAGGGAAAAGAATCTGCCATATAACAGTGCCTATGAAATGTTGATCATGGCCTCTATTATTGAAAAAGAGACAGCAATTGAATCTGAACGAACCAAAGTTGCCTCTGTATTCGTGAATCGTCTGCGGTTAAAGATGAAACTGCAAACTGATCCAACCGTCATTTATGGATTGGGAGATAAATATACGGGTACGATTTTTCGCAGCAATCTCAACACGTTTACACCATACAATACGTATATGATTGATGGGTTGCCACCAACCCCTATCGCCATGTCAGGTTTGGCTTCAATTAAGGCCGCAGCACATCCTGCTGTCACAGAATATTTATATTTTGTGGCGAATGGCGATGGGGGGCACACATTCACCACCAATCTGGTAGCACATAATAAGGCAGTAAGTCTTTATCGCCAAAGGTTAAAGCAGGATAAATGAGTAGCAAATTTATTGTAATTGAAGGGCTTGAGGGTGCTGGAAAAACAACGGCAATCCAAACAGTGGTTGAAACCTTGAAGCAGCAGGGTATTTCTGATTTGGTTTTAACCCGTGAACCTGGCGGGACACCGTTAGCAGAAAAATTACGTGAGCTGATTAAACAAGGGGTTGAAGGAGAATCACTGACAGATAAAGCAGAATTATTAATGTTATATGCTGCCAGAGTTCAATTGGTGGAAAATATTATTAAGCCAGCTTTAGCAAAGGGAACGTGGGTCATTGGTGATCGTCATGATCTCTCTTCCCAGGCTTATCAGGGGGGAGGCCGAGGTATCGATCAGCATTTGATGGCGTCACTACGCAATGCTGCATTGGGTGATTTTTCTCCAGATTTAACCCTTTATCTTGATGTACTTCCAGAAGTGGGCTTACAACGTGCTCTTGAGCGCGGTGAATTGGATCGGATTGAAAAGGAATCCTTAGACTTCTTCCACCGCACCCGTACAAGATATCTCGAACTTATGGCGAAAGATGACAGTATCAAAAAGATTGATGCAACCCAACCACTGGAAAAAGTGCAGGGTGATATTCGCCATACCTTACTTGCCTGGTTAAAAAACATTGACTAAAAGCACAGGAAATTCAGACAAGAACTGGTATCCGTGGCTCAATCATGCATACCGTCAGTTAGTTGAACTCCACCAACAAGGGCGCGGACATCATGCTATTTTGCTTCATGCTCATGCAGGAATGGGCGCTGATGCATTATTATATGGTTTGAGTCGTTGGTTAATGTGTCAGAATAAACAGGGCATTAAAAGCTGTGGCGAATGCCACGGCTGCCATTTGATGTTGGCGGAAACGCATTCTGACTGGCATGTTCTTGCGCCTGAAAAGGGAAAAAATGTCATTGGGGTAGATGCAGTACGTCAGCTCAGCGAGAAGCTCTATGAATATTCTCAGCAAGGGGGAGCCAAAATTGCCTGGATCACATCCGCAGAATCCCTGACTGATGCTGCTTCTAACGCCTTATTGAAAACGTTGGAAGAACCGCCGCAAAACACCTACTTTTTGTTGCAATGTCAAAGCCCTATAAATTTGTTGGCAACACTACGCAGCCGCTGTTTTTACTATTTTATTCCAGTCCCTGAAATCTCGACGGGGCTTTATTGGCTACAAAAACAGCTTCCAGCGATATCCTCTTTGGATGCACAAACAGCATTGAAACTTTCTCAGGGAGCGCCATTAGCCGCGGAGCAACTACTCCAAACTGAAAAATGGCAACAGAGGAATTCACTTTGCCAGGCGATTGAACAGGCATTACATAAATGTGATACCCTGTCACTTTTACCCTTACTGAATCGTGATGATGTGCAGCAATCTTTACATTGGTTGATCAGCTTATTATCCGATGCAGTGAAATGGCAGCAGCAGGCGCAAAATTACTGTATTAACCAAGATCAGCAGGCTCTGATTCATTATCTTGCTGCTAGCCAAAGTGTAGAAACATTATTAAAGACAGTTGATGATTGGGTGTATTGTCGTCATCAATTATTATCTGTGGTGGGAGTCAATCGGGAATTGTTGTTAACGGAACAATTACTCAATTGGGAAAGGCAATTTTGTCCTGCACAATAACTTAGTTAGATATGAGCATATTATGTTTTTAGTTGATTCACATTGTCATCTCGATTGCCTTGATTATGAAACGCTGCACCAAAGTGTAGATGATGTTGTGGCGAAAGCGGCCGAACGGGATGTGAAATATATGCTGGCGGTGGCAACCACGTTGCCTGGTTTCCGGCAAATGAAGGAATTGATTGGTAAGCGGGAGAACGTCGCGTATTCCTGTGGCATCCACCCATTGAATTTGGATGAGGGCTACGATTTCGAAGAGCTTGCCCGGCTAGCTGCGGATGAAGACGTTGTCGCAATGGGAGAAACTGGCTTGGATTATTATTATCAGCAAGAAAATGCTGAACTCCAGAGAACTTCATTTCGTCAACATATTCGCATTGGCCGTGAATTAAATAAGCCAGTGATTGTGCATACCCGTGACGCAAGAGACGATACATTGATGGTTTTGCGGGAAGAAAAAGTCCAGGATTGTGGCGGCGTGTTGCACTGTTTCACAGAAGATAAAGAAACGGCAAGGGCTTTGCTGGATTTGGGTTTTTATCTCTCTTTTTCTGGTATTGTGACCTTCCGTAATGCCGAGCAGATCCGTGAAGCGGCAAGATTTGTGCCACTCGATCGCATTCTGGTGGAAACTGATTCACCTTATCTGGCACCGGTTCCCCATCGAGGTAAACAGAATCAGCCAGCTTATGTACGTGATGTTGCTGAGTATATGGCAGTGTTGAAAGGTGTCAGTATTGATGAATTGGCGGCGGTGACGACAAGAAATTTTTGTGAACTATTTCATGTCAATATTAAAGAAAACTAAATTAGTGTCACATGGTGTTTTTAGGCCTCACAATAAACAGGAGAAGTAAAATGGCAGAAGAAACTATTTTTAGTAAAATCATCCGTCGAGAAATTCCTTCTGATATTATTTATCAGGATGATTTGGTCACTGCATTTCGCGACATTTCCCCGCAGGCACCAACCCACATTTTGATCGTACCGAATATATTGATCCCAACCGTTAATGATGTTACCGCTGATCATGAACTTGCGTTGGGACGTCTATTTACAGTAGCAGCGAAAATAGCAAAAGAGGAAGGCATTGCAGAAGATGGTTATCGCTTGATCATGAACTGTAATCGCCATTCTGGACAGGAAGTTTTCCATATCCACATGCATTTAGTGGGTGGACGTCCATTGGGACCGCTATTAGCCAAATAATAACCTAATTTATGTATATCGGTACAAAGTAGTGATGTAACTGGAGTAGATTAATGAAAAAAATTCTCTTTGTTATGTTATCGGCAATGTTGCTGGCGAGTTGTGTTGCTCCAGAAACACAGCAGCCTGCTCCTGTTACACCGGTAGAGCCAGAGAAAAAACCGGAACCGTCGGTAGGACCATCAGAAAAAGTTCCCCAGCCGCCTAAAATTCAATCTATTAATTGGGATAGCATTGTGCAGCCGTTAATTGATCAGATGATTAATGCTAATGGTGTGGAAGCGGGAAAATTACTGTTGGTTGATTCTGTCAAGAACAACACTAATGGTTCATTACGAACCCTGAAAGCCACAGATGTGATCACGAATGTCATCAGCAATAAACATACTTTTCAGGTTGTACCGAAATCTCAAGTCCATTTAGCCAGACAGGCGCTGGGATTATCATCGGAAGATAGCCTGGGATTGCGCAGCAAGTCCATTGGATTGGCACGTTATTTAAATGCCGATTATGTTCTCTATTCTGTTGTCTCCAATAATCGTGGTCAACGTGACCTGGAGATGCAGTTAATGTTGGTTAAAACTGGCGAAATACTCTGGTCAGGCCGTGGTGACGTTAACTAATGGCAACGTTTTGCTCAGGGTGTTGTGTCAGTTATGGCCTGATATTCCCGCAGACTCTTGGGAAATTAGGTCATTAACGGGTTTGACACAGGGAAGTTACTCTATTGCTAATACAACGACAAATGAAGTATGTCAGATGGTTGGACGCGCACAAACACCGCATAATGGAACGCTTGGCATAGATCGCCAACGAGAAAACCAGATCTTGCGACGTGTATCTTCCACAGGCATTGCGCCTAAAGTCGTGGCTATGCACGGTTCCTGGCTATTGCTTGAATGGATCATGGGAACAAAAGTCACACCAGATACATTGAGTCAGCCGATTTTGCAGCAAGGACTGGCGCAAACACTTGCTATTCTTCACAGTCATTCCCCACTGGGTTATCCCCTGCAATTAAGAAAGCAAATTGCCGTCCAGTGGCAGCAGATTGACAGAAAACGCTTATCTCCTCGTTGGTTACGTCTGCACAAATTTTTTATGGCAACCCGATTACCCACCGCACTAAAAATCGCTCCGGCTCATATGGATGTTCACTCTGATAATCTATTAATGACTGAAAAAGGGTTAAAATTGATTGATTGGGAGTACGCTGCGGATGTCGATATTGGCTTTTCACTGGCTGTACTATTCAAGGGAAATCAATGGGATGAGGCGCAGCAAAAAGCTTTTTTGGATTATTATTGTACTCAGGCATCAGGATATTCAGATATCCACCTATTGCAGCAACAAATTAAGCGATGGGAGCCGTGGGTCAGTTATATGATGTTAATGTGGTATGAAGTGCGCTGGCAGCAGACAAGAGACCAACAATTTTTATCGTTGGCGCATCCCTTACGCCAAGCTTTTAACCTGTCGTAATGAATCTAATAACCAATATAAAGAGAAGTGAGGAAGGCTATGGGGCCAGTAATGTTAGATGTTGTTGGCTATGAATTGGATCACGAAGAGCGCGAAATTCTACAGCATCCATTAGTGGGTGGCTTAATTTTGTTTACCCGCAACTTCCACGATACGGAGCAATTACGTGAATTGGTTCGCCAAATTCGCGCAGCTTCCCGCCACCGTTTGGTGGTTGCTGTTGATCAGGAAGGCGGACGTGTTCAGCGTTTTCATGAAGGGTTTACGCGTTTACCTGCGGCACAATCTTTTGCTTGTGTACATGACATGTTGATGGGAGCACATCTGGCAAAAGAGTCTGGTTGGTTAATGGCATCAGAAATGATCGCAATGGATATCGATATCAGCTTTGCGCCAGTATTGGACTTAGGGCATAAATGTGTAGCCATTGGTGAACGTTCATTCCACGAAGAGCTTGAACCTGCGATGGCAATGGCAGAAAAATTTATCCAGGGAATGCATTCTGCGGGAATGAAATCGACGGGGAAACATTTTCCGGGACATGGGGCAGTGACGGCAGATTCTCATAAAGAAACGCCAAGGGATAACCGTCCCATGGATGCTATTAGTTGTCATGATATGGTGATTTTCCGCGATTTTATCCAGCGTAATCTGCTGGATGCCATTATGCCTGCTCACGTGATTTATCCGCAGATAGATCACCGTCCTGCAAGTGGCTCACCCTATTGGTTGAAATCCATACTTCGTGAGCAATTAGGCTTTAAAGGCGTTATTTTTTCCGATGATTTGTCGATGGAAGGCGCCGCAGTGATGGGCTGTTATGCTGAACGAGCTAAAGCCTCATTAGATGCTGGTTGTGACATGATTTTAGTGTGCAACAATCGAGCAGGGGCGGTCAGTGTGCTGGATAATTTGCCGATAATTGAATCACCTAAAGTCAAACAGTTATATCATCAAGGCAAACAATTTAGTTTGGAAGAATTACAGCAATCTGAACGTTGGCAAAAAGCTAACCAGGCGTTACAGGGTTTGTGTGAACAATTTTTGTGATTGATGTCTAATTAATCAAAAGAATTTAGTTGTGACTATTTTCGGTATGACCAACTGACCTGCCATGATATTCTGGAGATATTTGCAATATGAAATTTGTTTAGCTTGAAGTTATTTAAGGACGTTATTTAAGGTTTTTACTCAAAGAAACGACTTAGCGCCTTACATAACATTATGTTGTATTTTCAGTGGGGTATTCATGACAACGCCAAAGACAAGAATTGTCATCATTGGTGGGGGCGCTGGTGGTTTAGAGCTAGCAACGCGTTTGGGACACAAATTAGGGCGTAAGAAAAAAGCCGAAATTACTTTGGTGGATCGCAATAATAGCCATTTATGGAAACCACTATTGCATGAAGTTGCAACGGGGTCTCTGGATGATGGTGTTGATGCATTGAGTTATTTAGCTCATGCAAGCAACCATTATTTCAATTTCCAGCTAGGCACACTCACGAATATCAATCGTGAAGGGAAGAAAATTACTCTGGCTGGGATCAGTAATGAAGATGGTGATTTGTTGATACCAGAGCGTGAACTGGCTTACGACATTCTTGTCATGGCATTGGGCAGCCAATCTAACGATTTTGGCACGGCGGGTGTGAAGGAAAATTGTATTTTCCTTGATAACCCGCAGCAGGCACATCGTTTCCACAATGAAATGTTGAACCTGTTCCTGAAATATTCTGCAAATCATCGTGCAGAAGAAAAAGTGAATATTGCGATTGTTGGTGGTGGTGCGACGGGCGTAGAGCTTTCCGCGGAACTCTATAATGCGGTTAAGCAACTTAACAGTTATGGCTTTGAAAGCCTGAATTCAGATGCCCTTAACGTGACGTTGGTTGAGGCAGGGGAGCGTATTCTGCCTGCATTGCCGACACGCATTTCCAGTGCAGCCCATCAAGAGTTGACTAAGCTGGGTGTTAAGGTATTAACCAAGACAATGGTGACCAGTGCCGATGAGCATGGGTTGAATACCAAAGAGGGTGAGCAGATCAAAGCTTCCTTGCTGGTTTGGGCTGCGGGAATTAAAGCACCTGACTTTATGAAAGATATCGGTGGATTGGAAACCAATCGTATTAACCAATTGGTGGTAAAACCAACGTTGCAAACCACACGGGATGATCATATTTTTGCCATTGGGGATTGTGCATCATGCCCGAAAAAAGAGGGGGGTTTTGTTCCTCCTCGTGCGCAATCCGCTCACCAGATGGCAAGCCGGTGTTATGACAATATCCTGGCATTGTTGAATGAAAAACCATTGAAAGAGTATGTTTACAAAGATCATGGTTCATTAGTTTCATTATCCAAGTTCAGTACTGTTGGTAGCCTGATGGGGAACTTGATGCGTGGTTCAATGATGGTTGAAGGCCGTATTGCTCGTATAGTCTATATTTCTTTGTATCGTATGCATCAGGTAGCGCTGCATGGATATATTAAAACAGGTTTGATGATGCTGGTTGGAGGAATTAACCGCGTTATTCGACCACGCCTGAAGTTGCATTAATTAGTTACAAAATGGCTCATCTTAAAGTACTTTATTGAGGTGGGTCATTTATCTACTCATTATGTTTATTATTATACATATCATAATTATTCTTCTCTAAAGTTAACCTGATTATTTACTATAATGAATAAAACTGTATTTGAATAAAATTTGGCTCTCGTTTTAATTAATTCATTATTGTTATATGTGATAATTTTTTTAAATAATAACCCGTAATTATATTGATATGTTATACAAGATATATTTAATTGATGTAGTTATGCATACCTACCTAATAGATAATCAAATAATTTATCAGCAGATTTAATTAATCGTTATAATAAAGCTTGTTTTAGTCAGGTTACCTTGGCATCACAATTTTGTTCAGTCTGTAGGATCAGGACATTAGGGGTATATCTTTTATTTTTGGGGTTGTATGTGCTTTTTATATGGCAACTTTTATTGTGACAATTTTTTATGTACTAACTCTTAATGAAATAGGTATAGAAGCTATTTTTTTCGTAAAATCAATGCTGAAACTATTTATCATAATAAATGACCACACGAATAAGTGCTTAATGATTTTACTGATTTAATGGAATAGGATTTTTCTCAATAATTAACTTAGCGCACTTTTAGCTTATTTAAAATAGTTGCGAAATATTCTCTTAATCAAATTTTGTGGAAAACTATTAATATATCAAGGTGCTATGTGGTTAAGCTAACGATAAGACAGTATGTAATGAGTGCTATAATGACTATTATTGCTATTGCCATCATTGGTATAGCCGCAACGTTATATTTTGAATCTCCACGCCCCAGCGTTGCGCATGTATTATCTTCGAAACCTATCAGATCAACGGTTGTTTTTCGTCAATCCTATTGCCATATTGCCGTATTTCCCATTCCTGTTACAGTAAAAGGTATTGCGCATAATCATTTGATTAAATATGAATATCGTATTTTAACCCTTCTTAACCATTTGAAAGCTAATAGAAAATATCCTGCTTTAATCCACTCGGTGTTAAAAAACTGTACAGAATTTCATTTTAAGAAACCACGTGTTGTTGCCTATGACGTAACTTATGTTATTGGTGAGCAACCAGGAAAAGTTAGGATAGAGTACAAGCCCAATGGCACTATCCCTTTAAATGAGAAAGGACAATTGATTCTGAAATCACATTCACAACAATGAGTTTTTCTAACTATTTAGTGGAGAGTAAAAAAGATTGCACTGTTCCGTGTTTAGTTCGCATTGAGTGGTAATTTAGCGAACTGGGCAAAATAGTGCAATCATGACATGACTTTTATCGCTCAAGTGGCTTGATTAGACATCACTTTTGTGTAGATCGAAATTTTCTAATAATTGCTGGATAAACGATAAACGAGTGGCCCGTTCGGTTAACTCAGTAATAAATTTCAATTTATAAGGTCCATCCAATCGGTAAATATTGGGCTGCGTTTGTAACAAACTAATGAGATAATTCGGATCGACTTTATTATGATGACCAAATTCAATAAACCCTCCTTTTTCATGTGCTTCAATGCGTTTGATACCGAGTTGTTGGGCGATCAGGCGAATAGAAGCAGATTGCAGCAGTTGGCGCCCTGAATCGGGTAGAATACCAAATCGGTCAATAAGTTCGACTTTCAGTTCATCCAATTCGAGATTATTTTGTGCACTGGCAATGCGCTTATAGAAAGATAAGCGTATGTTGACATCTGGAATATAGTCATCAGGTAAAAGCACAGGCATACGCAATTCTATCTCAGTCTGGTTGTTGGTGAGATCTTCAAGCGAAGGCTCCCGCCCATTTTTAAGGGCATCAACGGCACTTTCCAATAATTCCATATAGAGAGTAAAGCCGATGCTGGTCATCTGCCCACTTTGGTCTTCACCCAACAATTCGCCAGCTCCCCTAATTTCCAAATCGTGGGTAGCCAATGCAAAACCAGCCCCCAGATCTTCGAGAGATGAAATAGCCTCCAGCCGTTTTTGTGCATCGCTGGTCATGGTTTTTGGATGCGGTGTCAGCAAATAAGCATAAGCCTGATGATGGGAGCGCCCGACACGCCCACGTAATTGGTGCAATTGGGCCAGGCCAAAATGATCGGCACGTTCGATGATGATGGTATTGGCGCTGGGAATATCGATGCCCGTTTCGATGATAGTGGTACACACCAGAACATTAAAGCGTTGGTGATGGAAATCCGTCATAACGCGTTCCAGATCACGCTCACGCATTTGCCCATGTCCCACAACAATTCTGGCTTCGGGAACCAACTCTTCCAGTCGGGCTTTTGCCTTTTCGATATTTTCAACATCGTTATACAGATAGTAAACCTGCCCGCCGCGCAAAATTTCACGCAGGATAGATTCACGTACCACCAGGCTATCATATTCACGTACAAACGTTTTTACTGCCAGACGACGGGCGGGGGGCGTCGCAATAATGGAAAGATCACGCATGCCACTCATTGCCATATTGAGCGTTCGAGGGATAGGGGTGGCGGTGAGTGTCAGGACATCAACATCTGCCCGAAGAGCTTTGATACGCTCTTTATGGCGAACGCCGAAACGATGTTCCTCATCAACGATCAACAAACCGAGATCTTTCCAGCGCAGATCACTTTGCAGGAGTTTATGAGTACCAATAATGATATCCACTTTGCCTTCCGCTGCCATATTAATGACCTGTTGTTGTTCTTTTGCACTACGAAAGCGTGACATAACTTCAATATGCACAGGCCAATTGGCAAAGCGATCGCGGAAATTATCATAATGCTGCTGTGCTAATAAGGTGGTTGGCACAAGCACTGCGACTTGCTTATTATTGATGACGGACAGGAACGCGGCACGCATGGCGACTTCTGTTTTTCCAAACCCGACATCGCCACATACCAGCCTATCCATAGCAATAGGTTCGCACATATCATCAAGTACTGCATTGATGGCTTGTTCTTGATCAGGCGTTGTGTCAAAGGGAAAACTTTGGCAGAACAGTTGGTACTGTTCGCGGTCGTTTTTGAAAGCAAAACCCAGTTTCACGGCCCGTTGTGCGTAAACATCCAGGAGTTCGGCTGCAACATCACGCACCTTTTCAGCCGCTTTCTGGCGCGCTTTGTTCCATGCCTCTCCGCCCAATTTATGCAAGGGAGCACTCTCCTCAGCACCACCCGCATAGCGGCTGATGAGATGAAGTGAAGAGACAGGCACATACAATTTGTCTTCTCCGGCATAAGTCAGGATAAGATACTCTGCCTTAATGCCACCCGCTTCTAATGTTATCAGCCCCTGATAGCGGCCAACGCCATGTTCAAGGTGAACAACAGGTTGTCCATGCCGTAATTCAGCGAGATTGCGGATCAATGTATCAGTATTAATCGTGCGCCGGTTATCCTGGCGGCGACGGCTGACACGTTCGCCAAGCATGTCACTTTCACAAATCAGGGCGAGATTGTTATCTTCATCAATAAAACCATGCTCTGCGGCGCCAACCATCAAATAATGGCCGGGATTATTGGCATCAGTGAGCTGATTTATTTTTTTCGGTTTGACTTTGATTCGGGACAACAATTCTTTTATGGATTCCCGGCGCCCTTCACTTTCCACTGAAAACACGATCTTGCCGCTGAATTGTTCCATAAAACGGCGTAATTTATCCAATGGCTCTTTTTGCTGTGCAGCAACCGATAAATCAGGCAAAGGATGATAGGCTAAGTTGATATTCCTTGCTTTTTGGGGAAGGGATTCATTATCAACTTCAATCCGAGGCCAATTTTTCAATTCCGCGAATAGCTTATTGACAGGCAACCAGAGCTGTTCAGGAGAGAGTAACGGGCGCATGGGATCAACGTTGCGGCTTTCAAAACGTAATTTGGTATCTTGCCAGAAACGCTCCGCAGCACTGACCAAATTCTGGGTAATCAGCAGGGTATTTTCGGGCAGATATTCAAAGATGGCGGTTAAGGGGTGTTCAAAGAACAATGGCTGCCAATATTCAATGCCAGCAGGTAGCATTTTTTTACTGACTTGCTGATAAATATGTTCAGCATCACGACGGACTTCGAACTGTTCGCGCCATTGGCTGCGAAACAGCTCAATCGCATTTTGGTCGGTTGGGAACTCATGGGCGGGCAATAAATTGATTTTTTCTACTTCGGTCAAGGTGCGTTGGCTATCCACATCAAAAGTGCGTAGGCTGTCTATCTCATCATCAAAAAAATCAATGCGATAAGGATATTCGCTGCCCATAGGGAAAAGATCAAACAAAGCTCCGCGTGTCGCAAATTCGCCATGTTCAAGTACCTGTTCAACACTGCGATAACCCGCTTGTTCCAGCTCCGACCGCAGTTTGTCACGTGAAAGACGTTGCCCTTTGTGCATGACCAATGCATGTCCTTTGAGATAATCGTGTGGGCAGACACGTTGCATCAAGGTGTTGACGGGAAGGATTAATACCCCCTCCATCATAAAGGGTAAGTGATAAAGCGTGGACAGGCGGTTGGAGATAATTTCTTGGTGAGGAGAAAAACTATCGTAGGGCAAAGTTTCCCAATCTGACATAGTATTTATTGGTGCGTCGGTGAACTGTTGAATTTCATCACGCAATCGTAGGGCATTTTGCATATCTTTGGTCACCAGCAATATTGGCCCTGGGTGACGTTCAATGATTTCGGCACATTCAACGGCGCAGGCTGCACCCGTCAAATGACCTAAGTAGCGGGTATCGCCGCGGCTTTCAGGAAGTTGATAACGATATTTTGCTGACATAAGCGTTTGATGTGTTCTCTAAGATTCAGTCCATTCCCAACACATTTTTGCCCCAGTAGCCTTACAATAAATACGCTGGTAGGTTGAGAGAAAGTAAAAAAAACCACAGAACCGGGATACGGGTGGTTCCATAAAGTATTGCTACCCTTTATTATCCCCGAACACTTTGCTTTGGCAACAGGGGCGTAACAGATTTCATGTTTCAATCTGTCTCATTATTTATAGGATTGCGCTATATGCGCGGGCGGGCGGTCGATAAATTTGGCCGTTTTGTTTCATGGTTGTCAGCGATTGGCATTACGCTAGGCGTGGCGGCTTTGATTACGGTATTGTCAGTCATGAACGGTTTTGAGCGTTCATTAGAAAGTAGCATCCTGGGCTTTATGCCGCAGGCTATCATTACATCGGAAAAAGGCGCTATTAATCCGGTTGAACATCCGGTTAGCCAGCTGGTGGGATTAAAGGGGGTTAATCGCATCACCTCTATCGTACAAGGGGATGTGGTGCTACAGAGTCACCACAATGTAGGTGTTGGTGTCATGTTAGGTATTAACCAGGACGAATATGCGCCATTGGCAGAACATCTTGTTAATGTCAATCGAAGCCAGCTACAACCCGGAGGTTATTTTGTCATTTTGGGCGAAAAATTGGCGGCTACATTAGGGGTAAAACGGGGTGATAAAATCCGTATTATCGTGCCGAGTGCCAGCCAGTTAACGCCAATGGGCAGAATTCCCAGCCAGCGTTTATTCACGGTAGCGGGGACATTTTTCGCCAATAGTGAAGCCGATGGTACGGAAATATTGGTGAATCAACAGGATGCAGCCAGATTGTTACGCTATCCCATTGGTAATATCACGGGCTGGCGCTTGTTCCTCAATGAACCACTAACCGTAGATGAGTTGAGCCAGCAAACTCTGCCAAAAGGGTTGATATGGAAAGATTGGCGCGAACGCAAAGGGGAATTTTTTCAGGCGGTTCGCATGGAGAAAAACATGATGGGGTTATTGCTGAGCCTGATCATTGCTGTCGCTGCTTTTAACATTATTACCTCTCTCTCTTTATTGGTGATGGAAAAACAGGGTGAAATCGCTATCTTGCAGACGCAAGGGCTGACCCGCCGTCAGGTGATGGCCATTTTTATGATCCAAGGCGCGGGAGCCGGCATTATTGGTGCTGTATTGGGAACAGGGTTGGGAATATTGCTTTCCAGTCAGTTAAATAATCTCATGCCAATTATCGGCTTGCTGGCTGAGGGCATTCAGTTACCTGTTGCGATTGACACTACGCAAGTGATGCTGATCGCCATCAGTGCCATGTTGATCTCCTTAATCTCGACGCTGTACCCTTCCTGGCGCGCGGCTGCCACCCAACCTGCTGAGGCTTTACGTTATGAGTAAACACCCTTTATTACTGTGTCACCAACTGTGCAAAAAATATCAGGAAGGAAAAATTTCTACAGAAGTATTAAAGAATGTCACTTTTTCCATGCAACAGGGTGAAATAATGGCCATTGTCGGGAGTTCTGGCTCTGGTAAAAGTACCCTCTTGCACTTGCTTGGTGGTTTGGATTCACCTACGTCTGGTGAAGTCCGGTTCAAAGGGCAATCACTCAACCAAATGTCTTCGTCTGCGCGGGCAGAATTACGTAACAGTGAAATTGGTTTTATTTATCAGTTTCACCATTTATTGCCTGATTTTACCGCGTTAGAAAATGTTGCGATGCCGCTTTTGATTGGTGGACAAAAACGCCATTCTCAACAAAAAGCGCTGGATATGCTGGCAGCGGTTGGGTTGGAACATCGGGCGCACCATCGGCCATCTGAGTTGTCAGGGGGAGAACGCCAACGTGTTGCCATTGCCCGGGCGCTGGTAAATGAACCGTCATTGGTGTTGGCGGATGAACCAACGGGTAACCTTGATCAACGAAATGCAGACAGTATATTTCAGCTTTTGCAAGAATTGAACCAACAGCAAGGTACTGCGTTTCTTGTTGTCACCCATGATATGAAATTAGCTAAGCAATTGGCACGTCAGGTAGAAATGCGTGATGGGTATTTGCAAGATGAATTAACCCTGACGGCGGGGGAGATGTAATGGTAAATCTGCCTCTTGCACTATTTACCGCATTACGATTTAGTCGTGGCCGGCGTCGTTCAGGCATGGTTTCCCTGATTTCTGTCATTTCGACGCTGGGTATCATGCTGGGTGTGGCGGTGCTGATTATTGGCCTGAGTGCTATGAACGGGTTTGAACGAGAATTGAACAATCGGATACTTTCCGTTGTGCCACATGGACAAATTTATGCTGTGGAGCAGCCTTTCCAGGATTGGGAAACCGCCCTTAAGCGGGTGAGACAGACACCAGGTATTGCTGGAGCCTCTCCCTATATTGAGTTCACTGGTCTGATGGAACGCGGTGAAAAACTTCATGCTATACAGGTACGTGGCGTCGATCTGGATACCGAGACGGATGTGAGTACCTTACCTCAGTTTGTGCGTAACGGGGCATGGAAAACGTTCAGGGCAGGAAAAAATCAGGTGATTTTAGGGCAGGGGGTAGCTAATTCACTGCACGTGGAACAGGGTGATTGGGTGACTGTCATGATCCCCAATAATGATGCGAGCCTGAAACTTTTGCAGCCTAAACGCATCCGTTTACAGGTTGCGGGTATTTTCCAGTTGAGTGGCATGTTAGATCACAGTTTGGCCCTTGTTCCTTTGCCTGATGCCCAGAACTATCTGGATTACGGTAATGCAATCACCGGTATTGCCATTAAAGCCGATAATGTTTTTGCCGCAGAGCAACGTGTGTGGGATGCAGGTAACGCGACAGGAAAATATGTCTATATCAGCACCTGGACAAAAGATTACGGTTATATGTACAACGATATCCAGATGGTACGTAGCATTATGTACCTGGCGATGGTATTGGTTATTGGTGTTGCTTGCTTTAATATTATTTCAACACTGATTATGGCTGTGAAGGATAAAAGCAGTGACATCGCTATCTTGCGTACTTTGGGAGCAAAGGATGGCCATATCAGGGCAATTTTTTTATGGTATGGATTACTAACAGGCATGGTAGGTAGCATAACGGGTGTCGTTGTTGGGATTTTCACATCATTAAATTTGACGGCTATCATTAAAGGGTTAGAAAAACTGCTTGGACACCAACTCCTTTCAGGAGATATCTATTTTATCGATTTTCTGCCGTCAGAACTGCATCTTATGGATGTGCTTTATGTTCTGTTAACGGCATTAGTATTAAGTTTGTTGGCGAGTTGGTATCCTGCTCGTCGGGCCAGTAAACTTGATCCAGCGCGAATTTTGAGTGGACAATAATATATCGGGGTATCAACGCGTATCTAAGCACGCTATCGTATATCAAGGAAATAATCTATGCGGGTTCTTCATCGGCACAGTAAATTTTACCGAACCAGGCGATTACGGCGACAGCGATCACATAGACAAAACTTTTACAGGGATATCCGATTGGCAAATAAAATAAAAAAACCTTATGTGGTGGTCCTGACAGGAGCAGGAATTTCTGCTGAGTCAGGTATTCAAACATTTCGCTCTGCCGATGGTCTGTGGGAAGAGCATCGTGTCGAAGATGTTGCGACTCCGGAAGGTTTTCAGCGTGATCCTGATCTGGTTCAGGCATTTTATAATGCCCGCCGCAAGCAGCTACAACAACCGGATATCCAGCCTAATGCTGCACATCATGCCCTAGCGGAACTCGAACAGGAGCTTGGTGACCATTTTTTATTGGTGACACAGAACATTGACGATCTGCATGAACGTGCGGGAAGTCGTCGTGTTTTGCATATGCACGGTGAATTACTGAAAGTTCGGTGTTGTCAATCTGGACAGGTCGTTGAATGGACAAATGATCTCACTATGGAAGATCGTTGCCATTGTTGCCAATTCCCGTCGCCATTACGTCCTCATGTAGTATGGTTTGGGGAAATGCCATTGGGTATGGAACAGATTTACTCTGCTTTAGCTGATGCCGATATCTTTATTGCTATCGGAACATCGGGCCATGTTTACCCGGCTGCGGGTTTTGTGCATGAGGCTAAATTGTCTGGAGCACATACTGTTGAGCTGAATCTTGAACCTAGCCAGGTCGAGAATTTGTTTGATGAAAAACATTACGGTTATGCCAGTAAAATAGTGACGCAATATGTTCAATCCTTAATTCAGCAGATGAAGACGGATAAAAGCTGACTTGACGCAATGCCTACGCTATCCATCTTTTTCATAATAAATCCACATGAACCAGGGAGAAGAAGATGGATAGATTATTAGAGCGTTTTTTTAAATATATTGCATTTAATACGCAATCAAAACCATCCGCTAAAACCATTCCCAGTAGTAACGGTCAACTGGATCTTGCCAAGGTATTATATGAGGAGTTGATCCAGCTTGGTTTTGCCGATGTCACTCTCAATGAACGGGGATGTGTGATGGCAACATTGCCATCAAATGTTGCAACGCCAGTTCCAGTCATTGGTTTTATTGCCCACCTCGATACTTCACCGGATTTTTCCGGTAAGCATGTTAATCCCCAGATTGTGGAAAACTATCGTGGCGGTGATATTGCGTTAGGGATGGGAGATAACGTGTTATCGCCAGTCATGTTCCCCGTATTACATAGCTTACTGGGAAAAACATTAATTACGACCGATGGCAAAACACTGTTGGGTGCCGATGATAAAGCCGGGATCGCTGAAATTATTACCGCAATGGTACGCTTGAGACAGAGAAATATTCCACATGGCGATATTCGGATTGCATTCACGCCAGATGAAGAAATTGGCAGGGGAGCGCACTATGTTGATATAGCCGCTTTCGGCGCAGAATGGGCCTATACCGTTGATGGAGGCGGAGTAGGAGAACTGGAATTTGAAAATTTCAATGCTGCATCCGCAGTCATTAAGATTGTGGGTAATATGGCTCATCCGGGCAGTGCCAAAGGTGTCATGGTTAACGCATTGACATTAGCCATGCGCATTCATCATGCTTTGCCTGCTGAAGAAACGCCTGAACAGACGGAAGGTTATGAAGGTTTTTATCATTTGCATAGCATAAAAGGGACTGTTGAGCGTGCCGAGATGCACTATATCATCCGGGATTTTGACAGGGCCAATTTTGCGAAACGTAAAAAAAATCTCATTGCTATTGCGGAAACTATCGGAGAAGGATTACATCCAGACTGCTATATTGAGCTGGCGATTGATGATGATTATTACAACATGCATAGCGAGGTGCTTAAATCTCCCCATGTCATTGCCATTGCTAAACAAGCGATATTGGATTGTCATATTGAGCCAATAATCCAGCCGATCCGCGGTGGGACCGATGGTGCAGAGTTATCCTATCGTGGACTCCCTTGCCCGAACATATTCACAGGTGGATATAATTATCACAGCAAGCACGAATTTATTTCACTGGAAGGTATGGAACAAGCCGTTAATGTGATTATGAGGATTGCTGAATTGACGGTAAGTCACGGAAGTCACGTACTGCCTGAATAACACACCGTCATTTAGAAAATAAGGGGCAACCTATCTTGCCCCTTGGTTTGGATTAATCGTTAAAATACCAATAACCGCTATTGACCAAAGCCGTAAGCAGGCTGATAAATCGGACGTCGTCGATAGCATCACTCAACAGTTCAGCATTGACTTTGTCATATTGGCAAAGGGCATCAGTAGCCTGGGTATGAGGAGTATCCATCAATTCCCCATTGACGAAACATTGATTGCCAACCCGCAGGACGCGCAGGCCACTCAACCGATTTAATTCTTCACCTTGTTTCAGTAAATCATAAATCTCATCGCTCTCATAAGGCGGTTCAGGTGGTGCCAGATCTAATTCGTGGCGCGATTGAGAGATAAATTCACCAAACCAATGTTGGAAAGTTTCTGGCTGTTCCAACAATTCACGCATCATTGAACGCAGTGTGTCCAGCTCGTTTGTCTGGATCAGGGCTGGGTTGTCACGAAATGTCAATCCAGGATCGCTGTAGCGGTGGCTTCCCAGCTCGTTTGCCAGAATGTAGTCAGCAAATCCACTGAATAATTCGCGGGCATTGGGGGCGCGGAATCCCACTGAATAGTTCAGTGAATCCTCAATAGCATAGCCTTCATGTGGGAAACCCGGTGGAATATAGAGTATATCGCCCGGTAACATCTCTTCGTCAATAATTGCCTCAAAAGGTTCAACCTGCAATAAATCAGGGTGAGGGCAATGTTGTTTCATGGAAATTTTTTCACCTACCCGCCAGCGTCTGCGCCCTTTTCCTTGAATGATAAAAACATCATACTGGTCAAGGTGTGGGCCGACACCACCGCCGGGTACGGAGAACGAGATCATCAAATCATCCATGCGCCAGTCAGACAGTACACGGAATGGCTTCATCAGTGCAGAAGAAGGGAGATGCCAATGGTTAACGGCTTGTACAAGCAAAGACCAGTTTTTTTCGCCTAAATGGTCGTAGGTTTCAAAGGGTCCGTGGGAAACTTCCCAGCGCCCATTTTTCTGACTGACCAAACGGCTATCGATTTCATTTTCCATCGCCAGTCCCGCCAGCTCATCGGGGGAAAGAGGATCAATAAACTGATGGAAACCCTGTTTAATCAGCAATGGTCGTTTTTGCCAATGGTTTTGCAAAAACGCCTGCCAGTCCAGATTTAGCTGATAATCCATGGTGACATCCTGAAGTGAGAAGTGAATTTCTCGCTATTATAACGAATAGTCAATGACGATATCAGATTTGGTTGAAATATTTTGCGATTGTGCTAACTATCGCCTGATCGTTATTGTGTGGTGGCCGCATTATGCTGGGCACGAAATATCACGCTCACCCTGGTGCCACCAAGTGGACTATCATCAATGCTGATATCACCTGCATATTGCTCGACAATTTCAGACGCTATCGATAAGCCAAGGCCTTGGCCTGATCGTAATGTGTCAGCGCGTAAGCCACGTTGAAAAATCATTTCTCGCTTATCAAGAGGAACGCCTAATCCATCATCATCGACCAGAATGGTGACTGAATTTTCTCCCATTGTGGCGGTGATTTTGACCAATTTCAGGCAATATTTACAAGCATTATCCAGAATGTTTCCCATCACTTCCAAAAAGTCATTTTTTTCCCCTAGCCATGTCACTTCAGGAGAGACATCTAGCATAATTTTGATGCCCTTATGTTGATATACCTTGGTTAGGGCACGGATTAATCCATCCAGCAAGATGGGGACAGAAGAAATCTGCCTCAGAAGTAAGCTATGGTCGCTGCGCATATTAGCTCTATGCAGGTAATAGCCAATTTGTTGGGATATCCGGTCAATTTGTTCAAGCATAATGGGTTCAGCTTGTTCAATGGTCAGCTTTTGAGGAGGACGCAGAGAGCGCAGGGTTGATTGCAATACCGCTAGAGGTGTTTTCAGGCTATGCGTCAAATCCGAGAGTGTCGTGTGATATTTTGTATAACGTTTACGTTCATTGGATAGCAAGTTATTTAAGTTTCTGACCAGCCCCTTTAGTTCAGTCGGAGGATTCTCATCCAGTTCTTTCCTTTCCCCATTTTCTAATGAACTGATCTGGGTAATTAAGGATTTTATTGGCCTAAGGCTCCAGTCAGCAGCAAGCCAGATTAATGGAATGATTAAAAGTAAGTTAGCGATCAGGACATATCCAAACCATTCCCATACTTTTGCTGATTCCTGTACATCTTGTGGGATGGTATCAATGATAACAATGGTCATGGCAGGCAGTTTGTCAGTGGCAGAATAAATATTTACAGCAACTGAATAGGTTAATAACACGTCCTTACTATTTTTTGCCTTTTTTGCATTATCTTGATTTGGTGTTGCTGTGGGATTATAGAAAAAATCTCCTTTCTCTTTAAAATAGGCTTCTAGTGTATATAAACCCTCTTTCTTCAACCAATCAGGATCAATCATTCTTTCCAATTCAGGCACATTATTCTGGCGCCAAAGGATATTCCCATCATTATCATAGATCAGTGCTAATGAGCGGTAATTCATAGAAAAATCTTTGGGAACAAGGATTTCTAGCTTGTTATTTTGCCATCTCGCTAATGTGAAAAATAGATTACTTTGGCTACGGAGTATGGAATAGCTTGTTTTATCAAAGCTGACTAAATATCCAGCGATAGCAACAATGCCATATGACAGTGTCAATGCAAGAATAATAGCAGCCGTAGCCATGAGAAACCGTGTTCTCAAAGAAAAAGGTTTTTCAGAGAACTTAAGCATTATAAGATTTCACATCGAAGCGATACCCTTGACCACGAACAGTGACAATGACCTCTTCCGGCCATTCATTCAATATTTTTTTTCTCAAACGCCCCATTAATACATCAATTGTATGACTCTCGCGTAATTCAGCGTCTGGATACAATTGGCGCATTAGCGTTTCTTTACTGACAACTTTGCCATTATTGCGCAGTAAGGTTTCGATAATAATGTATTCAAAAGCGGTCAACTTAATATTGGCTTCATTGATAAAAAACTCCTTTCTTGAGAGATTGATCAAAAACGGTGATATTTCAACTAATTGTGATGCCAAACCACTATTGCGTCGCATTAATGCTTGTATGCGGGCATTAATTTCTTCCAGATGAAAGGGCTTGGTAACATAATCATCTGCGCCCGCGTTTAGCACGTTGACTTTTTCTTGCCAGCTTTCACGGGCGGTAAGAACAAGGATAGGGAGATTAATTTGCTCACTGCGCCAGCGCCGTAACATGCTAAGGCCATCTTCTCCCGGTAACCCTAAATCAACGATAGCAATATCAGGGTGACTCTCTTTAAGATAATAATCTGCTTCTTTCGCATTCTCCGCAGCATCAACTTGATGTCCGATATCCCGTAATTGTACGGTTAAGTGATGGCGAAGTAATGCGTTATCTTCAACGATCAATATCCGCATAATGATTCCTTATGCTAATCAGTAATTAATGTTTATCAAATAAATTTAAAATAGCTAAGTAATCAATTTCGTCAATAAAGATTAAATAAAATTATAGGTATACGATTATGAGTAAACTAAGTATAGTAACTATTTAAGTTTTTGTTGGTATATTAATGATTGGCGCATTTAAAAACAAATGGTTAGGTTGAAATAGTAAATAAATTTACAATTTATTTAACTTCTATATAAGTTCATATACTTATTAACGGGGCAGCAATTTACCTCGTGTGAGGAATCTAGGTTTTATGCGGCTTACAGCCACATAAAATCCGATCTAAATACCCCGCGGGTTAATAATAGCATTCAGGTTGCTACGTGGTGGCAGGGAGTCTGTTGGGATTACGCAGTTAGGGTGAATTTGTAGCACAAAAATCGTGCATGAGCGGGATAGAACCCGCCCATCTATATGGATAAATAGATTATTTTAACTGGTCAACCAGTGAAGTCGCGTATCCAATATAATTTGCTGGCGTCATGGATTTAAGGCGCTCTTTTTCCGCTTCAGGAAGTTCAAGACTATCAATAAACGCTTTCATACCTTCAGCATCAACACGTTTACCGCGAGTCAGTTCTTTCAGTTTTTCATACGGTTTTTCAATGCCATAACGGCGCATAACAGTCTGGATAGGCTCTGCCAGTACTTCCCAATTGCTATCCAGTTCATTCAGTAAGTGCTGTTCATTGACTTCCAGCTTATTCAACCCCTTCATCGTGGATTGATAAGCAATTAATGCATATCCCAGACCGACGCCCAGATTACGCAGTACTGTTGAATCTGTCAGGTCACGCTGCCAGCGGGAAACAGGCAGTTTGCTGGCAAGATGTCCCAGGACCGCATTTGCCAGGCCCAGGTTTCCTTCTGAGTTTTCGAAATCAATCGGATTGACTTTATGTGGCATAGTAGAAGAACCAATTTCCCCAGCAATGGTTTTTTGCTTGAAATGGTTCAAGGCGATATAGCCCCAGATATCGCGATCAAAATCGATGAGGATAGTGTTGAAACGCGCCACACAATCAAACATTTCTGCAATGTAATCATGAGGTTCAATCTGAGTGGTATACGGGTTCCACTGAATGCCCAAAGAGGTTACAAATGACTCACTGAATTGGTGCCAGTCAACTTGTGGATAGGCGGATAAGTGTGCATTGTAGTTACCAACCGCCCCGTTGATTTTGCCCAGAACTTCTACCTGCTCAAGCTGACGGAATTGGCGCTTCATACGATAGGCCACGTTAGCAAATTCCTTTCCGACAGTGGAAGGGGTAGCGGGTTGACCGTGTGTACGCGATAGCAGTGGCAGATCGCGATAATCATGTGCCATGCGTGTGATGGTATCGATTATTTGGCGCCATTGAGGCAGCAAAACTTCCTCACGGGCTGTTTTAAGCATCAAGGCATGTGACAGGTTATTAATATCTTCTGATGTGCAGGCAAAATGAATAAATTCTGCAACCTGATGCAGGGCTGGGATATGCGCGACTTTTTCTTTCAGAAAATATTCAACAGCCTTAACGTCGTGATTGGTGGTGCGCTCAATTTCTTTAATACGCAGTGCATCCTGCTCATTGAAATTTGCAATAATTTCATCAAGGTAAGCGTTTGCGTTGGCGTCAAAAGCAGGAACTTCTTGGATTTCTGTGGTTGCAGCCAGTTTTTGCAGCCAACGTACTTCGACTTGCACACGGAATTTTAGTAAGCCGAACTCACTAAAAATAGCGCGTAGTGCGCTGACTTTATCGCCGTAACGGCCATCAATTGGAGAAACAGCGGTCAGTGAGGATAATTCCATTGGTAGCAACTCCCGGATTTTATTTAATAATGTATGTTTAACAGCTTAAATTTAACAGTTTTCGCTAACAGTCTTTATCATCTAACAGTTAGCAAGGATCTCTTTTGCCTGTCGGATCAGGCGCTGACGAGAAAACATGATTTGCAGTCGGCTACCGCCAACTTGTTGCCATAAAACGGCACTGCGGATACCGGCCAGTAACACCGATCTGACTTTTGCTTGAATCAATGAATTACGTAATACGTCAGGTGAACCGGTCACCTGAATACGTGGCCCCAGGGGACTGATAACATCGACATAAATTCCAGCCAGGGCGTTGAGCATTCCTTCTGACATCGGTTCAAAATAGGCTTGCTGACGTTCTAATTGTTCAATGCGATTTGCCAATTGATTGACAGCCGATGGGTTTTTATTCAAGCGGCGTTCCAGTGCCACCAAACTCAGCATATAGCGGGTAAGATCGGCAGAAACGCCACTATGTGAACCATTGAACATACCCAACATGGCGTCAAGGCCAACACGCAGGTTACAGGCGTTATTGCCGAAGACATCCAGCGTAGAGGTTGGATTCATGTTCAGGACGCTGTTGATCATGATCTCAAAAGCATCCGTATCACACTGGCCTTCATGGGCAAGTTTTTGGACCAGACGACCTGACTGGCAGATACCTGCCAGAGCCAGTGTAATATCGTAATAATTTTTAGCCACAACTACTCCTGTATACGTTGTTCGATCACGCCACCACCGAGACAAACTTCACCTTGATAAAACACGGCTGATTGACCAGGGGTGACAGCGGCAACAGGGCTATCAAAACGAACCTCAATTTTATCTTCGCCCAGAGGGACGACAGTGCAGGGAATATCATGCTGACGGTAGCGTGTTTTGACTACACAGCGCATTTCTGCTTGCAGTGGTTGGCGATCAACCCAATGTAGTTGCTGGGCTATCAAACCGGCAGACATCAGGCGAGGATGTTCATGGCCTTGGGCAACAATCAGTATGTTATTGTCGACATCTTTATCAACAACATACCAGGGTTCTTCACCACCCTCTTTCGTTCCCCCAATTCCTAGTCCTTTGCGCTGGCCGAGTGTATGGTACATCAAGCCAGTATGCTGGCCGATGATCTGCCCATCCACCGTCATAATTGGGCCAGGCTGGGCGGGTAAATAGCGCCCAAGGAAATCACGGAACTTACGCTCACCAATAAAGCAGATGCCTGTCGAATCTTTTTTCTTTGCGGTGATCAGGCCAATTTCTTCGGCAATGCGGCGTACTTCGGGTTTTTCCAATTCCCCGACCGGAAACAGGCTCTTGGCAACTTGCTGGTGGCTTAAGGTATATAAGAAATAGCTTTGATCTTTATTATCATCCAGGCCACGGAGCAATTGGCTGATGCCGTTCACATCCCGACGACGGACATAATGCCCGGTTGCGATATAGTCAGCCCCTAAATCCTCTGCGGCAAACTCTAAAAATGCTTTGAATTTGATTTCCTTATTGCAAAGAATGTCCGGGTTTGGGGTTCTGCCTGCTTTATATTCAGCAAGAAAATGTTCGAATACATTATCCCAATACTCGGCTGCAAAATTGATGGTATGCAATTCTATGCCCAGTTTGTCACAAACGGCTTGGGCGTCGGCAAGATCGGTAGCCGCCGAGCAATACTCTTCACTATCGTCTTCTTCCCAGTTTTTCATGAACAGGCCAGCTACCTGGTAGCCCTGCTGTTGCAGAAGGTAGGCGGAAACGGATGAATCAACACCGCCGGACATGCCGACAATGACTTTTTTCTGGCTGTTATCTGACATGGATATATCTCACTGCGGAAAAAAACAAACGCAATACTTTAGCACGTTGGCAACCAAGGTGCACCAAACGTCTTCATTTGGCGAAAGGTGAACCATAATAATCCAGTATCGAGAGTGGATAAGCTTTGTGCTCAAGGTAGCAAAGAAGACTTTCGGCAACCAGAGGGGAACGTAACTGTGAACTGTTAAGGATTTCTTCTGCACTTAACCAATGGCAGCAATGGATATCGCTATCGTGTGGATGGGTGTCCATGATTTTTTCCATTTCAACCAGGAATAGAAAACGGATAAATGGAGTTCTGTCCGGCGCAACCCATTGGTGTAGCTTTAAAAATGCTTGTGGTTGTGCACGAATTCCGGTTTCTTCCCATAATTCCCGTTCAGCGGCTTCCAGTAATGTTTCATCAGCTTCAAGATGGCCTGCTGGTTGATTCCAGAGAGGCTTGCCGTTGATAAACTCTTCAACAACCAAAAACTTATTTTCTGCATGAACAATGCAGGCAACCGTGACGTGTGGACTAAACAAGATTAATTTCTCTCCATTCTCCAGGGGATAGTGACTCTAATTGTATTGAACCCATACTAAAACGGATTAGGCGCAGTGTAGGATAACCCATATGAGCGGTCATTCTACGTACTTGTCGATTACGCCCTTCATATAACGTAATTTTAAGCCAACTTACCGGAATGCTTTTTCGTTCCCGAATCGGAGGCGTTCTCTCCCAGAGCCATTCAGGCTCTTCTACTAATTCAGCGCCGGCGGGTAAGGTTGGGCCATCTTTTAATAAAACGCCGTTACGAAGTTGATTCAGAGCTGTTTCATCAGGAATGCCCTCGACTTGAACATAATAAACTTTAGCGGTTTTTTTATTAGGTTGAGTCAATCTAGCCTGTAATTTGCCATCATTGGTTAACACCAGTAAACCTTCACTATCACGATCCAGACGACCCGCGGCATAAATATCAGTAAACGGGATAAAATCTTTTAACGTTGTTCTTCCCATTTCATCGGTGAATTGGGGTAAGACATCATAAGGTTTGTTAAAAATCAATACCCGACGAGGGCCTATTGGTTTTTTTATGGCTCTGTTATTTTTTCTCTGGCTGAATCGGTTAAGTTGGCGTTTTTTAAAAGCGATATTTGTCATGATAAGCCATCGTTAAAAATTAGGGTGCGTATTATACCTTAAATCTGTGACCGTTGGCGTTTGCAGAATATTCAAGTAGTATTGACACGTCCCTTACAAAAAATTAACAAGGCATTGCGCTTATTTGAAAGGAGAGGTTAATGGAAAGCAAAGTAGTTGTTCCGGCGGAAGGTAAAAAAATTACTATTGATGCCAAAGGTAAATTAAGTGTTCCGAATAACCCTATTATCCCTTATATCGAAGGGGATGGCATTGGTGTTGATGTGACGCCGGTCATGCTAAAAGTTGTTGATGCTGCGGTTCAGAAAGCATATAGCGGTGAGCGCAAAATTTCCTGGATGGAAATCTACACAGGTGAAAAATCCACGCATGTCTATGGTAAAGATGTTTGGTTGCCAGATGAAACGCTAGATTTGATTCGTGAATACCGTGTTGCTATCAAAGGCCCTCTGACAACACCAGTAGGTGGTGGTATCCGTTCGCTGAATGTCGCATTGCGTCAGCAATTGGATCTGTATGTCTGCCTGCGTCCAGTTCGTTATTACCAAGGTACGCCAAGCCCTGTTAAGCAGCCTGAATTGACCGATATGGTTATTTTCCGCGAAAACGCTGAAGACATTTATGCGGGTATTGAGTGGAAAGCAGGTTCAGCGGAAGCGGACAAAGTGATTAAATTCCTGCAAGATGAAATGGGTGTTAATAAGATCCGTTTCCCTCAACAGTGTGGTATCGGTGTCAAACCTTGCTCAGAAGAAGGTACTAAACGTTTAGTACGTGCTGCGATTGAATATGCCATTGATAATGACCGTGAATCAGTCACTTTGGTTCATAAAGGCAATATCATGAAATTCACTGAAGGTGCTTTTAAAGACTGGGGTTATGAACTGGCTCGCACTGAATTCGGCGGAGAATTGTTGGATGGTGGTCCGTGGGTTAAGATCAAGAATCCTAAAAATGGCAAAGATATCATCATTAAGGATGTGATTGCAGATGCTTTCTTGCAACAGATCCTGCTGCGTCCAGCAGAGTATGATGTTATTGCGTGTATGAACCTGAATGGTGACTACATTTCTGATGCTTTGGCTGCACAGGTAGGTGGCATCGGTATTGCCCCAGGTGCAAACATTGGTGACGAATGCGCACTGTTCGAAGCAACACACGGTACGGCACCTAAGTATGCAGGCCAGGATAAAGTCAACCCGGGTTCGGTGATCCTTTCCGCTGAAATGATGCTGCGCCATATGGGATGGTTCGAGGCCGCTGATTTAATCGTTAAAGGTGTTGAAGGTTCAATAGCCGCTAAAACTGTCACCTACGATTTTGAACGCCTGATGGAAGGTGCTAAGTTGCTGAAATGTAGCGAGTTCGGCGATGCCATTATCTCTCATATGTAATTAATTGCTTAACTGAATAGATAACGGGGGCTTAATGGTTCCCGTTGTTTTATTATTACGTGTGAAACGGTTATCAAAACCTATCAAATTTGAACGACTCAGACGACAATTTTTATCCAGTCTTTACCGCGGTCATCATGATATTTATCGGTTTGTTGTTGCGTTTTCTGCCCTAATAAATCTTTTGTATTGATACCTTGTTTTCGGTATAGACATTCCGATAATGTCGGTTACTGTGTCACATCAAACGACAGATTTCGGCTTCCCAACGATAACCCAATCCATAAATGGAACGGATAAAAGATTTATCCTCATCCAGTTGCTCCAGTTTTCTGCGCAAATTTTTAATATGGCTATCAATAGTACGGTCATTCACAATGCGATGATCGTTATAAAGGTTATTCAATAGTTGATCACGGGAAAAAACACGCCCTGGTTGGCTGGACATAATTTTGAGCAGGCGGAATTCAACCGGCGTTAATTCAAGCGCCTGTTCAAAATAACGCGCCTGAAAGTCTTTTTCATCAATGGTCAGTGTACCTTGCTCACTGATGATCTCTTTCGGACGGTAACAACGGCGTAAGATTGTCTTTACTCTGGCTACCATTTCCCGCGGGCTATAAGGTTTACAGATATAATCGTCAGCGCCGATTTCTAAGCCGAGCAGTCGGTCAATTTCTTCCGTTTTTGCAGTCATCATGACAATCGGGATATCTGAAAATTTACGCAGTTCCTGACAGATCGATAATCCATCAAGACCGGGCAACATAAGATCAAGCAAGATAATATGAGGATGGTATTTTTGCACATGAGCGATGACTTCGTCACCACGTTTGAGCCATTGGGTTTGGTAATCTACGGATTGTAGATAATCAACCAGCAGTTGCCCCAACTTGGGTTCATCTTCAACGATGAGAACAGTATATTGTGTAAGATGTGTACTCATTGTGTTCCAAGTTCAGACGATGTAATCAACGGTAATTTTACGTGAATTCTACGTGAATTTTAATACCACCTAAAGATGAGCTTTCTGCATGAATTATTCCATTATGGGCTTCAGCGATGTTATAGCAAATCGCCAGCCCAAGCCCTGAACCTCCGCTTGTGCGGTTACGGGAAGATTCGCAACGATAAAAACATTCAAAAACCTGCTGGTATTGTTCAACAGTCAAATTTTGGGTCAGAAAATGCCAGTTGCCATATTGCTGGTATTGTTCTGTCAATGCTTGTGCCAGCATATTCGCCCGATTTTGGCTATTCTGTTTGATATAGCCTATAAAACCGTGATGAAAGCTGAGGTAAATGCCCCAGTGCATTGTGATCAATACCAGCATACAAATAGCAAAAATGGCCAGAAAAAGTTTACTACTGATACCCATTTTTATCCTGAATGTCATTCTGGCTAAGTTACCTGGGTAAACTATCATGAGAGGGTATTGCTTTGCGAAGGCGCCATTTTTCACGTAATCGGTCAAAAAACAGATACACAACCGGAGTGGTATACAACGTGAGAAGCTGGCTTACTACCAGGCCACCAACAATCGTGATCCCCAGCGGGAAACGTAATTCTGCACCATCCCCATTGCTCAATACCAAAGGTAAAGCACCAAACAGGGCAGAAAGCGTCGTCATCATAATCGGACGGAATCGCAATACACTGGCCTGAAAAATCGCTTCCTGAGCACTGAGCTTGCTGTTTCGTTGAGCTTCAAGGGCAAAATCCACCATGATAATGGCATTTTTCTTAACAATGCCCACCAACAGCATAATCCCAATCATGGCGATTAGGCTAAAGGGGGTATTGAATAGTTCCAGAGCCAGCAAAGCACCTATACCCGCAGAAGGCAGAGTAGAAAGGATTGTCAGCGGGTGAATATAACTCTCATAGAGTACACCAAGGACCAGATAAACAGTGACTATAGCCGCCAGGATCACCAATAATTGCGAACGTTCACTCTCTTGAAAATCCTGTGCTGTACCTGCAAAAGAGCTACGTACTGCTGAAGGAACGCCCAGTTCTGTTATTGTTCTTTCTATTGCACTGATTGCATCAGACAGCGTATAGCCTGGCGCCACATCAAAGGCAATGGTAGAAGAAGCCGAAAGTTCCTGGTGATAAACATCCAATGGTGCATTGGCAGGGCGCCATTGAGCAAAGTAGGAAAGGGGAATGCGTTCTCCTTTGCTATTAATGACAAACATCTTCTCCAATGCACTGGGATCTTGGTTATATTGTGGTGCCACTTCCATGACCACTTTATATTGATTCAAAGGGGCGTAAATCGTGGAAACCTGTCTCTGACCAAAAGCATTGTTGAGTAAATTATTTGCCTCAGCAACATTGATGCCTAAACGAGCCATCACATCACGATCATAAGTAATCGCTATTTCAGCGCCTTTAGCCTCTTCGTCTTCATCGCCGTTGACATCCACCAATTGAGGCAATTTTTCCAGTGCTTTCTTGACGATAGGACTCCATTTGCGCAGTTTGTCAAAATCATCTGACAGTAAATTAAACTGGTAAGTCGATTTACCGCCTCGTCCTCCGCTGCTTAGATCCTGAACAGGAACTAAATAGAGACGTGCTCCCGCTTCATTGGTCAGTTTGCTTCTTAAGCGGGTGATAACTTGTTGGATACTTTCGTTACGCTCTTTCAATGGCTTTAGCGAAACAAACATAAAGCCTGTATTGATGCTGTCACCACCAGTAAAACCCACGACATTATCTACGGTTGGGTCATTATTGATGACCTGCATAAAGCGTTTCATTTTTTCATGCATGGCCTGAAATGAAATGCTTTGATCAGCAACCACAAATCCTAACATTTTTCCAGTATCTTGTTGCGGGAAAAATGTTTTCGGAATGCTGATATAGAGCCAGATATTCAGGGCAATAATGCCGATCAATGCCAACAATACCCAGCGAGTATGATTGAGTATCCATTTCAGTGAACGGGCATAGCCTTGCTGAATGCTCAACAATACCTTACCGAATCCCCGTGTCTGATTCTGGGTATTTTTAGGTGTGGATTTGAGCAGATGTGCACACATCATCGGGGTTAAGGTCAGTGAAACTAACAGCGAAATCCCAATGGCAGTTGCCAAGGTAATAGCAAAATCCCGGAATAACCTGCCGAGTAATTCATCGATCAATACAAGGGGAATAAATACCGCAATCAGTGACAAGCTCATAGCCAGCACAGTGAATCCGACTTCTCTACTTCCCTTGAGAGCCGCCTGCATGGGGGTTAAGCCCGCATTTAAATGACGGGAAATATTCTCCAATACCACAATGGCATCATCGACAACAAATCCGGTGGCAATAGTTAACGCCATCAGAGAAAGATTGTTTAAACTGAAACCACATAAATACATGGCGGTAAAAGTACCAATCAGCGATACCGGAACGGCAATTGCCGGGATCAGCGTAGCTCGGCCGGAACGCAAAAACAGGAATACGACCAGAATCACTAAAGCGACGGCAATGGCTAATGCGCGTTTTACTTCGTGCAGGGAAGCCTGAATAGTTGGTGAACGATCCTGAGCAACGTTGAGCTGAATATTAGCAGGCAAGGAGGCTTGCAGGGCAGGGAGCTGATCACGAATGCGTTGCACGGTTGAGATGATATTTGCACCCGCTTCGCGGCGGATAATAAGCACAATTGCAGACTTATTCCCAGACATGCCTGCGGCGCGGATATCCTCGACAGAGCGCTTAACATTTGCAACATCCTGCAACCTGACAGGTGCTCCATTATTATAATGGACAATAATCGAACGGTAACTGTCAGGTGTTTTTAATTCATCATTGGTGCGTAGCTGCCAGATCTGGTTATTGGTATCAACATGGCCGGTCGGCAGCCGAACATTCGCATTATTGATGGCATTACTGACATCGTTAAGAGAAACACCTTGGTTGAAGAGCGCATTAGGGTTGAGTTCAACACGTATAGCCGGTAATGAACTACCACCGACACTGACTTTGCTGACGCCTTCTATTTGAGAAAGCTTTTGCGCCAATCGGGTAGAAGCCAGATCATACAGTTGCCCCTCACTATAATTATCTGAGGTGAGGGTTAAGATCATGATTGGGGCGTTTGATAGGTTAGCTTTATGATACCTTGGCTTGTCTGGCATACCGGAAGGTAATAAGCTTTGAGCGGCATTGATGGCGGCCTGGACATCCCGTGCTGCGCCATTGATATCCCGGTTGAGATCAAATTCCAGGTAAATAGAAGAACTTCCCAACGAGCTGGCAGAAGACATCTCTTTTACCCCCGCTATCCTGCCTAATGCGCGTTCCAGAGGCGTCGTTACGGAGGACGCCATCGTTTCTGGTGACGCGCCGGGCATGAAAGCCTGAACTGTTATCACGGGAAAATCAACTTGTGGCAACGGCGATACAGGCAACAGGATAAAACTGAGTGCACCACATAGGGTGATGGCTAAACTCAGCAATGTGGTGGCAACTGGCCGCTGGATAAATAGGGCGAAGAATTTCACAGCGGCTCCTGATGATTATCTAAGGATTTATCTAGCCTTATTTGTTGATCTTTCTTATTGTTTTTATTTCGATGGTAGTGTACTAACTGATCAAACAGCAGATAAATAACAGGCGTTGTGAACAAGGTTAGGATTTGGCTCATAATCAGACCTCCCACCATACTGACGCCTAACGGACGGCGCAGCTCTGCACCAATACCGGTGCTCAACATCAGTGGCAATGCGCCCAGCAGTGCTGCCATTGTTGTCATCAAAATTGGCCTGAAACGTAACAGACAGGCCTGATAAATAGCTTCATAAGGCGTCATCCCTTTTTCCCGCTCTGCGGCCAGAGCAAAATCGATCATCATGATGGCGTTTTTCTTCACAATGCCAATTAAGAGAATGATCCCAATGATGGCAATAATATCCAGTTCGTACCCGCCAGCCATTAAAGCTAACAATGCGCCAACCCCCGCAGTAGGTAAGGTTGATAAGATAGTGACAGGGTGAATAAAGCTTTCGTACAAAATACCGAGCACGATATACATGGCGACGACAGCCGCTACAATCAGCCAAAGGGTATTGCTGAGCGCATCCTGGAACGCCAGAGTTGCTCCCTGAAATTGCGTAATGATATCTTTTGGCATTTGGATTGCTTGTTCTGCCTCTTTGACGGCATTGACAGCTTGTTCAAGGGATGAATCTTTCGCTACGTTGAATGAAAAAGTGGCCGCAGGAAATTGTTGCAGATGGTCGATAGACAAATTCCCTAACCGTTGTTCAACCGTGGCAATGGTATTGAAAGGTACCATTTTGCCATCATTACCGGTCAGATAAAGATTGTTTATCGCTTCCAGCCCCGATGAATTCTTCGTATCTTGCTCAAGGATAACGCGATATTGATTTGACTGAGTGTAAATAGTTGAAATCAGGCGTTGGCCAAAAGCGTTATACAAAGCATTGTCTACGGCGGCCATAGAGATCCCAAAGCGGCTAGCCATGTCCCTATTCACATTGAGGTAGGCTACTAACCCCTGATTTTGCCAATTGTTACCGACATCCACCAATTCTGAACGTTGTTTCAGGGCATGTTGCAATTTCGGAACCCAGACAGCGAGTTCATCAAGCGAAGCCGCTTGCAACGTAAATTGGTATTGCGTGCGCGATAGTTGGGTATCAATGGTCAAATCCTGAGTTGGTTGCAGGTACAACTTAACGTCGGGGATTTTAGCTAACCGCGCTTGCAGGCGTGGGATCACCTCGTCAATCCGGTCGTCACGCTCCCGGAGAGGTTTCAACGTGATTTGGAGACGGGCATTATTCAATGTTGGATTGTTACCATCGACACCAATAAAGGTCGTGACGTTGTCCACAGCAGGATCTTTTAATAACAGAGCCGTCACTTGCCGCTGCTTATCTGCCATTGCATTGAATGAAATGGATTGTGGTGCTTCCAATGTGCCTTGGATCAGGCCGTTGTCTTGCAAGGGAAAGAATCCTTTAGGGATCATGATATAGAGTAGGGCAGTCAAAGCCAATGTACCGAATGCAACGCTAAGTGTCATCCAGGGATGATTCAACACCCGTTTCAGGAAGACGGCATATACTGCAATCATGCGTTCAAAGAAGCGTTCGCACGCTTGCTCGAAGCGATTGTGTTTAATATCAGCTTCGGGTTTCAGCATCCTTGCACACATCATTGGCGTTAGCGTCAGTGAGACAACGGCAGAAATTAAAATAGCGACAGCGAGGGTAATGGCGAATTCCCTGAATAGCCGACCGACGATATCCCCCATAAACAGCAGAGGGATCAAGACGGCGATTAATGAGAACGTCAGGGAAATAATCGTAAAGCCAATCTCTCCCGCACCTTTTAACGCGGCCGCCAACGGTTTTTCTCCCCGTTCAATGTAACGGGAAATATTTTCTATCACTACAATAGCATCATCCACCACGAAGCCAGTTGCGATAGTTAATGCCATTAAGGTGAGGTTATTGACAGAAAAGCCGCAAAAATACATCACAGCAAATGTACCCACTAGCGAAAGTGGTACGGCAATACTTGGGATCAAGGTTGCCGTGACATTGCGCAAAAACAGGTAGATCACCATGACGACCAGCGCAATAGCCAGCAACAATTCAAATTGAACATCTTTGACTGAATGGCGGATTGAGACTGTACGATCTGTCAGCATTTCCACATTGACAGATTTGGGCAGGCTGTTGATCAATTCTGGCAACATGACGCGGATATTGTCCGTAGTCTCAATAACATTTGCGCCAGGCTGGCGCTGAACATTGATGACAATGGCAGGTTTTTCATTTGCCCATGCACCCAATTTGCTATTCTCCACTCCCTGTTCAATGGTAGCGACATCACGCAAGCGGATCGGCGCGTCATTTTTATAGGCCACGATTAAATTGCGATAATCATCGACAGATTTCATCTGATCGTTGGAGGATATGGTGATGGAGCGAGTGGGACCGTCAAAACTGCCTTTTGCCGAATTCACATTGGCTTTCATGATGGCAGAACGGATAACGTCGCTGTCTAATCCTTGTGCAGCCAAAGCCTGTGCGTTCAATTTCACGCGCACAGCGGGACGTTGCCCGCCCGCCAATGTCACCAAACCGACACCACTGACCTGGGAAATACGCTGGGATATGCGCGTTTCTACCATATCTTGCACCTGACTCATCGGCAGGACATCAGAGGTTACCGCTAACGTCAATATAGGCGGATCAGCCGGATTGACTTTGCTGTAAATGGGGGGATACGGCAGATCATCAGGCAATAGGTTACTGGCTGAATTGATCGCTGCCTGCACATCTTGCTCCGCCACATCCAAGGGCAGTGAGAGCTGGAATACCAACGTGATCACAGAAGCTCCACCGGAACTTCTGGATGACATTTGCTTTAAGCCGGATATTTGACCGAACTGGCGTTCCAGCGGTGCAGTGACAGCAGATGTCATTACATCTGGATTGGCGCCAGGATACAGTGTTACCACCTGAATAGTGGGATAATCCACTTGCGGCAATGCAGAAACTGGCAGCATCCGGTAACCAATTAATCCGGCCAGCAAGATCGCAATCATAAACAGTGTCGTGGCAACAGGGCGCAGAATAAACAGGCGGGATGGCCCTCCGCCTGTCATTGGAGAGTCTGATTGCATCAGGAATTATCCACCTTACCGTTTGATTGCTCTGAATTTTTCTTATTTTGATCCGCATTGAGTGCTTCGATTGTCAAAGGTTTGACAATCTCAACGTTGGTGCCTTCGGTCAGGTTATCAATACCATCAGTGACGACATGCTCGCCTGCTGACAGCCCGCTATTGATGACCACCAATTGATTATCTTGTAGACCTGCAACGACCTTATGCTTACTGACTTTGTTCTCTTTATCCACTTTCCAGACGAAATTACCGCTATTTCCCAGCTGTAATCCCGCCGTAGGGATCACGACGACATCGCTCAGCGTATTGACTTTCATCTGAATATTGACGAATTGATTAGGGAACAACACATTATCTTGATTATTGAATTGGGCCTTCATCTTGATCGTGCCAGTAGTCACATCAATCTGATTATCGATACTGATGAGTTTTCCTTGTGTTAACTGTTGCTGATTATTGCGATCCCACGCAATGACAGCCACATTTTTATGATCTTTTTGCGCCTTTAACACCGCACCAATATCGTTTTCAGGCAGGGAAAACACGACATCAATAGGATCGACTTGCGTAATGACCACAATTGGCGTTGCTCCTCCACCAGATACGTAGTTGCCAATATCAATGCGTTTTAATCCGACGCGACCGGAAATTGGTGCTGTAATACGGCTATATGCCAATTGCAGTTTGGCTTCGTCGATATCTGCCTGATCGGCCTGTAAGCTGGCTTCACTCTGGCGAACCAAAGAGATTTGTTTATCCAGATCTTGTTGAGAGATAAGTTTACTTTTCGCCAATTGCTGAAAACGGAGCAAATCCTGTTTAGTGTTAGCTAATGTTGCTTGATCTTTGGCATATTGTCCCTGCGCTCTTGCCAGCTTGACTTGAAAGGAACGAGGATCGATTTCTGCCAGTAAATCCCCTTTTTGGACATATTGACCTTCATTAAAATGCAGGGCGATTAACTGACCTTCCACCTGGCTGGTGACAGTGACGGTATTGGCCGCCAGAACTGTTCCTAATCCCCCTAAGTAATGGGGTATCGATTTGATTTCAGCCGTCGCTACTTGCACTGGTGGTTGAGCGGGATTAGGTAAACTCTGTTTTGATTCTGAATCCTGAGAGTCATCTGCTGATGAAGGTACGTTGAAGTATTTCCACGCAAAGAAAACGACCCCGACGATCACGGCTAGCACCGCAGCGAGTCGGAAAAAGTAGGAACGGCTTTTATTATTCATTTGCTCGACATTCTCTTAGTGTTATGGCGGTAACCAATCATGCGGCATCTTACGCTAAGTTAGATGCAAGAATATATTATTAGTGTAACCAACAGGAATTCGTCAATAATGAAGAAAATGTGGAGGTTATGTCAAAAAGATAATGTTTCTGGTAGTGATTTTTCATGGTATTTGTGATGGGGTATCCAATAGAGTAAAGAGAAGAAAAACATCCTGCCAATGGGTCGAACATTAATGCCGATGCAATGATCGGCGTTTATGTAAACTTAATTAAAATGAATTAAACCAAAAATAATGTTGCCAGTCCCAAAAAGATAAAGAAGCCGCCAGTATCGGTAATGGCAGTAATCATGACACTGGAGCCGATGGCGGGATCTCTTCCCAATTTCATCATAATAAATGGGATTAAGACGCCCATCAGCGCAGCCATCAGTAGGTTTAATATCATCGCCATTGTCATGACTCCCCCCATGGCAAGGTCACTATAGAGCAGATAAGTGACGACGCCCATGATCCCTCCCCAGATAATGCCGTTGATAAAGGCAACACCAAGTTCCCTTAATAGCAGATAAGAAAAACTCCCCGTCTGGATTTGATGTAGCGCGAGTGCCCGGACGATCATGGTGATGGTCTGGTTACCGGTATTGCCGCCAATGCCGGCTACGATAGGCATTAAGGTTGCAAGAGCAACAAGTTGCGAAATGGTATGCTCAAAGAGCCCGATAACGCGTGATGCTACAAATGCGGTGCACAAATTGATGGCAAGCCATGCCCAGCGGGTTTTGACGGCCTGACCAACTGGCGCAAAAACATCTTCTTCGCGGCTTAAGCCTCCCATGCGGCGAATATTGGTATCCGTTTCTTCACTCAAGGTATCAACAATATCTTCAACCGTTAGGCGTCCCATTAGACGCCCGTTATTGTCTACCACAGCGGCAGAAATCAGGTCATAACGTTCAAATGCACTGGCGGCATCTTCACCTTTTTGCTCCGGTAAGAAAGTAACGGTATCCGTGTTCATGACTTCGGAAACTAATTTATCCGGTACGTTGATCAGCAAAGTGGTGAGTGGCAGCTCTCCCTGTAGACGATTTTTGCGGTCAATAACAAAGATCTTATCTGTTGTTTCAGGGATGACGTCTCGGGAACGTAAAAAGCGCTGAACGGTGCCGAGTGTAACGTTGCTTCGCACTGTCACGAACTCGAAATCCATCATTTGGCCGATACTGTCTTTGTGGTACTGCAATACTTCTCGGATACGATTGCGTTGGCCCGGCTCTAAATAGGTCAGCAAGCGTCGGGTGGTATCACGGGGAAGATGTTCTGCGATATAGGCTTGTTCATCTACGTGCAGTTTACCGATGGCACGTAACAGCTCAACATCAGTCATGTCCTTGATTAGATTATCCCAAACGGGAATGGAGGCTTCTACCAGAACCTCACCGCGCTGGTTATTGTCGATCAAACGCCATAAAGCGAGACGTTCATCATAAGGTAAGGCTTCCAGAATGTCGGCAATATCGGCGGTATGCAGGCTGGTCAGCAGCGCACTGACTTCCTCTATTTTTTCCAATAACTGTTCGTCACTGATTGCTGAATGTTCATCAGCCTGACCTAATAATGTATCGACAAATAATTCATCGTGGGTAAATAGAGAAAGCAGGCGTTGACGAATATGTGCCAGTTTTTGGGAATGCTGATTGGCAAAAGTGAGATGATCAGGTGTAAAGGTCGGTTGTGACATAGTAAACCTTTAAGGCAGAAAATAGGGCTAACAACCGGCGATTGCAATAATATCGCCATAAATTTAACAGCTATTGGGTATTATATTCTGTTTTCGAACTATTTAGGGGCGTCACCCATTGCTGCTGGGTTTGCTGATGATGCTCCAATGCTGCCATAAATGAATAGATAAAGCGTCCAAAGAAAATAAAGAAGCTAATAAACAGTACCAATTTTATAATTTGAACAGTTTTCTTTTTCTTTTTCATAACGCGATATCGTTAAGTCGATTCCTCTTCAATGTGTAAGTGCCAGCCCGCCACATCATCCCAGTAACTTTGCTCTTGCTCCAAATCGAGCAACACAAGCGCATTTTGTTTTAGATAGTCTTTAGGTAAGTAGAGCGTCCAATGACTATGATCAGTTTCTAGCCTTAGTGTATGCGGTGTCGTGGTAGCCTGGCGTTGGTTATTCAACAAGGTTGCCAATCGCAATATTTTAAGCATGGGAAGATACTGTTTTTTCTTAAACAGATAGAAGCGGGGATGTTCATGTACTTTAACTGCCTTACGGTGGTAACGTACCAGCGTAGCCAGCAACGATTGCTGCTCTTGGGTAAACCCAGGGAGGTCGGTATTTTGCAGGATGTAAGCTGAATGCCGTTGCAATCCACTCAGATTGATGCTTAAACCGACTTCATGCAGCATGGCTGCCCACAGTAGAATAGATTCCAGTTGTGGATGGACGCGTTTGGGATTTTGTTCTGACCATTGGTCATAAAGGTTTTTGGCGGTGCTCCAAACGCGGGCTGCTTGTTCTCGATCGATGTTATAGTGTTTGGCAAGGCTCTTGGCAGTACGTTGACGAATATCCTGATGGCGGAAACGATCTTCCATTTCATACAGTACACCTTCCCGCAGTGCGCCATGAGACAAGCGTAATTCTTGAATATGCAAAGCATCAAAAATACCGCACAAGATTGATAATCCAGGAACAAAAGTTTGTTTACGGTCATTAGATAATCCCGGCAATTCCAGTGCATTGAAATTTTTGTATTTCAGGACACGTTTCACCAGCATGTTTAGACGCTCTGGGGTAATCAGGCCATCTTTCTCACCCAGTTCGACCAACAGTTCGTGTATTGCCTTGATCGTTCCCGACGCACCTAAAGCAAAATCCCAGCCTTTTGTCCGAAATTGCCAGACGAGATTTTCCAATTTTTGCGCCGCCTGGAGTCGTGCCTTGCGAAAATGATGCTCGCTAATGATACCGTCGGGGAAGAACTGGCGGGAAAAACTGACACACCCCATACGACGGCTTTCAATTAATAGGGGTTCAAAATCTTCACCAATGACCAATTCCGTCGAGCCGCCACCAATATCAATCACCAGTTTTCGGCCTTTTTCCGGCTGTGTGTGCTCAACCCCCATGAAAATCAGGCGAGCTTCTTCATGACCAGAAATAATTTCAATGGGATAGGGGATAACGTCTTTTGCCTGTTGCAAAAATTCTTGTACGTTGGTCGCTTCACGTAAACTATGCGTTCCCACCAAACAGACATTACCTGCGGAAAAACCTTGCAACCGCTCAGCAAACAGAGCGAGGCATTTCAGGCCTCGGTTGATGGCTTCTTCGCTTAACTCATTCTTACTGTTTAAACCATCGGCAAGATAAACCCGTTTCTTTAAACGCCCGATAACCTGTAATGCACCGTTTACGATACGGGCGATGACCATATGAAAGCTATTGGAACCCAAATCAATCGTGGCAATTTCTTGCGGTTTAGGCATTGGTGTGTCGTGTTTCAACGGCATAGGTCAGGCTCTTGGTTCCGGTTGTTCAAGGTTTTTCAAATAATCATAAACAGCAAGCTGAGCGCGGATTTTACGCTTATTTCCTCGCGGAACATAGCGGTTGCTCAATTCCTTATCAATATATCGTGCCTTGACGGTATCACTGAATTGTAGTTCAAGGATATCTATAACTTGTTGTTTTAGACCGGGGTCGAGCAGACAAACTGCCACCTCAATGCGATAGTCAATGTTACGGGTCATCCAATCGGCCGAAGAAAGGAAAACTTTTTCATTGCCTTTGTTGGTGAAAACATAAACACGATCATGTTCCAGAAAACGATCCACAATACTGGTGACTTGAATGTTTTCACTAAAGCCAGGTTGATTGGGAACCAAAGAGCACATGCCTCGTACCAGAACGCGGATCTTGACGCCCGCTTCTGAGGCATCATACAGGCGGTTCACTAACTCCTTATCTACCAGGTTATTGATTTTCAGCGTGATGCCTGCCAATTCACCGGCTTGTGCATTTTCGATTTCCTGAGTAATCAGTCGATTGAGCATAGCCCGCGAATTTTGGGGCGATACCATTAAATTATCAAATGTGACGGGCCGATAAGGGTTTTCAATAAAGTTAAACACGCGGCGAACTTCATTGGTGACTTCAGGTTTGGCGGTTAGCAGAGAATAATCGGTATAGAGCCGCGCCGTTTTTTCGTTGAAATTTCCTGTACCAATATGGGCATAACGGATAATTTCTTCCCCTTCCAGACGCGAAATAATGAAGAGTTTTGCGTGAATTTTCAGACCAGGCGCGGAAAAGATAACATGTACACCGGCTTCAGTGAGGCGTTTCGCCCAATGAATGTTAGCTGCTTCGTCAAAACGTGCCTGTAACTCCACAACGACAGTGACTTTCTTGCCGTTGTAGGCGGCGTGGATCATGGAGTCAATAATGCGTGAGTCTTTTGCGACGCGGTAGATATTAATCTTAATCGAGAGCACACTGGGATCGAAAGAAGCCTGACGCAGCAATTCCAGCACGTGTTCGAATGTGTGATAAGGATAATAAAGCAGAACATCTCTTTCACGGATCGCGTCGAACCCGTTGCGGAAATGGTCGAACCAGGTATGGCGCAGTCGCGGCATAGGTTTATTCTGGAGATTCCGATTTCCTTCATTGGGAAATTTGATGAAATCTTTAAAGTTATGATAACGGCCACCTGCAATCACCGAGTCATCATTGGATAACCCCAGCTTGCTCCGCAGTAGTTCCACCATTTCATCAGGCATATCACGCTGATAAACAAACCGTACAGGCTCCGCCGTCAGTCTCTGTTTCAGCGTGGAAGACATCAGTTCCAGCAAGCTGGATTCCATCTCTGTTGCCAGATCATATTCGGAATCACGGGTCATTTTCATCGAATAAACGTTCAGGGTATCGTAATCGAAGAACCCTTTGAAAATTTCATCCAGCGTGTAACGCAAAATATTATCAAGTAATATCATTGACTTGCGTTTTTTCGGCATTTCTGGAGGCAGGTTAACGAAACGCGGTACTTTGTCTGATGGAATTTCCAATAAAGCATATTGCGTTTCTTGCCCATGAATAATTTCAACGGCTAAATAGGTGTAATCATCTTTGAGAAACTCAACCAAATTAGTTTCTGGGTTGATGACGATTGGCGTGATATGTGGCCGCAAATGCTCGCGAAAATATTGCCGCAGCCAGATCTGTTGATTCGGGGATATCTGCCGTTCATTGATCAAGAAAATCTGGTTACGTGCCATTTCTAGCAGCAAATCGTTATAGAGAGCATCGAACTCTTGATCAATTTTGGCAACCTTAGTCTGAATCTTTTTCAACAATTGGCGGGCAGCCGTGGCTGAACCTCGCTCTTCACTGATAAGAATACGCCGCTTTACATCAGCAAAGCGCACTTTATAAAACTCATCTAAGTTGTTGGAGTAGATCCCTAAAAACCTCATTCTTTCAATCAGCGGGTTACTTTTGTCAGCCGCTTCCTGAAGTACACGTTCGTTGAAAGAGAGCCAACTGAGTTCTTTCTCGTTATAAAGACGATCGTGGGACATGACTACTCCTTTCTACTCCATTGGGTTTTCCACTTAGTGTAATGGTGGGCGTTTAACGAGTCGATGTGCTGATTTGGGCTTCACGGGTTTTCCTGGCGAAATAGTGGTGCTGGAAAGTACACATCCTGATAGCGGTATGATAAGAGCCGTTGACAAAAAACTCATCGATTAATTCACCTTCAGTATAGAACCCCAATTTATTGTATATATGAATTGCTTTCACATTCTCTTTATCTACAATCAGATACAGCTTGTAAAGATTTAAGACAGCAAAAGCGTATTCCATCACAAGTTTGACGGCTACCGCTGCGTAACCTTGTCCTTGATAAGCCGGGGCGATGATAATCTGGAATTCTGCCCGACGGTGGACATAATCAATCTCGACCAGTTCCACCAAACCGACTTTGGAATTCAGGCTTTCGATAATAAAACGGCGCTCACTTTGGTCATGAATATGCTTGTCATAGAGGTCGCATAATTCAACAAAGGCTTCATAAGGCTCTTCAAACCAGTAGCGCATGACACTGGCGTTATTATCGATTTGATGAACAAAAGGAAGATCTTCCCGTTCAAGAGGACGTAAATTTACCGATGGATTTTCTGAACCACTGGACATGGGATACCTCAGTGTTTTGTAGTGAAATCTATAGGGTATAAATATATTTGATATTGAATAATGTTCGAATAAATAATAATTGCCAGATAAATCAATCCAAAATAGTAACTTACAGCAAGGTGTTACTGGAATATAGCAGTTAAAAAAGATTATAACAAAATCTGCTAACACAGAGCTGTAAGTTGAAGTCAGCGGGTTAACTTATTCTGATGCGTAACCTTGTGGCGGCAGAACCTTGCCATCCATAATGGCGTTATTGCCTTCCATAACCAAACGTTGATCTAAAAACCAGCTGATGACCAAAGGATAAATATGGTGTTCCTGAGTTTGTACACGCCCGATGACTTCTGTTTCTTTATCCCCCACAAAAATGGGCACTTTCGCTTGTAAAATAATCGGGCCGCCATCTAATTCTTCAGTAACAAAATGGACGGACGTGCCATGTTCTTTATCACCATTTTCAATGGCCTTTCGATGGGTATGCAAGCCGGGATATTTGGGCAAGAGAGAAGGGTGAATATTGAGCAAGCGCCCATAATAGTGCTGGACAAATTCAGGCGATAATATCCTCATGTAACCGGCTAAGACCACTAAATCGGGAGCGTATTGATCAATGGCTTTGAGTAGGGCGATATCATAATTTGTACGATCCGCATAATCTTTCGGGTTGATAAAATGGGCAGGGATATCTGCTTGTTCAGCACGTTGCAGGCCATAGGCATCGGCATTATTACTGAAAACCGCAGCAACATATCCATTAATTCGGTTTTGCTGGCTGGCGTCAATGATGGATTGAAGATTGCTGCCATTGCCGGAGACTAAAACGACAATTTTTTTCATAACGGGTTTTCACTGAAGAAATTCATTGATTAATATGCGCTTCATTTTTCAAGCTACAGCTTTATTGGCTGTAGCTTGAAATCAATCAGACAAAATATTTATTTTGTAATAACGACAGGTTGCTCATCGGCATGCAGTTCAGCAATTGTTCCGATTTGCCATGCATTTTCGCCTGACGCGGTCAGATACGAAATGGCTTGTTCTGCCTGAGACTGAGGAAGTGCGATTATCATACCGACTCCGCAGTTAAATGTGCGGTACATTTCATGCTCGCTGACATTGCCGGCTTGCTGTAACCAGGTAAAAATCGCTGGCCATTGCCAACTATCAGCATTGATTCTGGCCTGCCTATTTTCTGGCAGAACACGCGGAATATTTTCCCAGAAGCCACCGCCAGTCAGATGTGCAATCGCATGAACATCAACTTTTTCAATCAGCTCCAGGATAGATTTGACGTAAATTTGGGTAGGTGCAAGTAAGTGATCGGCGAGTGGTTTTCCTTCAAGTTCGGTAGTCTCTGGATCTGCCTGACTGACCTCAAGAATTTTACGGATCAAAGAGTAACCATTGGAATGCGGTCCGCTGGATGCAAGTGCAATCAGGGCATCACCGGTTTGAACCTGACTGCCGTCAATAATTTCTGATTTTTCAACAACACCAACGCAAAAACCCGCGACATCATAATCTTCACCGTGATACATGCCGGGCATTTCTGCCGTTTCACCACCGACTAATGCACAGCCTGCTTGTTTGCAGCCTTCTGCGATGCCCGTGATGACACTGGCGGCGGTATCGACATCCAGTTTGCCGGTAGCATAGTAATCAAGGAAGAAAAGAGGTTCGGCGCCTTGTACAACCAGATCATTGACACACATAGCAACCAAATCAATGCCGATAGTGTCATGGCGCTTCAAGTCCATGGCCAGACGCAGTTTGGTTCCAACGCCATCTGTACCGGAAACCAATACCGGTTCACGATATTTCTGTGGCAGGGCACATAATGCACCGAAACCACCTAATCCTCCCATCACTTCGGGGCGACGGGTCTGTTTTACGACACCTTTGATACGATTGACTAAGGTATTACCGGCATCAATATCGACACCAGCATCTTTATAGCTAAGAGAGGTTTTGTTGGTCACTGCGTAGCTCCCAGGTGGTTGCATTTTTATAAATAAAACAGAACGGCGACAATTCTAACAGTCTAAGCAAACGTTTGCGATAGCTTTATATCGGTTTCCTGTTAGATCGGGATCGAAGAAAATAACTCGTTAGTGATAAAAATTGATAGATTGGTGGTGGTTTGATGCGGAAAAGGCGTTATAATCCCGCGATTTTTTTATCTACCGGCTATTAGGAGAAACCCATGAAGATCGTTGAGGTTAAACACCCGCTAGTTAAACATAAACTTGGCCTGATGCGAGATCATGATATAAGCACCAAACGCTTCCGTGAACTGGCCTCAGAGGTGGGTAGTCTTCTGACATATGAAGCAACTGCTGATTTGGAAGTCGAGAAAGTCATTATTGACGGATGGTGTGGTCCGGTAGAGATAGATCAGATTAAAGGGAAAAAGATTACGGTAGTACCTATTCTGCGTGCGGGCTTGGGCATGATGGATGGTGTACTGGAAAATATCCCTAGTGCACGAATCAGTGTTGTTGGTGTCTATCGTGATGAAGAAACACTTGAGCCAGTGCCTTATTTTCAGAAATTAGTCTCCGATATTAATGAACGCATGGCATTGGTTGTCGATCCCATGTTGGCAACCGGTGGCTCCATGATCGCCACCATTGATTTGCTGAAAAAAGCGGGATGCCCTGTCATTAAGGTATTAGTTTTGGTTGCCGCGCCGGAAGGGATTGCTGCACTGGAGAAAGCTCACCCTGATGTTGAACTGTATACCGCTTCGATTGATAACTATCTCAATGAGCACGGGTATATCGTTCCTGGTTTAGGGGATGCAGGTGATAAAATATTTGGCACTAAATAACATTGATAGCCGGCTGGAAAGCCGGTTTTTTTTGGTTTCTAGCAAGATGATATAAGAGGATATCAATAATGACTCGTCGAACAATTGGAGTCGAAGAAAGACCTCCTTTGGCACAAACTATTCCTTTAAGTTTGCAACATCTATTTGCCATGTTTGGTGCAACCGTTTTGGTTCCCATTTTATTTAAAGTGAATCCGGCGACAATTTTGTTGTTCAATGGCATTGGTACATTACTGTATTTGGTGATTTGTAAAGGAAGAATCCCCGCTTACTTAGGTTCCAGCTTTGCTTTTATTTCGCCTGTATTGTTGTTACTGCCTTTGGGATATGAATTGGCATTAGGTGGATTTATTGTCTGCGGTTTGTTGTTTTGTTTAGTTGGCTTGCTTGTAAAAGTTGCAGGAAGGGGATGGATTAATGTGATGTTTCCTCCGGCAGCGATGGGCGCGATTGTTGCCGTGATCGGCCTGGAGTTGGCAGGTGTTGCTGCTGATATGGCAGGATTGCGTCCAGCGGCAGGTACTGAAATTAATATGACTAACCTGACCATATCCATGGTTACGCTGGGTGTGACTATTTTGGGATCGGTGATATTCCGTGGCTTTATGGCGATTATTCCGATTCTGATTGGTGTTTTGGCAGGATATGCGCTGTCATTTTTTATGGGAGTTGTAGATTTAACCCCAGTACGCGAAGCGCCGTGGTTTGCATTGCCGACATTTTATACTCCGCGTTTTGAATGGTTTGCCATTATGACAATTTTACCCGTGGCGCTGGTGGTGGTTGCAGAGCATGTAGGTCACTTGGTGGTAACGGCAAATATCGTACAGAAAGATTTATTGAAAAATCCAGGTTTGCATCGTTCAATGTTTGCCAATGGTTTTTCAACGATGATTTCGGGTTTCTTTGGTTCAACACCTAATACGACTTATGGTGAAAATATTGGTGTTATGGCGCTTACGCGTGTGTACAGCACATGGGTGATTGGTGGTGCTGCGGTAATGGCAATATTGCTGTCCTGCGTTGGTAAATTGGCGGCAGCGATCCAAATGATCCCAATTCCAGTGATGGGCGGTGTTTCCCTGCTACTGTATGGTGTGATTGGTGCATCAGGTATTCGAGTTTTGATTGATTCGAAAGTTGATTATAGTAAGGCACAGAACTTGATCCTGACTTCCATTATTTTGATTATTGGTGTCAGCGGAGCAAAAATTCAGATTGGTGCAGTAGAGTTGAAGGGGATGGCGCTTGCAACTGTGGTGGGGATTGGTTTAAGCCTGTTTTTTAAATTTATCAGTTTTATCCGATCAGAAGAGCCGTATATCAACTCCTCTGTGGAATCAATCAGAAATGATAAGAAGAGTGAAGTGGTAGAGTAAAAAATATTAATGAAATTTACTGGAAAGGGTTTTTCTAAAGCCCTTGCCATTTTAAAAAATTATTTTCTCTATCATTTTACTTTGTCATTTATAACGATAATTTTTTCCTTTACAAATAATATTTGTTGTTAGACTTCATTGAAAATAAGTTAAGATGGATAAATTAACATCTTTAGTAATCCAGTAATTTTTACTATTGGCAATATTGGCTATTAATAGTATGGAATTGTCAAATATAATAATTTTTACGCTAAATAACGTTTCAAAATGATAGGTGTATTCCTTACCCGCGCGGCGCTTACGGGGTAAGGAACGCCAACATCTGATACTCTCAGTATTATGAAAGCCATTTAGGTTAGGTTATTTCTGGCTTGCGAAAGAAATGGATATGGTTTTGTTACTGGTCGTAATCTATCCATTTTATGGGGAAATATGCTTTGATGATAATCTCCTACTTTAAACAAAGCATTCGTTTCATTTATAGCGGCTTTTTGTGGTAAACTTGGCACTGTTCGTTATCCATTCTGTTTGAGGTGCTTCTGAATACACCGTCGCAGCTTTCACTACCATTATATTTGCCCGATGATGAAACTTTTGCCAGTTTCTTTGCAGGTGAGAATATTTCCTTATTAGCTGCAATAAAATTGGCTATAAGTCAGTCACACGGCAGTTATATCTATTTCTGGTCCCGCGATGGCGGGGGTAAGAGCCATTTGCTTCACGCAGCCTGTGCCGAATTGTCCCAACAGGGAGAAGCTGTAGGGTATGTACCACTGGATAAGCGCGCCTATTTTGTCCCTGAAGTCCTTGATGGTATGGAACATTTATCATTAGTGTGCATTGATAATATTGAGTGTATTGCTGGTGATCAGGAATGGGAGATGGCTATTTTCAATCTTTACAACCGTATTGTAGAAATTGGCCGAACTTGTCTTTTAATCACAGGTGATCGTCCTCCACGGCAAATTAACCTGACGTTACCGGATTTGGCATCTCGTCTGGATTGGGGGCAAATTTACAAATTACAACCTCTGTCAGATGATGAGAAGATCCAGGCATTGCAACTACGGGCAAAATTACGGGGTTTTGAATTGCCTGAGGATGTGGGGCGTTTTGTGTTAAAGCGGCTCGATAGGGAAATGCAAACATTGTTCAGGACGTTGGATGAGCTTGATCGGGCTTCCATTGTGGCACAACGCAAACTAACGATCCCGTTTGTTAAGGATATCCTTGAGCTTTGAGTGAATAAAGCAGTAAGGAAATGAGATCAGAATAAAAAAGTGACAGGAATATATTTCCTATCACTTTTTTATTGAAAACATTTTTATTAAAAAATAGTTACAGCAGAATTTCTTTAACCTGTTCAGGGGGACGTCCCAAACGAGCCTTATCATCGACAACAACAATTGGGCGCTCTATCAATTTGGGATTCTCAACCATCGCCTGGAGCAATGCATCTTGGGATAATGTGGCATCGTCCAGGTTCAATGCCTTGTAGAGATCTTCTTTAGTACGCATTAATTGGCGGGCATCTTTGAAACCGAGTTGTTGCAATAGTATGGCAAGCTGTTCTGCTGTAGGGGGAGTATCAAGATAGTGAACGATTTCCGGTGTAATACCGAGCTCTTCAATCAGCTTAAGAGTTTCACGGCTCTTTGAGCAGCGGGGATTGTGGTAAAAAGTCACTTTTCGTGTGTCAAGATGTTGCATGTAAAAAATCCTTCATTTTTTATATTGGTTATAACTTTGTTGCAGTTGGCGCAATTGATCAATACGGGCATCATATCGCTCTTGTTCATAGCTACCCAATTTGGTCAACGCACTGGCTTTGCTAAGTTGTTCTATAGCGGAATCAAAATCACCTTGCAATGCCATGATTTCCGCATAGGCGGCGAGTTCATCATTGTGTTTTCCCTGTGCTCCGGCCGCTTTTCTTAACAGTATCCAGCCATTAAGATCGTCAGGGTGATTGAAAGTATAACGAAACAGAAGTTGTGATGCCTGAGAATACTTTTTATCCATAAAATAGGCATTTGCGAGGTTAATTTGCAATATCGGATTATTTTTCAGTCTCTTGAGTGCATCCTGCAAGCGAGCGATGGCGTTGGTAGGCTGTTTTTGCCCGATGTCAATATCAGTCATTGTATCAATAAACCAAATGTTATCCGGTTGTTTATCTAGCAATGGAGAGAGTATTGCCCTGGCCTCGGCATACTTCTTATCTTCAGAAAGCAAAATAGCGCGTCCATAGGCAGCAGCCCGCTGTTCTTTGGTGGTTCCCTGGCTATATTTCTTTAGCCATTGATCAATGTAAGGACGTTGATCAGTTGAATACAGGGTTAGAATACGGACACGGGCGAACAGAAAATCCTGGGATTCTGAAATGGCTTTCGTTGGATATTGATTGGCCCGATTACGGGCGTCAGCCAGACGGCTGGCAGGTAATGGGTGAGTATATAGCATTTCAGGTAGCTTGGAACTATAGCGAGATTGATCTACCAATATTTGCATAAAATCAGGCATACCATGTGGATCAAATCCCGCTCGACTGAGCGTTTGCATTCCAATACGATCAGCTTCTTGCTCATTCGATTGGGTAAAACTGATCATGCCTTGTTGGACGCCTGCCAGTGTGCCGCTGAGTGCGGCCATGCCGGCTTGTGGATTAGCTATCATAAGCAAAATAGAACCCAATGTGCTGGTCCATGCTAGCGGGCTGGTACGTTTTTGTTCTTCTATCCATCGTGCTAAATGTCGCTGCGTAACATGGGAAATCTCATGAGCCATGACAGATGCCAGTTCACTTTCATTGTTGCTATAGCGAAACAGGCCCGAGTGAAGAACAACATTACCACCGAAAAATGCGAGGGCATTAATGTTGGGGTTATCTACCAGATAAAAATGGAAAGGCGTTTTAACTGAATCGGCATGAGTGACTAATTTTTGGCCTAATTGGTTAATGTATTGAGTTAGCAGTGGATCATAAATCAGAGGAGCCTGGGCCCTTATCGAGCGCATATATAAATCGCCCATAGCCATTTCCTGATTGATGCTGAGGGTTGCTCCCGCTGTGGTGCCGATATCAGGTAGTGAATCTTCAGCTGATGCAGGGAGTACAGGAGGATTCCCCAATAACAACAGGCTGATAAAAATAGTTATCAAAGATTTTCTGGGTGTTTTTCTCATAAAGCGATTCTCATAAAATAGTGTGCTCCGATTTAGCTATCAATTTCATGAATACTTTTATGAACAAAAGAGTACCTTAAAACCATTAATCATAATAAATTTTAGTGAAAAATACTTATTAAGTATTATTACAAAGGAGTTGTATTTATGTTGGATATGATCATGCAATGGTATCGTCGACGTTTCGCTGATCCACAAGTTGTTGCATTATCAGTCATTTTATTGGTTGGTTTTGGGATCATCTACTTTTTTAATGGAATTCTGGCACCTGTCCTTGCAGCTATTGTGTTGGCTTATTTGTTGGAGTGGCCTACGACACAATTAGGCAAGTTGGGATGTAGCCGTACATTCTCTGTTGCCATTGTATTAACCCTATTTATGGGAATCAGTGCATTGATGATCTTGATTGTAGCTCCAACCGTCTGGCAGCAAGGTTTAAACTTATTCTCCGATCTTCCCAATATGATTAATCGGTTTAATGAGTACGCGCTTACTTTTCCCTCCCGTTATCCTGCGCTGGTTGATGCCGGCATTATCGATATGGTTGCTGATAATCTGCGTAGCAAACTCTCTTTGGCGGGAGAATCCGTTTTTAAGTTTTCGGTGGCATCTCTGATTGGATTATTGACGCTGGCGATTTATCTGATCCTTGTTCCTTTAATGGTGTTCTTTCTATTGAAAGACAAAGACCAAATAGTGGCGGCATTGCGGCGAGTATTGCCACGTAATCGTAGTTTGGCGGGGAAAGTGTGGCGTGAAATGAACCAGCAGATTACCAATTATATCCGCGGTAAAGTGACCGAAATGGTTATACTGACTATCTGCACGTATGTTGTATTTGCCTTCTTTGGATTGCATTATGCGCTATTGCTTGCTGTTTTGGTCGGTTTGTCTGTGCTTGCTCCTTATATCGGCACCGTACTTGTTACCATTCCAGTTATTGTTGTGGCGCTGTTTCAATGGGGGATTGGGGCTGATTTCTGGGGGCTGTTTGTCGCATATCTGGTAGTACAGGGATTAGATGGTAACCTGCTTGTGCCGATCTTATTTTCGGAAGCTGTCAATCTTCATCCGCTTGCTATTATCCTTTCTGTCATTATTTTTGGTGGATTATGGGGGTTCTGGGGTGTTTTCTTTGCTATTCCACTTGCCACATTAATCAAAGCTGTTATTCATGCCTGGCCGGAAGACAAATTGGAAGATACGACGCAATAAAATACAAGTAAAACTAAATAAGTTGCCGCTTTATTGATTGAACGGCAACTTAGAAACTTACGATTAATGTTGTTTCAGGTAATCCAGCACAACTTGATGATGATCACTGGTTTTGAATTTATTAAAAACGTGTTCAATCTCACCTTGTGGGTTAATTAAAAAACTGATGCGGTGAATACCGTCATAGATTTTTCCCATGAACTGCTTTTCTCCCCAAACACCAAACTGTTCGGCAATTTGGTGGTCAATATCAGAAAGCAGCGTGAAATTCAGCATTTCTTTTTCTACAAAGCGGGATAGCTTTTCAGGTGCATCTGGGCTGATACCCAAGACTTCAACATTGGCGTTTTTTAGCTCATCCATAGCATCACGTAAGCCACATGCTTGGGTTGTGCAGCCTGGTGTCATGGCCTTGGGGTAAAAATAGACTAAAACACGTTGACCTTTGAAGTCAGATAAATTAATGGGTTCGCCATCTTGGTCAGGAAGGCTGAATTGTGGGGCCTTGTCTCCGGCTTTCAATGGACTCATCACTTACTCTCCGTTTAATCGTTTTGATTTAAATGATCTTGTACGCTAATACTGCCTTGTGCATTTAATTCTGTACATAGATGATGAAAATTTTCTTTAAATATCGTGCCATTATCATCAACTGGGTTGTGACCAATGATTTGGATTTGCAGACGGGCAGGGTGATTTCCTTCGGCTGGGTGAGTTTTTGATACCAGTTCCGCGATATTAAGATCTTGGGCTGTGAACAAACTGGTAAAACGCTCAACAATTCCCGGCGAATCAATTACGTCCACCTTAACGGTGATGGTAGAAGGAAATTTTTTCTGAACACCGCAACGGGTACGTTTCATCACTATGAGTAATTCAAGTTCTGCGCCTTTTTGTGGCAAGGTGGATTCGATCAAAGTAATGGCGTTCCAGCTACCAGATAGCAACATGATAAAAGTAAATTCTTCGCCAAACATCGCTAAACGGCTGTCTTCAATATTACAGCCACATGTGCTGACAAGGCGGGTAATGGTATTGACGATGCCGGGACGATCGGTACCTAGGGCAGTGATCACTAAAAAATGCTGTTCTGATGTTGGCAAAGCGATTTTCCTTTAATTTTAGTTGGTGTTTGCTGTGTATATTGTGTTTTAACATAAAAAATGATCAGGAGAAGGTCAATCGCCTTTGTTAAGGGAGCAAAATTATAATTTATGTTTAATCAGCTACACTTGATATTAACAAAATTCATTGAAATCGCGTGGTTAAAGAGTTTTCTTCTGCATAGCAAGAAAGTACCATGAACCTCTCATTTGCAGTTTTAGGTTTAACTAAGGGGAAATGGCAATGGTAAGCAATCATTCTGGTTTTACAGGCAGTATAGTTGCATTGATAACTCCGATGAACTCAGCTGGTCAGATTGATAAGGCCAGTTTGAAAAAATTGGTTAATTATCATATCGCCAGTGGCACATCTGCGATTGTGTCTGTTGGAACAACAGGCGAGTGTGCAACACTTAACCACGACGAACACGTTGATGTTGTGCTGACAACACTGGAAATGGCTGATGGACGTATTCCGGTGATTGCCGGAACAGGAGCAAATGCCACAGCAGAAGCTATCTCTCTGACCAACCGTTTCGAAAACACGGGGGTTGTGGGTTGCCTGTCAGTCACACCTTATTATAATAGACCCTCACAGGAAGGTTTATATTTGCACTATAAGGCAATCGCTGAGAATACTGACTTACCACAAATTCTGTATAATGTGCCATCTCGTACCGGATGTGATTTATTGCCACCGACTGTTGCTCGCTTAGCGAAATTGAAAAATATTGTTGCGCTTAAGGAAGCGACAGGGAACTTAAGTCGTGTTAGTCAGATCCAAGAATTGGTTAGTGATGAAGATTTCATTCTTCTGAGTGGTGATGATGCAAATTTTGTCGATTTCATGCAGCTTGGTGGTAAAGGGGTTATTTCTGTTACGGCAAATGTTGCGGCAGCGGAAATGGCGCAGGTGTGTGAATTGGTTGAGCAAGGTGAATTTTTGCAAGCTCGTAAACTGAACAGCCAACTGATGGAATTGCATCATCAATTATTTGTTGAACCTAGCCCGACACCAGTTAAGTGGGCTTGCCGTCAATTGGGGTTGATTGCCGATGATACATTGCGTTTGCCAATGGTTCCGCTAACGCAGGAAGGGCAAATTCCAGTTGGTAGTGCCTTGAAAATAGCTGGATTACTGTAAAATTTTAGGGAATTTTAATGGCAACATTATTGCAAAAATCGAAGGTCATGAAGATTGCTGGACTGTCATTGGTCGTTTTTTTAGCTGCCTGCTCCAGCGATCAGCACTATAAACGTCAGATAAGCGGGGATCAATCCTATCTAGAAACGCCTCCATTGAAATTATTGAACGTCCCTGCGGGAATGACATTACCGCTACAAAATGGTGAGTATAATCTTCCGACAACCACTACAACGGGGGCTGTGGGTAAAGATTTGGATATACGTCCTCCATTGCAAACTCTTGCATTGTTGACGGGTTCCCGCGTTGAAAATAGTGCTAACAGCAGTAAGTTGTTGCTTGAAAATACTCCTGAATACAGTGAATTATGGTCTCAGGTAAACAATCTGTTGGCGGAAAAAGGATATAAGATCAGCCAGAAAGATGATGCTGCACAAACCTTGACGACAGATTGGGTTACATGGCAACGGGCGGATGAAAATGTTCCTTATCAGGGGCGTTACCGTATTTCAGTGACCAAACAGGATTACCAAATAGCATTATCTGTTGCGAACGAAGGTTTGAAACAGGGAGCAAAGGAAATTACCGATCCGATACAAATCCAGCGTTACAACATCGTGATGCTCAATAAATTGGCGAGTGACTTAAGCCAGCAACAAGAAGCAGCGAGCCTGAGCAGTGCTAAAAATTCAGGTCCACTATCGGTACAAAGCGGTAGTGATAATACTGGATTGCCGCAAATTATCGTGCGTGCACCATACAACATAGTCTGGAACAGATTGCCATACGCGTTGGAAAGCATCGGTATGAAAGTCACGGATCGTACTCGTTCTACCGGAGCGATAGCGGTGACTTATGAAGAACGTAGTTCTTCTGACTGGAAAGCGCTGGGAGTAGAAGCACCTTCCATCCACGGAGGAAATTATAAGTTACAGGTAGGTGATTTGGATAACCGAAGCAGCCTGCAATTTATCAGCGACAAAGGTAAGCCGCTGACTCAATTTGAAAATGATCAAATGGTGGCTGCGCTGGAAGTCGCGTTTAGCCAATCCAAGGATAAGTAATAGATAAAAGGGGCCGGTGGCCCCTTTTATCTTTTGGATGCGTTTTTTGTTTAATTAGTTACGTTTAAAGACGTTATATTTCTGGAGTGTAAGATGCAGAAAAAAGCTGAGTTGTATCGTGGAAAAGCAAAAACAGTGTATACCACTGATAATCCTGATTTACTTGTGCTGGAATTCCGTAATGATACATCAGCATTGGATGGTGAACGCATTGAACAGTTCGATCGTAAGGGAATGGTGAATAATAAATTCAATCATTTCATTATGAGTAAACTGGAAGAAGCGGGCATTCCGACGCAAATGGAACAACTGTTGTCAGATAATGAATCCTTGGTAAAAAAACTTGATATGGTGCCTGTTGAGTGTGTTATTCGTAACCGTGCCGCAGGTTCCCTTGTTAAGCGTTTGGGGGTGGAAGAGGGAATGGTGCTTAATCCGCCACTGTTTGACCTGTTTCTGAAAGATGATGCCAAACATGATCCTATGGTTAATGAATCCTACTGTGAGACATTCGGTTGGGTGAGCAAAGCGCACTTAGCTGAGATGAAACGTCTGAGCTACAAGGCCAATGAAGTATTAAGCAAACTGTTTGATGATGCGGGCTTGATTCTGGTGGATTTTAAGTTGGAATTTGGTTTGTTCAAGGGCAAGGTCATATTGGGAGATGAATTTTCACCGGATGGCAGCCGCTTATGGGATAAGCAGACGATGGATAAAATGGATAAAGATCGTTTTCGCCAAAGCCTTGGTGGCTTGATCGAAGCGTATGAGGAAGTTGCACGCCGTATTGGCGTTATTTTGGACTAATTACGCAAACGATTACTTAAAAAATATAATGTAAAATAGGCAGGATGCTCTGATAATCAAAAGGGCATCCTGTCCCTGTCTTGCACGTTGAATAAATTAAAGTAGGGATTTGGTTATTTGCTTCCAGCCCTTTTGGTGCATACAGTCGTAATAAAATTCACTTCTGGAACCCTCGTTAACATCCGTCACATAGCTTTCGATCATGGGGACATTTTGACTGTAGTAACCGTTTTTTCCACATTGCTCTTTATCGAAACAAGGTTGCTGCACCATTTTCAGTGTTGATCTTTGGGCGACTTCATTTCTGATAGGAAATTGTTGTAATGCTGATAATCTGCATTCAACTTTTGCTTCACTGAAAGGAACAGGATTACTTGTTGCAGGGACCCATTGAGTGGTGCAACCCGCTAAAGAGAGACAGATTATCATGGAAGACGTTAATTTTTTCATATTCATACCACTTATACGAACGCATATTCGCTGCAAGGCACTTCTTACAACTTTTCTGCATTTGCCTTGGCAAAAAGGCGTTGGTGTTTAAAAGGTTAACTATCAAGAAACAGGGGTTATATCTTGGTTTATATGGCTAATTATTTATCAATGTGATTGTTTAAAGTAAGAATGTTAACAAACTACCCGTTGTTGCGCTATTACCCAATTTTGGGATGGCTCTTTGTGAATATTTTTGCTTAAGTGCAAAAATTTTAAGTTATCATCTTTTCCCTGCCAGAATTTATGTTGCCTGGTTTAAAAATAGTCAAACAGTGTTTTATCGGAGTTTATAGGAAATAAAAAACTCATGAGTCATATCGATCCTACTCTACTTATTTTACTCGTGCTTGCGGGGCTTGGCATCATCAGCCATAACATGACAGTGACACTTGCCATGTTATTTCTATTGGTAGTTCGTATCACGCCATTGAATCAGTTTTTCCCTTGGGTGGAAAAGTACGGCTTGACGATAGGTATCCTGATTCTGACTGTAGGAGTCATGGCTCCTATCGCAAGCGGGAAAATCTCCGCACAGGAAATTTTTAGCTCTTTCTTAAATTGGAAATCACTGTTGGCTATTGTTGTTGGTGTCCTTGTGTCATGGTTGGGAAGCCGTGGCGTGACTTTAATGTCTGGTCAGCCTTCTACCGTGGCTGGATTATTGGTCGGCACTGTATTGGGCGTGGCTCTATTTAAGGGTGTTCCGGTAGGCCCTTTGATTGCCGCTGGCATTTTATCACTTATGATTGGTAAATCATGACCATGCGAGTAGTTTTAACCATCAGATATTTCACCTGTTATACAGTTCACTTTATGGATAGTTCTTACTATGTATAGCGTATGGACCATGTTACAGGCACAGATGCAACAACAGGGACAGCGCCGTTTAGTTGTTTTGAGTGGTGATCCGCAATGGAGTGAATGGATTATCAATCAGCTAACGAAACAGTTTCAAGGGGACTGGTTAACGGTTTCAGCCCATGTGTCGGGTGCTATTGAACCAACAAAAGCTGTCAGCTTACTTGGCCGTGAATTCTTGCATGGTGTTTTTGATGCGACTCAAGGCGTTAATGCAGAAGCATTGGCGATATTGGCTGGCACACTAAAAGCGGGAAGCTGGTTGGTTATGCGCGTACCAGCCTGGTCACAATGGCCCGAACAGCCCGATGAAGATAGTTTGCGCTGGAATGAATCGTCAGGCGTTATTTCGACGCCTAATTTTATTCGTCATATTCAGCAGCAAATCCTCGCCTTTCCTGAAGTATTATTATGGCGTCAGGAAATACCTTTGCAGCTATCTCAGATATCACCATTGCCTGCAACCGGAGCGTGGCAGATGCCTGATGGCAAGCCTACGGTAAGCCAGCAATCTATTCTTACGGAATTGTTACAGGCCATACGAGGCGTTTGGGTGATTACCGCACCACGGGGACGGGGAAAATCGGCTCTGGCAGGAATGTTAGTGCGATATTGGCAGGGAAAATGCTGGTTATGTGCTCCTGCCAAAATAACCACAGAAGTTATTCGACGTTACTCCGCTATCTCAGATTCTGCTGAACAGAAGTCTTTGGAACAAGAAACGCCTTTTTGGTCAGTAGACAATGTGTTGAAATATTGCCGAGCGAAAAAAGGTCAACCGAAAAATAAAAGCGATGCTGATTGGTTATTGATTGACGAAGCAGCCGCGATCCCAACGCCACAATTAGCAGAATTAATCCGCCATTTTCCACGAGTATTGTTGACTTCAACAGTCCAGGGTTATGAGGGAACAGGACGCGGTTTTTTATTGAAACTTTGTGCTGAATTGCCTGATTGCCATATTCGTGAGTTGAAAACCCCTATGCGTTGGGCTGAAAATGATCCATTGGAAGCGTGGCTGGATAGCGCTCTGTTATTCGATGATAAACCGCTCGTTTATGACACACCATTAACCGCAGAAGAATTGCATTTTCACCCGATATGTCAGCTTGAATGGTTACAACACTCCACATTATTACGCCAATTTTATGGCTTATTAACCAGTGCACATTACCGTACATCTCCCCTTGATCTGCGGCGATTAATGGATGGTAGCGGAATGACATTCTTGGCTGCCCTTTCTGATTCTCCAGAACATAAGCAGCAATTGATTGGCGCATTGTGGATGGTGAACGAAGGTGGTTTGTCACAGACATTAGCGCATGAGATCTGGGCAGGGCGTCGGCGGCCAAGAGGCAATTTAGTGGCTCAATCCTTGGCAGCACATAGCGGTTTTCCGCAGGCTGCAACTTTGCGATCACAGCGAATCAGCCGTATTGCCGTACAAGCTCAATATCGCCGCCGTGGTATCGCACAACATTTGATAATTCAACAATGTCAGGAAGCCAGTAAACAAAAGCTGGATTTCATCTCTGTTAGTTTTGGTTATACCGCTGAACTGTGGGCTCTTTGGCAAAAATGTGGTTTTCGCTTGGTGAGAATGGGAACTCACCGAGAAGCGAGTAGTGGTTGTTATACCGCGATGGCTGTTTTGCCTTTGAGTGAGCAGGGAGAACGATTTGCCCAATCTGCACAACAACGATTAGCCAGAGATGCCAGAGGATTGGGAGCGTTACTCGGCTTTGCCTTGCCAGTTGAGCATGATAGTGATGAATGGCTCAATGACAGTGATTGGCAGGAATTGGCAGGGTTTGCATTTGCTCATCGTCCTCTGTCAGCGTCTTATTTTGCATTACAGAGATTACTGTTGAAGAGCAATTTGCCCTTGCCTGCGTTGAGAAAACATCTGCAACAGCGGCTAAGTATCGAACAATGTGTTAGTGATTCATCGCTGAGTGGCCGTAAAGCCCTATTAAGACACTGGCGTGAAGAGACTGCCGATGCATTGGCAAGCATCGATAAAATACTTGCCAAGCACTGGAAAGACCGGGTTATTTCTTGCGATCCCGCTGCGGCCAATCATCCTCATCATCCCATTGAGCATTAAGATCTCGGTGCGGGGGCAATTCGGGTTTGTTATCTAAGAAAGATTTCTTATCGACGCGGCTTAGTGCTTTTACTGCATTAACAATAATGCCGACGAGCACTAACAGAACAATCCACCAATAATCTATCAACCATTGCATGGTATTTTCCTCAGAATGTTTAGAGCCTCTTCCATAAGGCTCAGGAGCCTAATGAATTATTTTTATACCAATCCAACTTTAAGTCGCAGCTTACAAATCAATGTGATTGCTTATATCTCCCCGCTGTGCGGGGAGATATAAGACGCATCTTGAAAGGTGATTGGTATATCTGCTAATTATTTTCATAACCAGCTGTTCTGCTATTTTCCTGATTTATCGTTTTCTTAATCTATTATCCTGATGTATTTTTCAAATATATAGGATAGGTTGGTTTTTAACCAGTTTATGCCAGCAATATCACGATCTTCCCAAGCATTTAATAGAACTTGTTCATCGAATAAATTTTCGGCTCCATGGGATAATGGCCAATAGCTGATATGCCACGGTTCATAAGCTACACCTGCATCATGGCGCGTAAAGGGACGGTAGAAATCATACTGAGCCATGTTTTCTGTCAGCCAGTGGGTTAATGGCTCAAAGTATCCGCCATTTTCATACTCCCACGGTTCTAGCTGCAATTTTTTACCTTCTGGGAGCAGAAAGGGATCGTAAATATCCAGTTCCGTACCCCAATGATGGCGGCTGGCTCCTGGCAAGGCTGACCAACGAAGAATGGCTTTACAGCGTTCTCCTTCATCCATTTTCGAGACATCAAGGGGTTGGCTATTCTCATCTAATACTGGACGCTGACCACGGAATTTTTCATTCCAGATAGTTTGTTGGCGTGTGAAATCGCGGAACGAACTGGCAGGTTGTAGCTTAAAACCTGCTTTGGTAGCTTCTTTTTGCATGGCAAGAAACGCTTTGGTGGCATTAAACTGCAAACGGTGATTGCCGGTCAGAGTGACCAGGTGATCAGTGGAGAGGCCGGTCAAAGCTTCAGGGGTCATCATTGGATTAATTGCTCCATGATACGTTGATAAATCAGGCTCAAATTTTGTAAATCAGTTACTTTGACACATTCATTGGTTTTATGGATGGTGGCATTGATTGGCCCCAATTCCACGACCTGAGCTCCCATCCTGGCAATAAAACGTCCATCTGATGTACCGCCACCGGTTGATAGCTCGGGTTTATAGCCACAATAGTACTCAATGGATCCCACTACAGTGTCAACAAGAGCTCCCTTGCAGGTGAGGAAAGGCTGGCCTGATAACCACCAGTCAATCTCATATGTTAGATGATGCTTTTTCAGCATATCTTCAACCTGTTGGCGGATCTCGTTATCTGTCAGTTCAGTGCTGAAACGGAAATTAAATTGCACCCACAGTTTACCAGGAATAATGTTATTACTGCCGGTTCCAGCCTGAATATTGGCGACTTGCATACTTGTGGCAGGGAAAAATGCATTGCCGTTGTCCCATTGAGTATTGACGAGTTCTTGCAGAAAAGGCATTGAACGATGGATAGGATTATCTGCTAACTGTGGATAAGCAACATGCCCTTGGGTGCCAAAGATAGTTAAGCTGGCAGTTAGCGATCCCCGTCGTCCGTTTTTAATCGTATCCCCAAGGCATTTCTGGCTAGATGGTTCACCCACCAGGCAATAATCTAAACGTTCATGGCGGGACATTAATGTTTCAACAACCTTAATTGTACCATTGGTGGCTTTGGCCTCTTCGTCGGAGGTGATCAAAAAAGCCAGACGACCTTTATGCGCAGGATTTTTTGCGACAAAACGTTCAGCGGCAACCACCATTGCCGCCAGAGAGCCTTTCATATCTGCGGCGCCACGGCCATACAGCATTCCATCACGGATAGAAGGTTCGAAGGGCGGGGTTTGCCATTGTGAGATATCGCCAGCAGGGACAACATCGGTGTGTCCAGCAAGAGCAAAAGTCACTCCGGTGCCACGATAAGCCCAAAAGTTTTGGGTATCGCCAAAAGGCATTCGTTCTATTGTGAAACCGATGTCTTGCAGGCGCTGGATAAGCAGTTCCTGACAACCTTGATCATCTGGGCTGACAGAAGAACGCTTGATTAACTGCTGAGCAAGGTCAATTACCGGACAAGTCATGATGCTCTCCTCATCTAGTCATGCGAGAAAAATTGTTGATATTGTTCTGCCTTGAAACCGAGTAAGTACTTTTCTGTTCCTGCGCTTTTTGAATTTTCTGAGCCTGAAACCAATAAAGGGCGTTTTATGATTGAAGGGTGTTCCAGCATGAGTGCCTTGGCAGCGTCAGCATTGTTAATCGTGGCTTTTTGCTCATCGGGCAATTTGCGCCATGTTGTGCCACGGGTATTCAGGAGCGATTCCCAGCCAACTTGCTCAATAAATGATTGAAGTAATTCAGGGGATAGACCATCAACCCGATAATCATGGAATTGATAAGGTATTTTTTGATCGTCTAACCAACGACGCGCTTTTTTTATGGTATCGCAGTTTTTGATACCGTAGAGAATGGCTATTTTGTGAGAAAGGGTATCTGGATGAAAAGGGGTATTTGACATGATGAGAGCCTTGATTTTGTCTTGTTCAACATATCCGACATAATGCGGGAAATTGGCTATTTTATCCAGATAACGCGTTTTTACGCATACTTTCTGTCTGCTTTTTCCTGGCATTGACGTCACGTATGTTTAAATTATCGACAAAAACAGATTGCCTTCATTTCAAGTAATAAACCTATATATAATATCATTATTTATTATATGCAACATTAATTTGTTCCTAATTAATTTATAATTCTTGATAACTCACAATTTCCCCATTGGTAAAAATGAGGGAAATTGTGTTTCGTCTTCGGGCGTTAAGCAACAAGCCAATGTTAAATGAACTCTGTTTTTCTGTGTTTTAGATAGATGATAGTGGCTTCGAGACGGGAACGTGATTTAAGTTTTTTCAATAAGTTACGGGTGTGGACTTTCACCGTTTCTTCTGAAATAAAAAGGAAATCAGCAATTTCTTTATTTGTCATCCCTTCTGCAATTTCTTTTAAAACATCTAATTCACGTTTGGTTAATTTTGATAACGGATCAACATAAAGATGGCGAGTGGATAAATATTGATGGACTTTTTCACTGAACACCGCATGACCATCTATAGCTTTTTTTATGTTGTTCAATAGAGAGGTAAGCTCGATATCTTTTAATAAATAACCATTCGCACCGGCATCAACGGCATCGTAAATATCACTTCTGTGATCTGAATCGGAAAGTACCAGGATATAGGAATCCAGCCCTTTGCGGCGGAGAGATTTAATCGTATCAATCCCTGAAAGACCATTGATTTTTAAATCTATCAGAATAATGTCAGGCTTTATTTGGCAAGCGATATTAATTGCGTCTTCGCCATTGCCAGTTTCGGCAGTCACAATGAGTTCTCGTTCTAATTCAATCAACCCTTTTAAGCCGTGACGAATGATAGGATGATCATCAACTATCATGACTGAATGATTATGCATATTCTTTCTCCCATATAGAAATGCAGATTTATGTTTAATAAAACATAAAAGACAGGTTTCTGCTTTATGTTAAATCGCTGTGTGATTTTTATGGAATATATTGAATCATCGTTAATGAGATTCTGGGAATATATCCTGATATAAAAATAGAAATGGCGCAAACAGGTTTAACCACTCAGATGAAATGAAATTCACTTTCATAAGAAAATGTGTTTCCTTAATTGCTAGTAATTTTCCAAATAAATTTGGATGAATATTTTATAGATTAAGTTTTGTTTTTGTAAACTTATTTTAAATGTTAATTTAAAAATCCATCTTTAATTAATTTATCAGGTTATTAATTTGAGATGAAATACCCCTATGTGGGTATCATTAAGATAATATCTATATAATATTGATTAACGTAAAGTCATCATTTGTTTGTTTTTGCACCTTGATTTTAAAGATTATGAACAAAATGCTGCTGACATCATGATTTAACCTTCCGTAACTATTATACTGAAACGGTTTTCACTAAGACATGACGCGTAAAGGATCTGATGATGGATGAAAAATTAAAACAAAGCGCTCTTGATTTTCATGAGTTCCCACAACCTGGAAAAATTACGGTGACACCAACCAAGCCACTGGCAACGCAACGTGATTTGGCATTGGCATACTCACCGGGTGTTGCTGCACCTTGTCTTGAAATAGCAGAAGATCCTTTGGCGGCTTATAAATATACTGCACGTGGCAATCTTGTTGCGGTTATCTCTAACGGCAGCGCTGTTTTAGGGCTGGGTAATATCGGTGCATTAGCCGGTAAACCTGTTATGGAAGGGAAGGGTGTTTTATTTAAAAAATTCTCGGGTATTGATGTTTTTGACATCGAAGTGGATGAATCCAACCCTGATAAATTGATTGATATTATCGCAGCGCTGGAACCCACTTTTGGTGGAATCAACCTCGAAGATATTAAAGCACCGGAGTGTTTCTACATTGAGCAGAAACTCCGTGAGCGCATGAAAATTCCTGTATTCCACGATGATCAACATGGTACAGCCATTATCTGTACCGCAGCTGTGCTGAATGGATTGCGGGTAGTTAATAAAGACATTGGCAAAGTGCGCATGGTGGTATCGGGGGCTGGAGCTGCTTCAATTGCTTGTATGAACCTGCTGGTAGCATTGGGTTTAAAACGTGAAAATATTGTCGTCTGTGACTCAAAAGGGGTTATTTATCGTGGCCGCGAAGAGAACATGGAAAAGACCAAGGCGGATTATGCTATTGAAGATAATGGCAGCCGTACATTGGCAGATGTGATCCCTGATGCTGATATTTTCCTGGGTTGTTCCGGGCCAGGCGTATTGACACAAGACATGGTGAAAACCATGGCAAAAAATCCGCTCATTATGGCATTAGCCAATCCAGAGCCAGAAATTTTGCCACCATTGGCAAAAGCAGTACGTCCTGATGCCATTATTTGTACTGGCCGTTCTGATTTCCCTAATCAGGTGAATAACGTTCTTTGCTTCCCGTTCATTTTCCGTGGCGCATTGGATGTTGGGGCCACAACCATTAATGAAGAAATGAAACTTGCCTGTGTGCATGCCATTGCTGATCTTGCACTGGCAGAGCAAAGTCAGGAAGTTGCTTCTGCCTATGGCGATCAAGACCTGTTCTTTGGCCCCGATTACATCATTCCAAAACCGTTTGATCCTCGCTTGATTGTAAAAATTGCACCGGCGGTAGCGAAAGCGGCGATGGAATCTGGTGTGGCAACCCGACCTATTACCGATTTCGGGGCATATATTGAGAAACTCAATGAGTTTGTCTATAAGACCAACTTATTTATGAAACCCATTTTTTCCCAGGCCAAAAAAGAGAAGAAACGAATTGTATTGGCAGAAGGGGAAGATGTTCGTGTACTGCATGCGACTCAAGAACTTGTCTCCCTTGGGCTGGCATTCCCTGTCCTGATTGGCCGCCCTGGCGTTATTGAAATGCGGATTAAAAAGCAGGGGCTGCATATTGAAGCGGGTAAAGATTTTGAAGTGGTGAACAATGAAAATGATCCACGTTTCAAAGAATATTGGCAAGAATATTATCAAATGATGAAACGCCGTGGTGTTTCGCAAGAGCAAGCACGTCGGGCAGTGATTGGTAATCCAACGCTGATAGGCGCAATCATGGTACACCGTGGTGAAGCAGATGGCCTGATTTGTGGCACTGTTGGCAGTTACAGTGAACATTATCAGGTCGTGAAAGATGTCTTTGGTTTCCGCCAGGGAGTGCATACCGCAGGTGCCATGAACGCCTTGATGTTACCGATGGGGAATACGTTCATTGCCGATACTTATGTTAATGAAAATCCAAGCCCAGAAGAGTTGGCAGAAATCACGCTGATGGCGGCTGAAACTGTTCGCCGTTTTGGTATTGAACCTAAAGTAGCCTTGCTATCACGCTCAAGTTTTGGCTCTTCTGATTGTGATTCTGCGCAAAAAATGCGTAAGACACTGGCATTGGTTCAGCAAATGGCACCATCGCTTGAAATTGATGGTGAAATGCATGGTGATGCTGCGCTGGTGGAAAGTATCCGCCGCGATATCATGCCGGACAGCCCGTTGAAAGGCTCAGCAAACCTGTTAATTATGCCGAATATGGAAGCGGCTCGTATCAGCTATAACTTGCTGCGTGTGACTAGTTCAGAAGGGGTAACTGTTGGCCCAGTTTTGATGGGGGTTGCGAAGCCTGTTCATATCCTGACACCGATTGCTTCTGTACGTCGTATCGTGAATATGGTGGCGTTGGCGGCTGTTGAAGCACAAACAGACCCACTATAAAAATAACGCCCCATTCTCACCGTGAATTTGGGATAAATCGGTGAACTACCCTGTTAGGATTATGCCTGGCAGGGTTTTTTAATTTGTAAATAATTCTCATTATCTATAATATGCGGGCAATTTTTCTTCTAATGACTAACAGTTATGCAAATTTCTACCCGTATAAAATCGACTTTTTTAACCGCTTCTCTCCTGCTTGGCGGTTGTTTTCTTACAGGTTGTACTGCAACGCTAAACAGCGCGCAAAATAGCTCTCAGGCAGCGCTGCAAACTCTCCCTGGCGAGTTGATGCGAGTTGGTGTGGTGCTTGATATGACAACAGGCAAAGCGATCACGCCAGATCAACTGCTGGAGCAATTGGCAAATTACCCTCGTGTCATTGTTGGTGAAAAACATGACAATCCTTACCATCACCAAATCGAGTTATGGTTAGTTCAACAACTTGGGCAACAGCGTCCCCAAGGTTCCGTATTACTGGAAATGATTAACCCAAACCAGCAAGAAAAAGTGAATAAGGTGAAAAGCTGGTTGCAAGGTAATCCGATTGTCAGGGAAGAGCGGGTCCAGAATCTATTGGCATGGCAACAGGGCTGGCCGTGGAAATGGTATGGTGATTTAGTTATGGAACTGATGAGAGCACCTTATCCTCTGTTGGCCGCAAATTTGGATCGCAGCGAAATTGAACAAGCGTATAAAAATCATAATGCAGAAGATAAAAATTCCTTGGTTTCTGATGAAGTTAAAAAGCTGATTGAGGCCACAATTAAAAATTCCCACGGCGGAAATATAGCGCCACAACTTCTTTCTGGTATGACCAAGATTCAGCAAATGCGGGATCAACGGATGGCAGAACAATTGATGAAGGCTCCATCACCTGCCTTACTGGTTGCCGGAGGATATCATGCGGTAAAAGCTATGGGGATCCCTCAACATGTCAAAAAAATAGCGCCAAATGAAAAAATAGCTGTTTTTGTCATCGCGGAAGAAGGGATTTCCTTAGACAGTGAATATGCTGATTTTGTCTGGTTTACCCCCAAAGTCAGTGAAAATATAACCAAATAAGAGTAAGTATCACAAGGAAGTGACTCATTAACAAATAAAAATAGTTTTCATTTATATATTGAATTGATTATCATTCATCTTCATTTATTATTGACATAATGTGCTATAAGAGATGTTGACGTACACCACGTATCAAAATGCTCACTCTGGTCATGTGACAAAATCCTTTCTCGCTGCGATCACACTTCATGCCTTGTTCGTAGGATGGCTGGTCTACAAACCAAAGGATGTGGATCTTGAGGAGCTTTTTCCTCCGCCGGCGGTGATGGTGGAACTGTCAATGCAGACAGAAGCGCTACAAAAAATACAAAAACAGCCCATTGGCATTGAGCAGCAGCTCTCTGTTGCCAGTAAGCAGCAGGAGAGCAAAGTTGACGAAATTAACATGCCAAAATTGGATGTAAATGAAAACGCCCTGCTTTTGGTGGATAAGCAGAAGAAGAAAAAGAAAGAACAAGATGCACCGAAGAAAACTCAGCCTGTTAAGCGAGTGAAAGCAAAAGAGCAAGAAAGTGAAAAATCCCAAAGTAGTGCTGCGCCAACAACCAGTAATGCGACGGCCGATAATGTGACTGCACGTACTGCTGCATCCTATGAAAGCAATTCTGATGCTATTGCCGATGCCAAAGCCGTTTGGCAGGCAGAGGTCGCCGGACACTTAAACCGTTATAAAAAATATCCAGAAGATGCCCAGAGAAGAAGACGAACAGGGCGGCCGATGGTGAAATTTACGGTTAACCCATTGGGTGTCGTAATTAACAGTGAACTCACTCGACGCTCAGGAACTAACTCACTGGACAGGGAAGCAAGGATGGTGTTGGAAAGGGCACAGCCTTTACCTAAGCCACCGGGGATCGTTTTAACTAATGGCAGTGTTACGGTTGAACTGCCGATAGATTTTTATTTATCTCAATAAAAATACAGGGTTGATGGCATGTCACAACATAAGGCGGCGTTTTTACCAGATACGAAAAGGTCGAATAAAAAAAAGAGAGTTTGCAGTAATACGATGTGCAGTAGGGTTGTGCGCGGTAAAAGAGTCATGCTTGGCTTGTTACTCAGTGGTAGTTTATTGAGTCACAGTTTTGCTACTACTGCAATGGAGGAAAATATGGTGCCACCTATGGCCGCAAAACAGCCGCATAAAATGGATCTCCACGGGGATATGCGTGTTGATAACTATTATTGGTTGCGTGATGACAACCGTCAGGATAAAAACGTCATTGAGTACTTAACGGCTGAGAACCAATATGCCGAAGAGAGGCTGAAATCAGGCCAGGAATTGCGCGAAACCCTCTATAAAGAAATGGCTGATAGAATGAGCAAAGAGGATCAGTCCGTTCCTTATACCTATAATGGGTATATTTATCGTACTGTTTATGAGGCAGGAAAAGATTTTCCAATCTATCAGCGCAAGCCAGTTGATAATTCAACTGATTGGCAGGTCATGGTTGATGGTAATGAGCGGGCAAAAGACCATAAGTTTTATCAACTTGGTGGCTTTGCAGTTTCATTGGATAATAAGCGTATCGCGGTGGCAGAGGATACCCAAGGGCGCCGTAACTACAAGATCTCATTTAAAAATTTCAGTGATACCGATTGGCAGAATAACGTCGTAGAAAATACTTCTGGCAACATTGTATGGGCAAATGATGGCGAGACGCTGTTTTATGTGCGCAGGGATCCACAAACGTTGCTGCCTTATCAGTTATTCCGTCACCAATATGGCACGGATAGCCAACAAGATAAAAAGATCTATCAAGAGGAAGATGAACGCTTCTATCTGTCGATTGTAGAAAGTACTTCACTTGATTATATTTTGATTTCGAGTACCAGTTACACGAGTTCAGAATATCGACTGATTGATGCTAACCACCCACAATCAGAGCCGCAGGTTTTTTCTGCTCGTCAAGCTGAACGTGAATATGATCTAGACCATTTTCGTGGGCAGTTCTATATCCGCTCTAATCACGAAAACCCATTATTTGGCTTGTATCGGGCAGATAGCATTAATTCCCCTTGGGAAACCGTGATTGCCCCACAGGAAAATACCGATCTGGAAAATTTTGCCCTGTTCAACGATTGGTTGGTTGTGCAGGAACGCACTAAAGGATTGTCGTCGATCCGCCAGATTGACTGGAAAACCCAACAGGAAAAACGGGTTCAATTCGATGATCCGGCCTATATGGCATCATTGGGTTATAACCCAGAACCCGATACCCATGTTTTACGCTATAGCTATTCATCGATGACAACACCAAGTTCAGTATTCCAATGGAATATGCAAACGGGTGAGCGTGAATTGTTGAAGCAACAGACAGTAAAAGGATTCAACAAAGAAAACTATCAAAGCCAGCGCATCTGGGTGAAAGCTCGTGATGGCGTGGAAGTTCCTGTTTCTCTGGTATACCGCAAATCTTTGTTTAAAAAAGGTGAGAATCCGATCCTGATTTATGGTTATGGTTCTTACGGTATCAGCATGGATCCTTATTTTAGTTCTGCCTTGCTGAGTTTGCTGGATCGAGGCTTTGTCTATGCCTTGGTGCATGTCCGCGGCGGTGGTGATTTGGGCAAAAATTGGTACTTGCAGGGGAAACTCAAAAATAAGCTAAACAGTTTTCACGATTTTATAGATGCGACCAAAACCTTGATTGCTGATGGATATGGTAATAGCAAGCGCGTTTATGCTGAAGGTGGCAGCGCGGGGGGATTATTAATGGGGACGGTCATTAATCAGGCGCCAGAATTATACCGTGGTGTGATTGCAAAAGTGCCTTTTGTGGATGTTTTGACAACCATGCTTGATCCCTCTATTCCATTAACAACGGGTGAATATGAAGAGTGGGGTAATCCAAATAATAAAGAAGATTATTTCCGTATGAAATCCTATAGCCCTTATGACAATATTCAATATCAACGCTATCCTCATTTATTAATTACGACAGGTTTGCATGATTCCCAAGTGCAATATTGGGAGCCGGCAAAATGGGTAGCGAAATTAAGGGAAATGAAACAAGGCGACAGTTTGTTATTATTAGAGACTAATATGGATACGGGGCATGGTGGAAAACCAGGACGTTTTAATCGTCTGAATGATATTGCCTTTGATTATAGTTTCTTATTAATGTTAGATAACGCTAAAACCTATTTCCCAGAATTAAACGATTAATAGAAAATAGCTAATTATTACTCAGGATGCTGATAATTTTATCAGCGTCTTGAGTGTTTTATTACACAAATTTGTGAAGCAATGTGAGCGGTAATAAATATTCTTCAATATTAGGATAATATATTAATGAAAACTGTGGCAAAAATAGCGGGAGCCAGCGCAATGCTGATTGGGCTTCAGGGTATCGCTTATGCTGAAAATGGCAATGATGATAAAAAAGAGAAGGTCATACGATTCAGTAGCCTGAAAGTTTCAGGCTCTCAGGATAATCATAATTCTCCTCAGATTGAGGCCATGGAAAAACCAGGGGCTTATAGCTCTGTGGGGGAAGATAATAAATTAGAATCCGTAGATAGCCTATTGCGTAGTTTGCCAGGCACTTATACTCAGATGGATGCAAGCCAAGGGCAAGGGGTTGTGAGTGTTAATATCCGTGGCTTAAGTGGCTTTGGCCGCGTTAATATGATGGTGGATGGTGTTAGTCAGACCTTTTATGGTTCTTCCCCCAGTGAATTTTCGCATGGTGGACAACCTTATAGTCAGTTTGGGGCATTAGTTGATCCCAATTTTATTGTTCGTGTCGACGTTTCTCGTGGACAAGCTGATGACGCTGACTCCATTAATGCCTTGGTTGGAAGTGCTAATTTCCGTACCATTGGTGTTGATGATGTTATATTCGAAGGTAATAATCTGGGTGTTCGTACTAAATGGTCATATGGTAATAATGGTATCGGTCGAAGTGGTATGATGGCTGTTGCAGGAAAAACACAGGCGTTCAGCCCAGAAGGTTCTTTAGGCGTGCTATTCGCTGTCAGTGGGCATAATATTGAAGCTCATTATCGAAATGCGGATGGTATCAGTAGTGAAGAGTTTGGTACAAACAAAACATTTAAACAAAAGCCAAATTCTCAATTGATGAAACTCAATATTAAACCCAATGATTTTCATGATCTGGAATTAAGCAGTCGTCTTTACCATAATAAATTTAACAGCCGTCATATTGATAATAATGATTATTATTTGAAGTATCACTATACGCCATTTACTGAATTGGTTGATACCAAAGTTATGCTGAGTACCAGCAATGGCCAACAAAATTTTCAAAATCATTCAGTGGGGGTATTGGGTAAGAGTGAAGCAAAAAGTCAATCCGATGCTATCAATATCAGCAATACCAGCCGACTCAATTATGGTGGCACTGATTTTGCGTTCACGCTGGGTAGCAAATGGATGAGAACTGAATATCGTAAAAAAATAGATACAAGTTCGGAGGATGAAAAAACAGATGGAGAGATACAAGAACACAATACCTTTGCGCCAAGTGGTAAACAAGATATTACCAGTATTTACAGTAGATTAAAAATTGAACGGGGCATTTATACCGCTAATCTGGGGTTAAATTATTTGGATTATAGTATTAAAGGATTCAAACCAGCCTGCGATCAACGTGTAAATTGTTTCCCACAATGGGAGGCACAATTAAACTTAAAAGAGCGTGGATTTAATCCAAGTATTTTATTATCAGCAGAAATCATCCCTGAATTTGAGCCATTTGTAAGCTATACTCACTCAATGAGAGCACCAAATATTCAGGAAATTTTTTATACTAATGAAAGTGGCGGTTCTATTAATCCATTCTTGAAAGGAGAAAAAGCGGATACTTATCAAATTGGATTTAATAGCTATCGCCCGAATTTAATTGTGGAAGGGGATTCGTTCCGTTTCAAGGCTACAATGTTTCATACTAAAATAAAAAATTACATCCTCAGTGAATCTTATTTACTTTGTGTGGGAGGTAGAATTTGTAAAAATGATGAGTCGTTGACAGATGAAGATTGGGCTGGTATCAACCCTAACTTTAATTTTTATATTCATAGTAATAGCCTGACACCAGTAACCATGCGTGGTTATGAACTTTCGATGAATTATGATGCTGGCATATTCTACAGCTCATTAGCATATAGTCAGCAAAAAACAGAGCAACCAACTTCAATTTCATCGGTCATTTTTGGTGCAAGTCCTGCATCTCAATTGCCGGAGCGCTATGCTACTCTGGATATGGGAGTGCGTTTGTTTGATGAAAAAATGCGTATTGGCGCTATTGCAAAATATACAGGGAAATCTTATCGTCAGGAGTCTTCAATGGAATTGAATGAGGACGGTGTGATGCTAGCACACATGAAAAAAGATGATAAAATACCGACTATTATTGATTTATATACCGATTATCAAATTAATAAAAATATTTTAGTTAAATTTTCCGTTCAGAATTTAACTAACCGAAACTATTCTGACGCATTGAACCGTATGAATTCATCAGCGTTTATAGCGGAGCAAGACACAAAAACTCAAACCGCCCGCGGCAGAACCTACGTCATGGGTGCAGAAATTCGCTTCTAATTTCTCTAATGGAAAATAGCATTTAAATAGCCATATAAAGATAGCGGTAAAAATTCACCGCTATCTTATTAAATCTATTTTAATTTCTTTCTCTTACTAACTTTTGTAACCTGTGTTACCTGACTCTCAACCCAGCCATCCTGCAACCGCGTTTTCAGCATATCCCCTGCTTTTACTTGCTTAACCTGCCTTAGCAACTTTCCATCAGGAGCTTCGCTAATACTATAACCACGACTTAACGTTGCCAGTGGGCTAACAGCCTCCATGCGCGAACAGGAAATGGCAAATCTTTCCCGATAACGCCCTAACTGGCGTTCAATAGCCTGTTTTAAACGAAAATCAACTTGTTGAATGGATTGACTGTAGCGCTGAATTTCCCACTCAGGATGGATTTGTAACAATCGCTGATTCAGTTTCTCATATGAAACTGAGCGCTGTTTTAGGCAACGTAAAAAACTATCAATCAACTTTTGCCGTAACTCAGCTAAATAATTCTGCTGACGCACCAATTGCAAATCAGGACGTTGCTGCTGGAGGCGATGCTGCAATACATTAACTCTCTGTTGTTTTTGAGCAAAGAAATAATCCATTGCCATTTCTAGACGTTGTTGCAGGGATTGTATTTGTCGCAATAACTCTATTTGATTGCGGCTAACTAACTCTGCTGCCGCAGAAGGCGTCGGTGCGCGTAAATCAGCGACAAAATCCGCAATAGTGACATCGGTTTCATGACCGACAGCACTAACAATGGGAATATGGCTTTGGAATATTGCCCGTGCTACTTGTTCATCATTGAAACACCACAAGTCTTCCAAAGATCCGCCGCCGCGGCCGACAATCAAAACATCACACTCTTGTCGTGCATTTGCCAGTTCGATTGCCCGAATAATCTGTAATGGCGCTTCGGCTCCCTGGACAGCTGTAGGATAAATGACGATTGGCAAGGAAGGATCACGGCGTTTCAGGATATGCAGAATATCATGCAGTGCTGCGCCACTACTGGAAGTGATGACACCGAGTCGTTTGGCTGGAGAGGGCAATGATTTTTTGTGAATTTGATCGAAAAAGCCTTCGGTGAAAAGCTTTTGCTTAAGCATTTCAAACTGTTGTTGCAGCAAACCCTCTCCGGCAGGTTGGATACTTTCTACAATCAGTTGATAGTCACCCCTGGGTTCATACAATGTGATTTGTGCCCGAACCAATACTTGCTGACCATTTTGTGGATGAAATGTTGCCCTCAAATTGTGACTGCGAAACATAGCAGCACGAACTTGTGCCCGTTCATCTTTTAATGTGAAGTACCAATGCCCTGACGATGGCTGGGAAAAATTGGATATTTCGGCGGATAACCAAATTCTGCCCATTTCCAGCTCAAGTAACTGACGAACAGTCTGATTTAAACGGCTAACGGAAAAAATTCCGGTATTGATTGGTAGTGACATGTGAGCTAGATCAAATTTTAAAACAATGACTTAATTGGCTGATATTAATCCCATCATATTACTAATCAAGAATTTTTTTCAAAAAATGCTGGAGGCAACCGATTTCGGCCTGTATAATGCCGCGGCAATATTTTATCCCTCTTATTGCTCCATAGCCTGGTGAGATATTGCCCATGTTACGAATTAAAAAAGAAGCATTAACTTTCGACGATGTATTGTTGGTTCCTGCCCACTCAACAGTCTTGCCTAACACAGCAGATTTGTCCACTCAATTAACTTCCACTATTCGCCTGAACATACCGATGCTTTCTGCCGCTATGGATACTGTGACGGAATCTTCACTGGCAATCGCACTGGCACAAGAAGGGGGCATCGGCTTCATTCATAAAAATATGTCAATTGAACGCCAAGCGGAAGAAGTCAGCCGCGTGAAGAAACATGAAAGCGGTGTGGTAACTGATCCTGTCACTGTCACGCCACAGACGACTCTGCGCGAAGTTCATGAACTGGCCAACCGTAATGGTTTTGCAGGTTACCCAGTGGTAACAGGAAAAAACGAACTAGTAGGTATCATTACTGGTCGTGATGTGCGCTTTGTGACTGATCTGGATCAGCCTGTAACTGCGGTGATGACGCCTAAAGAACGTTTGGTGACGGTAAAAGAAGGCGAAGCCCGTGAAGTGGTTTTGCAGAAAATGCACGAACAACGTGTTGAAAAAGCGCTGGTTGTTGATGATCACTTCCACTTGCTTGGCATGATTACGGTGAAAGATTTCCAGAAAGCAGAACGTAAACCAAACGCATGTAAAGACGAACAAGGTCGCCTGCGTGTTGGTGCTGCGGTTGGTGCAGGTCCTGGCAACGAAGAACGCGTTGATGCATTGGTTGCTGCGGGAGTCGATGTACTGCTTATTGACTCTTCCCACGGTCATTCGGAAGGCGTATTGCAGCGTATTCGTGAAACTCGCGCTAAGTATCCGGATTTGCAAATCATCGGCGGTAACGTTGCGACAGGTGAAGGTGCTAAGGCACTGGTAGAAGCAGGTGTAAACGCAGTTAAGGTGGGTATCGGTCCTGGTTCTATTTGTACAACCCGTATCGTGACGGGTGTTGGTGTTCCTCAAATCACGGCTATCGCAGATGCAGTTGAAGCACTGAATAGCACTGGCATTCCGGTTATTGCTGACGGTGGTATCCGTTTCTCTGGTGACATTGCTAAAGCAATTGCAGCGGGGGCATCATGTGTGATGGTTGGCTCCATGCTGGCAGGAACAGAAGAATCTCCGGGTGAAATCGAACTTTACCAAGGCCGTTCGTTCAAATCTTATCGCGGCATGGGTTCTTTGGGCGCGATGTCCAAAGGTTCTTCTGATCGTTACTTCCAATCTGATAATGCGGCTGACAAACTGGTTCCTGAAGGCATCGAAGGTCGCGTATCTTACAAGGGCCTGCTGAAAACCATCGTTCACCAGCAAATGGGCGGTTTGCGTTCCTGTATGGGACTGACCGGTTGCGCAACTATTGATGAACTAAGAACTAAAGCCGAATTCGTTCGTATCAGTGGTGCAGGTATTCAGGAAAGCCACGTTCATGACGTGACGATCACCAAAGAATCACCAAACTATCGTTTAGGTCTGTAATTTTATTTAGAGTGGCCCATCTTTGGGCCACTGACTTTTTTATTTTTTTAATTGCCACCTGTTTTGGGAATTCACCTCAAATGACGACTAATATCCATCAGCATCGCATTCTGATCCTTGATTTTGGCTCGCAGTATACCCAGCTTATTGCTCGCCGCATTCGTGAAATTGGTGTTTATTGTGAACTTTGGACATGGAATGTCACTGAAGAACAAATCCGTGAATTTAATCCGAATGGTATTATCCTTTCTGGTGGGCCAGAAAGTACGACTGAGAACAATAGCCCGCGTGCACCGGAGTATGTTTTCAATGCAGGCGTACCTGTACTGGGTATCTGCTACGGTATGCAAACCATGTCTATGCAATTGGGCGGTCAAGTTTCTAACTCTGATGAGCGCGAATTTGGTTATGCACAGGTTGAAATCAAGAATAATTGCGAACTATTCCGCGATATTCAAGATGCCCTGAATGAAACGGGCAAACCTCTGCTGGATGTATGGATGAGTCATGGTGATAAAGTGACGGCGATCCCTGCTGACTTTACAACCATTGCCAGCACAGATACTTGCCCGTTTGCTATCATGGCCAACGATGAAAAACGCTTTTATGGCGTGCAGTTCCACCCGGAAGTCACCCATACTCACCAAGGTCTGAATATCCTGAAACGCTTTGTTTTGGATATTTGTCAATGTGAAGTTTTGTGGACTCCGGCTTCTATCATCGGTGATATCGTAGAACGTCTGCGTACACAGATTGGTGATGACCATGTTATCCTGGCATTGTCTGGCGGCGTGGATTCTTCTGTGACTGCACTGCTGTTAAACCGTGCGATTGGTAAGCGTCTGACTTGCGTTTTCGTCGATAATGGCTTGCTGCGTTTGAACGAAGCGGATCAAGTGATGGAGATGTTTGCAGGTAAATTTGACCTGAACATCGTACATGTTAAAGCGGAAGAGCGCTTCCTGTCTGCACTGGCAGGCATTGATGAGCCAGAAGCTAAACGCAAAACCATCGGTCACGTATTTATTGATGTGTTTGATGAAGAAGCATCGAAACAAATTCAGGTTAAGTGGTTGGCACAGGGCACGATTTACCCAGATGTTATCGAGTCAGCCGCATCTGCAACTGGCAACGCCCATGTAATTAAATCTCACCACAATGTTGGTGGCTTACCAGAAGATATGAAGCTGGGTCTGGTTGAACCGCTGAAAGAGTTGTTCAAAGACGAAGTACGCCGTATCGGTCTGGAATTGGGCCTGCCATATGACATGCTGTATCGTCATCCATTCCCAGGTCCAGGCCTTGGTGTTCGCGTATTGGGCGAAGTGAAGAAAGAATATTGTGACTTGCTACGCCGTGCTGATGCTATCTTTATTGAAGAACTGCATAAAGCGGATCTGTACCATAAAGTCAGCCAGGCATTTACCGTATTCCTGCCAGTTCGTTCTGTTGGTGTTATGGGAGATGGCCGTAAATACGACTGGGTTGTTTCTCTGCGTGCGGTAGAAACTATTGACTTTATGACCGCTCATTGGGCGCATCTGCCATATGACTTCTTGGGTCGTGTCTCGAACAGAATCATTAATGAAGTTGATGGTATTTCGCGGGTAGTCTATGACATTAGCGGTAAACCACCAGCGACGATTGAATGGGAATGATTTAAAGCTTCCCCAGGCCTCACCAAATCATCATGATTTTCTAATTACAGCCCTGATTTCAGGGCTTTTTTGTCTAAAAAGTTCATTTCATCTCCTTCTGAATCAACCGCACATAGTGCACCAGCACTGATTTAGTGCTGAATTTCATGTGGTTGAGTGGTTTAAATTGGGGTACGTATTTATCGAGGATTGCGGTAACTGCGGTATCATCGTATTTGGGTAGATGTTTGAGTTCGGACAGGCATTCCCTCGCCACCGTCCTCCTTGCGTTCTCGAATTCGCTAGTCATCGGTGATGAACACGTCAATATCAGCTTCTGGGAAGCTCATTTCTTGCAAGGCTGTAATTATTTTATCTGTCACAAAATCAGCCAGCATTTCACCTGGGACGGTGTAGAATGGAATTGTAAATTCTTCCGCTGCGGCTCTGGTTATTTCAATGGTTACTTTTGGTATCCAATATGGTTGGTGACACAATACCATAACAAGGCCGAAGAATACCCTAACTTAAAGTTAGGGTATGACGAACAGGTCGCCATTAACACTACCCAGCAAGAGAGAATCCAGCATCTCGCAGAATGGGATACCAAGCAATTACAGGAACTCGCCAATGCTAAATCTAAACTTGATGAGCTTAGCGATACTCTCCGCGCTAACACTAAGCGCGTGTACATCAAAGCCGAGTGTTCCGTGTCTGAAACAGCTTTCCCCTCCGGCGTGGATGGTTCAAGACCCGCCAGACTGGCGAAAGACGCTGAACAGGATTATGTACGTCTCCTCGGAGAACTCGAAACCCTTGAAGCCCAGTTTCTCGGATTGAGAGAGTGGGCGAAGACTGAATGTGGGAGAAAGCAGTAATGGCAGGCAAACTCAAACCGTGCCCATTTTGCGGTAGTGGGGATACGGAAATAAACTCATATTTGGATGACACGTGGTTTTTTGTGCAATGTATTGACTGTAATGCTGCTGGGCCAGAATCAGATACTACAGAGGAAGCTGTGATTGCGTGGAACCAGAGAGCAGAGAACACCTCGCCACCTCAGAGCAAATGATCTAGGGTGGCGTGCATATTAGGTAACTGAAGTCATAAAGGGCTGGATGGGAAGTAGCGAAAATAGTCTAGATAAGCATCAATTTGGTCATGAACATTACGAGTTCTTTGAACGATAGAGGCAAAATTCAATCTTCCACTAGTATCAGTAGATAAAGGACCAATTACATTCCGTTGATAATAATTCATATCTATATCAAATGGGTGCGGTAATAGACTGATTCGGTCATTAGATAGAGTGAATCCTAGATCAGTTAATATTTGCTGAGTATTTTGAATCCCTAGACGGTTAGCTGCTGTCATGAAAACAAGTAGCACTGCAGCCCCTTGTATTTCCAGTGACATAATTCCGTTTTCTTGCTGATATGGATGAATTAAAGGTCTAATAATATCAAAATAATCGCGATGTACTTGGGACATAGAGTAGCCTCCGTAAAAATAAAGACCTTAGTAATACTTAAACCCATTTCCATCCAACAACAAGCGAATAATGCTTAACAATTAGTTACCATCTGAAACTAAAGCAAATATCCTTATACCCATTCCTTGAATGGCTACAGAAATAACCCATGCTGCCACCCGTTCCCATCGTGTACCCAACGCACACGGGCTGGTGGCATTTTATTTTCAACTGCGCATTCACAGCGCCATTCTTTCAACGTCGAATCCAATCACTTTGATATGAGCCTTCGAGGAAGTCAGCTATAGCTGGCGAGCTTCGACGGGCTGATTTCCTATGTGAACGAGGGTTCATTTCAAATGTAGGTAATACGCGATGAGTACAGCATTAACTTTCAAAGAACATGAAATCATTTCATTTGACAATAAGGATGGGAAGATTTGGTTTACGGGTGAGCATCTGGCCGAATTGCTGGGCTATAAAGACAGTAAGAAAGTGGCAAACCTTTACAGCAGGCACAAAGATGAGTTCACCGAGAGTATGAGCACCACTGCCAAAGTGAGGACCACGGATAAATCAACAGGTTACGACAATTTTTTGCATGATATCAGATTGTACTCTCTTCGTGGTGCATAACGTAGGGCTGGTATCAAGTAAGCAAAACCACGTTATTATAAGGTGTTTTATTATCCTTTATGGGTTGTTAGTTACTTTGTTCTACAGCAAAAAGTGATGTTAAGGAAATTTTGAAGTTATTGGCTTCTTTATTTTCATTTTCGTAAAAAGAGAGGTTAGGAGATGCTAAAGAAAATTGTCATCGCTTTTTTTCTGTTCTCTGCAACCGCCAATGCTGCAAGTTTTGATTGCGCCAAGGCAGCGAGCAAGGTTGAAAAGCTAAGGCAGTTGATACCCAACTCTAAAGAATCGTTAGCTATCGTTACTATTGAAGAAAAGAACCCACGATCACCCAAGCCCAAGAGCAGTGGCAGGATAATTTATGTAACTCAAAATGGTTTTCGTGGAAAAGAAGATATTATACGGCAAAGATACACTAAAGATCCCAAAACGACTCTTTCTAACATGAAAATCGTAGGTTACAACCACGAGAAAGGGATTGTTTACTTCTCTGTTCCGGCTTGGGCCGTCAGTCATGCTATACATGCTTTCACAATTCCTTTTGATAATCAGTACATGAATATAAAGGAAAAATTCATTACAGACGGTGATTTAACATTTGTTAACATGTCTAACTTAGTAGGTAAGCCAGAAAATAATAAATACATAGGTAGTTTAGTTGTTGAACAAAGCGAAATAAGAGAAGGTGAGGGGCGTGTATACAACGAGTATCTAATATCGCCAGCAGGTAAAAGGATCTGTGAGTTGAACACTGACGTTGAAGATTGGAAGCTATACCTGCCATGTAAAAAATAGCCCCTTAGGGGGCTATTTTGGTTGGTTTTATCAAAACATCTGCGGGAATACCGAACATGCAATTCAGGTTGCGGATCATGGGTAATGTCAGGTTACGCTTACGGTTCAAAACCTCATAAACGCGGTTCGATTTGCCGATAGCAGGCTCTAAATCTTTAACCGTCAGACCGGATTGCTCCATTCTGAACTTGATAGCCTCAATGGGGTCTGGCGGGTCTATTGGATAATGCTCGGATTCATAGGATTCAATCAGCAACACCATAACCTCCATAAAATCAAATTCAGGTGTGCCAATTTCTGGCTGATTATCAAACATAGGAGCGATGGCTGCTAATGCTGCTTGATAGTCTTGTTCGGTTCTAATGGGTTTAATGTTCATTATTTACTCCGGCTCTACAGTGTTGGCATCTATGGCATCGTACTGTTTGTGCGTACCGATAAATTTAACGTATACCCATCCAGCGGGGTAAAAGATGGAGACGATTAATCGATAATCATTTCCCTTAATGTTAAATACCACTCGATTATTTTTCAGAATGCTTGCATTGCGGTATTGAGCCTTGATGTCAGCAGGCGTCTTCCACGAGGCTTTTTTGGCCTCATCAAACCAAGCTTTTAATGGCTGTTCCGTATCTGGGTGCTTTTCCCAGAACGCTTTCAGTGATGCAACGGATATTATTTTCATAATTCAATGGTAGTCCCACTATGGGACTTTTGCAAGTAACAGTAAGAGTTTTACCAAAAGAGGGTTTATATGGCTTTTATTAAAGATGCCATCTCTTCCCTGCTGGGAACCGGCAGCGGTTCGTCCTGGAAATGGGCGGAACATTTGCGTCCGGCATCGTTCCGGGGTGTACCGTTTGCCGTCATATCCGGTGAGAGCGTATTTGGTCGTCGTCAGGCGGTGCATGAATACCCGTACCGTGATACAGCATGGATTGAGGATCTAGGACGCGCAACCCGCCGAATTACCCTGCGGGGTTTATCATTCAGGATAGCGTGGTTTATAACGCGCCAGATGTCATTACCCAGCGTAAAAATTTGGTTGCTGCCTGTGAAATGGGGTCAACAGGCACGCTGGTACATCCGACGCTGGGTGAACTGACGGTCAGTGTGACAGAAAGCGGGCTGCGCATGACGGAGAGTGCAGAATCCGGTCGGGTGTTTGAATTCACATTAACGGTGATTGAATCTGGCCTGAAATTTTTTGCGGTCACCAACAGCACCAAATCTGCGACCGCGGTCGGTCAGAATTGGCTGCGAACCTACACCACGATGTTAGCAAAATACGTCTCAATGGTGCGGGGTGAAATTCGCTCCGTGGTGCAGGGAATACGAATACGAATTATTAGACAGACTGCGGATCAATGGATAGGCATGGTGACCCGTTCGGTGGATGATGTCCCGCCGCCGCCCCCTCCGACACCTGAGGAGCTACAGCAACAGGCTGAGTATGAAAAACGGCAATTGTTGGATACAGCCAGAGTCAAAATTGATATTTATCAGGACGCCGTCGATTTAGACATGGCCACCGATGCCGAAAAATCCGCATTAACCGCCTGGCGCAAATACCGGGTGCTGCTCAATCGGGTGGATTGCGCTACCGCACCCGATATCCAGTGGCCGGAACAACCGAAATGAGTACAGGGGGCTGCGAGCTCCTCATGCTGAACCCTGTGACATCCCCGAAGGCTGTCGCTTAGATGTCCGTGTCCAGATGCCGGAAGATTCGGTGTGGAATGTGGGGCAGGGGGGACTGGTGACTGAACGGGCTGTTTTGGTATAAAATAATTATCGACTATAGATTTCGTCCTACAAAGGCACTTCTTTCTGGTGACGGTATATGAAGTTTATTATTTATATATTTCTTTTAAAATCAAGTAAATAAACATCAAGTAAATAATTGAATGGGAATGATTTAAAGCTTCCCCAAGCCTCACCAAATCATCATGATTTTCTAATTACAGCCCTGATTTCAGGGCTTTTTTGTCTTTATATCTCACTAAATCACATCATATACTCTAGTGTTTTTCCAATCGCGTTGGGCACTTTCTTGAAGACACAAGAGAAGACAATAAAACTGATCCGCCAACAAAGTGGTTTATATCTGAAACTGATTACGGTGTTCAATTAAAGGTGGTTTTTATTTATTATCCGGAAAAAGGGGTAGCCATAAGAACGGCCTATGCACCTAACGAAGATGAATTGAGAATTTACAGAAAATACGGTCTAGGAACAGAGAAATGAGCAAATATACTGATAAGCGAACAAACCTGATAGCTTCTACTGATGAAGCATGGGATAACGGTGAGCTTGGTCGCAGTGAAGCTCACGTCAAAGTGTCTGATGATATAACAGATGAACTGATTAATGAGGCATTGGATTTGCCACCAATTTCAATCAGGTTGAATAAATCTCTGATTGAAGACCTGAAAATGATAGCTGACCTTAATGGTTTGGGCTATCAGCCGTTAATCAGGCAAGTTTTAAATCGTTTTGCCAATAGTGAGAAAAAACGGATACTAACAGAAGCTCACAACAAGATGATGAAAAGTGAAAAAAGAAAATCAGCAAATAAGCGCCACAAGGCAGCTTGACTGAAGCAATAACTAATCTAACCCGCTTCGGCGGGTTTTTCTATTTTAATGCCGTTTAACTGCGTTTTTTACATCTAAAAACGAGGTGCTCTATGTTTGGAATGCCGGAACTACCCAAAAAGATGCGCTGTGGCGCTATGCGTTGATCACACGGCTGAGCCCTCGATATCGTGGCCTGTGCATTGGCTAATAAACTCGCCCGGATAGTTTGGGCTATCACGACACAACACACGGTATTTGAAGCCTGAATCTGGCATGTTGTGAACAAATTTAAAACGTTACTCAACAGGTTTTGCGAAGACTGCTAATTGATGACATGAACGGGCCTATCGGCCTGATGATAAACCTAAAAAGGAAAATGGTTCTTTGAAGCCGAGTGCATTTTAAGGTTCATCAGGCGCAGGCATTCTTGCCTACATTGACGCCAGATAGATTTAAGCAAGTCAATCATTCACTCTTCATTGAGCAAAGAGTGTGATTTCTTTCACGCTTTATGCTCGAATAGGATAAAACTAGGAAATATTCTTGGTTCAACTAAGACCATAGCTCAAGCCAATCTTCCTTTAGTTTTCTAAACTGGCCAGATAATAACTATATCTGCGAAACTATATTTACGAAAACTATAACTACGAAAACTTTTGCTTTCTTGCGATTTGCCTTTTTTATTTTCACCTGCTTCAAAAAGGCTCTTTTCTCGTGGTTATCTAAGGATTTCAAATGCTTAAGATTCTAGAACAAATTCGTAAGCCAACACTGGATCTGCCAGTGGAAGTACGACGTAAAATGTGGTTCAAACCCTTTATGCAGTCGTATTTGGTGGTTTTTATTGGCTATATGGCTATGTATTTGGTACGTAAAAACTTTAACATAGCCCAAAACGATATGATCTCGACTTATGGTCTGTCGATGACGCAGCTTGGGTTGATAGGATTAGGTTTTTCTATTACTTATGGGATTGGTAAAACCGCTGTTGCTTATTATGCCGATGGCAAAAATACCAAACAATTCCTGCCATTTATGCTGATCCTGTCTGGTATTGCCATGTTAGGGTTTAGCATGAGTATGGGAAATTCCGGCATCAGCATTTTCCTGATGGTGGCATTTTATGCATTGAGTGGCTTTTTCCAAAGTATTGGTGGACCTGCCAGTTATTCCACTATTACGAAATGGACTCCCCGTAACAAACGTGGAACCTACCTGGGTTTGTGGAATATGTCACATAATGTAGGGGGTGCTGGTGCTGCTGGGGTTGCACTCTTTGGTGCCAATTATTTCTTTGATGGTCATGTAATAGGGATGTTTGTTTTCCCTTCGATTATCGCCCTGATCATTGGTTTTATTGGATTGCGTTATGGTAGCGATTCTCCAGAAAGTTATGGTTTGGGTAAGGTAGAAGAGTTATTTGATGAACCTGTCAGCGAAGAAGATATCGCGGCAGAAGAAAATCAGATGACTAAACGTGAGATCTTTGTTGAATATGTATTAAAAAACAAAGTCATTTGGCTGCTTTGTTTTGCCAATATCTTCCTTTATATCGTGCGTATTGGTATTGACCAATGGTCAACCGTGTATGCCTATCAGGAATTGGGACAATCAAAAGAAACCGCCATCACGGGTTTTACCATGTTCGAAATAGGAGCGCTGGTTGGCACATTAATGTGGGGGTATTTGTCAGATTTGGCGAATGGACGTCGTGCCCTGGTTGCCTGTGTCTCGTTAGGGTTGATTATTGTCTGCCTTGAATTCTATCAACATGCAACCAGTGAATACATGTACTTGGGCTCCCTGTTTGTGCTTGGTTTTCTGGTATTTGGTCCACAGTTGTTGATTGGTGTGGCTGCTGTTGGCTTTGTACCGAAAAAAGCGATCAGTGTGGCTGATGGTGTTAAAGGAACATTTGCTTATTTAATCGGTGACAGCTTTGCCAAGCTTGGGTTGGGGATGATTGCTGATGGCGTGCCTGTCTTTGGTTTAACGGGTTGGAAAGGGACATTTGTTGCTCTGGATACCTCAGCATTTGTATGCCTTACCTTGCTTGCTTTTGTGGCTATTGCGGAAGAGAGAAAGATTCGAAAAGCGAAGAAAGCACATTAAGCCAAATTAAAAATTTACTGATGCTGCTGTATATCCGCAGTAGCATCTTTCCATCACTTTTTGCCTTAATATCCCCCTATTTTCTATCTATGACGTACTATTGCGAAGCAATATTAATAAGGGTAGTTTAGTCCGATGCTTAATTCGATAATAAATGATGATGATTAAAGTAGCATTAGTTGATGATCATGTTGTTGTACGTTCAGGATTCGCTCAGTTGCTGAACTTAGAGCCTGATATTGAAGTCGTGGGGGAGTTCAGTTCATGTGCTGAAGCCAGACAAGGATTACCGGGATTGGGTGCAACGGTTTGTATTCTTGATATTTCAATGAAAGATGAAAGCGGGCTTTCACTGCTGAAAGATCTCCCCTCAGGCATTACCTGTATTATGCTGAGTGTTCATGATTCTGCCACAATGGTAGAAAATGCCTTGAAAGCAGGTGCGCGTGGTTATCTCAGTAAACGTTGCAGCCCAGATGAACTGATTCAAGCGGTGCGAACTACCGCCAATAATGGTTGTTATCTTACACCGGATATTGTACTTAATTTAACGTCATCAAAGAGCAATCCGTCTTCATTGGAATACCTGACCAGACGAGAACGACAAGTTGGAGAGATGTTGGCGAGTGGTATGGATGTTAAAGCCATCGCGGCTGAATTAGGTTTAAGCCATAAAACCGTACATGTCCATCGTGCCAATGCGATGAGTAAATTAGGGGTAACGAATAACGTTGGTTTGGCGAATTATTTTGCCACTAGTGATCTTTAATGCGTCAATATCTGATTAATTCATTTTGCGGCGGGTTACTGTTTTCTTGTTGGTGGTTCTGCTTATGGGTCATCGCCTACTATTTTGTCAATGACTCTGAACTGGCGATCCTATTTTTTCCTTTTGCTTTGCGCCTTGGCATTACTCTCCATACTCCCAAGCGTTATTGGACGACTATTTACGGCGCAGAGTGGGGGCTTACCCTCTGTTTGACGCTCCTAATGGGGCAGCTACAATGGCTGACCGTATTAACTGCCAGCATGACCAGTTTTCCTCTTGTTTGGTTTGCCAGTCGCTACTATTGTGGCAGTCAATGGCAGCGATTTGCAGTTATGGCCGGTATCATTCTGACAACATCCATGATTAATGTGGCGGCGATCAGTAATCATAATTCTGCTTTGAGTATTGCCTTTTTGGTGAGTTTAACCGGTGGTGTCATGTTAGTTCCTTTGTGCTATTTAGTATGGCACTACCTGTTCCAAAATATTTGGTTTCCCCTGACTGCTAATCTTGTATCACATCGTATTCAGTTTCATTTGAAACACATTATTCTTTATAGTTCATTGTTTATAATGAATATTTTCCTTCAAGTTGGTTTGCCGAATGAGTTACGTTATTTTGCCCCATTTTGTTTGGCCATTCCTATTATCTTGCTGGCTTTTCGCTACGGCTGGCAAGGCGCTGTGGTTGGCACTTTGCTAAACAGTATTGCTTTGATTGCCGCACGCAATGGTGTCTCGAATAATAGTGTTTCGAATATCGAGATAACGGATCTTTTGTTATCATTGCTGGCTCAAACGTTAACGGGGATCATGCTGGGGATGGCGGTGCAGCGTCAGCGTGACCTTAATGCACAGTTAAAGCGCCAACTTCATTGTAATCACAGCTTGTCTCGTCAATTGGTGAAAGCAGAAGAGTCGGTAAGGCGGGAAATTGCCCGTGAACTGCATGATGAAATTGGTCAGAACATTACCGCTATTCGTACGCAGGCCAATATTATCCAGCGGGTAGAAGTGGCACCGATTAGCGCTAATTGCGCGAAAACGATCGAATCGTTATCCCTCAATGTCTATGATACAACTAAAGGCTTACTTAGTCGGCTACGGCCTAAAATTCTTGATGACCTCGGTTTGAAAGAGGCTATTGAGCAATTATTGCGGGATATGGAATTTGAGTCCTATGGCATATTGGTAGAAGTTTATTGGGAAACGGGTTTAGCTATGGCAATTGAGCAGCTAAGTGACACCACCCAAATTACGTTATATCGTCTTTGCCAGGAAGCGCTGAACAATGCCATGAAATATTCTCAAGCGGATCGTATTGAATTACATTTTTCCATCAACGGGATGATCCATTTATTGGTCAGGGATAATGGTATTGGTTGTAAATCTGAGGATCATATGAAAGGGTTTGGCTTACGTGGTATGCGGGAGCGTGTGCAGGCACTGGGTGGAACATTCTCGATTCACAGTGAAAAACGACAAGGTGATTCGACATCTTCGGGGACGGATTTGTCTATCATCTTGCCTAAACTTTAAGATACGGTCATGACAGCGTCTTCCCAATCCAGGCAGATACATGACGAGCCGCTATCTGCTGAAGAGATCCGGCAACAGTATCGCTACTGGCGGTTGCATATCATGCTGAGTCTCTATGTGGGATATGCGCTATTTTACTTTACCCGTAAAAGTTTCAATTATGCGATGCCTGCCATGATAACCGATCTTGGCCTTGATAAAGGAGACATTGGCCTGATTGGAACTCTGTTTTATATCACTTATGGTTGTTCCAAATTTCTTTCCGGTATTATCTCTGATCGTTCCAATCCGCGTTATTTCATGGGAATCGGGTTAATTGCGACAGGGATCATTAATATCTTTTTTGGTCTGTCCAGCTCGATTGTGATGTTTACCTTTTTGTGGATATTAAATGCGTGGTTTCAGGGCTGGGGTTCGCCGCCCTGTGCCAAATTGCTCACCAGTTGGTATTCTCGCTCAGAGCGTGGTTTTTGGTGGTCTCTATGGAATACATCACACCATATAGGCAGTGCTTTGGTTGCGTTGTTTATCGGTTTCTTAACATTACATTTTAGCTGGCGAGAAGGGTTTATTGTGCCGGGCTGTTTAGGTATTTTGGCTGGGATATTTTTATGTTGGCGGTTACGTGACAAGCCTGCAACAATGGGGTTACCGACCATTGGCCAATTTCGTAATGATTATTTAGAAAAGGTACAAGAAAATCAAGGGCAAGGGCTAACCACCAAAGAAATACTGAGAACCTATGTTTTTGGCAATAAATATATTTGGTTGCTTTCACTGAGTTACGTTTTGGTCTATCTCGTCCGTACGGTTATTAACGATTGGGGAAACCTCTATCTGACAGAATATCATCATTATGATTTAGTGAGTGCGAATGCTGTATTATCACTTTTTGAAGTGGGGGGATTCATGGGTTCGCTGGTGGCGGGCTGGGGATCGGATCGCGTGTTTGGCGGTAATCGTGGGCCGATGAATTTGATATTTGCGATGGGTATTTTCTTATCGGTGGCTGCCTTATGGTTGATGCCTATGACTGATTTGATTTTTCAATCCATTGGCTTTTTCGCCATCGGTTTTTTTGTTTTTGGTCCACAATTGTTGATTGGTATGGCTGCGGCGGAATGTTCCCATAAAGATTCAGCGGGGGCGGCGACGGGGTTTGTCGGCCTTTTTGCTTATACTGGTGCTGCATTGGCTGGCTATCCTTTTGCCATTATTTTAAAATATTATCATTGGAAGGGGTTATTTATTACTATTTCTGTTTGTGCAGTAATGATAGGTTTATTATTACTGCCATTCCTGCAAGCCCAGTTTCCCAGGCAGAAAATGCAGGATTAATGGGTGGGTTATAACTTATTAAGAAGGTGCATGTCGATTACACCATTCTTCCCTGGTTATTTCCCAGAACTCACAAGCATATTTTCCTGAAACATACTCTTTTTCTTCCACTTTTATCAGCCTTTCACCTTGTGCTAATGAGATTTTTTTCGAACCGTGGTTAATACTGGCTTTTTGTGTTCTAAGAACGGATTTCCCCAGTACGTGAAACCAATAATCAGTCACTTTCTCACAGGCTTCGCGCATCAATCCTTGGCCTTGATGCTCCAGGGAAAGCCAGAATCCTCGGTTATTATCTTGCCGGTCATGTAACCCGATCACTCCGATGAGTTCATCGGGATGTTTTTTTATCCGAATAGACCATAGCCAGGCTTTTTCTGATTGTATGGCGGGAAAAGCCACCTTTTTAACAAAGTATTCTGCACCATCATTAGGATAAGGCCAGGGGACTGCGCTACTATCTAAATATTTGACAACATCCCAATGAGGAAATTTTTGCTGAATTTGAATAGCGTCGTCATAAGCGAGTTTTTTTAATAGAAGCCGTTTGGTCTCTAGATTATCGTATGGCATATCACCCCTCCTACTTGTAATAAAAATGTTATTCAATGGTAAAAATAAATAGGGTATTGAGAGTAGTCAATATAATTTCTTTAATGCAGTCAGATAGTGGAGTGTCACGTTTAAATTTCAAAAGCATGGAGTTCAAAAACGTATATATCAAAAATATGGTATATTACACCCCTGATTTTCCCTATCCGTCGGAATGTTATGTCTTATCAATGTCCTTTATGTCACACACCTTTACTGTTTGCTAACCATCAATGGCGTTGCGAAAACAATCACCAGTTTGATTGTGCAAAAGAAGGGTACGTTAATTTACTGCCCGTTCAGCATAAACGCTCAAAAGAGCCTGGGGATAGTGTGGAGATGATGCAAGCGAGAAGGGCATTTTTGCACTCAGGCCATTATCAGGCCCTGCAACAAAAAACGGTTGAGTTGCTTGATGAATATTTACCAGAAGACGCTGAAACGTTGCTGGATATTGGTTGTGGTGAAGGTTATTACACCGCTGCGGTTCAAGAACAGCTGAATCTTCAGCGGAAATTTGCAGTGTTTGGATTGGATGTGGCTAAAGTCGCAATTCGTTATGGTGCCAGGCGTTATCCCGATGTTAATTTCTGTGTAGCGTCCAGCCATCGGCTACCATTTGCGAACAGTTCATTGGATAGTATTTTACGGATCTATGCCCCTTGCAAGGCAACAGAATTGGCTCGAGTGGTGAAAATAGGGGGTATTGTCCTGACGGTAACGCCAGGGCCTCGTCACTTGTATCAATTGAAAGAACTTATTTATCAGGAAGTGCATTTACATTCTGAAAATCAGGAACAATGGGAAGAATTTGAATTAATTTCAACCGAAACGCTGGCCTATACCATGTCATTAAAGGGTGAACAAGCGCATAATTTATTGCAGATGACCCCTTTTGCCTGGCGGGCATCAGAAGAAGTTAAAACGCATTTGATATCGAGAGAACAGTTTGCTTGTGAAGCAGATTTTACGTTAAAAATATATCGACGTATTTGATAATAAAATAATTGCTGTCATCTTATAAACCCTATAAGTATGATGACAAGGGAACAAATCTCAGGAATATAACGTACTATACCAATCTAACTTCAAGATACGTGTGATTTCTCCCCGCTTTGCGGGGAGAAATAAGATTTCATATCGTGTTGTAAATTGCAACTTGAAGTTTAATGCGTATATATATCCGGAGTAAATTGAGTTAATAAAATGACAACGTTAAATAATAACCTTATTCCGCATACCAGAATAATTTAAGGTGCTCGAATAATATATTGAAGCCAATGGAAATTAAGACCAATCCTCCAACCAACTCGGCTCTTTTACCCAATAACGGACCAATATAATGACCAATTAACATGCCTAATGTGGCCATAATCATGGTCATCAGGCCAATTGTCATGGCTGTGTGGAGAATATCAACTTGTAAGAAGGCAAGGCCGACACCTATTGCCATAGCATCCAGACTGGTTGCAATTGCAGTGAGAACCAATGCCGCTGAACTATGGCGTTGAGGAGTAGTTTGATAAGAAGTTTCAGGTTCACGTTTGAAGCTATCAATTATCATGCGGCAGCCAAGGATCAGGAGCAAGAAAAAGGCAATCCAATGATCCCATTCCATAATATATTGGCTGGCATACAGGCCCAATGACCAACCGATTAAAGGCGTACAGGCTTCAACCAAACCAAAGATGATACCTGTACGGATGGCCTCACGAAAATGAGGTCGGTGAAGAGCGGCCCCTTTTCCTACAGCAGCGGCAAAAGCATCCATGGAAAGAGCAAGCGCGAGAATAAGTGTTGCATAGAGATTCATTAAAATAGCCTCGGTTGGGTGATTCCATACACACACAACACACCCCCAACCAACGGCGCTGTTATGTGTCTATGGTCTTGCCAACCGATTTATTCCCGTATCTTTCAAGCTGCGGCTTTGTCAATTGTCACTTGAAATATACCGGGAATATAAGAACCTGAATATTATTAGGTTCTTTAGGTATTCGTACCACGTTTTATTTTAAACGAGTATGTTGATACGAATTTTCCAGAGATTTTCTGGAACAGGCTACTCCCCAATGACTGCGACGGACAATATCATATTAAGAATAAAAGGCAAAAAATATTTTGCCATAATTTTAAATTTTAAAATGATAATGATTATCGTTATCTATATCTGTTTTAGGAGGGAAATAAGACCAATATGAATTATTGATCTTATTTAGTCGAATCTGCCAAGTGTAATCATCTGTTGTTAACCAGAAATTGATAAATTTTTTCTAAGTCATCCAGCTTTGTGACAGATACATATATTTTGTTTTTCCCTAAATCCATCATCAGAATGCCGTCTTCAGATAAATTCATTGCGTTAATGCTTTCATAAGAAAAGAAACGGTTGGCATAATAAAAACCCTGTTTTTTGAATATTAGTTTTGGTGAGCGAATATAACCTAAATATAATGTCACCAGGATGATAAATGTTAATAAATAGGTCGTGAACTGACTGCCATGTGATGTGACATTATTGTAAATAATAATAGCAATCAAAATGATAAATATCAGCGCATCAAGCCGCTGTTTTCTTTTGAGTTTGATATTTAACAGCGTTTTTCCTTTGAGCTGATTGATAATAAATTCATCATAAATCGCAAAAGCGAGCATTAATACAATTAAAACGATTAGAATAATATCATTCAAACTCATTTTTAATCCCTATTTTCTCACAAAGAAAGGGGAGGCAAAACCTCCCCCGAATATTCAAGTCATGCAGGAATATCAGTTTTAACCGAGGAAACCAAAACGGAAACCGACGATCCCCAGCACGAAAAAGCCGATGATAATCCATAACGGATTGACTTTCTTCCGCAGTAGCCACATACAGCCAAATGTTAACAACAATGGCATGAGGCCAGGCATTAACTGGTCAAGGATGGTTTGAACTGTCGTCACTTTCATCTCACCCGTGATTGGATCAGGCACTTCAGAAACCACGAGCGGAATATTCACTTTGGTCCATTTGTTGACGAGGGCACCCATGACAAATAAGCCGAGAATTGACGCGCCTTCCGTCATTTTCTGCAAGAAGCCACCCCCCATATCTTTAACGATATCCAATCCTTTTTTGTAGCCATAAGCGACACCCAAATAACGGGTAAGTAATCGCACAAAATTAAACAGGATGAAAAACAGAACAGGACCTAACAGACTGCCACTCATGGCAATACCTGCCCCCAGAGCGGCAAATACCGGACGAACAGTGCCCCAGAAAATAGGATCACCTACCCCCGCTAAAGGTCCCATCAAACCCACTTTGATACCGTTGATAGCCCCGTCATCAATGTCAGCGCCATTGGCCCGCTGCTCCTCCATTGCCATGGTGACACCAAGAATAGGCGCTGCAACATAAGGATGGGTATTAAAAAATTCCATATGCCGTTTGAGAGCTTGCTTCCTTTCTTCGGTATTCTCCGGGTACAGACGACGAATGGCAGGTATCATTGAGAAGCAGAAACCGAGCGCCTGCATACGTTCAAAGTTCCACGACCCTTGAAATAGGTTAGAACGGAGGAATACACCACGAATATCGCTTTGTGTCAGCTTTTTCTGACCCATATTTGTTTCTGACATGTTGTTCATCCTCTTAATCTAATTCGTTATCAAGGTCGTTTGGGGTATTGCCAGCAGGGGTGGCTGCCTGTGATTGATTGTATTTTGGGCTAAGCTGGATATACAGGATTGCCATAACAATACCAATCACACCTAATGCCACAAGGTTGAAGTTAGTGAAGGCCGCTGTGACGAAACCAAGGTAGAAAAACGGCATCAGATAACCTGCGCGCATCATGTTAATCACCATTGCATAACCGACAACCACGATCATACCACCGGCGATATTCAGACCGCTGGTGACCACTTGTGGAATGGAATTCAACATATACTGAACTTCAGAAGTTCCTACAGATACCGCAACAATCAGGGCAGGGATGGCAATTCGCATAGCCTGGAGTAGCAAAGCTGAAACGTGAATGACACTAATTGCGCGAAGATTGCCGTTTTCTGCTGCTTTGTCGGCTGCGTGTTGGAAACCCACAGTCAAGGTGCGAACAATGATAGTCAGAACCTGGCCCGCTGCTGCCAGTGGAATAGCCAGTGCGATACCGGCACCGACATCTTGTCCACCGGCGATAACCAGGATGGTTGAAATGATGGAAGCCAATGCTGCATCGGGGGCGACTGCTGCACCGATATTCATCCAGCCAAGGGCAATCATTTCCAGTGTACCGCCGATGATAATGCCGGTTTTCATATCGCCAAGCACTAAACCGACTAATGTACAAGCAACTAATGGACGGTGGAATTGAAATTCATCAAGAATTGACTCCATACCTGCGATACAGGCAACGATGAATATCAACACAAGTTGAACAACGGTAATTTCCATTGTTTTTCTCCTGTAACCAAATGTAATTTGGTAAGAATTTTGTTATTAAGTAATGGTTAATAAAATGACATCTGTTCTTATGGTTAAACTTTTTTCAGCAGATCCATCATGTTCAAACGAGTATCACTGGCAACTTTACGGGCTTCAAGTTCTATGCCACGCGAGTTCAGTTTTTCAAAGGCTTCAATGTCAGTCTTATCAACGGAAATTGCGTTGTTGATCTGGGTTTTTCCTTGACGGAAAGCCATGCCACCGATGTTGATGGATTCGATAGCGACGCCACCTTCGACAATACGCAGAACATCTGTTGGATTGGTGAAGAGCAACATAACGCGTTCGTTAGCATATTTGGGGTTGTTATAAACCCGAACGCACTTGGCAACGTCTATGACATGTGCGCTAACACCGGGAGGTGCAACTTGTTTCAACAGGGTAGAGCGAACCGTATCTTGGGCAACTTCATCACTGACGACAATGATACGCTTGACGTTAGTTTCCTTAGTCCAACGGGTAGCAACTTGGCCGTGGATAAGGCGATCATCAATACGCGCGAGGGCAATCTTCATATGGCCGCCCGCAGAGGTTGATGAGGCTGAAATGGCTGAAACAGGCGCAGCGGGTTTCACGGGTTCAGGTTTGGCAGGCTCTTCATCTTGTTTTGCTTTAAGGGCTCGAATGCCTTCTTTGCCGGTTTCCAATGCAACAGCAACCAGCTCTTCCATGGTTGGATCATCGTCACGACACATGAAAGCTTCAACCAGCATCGGAACATTGACACCGGTAACGATCTCATAGTTGTCTTTATCAATCACAATACGGTTTGCGGCATTGAATGGACTGCCGCCCCAGGTATCGACGAAAAACAGTACGCCTTGTTCTGTATCAAGCGATTCCAGCTTTTGGTTGTATTTCTCGAATAACGTATCAGCATTTTCACCGGGCACAAAGTCGATATAAGAAACATTTTCTTGTTCCCCAATCAACATCTCTGTGGTACGAAGCAGCTGTTCCGCCGCAGCCCCGTGTGTGCCAATCATAATGGCTATACTCACTTGTTTTCCCCTTTCTATAACAATTGAACTCAGACTACTGCAAGCTCACACTCAATATTTCTAATGTATTTAACTTCCTATCAATCAACAGGATGGTCGTGAACATAAAACTGTCATGGTTTTATATTTTGTTACATAAGTAAATATATAGTTAGAATATCATTTGCAGCCTTCAAGAAAATTGCTATCAGTCAGAAAAATTAAGATAGGCTATTTTGATAGGTTAAAACGGAATTTTATTCTGTAAAAAAGTATAAATTTATTTTAAAATTCCATAAATTGCATATAATATAGTGTTTATTTTTGTTTCCGGTAACATTTTCTTAATTTTCTTATAAAAAAATTGTGATGTTTTTACCGTAAAATGGAAAATAATGTACTTTAGTAACTCGTTTCAGCCAAAAAAATATCCCTACCGAATGGCAGGGATACTATTTCAGCTAAAATCTAAATGTAGAAAAAACAGGCAATAACATTGCTCGCTGTGTAATAAATGAGCAATATTTTATATTAGTCACATTGAACTTTTATCGCCAAACCACCGCGTGAAGTTTCACGGTATTTTGCGTTCATATCTTTGCCCGTTTCATACATGGTCTCAATAACTTTATCGAGAGAAACACGAGGTTCACTGGTACGGCGAAGTGCCATACGGGCAGCATTGATCGCTTTAACGGAAGCAATAGCATTACGTTCAATGCAAGGAACTTGCACCTGGCCTGCAACGGGGTCACAAGTCAGACCAAGGTTATGCTCCATGCCAATCTCTGCTGCAATGCAAACCTGTTCAGGGCTTGCGCCAAATAATTCGGCAATGCCAGCTGCTGCCATAGAACAAGCAACCCCAACCTCACCCTGGCAGCCAACTTCCGCACCAGAAATAGAGGCATTCATCTTATATAAGATACCAATTGCACCTGAAGCTAGGAAATAGCGGGTGTATAGTTCCGCTGTCACAGGCTCAATGCAATGGTTGTAATAGGCCAAAACAGCAGGGACAATACCACATGCCCCATTGGTTGGAGCGGTAACAACACGGCCACCCGCTGCATTTTCTTCATTGACGGCCAATGCAAACATATTGATTAAATCAACAACATTCATCGGGTCATTAGACAATTTGTTTGATGATGTCAGCATACGCTGCAATGCGGCGGCACGACGAGGAACACGCAATGGGCCAGGCAAAACACCTTCTGTATTCAGGCCACGCTTAATACAAGCTTGCATCGTTGCCCAGACATCGGCGAAATACTCAGCAATTTCTTCTTTGCTGTGTAAATCCAATTCATTTTTCATCATCAAGCCAGAAACAGACAAACCGGTTTTATTACAGTTCATCAACAGCTCAGCCGCAGAGTTGTAAGGGTAAGAAACCGGTTTGGAATCTTGGGATGGCTTGCCAAAATGTTCTTCATCAATAATAAAACCACCACCGATGGAGTAGTAGGTTTTGCTGTAAATTTTTTCGTCACCTGCGAACGCATGAATTTGCATGCCGTTTTCGTGCAGTGATAAGTTATCGCTACGGAAGTTCATACCGCCATTGCGAGGAAAATCGACTTCGTGTAAACCATTTGCCAGCGGCAAACGTTCAGTTTGCTCAACATCACGAATAAAACCTGGAATTGAATCAATATCAACAGTTGCGGGCATGTTACCTGCCAGGCCCATGATGATAGCGATATCCGTATGGTGACCTTTCCCGGTTAATGAAAGTGAGCCGTATACATCAACAGCTACACGCGTGATAGAGGACATTACCCCCTGGTTTACAAGATCATCGACAAATTGTTTGCCTGCTTTCATAGGACCAACAGTATGAGAGCTGGATGGGCCAATACCCACCTTAAACATGTCGAAAACGCTAATCACGCCAGACTCCTTTAAAGAAGAAAGAGATATAGTTATTTATATAAAGCGCGCTACTTTACTGTTATTTGGTAGTGTTGATAAAGGAGTTTACAGTTTTTTTTTAATTATAATAGCAATTGATATGATTATGGATAAGTAATGCACAGTTTTATGGCGTTCTGTGGTCAATTCAGAACGTTTTTTGCACTTGCTGTGCTAAACGATAAATAATGGCTGCGGTCAATCCCCAAATCATATGCTTTTGGTGCCAATAAAAATAGACTCGGCGTTGTTGATTACGGCGTTTTATATCCAGATACCGATAATGGGGAAGAGAAAGTGCATCAAGCAGCGGGATTTCAAAAATGTTTGCGACTTCTGCTGGGTTGGTGCGAAAAGAGATGGGTTCGGCAATAAGCCCAATTACCGGAGTGACACGATAACCCCCAATGCTATCCAAGGGGGCTAATTGCCCCAGTATTTGCACTTTATTTTGTGGCAGGCTGACTTCTTCTTCTGCCTCACGCAAGGCAGTGGCAATCAGGGAAGTGTCTTGCGGATCTGCCGCTCCGCCCGGAAAAGCAATTTGTCCGGCGTGGGAGCGGAGGCTTGCGGAGCGTTGAGTGAGTAACAGCGTTGGTTCTGGCTTGCATATAATCGGTAATAATACCGCCGCATTCCGTTGGTTGCTGGCTAAATGTGCTGGCCGTGCAGGAAGCTGCAATTGAAACCGATGAATGAAGTCAGAGAGCGATGTCATGATAGAGCGAGTTCCCCTAATTGAGGTAAGATCCGTCCAAGTTTATCAAATGTTTCCTGATATTCTTTTTCAGCGATGCTATCTGCGATGATACCACCACCTGCCCAACAGTAAATTTTTCCTTTTTCTGTCAGTAAGGTACGAATAGTAATATTACTGTCCATTGTACCGCAGAAACTAATATAGCCAACAGCACCACAATATCCATGTCTGCGATGTGGTTCCAACTCTTCAATGATTTCCATGGCACGGATTTTAGGAGCACCGGTAATTGAGCCGCCAGGAAAACAGGCACGCAGTAAATCTGTGGCATGATATGTGTCAGGCAAGGTTGCTGTGATGGTGCTGACCAGATGGTGTACGGCCGGAAAAGGTTCAACAACAAATAATTCAGGGACTTTGACCGAGCCTGGCGTGGCAACTCGCCCAATATCATTTCTCAACAAGTCAACAATCATCAGGTTTTCCGCACGATCTTTGCGTGAGTTTGCTAATTTTTCTGCTTGTAATTGATCCTCTTCGGGGTCTTGCAATCGGGGCCGCGTTCCCTTTATTGGGCGTGTCTGAATGTGGTGATCTTTCAAAAGGATAAAACGTTCAGGTGAAACGCTGATAATGCAGTGTTCAGGTAAGCGGATAAAGGCAGAAAAGGGAGCTTGGTTACTTTCATTGAGCTGGATAAATGCCTGCCATTCATCTCCCTTATAAGTAGCATGGAACCGTTGGGATAAATTGACTTGATAGCAATCCCCTTCGCGCAGGTAGCGGTGGATATGAGCAATTTTTTCGTGGTATTGCTGTGCTGTCATATTGGATTGCCACGGACTTGTCAGGGAAAATCCTTCTTTCCTGTGTTCTCGCAGAGACTCTAACCATGTTAGCCGTTCGTCAATATTGTGGTAGCTTAGTAACGTCACTTTCTGTAACTGATGATCAATAATTAATCCCCAATCGTAGATCCCCATAGCCATATCAGGAAAGCTCAGTTCATGAGTGGTTAATTCAGGTAACTTTTCGATACGTCGTCCGAGATCGTATCCCCATATCCCTAATGCTCCTCCTTGAAAAGGGAGGTCTGGATCAAATTGAGCCTCAATACCCCAGGCGTGAAGATGGTTTTTTAATAGCTGGAAGGGATCTTCTTTGGAAAGAGAAACCTGACCATTGCAATTAATTTCGGTAGAGGCTCCTTGGGTGACAAGGGTTGTCACAGGTTCAGCGACGATAATATCAAATCGATTATGCGGATGTTCGGCGGTTCCAGAATGTAACAGCATGGCCCAGGGTAATGCAGAAAGGGGGGCGAAATAGTGAATGGCGAGATCAGGAGAATACGGTAATTGTCGTTTTTGTAATGCAATTTTCATGACGGAATCAATATTGGTGTTTAGCAATCCACAAGGAATAACATGTTAATCTACGGAGATTATCATACAATCTCGCTCCTGACTTGAGATAAAACAGGCTATAATCGCCGTTTGCCATTAAGTGCTATGTTTTGTTTGAGGTTATAACGATGTTTTCAGGTATGCCAGCATTATCCCATGAAGAGCAGCAAGCGGCCGTAGAGAGGATCCATCAGCTTATTTCCGAAGGAATGGGCAGCGGAGAAGCCATTGCTATTGTTGCTCAGGAATTACGCGAAAAGCACCAGAACCATGAGCAGATCCCTGTTTTATTTGAAGATGATGAAAACTAGTCGCAACGCATTTTTAACAAAACTCACATAATTACTTTCTACTACATGTTAATTTATCGCAACTTTTAATCCATACTGTTTGAGTGGTAAGTAGGAGGGTAACATGAAAGAAAGGCAATTTATTCGTCGTATTGGTTTATTGAGTGCAGGTGTTCTGTTTTCTGTTTCGTTTATTGCAACCGCTGCTGATAATGAGCATGTGGCGAAATTTATTTCTTGTAAAAATTTAACCAAAGATCAAGTAGCGGCACAGGTTAAGCAAGATTTTTTACAAAATCGTATTAATCACTGGGATGAAGACAGAAAGCAATTAGGCACTGCAAAACCGATTGCGTGGGTAAATGTCAATGATATTACGGGTGATAAGGACGCATTGCAGGTTCCTCTGATCGTCCGAGGTACGAAAAAAGATAAAAGTTACAACGTCATAATTGATTGTCATCAAGAAACTATCAGTTATAGTGAAATAAAGTGAATAATTTGTCATGCTATCTTTTCTTTAAATATGTACGGGATACTGGGAAAGTATCCCGTTTTGTTTAAACAGTGAGAGGGCTTTATGACGGAACAACGGAAACTCTATCCCGCTTATGATGCATATCAAACAGGATATCTGGATACGGGAGATGGACACCAGATTTATTGGGAATTGTGCGGTAACCCAAAAGGTAAACCCGCTGTATTCATACATGGTGGTCCTGGTGGTGGGATAGCAAACTATCATCGTCAGTTATTCGATCCTGAACGCTATCATATTATGTTATTTGATCAGCGTGGCTGTGGGCGTTCTAAGCCCCATGCTAGCCTGGAAAATAATACAACATGGCATTTGATAGAGGATCTTGAACGGCTGCGTAATCTAATGGGCGTTGAGAAGTGGCTGGTTTTTGGTGGCTCATGGGGATCAACACTGTCTTTGGCCTATGCTGAAAAACACCCGAATAGCGTGTCAGAATTAGTGCTAAGAGGGATTTTCTTGCTCCGTCCACAAGAGTTGCACTGGTATTATCAAGAAGGCGCTTCTCGTTTTTTCCCGGAAAAATGGGAACGTACCTTGTCGATCCTGTCAGAAGAAGAGCGTAAAGATGTCATCGCCGCCTATAACAAACGGCTGACCAGTGAAGATTTGCAAGTACAGTTGGAAGCTGCACGTTTATGGAGCCTTTGGGAAGGAGAAACGGTAACGTTGCTGCCTTCTGCAAGTTCAGCTTCTTTTGCTGAAGATAATTTTGCCTTGGCGTTTGCTCGTATTGAAAACCATTACTTTATCAATAATGGTTTTATGGATGAAACTCAGCAATTACTGGATCATATTGATGTGATCAGACATATCCCCGCGGTGATTATCCATGGTCGCTATGATATGGCATGTCAGATACGAAATGCGTGGGATTTGGCAAAAGCGTGGCCGGAAGCGGAATTGCACATTGTGGAAGGTGCTGGTCATTCTTTTGATGAAGCCGGTATTTTACACCAACTCATCAAGGCAACTGATAAATTTGTTGGAAAATAGATTAGCTGGAATAAGATAACCACCACTTTGCGGATGGTTATCTTTTCTCATTACATTCCCTCAGCGGCTTTTAGGCTCATAAGGCAGGCGTGACAGTAATCTTGATTGCTGGCGGTAGTGCTGTAAGCGTTGTTGGAAATATTCCCGCAGATGTGCTGGTTGTGATTGTTCAACAGTGTCAGGAATAACAGGCATGTTATAACGTTCTTTGAAAGAAACACCGGATGCTGCTAAATCAACATTGACCTTATCCATCTCATCTTTAGATAATTTTGCTAAGTTATGTTCCATTTTGGCCTCTCTGAAAACTCATTTTTAATTTCTCTAACAGAAAATTAATAGACTCTTTTTTGTTTAGCAAGTTGTTTGAAAAGGGCAAAAATGCACCTTATAAACATAAATAATATCAATTCTCATTTTTATTAAAAATGTTTTTTTTGAATAAAAAATTAATTAAATAAAACTGATTCTTATTTTCTGATATTTAATGAGATTTATTC
>NZ_JADEUG010000019.1 GCF_015163665.1 Xenorhabdus sp. BG5 | reverse complement strand
TCAACCCATGTTCTTAAGCGAAGATCATATTTCATTTAATAACTCCTTTTTATTTAAAGTTAATATTTTATCGGACTAAATTGTTTTTTCTTTAATTTTTATGAATTATTGGGAGACAGGTCAAGTTTTCCTATCGGAGTAAAAAGTGGCGTTTGGGCTGGTCATAACGCCATTTAAGGGTATCTCCAGGAGCTATGATATATTTCGCAATGTCAGGGCAAAAAAAAGCCAACATAAAGTTGGCCTATAAAAGTAAACACTGGAAGCAATGTGAGCAATGTCGTACTTTCACATGGACCCTGAAGGTGGTGCACTGAAAGTGCTAAGAATGATAATCGTTCTCAATATCATTTGTAAAGCGTTTTTTTAATCAAAGTTGAGATATTGCTTAAGATACGCTTTTTGCCATGTCAGTTGTATGGTTAATTAACCCCCCAATTCCATCTGATAGAGACGTTGAGTGCCCATATCATGAAATTGATAGGGCGTTACTTGGTAGCCCCGTAGCCACAGCAAAAACCACCCATCATGCGTGTCCGGGCAAAGCCCGGCGAATCGAAATCCGCCTTTTTTCAGCAATGAGCACAATCCCAGAGCTTTTTCACACGCTGGCAGTTTCAAATAGATTAACTGGCCAGAAGGAAGATCGATGATCTCCGATAAAAAGTCAGTATGCACTTCGTATAGTGTGATTTCCAAACGTCGGCCGGATTTTTTAATGCTAAATGGCTCAGAGATCATGGGGAGCCGACACACTGATGGTGCATTTAGGGATGATTCACCGACATATTGACTGACCTGGGCGACCCAGCCTTGCCAAGGCTGAGGCCAGTTTAGTTTAGGTAATGGCAATGATTTGAGCGGCAAAATACCTTGAACAATACTTTCTGGCTCTGGCAGTCCAAATGGCGAATCAACATAATCCAGCATCAGTGCCGTAGAATAGAAACCTAAATTTTGGGCGATGTACTGGCTTTTAGGGTGTGAACATACCTGTTTCATCGTCAATAAATTATAGCCTTGCTCTTTCGCATAGCTGCATAAATAACTGCCCAGAGACTTAGCCACACCGTGACCTTGAAAATCAGGATACACAGCAATCAGCGCCAGTTCTGCCTGATTTTTCTGTATCGTATCTTTAACCAAAGAAGCATGACCAATAAGCAAACCTTGATGGAATGCCAAGGCAGAGTACCATTGCCCTGTAGTTTGGTGTTCATTGATGAGCCTTGGCAGATAAATGTCAGGATAGACATACGAATCGCCGTAAACCTCACGGAATAATTGGCTGATCTTTTTATCATCCCCTGGCTGATAGTTGCGGATCTGAATGGTGGATTGGAAGATAGTCATCGATTTCAACCTTAGTTATAACGACGTAGATCCACAACTCGCTGCAATTTTCCTGATCGTGGGTGCGTAGCCATGCTATCAATATTGGTTTGCACGATCTCCAGCATATTTTGGTGTCTACAAGCCTCTTCTAAGCCTGGAAATGCGGCCATAACCCGATGGCGTATTCTGTCGATATCTACAGTTTGCAGGCTTGCTACCAACAATCGGATTTGATCTTGTCCTTCTTTCTGGTTTAGCTCCAATTGCCAGGCCAAAAGTTCTGTTTGTTGTGATAGCTGTGTTGCCAAGTCGTCAGGGAATAATGATAGGGTGCCAAATCGTATACGATAGCCTTGATTAGCACGTCCTTGCAGGGCAAATTTACGGCCTGGCTGTTCTGGCTCGCACCAGCAAGCCATATCACCAGTAGGATAGCGGATCACAGGCATAAGTTGTCGTTGCAGGTTAGTGACAACTAACAAGCCACGTTTCCCTGGCACAGTAATGGGCTGGTAAGTGATTTCATCGACGATTTCGATAATCGTTTCGTCGGAAAATACGCGATGCTCACCCTGTTTGCAGTCTGGATCAGCAAAACCAATCAAACCCGCATCGACACTGGCACAACCGATTGAACCTAAACGGGCGTGAGGAAAAACTTGTTGTATGATAGCGGCCTGTGAATCAAACAAACTTTCTCCACCATAGAGAATGGTTTCCACCATCGGTAATGTTTGTCTCCTCTCTTTCAAATAGTGAGCCAGGCGGATTAACTGCACGGGGACACCTGCCAGCACATTAATGTTGTGAAGACGAATATTGTTAATCAGCAATTCATCTTCAACCTTACAGGTGAAAGGAAATTCCAATATCGGGATGAGGGCATTCGATAATGCGCCGTGGATGAATATAAAGCTGGTATAAAGATCGCCAGCAAAAAACAGGTTCGCCACCCGATCTCCGGCTTTTAATTGGCGGGCAATGCCTTGGCCAAAGGAATGAATAAATGCTTTCCATTCCTGCTGGCTGAAAACCGACAACCTCCCATCGCTGGTTGAGCCACCTGTTTTAAACACATGACCGCCTTCCAGCGGTGCAGTCAGCACAGGCCAAGTTGGTAAGTCGTTTGAATGTGCCCAATAATGGTTAGGCTTCACAAGAGGTAAATCTTCCAAAACCCAATTATCGGGGATGGACTGATAGTGTTCTCGGTAATAAGCAGAATGCTCGCGTGCATGATGGAGCAAATCAGTTAATGTTGTTTTGGTCATCATCTTAATTTTACTCAATTAATATTTACGCAAGTCGATGAATAATGGTATTTTCCCACTATGTTCATTGCGGTGAAAATCTGCACTTGAAGTGGAAATAACGGCTAAATTCAGCAGGTTTCCTGCAATAACCTCGGCAATTTTGGGATCTTTCAATAAATTTTGGCGCACAGTGTGGGGATCGACATGATCAACCCATAGCTGAATGTTATCGACACCATCACGGTTATGGTCGATTATCCATTGCACGGGTAATGCCAATTGTTCAGACAAATCAGCAAGATTGAAAAAAATACTGCCTATACGTAACAGGGAACCGTGGCGCTCTTTAAGTCGGAAACGTGGTGCAGTCAGGCCACAAGAACAAGGTTGATTAATCCAGCAACCGAGATCCCCTAAATCGTAGCGTTGGATGGGTTGTGCTTCACGGTGGCGGGAAGTGAATACCAGACGACCTGTTTCACCCTCTGCCACGGGTTGATCATTTTCTATATTGAGAATTTCCAGCCATTGAGTATCCGCCATTAAATGGAAAACACCGTCCTCGCTGGCTGCACACGCATGACCCATTGGCCCCGCATCGACTGAACCGTAAATAGTTGAACGTATCAGGGTAATATCAAAGCTGGTCAGGAAGTTTCGCTGGTTTATATTGAGGTGTTCGCCCCCCAGTAATAGCTTACGAATACCACCATATTGGCGTAGTTTGGTTTCTTCATTTAGAAATAACCGATGTATCGTGCTTGGCATACCCACCAGCGTATTAATGCGTTGATGTACGATAAAATCAGCGATTTCACTAAAATCATTATCAGTAGGGCCACCCATTGGATATTGTGTCACGCCCAATTTATCCAAAATGGTGAAGAAGCTCATCATGCCACCGTATAATTTCCCGCCATACAGCAGGTTCATGACGCGATCGGTTGCAGGTTCAAGCCCTGAGGCGAATACGCCATCGGCGGCGGCCTGCATCTGCCGGTGGTAATCATGGTAGCTATAAGCAGCCAACTTAGGCGTACCACTGCTGCCACCACTGCGAAAAAACAGGCGAGCCTTATCGTTAGGAACCAGCGCCTGGAAATCTGCTTTATTCATGACAGGCCGGTTTTCTAATCCGCGTGGACGCGAGGGAGGTACATCAAGGTGGGCGCACCCTGCCATTAAACCAGGCGCAAGGCTGACAGATACTCGCTTGGTAAGGCGTGATAGTGCGTAGACGCCATCGTGTGGCTCACCATGATAGCCATTATGCATCTGCCCCGCCGGAGTGATTCGGCTGACACCCGCAGCAAACAGGGTATGGCTCATTTCGGTGATATGCTCTTGACGGGTAATCAAAGCGCAGCTTTGTAGATAGTGACGCCAGGGCAGCAAAATAGAACACAAATGTTGACGCGGAGCAGGGCGTATCTGCAATGTGCGGAATAAGGGAGACGCCGCTAATTCTTTTTCGTGTCGCCATATCACTCGCCAGCCGTCGGCTTGCCAGATTTCACCGCGTACCTGTGTAAACGCAAAATCGAGTTGTTGGAAAGCCGTTTGCGTCGTAATTTCAGCCGCTTCCTGAATATCCGGTTTCAGGGCTGGATACAATCCGGCACGGCGTTGCAAGGCGGCCGCCATGCGTTGTCCAATATGTTGTAAAACTTCAGGATCATCGCTATCGACCAGCAAACATTGCGGACTGGAACAGGCTTGTTGGTCATAACGACAGATATCATCAGCCAATGCATCCAATTGGGTATCATCGGCGGCGTCAGGGCTTAACCAGGCAATACTGATACGGTGCCCCCAATCTATCCAGCGGCAACCTGCGGGGAGTTGAGCACGAATGGATGTCAGGGAAGCATCGCTGCCCCAGGCAGAAACCGCATCAGCCTGACCGAACAGCTCTGCCAATTGTGTCACTGGCAACGGTAAGACGGCTATTCGATCAGCTAACTCACCTGAAATATTATGGGCTAAAAATTCTGCCAGCAATTTTGCACTAAACCCGTTGTCGTTACTGCTTGGGCGTAACCAGTTAATATTCCCCACCAGCAAGCTCTCTATCACGGCCATAAAGGGCAGAAGGTCAGCATTGGAAGGCGTAATGTGCACGACCAGGCCCAATGGCTTCCAAGTTTCATATCGGTTCTGGTTATAATCGAATCGACGCAGTGAAAAAGCGTTTTGCCCAAGTTCCCGCTCCAGTTTGGCTTCCAGTGCTTCACGTTGGCAAAAAGCGATAAGCGATTCCCTGATTTGGGTATTAAACAAGGGATGTTCACCCAGATTGGAAAGATATTCGGCAAAGCGTTGCGCGCAATCAAGTACCTGCTCAGAAGTATGGGGGTGTGCCAGCAAATCAGGTAAACGCTCACGCAATTTAGCGATTTCTTGTCTTTCCAATTGCTCTGAATAAATCGGATTATTCATATTTTTTACGGAAATGGTTTTTACGGAAGACATATCAAGATCTCTTAATCAATTCTGAAGCGGCAATCGCACAACTACGGCTTTTGCTAGTGCCAGCGCGGCCAAGCAGTTCAAACCAATCTGTTTCAAGTTCACAACCACAGCTTTCACCGGAATGCAGTACAGCCAGGTCACTTGTAACGATGCTGTGGGCTGGGCAGGAAGTGATATAAGGTGAGGTAAGATGCAGAAAACCCGGTTTCCCGTAAGGTTGGCAGGTTAAGTTAGTGGTATGGCGCACATAGGCACGGGCGTAAACTGGAACATGGAAATGATGGTGAGAACATTCAACATAAGGAACTGGATGTTCAACGGAACCATAACCATCACGACAGCGAATATCAGGGATACCCAATTGTTCGGTTATTCGTTGATATAGTTCTTTTTTAGGAATGGATTTATCGGCATGTGTTTTCCAGCCTCCGCCGAGGAAAACCAGCGATTCAGGATGTAATTTTAGTGCCGGTAGTCCCATCTGCGCCATTCTTTGCAGGGTAAACCACAAAAAGGCAGGAAAACCGAAAATCCGCACTGGCAATCCATCTTGGGCAAATTGCTGGAGTGCCGTAATAGTACCAAAGGGATCGAATTCATTACCTTGTCCGTTATGGCGCAAAGCATAATAAGCCCGATTTACCGGCGCATATTTACACAGGAATTGATCGGTGTAGGCTGTACCCAAAGTGACGGCACCTGCGGGTTCATAGCTCAGCAGCAGGTAGTTACAGGGTTGATCAGGGGTATTCCAGCCATAATAGTCAAAAATACAGTCCACCATATGCTGGGCTGCCGCAATACTGACATCATCATAGCGCATACGGCTTTTTTGTCCGGTGGTTCCAGAGGACGTCAGTTCCAGCGCATCGTGTGCACTGTCGCTGAGTATCAGGTTACGTTTGAAATAATTGGCAAAGAGCAAAGGCAGATTTGACCAATCATCCAGGGTCATTAGCGCCTGTTTATCCAAACCATGATCTGCCAGCCACTGCGCGTAACCAGGAGTATGTTCGCAGTGATAAAGTGTCAGTTCGCACATGGCGTTATTAAATAATGCGTCATATTCGGTACAAGCACGGTAAGGATGTGTGATAGCACACAGTGCTTTGACGTGAGGTAAGTTTTGCATATCAACACTCATTCTTCAGTAACAGCTATAAAGAATTATTAATTAAAACATCTTAATTAATATTTGATTCTTAGGTTGGGTGTAATTATTTTTGATAGACCGCAATTATTAATTGAAATAATTAATTTGGCGTCTGTTTTAATTTAATTATTTGGGCGTTGTTGGAGGATGATAAATTGGATCTGACAGTAGTAATTTTTTATAAACAGTGTTATTTCGGATAATGGTAGATGTTTTTTTCCGTCTTACAGTTTATGTCAGTCCTGCGTTTGCGGAGCGCATTATTTCAAACAAAGCGATAATAATCAAACTGTTTGTCTAATGTTTTGTCTTTAATTCAATCATTATTTAATACATCCGTCTTATTATTTATTATTATGTGTGATGGAATTAAGTTTCTTTTGGTGTGTGAATAGATTAGGGAAAACACCTATTTTAGCGATAATTTAAGAAATTAAAGCGAATTTAATATTCAAAAAGATCTGGCTTCGCCATACGGAAATTAAAAGTAAAGATACCGTCAATTGGGGATTGTTTATATCTCCCCCGCGTAGAGGGAAGAAATCACATGCATCTTGAAGTGAGATTGGTATAAACGTATCGCCATAACATGCGGTGTAAAAGATAGTAATCAATTGTGATTATTTTATGTAAATTATTTTTGTTGGGTTATATTTTACGTTGTGTTTTTTTGAAATTTAAGTATATTTCTGTGCGATTTATATAACAAAGAGATACTTATAATGAAAAAAGCGCTATTGACTTCAGCTATCATTGCGGGGTTATCTGTTTCTTCATTGACAGCGCATGCAAGTGGCAAACACACCCTTTCATTAGGCTACGCCCAAAGCGATATGAAGGCGCAAATTGAGGGAAGTGAATCAAATATGAAGGATCTGGATAAGGATCCAAGAGGTCTCAACCTGAAATACCGTTATGAGATTAATGATAATTGGGGCTTTATCAGTTCGGTCACACAAACTAAACTAGAAATTAACTACTATCATCCAGGTAATCGGCAGTTATCAGTTGGTAATGGGGACATTACTTATAGATCATTGATGGCTGGTCCGACATATCGCTTTAATGAATATGTCAGCGCCTATGCCTTGATTGGTGCAGCTAAAGTTGAAGGTAAAGCTCGTCTGACTGCACAACCAAGTGTAAGTAAAAAGAAAACAGCGGTTGCCTACGGCACAGGATTACAATTTAACCCGATATCAAGTGTAGCTGTTGATGTTGCCTACGAATATTCTGATTTAAGCCAGGCTAAAACAGGAACGTGGACAGTGGGTGTTGGTTATCATTTCTAATTTGATCCAATAGCTATCCCAAAACTTCACCCTGAATATCAAACTGCTGTATGAGTATTTAGGGTGTTGTTCTGTCCAACACCAAAGCCAGCGCACAAGCCCACGCCGAACTCCATGCCCACTGGAAGTTATACCCACCAAGCCAACCGGTTACATCGACCACTTCACCAATAAAGTACAGTCCCTTCACCTTATGAGCTTCCATCGTTTTTGATGACAACTCGTGAGTATCCACGCCGCCAAGAGTCACTTCCGCTGTACGATAACCTTCCGTACCATTGGGTTGCACCTGCCAGGATTGCAGGGTGGTGATTAGCGCTTTTTGCTGTGCTGAATTAAGTTGTTTCAGGGGCAGTTCCGGTAATTGCTCAAGAGACTGTAAACATTCCACCAGACGTTTGGGTAATAATTTAGCCAGTGCGTTTTTCAAACTCTGATTGGGATGAGATTCTCGTTCCTTATCCAGAAAACGCCCGAAATCTGTGTCAGGAAGTAAGTTAATACTCACATACTCACCAGGCTGCCAATAGCTGGAAATCTGCAAAATAGCCGGACCGGAAAGACCGCGATGGGTGAACAGAATATTTTCCCTGAATACAGTACCATCTTTTGCGGTCACAACAGAGGGAACCGAGACACCGGAAAGGGTTTGAAGTTGTTCCAGTAATGGCTTATGCAAAGTAAAGGGAACTAATGCTGCACGTGTAGGCAGGATGTTGAGTCCAAATTGTTCCGCGATACGGTAACCTAAAGGAGAAGCTCCCAGGCCCGGCATGGACAAACCACCGGATGCCACAACAAGTGAGTGTGCGCTTACCTTTCTTCCTGCCGCAGTAATGACAAAACCCTGCTCTTTCTTCTCGACATGAGTCACTTCACTGCGCAATTGGATCGTTACCTGTCCTATTTCGCACTCTTGCAAAAGCAGGTCTATGATTTGTTGGGCTGAGTTGTCGCAGAAAAGCTGTCCCAAGGTTTTTTCGTGGTAAGGGATACCGTAACGCTGTACAAGATCAATAAAATCCCATTGGGTATAGCGAGCAAGTGCTGACTTACAAAAATGGGGATTGACGGAAAGGTAGGCCGCCGGTTCGGTATACATGTTGGTAAAATTGCAGCGCCCTCCACCGGACATCAAAATCTTGCGACCAGCTTTTTTGCCATTATCCAGTACCAGAACGTTTAATCCAGCTTGCCCCGCTTGTGCAGCACAAAATAAGCCAGCAGCGCCAGCACCAATAATAACTACATCAAATTTTTCCATTCATTTGTCTCTTTTGGCCGAGTTAATTGTGGGAATTCACTGCATTGTGAGGACTCTGTTCACGAACTACGGAGAAAAATAGGCATTTGGTTTAACTTTCTACGGTAATAAATTATTTTTCATCAAAAAAATAGTAAAATATTAAAATTAAATAACTATTTGATATAATTAACAAATGCAAGAATTTTTATGCCATTTGACCATCATTAAATCAAAAAAAGGTCATATTTCTCTTTTCCCGCTACCATTTGTCACTGATAATGCGCGCGTCATGTCCTACTAACTGGCTTAACGTTTATGCTACATCTGTTTACTGGCCTGGAATTTTATACCGGCCTTATGTTAGTGCTTGCTCTGTTGTTTGTGCTTTTCTATGAAGCCATCAATGGGTTTCATGATACCGCAAACGCAGTAGCAACTGTTATTTATACCCGGGCAATGCGTTCACAGCTTGCTGTTGTGATGGCAGGGGTTTTTAACTTTTTGGGTGTTCTCCTTGGTGGGTTAAGTGTCGCTTATGCGATTGTGCATCTACTACCTACGGATCTTCTGCTAAATGTCAGTTCAGCTCACGGTTTGGCTATGGTTTTTTCCATGCTGCTGGCGGCGATCATCTGGAATTTAGGTACGTGGTATTTCGGTATTCCTGCATCCAGTTCCCATACGTTGATTGGTTCTATTATCGGCATCGGCCTGACTAATGCGATAGTAACCCGTTCTTCAGTGGTTGATGCGTTGAATATTCCGAAGATGATACAGATTTTCATGTCCTTGATCCTGTCTCCTCTTGTTGGCCTGATCATTGCCGGAGCGATGGTGTTTTTACTGCGTCGCTATTGGAGTGGTACAAAAAAACGTCGTCGTATCCATATGACGCCTGTTGAGCGTGAAAAACAGGATGGCAAACGTAAACCCCCATTCTGGACACGTACTGCCCTGATCCTCTCTGCTGTTGGTGTGAGTTTCTCCCACGGCGCGAATGATGGTCAGAAAGGTATCGGTTTGATTATGCTGGTTCTGATTGGCGTCGCACCTGCGGGATTTGTCGTCAATATGAATTCAACCAGTTATGATATTGCCCGCACTCGTGATGCCGTTGTCCACTTGCAGCAGTATTATGGGCAACATGCGCCAGCGTTAACTCATGCGATTGAACTGAATCCAGCCGTTTCTTCTGTTGAAGATCAGCTAGATATGACGTTCCATTGCGATAGTTCACGCGCATTGGCAGTGCTGAACAAGGCTGAAAGCATGTTGGCGAGTATCCAAAATTTCAACGAATTAACGCCGGATCAACGTAACAGTATGCGCCGCATGTTGATGTGCGCCGCTGATACGACCAACGTTGTGGCTAAACTGCCAGAAACCAGCCTTGAAGATGCACGTTTCCTGAATAAATTGCGTAAAGATCTGCTAAGTACGGTGGAATATGCGCCATTATGGATCATTGTTGCCGTGGCTCTTGCCCTGTCTTTAGGCACAATGGTTGGCTGGAAACGTGTTGCTGTGACTATCGGTGAGAAGATTGGCAAAAAAGGCATGACTTATGCCCAAGGTGTTTCTGCACAGGTGACTGCGGCGGTTTCTATTGGTGTTGCCAGCTATACGGGGATGCCAGTATCCACGACACAAGTGCTCTCTTCTGCGGTAGCAGGGACGATGCTGGTTGATGGTGGTGGTGTGCAGAGCAAGACCATCAAGAATATCATGTTAGCGTGGGTTTTGACGCTGCCGATTTCCATTGCATTGTCAGGTGTATTGTATTGGATCGCCCTGAAACTGATCTAATGATGTTTTAGAAAAAAGGTTGGCTTCTCGTTATTGCAAGCCAACCTTTTTTATTTTATCTCAGATCATCATCGCTACCAGACATAGCATAACAACGCCACAGAGTATTTCTGTCAATATAAATTGTTTCCTCATCCTTTCGCACAGCAAGACGACATCTGGGTCGTGATGGTTGATATAACTTTGTGAATTGATATAACGCACGAGCCGCATTTGCTTATTGAATTGACCATTAGCTTTAAAAAAACCATTCCCATCAACGGCTTGATACAGCATTGGATCTGTCTCACGTAAAATTGACAGAAGTACACGGAGCGAAGAAAAATAGCGCATTATGTTAATAATGCAGATAAGGCAAACTGCCCAAAATAGTGCAGTGGTATTGAACATACTTCCCCCTCCTGATCGTGGTAGCAATAGCTGCCAGCAAAAGAAGAAACCAACCGGAAACGTTTTTATTTGAATAATAACTATATTAAATATTAGTTAAAAATACAGTGTTCAGCGGGTATTATCGTAAGGGATATAATCCGCTATTGTGGCTGGTTTGAAAGTAAAACAATAAGTTGTGATCAAAACAACACTCAAAAGACACATTGAGCGGTTATAGTATAGACATCGAATCATGGCGTTTAATGTTGCCAATCCATTTAAATGACGTTATGGAAGGAGCTCTTATGGCTTACAAACATATTCTTGTTGCGGTTGATTTATCTCCAGAAAGTCAGATTTTGGTGGAAAAAGCTGTATCATTGGCGAAACCGTACAATGCCAAAGTTTCCCTGATCCATGTTGATGTTAACTACTCTGATCTTTATACCGGCCTGATTGACGTAAATCTTGGCGATATGCAGGAGCGTATCGCGGATGAGACGCGTAATTCCCTGAAAGAACTGTCTGCGGGTGCAGATTATCCTATTCAGGAAACGTTGAGTGGCAGTGGTGATTTAGGTCAAGTCCTTGTGGATGCGATTAAACAATACGATATGGATCTGGTTGTATGTGGTCACCATCAGGATTTTTGGAGTAAGTTGATGTCTTCAGCCCGCCAGCTTATTAACACCGTTCATATTGATATGTTGATTGTACCTTTACGTGACGAAGAATAATCTTCGGTTGATATTTTATTCCGTAAAATCGCCTGCTTATGCAGGCGATTTTTTTATCCTCAAAAAAGATAATGAAACTGGTTTAGAAATTGTCAAAGTTATTTTTGAGAAAATAGATAAAAAATAGTTGTTGAAATTTAAGCATAGAACAGTGCTATATTCAGAAAGCAAACCGTAATTACCTCACATTTTCGACAAAAAAATAATATGGAAAATGGCAGGGGGTCATCACATCTGAATGACAAAAAGGAAGCCCAAATGAATGTTTCATTATCTTTAGTTTCATTTCTCGATTCGGTTCAATCCCGTAATCAGCATCAAGTAGAATACCTACAAGCAGTACGAGAAGTGTTGACCTCTCTCTGGCCTTTTCTGCAACAAAACCCGCAATATTGTGAGCAAGGGTTATTGGAACGTCTGGTGGAGCCGGAAAGAGTTATCCAATTCCGCGTCTGCTGGGTAGATGATAAAGGGAAAGTACAGGTTAACCGCGCATGGCGGGTTCAGTTCAGTTCTGCTATTGGGCCATTTAAAGGTGGAATGCGTTTTCACCCCTCAGTGAATCTTTCTATCCTGAAATTTTTAGGTTTTGAGCAGACATTGAAGAATGCGTTGACAACGCTGCCGATGGGAGGCGGAAAAGGGGGTTCTGATTTCGATCCCAAAGGGAAAAGCCACGGTGAAATTATGCGATTTTGTCAGGCATTGATGACAGAACTTTACCGTCATCTGGGGTCAGATACCGATGTGCCTGCCGGAGATATTGGTGTAGGCAGCCGTGAAGTCGGTTTTATGGCAGGTATGATGAAAAAATTGTCGAACAATACGGCGTGTGTTTTCACGGGTAAGGTCCTGTCTTTTGGTGGCAGCTTGATCCGCCCTGAAGCGACCGGATATGGGCTGGTTTATTTCACCCATGAAATGCTTAAACGTCATGGCATGGAACTTGAGGGCATGCGAGTATCTGTATCCGGTGCGGGGAACGTTGCCCAGTATTCTATTGAAAAATGCATGGAGTTGGGGGCAAAAGTCGTCACTGTATCGGATTCAGGCGGCACGGTATTGGATGAAGAGGGTTTTACCGCGGAGAAACTGGCTCACCTTCAAGAAATCAAAAACCAGCGTTACGGTCGTGTGGAAGAGTATGCCAAAGAGCGTGGCCTGACTTTCCTCAAAGGCCAAGATCCGTGGTCTATTCCTGTGGATATTGCCCTGCCTTGTGCGACGCAGAACGAATTGGATTTGGAAGCGGCGAAGACATTGATTAAAAATGGGGTGAAAGTGGTTGCGGAAGGCGCCAATATGCCGGCGACGATTGAGGCTACTACGGCTTTCCTTGAAGCAGGTGTTTTGTTTGCTCCGGGCAAGGCAGCTAATGCGGGTGGAGTGGCAACTTCGGGTTTGGAAATGGCACAAAACGCAGCGCGTCTGAGTTGGAAAGCAGAAAAAGTGGATATTCGCTTACATCACATCATGCTCGATATCCATCAGGCTTGCGTAGAATATGGTGGAGAAGAAAAACAAACTAACTACGTACAAGGCGCGAATATCGCTGGCTTTGTCAAAGTGGCGGATGCGATGTTGTCACAAGGTGTTATTTAATATAACCAATTGCGTGGTCAATCTGAATTCTGGATAAGGAATTGACTCAGTGCCTGTTCCAAGAGCAAGGTTTTGGTGCACATCCAAAATTGCTTTGGGGAGGAACAGGCCATGAACAATGAGTGGAAATGTTCGGCGATATTGATGACTTTTGTCGTTTTTGCCAAGTTCAATATTGATGGAGGGTATTGATAGTTATAAGCCAGGAACGAACCCTTCATTTTTCAATGATTGAATGACTCCTCTTATCAGAGATGAATGAGATATATTAATCGCGTAGCTTCTGGCTTTATTTGATGTTGGTTTTAATAGTTTCTGTTCTACTAGTTTAGATATTTGATATGTTATTTGCGCTGACTTAAGCTCAGGTAAAACCTCTTTCAAGTCTCCTACCTTAATAATGCCCACTGTAACTGCTTTTCTCAGTATTTTTGCTTCAACATTGCTTAGCGCATTCTTTTCTAAAGCAAATGCTATTGCTGGAAATAAAATTTTCTGACTTAAGAAATGTAAATTGGTTAACTGGTCAACCTTTTTTAGTTCAGTAGAGATACCAGCTAATACATAAATACACCATTCTTCAAGCCCTTCACGAGTTCCAAGATCTGCTTTTGATAACATTTCATAATATTTATTTCTATCATTGCAAAACACTGCTGTAGGATTGAGAACTCTGCCGCCAGCTTGAACATTAAATCCATACTTGATAAGTAATGCATAAGTTAACAATCTTACTGTTCGACCGTTTCCGTTGCTGAAAGGATGAATCCAACCAAAGCGATGATGGGCAAGAGCTATTTTCATTAAATCGTATTTAGGGCTGTCCTCATGGTTAATGAAAGCGGTTAATTCATTCATATAGTCAGGGACTTTTATGCTATCAGGCGGAAGATGTTCTGATTGCCCTATGCTCACACCATAATGGCGATATTGACCGGATGTTTTATCTCCTTCGCGTTGTAAGTTATCTACCGCAAGGGTATGTAATTCTCTGATAAAACGCTCTGTTATCTCGTCACCACGTTTAAAATATTCATCTATAAAGCTCATTGCTTTTTCAATATTATCAATTTCTTTCAACTGATCATCTTGGCTCTGAGTTCCTTCAATTTTACTTTCAATATAGTCAGCAAGGGTTGTATGGTTGCCTTCGATTCTGGCTGAGCCAAGACTTTCAAGCATATGAAAGATTTCTTTTAATTGAATAAAAAGTGATGGATGCACATCAATTTCTAGGCGTAAATGTCTCAATTCGGATTAGTCAGATGATTTAAAAACCCCATATGTAACATGGGGTTTATTTTTCTAACAAGGATAAATATCGAATCGGTGATTTTTAGTGGTAATTGCAGCGGAAGCCTTAATACCCGCCAGTGGTTCTGCATAATCTGGCCGTTTTACCACAACCCGACGTTTTGCCAATGCACGGGCCGGTTCCAGTAAACTATCAGCATCCTCATCTGCCCCGACGAGTGATTGGAAAACCCGCATCTCTTTTTTGACGAGCGCGCTTTTTTGTTTGTGTGGATACATAGGATCAAGGTAAACCACATCTGGCGGCGGTGTAATATCTGTCAATGCTGTAATGCTTGAGGCGTGGATCAGCGTCATGCGTTCTTTCAGCCAACTTCCAATCTCTTCATCCTGATAGCCGCGCTGTAGTCCGTCATCCAACAATGCTGCTACCACAGGGTTGCGTTCTAACATTCTGACATGACAGCCGATAGAGGCCAGTACAAAAGCATCGCGTCCCAATCCAGCGGTGGCATCCACAACATTGGGTAAATAATCTTTCTTGATACCGACTGCTTTTGCAACGGCTTCGCCACGGCCGCCACCAAAGCGACGACGGTGCGCCATTGTTCCGCTGACAAAATCGACATAAATCCCGCCCAGCTTAGGTTCATCGCGCTTGCGCAATTCGAGTCGTTCGGGAGTTAATACCAGGGCCATGACTGAATCTTCATCGTGGATCAGATCCCAACGTTCAGCCAATAACGATAAGGCGCTGCGATCAGCGCCCTCTTCACAAATCAAACAAATCTTCACAGGTCATTATCCGCCGATGCCGTAGCTCTCGAGCATTGCATCCAGTTCTGGTTCACGGCCCCGGAAGCGGACAAACAGTGTCATTGGATCTTCTGAGCCGCCGCGGGTCAAGATATTGTCGAGGAATGACTGACCGGTTGTGCGATTGAAAATTCCCTCTTCTGAGAAGCGAGAATAGGCATCGGCTGCCAGCACATCCGCCCACAGATAGCTGTAATAACCCGCGGCATAGCCACCATTAAAGATATGGCTAAAGGAGTGCGGGAAGCGTCCCCAATCTGGCGATGGTACAACCGCAACTTGTTTTTTCACTGATTGCAGCGTTTCCAGAATTTGCGCTCCTTTGACTGGATCATATTCCACATGTAAGCGGAAATCGAACAGACCAAACTCAAGCTGGCGCAGAATTTTCATTGCAGCCTGATAGTTTTTGGCTGCCAACATATTATCCAGCATCTCTTGTGGCAGTGGCTCCTGAGTTTGATAGTGACCGGAGATAAATGCCAATGCTTCCGGCTCCCAGCACCAGTTTTCCATAAACTGGCTTGGGCACTCTACTGCATCCCACGGCACGCCACTGATGCCAGCAACATCCAGAGCTTCAATCTCGGTCAGCATATGGTGTAAGCCATGCCCAAACTCATGGAATAGTGTTGTCACTTCATCGTGTGTAAACAGGGCAGGTTGGTCACCGACTGGCTTGTTAAAATTACAAGTCAGATAAGCGACCGGGTTTTGCAACTCGCCAGATGCATGACGCATTCTGCCGACATAACTGTTCATCCATGCACCACCGCGTTTATGCTCACGGGCGTAAAGATCTAAGTAGAAACTGCCGCGCAATACTTGCTGCTCATCATACAGATCAAAGAAGCGCACATCAGGGTGCCATGTATCGACATCATGGCGCTCTTTGGCGGTGATGCCATAAATGCGGCGAATGACTTCAAACAGTCCTTCCAACGCTCGTTGTTCAGGGAAGTAAGGACGCAGTTGTTCATCATCAATGGAGAAATCATGCTGCTTTTGCTTCTCGCTGTAATATGTGAGATCCCACGCTTCCAGCTCATCAACATCGTAGTGAGATTTAGCGAAGTCAGTGAGTGCTTCCAACTCTTCTTGACCTTGTTGATGAGCGCGTTTGGCCAGATCGTTCAGGAAATCGAGTACTTGTTGAGGTGTTTTAGCCATTTTGGTCGCTAGGGAACTTTCAGCATAGTTTTTGAATCCCAGTAATTGGGCGAGTTCATGACGTAATGCGAGTAGTTCCGCCATCACTTCACTGTTATCCCATTTTCCGGCATCTGGCCCTTGATCGGAAGCACGGGTTGTATAGGCGTAATACATTTCTTTGCGCAGTTCACGATTATCGCCATAAGTCATGACTGGCAGATAACTTGGCATATTGAGTGTCAGCAACCACCCATCCAGTCCCTTGGCTTCGGCGGTGGCCTTGGCTGCGGCTTTGGCACTTTCAGGCAGACCGGCCAGATCGCCCTCGTCGGTAATCAGCTTGGTCCATCCCATAGTGGCATCCAGCAAATTATTGCCGAACTTTGCACCCAGCTCAGATAAACGAGCAGTAATTTCACCGTAACGTTTCTGTTTCTCTTCTGGTAAGCCAATGCCGGTCAATTCAAAATCACGCAACGTATCTTCAACAACCTTGCGCTGGGGCTGGGAAAGCGTTTCGAAGACTTGGCTCTCTTTTAGCGATTTATATGCCTGATATAACCCTTTGTGTTGCCCCAACCAGGTATCGAATTCAGAGAGCAGGGACAGGCTTTGCTCATAGGCTTCGCGAAGCTCTGGACTATTCTTGACCGCATTCAGGTGTTCGACTGGCGACCACATACGGGAAAGCCTGTCTTTCTCTTCTGAAATAGGTTGGCACAGGTTATCCCAGGTAAAAGTGGTGTTTTCGGATAAAATCTTCTCAATGACTTGGCGGTAATTGGCTAACGTCTCTTTCACAGCAGGCACGACATGTTTTGGTTCGATTGCAGAGAACTTAGGCAATGCAGAAGATATCAGTAGCGGATTAGTCATAATGAGCGCCTTATATGTGTATTTGGGTATAGGCTGAAACCAGTTCCGTATCCCATAGGTTGTTGACGATAGATGGGGATAAGATATCGTGAGTTCAATGCTAATGCCGCACTTTTGTGCGAACAATTAGGTTCTTTTTCTGTCAGGGATCTGTGAAGTTGCGGAGAAGTTTAGATATTCTTGGAGACGCGCTATAATCCCTGCTCTTCATCAATTTTATTAATGGAAGATCATCGTCCCCGGTGGGGCGGCTGGACTTCAAATCCAGATGGGGCCGCCAGCGGCCCTCGGCAGGTTCAACTCCTGTGATCTTCCGCCATCTTTTGTCTTCAATAAAATGTATTCCTTAAAGATATACCTCCAAATGAAATTAACAGCCCATCAAGTAGATACCTGGAAGCCAAAGGAAAAAGATTATAAGTTGTCTGATGGTGGCGGTTTATCCTGACATTTCCTTGGCTGAGGCAAGAAAAAAACGTGGAGGAATCCCAAAAACTCATTTCTGAGGGGCAAGATCCGAATATTGATAAAAAGCAAAAGAAATTAGCCAGCCAATACAAGCTAAGCAACACATTCGAAGCCATAATGAGGGAGTGGCATAAATCCAAAGCTGATAGATGGTCTTAGGGGGGTATCTCTGGCAGGTAAATAAAAACATCGTTATTTTTTTATACATATCAAGACATAATTAAAGTTAGCAGATTAAATATTCATTTTTAGAGGTTGTTTAAAAATTCATTCTTTCATATGATAATTATCAATATTGCTTAATGTAACGATACAGATATCATTGAGTGGTAATGTTTTAGAGTTTTATGTTATATTTTTTATTATTGCAATTTTGTTTTATGGGAAATTATGGGTGTGGCTATTGACAGGCAGATAAATAGCTATATATTTTTTGGCCATAAAATAGCAAGCAAAAGGAAATGAAATGGCTAACATTATTTACATGACTTTAAATGGTAAAAAGCAGGGGCTGATATCAGCAGGTTGTTCAACCTATGATTCAATAGGTAATAAATACCAAGAAGAAAATAGAGATAAGATATTGGTTTATTCTGTGGATCACGATATCAGCAGGGAACACAATGTAAATCATCAGCCTATGATAATAACAAAGCCTATAGATAAATCATCTCCATTATTAGGCGTTGCAATATCAAGTAATGAGCATTTAGATTGCCTGCTTGACATATATAGGAATAGCTCAGCAGGAGGATTAGAAAAGTTTTACTCTATCAAATTAACAAATGCAACTATAAAAAATATCTCAAGCCACTATCCCAACTCACTAAGCCATAATGATATGCAACCATATGAAAATATAACAATTTCATATGATAGCATAACATGGACACATCACATTGCTGGCACATCGGGTTACAGTATAAGAGAAGATAATGTATTTTAGTTCTTCTCAACTAAGAACAAAATGGTACGGTCAGTATCATTTTGTTTTATCTGTATAAACACATTTCCTTTATTCCAAGATTTACTTCCATCTGTATTCCAATATGCGTTTATATCTTTTATATAACCTAATTTTTCAATATAACTTATTAATTCTACTTTACGATTTAGATTTACCTTTGAAAATAGAATTGAATTGGCCATTGGTTTTACACCATCTGGTGAGTCATAAGATATAATATAATTATTTGAAATCATAGGAATGTTTTTAATTTCGTCAAAAGTAAATAAATTATATCTAATAAAGTCATTTTTTGTATATGAAAAATGATTATCTACAAATAAAATAGGAATAGTAAAAATCAGCCCTAAAAAAAACAGGGCGATAAATGTAATTTTGATAATCTTATTCAAGTTCAATCCCCACATCTCTTACTGCATGTATGTTATATCCTGTTCTATCTTCAATATGTATTAGCAAATGACTCCTATCTATATCAGTGATTGGTGATATATTATTAAGAAATGTAGGCAAAGAAGAATAATATGGTCTAGCATTATTAGGGTATTTTTGGGGGTCAGGAAACAATAAAGGCTTAAACATTTTATTTTTATATTTTCCTATGGAGCCATAATAATCCCATCTTTTTAGTGCATCTTCTTTACTTATAGGTTGAAGCTGAAATAAATAATCAACTCCATTTATAGCCTGATAAAAACCAAGTAGATTTGAAACCAAATCCTCACCACTGTACCCGCTATCTGTATACCAAGTAAAGGGAAATGAATCTTGATGCGCTTCAAATAGATGAGTGGTATACATCATAATAGTAAGTGCAACTCTTTTTTTATCGTTTAAAGATAATCCTCTTCTAACCCTCCACCTTGTTATTTTAGATGTGCCATATTTTAATCCAAGCCCCATGTATTGTGTGTATTTAATGGTAAAGTATGATTCTTTAGTATCATCACCTGAATTTATAGCAGCCATTAACATTCTGGCATCATTACCTTTTGAATGCCCAGTATCTACCCACCCTAATTTTTCAGTATAAACTAACCTTCCTTCTATTACATCACTTCTACTACTCATGAAAACCCCTATAATTTAGTTAAGTACGCCATAAAATTTTAGATATATGATAATACTGAAAATTATTAAGTTACTGTTTTATTACCTGACACCAAACCATAAGTTTCTATAGAGTATATACGCATTAAACTTCAAGTTGCAATTTACGACACGATATGAAACCCGATTTCTCCCCGCGAAGCGGGGAGAAATCACACGCATCTTGAAGTTAGATGGGTATAGATAATATAATTACATAGTAGATTAGTAAATCCCAACCTCACTTTTTAGTAAGTGACGTATTTTAAATATAAATTCATTCTAGGCAGTGACATGTATCAAAAATATCAAATGAGAATTATTTTAAATGGTGATTGTCATGCGAATCCAAGTAGCGTTTTAAAGAAAATAACTATTACTGTTGGATAAAAATATGGCACAACACTTTCATTGGCAGAAAGAAAACTACCAAATTTCAACAGACAAATCGCTTTTAGATATTGCCGCTATCCATCAATTTCTGACACGTTCCCGTTGGGCGGAAGGTATTGATCTCGAAACGGTACGGTCTGCTATTGAAAACAGCCTGACATTTGGGTTGTATAAAGATAAAACTCAAATAGGATTTGCCAGGCTTGTCACAGATTTTGCGACGTTCGGCTATCTATGTGATGTTTATGTCTTGGAAGAATATCAAAAACAACAATTAGGCCGCTGGTTGATAACGTGTTGTCAATCTCATCCTGTTATGCAACGGCTACGTAGAATTATGCTTGTGACGTCAACGGCACCCTGGTTATATGAAAAATTCGGCTACTCTCCCGTTAGTTGTGAAAACGGTGTTTGGCAGATAGTTCGCCCAAATATTTATAAGAAAAAGTAACATGATTTTTTACAAAAAACTCAAGGAAAGAAAATCCTTCCTTGAGTCCCAATGACTTATTATCAAATCGGTTTCTCTATTGAATTATACAGCGTATCAAGCTGATTAATGCGTTGGCGGTAACTTTGCAGCAAACAGGTTGTATCGCCCTTGCATTTGTGGCGCTGTTTCAGCCATGCAGTTTGGTTATCATACATTTCGCCAGATACGCCCATGGCAAACAATCCACGCAGAAAATGATATTTCACACTTAATTCCACATCCAGCTCATTTAGTTTTGGGTTTGAACAAATTGCTTTCTCATCCGGTGCCTTGGCTTTGGCACAGTCAAAACTGGCCGCAAAACTGAGTGGGGAGAAAATAAGTAACACAAACCAGAGATATTTCATTTATTTCTCCTTTATGGGAAAATTGGTAGTGTAGATTTATCTGTAACTTGTTCATTAATTTGCTGTTGTAGGTATTTTGTCTGGTCTGGCGATAATTGTTGAGATGGTACTTGTGCTTGTGCAAAGGCAGATAATAGTGGACTGATGACTCCCAAATAAGTTAAGTATCTTGAGTAAAACATAATGATATATTCCTTGTTTGAGATTCAAAAAGTATGGCGTATATTTTTTAGTCACGCCAATAATATACTGCTGTTGTTGAGTCTTGGTTTATTTATCAATAAGAGTAATAGATTAACCAATTGATAGCTAAGGCTAAAGTTGTCGCTGCTGTATCTTTCACATTATCGATAAGAATAATATTAGGATATTCTGTTTTTGTGGTACTAGGGTAAAGGTATTCGATTAACACTCTATTGGCTTTATCGGCTAATTCTTTAATACTGAAACTAAGTCCTGTGGCACATGTCGATGCTTCTAGAGCGGTTTGAGTCAGTGTCCACTCTAACTGGAAATATTGCTCTGAAGCATGATCATGCATTTTATTAAGTTGGTCACGAGCCATAACGACATATTCATCAGTATGAGAATACTGATGATACATATTTAATTGACTAAGATAAAAGAACCCTGCATCTTCATATTCACCTAAGTCAACATTAGGTTCTTTATCTTCTACAAAGAATAAAATGGCTGGGCGAGTTCCATTAGCGGTAAAGGTATTGAAGCTTACATCAGAAATATTCCCTGTAGATGCGCTATAGTATAAATGTTCAATGTGAGATAAGTTCTCAAATAAGTCAAACCACTGGTCGCGGTCAAAGGGACGATATGAAGCCAATAGCCCTACATCTAAATTCAGGGAGTGGGAAAGTTTTATGATAATTAATTCATTGTGAGATTCTATGAATTGATTAACTCCATTAATAATAGACTCAATTGATTCACCATTAGCACCTTCCCAAAAGAATCCTGCTTTGAAGTAGTGACCAGTATAAAATTGACCATCGCTAAGAACTGGCCTAATATCAAAATATCTTATACCTAATTTCAACTGCCCTAAAATATTATTTGATTGAGTCAAAGTGTTACATTCTGCGGATAATTTTGTACTCCATGTGATGGCACTCATTCCTGCGTCGTGAGAACCGGTGATACACATTTTTTTTAGTGGCTGGTTCCCCAAAATATCAATGTTTTCTTGCATCCAAGATTCAGGGTTTATATTAGGTCCTATATAACTACCAATATCACCAATAAAAAATAATTGAATTGATCCATCTTTTTCCCAGCCAAGGCTGACTATAGACCCTTTTTGATGGGTGCTGGTTTTTAAATTTTCCAGATAAACTTCTAAATCAAATCGTCCAAGCTCTTTTTTATACCTTCCACGTATTCTGAAAGTAGTATTTTCTGAATCCATTATTTGATATTTTATGTCAAAATTACAATTGGTTATATCATCATCGTAATAACATGAAATAAAAATATATCCAAATTCTTTAGGGGTAAGTGAGTCTGGTAAGTTTTCAAGAACCACATTTTGGGTAGTGTTGGATATCGCTTTCCAAGCGGAAGTTGTACTATTAACGAGTATGATTTTTGCATATTCTTTAGGTTTAGACATGATTATTTCCCCTTATTAAAAGTAACAAAACATTATTATTTTTATGTGTTACTTTTAATTATAGTCGGGATTGTAGAATGTCAAGCAGAATTTAAATAATGTTTTTGTATCGAATGAGTATGAAGTGAATTTATGTTTTTGAGCGTTTTTTTTGAAAGAGAAAAACATACCTCATTTTATTTTTAGTGAGGTATGTTTTTTTAAATGTTTTATAAACAATACATTATGTAAAATGACGATATATAAATAATATTATCATTTGGATATTAGATATATTGATTCATAAGGTTTAATTTTAATTTCATGATCTACTGTTGCCGGTGATGGGTAATTGCTCATCAATACCTGCCATTCTTTGTTTAAAAGTGCCGGTTCTGGAGACCAATGTTGGGTTTCAGCGCTTAGGTTTGCAATGACCAGCAAGGTTTGATCTTGCCAACGACGCAGATAACACCACAGCGAAGGATGCTCTGGCAGCAGATCCAGGTAATCACCGTATGTCAAAATGGGCTGTTGCTTTCTCAATTTAATCAAATTGTGGTAGCAATAGAAGACGGAATCTTCATCCTGTAATACGGTTTCGGCGTTGATCTCTGAGTAATTACTGCCGGGCGCAATCCATGGTGTTCCGGTGGTAAAACCCGCGTTTGCTGAATCATTCCATTGCATGGGGGTTCGGCTGTTATCACGGGATTTCTGCGCCAAAATTGCCAGTATATCCTCTGCTTGCATACCTTTCTCAATGCGCTCTTGATACATATTCAGGCTTTCGATATCCCGATAATCCTCAATACGCGTAAAGTGAGGGTTTGTCATGCCCAGCTCTTCGCCCTGATAAATATAAGGCGTACCCTGCATACCATGTAGCACCATCGCCAGCATTTTGGCAGAAGTTTTGTGGTGTTGGTGTTCATCCCCAAATCGAGAAACAATGCGCGGCTGATCATGATTGCACCAGAAAAGCGCATTCCAGGCTTTTTGGTGCATACCCTGCTGCCATGTTGAAAAAATCTTTTTCAGTTCAACGTAATCTGGTTTTGCCTGAGTCCATTTTTCTCCATTTGGGTAGTCAACTTTTAGATGGTGAAAATTAAACGTCATGGACAGCGTCGTTCCGTCCAGGGCCGCATAACGTTGGCAGTTCTCAAGGCGGGTGGATGACATTTCACCAACGGTCATTAATCCTTTCGGCTGGAAAACATCACGGCTCATTTCTTGTAGAAACTCGTGTATCCGTGGGCCATCGGTGTAGAATCGGCGGCCATCGCCGTGATCATCATTAGGATAATCTTGCTGTTTTGAGACAAGGTTAATGACATCCAAACGCAAGCCATCAACGCCACGATCAGCCCAGAATTCACAGATTTTCTTCAGTTCAGTGCGAACCGGTTCATGCTCCCAATTTAAATCGGCTTGTTCAACCGCAAACAGGTGGAGGTAATATTGTTGACTCTCTGCATGCCATTGCCACGCATTACCACCGAATTTGGATTTCCAGTTATTGGGCAGGGAACCTTCAGTACCCTCCCGCCAGATATAAAACTGGCGGTAGGGGCTATTCATGTCCTGTGCCGCCTGGAACCACGGGTGTTGGGTTGAGGTGTGATTGAAAACCATATCCAAAATAATGCGAATGCCACGGCGATGGGCATTTTGCACCAAATTATCAAAGTCTTCCATGCAGCCATAATCAGGATTGATGGCACAGTAATCAGCGACATCATAGCCATTATCAACCTGCGGGGAGGGATAAATCGGCGTGATCCAAATGGCCTCAACACCGAGACGCTGTAGATAATCCAGCCGTTGGGTGATCCCGTTGATATCTCCCGTACCGCTACCAGTACTATCCTGAAAGCTTTTTGGATAAATTTGGTAGATAACGCTATCCATCCACCATGGTTTTTGTTCCGTCATAAATAGATACCTACAAAATTAATTGGCCTGTTTATTAGGTAAGATCGGCTTTGGGTAAGAGCGCGTTGCGTTCATTTCTACGATAAGCCAGAACGGTCAGCAGGAATGGCACAGCAATCGCGATGAGCATGGCAATCAAATAAACCATCCAGAACTGCGGCTTGATAGAAAGAATTCCCGGTATTCCGCCAACGCCGATACCATTGGCGGTCACATGGTTGAACCCACAAACCAGTCCAGCCAGAGCTGCGCCAATCATTGCGCAGAACATGGGGTAACGGTATTTAAGGTTGATACCATACATGGCAGGTTCGGTGACCCCCAGATAGGCTGAAATGGCCGCGGGAACAGAAATTTCGCGTTCTTTTTGTTTCTTGCTTGCCCAGACAATGCCGACAACGGCAGAACCTTGAGCGATATTAGATAGCGCAATAATCGGCCAGATTGGGGTGCCTCCGGTGCTTTGGATCATTTGCAGGTCGATAGCCAGTGTAGTTTGGTGGACACCTGTAATCACTAACGGTGCGTAGAAGAAACCAAACAACGCGGCTCCGATAGGGGCAAAGCTACCCGTCATTAGACTTTTAACAACCCAGGCAACACCATCCCCGATAGCGCGTCCAGCAGGGCCTATCAAGGCATGGGCAAGGAGGACGGCCAGTATCAGAGAAGTGACAGGGACAATAACAAGATAGAGATAGTCTGGTACCCATTTTTTCAGCCGCGTTTCAATCCACCCTAACGTCAGGCCAGCTAATAGGGAAGGAATAACCTGTGCCTGATAACCGACTTTAGAAATGGTAAACCAGCCGAAATTCCAGACTTCTGGCGTTTGTTGCCCAAGCAGGTAAGCATTCATCAATTGCGGGGAAACCAGGGTAATGCCGAGAATAATCCCCAGAATAGGTGTTCCCCCCATCTTTCTGACAGCAGACCAACAGATCCCCACAGGGAGGTAGAAGAATACGGCTTCACCAATTAGCCAGAGAAAATCATAGATACTTTGCCAGACAGGATAGAGTTGCGCGAGCGATTTACCTTCACTAAACGGGATATCGCCGATCAGATTACGAAAACCGAGGATTAAACCGCCGCTGATCAGGGCTGGCAGTAATGGGAAGAAGATCTCAGCAAAATGTGAAATTGCATTTTCATACCATTTCATATTTTGGCGAGCAACTTGTTTAACTTCTTCTTTATTAACGGATTGTTTCCCTGTGGTTTCAAGCAGAGCTTTGTAATAGACATCCACATTCGTCCCAATTACGACCTGAAATTGTCCGGCATTAGTGAAGCATCCCTTGACCATTGGCAACTCTTCAATGGCTTTGGCATCGGCATTTTCTGGTGTATTGAGAACGAATCTGAGGCGGGTAATACAATGGCTGACGGAAGCGATATTTTCTTTACCACCAATCAAGGTAATAAGATTATCAATATCCTTTTGATTTATTTGTTTTTTCTTCATGCCTTTTCTCCTTTGTGTGGCAGGAGTGATCAATAATGGAATTTTGCGATTAACAGAATGATTTCTCTCATGATGAGATAATGAATAGACTGAAATAATAGCTGGTTAATCCTAGACAGATTTTCATATTTTGAATATGAAAAGTTGCTTTGTTTGAGTTTTAGATCACATTTTAGGCCATTGATTTGAAATTAAAGGATTTTTTATATTCATAGTCCTGATTGTTATCGGGTTTTTAGTTTTTTCGGTAATTAATAGATGTGACTTATAGATTTATGTTATCGGTTGGTAAAATAAAAAGAACTCTGTACCTTATCGAGTCAGAGCTTGGATCTGCGCCCCGTGACGGCGCAGAATGTTATTCAATTCGATGATATCCTTGTGAATGGTGTGGTTGGAAAAACAGGTTCACGGGAATTTTAACCGGTTATCTATCGGTTTTTCGTGAATGAATGAGGTATTGATCGCCATAAACACCAATAATTTATACTCCATATGATTGTCGGTATTAAGGCTATAATGAAAGCAAATAGTAAGCTTTGTAATCCGCTATTGATCAGGTAAACCACAGGCGTATATAAGAGGCTTGACAAGTATATTCCTAATGTTGTGATAATGAGCGCGAGATAAAATCGATTAAATTTAAATAGAATGATATGTGAAATTAATAAAAATAGGCACGGAATGGTAATTAAATAAGACAGAGCGGGTATTTTTATCGAAATTATTGCACAGAGTAACCCAATAAAAATAAAGGGGATCTGTCTGTAAGATTTTTTTACATTACGATTCATCTGATTGTGAAAAAGATGTTTCCCCCAGAATAAACAAAGAATTAAAGTACTGATGCCAAGGGCAGAGGTGACATTGGGGGGGATTATAACTAAACCGTATAAGGGTAATGGGAAGTAAACTGCATCTTTATTATGTTTCAGTCGTTCCATATCTTGCTGTACGACAAAATAATAACCCACTTTTCTCACGGTATTTTGGTATTGAAATAAGGTTTCAGGGGAAAGATTTTCTAGCGTATCGCTCATTCTGTGATAATGTTCGAAGCCTTGTACGACTGCAAAATTCAGCCCTGCTATCCCTTTTTCTTTAAATACCGTGTAATCAGTATCGTTCTGTAAAATATCATATATCAAAGGGGTAAATGAGAATGCAGTAACGTTGCTTAAATGCTTATTTAATGCCGTCATCAGCGCATAAGGTTGAGCCGAGGTTTCAAATAATACAGGAATACCATGATTTCCCCTTGCTTCAAAATTCAAAACAAGACTAATCGATTGTAACTCTTCATCGGTCAATTGGTTGGCAAAATAATTTGCGCCTAATAAACCTAACTCTTCACCATCGGTCAGTAAGAAGATAACATTATTTTTTATCGTCGTGACTTGAGTCAGATCCCGCATTAGCTGCAACATGGACGCAACAGCCATGCCATCATCACCTGCCCCAGGGGAAGTACCCACACTGTCATAATGCGCGACAATCAATATCGTGTTTTTAGCAGCAGGAGACGTTCGTTTGGCAATGATGTTGGTGCCGTAAGCAGAGTTTCCCTGTTTTAGCCCTGAGCGGATGCGTACTTCTTCTTCAAGGGTTTTAGCGCCGACTCGTGCTAATTCTGCATCGAATGCACGGCGTTGGTATTCATCAAGTTGTGAGTAGATTTTTTCCTGACGTGCAACAAGTTCATCAATAGTGAACAGGAACGGTTGCTTGACAACAGGGTATCCCATTGCCTGAATTTCGGTGAGTAAATAGCGGCGGATCTGTTCTTGCTGTGTGGATACGGTAGGATGTGGTTTAGCTGCAATGATGCTTAGCGCTTTTTGTACGTTTACATATCCTGTTTCTTGAGTGGGTAAGGTGGTCATCGTTGTCGGTTGTACCATGCTGACACCTTGATACACAGATAAACCAAGAACAACGACTAAAATCAGGCTCAAAATGATACGAGTCATGTTGTTTCCCCAGTGTTGTCAATAGGCTGCGTGAAACAGTTTCTTGGCAAGAACAAGTACTGTCACACGCAGTGCTAATACTTAGCTCATTTTTACGTCCATTAAGGTTTCGATAGCACCACTTTGTAATAATCGCTGCATTTTAGGAACCACTTTAATCTTTTGGTCAATTGGCAGAACATTAACGCCAGAACCCAGAAATAGGGGAATGGTTGTAATGAACAATTGTTCCAATTCACCTGCATTAGCAAAACATGCAGCTGTTTTTCCTCCTCCCACGACCCAGACATCTTTGTCTTTTGCTGCCAGTCTTGCCTTGGAAGCGATGGACTTAGGGGATTCTTGGGTGACTACCGCGTTGATCCCGACAGGAATGGATAGTTTTCTTGAAGAAAGAATAAATGACGGAATATCTTTATAGGGCCAGTCATCCGCTGAGTTTTTCATGATCCATTCATAAGTTTCAGCCCCCATAATGGCCGCGCCAATTCCTTGGTAAAAATCATCATACGGGGTGGCATCATCGCCAAGTGTGAATTCATAGAGCCAATCCAACTCGTGGTTTTCCGTTGCGATATAACCATCCATTGTTGCAGCGACATAATAAATGAGCTTTGACATCATTTTTCCTCATAGTTACACATTACAATTAAAACTTTGGCTAATTAACCCTGTTTGACAAGTAAAAAGATTCATTAATTAATACCAGCCAATTTAATAACACTGTTAAATTAATTTTATAAAGCCTATTCCTTTAGGCTCTAAATTATCAGGTCGATTAGGCCGTGTTCTTTATAATCTATAAAGTAATATATGTCATTGCATATTCGCATTAGGGTGTTACTGGTTTATTAGTGTTACGAGTTTATTGGCGCCATGTATCACTTTGGCGTGGCATATATAATGCCGTTGCCACTAGGTAATTGAGTGATCTCGTTAACGGTAAAATTAGCTTGTTCGAGTAATTCTCTAAATTCTTTTTCCGTGCGTTCCTTACCGCCAGAAATACCAAAAAGAGACAGCATATATAAGTCCATCATGGCGGCAGTTTTATTTGTACTTGTGTCTTCTCTGTCTGAGGCTAATAAATCGATAATAATGAGTATGGCATTTTTAGGCATACTTCGATGGCACGTTGATAATATTTTTTTGCAATTATCATCGCTCCAATCATGGAGTACATGTGACAGGAGGTAAATACTGGCATTTTCAGGTAATGCTTTGAAAAAATCACCCGCAATGATTTGGAATAGCCCCGTTTTTCTTTGTTCAGCCAGTTTCTTCCGGGCTATCTCTGTAGCGACAGGTAAATCAAGGAGAATACCCTGATTGTTCGGCCATTTTTCTAATATGCGCGTGAGTAGATAGCCTGAACCTCCCCCAATATCTAAAACGGTTTCTGATTCACCAATGACAAGATGATCTAATAATTCAGGGACTTCCAATTCTAATCCCATATCCTGTGAACGGTCAAAAATAGCTCTTTTTTCTGGATTGGCTTCAAGATATTTGAACAAGGTAGCGTGATAGAACGCTTCAAAGCTGGATTTTCCACTGCGGATAGTCTCTGTTATACCACGCCAGGCCTGCCCGATTTCTCCGTTGATCAGCAATGCTGTGGGTTGTGCAGAGGCGACGGCTTGCCTTGTTAGGCTCTTACCCAATAAGGTTAGAGCAAATTTTCCATCCGTGTTGGTGACGAGACCAAATTGGGTCAGTGCTCGAAGTAGTCTTGCCAGAGCAGCCGGATTGGTTTGAGTTTGGTTTGCTAATTGTTCAATTGAACTGTGAGAAGTATCAATTAAATCGGGCAAATTGAGGACACAGAAAGTCTGTATAGCTTGGGATATTAATTGACTGTATAAAATCTGTCTAATTTGTTGCGGTGTGTTGTTGTCACTTTGGGTGTCCATTGCTGTTTCCTTTCATTGAGCATGTTGTTAACTGAGTATCGTGTTGAATGTCTCGAAAAAAGTCATCCGGCATTAAGAGGCTGGATGACTTAATGTGATTTATACCCGCGATCTTTTATCGGTAATAATTATTTATGGGCAATGATGATGCCATGTGGCGTCCAGCCTGGAATGCGGATGCGTTGTGGATCTTTGAATCCGGCTTCATTCAGGCAGTGTTCATATTGTTCCCAGGAATAAATCATCCCTCCTTCAGCGGGCAGACAGGCGAAGTAAACGCTGTCTAGTGCAGCAACAACAGGACCATCTCCTTCATCATTTGACATTGAGTTGAAAATCACAACTCGTCCCCCTTTTGGCAGGGCATCATAGGCTTTGCGCAACATGCGTGTGTTTTCTTCCAGTGTCCAAATAACCAGTTGATGGGCGAAAAGAATGCAATCGTAGCCGGTTGGGAAAGGATCATGCAGGATATCCAAAGCCTTGGCTTCAACTCTGTCTCCAAGCCCCGCAGCCGCAATTTTGGATTTGGGAACTGCCAGTGCTGATTCTATATCGAGCAAGGTCACATGCAGGTGAGGATTGGCCTGTGCTAGTGCAAGAGCATTGACGGCATCACCACCGCCCGCGTCGAGCAGACGATGTGTGTTGGACAGGTCAAGGTGTTTAATCAAATCTTTGTTGGCAAGTTCAGACCAAGAACGCATATATTTATAGAAAACTTTTTCAAGTTCAGGATGTTGGTGCATACGGTGGTAAAGGTCACGACCTGTGCCCGGAAAACGCCGTAAACCGACATTGCTGTTTGCCCGCAGAGATTCGGTAAAGTCGAGCTGGCTCTCATAGACAATATACTGCTCAAATGCCACAGTATCTTTAAAGCGTTGCCAATCGTCCGTGCTCATAAGTTCTTCCAGAACCTCCGCATTTCTGTAAATTTCGTTGTCTTTTGTCAACATACCCAATGAGGTGACACCTAATAGCAAGATATCTGTTGCTCGCTCTTCCAAACCCAACGCTGTTCTGATTTTTTCCTTCGTAGGTTCATGAAGGTCTGTGATCGTTTCAAACAAATTAAGCTCACAAGCTGCTCTAAGATATTGGAATGCCGCATGACTAAATAGAAGATAACTGAGCCCGGCCATATCGAGTTGAGCAGGCTTTGTATAGTCATCTGAGCGATGGGTAGATGTCATATCTTAATTCCTTAATAATAATATTGTTATAGGTTAATGGTTGGGTCGGTATATAACGTTTTTACGACTGTTTTTACTATTATTGTGTCGTGCTATAAGCTGTAGGCTCTGTCCATACGAGGTCAATGTATTTCAGACAGTCACTACGTGATCCTTCAAACCCTTCTTTAGACCATCCAGACGGGAGTTCCCGCCCACTTGGCCAGATTGAATATTGTTTGTTGGCGTTAGTAACGACAAGGCATAACACAGAGTCATTTTCACCAAGAAAAGTTGCCATATTGGTCTCCTTAATAAAGGGCATTCTGGGATTATTTTTTGGGTTCATCTGGGGTCAGGGAGCTTGTATCCAGGGATCTCATCCGCGTTTTTTTAAGCCCTTCCAGAATTTGGCCAGCAGGGGTAGCCGCTTTTTTTCTGGCGAGTAAGCTACTGCTGCTTTCCCCCACAAATTTTTCGCAAACGTTGCGATGAGCGGTGTAAACTTCAGTCAGCACCGAACGCATACGCTCAACAGTTTTGGGATGTGTTTGTTCAATAAAACTCCAGACTGGTGTCGACTGGCGCATCAGGCGAACCAATACTTCGTGATCACGCCAATTAATGCCGCTCATTTTGGGAGGCGCTATGGGCGGCATTAATGTCGGCCGGATTTCGCTTATATATTGTTCTTGATTGAGATCGGTAGCGAACTCAAGCGTGATCCGAGAGATATCCATCAATTGAATAATTCGGTTGGCTTGTGCATGCGCAAGTTCTATATCGTTATTCTGGGCGGCCTTCGTCATCAGGTTGAGGGACAGGCTCATCCCCTGGCAAAGCACCATAAACAGCAGGTGTCCTCTTACCCAGCGTCTAAAGGGCATGTTTGGATCTTCTTGCCGAGCAGGGAGGGCCAATGAATAGTCCCGGACTTGCGGCATACCGCGTGGCTCGATAATCGTATGCAAAATGGCATCGACGGTAGAGATGACCTGATTCCACTCGCCTTGGCTCAAATTGGTGCCCCAACGTTCGACTAATTCACAGACCTGCACGGTGGCTTCCAGTGTGGCTTTGATTAATAGAGCGGTGCTTTCTCCCCGATGCCTCTCAATCCAGAACGCTTTGTCATTGTCTCTGTTTTCCTGACTTTCTCTGGGATCATCCACTGCGACGCCATCAGAAACCTGAGGGAGTTGTTGGTGAATGTTGTTTAATGTGCTTATGAACGTCGTCAAGCTCCGATAAGCCTGTGCTGCTTCAATTTGTGTTATCACTTGACTTGCCAGCATTTTTGCTGACTGCAAACCTTGTTCATCCACGGGTAAGTCTTCAGGTATGCCCAGAATGAAAGGGTTGCTTGATATCGGGAAAGATGACTGATTCATGTTATTTCTGTTCCTGTGTCTGGTGTTGTAAAGTTTCTGGTGCTATCAGGAAATCGGTCTCAATCAGATAATTCAGGATCTTGTGGGCATATCCTTTCATGGTCATTGGACGGGGGATGTCTGAGGAGGCCAGTAACTCAAACGTCTGCTGTCCTTCTAATTCTGGGTTCACTTCATGCCTATAGGCCGGATCAAGTGCCCGATGTGGTTTTGGATCGGCATCTTTGATCAGGGGGATCAATGGGTATAGGTGATGACCGGGTGGAACGGCTAAAGCACGTTTTCTACCTTCCTCAAAAGGCACTATCTTGAATTTATAGCCGAAGTCCTGGATCCAATCGCAGAATTGGCGAATGGAGACGGGATCTGGGTTAAAGAGATGGAAGAATTTACCCCGACTTTGTGGTTGCTGTGAAATATGCACAATGGCGGCAGCAACATAATCTACCGGTACGATATCAAAAATACGTGGATAATCCGGCACAATACCCATTGGCAAAAAGCCGCGCAGGGCAACCAATAAATAGTCGATGCTCTGCGATGCACCTGTTTCTGTATGTCCCAGAATCAATCCAGGGCGGAAAATACTTACGGGGATACCCCGCTGGCGAGCGAGATTGGCAACCCCTTCGGCGACCCACTTACTGCCCGTATAGCCAGCCGGAACGCCAACAGCGGACTTCAATGGGTTGTCATTTTCCAGGAACGGTCGTGGCATGTGTGTCGCCAGCAGAGTATCCACGGTAGAAACATAGTGGACGTTTTTTAACTTGGTTGTACAGGCGAGTTCGAAGACTGTCTGAGTACCACCTACGTTGGTGGCTTTTAGTGCACTGTAGGGATAAACAAAGTTGACTAAAGCGCCATTGTGGTAGATCACGTCTACATGGTTGGCTAGTGATTGCCATTGATTATCGGATAGGCCGAAATGGGGGAGCGCCAGATCACCCACCCAAAAATCGACCCGATGCAGTTCGGTTTCAATTTCAATGCGATATTTTTCCAGGCCTTCAATAACCCGTTCTTTGGCATGTTCGTTGTCTTTGGCACGACACAGGCAGATTATTTTGCTGGATGTTCGTTTCAGGAGTTGTTCTATCAGATATAACCCCAAATAACCGGTTGCTCCGGTAAGGAAAACGCATTCGGGCTGATACCAATTGGCATGTGGCAGCCCCAGCGGTTGTATGTTGTCATCCAGCCAGATATCGCCTTCCAGGGTTTGTGCATGCTGACGCGCAAGGAGGGAAGACAAACCTTCGCGCCGATAAATTTCTATGGCTTCTGCCACCGCAGCGGGCGTAGGAACGCGGAAAAATTCATGTAATGGGATCTGAACTTGGTGCTGTGTGGCCAGTTTACCCGCCAATCGGGTTAAGAGAATGGATGTACCACCTTGCTCAAAGAAATCGGTATCAGGTGTGACTTCTGACAAGCCTAGTACCTGAGCAAAATCTTGCATGACGGATTCTTCCAGTTTTGACAGGGGAGCACGTCCCTTGAGTGTGGTCGTTTCCGTTTTAGTGGGTGTTGCCAATTCAGCCAGTTTTAACAGATCCACTTTTCCGGTGGGGGTTTTGGGTAACTTATCCATCAGCAGGCATTGTGCGGGTACTAAATAAGTCGGTAAATGTTGGGATAATTGCGGGAGGATCTTGTTAGCGTCCCATTTTGTTTTTTGATCTGTTGCTGCAATCAGCCTTGCTTGTTCTGTTCCTGCATCAATCGCAAAAACAATCACTTCACTGATATCCAAAACCTGACGTATTACATGGGCAACTTCGTTAAGTTCAATGCGATGCCCGCGGATTTTTACTTGATGATCACGCCGTCCCAGATAACTGATCGCGCCATTAGACAGACGACGCCCTATATCGCCAGTGGCATATAGACGCCCCGTACCGAAAGGATTGGGCAGGAAACGCAGGGCGGTTTCCTGCGGTTTACTCCGATAACCGCGAGCCAGACTTTTGCCGGCAATCATGATCTCGCCAGGAACGCCACAGGGGACGAGATTAAGATCAGGATCAACGACAAAAGCATCAACATTGTTCAGGGGATAACCGATGGGAATAGGATCGTAAATATCATTCGGAACAGCATAAGCCAGAGCATCAATCGTTGTTTCTGTTGGCCCATACAGGTTGATGACCTTGGCCTGCCAAACGGTGTGGAGCCTCTGGACCAAATCTGAATTCAGTGCTTCACCGCCGCTGAGTACCCGCCGGATGGAGTGACAACTTTCTGCCTGGGGATGATCGACTAAGGCTCCCAGCAAGCTGGGTACACCTCCCAATATACTGACTTGGTGTTGTTTAATCAGATTGATCAGGATGTTTGAATCTTCCATTGCTGCCGTATCGGCCAGCACAATAGTGGCGCTGCTGGTGAGAGGCCAGAATAGTGCCCAGATGCTGGGATCAAAACTGAATGAATGATTATGTAGGACATTATCTTGCGGATGCAGAGGCCAAGTCTGTTGACGCCATATTAAGTTATTGACCACTTGCTGGTGTTCAACGAGTACCCCTTTGGGTTGTCCGGTGCTGCCAGAGGTGTAAATAATGTAAGCGGCGTCTTTGTCTGATAAGTTTTCAGGGGCTTGCCAGTTAATTGAAATATCAAGGTCTTCGATGCAGAGTACAGGCACTTTTGGCCAATCACGGGTGATCTGCCCTTGTGACGTGACGACCAATGAGCTACCGCTGTTTTCCAATAAAAAGCGGATTCGGTCACTGGGCAGGCGTGGATCAAGGGGCAGGAATGCGTGACCTGAACGTAATATACCTAATACTGTAGCAACGAAATCAACCGTTCTGGGCAGGCATACGGCAATAATTTGTTTTGATTGTGTAACGTGTGATTGAATATTTGCAGCCACAGATTCAGAGCGATTCCATAATTCTGCATAACTCAACTGTTGAGTATCATCCATGATGGCGATATTGTTCGGCGCTGATTTTACCGTCTCCGCAACCAAATCAGAGAGTGTCGCATTCAGGGGGGATGTTCTGCGTCCCCGTGAAACGGCCAAGATCTTTTCCCGCGTTTTGTCTGATATTAGCAATGCAGTTTCAATACACTGCTCAGAGGGGGTAAATAGCAGTGTTGTTAACGCTTCTTCCAGTGTATCGACCCATTTCTTGGTCAAAACGTTGCAGTCATAGTCCATCACCAGCGTTATCTCTTGTTCTCTTTCATAGCAAGTGATGTAGAGATCAAGGTCATTGGATGAGAACAGTGGCGGGCATTCCACCAGTTCGATCTCACGGTTTAAATCGGAATAGTGCCTGGCTTCAACATAGCTCAAGCCCGTTTGGAAGTAAGGTGTTCGGCTTAGATCCCGTTTAGGGGGGCAGATTTCCAACAAACTGGAAAATGACACTTTGTTTTCCGCTGCTAACTGTTCAGCGACTTGTTGGCTGATATCCCCCAGTGTACCGTTTTCGGTCAAATCAACCCGAATGGGCAGGAATGTTTGCAATGGCCCGATAACAGCAGAAAGAGAAGGATCGCGAACCTTAACGCCACAAACGGCAGCATGGGAACCTTGCCAGCGCATTAATACTGCGAGCCAGCAAGAGATAAAATGTTCTGGGCTTTTTGTCTGCCATGCTTTGCTGAGTTGTATTTTATGGATTTTACGTTGTGTCAGTTTGATCTCTGGTCGAGGAAATTCAATCGGGATTTCGGTTGCGGCTGGCGCTTGCAGTTTTTGTCCCCATTGATAAATTGCGCTTCTGACGGCTTCATTGTCTAAGCGAACTTGTTCTGCCTGCAATGCAGCCGTCAAATCACCAGCCGATAACGAAGGCAAATCACTTGCTGGTAAAAATAGCGACTCTGCAATAAGTCTTAGTGAAACTTCATCCAGTGAGATAGGGTGACCAGCCAAAAAAACATCATATTTTTCTTCCGAGAGTTTGTTAATGAAAATGCGCAGTAATGGGCCTTCACTGACATCAATAGGTTTGATGATAAGTTCAGATTCAAACTCAGAGGGCGTTACATTGGAAAATTCAAATTGTACCTGTCCTGTCGGCATTAATAGCCTGACGGGTTGACCTGCCACTTCAATGAACAGGCTGCGCAGGGTTTCAGCCTTGGTCACTAACTGACTGAGATTAATTTGCACCGTTGCAATATCTAACTGCCCGTTTACCTGAATGTGAGCAGTAATGGGCATCATATTGGCATCAGATAATTGAGTCAGTAACCAGATCCTTTTTTGTTCTGTAGAAAGTGGATGTGCACTGAGTGCTCTCTGAGCCAGTGGGTGTGAGCGCAGTTGATCTTCGAAAGCGACCATATGATTAGTTTGCACGATTTATTTCTCCTGAACCTGAGAAGAGGATGGGGCATGGGAGTTGAACGAATCGCTGAGGGAATTGAGGGTTATCGTGTTAAATTCCCAGTTCCCCTGAACTCCTTCGGTTTTTATTCCCGTATCGAATTGCATGGATTCCAGTGTTGCTGCGATACGGGCGATTGTTGGGGAAATATAAATATCTGCGATAGGTATGCGTTCCCCGAACGCCATTTCAATACGTTCCACCATCTGGGCGACCAAAATGGAATGACCGCCAAGTTGGAAAAAATCATCTGTGACACCAAAGCGGTTTGTGCCAAGTAATTGGCTCCAAACAGCATGGATCTTAGCTTCCGCTTCATTTCTTGGGGCTATGCTTTCAACGGTAGTACTCATGCGAACAGCATGGGTTTGCAGGCGTTTTTTATCCCGCTTGCCATTGTGTGTCAGGGGAATGTCTGAAATGCGGAAATATTCTGTGGGTATCCATGCTTTTGGTAGATCTTGTTTCAGGGTATTAAGGGCGTGGCTCATCCACTCTTGTTCATCTTCAACAGGCGTTGAAAAAATAATGAATGCCTGAAGTCGTGCAGCACTTTCGTTTCCCTGAGCAGAGAGAGATACGGCAGCCTCTTTAACGTTAGGGAGTTTCCTGAGTGTGACTTCGATTTCTCCCAGCTCAATGCGATGTCCGCGTAGCTTGATTTGATCGTCACGCCGACCTGCGTAGAGCAGGGAATTGTCCGGTAACATGCGTACCATGTCACCCGTCAAATAGGCTCTTGCTCCTGTGGTATAGGGATCAGGTAAGAATTTTTGGGCGGTTTCACGCGCATTACCGTAATACCCGGCACTGACTCCCAACCCTGAAATCATCAGTTCACCTAAAAATCCTTTCGGAACAGGCTGGAGATGTTTATCCACGACCGCCACTTGCGTACCCGCGATCGGTGCCCCCAAGCGAATGACACAACGTTGATGCATTCGGGGTTGTATTTGGTATGCCGTTGACCAGATTGTTGTTTCTGTTGGTCCGTACAGATTCCACAATGTCATGCCGGGCTGACACAAGCGATCTGCTAAGTCTTGGGGCAACTGCTCTCCGCCGCACAGCATAGTTAAATTTTCCCGTGGCGACCAACCCGTCATTAAGGCGAGCGACCATGTGATAGGTGTCGCTTGAGCCAGGGTGATTTCATGGTTATTCAGACATTCAATTAACTTGCTGCCATCCCGTTGTGCTGCGGTAGGCGCAATATAGACACTTCCACCGTGTACCAGCGTTAACAGGAGTTCCAACAGAGAGATATCGAAAGAGAACGTGGTCAGAGCCAACATCCGATCGTCAGGACGGATATTCAGCAGATGACCAAATGCATTTAATGTGGAGACAAGATTATTCTGACGAACCAGGACGGCTTTGGGTTGTCCGGTCGAACCAGAGGTAAACATAATATAGCCAGCGGCTGTGCCGACATGGGGTTCAGGATTTTCGATATGTTGCGGAGAAAGACACCACAGTGATGCCATCTGGATAGGCTGCCATTGCCTGAAAGAATCAGGCACTGTTTCATCTGCTATCAGGGTCACGTTGGTTAATCTTGATAGCATGTCTTGCAACCGGGGCTCCGGCATAGTCACATCAAGGGGAATATAGATCGCATCCAGTTGCCAGATAGCTAACATGGTGACGACCCACGCGACTCCGCGTTTACCCATAATGGCGACATGAGAGCCAGCAACGATGCCGTGTGTGTTCAATATGCCCGCTGCATACATAATCTGCTGATTGAGTTCATGGAACGTTAGCTGGATATGCTCGTCACACAGAGCAAGCGCATCAGGCTGTTTTTTTGCTAAGGTTGATAATCGAGTAGGAATGCTTTGGAATTCAGGCTCAATAGGGTTAGATACAGCACGGGAATCCCCATGCCCCATGTTTAATTCATTAAGCAGCATTGGGGTTGAGTGAGCAAACTGCTTTAGGACATGTTCCAACATACTTGAAATCTTAATCGCGGTTGAGGCATCAAGGATGTCGGTGGCATATTCCAGAAAACCTGTTGTATTGCGATCTGGATCTTCAAACAGGAAAAGGGAAAGATCCAAACGAGAAGCACCGGTATCTACATCGGAAAACGTCAAATGCAGCGAGCCAGCATCAAAAGAACGAGGCGTATCCTGTTCATAGCCAAACAAGACCTGGAAGAGAGGAGGAAAACCAGGAGACCGAACATGCTCGATGGTACGCAATATTTCAGGTAGTGGCGTTTCACTATGATCAATCAGGTCAGAAAGTGTCTTTTGCACAGATTTTAGATAGTCTGTGACACTTTGCTCTTCATCATATTGGCTGCGAAAAACACAAATATTGGAGAGATAACCAATAACATTACGTAACTCTGGTCTGATTCTGTTTGATGTTGGGATGCCGACCAAAATATCGTCCTGATCTGTCATGCGATGCAGGACAATACAGTATGCAGCCAAGAATATTGCTGCTGCTGATACCCCGATTTGGGTTGCTCCCTGTCGCATGGATTGCCATTCACTGTAGGTAAAATTCAGCGGGATACGGGCGCCGGTGAAAGACTGTTTATCATTGCGCTGTGTCATGGGTGCGACTTCTAACATAGTCGAAGCCCCTGCTAGCTGTGATCGCCAGTAATCAAGCCCCTGATGGGTCGTTTGTTTATTCCAGGCGGCATAATCGGCAAATTGCAGGGCATCCGCTGCCATAAAATCGTGTCCGGTTTCATAGGCAGTGAAAATTCTTTTCAGTAGCAATTGCAGCGATATTCCGTCACAAACAATGTGATGGGTGCTGAGGAGTAATTCATAGTGACTTTGCTCTGTCCTTATCAGTAGTAACCGATAAAGCGGTGCCTGCTCCAGAGACCATTTCCGTTTGATTTCCATATTGATTAATCGCAATGCGCCTGCCATATCATTGAGATAATCCATTGTATGAATGGGCAGTGTGGCGGATGGTGAGACGACTTGGCTCAGTTTTCCATTGGCATAGGAAAAAGAGGTTCTCAATATTTCTTGTGATGACACGACCTGATTTACGGCACGTTGTAGTTTAAGCACATCAAGCTCACCATCAATGGAAACCCGAACGGCCATGGTATAAGCCAGTTGTGAATCTGGCGCCAGCTCATTAAGGAACCAAAGTTGTTCCTGGCTATGGGAGGCAGGAAAAATCATCGTTTGGTGTGCATTATTGTTCATCCAACACTCCTGATTAATGGTGTGAATTGTTTCGGTTAAGCCGTGGAATCGGAATCGGCGCAGATTTGGTATTAACCGCGTTCTGTAGGCTGCTAATGAATTCGGCTTGTTGTCTTATGGTTGGCCTGATCCAGAGGTCATGCAGTAGGATGTGAATATTGAATTCATTCCTTAATAATCCGGTTAGTTCAGTTAACACAAGTGAGTGTCCACCGATTTCAAGGAAGTTATCATTTGGGGCAGCGTCTATGCCGATCACGTGTTTCCAGCAGGCAGCCACACGTTGCTCAATAGGGGACATCTCATTGGGAGGGAAATGTTGTTGTTTGGCCTCTTGTAATAATTGAGTCCTGTCAATTTTCCCATGTTTATTTCTGGGTAGTTCAGGAAGCAGGTAGAATTGTGAAGGAATGGCGTAAGCAGGTAATGAGCGCAGTAATTGCTGTTTTATCTGGTTAATGTGGCTATATTCCTCTTGGATGGGTTCAGTGAGGACAATAAATGCCACGATATGCCGTTTTTGCCCTGCTCCGGCAATGAATACGGCGGATTCCTTAACATGATCAAAATGTTGTAAAAATTCCTGAATAGCCCCCAGTTCTATGCGAAAACCGCGTACTTTGACCTGATCATCCCGACGACCAATAAAATCAAGATTGCCATTTGGTAACCATCTGACAAGATCACCGGTGCGATAACAGCGTTCCCCATTGGGCGCAGGTAGAAAGGCTGCTGCGGAACGAGCAGCTTCATTGAGATAGCCTTGTGCAACACCATGCCCATAAATAAACAGCTCACCGATCACGCCAATGCTAACAGGTGCCAGATCTTCATTCAGAACCTGAACGTAAGTTCCAGATAAGGGAGTACCAATGGTGATATCGTCGTCTTGGGTCAGTTCCAATCCTGTGGAATAGGTTGTGGTTTCGGTTGGGCCGTAGAGGTTGATAATTCGCACATTAGGCAGAATCTGACGCAAACGGAGATAGAGATCGCGCGTTAACGGCTCACCGGCAAGATTGATGACTTTTAAGCCGTTTTTCTGAGTATTGCCCTGTAATCCACTCTGTTGCAATGAATTGTGCTGTATTAGCGCTTCAGCGGCGGAAGGTACGGTATTTAGCAACGTGACATCTTCCATGATTGAAGGTTGATCGATGATATCGATGACGGAATGAATCATCTTGACGCTGGCGCCAGCGACCAAAGGTGCAAACATTTCAAAGACGGAAAGATCGAAAGTGATGGGGGTGACTGCCAGAGTGACAGCCAGTTGCTCATAACGATATTCCAGATTGGCCCAACGCATTAAATGAGCGGCGTTGGCATGACTAATGGCAACACCTTTTGGTTGTCCTGTTGAACCACTCGTAAATAATATATAGGCAGTGGCGTGTAACTTGGACAGATCTACCAGTGCTTCATTCTGTTCCTGCATGAGATCGTCAAGGCACCAGTGTTCCACTCGGTCAGATAGAATTGGCGTTGTGTTGTTGTGTGTAATGATCGCTTGGCATTTGGCTTTTTCTACAATGGAGCCATTCAGCTCAATTGAATTGTCTGGACTGAGGGGAACATAATTTCCGCCGCATACCATGACAGCCAATAAAACAGGAATTAGGTTGATATCGCGTGGCAGTAAAATACCGACAGAGCGGCCAGATTCCAGGCCGAATGTGCGTAATGAACGGCTTATATTTGCGATACGTTTGCCTAACTCACCATAATTAATCGATTCTGATTTGCTGAATATGGCGGGTCTATCTGGGTGTAACTGTATTTGCCGGATAACAGAAGTGATCAGCGTTTCTTCAATTTCAGACAAATGTTCACGAGGCAATTGTTCCCGTGTCGCCAGATACACAGCTTGGTGTATTGGGCGTTGTGGCAAGGTTGACAGATTTTCTTGCGGATAGCGCACCATAGATTCAAGGGTGTGTTGAAAAAGCTCTGCCATAGCTTGTGCCAGCCACGCGGGATGTTGGGCGGGATCGATTTCGATCCGGCCGAATAACTGGTCGTCATATTGGGTCATTAATACCGTATTACTGAAAGGGCCGATACTGGTTGGTGCGATGACCGTGGACAGTGTCAGATCTTTCAAGTGTACCTTACCATAGCCCAGTAAAGCGGCAGCGACGCCTCTGGCCATGCCAGGCACATCTTGCTGAAAGATCACCGCTGAATTGGGCAGTGGCGGTTGTAATCCTTCTTGTGCCATGAGTTCAACGAGTTCGGGATAACCTCCTCCGCTGGTGGCATGGATGGCATTACGCAATAGGTCGCCATTATTCTTGATGTAATTATGGACACTTATATCTTCAATGCCGACAGGGATGGCAACGGTATTAGCCAGATAACCCACTTCTTGATGGTTATATTTATTCCTGCCATGCATGGTCACTGCAATAGGGACTCTTTGACTCATCCCCAGCTTCGAAAGTGTGAGTGCTTGTGCTGCCAACAAAATTGAATAGGGAGTCACGGAACACGTTTTGGCTAACTCATATAGGTTGGCGGTATCTTCCGTGCTGAGGTTAAAATGGTGTGTCACCATTTTTCGAAAACCAGCGCTACCTTGGGCTTGCTGTGGCTGAGGTTTCGGCGGTAACGTTTTCAGAGGTAGCGAGAGAGAAGCTTCGTGTGAAAGTAGGGTGCGCCAAAAATCGCGATCAATGTTTGGGGGCAGAGAATCACTTTTTTTCTGGGGAAGTGCAGGATCTGCATCATTCAAGTTTTCTATCAACAAGCCAACAGACCAGAGATCCGCGATGGCGTGATGCACCCTGACCACTAAATATAAATCATGATTTCCTGTTTCAATGATTTCTGCCTTAAATAATCGCTCTGATTCGATCCCCATAAATTCGCGGCTATCGGGGAGCAAAATTTCAGATAATGATGAATCAGGAATTTCATCCAGGAAACGAATATGGCAGTACCCTGATGCTTCCGGTGGTGCTTCCACAACCCAATATTTCCCATCCTGAAATTCAAAACGCTGTCTGAGCGAGGAATGCCGCCTGACTATAGCGTCAATGCGCGATTTCAATTGTTGCCCGGAAAGGGAACCATCAATGCGAAAAACGATTTCAAGAATTAAGCCTGGTAAATGGGGATCAATGGCTTGTTGTAGACATAACACTTCTTGTCGTGGAGTAGCTCGTTTTTTACTTATCATAATTAATTATATTTTCTTATGTTATTTTAAAGTTAAAAAACATTATTTATTTGGTTATGTTTTCCTCTGAAAAAATAACCAGGATAAATTTACATTAATTTCATTAAGTTATTTATTTTTGTTGGCTAGATTCACAATAATTGTGATCGTTTTGTGATCGATAGAATTTGACATTAGGCAAGAAAAGTCAACACAATTGATTACGTTTGCTTTACTTAAAAGTGTTGGAGGTTTTCAGAAAATGTTAAATTCTGAGAAAACAAAGAAGATAAAAAAAGGACCTGGTTTTATTGAAACTTTCGATCGAATAGCGCCTACCTATGAAGAAAAATATGGCGATAAATTGAACCTGGCACATGAAGAATGTTTGAGCATCTTGAAGAAGGTGGATTGGACATCCAAGCCCCGTAGCATATTGGATATTGGTTGTGGAACAGGCGCATTGTTGGAGCACTTACACATACGATGGCCTCAGGCCAACTGCATTGGCATCGATCCAGCCCAAGGTATGGTAGATGAAGCGCTCACGCGTAGGCCATTCGCCAGATTCCTCGTGGGAATGGCAGAGGAACTGGCCCTTCCATCAGGCAGTATTGATTTGATCGTTTGTTCGATGTCGTTTGGGCATTGGTATGATAAATCTGCCGGATTACAGGAAATACGACGGATTCTTCACGCTAATGGCCTGTTTTGTCTTATCGAAAATGCACCACCAGGGTGGGGAATTAAGTCTTTGATTAACTGGATTATGGGGAGTCTGGGGAGTTACATCCCCGAAGCAGAAATCGTTCGCATGGCAGAGTCGGCGGGGTTACAGCGGATTTATTCTACGACGACGGCCAGAAATATTATTGTTTCCGTTTTTCAACTTCCCAATGGAGGGCACAGCTATCATGACGAGTAATATCCCTATCACCCAACGTGTATTGGTTGTAGGAGCCGGGCCAGTTGGACTGGCGGTTGCTGCCTCGCTCTCTGTGCAGGGAATTTCGGTTGATCTCATTGATAAACGACCCGCAGCTTCCCTGCATTCGCGTGCCTTTGGGTTGGAACCGATCACGCTTGAACTGTTGAGCGCCTGGAATATTGCGGATGAAATGATACGTCGAGGTATCGTGTGGGCGGAGGCGCCTGTTGGGGATAAAAAAGGGAGAACACTTTCATTTTCAACACTGGCACTCGAATTTCCCTACATGGTAATCATTCCACAATCGTATACCGAAAGTGTGTTGACAGAATGGGCAAATAAGTCTGGCGTCAACCTCAAAAGAGGAATGGAACTTAAGACGTTAACACCTATGGGGGAAAAGGTTGTTGTGAAGATTGAAGAAACCCAGTCACGTTCGGTAACCAAGATAGAATACGATTGGGTTCTCGGTGCTGATGGTGTCAACAGTATTGTACGTCAATTGTTGGATATTCCTTTCGTTGGGCAGGATTATCAACACTCGTTGGTTGTGGCAGATGTGACCTTGAATACCCCTCCATCTCCAGCGGTATATGCGCGTTCTGTTTCGAGAGGATTGGTTGCACTATTTCCATTACCAGAGGGTACTTATCGCATCAGCATTGAAGATAATCAAAGAATGGATCTGCCTGTCAAGCAACCCGTTACCAGAGAAGAGATTGCGAATAGTATGTCTGCCATTTTGGGGCAGGATTTTGGTTTAGGTGATATTTTATGGAGTGCACGTTACAGAAGTAAACAGCGGTTGGCGGAACGGTATCGAGAGGGAAAGATCTTCCTGCTTGGTGATGCGGCTCATACCCATGTTCCTGCGGGTGGTCAAGGGCTTCAAATGGGGATCGGCGATGCAGCCAATTTAGGTTGGAAATTGGCCGGCGTTATTCAGGGAACCTTATTGCCAGATATTCTGGATTCCTATGAAAACGAGCGCAGGCCGATAGCAAAAGCGGCATTAAAAAATACAGATTTACTGTTTAAATTCAATACAGCGACGGGTGTTTTGGGGCGAATGGTGCATTGGATTGGTGTGCAGGCAACCAAAATTCCCTATATCGAGAAAAAAGTTGTCAGGATGTTGGCTGGTGAAGATGCGCAATATCACTGTCTGCGTCAGAAAGGTGATCATAAGCGAGTTGGTCAGCGTTTACCGTATTTAGTGCTGCGTCACGCGGGACAGGAACGTAGGCTGACAGAAGTATTGCGGGAAAAACAGTTTGTCTTAATACATAATCACGCACCGAAACTGGTATCTGCACTGCAATCATATTTTCAAACCGTAGCTCAACAATTGACGGTGGTTGAGATGATTTCCCCTAAAAAACTACTTCGAGATGGACAGGCGACTATCGTTAGACCTGATGGCATTGTTTTGTGGTTGGGTAGTGATATTGCACAGGCAAAAACACGTTTAGAGAGTTGGATAAATCGTTAGCGTAATCGAATATCCTCACAATATTTTTTAGTTTTGGCGAGATAAGCGCGATCGGGGCAGATTGTTGTTTACACAAATCTCCTTAAAATGGGGTTTTTGTGTATAAAAATAATTGCTATGATCAATATCTATACACATAACACCCTTTAAGGGGGTGTCAGAGTGGAGATAATGAAATGGATAGGATCACAGCAATTAACAAGTTAGATGAGTTCAGCAAAATGGGAAGAGCTATTTTCCTTTTACAAGATTTGGAAGTCATCTTTGCTGACGAACCTTCCCGGACATTGCAAAAATCTATTGATCGCCTCGTCAAAGCTGGGTTGTTACTTCGCATTACCAAAGGCGTTTATGCCTATACGCGGGCCAGTATGGGAAGCTATCCTCTGGAAACTATCGCCAAAAATATCCGACGAGGTGAATATAATTACATCAGTCTGGAGTCAGCTTTATCGCAATATGGGCTCATCTCACAAATTCCCATTGACCGCCTGACCATTATGTCTACTGGCAGAACAGGAGAGTTTAAAACACCGTGGGGAGTTATTGAAATCACCCACACTAGCAGAAAGCCTAACGAAATTCTGAAAGCAACATTAGAAAGCCGTGGGCCCCTGCGTATCGCAAAAAAAGAGACGGCTTTGCGTGACCAAAAAAGAGTAGGTAGGAATGTACATTTAGTGCAGCTGGAGGAACTCGACTATGTCTAGCCAAGTTAATTTTAACGCCATTGTCGATGAAGCCATTGAACAGGACGGACTGGTAAGCCTAAGGCCGGTTGTAGAAAAAGAACTGTTGCATTATGACATCCTGTTTTGCCTTTCTAAAGGCGGTTTACTCAAGGAGATTACCTTTCAGGGGGGAACATCGCTAAGGCTCTGCTACGGCTCTAACCGATTCAGCGAAGATCTGGATTTTGCTGGTGGGCGTGATTTTTGTTCGGCTGATTTGGGTAGAATCAAAGAGTGTATCGAGAAATATCTGGGGGGACGATATGGGTTTGAGGTCACGGTAAAAGAACCGAAAGCACTACGAAACAAGCCGGAATATGCAGAAGTAAAAGTGGATAAATGGCAAATATCCGTCACTACTGCGCCTGAACGTAAGGACTTGCCAAAACAACGTATAAAAATAGAAATCGCCAATATCCGCCTAAACTGAGCGATGCAGAAGCTATCACGATGGAAGTTGTCGGTGAATTCTTAGGTTTTTCAACGGATAAGGGGATTTGGGCTTACTTTCGTGACCATTGGAGCGAGTGGTTTCCGGGGCTGGGTTCACGCGCTAATTTTGCCAAACAAATTTCGAATCTTTGGGCGGTTAAACAACAACTGCAAGAAAAGCTGGCGAGATTATTGGGCGCGTTCGACAGGCCGGTACATATTATCGACGGGTTTCCGCTACCCATCTGTGGGTTTAAAAGAGCAAAAGGCAGTGCCAATTTCAAAGGGCAAGCCGATTATGGATACTGCGCCGCCAAAAATGAAACTGACTACGGCTTCAAAGGACATCTCATGATAGACGAAATTGGCGTGGTAACCGGGTTTACACTGACGCCCGCCAATGTCAGTGAGCGTGAAGCAACTTCGGATATGATAACCCCGCATTCTGAAAATAGCGAAGCAACCCTGAACCGTAGGTACCTGTACACTCAACGCCAATTCGCTTTAATGCCCCAAATGAGGCCGTCCATGCCAGCATTTGCCGATAACCTTGTCGTGTTGTTGAAAAAGACTGAGTGCCCAAAACTTTATTGTTCTGATCTACGACAGCGGCAACGTGCAGATCTTTATGTGTATCCACGCCACCCACAACGGCGGTTTCGGTAACTTTAACAGTCATAACAGAGCTCCGGTGAGGAGATGCCTCGCATGAAGGCGCTTCCGGCAACCGACGGATCCAAGGCTGAACACAAAAGGTTGATCGCTGTGTGAGTCAGGATGCGGGAAGGTCTTCACTGCATCAGTATTCACACCAATCCGGTTAAACGGCAAACTCAATGATAATGAAAACTGACACCAGCATTATTACTGTCACTGTGGAACATCACTCCCTGTGGTCGACCTCTTGATTCAAAAGCCATTGTTAACGCCTTCTTGGTTAATTCAGAATCTGGCGAATGAGACATCGCCCAGCCCACCGGTTTGCGAGCAAATAAATCGAGAACCACCGCTAAATACGCCCAGTTTTTGCCTGTGTCTAGTCCAGATATAAGTCACATCGCCACACCACACCTGATTGGGTTCAGTGACAGTAAACTAACGGTTCAGATGGTTTGGAATATCAACATGTTCCTGCTCCTGTCGTGAATAACGGTGTGTCGGCGGCTGGCGACTGACCAGTCCGAGTTCAGCCATCAGCTTTCCCGCCCGCCATCGACCCAATGGTATTCCCTCACGGGTCACCATGTTGGCAATCGAGCGGGCACCAGCCGAGCCTTGACTCTGAGTAAAGGCTGCCCGGACTAAACTTTTTAGCTTAACGCGCTCAGCATCAGACTTTCCTTGCCGTTGATACCAGGCCTGATAAGTATTGCGATGAACCCCGAACAGTTGGCAAAGCGAAACCCCAGGATAAAGCACTCTGAATCGCTCAATTAACGAGCACTTTTCAGGTAATCCGATATCAAGAGTGCTGAGGCTTTTTTTAATACATCGTTTTCCATTTCAAGGCGTTGCAGTTTCTTTTTCAGTTCGCGTATTTCAATTTGCTCCGGTGTGATGGGAGAGGCTTTAGGGGATTGGCCTTGCCGCTCTTGTTTGAGCTGGCGAACCCACGATTCCATGGCGGATTTACTCACCCCCATGACCTTTGCTGCCTCTCTGACGCTGTAATGCTGCTCAAGGACGAGCTGAGCAGATTCTAATTTAAATTCGGGGCTAAACCGTCTTTTCATCATGTCACCTATTTATGTGTTGAGGTGAGAATATCACCTCTATAACGGTGACCAAAATCATTGAACCACTTCAGTTTATCGTGCGTAAATCAAAACGTGAGTAAAAGTAGTGCAAGGTAACATGGTTAAGGTGAACGTGGCAGAGTTACTGCTCTGCATATGTGATAGTCGGTGCATAAAGAAACCGGGAAACTTTCATCATCGATACATGGGTTATTTATCCGACGATATCTACTTCCAAAAGTGCGCAGATGTACCGCAATACTTGCACTCCCTCTCAGGCTACAGGAGTTTTTTCGCCACCCATTGGGTGATCCTTGCAGGCGATAGGATCGTTTATAGTTACAGGTCATACTGTATCGTTCGGTTCAAATCGGGTCAAATTTTTGTTTGATGATGACAATAGTTTTATAACGATTTACAGGCTATTTTGGCGTAGAAAAAACACATCAGTGTTAGGTGGTGCGTACGATTGCTTACAATTTTAAATTGAAAAAACCACCACTGAAAGTTTTCTACTCAAAAGACGATTTTCCAGTGATGGCTTAAGCAGAATTCAGACTAAAATAAACGGTTATTGCTTAACGTCCTGTATATAATGGAAAAGTAAATATTCACTCTTTTACTCCAATATGAAGGTTGATTAAAATCGAATTTATTTATTGATAAATATTAGGGTTTACGATCTCCCAAACAAAATTTTCTCTATTAATAGGTACATACCCTACTTTCTCATACAACCACGGAGCATAAGTTGTCACCAGCATAATACGGCGTAATTGGGTCATCAGAGGGTGCTGCATACAACATGTCATTAACCAGCCTCCAAGTCCCAACCCCTGATAGCTATCAAGAATAAAAACATCACAAAAATAGCCAAACGTCGTGAAATCAGTAATAAAACGGGCAAAACCTACTTGGCGAGTATGATGAAATAAACCAAATGTCAGACTGTGTTCAATGGAACGACAAATGACTTCTTGATTGATACCCTTAGCCCAATGAGATTGAGTCAAAAACTGATGAATAGTGGAAATATCCAGCATGTTTTTGTCTGTCGTAATGACAAATTCTTCTTTTTCCCAGCGGTACACTTTTTCCATTCCATCAAACCTCAAGATTACAAATGTCATACCCTGAATTTAACAAACTTTATTTTAGTGACGGATTGAGTTAGAAGAATCTTCAACCCGGATAAGTCGCCAAACTTTCCAATAAGATATCTATCTGGGCGTTTTCCAACCGAGTACTCATGATACATATTCGAATAACGGATTCCCCTTGCCATTGGGAAGGCACAATAAACGCGATACCTTTTTCCAGACAATATTCTGACCATGAAGAATAGTGTTGCGGCTGCCAACCACGTCGTTTAAATAAAATCATGCTCAGAGATGAAGCGTCTATTAAGAGCAATTCAGGATGTTGGGCAATGCGTTGCCGTAACGTGTCCGTTATTTCAAGGATACGAGCCAGACTGCGGGTATAGGCATCACGACCATGTATCGCCAATGAAAACCACAGAGGCACACCTCTGGCGCGTCTGGTCAGATGAAAAGCGTAATGCATCGGATTCCATTCATGGGATGTATTAACCTGATCCAGATAGCTGGCGTTTTGCACAAAAGCGGGCATGACACCAACCGGATGTGCGTACAACAAAGCGCAACAATCATAAGGGGCAAACAAGCCTTTATGGGGATCAATAATCACTGAATCAGCCAGCGCAATACCGTTGAAACGATGTCGCATCTCCGGCACGCAAAGGAACGCGCCTCCATAGGCTGCATCCACATGGAACCAAATACCCCGCTGTCGGGCAATGGCACCAATGCCTTCCAGATCATCGATCTGACCACTATTGGTCGCCCCGGCAGTCGCCACAATGGCAACAATATTGTCTAACTGCCCTTCCGCTGCTAATAACGCCAATTGTGCACTCAACGCTGCTGCGGTCACACGCCCTTCATCGTTACAGGCAACATTAATCATCGTCAGATCTAACAAAGCAGCGCAGTTGGCAATTGACGCATGAGCTGATTCGGCAACTAAGATAAGACTCTGTTTATATTGCGGGAAACGTTGCCGGAATCTGTGACGAGCCGCCACCAAAGCAGACAGGTTTCCTGCCGTTCCACCTGCGACGAAACACCCTCCTGCCTGCTCAGACAACCCAACCAAATCAGCCAGCCATCTTAGTACCTGATTTTCTGCCCAGATTAAACCTGCACCGGCTATCCACCCCGAGCCAACCATTCCCGTGGCGGATAGCAGACTATCCATCAGAACTGCGCTGGGTGTGGGAGATGCTCCAATGTAAGCAAGATAGTTCGCGTGATCCGAAGGTATGCCTTGTCTGGCCAACAAAGAGACAAAAACCTTTAAAGCCGAATCGATACCGATGCCGTCAGCCGTAATCGTTTCACCAACCATGTGTTCTATTTGCTGCGTTAATGTCTGTATATTGTCTGGTGCTGCCACTGCGGGACGCTCAGTCGTCAACATCTGACGCAATACGCCCAGCATAGTATCAATGTCGGCATGCACGATATTGTCCCCACCAATATTGGGTAAATAATTCAGTGAATAGGGGTGAGTTGAAATAAGATGATTTAAAGGTTGTGACATAATGTTTTCCCAAATATGTTACTGCCTTAGCCATAATGGCGGGAGATCAAGCTAAACCCCGCGTGTCGGTACTGCCTTTGTTCGAAATCGTGGTGTTGGTGCAGAAATTCGCCGATGTTTTTCCCTTTATCTATCGCTTCACTGATTAATTGCAGTGCCAAACAGACACAAGAGCCAAAATCCGGGGTGGCATGCGGGCACAGTGTTGTTACGCCACTTCCTTGCAGCAACTGGTCAAATTCCTCAATGACGCAATCATCAGGCACTAAATAGCACGAACCTGATTGGTTACGACGTTGAATTTCTTTTGCTATCGCGTGATGGGCTCCCATCAGGCCCACTGCGGATGCCTTGTTTGGTGAGTGTCGGGAAACGCTCGTAGCCAACGCGGCTACCAACCTGTTACCGTAGACCGTGCCATCAGACCACAATTCATTCAATACCCATTGATGCTGTTGCAAGTATTTCACTATGGCCGTAACTTGTTGTCGTTCTGAAGCACATAACCGATAGGCACCGATTGTTGAACAGAGATCGGGCGCAGTGGCGGCAGGCAATAGCAAAGGAATACCGGCAGCCTGATAAAGCCTGCCCGCAACTCGGGCACATTCGCTGTTGAAGTGACCGATGACTGCCTGTACCCCGCGATCAATGAACTCCTGCGCAACAATGCAGGCTTGTTCAGGGTTTGCAGCATCATCCCGCCAGAGCATGGGTAATGATGACTCCCCGGCACTTTGCCGTAACAATTCACCGTATGCTGAACGAGGTCCACTCAATGGGCCAACCATGCCAATCAAACCTGCTGTATTCATGATGTTGTTCCTGTCTTACTGACATAATTTACTGTGGCATAAGTTGCACCAAGCCCGTTGCAGACAACTCGGGTAACATAATCTTACGTGGCTGGATCATGTGTTGTGACGCCAAAAATGTCGTTGCCTGTTGCCACGTTTCTTCTGTTGCATTGATTCTCAATAAGGCTGCAATGTCAGCACTCATAGCTGGCATCAACGGTTTTAATGCGTACACCAGCATACGCGCCGCTAAAGCATCCAGAGCCAGCGCTGTGCGGGCATAATTGGATAAGGCATTAGAATTTCGGGGGAATAAATGGCGCTGGGAAGCATTGAAGCGGTAGGCCATATCAATCAATTTGGTAACGTGTTCTGCCATTCGGCGCGGTGAAAAGTTTTCTGTTTGGCTGAAATGTTGATAGCCCGTCATGACGTGTAATAACTCATGGTAGTGGTTCTTTTGATCCGCCAGCCAAGCACCTGATTCCGAGATCTTGCCGCCATATCGCATCACACACTCTTGCAACGAGGATAACCAGTGAGATAAACGTTGCGGAAACAAGGCATTCATGGTTGCAGCGACCTTTTCAACAGAAAAGTTTTCCCGTACCCCTTCAGGCCGCATCAACATCAACGCCATTCTTGCATAATCTGCACCGGCCAATTTCAGGAAATCTTTCCCCCAAATCAGATGGCGCCGGCTGGTAGAAAATTTACTTCCTTCCAGATCGAGCAATTCATTGACGATATGTGTTTGTGGCGGCGTTAATCCCAATGCGAAATAGACGGCAGGAAACAGCAAGGTGTGATAAAAAGCATTATCAAACCCGTAGCAATGCACAATATTGGTATCGCCTGAATACACATCAGCGGCTTTTTCCATTCGATTATTTCCCCTTGATGCCGGGTGCTCGCTGGCCGCCCACAGATACCCCATTGCCATTTCAAACCATACATACACAACTTGCTGCTCATAATTAGGCAGACGATGTTTAATTCCCCAATGGCTGGCGTGGCTGATGCAAATATCCGGTAGCGGCTGCGATAACATGTCATGACACAATTGATGGACATGCGCGGGCATATTTGCGATCTGGACATATTGTGCCAATTGATGAGCAAAGGCAGATAAACGGAAATAGAGGCGAGATTCTTTTCTGGGTAGCGGTTGGCTGCCATCGGCTTTTGCTTGAGGTTGTTTCAGATCCGTACACTCATTCGGTCTGCCGCATGCTTCACAGGCATTGCCATCACTGCTTTCCTCACAATATGGACATAATCCATGAATATAGGCTTCATGCAGGGTATTGCCATGGTGATCCACATAACCTGTTGTTTCTTTTGTGTAAATAAGATCATTCTTATAAAGCAGCTCAATATAGTGATGGACAAAATCAGCATATTCACCCTGATTATCTGGCGTAATAAACAGATCGAAATCGATTCCGAATCCCTGCCAGGTTTCATTAATGGCCGAAGCGTAGAAATCTGCGCTTTCCGTCGGCTGGCGCTGCTCCTTGGCTGCACTGGTGACGACATAAGTTTGATTATCGTCACGACCCGTGCCGTGATGCACAGATGCGCCGGACTGCAATAGCACACGTTTCAACACATCTCCGGCCAGATAAGGCCCTGAGAGATGACCCAAGTGCAAATCGCCATTTGGAGTCGGCGGTGTAGAAAAAATCAGCGTATTTCTTTGCCCGGAGGGTGCAGGCGTGTCAGTGACAGATGTATTGATGTCACCGGCATCCCAATAAATAGAATGGAACTGCAAACTGTCTTCTTCACTGGTGTTAACGATGGTGTGATTTTCAAACCGCTGACACAATACTGCATCACCTGCCTGCACATTTACCGACTCATGGCCTGTCTTCACCACACCTTTACCTGCGGTAAAAATAAATATTTCATTTTCGAAATGGTTATGTGCCGAACTTTCCTGCCCCGGTGCCAATGAACACCCCATTAGGCTGGCATTTGTCCCCACCAGCTCAACGGGGCGGCTGGCAACGTTGTAAGATAAGACAGACGGAGAAAAGATATTTATTTTTTTCATGAAGATAATTCCTGTGTGATAACCGCCCTTGCAGAAGAAGATGGTTGAGTGGTGCTTTCCTGTAAGCCCGTGATTGACGGTAAAAGCGTGGCCGCTACATATGGCGCCATCTTAAAGCCGCCGCCACTGAATCCAGAGGCAACAAATATGCCTTTGGGTAACGAGGCTTGTTCACCTATAACGCCAATTGACTGTTGACTATAACAATCACTGTGACATAGTGCGCCGTTAGTGGAGGCTCCCTTGAGCCAGGGAAAACGCTGTTGTGCCCGTTGTTGAGTAAACAAAGCATGGGACTTATCGACGGATCGATAGGAATCGTTTGAAGGCACACGCAAGCCTGTTGGATAACCAGCAAAAAATCCGCTAGTCACAGGGCACCAACGACCATTTAACTCGTTCAAATCATCAATAAAACAGGGGGCCCCGGACAAAGGAACATCGTGCGTGAAACGGGTTACCTGAATTAATTGGTTCCACATTCCACAGTCATCACTGAAATGCTGCTGCAAAAATGCAGTCGTCGCATTTCCCATTGCCAACACGATATTTGGCGCATAAAACTCACCCATTGATGTCATCACACCATTAACGTGATGAGTTTCCTGATCCCATAATAATTGTTGTAATTCAACGGCATCAAGATATTTACCTCCCAGGACTACTGCCGATTGCACCAAAAATTCCAATGTGGGTTTGGCATCCATATAACCAGAATCCGGTTCATAGATTGCAGATGTCGCGATGACCGGAAAATCGGGATATTGATGACGTAATGATGCCTGAGTCAGTATTTCCGCCCGAATACCGTTATGCAGCAGCCGCTCATGTATTCGCAGTAATGTTTCTTCATCGGCAAAATGCAAATAGCCCTTACGGGTAAAAGGAACATACCCCGCAGAGTCATGCGATAATTTCTGATAGAAGTGGAAACCCAGTGCAGCAGCGTCAATAGCTTCATTCGTGCGGTGCGATACGCGTACAATACAACCCGATGCGCCAGTAATACCCGCACTTAATTGCCTTTGTTCCAAAAGAAGGCAACGTTTGCCGGCTGCGGTAAATTGATGGAAACACGTTGCGCCAATAATACCTGCACCAACAATAATGCAATCAAATTCAAACTGCCTGGTCATAGTGCCTCCCGCTGAGTTCCTCTAATAAATCTTCTACAATTTCACCGGCGCGAATCGCCATATTGGAGATTAAGGTCGCGGTCAAACCATGTGTGTTTTCGGATATCCCAACGGAATACAGCAATGGTGCCACCCCTTCATGACACAAAAGTTGGTAATGACGGGAAAGCATAGGTAAACCCTCTTCATAACGCAGGCAAGATTTCAGGTTTTCATCCAACAAATGGTCGATATTGCGGGGCGTAAAACCGGTGGCAAAAACTAAATGATCACACTGGAAATGATGAAGCCCACCGTTGAGCTGATGGGAAAAAGTCACCTGTAAACGTTCACCCTGTTTTTGTACCGATTGAAAACGGCTCAGGCGTTCAATGCTCAAACGATGATTACCTGTCACCTGCTCTTCGTACCAGCCGCGATAAAGGCTCTCAACAAGATCAAGATCGACGGCAGCATAGTTTGTCGAAGCGTGTAAATTCAGAATGTTTTGGCGTACCTGATAGGGTGCTGAATAGAAATCATCAACCACATTTGGGTCAAAGATTTCATTCACAAACGGGCTGTCATCGGCGGGGGTATAACCAAAGCGGGAAACAATCGCCGTGACTTTAATTGACGGATGTTGATCTAACAGAAATTCCACCGCTTCCGCAGCGCTTTGACCACCCCCTACAACGACATAATGTGAATTTTCCGTTGGGGGTGATTTTTTGATTTGTTCGATCAATTGATGCACATGCGTCACTTGTTCTGATGGGATAACCCCTTCCGGCATAACCGGCTGTAATCCGGCAGAATGAATAAGCGCTTTGGTCAAAATCGTTTTTTTCTCTGTACCCACCTGTAACTGGACTTCAAGTAATGGGTGCCCTTCTTCAATATAGTTTCTCCGTGTAATACGAATAACCTTATTGTCGTAATAAACCTGCTCTGAAAACTTTTCTGCACACCATTTAAAATAATCATTAAACTCGATTCGACTGGGGAAAAAATCCTTTTTATTAGAAAATGCTGCCAATCGTTTTTTCTCATATAGATAATTGATAAATGTAAAATGACTGCGTGGATTTCTAAAACTCACTAAATCCTTTAAAAAAGAAACCTGCATAGTGGCGTTCTCAAATAACATACCTGAATGCCAACTAAAGTGATTTTTACTTTCAATAAAAGCGACATTCATATGAGGGGCTATTTCACGTAATGCAATGGCAAGCGCAATATTAGACGGGCCAAATCCGATCCCGATAACATCATAAACTTTATTTTCGTCGGGGCTGTCTATAAGATTATTATTAAAATTCATTGTCAACCTTCAAAATTTTATTTTGAGCATAAGTGACCGTAAGGCAAACCATAAATATTTATGGTCTCCTTAAAAGGAAATTAAATTTTTATTTCGTTGAATTACTGATTATTTAATTGACTCAATATGGAAAGCACCCTTAAGATTTAATGTTGTTAAATAAGAAATTTCGCTTTCTAATATTTCCAATGAATTGTTACGTAAAAACAATGTGCACCCATAAGTATCACCATCAATCGTCGTTTGCACATCCTGCCCTATTTTCGGTGACATAAAATAATAACTAAAACTACTCAATGCTTTGACTTCCTTTTCAAAGAAGAATTGTTTCACACACCCAGCCTGTAAAAAGATAAACGAATAATCAGCGACGTAACCTATCAGCGGTTTATGTTGTATGTTGCAAGATTTCGTTTGCCAAAGCTGCTGTTGACTTTGCCAACCACCAAATTGGCAAAGTTCAGGCAAGGGGGAACTGGCCAATCTTGGCGTCAATTTAACAATTTTTGGCCCGTCTGCGGTTAACACTAATTCTATATGCAATGGGCCAGCCAGCATTCCCATCCCAATTGCCAATTCGGCCAATTGTTGAGGTAATCTCTCCGGCAGCGCTTTTTCCGATAGATTAATAACGGCTGTCAGAATATCTCGATATCCGATAGGCAACGTAATGCAGCGCCACATATCACTGATGATCAGCGTGCCCGTTGATAATATGCCGTTAATAAAGATGGGTTGCCCTTTTTCATAATCATGCAGTTGGAACGGCCCTGAATAATGACGCAATTGTTGGATAACGTCGTCCATACTGGGTCTATCATTTCCTCCGACAATCAAAGCAGAACCTTTTGATTGAGGTGAAAATGCAGGCCGAATCACCATTGGCTTAACAACATCTCGGGGTAATTCAGTCAACGTGTTGACACACCGGCCATTAAAGACCAGCTCAGGCGCCAGCGTTTTGATAGCCGTATATTGAGCGCATTTGTGATAAAAGACTTCTGGCATGCAGTCAGTACGAAAATACCCTGCCGCCATATTTTGCGGCATGGCTGACACTAACTCACTGTCATTCCGTGTCAGGATGAAATCGGGCGCAGAGCACCCGCCGGCAAAATTGCCATTCATTATTCTAGGTCCTCACGAGTTGGACCCTGGAAGTAAATTTCGCTGATATGGCTACTACGGGGTTGAGAAAGCACAAACCGGATGGTTTCCCAGATTGAGCGACCATTCAGCAATTGCTGACCTATTGTTTTATGATCATCCAGCACTTCATCAAAGCCATTAACTTCAAAATCTGGCGGATAAATGCCGGTTACCCGAATATTGTCTTTACTTAATTGGTGGGAAATCGTTTGGCAAAAACCACTCATGGCATGTTTGGCAGCAAAAAATGCGGGATGAGCGACAGATTGCGTAAAGTGAGAAATGCCGCAGACTGATACCATGGCAATAATATCAGCACCTTGTGATTCACGCAGGCTCGGTAATAACGCTTTAGTCAATAACATAGAACCCGTCGCCCCCGAGTTCATGGTGCTGATAATATCAGCGTCGCTGTCTTCATCGCTCAGATCACCTTCCAGCCATTGAGCTGCACTCAGGATCAGGATATCGACAGGCTGGTTATCTTGCTGCAACTGCTCAGCAAAAACCTTCACCGATTGCGCATCACTGATATCACATTGATAACTTCTTGCTATCCCCCCTTCACTACGAATGATGTCACAAGTGTCTTCGGCACTGGATAACTGACGGGCACAGAGATCAACATGAGCACCTTCACGCGCCAGCCAGACAGAAATGGCTTGCCCAAAATCACGGCCACCTCCTGTCACGACAACCCGCTTACCTTTCAAGTCGTTGAATATTGACATAGTGTTAACTTTCCTTATATCAGTTATAAACCTGGATGAGGAACCGTTGCACTACCGGCTACATCTCCTTGATAAATTTCGTTGATGATGTAATCCGAGGCATATTCCGCCCATTCTTTGGGAGAAATATAGTTTTGATGCTCATCGGGTAAACACACTGAAAGCATCTGAGTGTTAATACCATTGCCAGGATCAAGTGCGACTGCGCGTACACCCACAGGTAAATCATCATTCAGGGAACCCACCATGCCTTCTACCGCAAATTTGCTGGCACAATACGGCCCCAATCCCCAAGAAGGTGAACGTCCCCAGCCAGAGCTAATCGCAATAAACACTCCCTCGTTGCGCTCAAGCATAGCAGGTAAGAATGCCTGGGCTGTATTGACAACTCCCAATAGATTGACATCCATCACTCGCGCCCATTCTTTTATGGGGATTTCCCAAGCGGGTAAGCGTTCATGAATAACACCGGCATTTGCGATAACAATATCGACGGCTTGACCTGCATTCGCTCGGGCGGCAAATTTTTTCATTTCATCGGGTTCAGTGACCGATGCCTCGATCAGTACAAAACCATCGGGTGTTTCTGACGCCATATCGGCTGAGGGAGTACAGCCAAATACCTGATACCCCTTTGCCACTAAGGCGTAGCTCAGCATTTTCCCCAAACCGCGTGATACTCCCGTAATAGCGATTTTCAATGGTTTTTTAATGCCGTTTATTTCAGTGCTATTCGTTTCAGTACAATTCGTCTCTACACAATTTGTTTCATTACTACTCATGTACTTCACCTTTTTATTCGAATCTAATCGAAATTTGAGTGGATACCGGGAAAGAGCCTCACCGTTTGTTCTGGTGTTAAATCGGTTATTTCTCCGCCCCAAAGATAGGTCGGCCAATGAGCATGAATAACCGAGCTTTCAACTAAAGCATGCTGGCGAACAAAGAGGAACGGCACTTGGCCAGTCATCGCCGCTTGAGCATCCGCCTGAGCATCACCAAAAAATACCGTTTGTTCTGGTGTGCACTGGTATTGTGTCAAAAATGTGCTGATAGCCTGCTCTTTTACCACTGGCGAGCCCACAATCTGCTTAAAATAATGACTCAGCCCGACCTGATTCAGAATAGTTTTAATCTCTGTTTCCTTACCTCCACTGATAACCAAACAGGTTATTCCGGCAGAAGTCAGTTTTTCCAATAATGGCTTTGCTCCGTTAACGGCTAAAGACAAAATATAATGTTCTTTGAGATATTTTTCATATCGCTGGATACGATCATGAATAAAATGGTGTTCTGTTACGCCACTGGGATTAGCAATTCTATAAAATGCCTCGAAATGCCAAATTCGCGAGCGACCGAAATTCATTTTAAAATTTTGTAAACAGCACATTAATACAGACTGAGGTAAATCATATAAGGCATCAGATACCGCAGCGAGTTTAATGTTATTTGAATCAATTAATACGCCATCACAATCAAAAAACACCAATTTCTTACCCATGACTAAATTTATTAGCAACGGTTCTGTTAAGGGTAATTTTTCCATTTCATCTCATTACATTAAATTACATATAGAGATTGAGAATATTGATATCAAATTTCTTCGGATTATCATGTAAAGCAATTTTACGAAGAATTTCAATCCGATCGGCACCCGTTAATTTTTCTGTCTCAAATAATTTCTGGGCATAAGTCGGATGTATATTATATTTTGCCTGACAACGATAAGTCGATGAATAACCCCATTGGAGTTCAGATTTCAACTGTTCAATGTGTTTAGATAAAAAATCTTCACACTGTGCTATTTCTCCATTCATTGACCGCAGTAAACATAGCGTTTCTGTCGGTGCATTACCTGCGCCACGACCAATACCGCCAAAAGTACCATCAATGAACGTTGCACCACCCCGTATCGCAGCATCCGCATTAGCGATAGCCAGACCAAAATTATCATGAGCATGAAAGCCGAGTGGTATGTTAATCGACTCGCTGATTTGGTGATAAAGTTGGAAAACCTGTTCTGGTTTCATCCGGCCAAAACTGTCTGCAAAATACAGCGCAGCAATTGACACATTATTAAATAATTGTAGATTAGAGCGCAATTCTGCCACCGTAAATTCTGCTGCCTGCATAACATTCAGCATCACTGAAATACCATGCTGGTGGAGTTTCTTTGCTAGCGTTATACACGCTGGCAATTGATTTAACAGAGCGGCGATACGCAATATATTGATATTAAATGGTGCTCGATGAATGGCTGCCAAAATGATATCGCAAGCGGCTTGTGCATCAAGTTCAGTAATACGCCAAGCATCAATCATTACGGCTATTTTTATATCTCCGGCCTTTTCAGTCAGTTTTTGTTGTTGAGGATTGAGAGACTCTGGCAGCGCTTTATAATGCCCCGTATCTGTTGTGTTCCAATGAGGTTCCAGATTCAGATAACCTAATTCTACAATATCGACTTGCGTAATATGGCAAATGTCAAAATAATCCCGCACCATTTCATCTGAAAAACACCACTGTGTCTGGAAGCCTCCATCACGCAGCGTACAATCCAGAAGCGTGACTACATGCCCTTTAGTATCAGCTATCATTAGCCATCTCCGTGATACTCCAATCGTAAACCTGCTCCAATCGAAGCCAATTTAATTCTGTATTATTATTGGTTGAGCGGCGTAATAATGGATTATCTTTACCGTGCATTTTATCATCCCATTCTTTCACAATCGGATGAAGTGATAACGCATAAGTAAAATCACGTAATGGATCAAAATCATCATTCGCTTCTACTTGCATAAATAACGTATTGTTTGGCAATAAATAAATTGACATACGTTGCAAACCTATTTTCTTTAATGCACCTTCATCACCCGAAATTTCTTGCGGAACCTGCTTGTGCATTTCTTTATACATTTCTAATGCAGCGTCATTTACAACTTCAATTGAAAAGCCAAAACGTTTCATAATATAAACCTTATTATTTTGTTTGTTAATTATTAAGTATTAATTAATGGTTTCTCAGAAATAATTTCAAATAGATTGTCATAAACAAATTCAACTTCACGTAATGTTTCTGCATCTAATTTAAAATCGACAGGAGAGCGAATTAATGTATTACTCATTAATCCTCGGCGTTTTAAGAAATATTTTGAAATTTGCAGATAACAATCAATACTTGTCATCATATGACACATCAAATATGACAGTGGATACCCAATGGTTCTGGCTGTTTTATCATCGCCAGCTTGCAATGCACGCCATAACGCAACAGTAATCTCTGCAATTTCTGTTGCCGGTATGACCCCCGCCAAACCACGATGATAGGTATCTACCAGCATCATACCGCCATCACCTTCAAAAATTCTTGCCTGCCCTTGGGTAGCATCGCGCAGTAACGATACTTTTGGCGCAGTTGGGGCTGATTCTGGTTTAAATTGCACTTTTTCAGCGCCATAGGTATGCAATAATTTTGCCTGAACATCAATGGACAGCGGGCGTTTCGCCAGAGATTTTGCGTGGTGGACGAGAACAGGGATGTTAACGCTTTCAATAACACTGGCAAAATAAGCAAACATTTGTTCATCATCAAGTACAAACATGGAAGGGTGCATAACTAACAGAGCATCACACCCAACGTGTTCTGCCTGACGTGAGAACTCAATGGCTTGGGCGGTACTTTCTCCTCCGGTACTCATGACTGATATGCCTTTATCACCGATTTGATCGGCCATGATTTCTGCCAACCTGAACCGTTCTTTTGCCGTGAGACGTGATACTTCTGAAATTTGCCCAATGACAAATCCGTCGCAACCTGTAGCAAGTACATGGTCTATTTGCTGTCTAAAACCGATTTCATCCAATGAAAAGTCACTATTGTAGGGAAGTATGGCAACAGGCAGAACACCTTGAATAATCTTATTGGTCACTTGTTATATCCTTTTATTATTAAACATTAATGGAATTTAAAAATACAACGAATTAACAAAAATGAGAATTAATATTATTCATATATTCATTAATAGTTCAAGCCAGTTAATGAGATGTAAGTCAGATTTATTTAAAATTACGCGATGCTCGACTTTAACATCCTATAACGTTGGCTTGTTGAAGCCAGTCGCGTTGATTTTTACCTTGTTTAAAATTGGCAAAAATGCCTAACGTATGAGAAAGCAATTTTCTGACGATTCGATTACTTAAGTGCCATAAATCCCGCGCCCAGCACTTTTCGATACTAAATTGCCCGGCGAGTTGACCAATCACGGTTTCAATTAAACGCCGTTTGGCATTTATCCGCTTTCTCGTTTCTCTAGGAACAGGATCATCCATATTGGCACGCATCGGCGTTATCATTTCAATGCCTGATTTCTCCATTTCCTGTTGAAATTCAGTACCTAAATACCCTTTATCACCCAGTAGATAGCCTTTTATTGCGCGGCTCACATCCCATGTTGCTTCACGCTCACTCACGTTGGCAGGCGTCAATGTAAATCCCGTCACTACGCCAATTTCATCTATCATCAGATGCCCCTTAAAGCCATAGTAGGTTTCATTTTTAGCCGCACAGTAACCATAATCGGCCTGTCCCTTAAAATTGGTACTGCCTTTTGCTCGTTTGAATCCACAAACCGGCAACGGAAATCCGTCGATAATATGAACGGGCCTGTCGAACGCACCCAATAATCTCGCCAGTCTTTCTTGCCATTTTTGTTTCACCGCCCAAAGATTCGAAATTTGTTTCGCGAAATTGGCGCGTGAGCCCAACTCCGGAAACCACTCAAGCCAGTGGTCACGAAAGTACGTCCAAATGCCTTTATCCGTTGAAAAACCTAAAAACTCTCCCACAACTTCCATCGTAATCGCTTCGGCATCGCTCAGCTTAGGTGAGAACCCCCGGCGTCTGAACCGTGTACCTTGTTGTAATTCTGCTAAATTTTCATCTACCCAACAAAACACCCAAATGATAAAATCTTGCTGTGACATAGCCTTCTGTTCCTTTATTTCTCTTAGTTTGGTCACTTAAAGTGATAAAGGACGGGCTATGTCATTTCAACTCACCACGAAAGTCGAGCATCGCGTTATTTTTACTAATCATATTTTTCGTGCTTTTGTTTTTGAGGCAGATAAAATGCAGACGAATATGCTTAATGCTATCCCTGATATGTTTAATGAATGTTAATTAAGTGCCGTTTTGTTGCCTGATTACAGTTTATTAGTCTAAATATCCGTCCTTCTGGTTATATGTCGATCAGATCGATTGAAAATAAAACAATTTCGACCATAATACCCTGTCTCATATTTATTCCAAAATCATTCAATAATAATTAAGTATTCGACTGGTTCAATTATGGCAACGGTAACGCGCAGCAACCTGTTCGCAGGGTTGGCCGGATGGGCGGTATTGGCTTCTCAGCCTGTGCAGGCAGATGACTGTAGTGATGTGATGGACGTCCCCTTTTTCAGCAGCAAATAGTGCCATCTTTTTTTCCGATGCACTGAATTTCGGGAGAACATCTCATGAATACGATTAATGGCATTGACCTCGCCAAAAACGTTTTTCAAGTCTGTGTCTGGATGGAGGACGGTTCTGTCGCCTCGAACCGAAAAATTTCACGGCAAAAATTGCTTGATACTGTGCGCACTTTTTCGCCAGGAACCCTCATTGCTATGGAGGCCTGTGCAACTTCTCACTATTGGGGCAGAACCCTTCAGGCGATGGGATTTATCATCAGGCTTGTGCCGACCCGGTATCCATTTTGTTCCGGTCAAGACGGTGGAACAGCAAGATATCAAGGCACTGCGCAGTGCCCGACAACTCATGGTGGAACAACGTACCGCACTCGCCAACCCGATTCGGGCTTTCCTCGCTGAGGAGGGGGTGATCGTTCCTGCTGGTATTCAGAAACTGCAACAGTACCTGCCTGAGATTCTAGAAGAGGAGAGCCATGAGCTGTCCTCTGTACTACGACGTTTGCTTCATACTTTGGGGGAAGACCTACGGAATCTGAACATTCGCATTCATGAAATGGATAATGAAATAGCGGCACTTTCTCGTCAGCAAAGTGGTTATCACCCTCTGCTCACGATCCCCGGCGTCGGTCCTCTTATTGCAGCCGCCTTCGTGAGTGAAGTCAGTGCGCCCCAATTTGCTAATGGCCGGCAACTTTCTGCCTGGTGTGGCCTGGTTCCCCGACAACACAGTTCAGGTGGAAAAAACCGGCTGTCTTCCCTGAGCAAAAATGGAAACCGTCATCTCCGAACGTTAATTATCCACGGTGCTCGTGCCGTGATGCGCTGTGTCCAAAATCGTGATGATTGTCTGGGAGAATGGTTGAGAAAACTGATTGCCCGATGCGGGTTTATGAAAGCCACGATCGCTTTAGCCAACAAACTGACCCGGATTATCTGGCGTGTTCTGCGGGATGAAGTGGATTTTAATATGCAAAAAGCTTTTACTATTAATTCATTGAGCAACAAAAATAGACGCATTATCGAGTTTGCAAACACGGATGAGAAAACGGCTACCGTCCCTGTAATAGCCTGTTCTTATACAAGGTAGTGATATACCGATGTAGTGAGAAGGAAGCAGGGTGCGGATGACATCATGGCGCGGATAATTTTTCCATTATGACGCCGGATATAGGGTCGCAAACCGTATAACTGAGTGCTTGCACAACTGGGGCGTCCATATATGGTATAAGGCTCTCGGACACGTCAAAAGCCTGCTCATGTTATTAACATGACAATGAGGTGTAGCGATGAAATTGAAACCCAACAAACGCCACTATTCTACTGAATTTAAG
>NZ_JADEUG010000018.1 GCF_015163665.1 Xenorhabdus sp. BG5 | reverse complement strand
AACTTTGAGTTGAGATTGAATGTAATTTTTTAATTTACCTATATTAATGGATATAGTCTTAGTAGTTTTTAATATTCTAATTATTAATGTTTAGTTTATCAGCCAGTTATACAATGTGCTGTAGCCAATGGGCTGCAACAATATTTGCGACAATCTCTTAATAACCATTGCAGTGGCAGGGCGAGAATGATAAAACCAATGCGTCCGATTTTATTGTATCCATTGATAGGGTGAAGTTAATGAGTCAGGTATATAATTTCAGCGCTGGCCCAGCTATGTTGCCAGCGGAAGTGTTACGACGTGCAGAGCAGGAACTTTGCAACTGGCACGGCTTGGGGACATCTGTGATGGAAATTAGTCACCGCAGCAAAGAATTTGTGGCTGTTGCGGCAGAAGCAGAAAAAGATCTCCGAGATTTATTAGCCATACCTGAGAATTACAAGGTGCTGTTTTGTCACGGCGGTGCTCGTGGGCAATTTTCGGCGTTACCACTGAACTTACTGGGTGATAAATCGACAGCAGATTATATCGTTAGTGGCTACTGGTCTGAGTGTGCAGCGAAAGAAGCAGAAAAATATTGCACGCCAAATATCATTGATATCAGAACAGAAACGAACGGTGTCAAAAGTGCGAAGCCGATGAGCGAATGGGTCTTGAGCAGTGATGCTGCCTATGTTCATTATTGTCCTAATGAAACGATTGAAGGCGTTGCCATTTTTGAAGAGCCTGATTTCGGTGATGATAAAATTGTCATTGCCGATTACTCTTCAACCATTCTCTCTGCACCCATTGATGTTAGCCGTTATGGTGTTATTTATGCTGGGGCACAAAAAAATATCGGGCCAGCAGGGATTACCGTCGTCATTATCCGTGAAGATCTGCTGGGTAAAGCACACCCACATACACCCTCTATTTGGGATTATACTGTGCAGGCTCAATACGACTCTATGTATAACACGCCACCGACATTTGCATGGTATCTGTCTGGCATGGTATTCAAGTGGTTGAAAGAGCAGGGAGGGCTACAAGAGATCAGTAAACGCAATCATGTTAAAGCCAAACACCTCTATCATGCCGTTGATAACAGTAAGTTGTATATCAACCGTGTCGCTCCTCAAAACCGTTCTATCATGAATGTCCCCTTCCAACTGGCTAACCCCGCATTAGATGGTCAGTTTTTGGAAGAAGCCTATGCATACGGGCTACATGCATTGAAAGGGCACAAAGTTGCGGGTGGCGCTCGTGCTTCGATTTATAACGCTATGCCTTATGAAGGTGTAAACGCATTAGTTGAATTTATGGCTGATTTTGAACGCCGCAACGCATAATTTTTTATCGTCGGGAGGGATAACGCCTCCCGATCTCAAAATCCTCGATCTATCCTAAAAACTAAAATCATCTCTGGAGATTCCTTTCTTTATGCAATCCCTGACGATACAACCGATTTCCCATATTAATGGAACAATTAACTTGCCTGGCTCTAAGAGCGTTTCTAACCGCGCTTTGTTACTCGCTGCACTTGCTAAGGGAACAACCCGATTAACCAATTTGTTGGACAGCGATGATATCCGGTACATGCTTAACGCTCTGGCTGCATTGGGTATTTCCTATCGTCTCTCTGACAATCGGACTATCTGTGAAGTAGATGGCATTGGAGGCCGTATCACGGGCAAAAGTGATATTGAACTGTTTTTGGGCAATGCCGGTACAGCAATGCGCCCATTGGCCGCGGCTCTATGTTTAGGGGACAGCAGTTTAGGAGACAGCGGCATAAGTGTGGTGTTGACCGGTGAACCGCGGATGAAAGAGCGTCCAATTGGTCACTTGGTCGATGCATTGCGTCAAGGTGGGGCAGAAATTGATTATCTTGAACAGGAAAATTATCCGCCTTTACAGATCAAAGGGGGATTTTTAGGCGGAAAAGTGACCGTTGATGGCACTGTTTCCAGCCAATTCCTGACCGCTTTGTTGATGGCAGCGCCATTGGCAAAAAACGACACGGAAATCCACATACAAGGTGATTTGGTCTCTAAACCTTATATTGATATTACATTGGCACTAATGAAAAGTTTTGGTGTAACCGTAGACAATGAACAATATCAGGTTTTTTACATTAAAGGGCAACAGCAATATTTGTCTCCGGGGCAGTATCTGGTAGAAGGCGATGCTTCATCGGCATCTTATTTTCTGGCAGCGGCGGCAATTAAAGGCGGAACCGTTCGTGTCACGGGCATTGGCAGAAATAGCCTGCAAGGGGATACCCAATTTGCCAATGTGTTGGAGCAGATGGGGGCAAATATTCGTTGGGGGGACGATTTTGTCGAATGCGAACGCGGTACATTGACAGGCATTGATATGGATATGAACGCCATTCCTGATGCGGCAATGACGATTGCGACAACCGCGTTATTTGCACAGGGAGAAACTGTTATCCGCAATATCTATAATTGGCGGGTAAAAGAAACCGATCGGCTAAATGCAATGGCAACTGAATTGAGAAAAATAGGTGCCGAGGTGGAAGAAGGACATGATTATATTCGAATTTCCCCGCTAGAAAAGCTCAATCATGCTGCAATTGAGACCTATAATGATCACCGCATGGCGATGTGTTTCTCGTTGGTGGCCCTGTCGGATACTCCAGTTACTATCCTTGATCCAGGCTGTACAGCAAAGACATTCCCCGACTATTTCAATCAGCTCGAAAAGCTTAGCCAGTACGCAAAATAAATGGGCTTTGCCTGTTTCTCTCATCTGCTGAGCGCGTATAATAGGACAGGTTTTTATTGCTTGCTAATTAAGCAATTTTTACATTCGGTAAATGACCTGTCTGTTATACGAATGTTATGCGAAAAGGAGGATAATGATGGCGGCGATAGCCCCAGTAATAACCGTTGATGGGCCAAGTGGTGCTGGCAAGGGAACACTATGTCAGGCATTGGCAGAAGCGTTAGATTGGCAGTTGCTTGATTCAGGCGCCATTTATCGTGTATTGGCACTGGCTGCCATCCATCATCAGGTGGATATCCAGTCTGAAGACGCACTGGTTCCTCTGGCTGCAAACCTGGATGTTCGTTTTGTGCCTGCAAATGGCAAACTCCGGGTCATTCTGGAAGGCGAAGATGTCAGCAATGAAATTCGTACCGAAACTGTTGGAAATACGGCTTCACAAGCGGCAACATTCCCACGTGTCCGTGAAGCACTTTTACGTCGTCAGAGAGCCTTTCGCATTGCGCCTGGGCTGATAGCTGATGGTCGTGATATGGGAACCGTTGTATTTCCTGACGCGCCAGTGAAAATATTTCTTGATGCAAGTGCGGAAGAACGCGCCCGCAGACGTATGTTGCAGTTGCAGGAGAGCGGTTTTAGTGTTAACTTTGAAAATCTTTTGTCTGAGATACAAGAACGGGACTTCCGCGATCGCAATCGGGCAGTCGCGCCCTTAGTACCTGCACAAGATGCATTAATCTTGGATTCGACCAGTATGTCTATCGAAGAAGTGATTGATAAGGCACTGGTTTATGCGAAAAACACGCTGGAAATACCCGCATAATCGTTAATTTTCGCAAATAGGCTATTGCAGTAGCGTATCAAGAAGATGTATATAGAATTCTGGTGTATTGGTAGTGAAATATTCTGGTACACTAAAAACACCTTGTAACAGGGAAAAGTTGCGAGGTATGTAAAACAACCCCATTCGGCTGGAAGCTTAATGGACGTTAATTAAAAATCTTGAAGATCATAAACATGACAGAATCCTTTGCTCAACTCTTTGAAGAATCCCTACAGGTTATCGAAACTCGTCCAGGCGCCATCGTTCGTGGTGTTGTGGTTGCTATCGATAAAGACGTTGTATTGGTTGACGCAGGTCTGAAATCAGAATCTGCAATTCCTGTAGAACAATTCAAAAATGCTCAAGGTGAGCTGGAAATCCAGGTTGGCGATGAAATCGACGTAGCTTTGGATGCGGTAGAAGATGGTTTCGGTGAAACTGTCTTGTCTCGTGAGAAAGCGAAACGTCACGAAGCATGGCTGATGCTGGAAAAAGCATACGAAGAAGCTGAAACTGTCACTGGTATTATCAATGGCAAAGTAAAAGGTGGCTTCACTGTAGAACTGAACGGTATCCGTGCGTTCCTGCCAGGTTCACTGGTTGACGTTCGCCCAGTTCGTGACACTGCTCACCTTGAAGGCAAAGAGCTTGAGTTCAAAGTCATCAAGCTGGATCAGAAACGCAACAACGTAGTTGTTTCTCGTCGTGCTGTTATCGAATCTGAAAACAGTGCAGAGCGCGATCAGCTGCTGGAAAACCTGCAAGAAGGCATGGAAGTTAAAGGTATCGTTAAGAACCTGACTGACTACGGTGCATTCGTTGATCTGGGCGGCGTTGATGGCCTGCTGCACATTACTGATATGGCTTGGAAACGTGTTAAACACCCAAGCGAAATTGTCAATGTGGGCGATGAAATCACAGTTAAGGTACTGAAATTCGACCGTGAGCGTACTCGCGTATCTCTGGGTCTGAAACAACTGGGTGAAGATCCATGGGTAGCAATCGCTAAACGTTATCCAGAAAGTACTAAACTGACTGGTCGCGTAACTAACCTGACTGATTACGGCTGCTTCGTTGAAATCGAAGAAGGCGTTGAAGGTCTGGTACACGTTTCAGAAATGGATTGGACCAACAAGAACATCCACCCATCCAAAGTTGTTAACGTGGGTGACGTTGTGGAAGTTATGGTTCTGGATATCGATGAGGAACGTCGTCGTATCTCTCTGGGTCTGAAACAGTGCAAAGCTAACCCTTGGCAGCAATTTGCTGAGACTCACAACAAGAACGATCGCGTTGAAGGTAAAATCAAGTCTATCACTGACTTCGGTATCTTCATTGGTCTGGATGGCGGCATCGACGGCTTGGTTCACCTGTCTGACATCTCCTGGAACGTTGCAGGTGAAGAAGCAGTTCGTGAATACAAAAAAGGCGACGAAATCGCTGCTGTAGTTCTGCAAGTAGATGCAGAGCGTGAGCGTATCTCTCTGGGCATCAAGCAACTGGCAGAAGATCCATTCAACAATTACCTGTCTGTAAACAAGAAAGGTGTCATTGTTACTGGTAAAGTCACTGCAGTTGACGCAAAAGGTGCTACAGTTGAATTAGCTGACGGCGTTGAAGGTTACCTGCGTGCATCAGAAGCTTCTCGTGACCGCGTTGAAGATGCAACTCAAGTTCTGAACGTTGGCGATGAAGTTGAAGCTAAATATGTTGGCGTTGATCGCAAAAACCGCGTAATCAACCTGTCTGTTCGTGCAAAAGATGAAGCTGATGAAAAAGACGCTATCGCTTCTGTGAACAAACAAGAAGACACAAACTTTGCTAACAACGCAATGGCTGAAGCTTTCAAAGCAGCTAAAGGCGAATAATCTAAGTCAATAACGGCGGGTAATATTCTCTATAATGAGAATATTACCCGAATACGGTAGTTTAGGGAGGTACCATGACCAAGTCTGAATTGATCGAAAGACTTGCAGAGCAGCAATCTCACATGCCGGCCAAAGCCGTTGAAGATGCAGTGAAAGAAATGCTTGATCATATGGCAGAAACACTAGCCGCAGGTGAACGTATTGAAGTTCGCGGATTCGGCAGCTTTTCTCTTCACTACCGGGCTCCGCGTGTGGGGCGTAACCCCAAAACAGGTGAAAAAGTGGAATTGGACGGTAAATATGTCCCTCACTTTAAACCCGGTAAAGAGTTACGTGATCGCGTGAATATCTATAGCGATAGCTAAGAGATATCAGTTATTACTTAATTAAACTAACGGCACCTCAGGGTGCCGTTTTTTGTATATACCAATCGCCTTTCAAGATGCGTCTTATATCTCCCCACTACGCGGAGAGATATAAACAATCACATTGATTAGCAAGCTGCATCTTGAAGTGAGATGGGTATATATCTAATTTAATGTATCTCTGGTTTTTGTGAGAATAGACGTATTTTTTGGAATCGTTTCTTCTGTTTAAAAGTTAATTTGCGAAGCGATTCCACGAAAACATTTCTCTCACTGGCAGTAAGATTTACTATGTCATAATCTCTCTTGCGTGAATGGAATGTCAGCATAGAGGCATAATGGATGCAGCCTATAATATTTTCACTTTTTACCTGTTTATTTGCCATTTGGCGAAAACCGGTACCACTTATCAGTCTAAATTTGGCTGCATTAGCCATTATATTAGGAATTTTTCCCTTATTATTCCTTGCAGAGCTTCCGCAACAAAAAGTCATCCAATATTTGGTTACCATTGCATTTTGCTTATTATTTTTTCCTTATAAAATGATACGACTAATATCATTAGGATTATGGGCGTTTATTTTTGGATGTTGGCATGGCCATCATATATTGGCTTAAGTCACTTATTTCAGCGAAATGTCTCGCACTGCAATTGTTATGATTGACAGTGTATCGTTGGAAAAAAATACGAAGGAAAATGATAAAAAAGCACGTTATCGTATTAAGTTGATTGAGAGTGATGGGAAATATATTATTCCTGCCTTATATGCGTCAATATCATGGAATTCTCAAGAGTTGCTATGTGCTGGTCAGAAGTGGCAGATGACAATGAAACTCAGGCCTGTCCATGCTCAATTAAATCATGGTAGTTTTGATAGCCAACGATATTCACTTTCTATTCGCCAGCCATTGAATGGAAAAATTATTGAGGCAAAACCACTCGATAAAAATTGTAATCTTCGACAAGGTTTCATTAATAAGTTGTTACCAGAAATTCAGCCATTAAAACAAGCGGGTATTGCATTAGCACTCGCGTTTGGTGAAAGGACGTGGTTGGATAAATCCACTCGCTTGCTATTACAGCAGACAGGTATTGCTCATTTGATGGCAATTTCAGGGCTGCATATTGCAATGGCCAGCTTATTTGGCTGGAGTTTTGCGAGAATGACGCAATTTTTCTTTCCTGCAAAATGGATTGGATTTCGCTTTCCGTTGATCATGGGCTGGTTAACCGCAATACTGTATGGATGGTTGTCTGGTTGGGGAATTCCTGCCGTTCGGGCAATATTGGGGCTAACTTTATGGATTTATTTACGGTGCAAAAGCAGGCTTTGTTTTTCATGGCAATGGGCTTTATGGAGTGCCGCCCTTATTTTATTTTTTGATCCTTTGGCAATACTTTCTGACAGTTTCTGGCTCTCATTTACTGCGGTGATGGCACTGTTATTTTGGTTTTATTGGATGCCTTTACCAGGAAAAATACGTCAGGGTTGGCCGTGGTCATGGTTGCGCGGATTGCATATGCAGTTGGGGATGTTGCTAATGTTGTTGCCATTGCAGCTTTTGTTATTTCAGAGCGTTAATATTGCATCATTGGTGGCTAATCTGTGGGCTGTTCCAATTATCTCTTTTTTATCTGTTCCGTTGGTTATGTTGGGGATAGTTTGTCTCTTTCTTCCAGCTATCCAACCATTTTTATGGCAGCTTGTTGATTACAGCATTTTATTTGCTTTGGCACCTTTACCTATTTTGACATATTCATGGTTTGAAACAGGGCACTATCCAATTGTCATTACGTTAGTAGGCTGGTTTTTTGTTGTGATTTGGCGTTTAGGTTGGTGGCGATCTTATAAATGGTTGTTGGGCGTTTGCATTGGAATTATTGCGTGTTATTCCAAACGTTCCAATGATTATCAATGGCGTTTTTCCATGCTGGATGTGGGGCATGGATTAGCTGTGGTCATTGATAAGGGAGGAGAAGCGATTGTATTTGATACAGGAAATCGTTGGGAAACGGGCAGCATGGCAGAAAAAGTTATTGAACCTTATTTACGTTGGCATCGGTTAACACCAAGGCAGATAATCCTGAGTCATGATCATTTGGATCATACGGGAGGAATGGAATATCTAGCTGAAAAGTATCCCGATATCCAAATTAGAAGCCCTTCTCTAAATCAGTCTCATTTGCCTTGTGTCCGTGGTGAAAAGTGGACATGGCAAGGGTTAAATTTTGCCGTTCTTTGGCCACCAAAAAAGTCAGTTATAGTTGGCAATGATCAATCTTGCGTGATCCGTATTGATGATGGTAAGTACAGTCTATTATTAACAGGAGATTTAGAAAAGCAGGGCGAATACCGTTTATTGGAGCTTGAGAAGAATCATCTGCGTGCAACGATACTACAAGTACCTCATCATGGGAGTAACACCTCTTCTACTTCGGTATTTATACGCAGAGTTATGCCTCAGTATGCTTTGGCTTCAGTTGCGCGCTATAGCCCGTGGCGATTGCCTTCAGTAAAAGTAAAACAACGCTATAAAAATGCCGGAATTGAATGGCATAGCACAGCGGTTTCTGGTCAGATAACCGGCTATTTTTATCACGATAATTTTAAATTAAAAGGTTATCGACAACAAATAGTGTCACGATGGTATCATCAGTGGTTTGGTATTCGTGGCGATCATGAGTAGAATGATTCGCTATTTCTTTTGGTTTTGGTAACTCAATAATGAATGATAAAGACCTTTCTACTTGGCAGACCTTTCGTCGATTGTGGCCGATCATCACTCCTTTTAAAATCGGTCTGATAGTTTCGGCGGTTGCGCTAGTCATTAATGCTGCCGGTGATACATTGATGCTTTCCTTGTTGAAGCCTTTGCTTGATGAGGGTTTTGGCAAGGCAGACATTAGCGTATTGAAGTGGATGCCACTGGTTGTTATCGGATTGATGTTGTTGCGTGGCATATCTGGTTTTGTATCGAGTTATTGTCTCTCTTGGGTATCAGGCAAAGTGGTCATGCAGATGCGTCGCCGCTTGTTCAATCATATGATGGGAATGCCTGTTTCCTTCTTCGACCAGCAATCCACGGGAACTTTGCTTTCCCGTATTACATACGATTCAGAACAGGTTGCCTCCTCTTCCTCCGGCGCTTTAGTGACGGTTGTCAGGGAGGGAGCATCAATTATTGGCCTGTTTATACTGATGTTCTATTACAGTTGGGAACTTTCCCTTATTTTGATTGTCATTGCGCCGATAGTTGCAGGGGTTATTCGTCTTGTTTCCGTGCGTTTTCGTAATATCAGTAAAAATATGCAAAGCAGCATGGGGATGGTAACAACCAGTGCTGAACAGATGCTGAAAGGGCATAAAGAAGTTTTAATTTTTGGTGGTCAAAAAGTTGAAACTGAACGCTTTAGCAAAGTCAGTAACCATATGCGCCAGCAGGGTATGAAAATGGTCACTGCTGATTCCATTTCAGATCCGATTATCCAGCTTATTGCTTCTTTTGCACTGGCATTTATCCTTTATGCCGCCAGTTTTCCTGAAATTATGGGCGCCTTAACCGCAGGGAAAATCACTGTTGTATTTTCATCTATGATTGCCCTGATGCGCCCATTAAAGTCATTAACTAACGTTAATGCCCAATTCCAACGTGGTATGGCTGCATGTCAGACCTTATTTACTATCCTGGATATGGAACAGGAAAAAGACGAAGGTAAATTGGAAATCAAAAAGGCAAAAGGCAATCTTGAATTCCGTCATGTTACTTTCTGTTATCCAACCAAGGATCATCCTGCATTGAAAAATATTTCAATGACAATCCCAGCGGGAAAGACGATTGCATTGGTGGGGCGTTCAGGATCAGGTAAATCGACAATTGCTAATCTCATGACGCGTTTTTATGACGTGAATGAAGGTGAGATAGTATTAGACGGTCATGATCTGCGTGAATATACCCTGGCTTCACTGCGTAACCAAATCGCGTTGGTATCGCAAAATGTCCATCTATTCAATGATACGGTTGCCAATAATATTGCTTACGCCAGCGAAGGATGCTTTAGCCGCGAAGAGATAGAGCGGGCGGCAGAAATGGCTTATGCAATGGACTTTATCAAAAAACTGGATAATGGCCTTGATACCATGATCGGTGAAAATGGTGTTTTGCTTTCTGGGGGCCAGCGTCAGCGTATTGCGATTGCCCGTGCTTTATTGCGTGATTCTCCGATTTTAATTTTGGATGAAGCCACTTCTGCATTAGATACAGAATCTGAACGTGCAATTCAGGCTGCATTAGATGAATTACAGAAAAACAGAACTTCATTGGTCATTGCTCACCGTCTTTCTACTATTGAAAATGCCGATGAAATTATCGTCATTGAAGATGGGAATATCATAGAAAGGGGTAACCATGCGATTCTGTTGCAACATGATGGCGCATATGCACAGTTACATAGGATGCAATTTGGTCAATGATTGAACGCATATGGTCAGGCCGCTCACGGCTTTACATCGTATTATTACCATTATCAGCCCTTTATGGGCTGGTAAGCAGTTTGCGGCGTTTAAGCTATAAGTTAGGATTGAGCCGCTCATGGAAGGCGCCAGTGCCTGTTGTTGTTGTCGGTAACTTGACAGCAGGGGGAAATGGCAAAACCCCGGTTGTTATTTGGCTGGTTGAACAGTTGCAGCAAAGAGGCTATCGGGTTGGTGTTGTTTCGCGTGGTTATGGCGGGAAGTCGGAATATTACCCGCTACTGGTTACCGATGAAGTGACAACGGCACAAGCAGGAGATGAACCTGTTTTAATTCGTCGTCGCACGGAGGCGTCTGTTGTGGTGGCACCAAAGCGAACCGAAGCCATTCAGGCATTATTAGCACACGCTCCGGTTGATATCGTCATTACCGATGATGGACTTCAACATTATGCCTTGCAGCGTGATTATGAGATTGTGGTGATTGATGGCGTTCGTCGTTTTGGTAATGGCTGCTGGCTACCTGCTGGCCCTATGCGAGAATTGGCGGGGCGCTTGAATAGCGTCAATACCATCATTGTTAATGGTGGAACACCAGAATCGGGTGAATTACCAATGACCTTAAAGGGCGATTTGGCGGTTAATTTGCTGACTGGGGAAACGCAAAAGGTGACTGATCTTTCCAATAGCATTGCGATGGCAGGAATTGGTCATCCACCGCGTTTTTTTGCAACATTGCAGCAATTAGGGGCGAAGTTACAGAAAACATACGCTTTTGCTGATCATCAGGCTTACGAAAAATCTCAATTATTGGCTCTGGTAAATAGTGATCAAAATTTATTGATGACAGAAAAAGATGCGGTTAAATGTTTCCAATTTGCGCAACCTAACTGGTGGTATTTGCCTGTACACGCTGAATTGCCAGAGGAAAAAGGGCAAAAGGTATTAAACGATATTTGTGCTTTACTGCCAGAATTAAATACTCGCTAATAATGTTGGGCTATTCTCACCATACTAAACAAAATAAGGGAAATTAAACAAAGCAACAAAGTTAACGGTGATACATTGCTTGTGGTATTCTGAGCCACATTAAATTTGAGACCCGTTACTTGGGGGATATATGGATCACCGTTTACTCGAAATCATTGCTTGTCCGCTATGTCATGGCAAGCTCAGTTATGACAAAGAAAACTCTGAGCTGATTTGTAAGTTTGATCGTCTCGCTTTTCCCTTCCGTGATGGCATCCCTGTGTTGCTAGAAAATGAAGCACGTGTCTTGCCTACAGAGGAAAATCAATAACCCATGTTCACCGTTATCATTCCAGCTCGTTTTTCTTCAACCCGTTTACCTGGAAAACCATTGGCTGATATCCATGGTAAGCCAATGGTTGTGCATGTGATGGAACGGGCTGTCCGTTCTGGTGCTGAGCGAGTTATTGTGGCGACAGATAATCAAGAAGTGTTTGATGCTGTGATTGCCGCGGGCGGTGAAGCTTGCATGACACGTGAAAATCACCATTCGGGTACAGAGCGTTTGGCTGAGGTTATCGATAAATACCAATTTGCTGATGATGAAATTATTGTAAATGTTCAGGGTGATGAACCCCTTATTCCAGAACAGATCATCAAGCAGGTGGCTGATAATTTAGCTGACAGTGATGCCGGAATGGCAACGCTTGCCGTACCGATCCAGGATGCGGAAGAGGCATTTAATCCCAATGCTGTCAAAGTTGTGATGGATTCGCAAGGTTATGCTCTCTATTTTTCTCGCGCCACGATCCCGTGGGAACGTGATCGTTTTATGCAATCAACAGAGACTATTGGAGACCATTTCCTGCGTCATATTGGAATTTATGCGTATCGGGCAGGGTTTATTCGGCGCTATGTTCAGTGGGTGCCAAGTCCATTGGAAAGTATCGAAATGCTCGAACAATTAAGGGTGCTTTGGTACGGTGAAAAAATTCATGTAGCAAAAGCACTGCAAGCACCCGGAGCAGGTGTTGATACACCGGAAGATCTGGACACTGTCAGAAAAGTTTTTGCCACGCTCTGATCTTCTTGTCTGAAATCAGGCGAGATTTAAAAGAGAATGCCATAACGTTTATGCGCATTCTCTTTTTTCTTTCTCGTTTCGTCACGTTTCACATCTAATTCTGATGTTATTTCTCATCACCTTTATTGCTGAAGATCTTTTGATTTTTCAATACGCATATCCTGACTTACAGGTTTAATAGCCTGCCAGATGCGGCCTAATGTCTCATACCAGGCACGCTCAGTGTGTGATAAATAGTAGGAAGAAGGAAGATATTTTTCCCACGAATATAAAGGCGTTGTGACAGCTAATTGATTGGCAGGGCCTGCAATGGGATGCAGGCCTCGTTGTGCAAAAAACTTGAGAGATCGTTCCATATGATTGGCAGAAGTGACAAGAATGAAAGGTTGTTGTCCCACGACTTTTTCAACTTCAGTAGCTTCTTCTTCTGTATCCAAGGGTTTTTTTAATGCTATCGTGTCTTCTACAGGAATTCCCAGAGATTGTGCTACCATAGCAGCAACTTCGGCACTGCTAATGGCATTAACGCCTTTACCGCCAGTAAAAATCATTTTAGCCCCAGGATTGAGACGATATAACCGAATTCCCTCAGTCACTCTGGGCAAGCTGTTACTGATAAGGTTGGCGCTGGGAGCCCATTGGGGGTTATAAGTAAATCCGCCGCCAAGAACCACAATATATTTTATGGGAGTGATAGGTGTTGTGTCTGGTTCATAGCGCTGGACATATTTTCCCTCGACAGGGAGTAAGAGTTTATCCGCGATAGGTTGTAAACTAAATAAAAGTAATATCAACCAACTGAGTGATAAAATGGCTTTCCCTGTTTTTTGCCAGCGGGTGAACCATAGTAATAACAGGGCGGCAAAAGAGACAATAATAATCAACGGCAAAGGCATTAATAGCGAGCCGATATATTTTTTTAACAGAAATAACATTGATTGGCCTTGGGTTGGTTAAATTGTAATCGCGCAATGGCAAATTTAAGGCTAAAAGTAGTTAATTAAATGATTACTGTGCCAAAATAATAGTAGTAAAAATATCGGTAGTAAAAATAGCAGTAGATAGCATAACTACTCAATAGATAAATTAAACTTAGCTTATAAATGGGGCAGCTTTTCATGCGGGATCGCAATTTCGATGATATTGCAGACAAATTTTCGCGTAATATTTACGGCACAACCAAAGGTAAAATCAGGCAGGCCGTTGTCTGGCAGGATATTAACGAATTGCTGAATTATTTGCCTCAACGTCCTTTGCGTATTTTGGATGCGGGGGGCGGTGAAGGTAATATGGCTTGCCAATTAGCTGAATTAGGACATCAGGTCATACTTTGTGACCTATCAAAAGAGATGATCCAGAGAGCAAAACATAACGCCGAAGAGCGGGGCCTTCTCGATCAGATGCAGTTTATTCAAAGCCCGGTACAGGAAATTCACCAGCATATTGAACGGCCCGTTGATCTGATTTTATTTCATGCTGTATTGGAGTGGATCACCGACCAAAAAGATGCAATAGAAACATTGGAAAAGATAATAACGCCCGGTGGTGCACTTTCATTAATGTTTTATAATGCTAATGGGTTGGTTATGCGTAACGCCATTTTGGGTAACTTTCATTTGGCGACACCTAATATCCAGCGTCGTCGGAAACGTTCTCTATCGCCACAACATCCATTAATACCGGAACAGGTATATCAATGGCTAACTGAACTTAAGATGGAAATAACAGGTAAAACAGGCGTGAGAGTTTTTCACGATTACCTACAAAGTCGTCAATTACAAGACACAGATTTTCCAGCGTTGCTTGAACTTGAACAGCGTTATTGCAGACGGGAGCCCTATATCAGCCTAGGGCGTTACATTCATGTGATGGCACGCAAGCCTACCTTAAAGAGCGAATTATGAGTGAATATTCCCAGACGGTTCCTGAACTTGTGTCCTGGGCCAGAAAAAATGATTTTTCAATTGCGTTGCCACCAGAACGCTTGGCTTTTTTGCTGGCTATTGCCGTATTAAACAGTGAGCGGCTTGATGGTGAAATGAGTGAAGGGGAGCTGGTGGATGCCTTTCGTGAAGTGTGTAAAGGTTTTGAACAGACTTCGGAAGCGGTATCTGTCAGGGCGAATAATGCCATTAACGATATGGTTCGCCAGAAGTTACTTAACCGTTTTACCAGTGAATTGGCGGATGGCAATGCCATTTATCGTCTGACTCCGTTGGGAATGGGTATCAGTGATTATTACATCCGCCAGCGTGAATTCTCCACGTTGCGTCTTTCTATGCAGTTATCCATCGTCGCTAACGAATTGCACCGAGCAGCAGAGGCAGCCGAAGAAGGGGGTGATGAATTACATTGGCACCGCAATGTTTTTGCTCCCCTCAAATATTCTGTCGCTGAAATTTTTGACAGCATCGATATGTCCCAGCGCTTGATGGATGAACAGCAAAACAGCGTAAAAACCGATATTGCCGCACTACTCAATCAGGATTGGCAGGCCGCCATCGCTAATTGCGAACAACTGCTGTCTGAAACCTCCGGCACACTACGGGAACTTCAGGATACATTAGAAGCTGCGGGTGATAAATTGCAAGCTAATCTATTACGTATCCAGACCGCAAATATGGACAGCAGCGGTTCTGAGCTGGTGGATAAACTGGTTTTTGACTTGCAAAGCAAACTGGATCGCATTATCAGTTGGGGGCAACAAACCATTGATTTGTGGATAGGTTATGACCGTCACGTTCACAAATTTATCCGAACCGCCATTGATATGGATAAAAACTGCATTTTTGCCCAGCGTCTTCGTCAATCCATTCAACACTATTTTGACAGCCCGTGGGCTCTGACTGTTGCTAATGCAGAACGTTTTCTGGATATGCGTGATGAAGAGCTGACTCTGCGTAATGAAGAGGTAATGGGAGAATTACCGCCAGAAATGGAATACGAAGAGTTTAGTGAAATTAATGAACAATTAGCTGAAATGGTAGAACAGGCGCTGGCGGTTTACCAACAGGCAAAACTTCCTCTGGATTTGGGGGCTGTACTGCGCGACTACCTTGTCCAGTATCCACGTAAACGCCATTTTGATGTGGCGCGTATCTTGGTGGATCAAGCAGTCAGGTTGGGCGTTGCAGAAGCGGATTTCTCTGGTTTGCCAGCGGAATGGTTAGCGATTAATGATTACGGAGCCAAGGTACAGGCACATGTCATCGACACATATTGAACAACTTATGCCAGTGAAACTGGCTCAGGCATTATCCAATACACTTTTCCCTGAATTAGACAGCCAGCTGCGATCTGGGCGTCATATCAGCCTGGATGATCTTGATAATCATGCGTTTTTGATGGATTTTCAGGAAGAGTTGGAAATGTTTTATGCGCGTTATAACGTCGAGTTAGTCCGTGCACCAGAAGGTTTTTTCTACCTGCGTCCCCGTTCGACCGCGCTGATCCCGCGATCTGTGCTGTCTGAATTGGATATGATGGTAGGTAAGATCTTGTGTTACCTCTACCTTAGCCCTGAGCGCTTGTCCAACCAGGGAATATTTACCTTTCAGGAGCTGTACGAAGAATTACTGTCATTGGCAGATGAAAATAAGCTGGTGAAATTTGTCAACCAACGTTCGACTGGTTCAGATCTGGACAAACAGAAATTGCAGGAAAAAGCGCGCACTGCCTTAAACCGCTTACGCCGTCTGGGTATGGTTTATTTCCTGCAAAACGACAGCAATAAATTTACGCTTACCGAAGCGGTATTTCGCTTCGGTGCAGATGTACGCAGCGGTGATGACCCACGCGAGGCACAATTACGGATGATCCGTGATGGTGAAGCCATGCCAATAGAAGGGGAAACAACGCAGGAAGATAATGAACATGAAGAAGCATCAGGGCATTCAGCAGAAGGTACGGAGGATGAGCAGTCATGATTGAACGCGGTAAATTTCGCTCACTGACGTTAGTTAATTGGAACGGTTTTTTTGCCAGAACGTTTGATCTTGACGAGCTTGTGACGACCCTATCAGGTGGTAATGGTGCAGGTAAATCAACCACGATGGCGGCGTTTGTGACCGCATTAATCCCTGATTTAACACTGCTCCATTTCCGCAATACGACAGAAGCGGGTGCAACCTCGGGTTCACGTGATAAAGGGTTGCACGGTAAGTTACGGGCAGGTGTTTGCTATTCCACGTTGGATGTTGTTAACTCCCGCCATCAACGGATCATCACCGGAGTCCGTTTACAACAGGTGGCAGGACGTGACCGAAAAGTTGATATTAAACCCTTTATGATTCAGGGCGTTCCTGCGTCGATTCAGCCAACGCAGTTATTGACTGACAATATCAACGAACGTCAGGCGCGGGTTCTGCCGTTAAATGAACTAAAGGAACGTCTTGATGAGATGGAAGGTGTTCAGTTCAAACAATTTAACTCGATTACCGATTACCACGCCTTGATGTTTGATTTGGGCGTGATCCCAAAACGTTTGCGTTCAGCGAGTGACCGCAGCAAGTTTTATCGTCTGATAGAAGCATCATTATATGGCGGGATTTCCAGTGCGATTACCCGTTCATTGCGTGATTACTTGTTACCGGAAAACAGCGGCGTCAGAAAAGCCTTTCAGGATATGGAAGCCGCATTGCGTGAAAACCGCATTACGCTGGAAGCTATCCGTGTCACCCAATCCGACCGTAATCTTTTCAAGCACCTTATCACAGAAGCTACGGCTTATGTGTCTGCTGACTATATGCGCCATGCCAACGAACGCCGCGTTCATCTGGATGAGGCATTGGCTCTGCGCAGTGAATTATTTGGCAGCCGTCGTCAACGGGTCGCTGAACAATATCGCCATGTTGAAATGGCGAGGGAACTGGCAGAACAAAGCGGAGCCTCTTCTGATTTAGAAATGGATTATCAGGCGGCCAGTGATCACCTGAATCTGGTTCAAACGGCGATGCGTCAGCAGGAAAAAATCGATCGCTACCAATCTGATGTTGAAGAACTGACCTACCGACTGGAAGAACAGGGCGAAGTTGTAGAAGAGGCGAGAGATCTACAGGCGGAATATGAAGCCACATTTGAAGCGGCAGAACAAGAAGTTGATGAACTGAAAAGCCAGCTTGCTGACTATCAACAAGCTTTGGATGTGCAGCAAACTCGCGCTATTCAATATCAGCAAGCATTGCAAGCGTTAGAACGTGCCCGTGAACTTTGCCAGCTTCCAGATCTGTCGATAGAAAATGCCGACGAATGGCAGGAAACCTATCAGGCCAAAGCGCAGCAAGCGACAGAGATGTTGTTGGCACTGGAACAGAAATTGAGCGTCGCTGACGCAGCACATAGTCAGTTTGAGCAGGCTTACCAACTGGTAAAAAGTATTGTTGGTGAAGTAAGTCGCAGTGGAGCGTGGCAAGCCGCTCGTGAAGCATTGCGTGAATGGTCATCCCGGCGTCATCTGGCTGAGCGCATCCAACCTTTGCGTATCCAGTTGGCTGAGCTAGAACAACGTCTGAACAGTCAGCAAAATGCAGAACGTTTGCTGGAAGAGTTCTGTAAACGTCATAACCAGCAATATCAGGCAGAAGACCTGGAGGCGTTACGGGGTGAACTGGAAGCTCAGTTGGAAGAATTGAGCCTGGGCGCCAATGAAAGCGGTGAACGTCGTATTCAAATACGCCAGGAATTTGAACAGCTCAAGCAAAAAATTCAAGGGCTGACCGCACGGGCGCCTGTATGGTTGGCAGCACAGGAAGCCTTGCAGCAGCTGAGTGAACAATGCAATGAAACCTTCGAAAATAGTCACGATGTGACTGAATATATGCAGCAATTGCTTGAACAAGAGCGTGAAATTACGGTCGAACGTGATGATATTGCTGCACAGAAACGTGAACTGGAAAAACAGATTGAGCGTCTGAACCAACCAAGTGGTGCCGAAGATAGCCGATTGCTCGCATTGGCAGAGCGTTTTGGTGGTGTTTTGTTGTCTGAAATTTATGACGACATTACCATTGATGACGCACCTTATTTCTCCGCATTGTATGGTCCAGCACGTCATGCAATTGTTGTGCCTGATCTCTCACTACTTCGTCCACATTTGGAAACATTGGAAGATTGCCCGGAAGATCTCTATTTAATTGAGGGTGATCCACAGTCCTTTGATGACAGCGTCTTCCATTTTGAAGAGCAGGAAAACGCGGTTCTAGTGAAATCATCCGATCGCCAATGGCGTTATTCCCGTTATCCTGAAGTTCCATTATTTGGGCGGGCAGCAAGAGAAAGTCGTCTGGAAGCACTCAGTCTTGAGCGTGATACGCTGGCAGAGCGTTACGCGACACTTTCGTTTGATGTGCAGAAAGTTCAGCGTGCGCATCAGGCTTTCAGCCGTTTTGTGGGTAAACACCTTTCTGTTGCGTTTGATGATGATCCAGAAGCAGAAATTCGTCGCCTGAGTCAGCGTCGTACTGAATTGGAGCGTGAGTTATCGCAATTTGAAACCCAGGCTCAGCAGCATCAGCAGAAACTGGTTCAGGTGAAAGAGAGCCTGTCACTATTGAATCGTTTGATTCCACAAATGACGATTTTGTTGGATGAAACCTTGCTTGATCGCGTGGAAACAGTCCGTGAAGAAATGAGTGAGGCTCAGGAAGCTGTGCGTTTCCTGCAACAACACGATAATGCTTTGGTTAAACTTGAACCATTGGTTTCGGTCTTGCAAAGTGATCCACAGCAACATGAACAGTTGCAGAAGGATTATGAGGCCGCAAAACACAGCCAGAATCAGGCTAAACAACAAGCCTTTGCCTTGACTGAAGTTGTGCAACGTCGTGCGCATTTCAGCTATAGCGACTCAGCCGGTATGCTTAACGAAAATACCGACCTGAACGACAAACTGCGTCAACGCCTTGAACACGCAGAATCTGATCGTAGCCGTGCGCGTGAGCAATTGCGTCAGCAGCAAGCACAATATGCACAATTCAATCAAGTATTGGCATCACTGAAAAGTTCTTATGACACTAAGCAAGATATGTTGAAAGAACTTGAGCAGGAGTTGAAAGATATCGGTGTCCAGGCAGATGCCAACGCCGAAAATCGTGCCCGTGAACGCCGTGATCAGCTTCACGCCGCTGTGAGTGCTAACCGTTCCCGCATTAATCAGCTTGAGAAACAGATCGCGTTCTGTGAAGCGGAAATGGAAAATCTCCAGAAAAAACTGCGTAAATCTGAGCGTGATTATTACCAGAAGCGTGAGCAGGTGGTCTCTTCCAAGGCGGGCTGGTGTGCAGTTATGCGTATGGTGAAAGACAACGGCGTTGAACGTCGCTTACATCGCCGCGAACTGGCTTATATGGATGGTGATGAGCTGCGTTCAATGTCGGATAAGGCGCTGGGGGCATTGCGTCTGGCTGTAGCCGATAATGAACATCTGCGCGATGCGTTGCGTTTATCCGAAGATCCGAAGCGTCCTGAGCGTAAGATCCAATTCTTTGTGGCGGTTTACCAGCATCTGCGTGAACGTATCCGGCAGGATATTATTCGAACGGATGATCCGGTCGATGCCATTGAACAGATGGAAATTGAATTGGCGCGTTTGACGGAAGAATTAACCGCCCGTGAACAGAAACTGGCGATCAGTTCCAAAAGTGTGGCGAATATTATTCGTAAAACCATTCAACGTGAACAGAACCGCATTCGTATGTTGAACCAAGGGTTGCAGGTAGTTTCTTTTGGACAGGTTGGTGGTGTGCGTCTGAATGTGAATGTGCGTGAAAGTCATTCCCTCTTGTTAGATGTGCTTTCTGAACAACAGGAACAGCATCAGGATCTGTTCAATAGCCAGCGTCTGACCTTCTCAGAAGCGATGGCGAAGCTTTATCAGCGCCTGAACCCACAAATCGATATAGGGCAACGTCTGCCTCAGACTATTGGTGAAGAATTACTGGATTACCGCAATTACCTTGAGCTGGAAGTGGAAGTTAACCGAGGTTCGGATGGCTGGCTAAAAGCAGAAAGTGGGGCACTTTCTACCGGAGAAGCGATTGGTACGGGGATGTCCATTTTGGTCATGGTTGTACAGAGCTGGGAAGAGGAATCACGTCGTCTGCGTGGTAAAGATATTTCACCATGCCGACTGCTCTTCCTTGATGAAGCTGCCCGATTAGATGCGAAATCCATTGCAACGCTGTTTGAGTTATGTGAACGCTTACATATGCAGTTAATTATCGCTGCGCCGGAAAATATCAGCCCCGAAAAAGGGACAACTTATAAACTGGTACGTAAGATTTTCAATAACCAAGAACATGTACATGTTGTTGGGCTGCGTGGTTTTGGTCAGGATATTCCTGTTACGGGGCAGTCACAAACACAGACACAGCCTATATTGCAAGAATAACTTCATCACTGAGTGATATTTTTCTGAGAAAGGGACACGTTATGTCCCTTTCTTAATTGAGATAGCACCTATTTTAGATATTTGTTGCCTTGTGCGGTATGTCTCGTTTTGATGTGATGGGAAAGTTTACTATTTCGCACCGTTACTACTAATGTCAAAAAAGGAACAACGATGCATAAAGTTACCCTGATATTTAGTGCAATTGTGCTTGCTTTTGGTTTGAACAGCATGGCACAAGCAAAAATATTTATGCCTGAGCAAGTTAATTCAGGCGTTTCTGCGGCAGATTTGGCTCAACGTCATGCGGTACACTGGGTATCCGTAGAACAAATCAAGCGAAGTCTGCAAAACCAACCAGCAATGGCGGTAGGTTTTGATATTGATGATACCGTACTGTTTTCAAGTCCAGGTTTTTATCGTGGTAAATCGGAGTACTCGCCTAATGACAATAGTTATCTGAAAAATCCGGCATTTTGGGAAAAAATGAATAATGAATGGGATAAATTTAGTATGCCAAAAAAGATTGGTATTGAATTGGTTCAGATGCATTTGAAGCGAGGTGATGATATTTATTTCATTACAGCCCGGACAAAAACTAAGACAGAAGCGGTGACCAAATACTTACAGGAAGACTTACATATTCCAGCCGATAAAATGAATACCGTTATTTTTGCGGGTGATGAACCAGGTAAAAATAACAAAATCAGTTGGATGAAAGAGCACAACTTGAAGATTTATTATGGCGATGCAGATACTGATATTGCCGCTGCTCGTGCACTGAATATCCGTGGTATTCGTATCTTGAGAGCATCAAACTCTTCTTATCAGCCCTTACCTAAAGCGGGTCGGTTTGGAGAAGAAGTCGTCATTAATTCTGAGTATTAACCTTAAAATTCAACACAATATACTCTGATTAAAGGCACTAAAGGTGCCTTTTTCTTTTTTTAAGCCATAATAATTTAAATTATTATGAAGAATATTTTATTTTTCCTGGTAAGAGAAAATGTGCTTGGGTAAGCTCCCTGTCTTAAGTGGTAATTATGTATATAATTATCAGTATCCTTTTCTGATAAAATAGGTCTGTTGATAATTATAATAAGTCATTGGATAGCTGCATACATAATAAGGTGAGGTGGGCTCTTATGGTGAAGAACACGGTCAGGTTACTGAAAGTTTCTTTTATCTGTAGCACATTGGCGGTATCAGAAGGAACTTTTGCAAATCAACAAAATGGACTGTCATCAAGTGGTATGCAACAACTACCTACAGAGCCAAAAAAAGCAGGTTCTGTTATTTTAACGGATAAGACAGTTCCTATTTCTCCGGTAAATTCTATTGATGAAAATCGTAAACAGTTACAAAATTGGTTGCCACAACAAGTAAAACCGATATTTCTTGAACGTTTGGCAAATTTATATGCTAACAATAAAATGCAACCATTATGGTCAGATAAAAAAGCTATTAAGCAATTTGAAGATCAATTAGTTGAAATGTCGCTAGCGGGTTTTCAACCTCAATTTGAAAAATGGCTGATACAACTTCATTCTCCTGAATTAAGTGAAATAGGACGTGATGTCATCTTGTCTGATGCTATGTTAGGTTATCTCCATTTTATTAGTAATGTGGATAAAAAAGGGAGTTCATGGTTATATAGTCAATCTCCTTATAAGATTGAATTACCCCAGTCCCATTTAATTAATACATGGCAACAGCATATCAATAGCAATAGTACTTTTTCTTATATTACGAGTTTATCACCGAATCATCCTCTGTATGAAAATATGCGTAAGGAGATGTTGGCACAATTATCTGATCAACGGCCGTGGACTGAGTTTTCATTTAAAGGAACTTTAAGGCCAGGGCAAAGTAGTGAAAGTGTTATTGCATTAAGGAAAATATTTTCTCGTTCAAGGATATTGGATTTATCTGCTGCCAAATCCGATAATAAGGTTTACGGTAAGGAATTAACAGCGGCTGTAAAGCGTTTTCAAGCTCTGCACGGATTGTCAGCCGATGGGGTTATCGGTAAATCCACTAAAGCATGGTTAAATACGACCCCACAAACCCGTGCCCGTATTATGGCCTTGAATATCCAACGATTACGGATTATTCCCGCAGATGTTCCTACAGGTATTTTAGTTAATATTCCTAATTACTCACTTTTCTATTATTTAGATGGCAAAGAGGTATTGAGCTCTAAAGTCGTTGTTGGACGTCCCAGCCGAAAAACACCTATCATGAGTAGTGAATTAAATAATGTGGTGATCAATCCTCCGTGGAATGTACCCACCAGCATGACTCGAAAAGATATTGCACCAAGGGCAATGCGTGACTCAAGTTATTTTCGTACGCGTGGTTATACGGTATTTTCCAGTTGGAGCAATGACGCCAAAGTTATCGATCCCTCATCGATTAATTGGGGAATAATAACACCGAGTAATTTCCCTTATCGTATTAGACAAGCACCTGGCCCAGCTAATTCATTGGGGCGTTTTAAATTCAATATGCCAAATTCAGAAGCCATTTATTTGCATGATACACCTAATCAGGCTTCTTTCAGCCGAGAAATGCGGGCGGTTAGTTCTGGTTGCGTGCGTGTCAATAAAGCACCTGAGTTGGCCAATATGCTATTGGGCGATGCAGGTTGGAATAAAGCCAAGGTTAATAGTTCATTGAAAACATGGTCAACAAAATATGTCAATATTCCCAAAAAAATTCCTGTGTTTCTCTATTACCAAACAGCGTGGATTGATGAGGGAGGGAAACCACAATACCGAGATGATATCTATGATTACGATATGAATGCAAAGCAGCATTCAGAGTCACTTTACAAGATCTTGGTGGCAAGAAATGATTTATAATTTCTTCCGTTACTAATAAACTTAAAGAAATCAAATTGGTGTTGATATCTATATTGTAAACAGAGAAGGGAATAATGTTTCTTCTCTGTTATCTTTTATTACTCATTATTTTAAAAGTGTTTTTTTACTATGGCTTGTTTTAATGAGCTGTTTTGTTATTGATTATGACTTTAATTATGTTAAGTAGATCACAATAATAAGGTGATGAATTTACAGTAAAATACAAAAACACTTGAAACTATTTTTTATTTTCCGATGTCTTATTAGTCGATTAAGTTGAGTTATAAATTCATTTAGACAGTATTAATACATTAAAGAATAGCAGGGCAATTATCCATGAATAACATTGACCACAATCGCCGAAAGTGGCTCGGTATAAGTGTGGCCGCATTGGGATTAAGTTTATTACCTCAATCGGTTTTGGCTGCATTGACAACGCCACATCCTCGAATTTTACGTTTTGATAACCTGCATACAGGGGAAACACTCAAAGCCGAATTCTTTGATGGTCATCGGTATAATAAGTCAGAATTAGCTCGCCTGAATTATTTATTCCGCGATTTTAGGCAAAATAAGGTTAAAGCTATTGACCCGAAATTATTTGATCAAATTTATTTATTGCAAATGCTGATGGGAATAAATAAACCTGTTCAATTAGTTTCGGGTTATCGTTCTCTGGCAACAAATAATATGTTGCGCCATGCCAGTGGTGGCGTGGCAAAACACAGTTATCATACCCGTGGACAAGCTATGGATTTCCACATTGATGGTGTTCAGCTCATATATATTCGTAAGGCAGCATTGAAAATGCGGGCTGGGGGAGTAGGGTTTTATCCAAAGAGTCATTTTATTCATATTGATACAGGCCCGGTCAGGACGTGGTAATCTTATTACCAACAATGAATCTTGATTGTGGAGTGAAACAATATAATGAAATACCACATTATCCCCGTTACGATGGCGATGCAAAATTGTACATTGCTTTGGTGTGAAGAAACTCAGGAAGCGGCGATTGTTGATCCTGGTGGTAATGCTGAACAACTTATCGCTGAAATAGAGCATCGTGGGCTGAAAATTACCCAAATTTTGCTGACACATGGTCATTATGATCATGTAGGTGCTACTGTCGAAGTCGCTAAGCATTTTGATGTGCCTGTTTACGGGCCACATAAGGGAGATGCTTTTTGGATAGAAGGCTTGGAAATTCAGTGCCAAATGTTTGGTGTTGAACCATGCCCCTCTTTTACGCCAGATCGTTGGCTTGATGACGGGGATACACTAAAAATTGGCAGTATTGAGTTATCCGTTTTGCACTGTCCGGGGCATACACCGGGGCATATTATCCTTGCTAACCACACCGATAAAATCATCTCAATGGGAGATGTATTGTTTAAGGGCAGCATTGGCCGCACTGATTTTCCGGGCGGAAGCTATGATGAATTGATTCAATCTATTAAGGAAAAAGTATTGCCATTGGGGGACGAGTATCAATTCATATCCGGTCACGGTCCAATGTCAACTTTAGGACATGAGCGGAAAACCAATCCATTCTTACAGGATTAAGCGCAAACGTTTTTCTTGCCGTAACGTAAGAAATGTGAAACAGATAAAAGCCGCTTTGTCAGCGGCTTTTGAGAAACTTAGATGAGATTAAAGTACTGCAACGATAGCTTCACACAGCGGAACCATATTCTCCAGTGTCAGACCCGCTATGTTGATACGGCCAGAGCTAACCGCGTAAATACCATACTCTTCACGCAGGCGATCAACTTGTTCTTTAGTCAATCCACTGAATGAGAACATACCATTTTGAGCGCTAATAAAGCTAAAGTCTTGCTTCGCGCCTTTTTCTTGCAAGGTATTCACAAACAGTTGGCGCATACGCTGAATGCGTTCACGCATGGTTGCCAATTCCTGAATCCATTCGGCTTTCAGATCATCATTGGACAGAATGGTTGTCACAACGGAAGCTCCGTGCGCCGGTGGGTTAGAGTAATTGGTACGCACAATGGATTTTGCTTGGCTGAATGCTTTTTCTGCGGTATCGCTGTCTGTTGCAACGATGGTGCAGGCACCAACACGCTCATTGTACAACCCAAAGTTTTTGGAATAAGAGCTGGCAACGATTAGCTCATTGTGGTTTCTGGTAAAGATGCGTAGACCTTCTGCATCTTCATCCAATCCTTTGGCAAAGCCTTGGTAAGCAAAGTCGAATACGGGCAGCCAGCCATTTGCCGCAGATAAGTCTGCCAGTTTCTGCCATTGTTCAGCGATTGGGTCGATACCCGTTGGATTATGGCAGCAACCATGCAGCAGTACGACATCGCCGGCTTGTGCTTCAGACAAACTTGCCAACATACCTTCGAAATCTAAGGCATGACTTTCTGCATCGTAATAGTTGTATTCGCGGATCTCCAAGCCAGCACTGGAGAAAACGCCTTTGTGGTTTGGCCAGGTTGGGTTGCTGATCCAGACACGTTTTGCATTGGTCTGCTTAGCAATAAAGTCAGCGGCAATACGTAGTGCGCCGGTTCCACCTGGGCTTTGTATAGTACGGGCGCGTTTGTCAGTGACGATAGGGCTGCTTTTGCCGAAAAGCAGTTCCTGAGTGACGCGGCCAAATTCAGGTAATCCACTAATAGCCAGATAATTTTTGGTCGTTTCGTTTTCCAGCAGGAACTTCTCTGCTTTTTTAACAGTAGTCAGAACAGGGGTTTTACCCGTTTCGTCTTTGTAGACGCCGATACCCAGGTTAATTTTATTTTCACGGGGATCGGTTTTAAAGCTATCCGCTAAACCAAGAATCGGGTCGGCAGGCGCTGCTGTGATTTTTTCAAACATTTTTTTGATTCCAAGACTCGGAGAGTTAAGCCCAAAATAAGCGATACGCTGCTCAGGGTAACCTTAAGAAATCTATTTGCCAACTACTTGTAGCAAAAAGAATAAAATCTTGTGAAGTAGTTTACGGAGTGAAAAAAAGAGCCTGAAAAAACAGAGAGGTAAAATGTAAAAAGCAGCGCCGGAGCGCTGCTTTTTTGAGATAGACTGATTAGTTTTTCGCTAAACAGTGTATCAACAGTAATTAGAACTGATAAGTCAGGCCAACACCGAATACGTTGCGAGCGTTTGTATCGCCCTTTTCGTTTTTGTCCAACAGGTTGATTTTGTAATCAACGTAGGTAGACAGGTTTTTGTTAAAGTAGTAGTAAGTACCTACAGAAACGTATTTAACCAGATCTGCATTGAAACCTTTTTTACCGTCGTTACGTTCCAGATCTTTACCTTTGGATTGAACGTAAGCCAGAGATGGTTTCAGACCGAAATCAGAGAACAGGTATTGTGCAACCAATTCGATGTTCTGAGTTTTATTAGCGATACCGTCAAATGGAGTCACTACACCACGGTATTCATGGCCACCTACGCCTTTAGTCATGTTACGGGTTTCGCCGTACATTGCTGCCAGGTATACGTTGTTAGCATCGTATTTAGCACCGATGTTCCATGCTTCAGCGCGTTCACCGTGAGCAGCAGTTTTAACCCAGTCACCGTTTGCACGAGTAGAATTAGCGTAAGAAGCACCAACAGTGATACCGTAACCCACGTTATACGTAGTAGCTAAACCGTAGCCATCGCCATTTGCTGTAGCGCCGCTACGACTATTTTTGGTGCGCTCGCTGTTTTGACCTTGGTATTGCAGAGCAAAGTTCAGGCCATCAACCAGACCGAAGAAGTCGGTGTTACGGTAAGTCAACAGACCAGTAGCACGGCCAGTCATGTAGTTATCAGTTTTGGACATGGAGTCGCCACCGAAGATTGGCAGTACGTCAGTCCATGCGTTAACGTCATAGTTTACGCCGTAGTTGCGGCCGTAATCCAGTGAACCGTAGTTAGCGAATTTCAAACCAGCGAAAGCTAAACGAGTAGCAGTATCTGCACCATCAGCTTCTGCACCTTTAGCCTTCAGGTTGTATTCCCAACGACCAAAACCAGTCAGTTGGTCAGAGATCTGCGTTTCACCTTTGATGCCGATACGAGCATAAGAATCGTCGCCATCTTCGCTGCTTCTTTTATCAGCGATTTGGTGACGAACGTCTACTTTACCGTAAAAATCCAGTTTGTTGCCGTCTTTATTAAAAATTTCAGCTGCGTTTGCTGTACCAGCAGCCAGCAGAGCTGGAATTACCACTGCAAGAATATTGCGTTTCATTATTATTACCCTCATTGGTGTTATCTAGACACCTGCCACTGCCAGAAATAGAACACTAAAAAATTTTGGAACTATTTGTGGGTATCGAGTGTCTTATTAGTCGGCGATCAGTGTTCCATTGGTAATGAATTTTATCTACCCTCAAAATGCTACAAAAGCACAGAATCAGTAACAAAGTGAAAATAGATGTTTCGAAATGTAAATTTCAGGGAACTTTTTTAGTGTGCTTTTCGCCATAAAATAAAAAAAGCCAACTTTCGCTGGCTTTTTACTACAGCAAAAATAAAGAATTTTCGCTGTTGATGTCCACATCTTGACCACACTCCGAACAAGCCCCATTTGAATGTGGCTTTATTTTTATTTCTTAATCTTATGAATTGATACTGAAAAACCACGTTAATTGATAAATAGAAAACACCTAAATATCAATGAATTTGGTAAGTGAGGTCATTTTTGCTTAAATACAAAATTATAACTCTAATTCATCAGTTACTATTTAGCTTAGGGTGTTGTTTTGAATCTATAAAGTAAGAAAAAGTTAAAATATTCTAACTATAATACCCCGGTGCGGCTAAGGTGTTTATACGCAACGAATTACTGCCGCTGCAAAGCAAGATGCAACAGTTGAATAACCGTCTTAGGGAAGAGGTAAGCCGAAGCGCACCAATACTGACGCTAAGATCCTCGAGATTGATGCGGGGTATAGGAAATTTATACAAGTAAAATCTATTACGTTTTTTGTTAGCTTGAACTACATTTATTCATAATTATTCGTAATGTTTTAAGGTGATATTATGCTTAGAGCAGAAGATGACAACGAATTTTCTAATGAATTTATGAAAAGCGAAATGAATAGACATCAAAGATTTTGGTCTCCTGTTAATAGAAATGAGATATCTTATAGTCCGGTGACTAGTGGCAGCATTAGGTACCCACGATTAAGACTTCACTTTATCGGTACTCAGCTAGACGAGCTAACCTGCTGTACTGGCCCCACTCCCACTGAGGAAACAATATTATATTCTATTTATAATACGCATCCTTATCTTGCCGGATGGCGTAGTCGGTATCCTCTGAATTTTGCAATGAGTTATCAAGATCGGTATTACGATCAAATAAGAGACGCCATTGAGAGTGTCCGCGATTATTGGACACCCCTATAAGTTTCTCAATGTGGATAGTATTCACTCGAAAATTGGCGCCCTCCGCTTACACTCAACGCTAGTTTGTCAAAGCGCAGAATTTCAATTTATCGGGATATCATCTGGACAAATTGTTATTAAATGCCGGCTACGTCCATGACGCGGTGATTGCTGAGACACAAAAATATCAGATCCGGCTGTTTTGCTCTGAAAATTCAAACCGGCAGAACTCCCGCAAAATTTACCCTAAATCATTATTTATCTGTGAAGTTGAGCAAGGCTTACTGAAAAGCTGTAAAAGCCAGCAAAAGCTGGCTTTTCATGGAATTGATTTTTAGCTTATTTATTGAGCTAATTCATTAAAAACTTGCGTTTCTTGGTGTCCGTGGGAATGGGATAACATCACGAACGTTGGATACGCCAGTAACATAAGCGACCAGACGTTCGAAGCCCAAACCGAAACCAGCATGAGGAACGGTGCCGTAACGGCGCAGATCACGATACCACCAGTAATCTTCTTTATTCAGCCCCATTTCTTCCATACGTTGATCCAACCTATCCAGACGCTCTTCACGCTGGGAACCACCGATGATTTCACCGATGCCTGGAGCTAACACATCCATTGCTGCAACAGTTTTACCATCGTCATTCATGCGCATATAGAAGGCTTTAATGTCTTTTGGATAGTTTTTCATGATCACTGGCGCGTTGAAATGTTTTTCTGCCAGATAACGCTCATGCTCTGATGCCAAATCCACACCCCAGAAAACAGGGTTTTCAAATTCCTGACCACAATTTTCCAGAATTTCTATCGCATCGGTGTAGTCCAATTGAACGAAATCTGAATCAACAAATTTTTCCAGACGAGTGATAACTTCGCTGTCAACGCGTTCTGCAAAGAAAGCCAGATCATCAGCACGCTCTTCTAATGCAGCCTTGAAAACATATTTCAGCATGTCTTCAGAGAGTCTGGCGATATCATTCAGATCGGCAAAAGCCACTTCTGGTTCAACCATCCAAAATTCTGCCAAATGACGGCTGGTATTGGAGTTTTCTGCACGGAAAGTGGGTCCGAAGGTATAGATTTTGCTCAATGCACAAGCATAAGCTTCGCCATTTAACTGACCGGATACAGTAAGGAAAGCTTCACGGCCGAAGAAATCTTGGCTGAAATCCACTTCGCCTTTATCTGTGCGTGGCAAGTTTTGCAAATCCAAAGTGGAAACGCGGAACATTTCGCCAGCGCCTTCTGTATCTGATGCGGTGATCAACGGCGAGGATACCCAGAAGAAGCCTTTTTCATGGAAGAAACGATGCAGGGCCTGGGCCAGTGTATGGCGAACACGGGCAACGGCGCCGATCAAATTGGTGCGTGGGCGAAGATGAGCCACTTCACGCAGATATTCAATACTGTGGCGTTTAGCCGCCATTGGGTAAGTATCCGGATCATCAACCATGCCAACAACAACAACTTTAGTGGCCTGCAATTCAAAATCCTGACCTTTTCCTTGCGATTCCACCGCTGTACCGGTGATTTCGACAGAACAGCCCGTGGTTAAATGTAATATTTCATCCTGATAATTAGGTAAATTATTATTAACGACGGCCTGTAATGGATTAAAGCAGGAACCGTCATAGACGGCGAGGAACGAGATACCAGCTTTAGAATCTCTCCTTGTACGTATCCAACCGCGAACGGTGACTTCGTTGCCAACCGGAACCCGGCCTTGCAGTACATCGACTACAGGCGCTACGCTCATAAATTTCTCTCTTTTGTATATAGTGGATTAATAACTAGATAGATTTACCAAATACTCCCTTAATCAGGGAGCAGATCGTCTATCTTACTTGTCATCTCTCAGGAAACAAGAGGAAATTGCGGGTCTTAATAGGGAAACAGAGGGAAAAGTTGTTTTTTATTTGCGTAACCAACATGAAGTCGGTTACGCAAAAGATAATTAGACAGATTATGCCGTTTTTCTATACCGCTTTCTCTATATAGGGAATGTCGAACGCCCTACGTAACCTGTTGACAAACTCATCATCTTCACAGATGGTTTTTCCGGGGCTATCCGAAAGTTTTGCCACGGGTTTACCATTGCATTCGACCAATTTAATAACAATATTCAGTGGCTTTATGCCCGGAATATTACAAGTCAGTCGTGTGCCAATGCCGAAAACAACATTAATTCTCTTATGGAAATGGTGATATAGCGCCAGTGCTTTTTGCAGATCCAAACTGTCAGAAAACACCAATGTTTTCGTCATTGGATTGATACCCAACGATTGGTAATGTGCTATGGCTTTTTCACCCCATTCAATAGGATCACCTGAGTCATGACGCAGGCCCTGGTAAGCTGTTGCTAATGGTTTGTCAAAATCCCGCAGAAAAGCATCCATAGTAATACAGTCAGTCAGGGCAATACCTAACTGGTTTGGATACTCATTCAGCCAGGTTTGCAGTGCTGCTCTTTGGCTATTGGCAAGTTCCGGGCTAATTTGTTGGTGGGCCTGAAACCATTCATGGGCTTGTGTACCGAGAGGCGGAAGATCAAGCTGTTCTGCCAGTTGATAATTACTACTTCCAATCAAATAAGGAAAGCTATTTTTCAGCTCATTGATAATGGCATATTGCACTGCGTGTGAAAAACGACGGCGAGTACCAAAATCCATTAATTTAAAACCGGATAGATCGATATTTTTTTCCGCAGCGTCTTTGTAAAACAGTTCTATCAGTTTTCTCAGCTGAATAACGGCATCTTCCGGCGTTATTTCAGGTGAGTGATGACGATGAACCAATTCGCTGATCAGGGCAAGCAGAGGCACTTCCCACAAGATAACTTCGTGCCATAAACCGGAAATGCGGATGGCTAATTGCCCTTCATGGGTAACAGAAACTTCGACTTGTTTGGGATTAAAGCGGAATGTTTTGCACCAGTTCAGGTAGTCCTCTTTGAAGAACGGCAGGCGAGAAAGATAATCGACTTCGTGTTCTGTCAATGCTAAGTCTGCCATCATGTCAATTTGATGACGTAATGGCTCGGCGTATTTTCCGAGCAGTTCATCACCACGGCAACGAAATTCTGCAACAACAGGAATATTGTTGTAATGGTGGTACACTGCTTGTTGCATGTGAAACTTATAGGCATCAGTATCAAGCAGTGATTTGATAATCGGGGTAGCGTCTAAAGTCATGGCGCGTCAGGCATCCTCGCGGAGCATATTCGTGTCAGCTAAATCGATAAAGTCGGGAGAGTATACCGTGATTATTGGGTTATTGAAGCCATATCGCTACATATATTTTCCCGAGTCTAAAGATTAAGGTTAATCCGTTTATAGATAATATCATGTTAAATGAGATATGAGATGACAATTAGCACGAAAGTACTAATATGCTGACCACATCATTTATACTTTTATTTAATAAGTTATTAACATCTAAAAAAAGAGACTTATTGATTGAAAGGATGATTTCTCTATGGCAGCGTTTATGTTTTTAAAAATAATGGAAAAGGTTCCCTATGACACAACAGCGACTCGTTAAACACCGTCTGGATTATAAAGCACCAGATTACACAATTACCAATATTGATCTTGATTTTGATCTGGATGCTGAAAAAACAACGGTGACGGCAATCAGTCAGGTAAAACGTCAGGCTAATGACATTACCCCACTGGTTTTGGATGGCGAAAATCTCACGTTAAAAGGCATCTATGTCGATGATAAAGCGTGGGAGCATTATCAGGAACAGGATGGAAAGCTGCTGATTGAACAACTTCCTGTCCAGTTTACCCTGAAAATTGTGAATGAAATTCACCCGGCCGCAAATACAGCCCTTGAGGGACTGTATGTGTCTGGTGATGCCTTGTGTACTCAGTGTGAGGCAGAGGGATTCCGTCACATCACGTATTATTTGGATCGCCCAGATGTTCTGGCTTGTTTTACTACTCGCATTACTGCGGATAAATCCAAATACCCATTCTTGCTTTCCAATGGTAACCGTATTGAACAAGGGGAGCTGGAAGATGGGCGTCATTGGATAAAATGGCAGGACCCGTTCCCAAAACCTGCTTACTTGTTCGCATTAGTTGCGGGGGATTTTGATGTCCTGCGTGACACGTTTGTGACCCGCAGTGGCCGTAAGGTAGCACTGGAGCTGTTTGTTGATCGGGGCAACCTGGATCGTGCTGACTGGGCCATGACATCGTTAAAAAACTCGATGAAATGGGATGAAACCCGCTTTGGTTTGGAGTATGACCTTGATATCTACATGATTGTCGCGGTTGATTTTTTCAATATGGGGGCGATGGAGAACAAGGGATTAAACATCTTCAATTCTAAATATGTCCTGGCAAAAACAGAAACAGCGACTGACGAAGACTATCTTGCCATTGAAGCTGTGATCGGACATGAATATTTCCATAACTGGACCGGAAACCGCATTACCTGTCGTGACTGGTTCCAGTTAAGCCTGAAAGAAGGGCTGACAGTATTCCGTGATCAGGAATTCAGTTCTGATCTGGGTTCACGTTCGGTTAACCGTATCAAGAATGTGCGTGTTATGCGTTCTGCACAATTTGCCGAAGATGCTGGCCCTATGGCTCATCCTATCCGTCCTGATCAGGTGATGGAAATGAATAACTTCTATACGTTGACCGTCTATGAAAAAGGCGCGGAAGTGATTCGGATGATCCACACTTTATTGGGTGAAGAACAATTTCAGGCGGGTATGCAGCTTTATATCCATCGCCATGATGGTAGCGCGGCTACCTGTGATGATTTTGTGCAGGCGATGGAAGATGCTTCAAACGTCGATTTGACACTCTTCCGCCGTTGGTATAGCCAATCAGGGACACCTGTACTGACTGTCCATGATGAATACGACGCAGAAAAGCAGCAATATATTTTGCATGTCAGTCAAATGACATCACCAACGGCAGATCAGAAAGAAAAACAACCGCTGCACATTCCTCTGGATATTGAACTTTATGATGAACAAGGAAGAGTGATCCCGCTACGTCGTCATGGTCAGCCTGTGCATCATGTTTTGAATGTTATTAATGCAGAACAATCATTTGTCTTTGATGAAGTTCCATCACGGCCTGTTCCTTCTTTATTGCGTGAGTTTTCTGCACCCGTGAAATTGGATTATCCATACAGTGATGAGCAGCTTTCATACTTGATGAAACATGCGCGTAATGAGTTCTCTCGTTGGGATGCAGCGCAGGCATTGCTAACCAACTATGTGAAACTGAATATTGCCCGTCACCAAAAATCCTTGCCACTGGAATTACCAATGCATGTCATTGATGCTTTCCGTGCAGTATTGTTGGATAAAGATATCGATCCGGCTCTGGCTGCATTGATCCTGACCTTGCCGTCTGAAAATGAAATAGCAGAGCTGTTTACGGTGGTAGATCCGAAAGCTATCCATGATGTCATTCGTGCTATGACAAAAGCATTGGCCAATGAAATGGCAGATGAATTCTCTGCGGTTTATCACAGCCTCCAGACAGGCGTATACCGTGTAGAGCATCAGGATATTGCAAAACGTGATTTGCGTAATACCTGCCTCTACTATCTGGCCTTTATTGATACTAAAGAGTTGGCCGATAAATTAGTGGCGACACAATATTATCACGCTGATAATATGACTGACAGTATCGCTGCTTTATCTGCGGCTGTATCTGCTGAATTGCCTTGCAGTTATCAATTAATGGATGAATTTGATAAGCAATGGCATCAGAATGGCTTGGTTATGGATAAATGGTTCAGGCTGCAAGCCACCAATCCGGCCTTCGATGTGCTTGAGAAAGTGCGTGACTTGATGAAACATCGTTCTTTCAGCTTGAGCAATCCAAACCGTGTTTATTCACTGCTGAGAATATTCTTTAGCAAAAATGCCGTGGCTTTCCATGCTGAAGATGGTAGTGGTTATCAATTCTTGGTGGAAGTGCTAACCGAACTGAATAGCCTAAATCCGCAAGTAGCATCACATTTGATTGATCCATTGATTCGTTTGAAACGTTACGATGAGAAACGTCAGGCTTTGATGCGTGCGGCATTGGAACAGTTGAAGGGGATAGAAAACTTATCTGGTGACCTGTTCGAAAAGATTACCAAGGCGCTTGAAAGTTAATATGTAACATATCCTTCGGTTATTGTCGGAGATGAGATCGCTAACAAACCTCGTTGTTGTTTTAAACGGGGTTTGTTTTTACCTGCTTATATAGAGAGGGCTTTTTTGTTTATTCATATAATGGTAAATTAACGCTCTCTTCCAGTTATAACGACGCAGCAATTATATATGTATGAGATTGCATATAATTCAAAATGTATCACTAACAATTCTCACGTAAAAACAATTACAAAGAACAATAGGTTAATTTAAATGTATTATTCTCTAGTACGGAAGGCATTGTTCCAGCTTGATCCTGAACAGGCACATGAACTGACTTTCCGCCAACTCAAACGTGTTGCTGGTACTCCTTTCGAATTTCTTATCCGCCAGTCAGTTGCCACTAAACCCGTTACTTGTATGGGCTTGTCCTTCAAAAATCCACTGGGTTTAGCCGCAGGTCTTGATAAAAACGGTGATTGCATTGATGCATTTGGAGCAATGGGTTTTGGGTTTGTTGAAGTTGGTACAGTAACACCGCGCCCGCAAGCTGGAAATGATAAGCCAAGATTATTCCGGGTGGTTGAAGCGGAAGGGATCATCAACCGGATGGGGTTTAATAACCTTGGGGTAGATAATCTGGTTGAGAATGTTAAGCGCGCAAAATATGACGGGATTATCGGGATCAATATCGGCAAAAATAAAGATACTCCGGTCGAAAATGGAAAAGATGATTATTTAATTTGCATGGATAAAGTTTATCCTCATGCAGGTTATATCACTATCAATATTTCTTCTCCTAATACGCCTGGCTTGAGGACATTACAGTACGGCGATGCACTGGATGATCTCTTATCTGCGATTAAAAATAAGCAAAGTGAACTTCAGCAAAAATTTCAAAAGTATGTTCCTGTTGCTGTTAAAATCTCTCCCGATCTTTCAGAGGAAGAATTAATAAAAATTGCTGATAGTTTAATGCGTCATCATATTGATGGCGTTATTGCAACAAATACCACATTGGATAGAAAGATTATCGAAGGTTTGAATCACTGTCAGCAGGCAGGGGGATTGAGTGGACGCCCTGTGCAATTGCGTAGCACAGAGATTATCCGCCGCCTTTCGCAAGAATTAAAAGGTGAAATACCGATTATTGGTGTCGGTGGAATTGATTCACTTGTTGCAGCCAGGGAAAAAATAGAAGCAGGTGCTTCATTAATTCAGATATATTCCGGTTTTATCTATAAAGGACCAAAACTCATTAAAGATATTGTTAATCATATCTGAATATTTGCTGCAATTTGGGGGTAGGGGTTTATTTCTGCCCTCAACTCGTCTATATTTTGTCTTATAGATTAGATTTTATCATTTATTTTTTAACTGTTTATTTCACTGGCAAAGCTTATTTTAACCAAAAAAGCTATTTTGAGCATAAAAGGGTAATCAATGAAAATTAGACCTGATGATCAGTGGCGCTGGTATTTTGATCCTGAGCATAGCCGTATCATGCTCGATCTCGCTAATGGCATGGTTTTTCGTTCCCGTTTCCCTGTCAGGATGTTGACTGATTACGCCGTTACAATGGAAGAAATGTCATTCTCAGTCGATGATGCCGCGTTTTTTTATACCTTTGAAGAGCATTTACGTCGCATCAATATGGCTCCTGCGTTTAGCGCTGAATTAGCTTTGAACGGGGTGGTGGCGTTACGTTTTATGAAACCACAAATGCCTAAGAGCTGGTATTTTTCCCATTTTTCTTTGGTAGAGAAACCAGAACACGGCGAAATTATTCAGCTTAAATTACAGGATAGCGGTATTGAAGCGCTATTTATGGTCGCAGAAGTGGGTGATAATGCCAGCTTGTGTTTATTGGCACAGCAAAAGTTAGAGATGCACGATCGAGTCATGAATTTTTGTGATCCCATTAAGGTCATGAATGATCGCATCATCCCCTATGTCGAGCCAATTCAATCATCAATATATGATAGGGCAATTTAGTGCCATTAGGCCGTTATGTCCTTAATATTATTAACCTAAATAAATTACTTCTATCAGCATTATTGAACGCCCTTTATCATTCACATTCAGATATATTTATCACATCAATCAATGGCATGTTTTTTCCATAATATATTGCCTGCTTAAAAGCTCAGTAATAAAAATCAGCCAGCCAGCTTACTTATACTGCCTGATTTAAATACAAATGCTATCGTTATATATTATTAATGTTTATCTTAGTTCGATGACTAAATCATTTTGAGGTATACAGCCACATGCCAGAATTTTTCCATTATCCTTAATGGCGGTCGATTTTAGCGGCAATACATCCCCTTTAATCAGGGCTATCTTACAGGAGCCACAAATTCCGGCACGACATGAATAGGGAATTTGAATACCTTGATCTTCGAGTTGTTCTAAAATAATTTGCTGATTATTGCCAATAAAACGTTGTCCATTGAATTCAATAGCAACGGACTGTTGAACCCCTTCTTTTATAGACAAATCGGTTGCTTGTTCACCACTACCATATTCGCGCGGCGTTCTCTTTTCCAAAATGGTGACACGATCCCCAACTCGAATAATACCGCTATTACGGGCAATGGCATTCTGCCCAAAATCAACCGCACCATTTTCTTTATCTGTTCTGAAAGACTGTAGGGTAGCCAGTGGCTCACTTTGCGGATTTTTGCGGCCTTTTTCTGGGCTGACTGTTGTCAAAATACAGCGACTGCACGGTTTTGGCAGATCGAAAACAATATCGCCGATTTGGATGGTTTGCCAGCGATCTTCTTCAAAAGGGGTTGCACCTGTGACAATGATATTGGCACGGAATTGCTCTAATTTAATACTGGCAGGACAGCGTTGTTGCAAGGCATGAAAAGAGGCTTCATTGATAATTAAATAGGGAAAACCATCTGCAAATGATAAAGAAATATCGGGGAATTTCTTGACCCGTCGTGTTAGTTCCTCACTGAGCCAGCGTAATTGTACAGGTTTATCAAAAAAGTCACTGAGCCAACTATTCACCCTTTCAGGTGCGACTAACGCGGTAAAATGATTTCCCCAAACTTCAGTGGGGAGACGCTCCTCTTTAAAATCATCGTAAAGTACAGTGGCGCTTTCTCCGTTTGGTGCCTGCAAGTACAGACCGTTATGGAGCATAGTTGGAGTAAATAGCAGCATCTGTGGATATTGGCGGGCAGTAATAAAAGTACCATCTGTTGTGGTGATCATAAAATTGCGATCAAACATCAGGCCACTTTCATTGACGAGAGAATGAGAGAGTTGTAATCCACGCATGGATTTGACGGGGTAGGTATAGAGGCGCGACAGCGTTAACATCCATTATCTCCCAAATATTTTTATCTTTGCCAAAGCATTTTATCTTTATTGTGTCAGCAACTTTAGGACATGTCGAAGGTATTGGCTATAATGTGCCACAATTTTTTTGGTGGTGAACTTTTGTGATGATTAATAAGATGAACTCTCTCTTTGCCAGCACGGCACGTGGACTGGAAGAACTGTTAAAGAACGAACTGGAAATCCTGGGAGCGCAATCCTGTAGGATTGCCCAAGGTGGGGTTCATTTTCAGGGCGATGATCGGATGATGTATAAAAGTTTGCTGTGGAGCAGACTAGCATCCCGTATCATGATGCCGCTTAACGAATTTAACGTTTATAGTGATTTGGATCTGTATCTTGGTGTCCAGTCCATTGACTGGAGCGAGATTTTCTCAGTTGATAGTACGTTCTCTGTACATTTTAGCGGCACGAATGAGGAGATCAGAAATACACAATATGGCGCATTGAAAGTAAAAGACGCTATTGTCGATAGTTTTATGCGCAAAATAAAACAACGTCCTGATGTTGCTAAACAACAGCCTGATGTCCGTATCCATGTTTTCCTGAATAAAGAGAAAGCAACTGTATCACTCGATTTGAGTGGTGATAGCCTGCATATCCGTGGCTACCGTGATCTGACTGGACAGGCACCACTGAAAGAGAACCTTGCCGCCGCGATTATTTTACGTTCTGGCTGGCAGGCAGGAACGCCAATGGTTGATCCAATGTGTGGCTCAGGAACGTTGCTAATCGAAGCGGCTATGATGGCAGCAGATTGCGCCCCCGGTTTGCATCGTCAGTATTGGGGATTCACATCATGGTTGCAATTCAATGAAACAATCTGGCGTGAAGTGACTACAGAAGCACAGGTCCGTTTCCGTAAGGGGTTACAGGAAACGACTTCCCGTTTTTTTGGAACGGATATTGATCGCCGTGTAATGGATATGGCACGTTCAAATGCACGTAGGGCAGGGGTATCCCAATTGATCCAGTTCCAGCAGGGAGATGCCAGCAAACTGGAAAACCCCTTATCGGAAGGGCCAGAGGGAACGGTATTAAGCAACCCGCCTTATGGAGAACGTCTTGAAAGCGAACCTGCACTGATCGCGCTGCACAGTGTATTTGGTCGCGTGATGAAAGCCCGCTTCCCTGGCTGGCGTTTATCACTGTTCAGTGCTTCGCCAGAATTGTTGGGTTGTTTGCAATTACGCGCAGAGCGTGAGTTTAAGGCTAAAAACGGCCCTCTGGATTGTATCCAAAAGAATTATGTCATCCAGAAAAATGAACAGCTAGCGGATAAACCTCAGTCATTGGATATCGGTATCGCTGAGGATTATGCTAACCGTTTGCGTAAAAATGAAAAAAAAATCAGCAAATGGGCCAAGCAGCAAGGTATTGATTGCTACCGTTTATATGATGCAGATTTACCTGAATACAATGTTGCTGTTGATCGCTATGCCGATAAAATCATTGTGCAAGAATACGCTCCGCCGAAATCTGTGGATGCCAATAAAGCCCGTCAACGCCTGTTTGATGTGATCAGTGCAACAATGAATGTGCTTGGCTTATCATCCAACCAACTGATCTTGAAAACTCGCCAACGTCAGAAAGGTAAAAGTCAGTATGAAAAAATGGCTGAGAAGCAAGAATTCTTTTTGGTCAACGAATATGGTGCAAAATTCTGGGTTAATCTGACCGATTATTTGGATACGGGGTTATTCCTTGATCACCGTATTGCCCGCAAAAAATTGGGTGAAATGAGTCGGGGCAAAGATTTTCTTAACTTATTTGCCTATACCGGTTCGGCGACAGTTCATGCAGGATTGGGAGGGGCGCGTTCGACAACCACGGTAGATATGTCTCGTACTTATCTTGAATGGGCAGAGAAAAATTTACAAGCTAATGGTTTAACCGGGCGTCAACACCGTTTGATTCAGGCTGATTGCTTAGGATGGTTAGCTCAGGCCCGTGAACAATTCGATGTCATCTTTATTGATCCGCCAACATTCTCTAACTCCAAGCGAATGGAAAATACTTTTGACGTTCAGCGTGATCACATCGAATTAATGAAACAATTAAAACGTCTGTTACGTCCGGGGGGAACCTTAATGTTCTCCAATAATAAACGGGGTTTTAAAATGGATTTTGCCGAATTAGATAGAATCGGTCTGGTTGCAAACGAAATAACAGAAAAGACTTTATCTCAGGATTTTACCCGTAACCGTCAGATCCATAACTGCTGGTTACTGCATCACGTTGGCGAGGACAAATAACATTATGTCATTGATTAGTTTATCCGGTGCTTGGTTATCATTCAGTGATGCACCGCTGTTGGATAATGCTGAACTGCATATCGAAGAAAACGAAAGAGTCTGTTTGGTTGGGCGCAATGGTGCGGGAAAATCGACATTGTTGCGTGTGTTGGCAAAAGAACAACCCTTGGATGATGGTTTGGTTATTTATGAACAAGACCTGATTGTTGCGCGCTTACAGCAGGATCCTCCCCGTGATATAGAAGGTACGGTATTTGATTTTGTTGCGGAAGGGGTAAAAGAGCAGGCTGAATACATCAAAGCGTTCCATCATGTTTCGCGTTTGGTAGAAACCGATCCTAGCGAGAAAAATCTCAATCATCTGGCAGAGTTGCAGGAAGTGCTGGATATCCGTGGCCTATGGTCATTGGATAGTCGGATTAGCGACGTATTAAAACAACTCTCCTTGCCAGCAGAAGCGAAACTCTCTTCATTATCTGGTGGTTGGTTGCGTAAGGCGGCATTGGGCAGGGCACTGGTTTGCGCTCCCAAAGTGCTGTTTCTTGATGAACCAACCAACCATCTTGATATCAATACTATTGAATGGTTGGAGAATTTCCTGAAAGACTTCAATGGCAGCCTTGTATTCATTTCCCATGACCGCTCATTCATTCGCAACATGGCGACACGTATTGTTGATCTGGATCGCGGAAAGCTGGCCTCATGGCCGGGAAATTACGATAAATATCTTGAAGGAAAAGAAGAAGCGCTGCGGGTTGAAGAGTTGCAGAATGCCGAATTTGACAAAAAATTGGCGCAGGAAGAAGTTTGGATCCGCCAGGGTATTAAAGCACGGCGTACCCGTAATGAAGGTCGGGTAAGAGCATTGAAAGCATTACGTGTAGAACGTGCTGAACGCCGCAATGTTATGGGAACAGCGAGAATGCAGGTCGAAGAAGCGACGCGTTCCGGTAAGATTGTGTTTGAAATGGAAAATGTGAATTACCAGATTGGTGATAAAACATTGGTCAAAAATTTTTCCGCTCAAGTTCAACGTGGCGACAAAATTGCGTTAGTGGGGCCAAACGGCTGCGGTAAAACGACATTATTAAAATTAATGCTGGGCGATCTGTCAGCAGACAGTGGTCGCATTCATTGTGGGACTAAACTTGAAGTGGCTTACTTTGATCAGCATCGTGCCGCACTGGATCCTGATAAGACCGTTATGGATAACCTCGCTGAAGGTAAGCAGGAAGTCATGGTCAATGGACGTTCCCGTCATGTATTGGGTTATTTGCAGGATTTCCTTTTCCATCCCAAACGCGCGATGACCCCTGTACGAGCGTTGTCTGGTGGTGAGCGCAATCGCCTGTTGCTGGCTCGTCTATTCTTGAAACCAAGCAACTTGCTTATTCTTGATGAACCGACCAACGACCTTGATGTTGAAACATTGGAGTTACTTGAGGAACTCGTTGATAGCTATACCGGAACTGTGATTTTGGTCAGCCATGACCGCCAATTTGTTGATAACTCAGTCACTGAATGCTGGATTTTTGAAGGTAACGGTGAAATCAACAATTATGCGGGAGGATATTACGATGCCCAGCAGCAACAGGCACAAACCGTTTCCTTGCGTCAAGCTTCAGAGAAAAAGGTGAGTGCTGAAAACAAGGCGGTTAAGCCGAAACAATCACCTAAACGAACAAACAATAAGATAAGTTACCATTTACTGCGTGAATTGGAACAACTACCATTATTATTAGAGAAATTAGAAGAAGAGATCAATAAATTGCAATCTCAGGTCAGTGACTCGGAATTCTTCAATCAATCACATGAAATTACGCAAAATGTTCTGAATGAACTGGCAAATAAAGAACAAGAATTGGAAAAAGCGTTTGATCGCTGGCAGGAATTGGAAATGATGAAAAATGGATGATAGCTGCCGCATAAAAGAAACTTGTGGGTTTTGCTAAAGGAGAAACACTTTGTGTTCCAATAACCACCAGCATGGCAAGCTGGTTCTTTGTCCCCAGTGTGACATGCTGGTGGCTGTGCCTGATTTGGAACAAGGGAAAAAGGCGGTTTGTCCACGGTGTCATACGTTGCTGACAGCAAAATGGAGAGAGCCGCGTAATCAACCAACAGGCTATGCATTAAGCGCATTAATCATGCTTTTTCTCGCTTGCCTGTTTCCTTTTGTTAGCATGAGTGTGGCGGGGATTGTGAGTGAGATAAAGTTGACTCAGATCCCCAAGGTGATGTTCAACGAAGACTATTCCAGCATGGCTGCGCTTTTTTTGATCTTCGTTCAGCTTGTGCCGACATTTTGTATGGTTGCCATCATCATCTTATGTCAGAACGTCAAAATGGCGCGTCGCTTAAAAATAGAGTTGGCGCGCATTTTGTTTAAGATGAAAACATGGTGCATGGCAGAAATCTTCCTTGCGGGCGTGTTGGTCAGCTTTGTTAAACTTATGGCACATGGTGAAATCAGCATTGGCCTGAGTTTTTTCCCTTACTGCTTGTTTTGTCTGTTTCAGATCAGGGCATTTCAGTGTCTTGACAGGCATTGGTTTTGGAATGAAATTGCTCCGGCACCTAAAGTTTGCCACACCTTGCAGGCTGGAAAACCTGGCTTGGTGCAAGGTGTCAGGCTTTGCCAGAGTTGTACCGCCATCTTGCCCGCCCAACAATCTCAGTGCCCTCGATGCCATACAAAGGGGGACGCTCGCCGCCGTAATAGCCTTCAGTGCACAATGGCACTACTGATAACATCAGCCATACTTTATATTCCAGCGAATGTTTTACCTATCATGGTGACACAGGCACTGGGGCAGCAAATTAATTCCACCATTCTGGAAGGGATTATTTTGCTTTGGGGATCTGGCTCATATCCTGTTGCAATGGTTATTTTTATTGCCAGCATCATGATACCTTTATTGAAAATGCTGGCTATTGGTTGGTTATGCTGGGATGCAAAAAGTCAAACGAGCCATGATTCCGAAAAGATGCATTTTATTTATGAAATGGTGGAGTTTGTTGGGCGTTGGTCAATGATTGATGTATTCGTTATTGCCGTCCTATCTGCGTTGGTTCGTATGGGACAACTGATGAGTATTTATCCTGCCCTGGGAGCAGTCCTGTTTGCTCTGGTTGTTATTTTGACGATGTTTGCATCAATCATGTTCGATCCGCGTTTAACCTGGGACAAAGCCAATCGTAAATTTGAGCTACATAAGAATGAGGAGTTGTAAGGTGACGGATAAAGAAGAAGATCTGACTCAGGCCAGAATTCGTAAACTTAAGAGTTGGTCACCTGTATGGATCGTACCAATTATCACTGTGCTGATTGGGGCTTGGATACTGTTTTATCATTTCAGTCATCAGGGGCCAGAAGTCACATTGATTACTTCTAATGCTGAAGGTATTGAGGCCGGTAAAACTAAAATTAAAAGCCGCAGTGTTGACGTTGGTGTTGTCGAAAGTGTGTCTTTGAGCGAAAACTTGGGGCAAGTTATCATTAAAGCCCGTCTAAATGATGGAATGAGTCGCTTGCTACGCACAGATACAGCTTTCTGGGTTGTGAAACCTCAGATTGGCCGTGAAGGTGTTTCTGGTCTGAGTACATTACTGTCTGGTGTTTTTATCGAATTACAGCCCGGCACACAAGGCGAAGAGGAAGACCGCTTTTCATTGCTTGATGCTCCACCACTTGCTTCCCCTGATGCAAAGGGTATTCGTCTGATTCTGACCAGTGAAACAGCAGGACGATTAACTCCCGGAGATCCCGTGTTATTTCGGGGATATCGAGTGGGTTCAGTTGAGGCCGGTACTTTTGATCCGACATCCCGATTGGTTCGTTACCAAATTTTCGTTAAATCACCTTATGACGCTTTACTGACTACAAATGTCAGATTCTGGAAAGACAGTGGTGTCACATTTGATATGTCATCACAAGGTATACGGGTTGAAGTGGCTTCATTATCGACCTTGTTTGGGGGAGGCGTTAGTTTTGATGTACCAAAAGGTTGGGAACTGGGTAATTCAGTGAAGGAAAAAGAGGTCTTTAAACTCTACGATAACGAGAAAAGTATCCAAAACGCACTGTATACAGAACATACAGACTTTTTACTGTTTTTCTCTGATTCTGTGCGTGGCTTACAGCCGGGAGCGCCTGTCGAATTCCGTGGTATTCGAGTAGGAACGGTAGCAAGAGTGCCTTTTTATAGTGAAGATATTAAGCAGCGCATCGACAATGACTTCCGTATTCCTGTCTTGATTCATGTCGAGCCTGGTCGATTTGTGAAAGAGTTAGGTAATGGACTCAACACAGATAAAGAATTGAAGGAAACTATCGCCAGGGGATTGAGAGCGACCTTGAAACCAGGCAATTTACTCACAGGTGCGTTGTTTATTGATCTGGACTTTTTCACTAATGAGAAACCCTGGAAAGGCCCATATGAAATCGCGGGTTATAAGACTTTGCCTACAGTAAGTAGTGGCTTGGCGCAAATTCAACAAAAAGTTACCACGGTGCTGGATAAGATTAACAATATGCCGATTGAACCGGTGCTTGTTCAGGCAACGCAGACGCTTAAAGAAAGTCAAAAAGCAATCAAAATAGCGCAGAAAACAATGGATGAATTAAATCACGTTCTTGCGAGTAAGGAAGCACAGGAACTTCCTAAAGATATACAAAATACATTGCATGAGTTGAACCGTAGTATGCAGGGGATCCAGCCAGGCTCACCAGCTTATAGTAAGCTGATGGATAATATGCAACAGTTGGAGCAGGTATTACGTGAATTGCAACCTGTTTTGAAGACGCTCAATAACAAGAGTAATGCATTGGTATTTGAAGCCGAAGCGATAAAAGATCCTGAACCCAAAAAGGCGCCTGATTGATGAAAAAATTGATTTCAAAATTGGCATTTTTTATTTCCGCCAGTGTATTTATTGTTGGAAGTGGGCTTATTGCGGGATGCAGCGATAGCCAGCCACTAAAAACATATTATCAGTTACCTGCCCTGGCTAACCAGGTATCGCAGGAAGGCAAATTGGGGGCTAAACATGAACGGCAGTTGTGGATAAAAAAGGTTAACCTTTCTGACTACCTTGCTGCTCCAGGAATTGTCTATCAGACAGGGGAGGTGAGCTATATCAATGCATCGAACCATTTATGGGCTAGCCCATTGCAGCAACAGTTACAACAAGTATTGATTTCAGAACTGAGTGCCGCATTTCCACATCGTTTGGTTTCTCAGCAGGAATTAGAAAAAGGCGCAGACGCTCTGGATATCACAATAACGGCTTTTCATGGGCGCTATGATGGACAGGTATTAATTGAAGGCTATTGGCTATTGTCTAATCCAGGCAGAGTGATTAGGCGGCCATTCAGCCTTAAGTTGAAACAGGAAAAAGATGGCTACGCTGAATTAGTGCTTACTTTAGCTAAGGGTTACAGCCAGTTAGTCAAATCCATTGCCCGGCAACTCTCTTTGCAACATTAACCGAATATGCATAATCACTAAATAACGTTTCAAAATGATAGGAGTACTCCTTACCCCGCGCGCCGCGCGGGGTAAGGAACTCCAACATCTGACACTCTCAGTATTATGAAAACCTATTTAGAGAAAATCGGATAAAAACGATCATTGTTTTATCTTCATAGTAACAAGTGAGGAAGTAAGGCATGAAAAGACAGAAAAGAGACCGTTTAGCAAGAGCACTTTCCAGAGGCTATCATGCAGGCACTTTGGGACGGCCACGGGAACATTGTCCTTATCATTCATTGGATGCTCGTTCGTATTGGTTAGGGGGATGGCGCCAGGCGCAAGAAGATCGTGTATGAGTTAATCAAAAAGACGAAACACCTCCGCAGTAGCGGAGGTGCTCAGCATTGGAGACAGAGAGGTTATAATAAAAATTGATTAAAAGGCACTAGTATCTTTAAACAAGCCGACTTTCAAATCAGTCGCAGTATAAATCAGTTTGCCATCTACCAGAACTTCACCATCAGCCAGACCCATAATTAATTTGCGATTAATGACCCGCTTGAGATTAATGCGATAGGTCACTTTTTTGGCTGTTGGTAATACCTGACCCGTAAATTTGACTTCCCCAACGCCAAGTGCACGGCCTTTACCTTCTCCACCGATCCAGCCCAGGAAGAAACCGACAAGCTGCCACATGGCATCAAGGCCAAGGCAGCCGGGCATGACAGGATCATTGACAAAATGACAATCGAAAAACCACAACTCAGGGTTGATATCGAGTTCAGCCTCGATATACCCCTTATCGTAAATACCGCCGGTTTCTGTCATTTTCGTGACGCGATCCATCATCAGCATATTGCCAGAAGGCAGCGGTGGCCCATTTTCACCAAACAATTTACCTTGCCCAGAGGCTTGAAGTTCTTCTTTCGTGTAGGACTCTTGTTTTTTAAACATATTCTCAGATAGCCTTATAATCATGTAGGGCTAGAGAATAGCGTACACTTGTACGCCCAACAACTCCGATCAGATAACAATGGAGTTAATCTAGCCAGCGGAGAAACCAAGGAAGTCGAGGTCTTTCTTGAATATTAGCTTGTGCAATGCGTTCACATATCATAGCTAACAAGTGTTCTTTTTGTGGATCATAATAAGGAATACCCGTTAACAATGATATCGTCTCAGAAACATGCTCAACTGCCCAAATATGAAATTGTTCACTCTTTACCGCATCAATAACATCTTGATTTAGGCACAAATGTTGAACATTTGTGGTTGGAATAATGACACCCTGATGACCGGTTAACCCGCGGTAGTGACATATACGGAAGAAACTCTCAATTTTTTCATTAACGCCACCAATAGGTTGGACATAACCAAATTGATCTACGGCACCAGTAACAGCAATTTGCTGGTCGATAGGTTGTTGTGACAAGGCGCTGATAAGGGCACACAATTCGGCGAGCGAAGCACTGTCTCCATCCACCTCACTATAGGATTGTTCAAATACAATCGAAGCAGAGAACGGTTGTGGCTGCTCTAATTTCAATTCAGAAATTAAATAAGCTTGCATGATCATCATGCCTTTTGCATGAATATTGCCACCTAATTCAACTTTGCGTTCCACATCGATAAATTCCCCATCCCCTAAATGCGCAACACAACTGATACGGGAAGGTTCACCCATTGGATCAGGATGACCAGGATATTCGAGTACGGATAACCCATTGATTTGGCCGATAACTGAGCCTTGTGTGTGAATCAATATCTGGCCTTTCAGAATTTCATCTATACTGCGTTCAGCTAAATAACTATGACGCCAGGTACGATTATCTTCCGCTTGTTGCAGGGAATGTTTGGTGATCTGCTTTTCCTGCGGATAATTGGCTGCGGCTGCTAATTTTTGCTGTATCCATTGAAGATCCAGAGGTAACCGGAATTGATCTTCTGTGTAACGGATAGCAAGTTTGATCAACTCAGGCCAGGCATCGGCACTTAATGGCGGCAAGTTTTGTTGCTGAATGATTCCATTAACGTACTGGCACCATCTTGTCAGATCATCTGCTGCATGAAAAGGCATATCCAGCTCAAATTCGCCATACAATGCGCTGTTTTCCAGGTCAGGTTCAATGGCCTGTAACTCTTCAAGACTGAGCCTGTCACCGACTAAAATCAGACGCAGATCCAATTCCATTGACGGTATCGGCAATGGCAGGGAACGATTTTCATCGTGTGACAGCCAGTCAAAACGGCGCTGAATAATCATCTGCTTGAGACGAACCCACATCAATGGCTGAGAAAGCAGGGTGCGCAGAGGCAAAATCAAGATACCACCATTGACTTGATGGATAAGGCCCGGTTGCAGTTGAAGTATCCCTTGGTGCGTATAGACATTGCCAAATAATTGCTCTGGCTCAATCCACTCACGGTAAGCGACTCGTTTAGTTGGCGCAAAAATACCTTCCCCTGAAGAGTGCCAGGTGATGGTTTGGTGCTCTATCTGGTAATAACCACCGATATTTGGACGGCTCTCCGGCAGCAAAGAGGAAATCGTATTGGATAGAAGAGACAGATAAGCATCACTTTCTTCTGCTTTCAGCAGCATAAAAGGTTGACGCAGGGAGGCCTGACAAAAAAGGGATAATCCACTATGCAGTCTGGGTTGAACCACATCCACTGTGATGGGGGTCAATTCAGCGACAGAATTAAAGAGTGCCTGATAAGGCGTATTGTTTGGCTGTAATGCCTGCCAGTCTAGTTTTATATTCGTCAAGGTGATAGCTACATCATATAGTGAAAAGGAAAACATTTATTATACAAGATTAGGCAATGAACCAACATGCCAGAATTTTGAAAGAAACGACATTTGAGCCAGCGCTTTCATTGTCTGTAAAATATGCCAATATTCTGTGTTGTTATAGGCAATTTAAAGAAATAGTTGCTATGCTTAATTTAAGTTACGCTGTCACTGAGAGATGAAATGAAATATCAACAATTGGAAAATCTGGAATGTGGCTGGAAATGGGCTTATTTGGCAAAAAAACACCGTGAAGGTGAGCCGATTACTAAATACATTGAAAAAAGTGCTGCGCAAGATGCGGTCAATGAATTAATGAATTTAGAAAGCGAGCCAGTCAAGGTACTGAAATGGATTGCCCTGCATATGAATCCGGATTTGTCCAACCGAATGAAGCAAACGATTCGGGCACGGCGTAAACGTCATTTTAATGCTGAACAACAACACTCGCGTAAGAAATCCATTGACTTGGATTTTCGTGTTTGGCAGCGGCTTTCAGCGCTATCCCGACGTCGTGGCAATACCCTGTCAGATACAATCATACAGCTATTGGAAGATGCTGAATATCGGGAAAAATATACTCACCAAATGTCGAGTTTGAAGCAGGATCTGGAAGCAATATTAGGGGAATAAGTCCACAGATAAAAACCCCATTTAAAATGGGGTTTTTAATAAATTGATTAGAATAGCATTATTGAGCAGCTTTTGGCTGAGTCACAACTTCAGTAGTACCTTGAATGTTGATGACTACACGACGATCTGGAGCCAAGCAGTCGATAAGTTTAGAGCGAACTTTAACTTTGTCACAGGTAGAGCCAGTGACAGGGTTTTCTTTACCGCGGCCTTCTGCCTGGATACTATCTGCTGGAATACCTTTAGCAACCAGATAGTCTACCACAGACTGAGCACGTTTCTGAGACAGTGGCAGGTTGTAATGTTGGCTACCGATACGGTCAGTGTGACCGACTACCAGAACCTTGCCTTGGGTTGGATCGATTTTAGCCAGTTGGTTATAAAGGTTGTTCAGTTCCTGTTGACCTTCTGCTTTCAGTGTTGATTTGTTGAAATTGAACAGAACATCAGAGCGCAGGGTAAAGCTCTTGCTTTCAACGACAGGCGCTGGCGCTGGCACAACTGGAGGTGCTACAGGGGTAACGATCGGCGCAGCTTCATCTTGTCCGAAACGGTAAGAAACACCAACACTCAACAGACCATTATCTGGACGGGCACCAACGGTAGTGGCATCACCAATATTGTTAACCCACTGGTAATCCAGACGGGTTGCCAGATTTTTGGTCAATGCGTACTCGACGCCAATCGCGGCCAGAGGAGAAACACCTTTGTCGTCGTTTTTCAGTCTACGTTGGTCTTTTGGACCCGTTCCAGCTAATGTATTGGAATTGTAGGTCGCAGAGGAGTCTGCACGCCATAACATACCACCAAGGCGAGTATAAACATCCAGATTGTCCAGCACTGGATAACTTAGTTTAGTCGTCAGCTGAATGCCTTGGGCACGGAAAGCACCATTATCAGTGCTGCCTTTATAAGCTATGCGCCCTAACCAATCGTAACCCAATTCAAAGCCTAAGTATGGGGTTGCTTGATAACCGACATAAGCACCCGCACCTAACTGGTTTTTATGGGGAGAGCCGTTGCCAATCCGGTTATCATAACCATTACCGTAGAAATTTACGTCATGGTATTGAGACCAACCCAGCTTAGCGCCGGTATACCAAGTGTTGTCCTTTGGAGCTGCTTGAGCAACAGTTGCGAAAGCTGCTACTGCTACTGCTACTGCGATAGCTGTCTTTTTCATTTTACGCCTCGTTATCATCCAAATAGGCAATTGGCTTTAAAAGCCTTATTGTTAGCCACTGGTTAAAATGTTCTGTTAGGTAACTATGCTTTAATCAGAAGATGTGTTCTGAAATATAAGAGCGGTAAGCACAACTCCCTAAACTGTGTAAAGTCTACAACGAAGTTAAAAAGTTACAAGTACACTGTGACTCATGACACAAAAAATTTAATTGACGACTGACAAAACATAAGTATTTTTGACGAATATTTACAATGCTTACAGTATTAATATATTGATTTTCATTGCAAACAATAATAATTATCAATGAGTAGCTTATTTTTCATAAAAAATATTGAGATTAATCCTAATTTAAGTCAATGATAATAATTAGAGTGAATTTTTAGCTTATTCGCTTGTGCAATAAATGGATGTGATAAATTTTGTGGTCGCATAATAAAACCGAGAGTAATACCCTTTTGCGCGGCTATTTGTAACGTATTTAATTGATATTCTGATAATTCCGGTAACCAACCTAATACAACGCTATAATTGCCGCTTGCCAACGCTTTTTCCATGGCACTAATTGAAGCAATAGGATGGATTTGGTTGAGTTGGACAATTTTATTTAAAGGAAGCTCAGCATCCATTAACCATTGGCGATTTAACCTCTTATTAGGATTTACCCAAAGTAACCATCGATTTTCTTTTCCAGACTGGCGCAATAAAGGAAGAAGAATGTGATTAATGACAGGCTGATGTTCGTTGTAAACCAGCTCACTGATCATGCCTTTTATCGTGTGTGAAGTGCATTGAAATGGTTCCACAAAAGACACTCTTTTCATGGTCATCCCAACCATTTTTTTGTCTGTTTTATGTTCGTTCACTGTTGTGTTAGCAGCGGCTGTTTTTTTCTCAGTGAGATATGCCCACGCTGATCGAATGCTCATAATGTTCCTCGCACAATAAGCTGTATATTTATACAGTATAACGATATTTGATTAAAAGCAAGTCTCTTTTTTTCAAAGCGCTTCGCAAAAATTTACAGAAATTAGGATTTTTATGCCTTAACGATTGGCAGTTGGAAATAGATTGCGTATGGTTTTAATTAATTGTTCTGGTTATCTATTTTATTAACAGAAGGCATGATTAAACATTACTTTGGAATGTGATTCATGGAGTGATAAAAAATGTTTTTATCTGGAGCTCGTTTTGTTCAATTGCAACATGGTGTATCTTCACTGGGAAAGCTTAAGAAAAAATCTCAATTTGGCGGCATTGGATTGTTAATTGATGATGTTTTATTTGCCATCAGTTCTGATGGGGAGCTTTATTTACGAGGAAATAGTCACGCTGAGGTGCTATTTAAAGCTAGGGGAATGGAAAAATTTATTTATTCAAAAAGAGGAATACCGGTGACTTTACGGTATTACCGTGTTAATGAATCACTTTGGCAGGATCAAAAACAATTATTTGAGTATGTAAATTTAGCCTACCAATACACAATAAAAGAAATGATTAATAGACAAAAAATACCGATTAGGCTTAAAGATCTCCCTAATTTAGGGATCGCTTTAGAAAGGCAATTATGGAAAGTGGGTATTTCTAAAGTAGAAGAATTAAGAATATTGGGGGCAAAAGCAACTTACCTCAAACTCCAGCAGCATAGGAAAAAAACAAATGTCAGTTTGTTGCTGACATTAGCAGGTGCAATAGAAGGCTGTCATGTTGCGGTATTACCAGAAAAATTACGTGATGAATTAATTAGCTGGCACAGCGAACTGGTTCACTATAATTCAGATAATCATCCTTAATAAATGAAATTTAGTGAATAGGGGCGTGAGCCCCTACTATTTCCGGGCTTCATGCGACGGCGGAAGATTTTGGGATAACTTTCTTTTCTAGAATAGATTGAATCGTATGACTTAATATAGCCGGATCATATACAAAATCATTCAGGTGAATATGATGAACTTGAGCAATAGCAGACAGGCCTTTTAGTAAATGGCTGGCAGATTGATCAAAGGGTTTTTCGGTGACTAATATGATTGGACGTCTTAAGGCGGAAGCCCAACCCAACTCAATATGGGTACCATCTGTTCTTATTAGCTGTTTCTGTTGTGGGCAGACAGGCAAAATGGCAACAAAAATGTCACATTGTTCCATCCATTGGCGATCCCGCTGGGAAACTTCCTCTGGAGTAAATAAGTGTGTTGTTTCGCCAAATTGCTCTGTACGATGGGCCGAAAAAACTTCTGCGCCAAGTGATTCCAGATGGTGAATAGCAGATTTAATGTGAACTTGTAAGTTATTGTCTAATACCCTTAATTTCAATGCGTGTTGGATAGGGCCACCAACAAATACTTTAACATCAGAAAATATTATGGACATAGGGTCGCCTCTTATGGGAATAAGCTTTAATATTTGTGAATAAATGATAATAATTTATTTTTATACAGAAAATTATTATTGGAATAAATTATATTTTCATTGTTGTGTTATATCTAACTTATGGTTATGTTATGTATTGCAATTTTTGATTGGAGATGCTATTTTCAATGTAATCAGCAATGATATCACCTGAATTATTTTGAAAAATATCATGACAATAATTAGCATTGTTTTTTTCTTTTTCAAGAAATTGACTTATCTTATTCATAGCTCGTTTTCTTTCTTTAGGGTTATTAATAAATAAGTCATTGCATTTTTTAATTAATGCTAAACCATCTTTCTCTGGCAGATATGGGGGGATATCAGGATAACCATATTCCGGTTGCCATAAGAAACCATATTCATGACTATAATAATTTTGTAAATATACGTCTAATTGTAATTGTTGACTATAGTTTTGTGGTGGTAAGAAAAAAACATCTTTATGAAGAGTGATACATTCATAAAATGTTGTCAGACCTGGATTGGCTAATACCTTACGGGCACGATGTAATTTTTGCAGAAAATCATGCCTTGAAAAACAGCCAATATGAATATGAGGATGTGTTTTGGCAAATATTTCTGCCAGATTTACGATAGTTTTGCCTCCACCTGCAATAGTAATGTTGCTTTCATTTTGCAGTTGGGGAATAGACAACAACTCTTTGAGAAAATGATAATAAAAATCTGTTGTATCGGCGTAGACTGTATCAATGCCACCAAGAGTAATTAATATACCTTCTGGAGGATAGTCATCCATCATGCATTGTTGCAGAGAATTGTGAAGAATTGGTGGAATAACTTGATAATTACCAAGTTTATCATGGAATCGTTCAATATTGCGTTCTATTCCATGAAAGTCTTGAATAAATGTCTTTTCAGTTTTGTGCAAATCAACATGAAGATTATCCCACATCCAAAATAGCGTGTCGATATAGATAATTGATGTATTAAACTTTGAAACGAAATCAATCGAGTTAAGGTTAGTGTTAATGATATACAAACTTGCACCAGAAATAAGCTCAGAATAGCGTGAAAGTTCTGTGGCTGAAGTGGTATCACATTCATAAATTTCATCAAACAAGCCGGATTTTTGACCTAATTGAGAAGAAGTCAATGTGCCTAATAAAATAAATTTAGTGTCCGATGTTAATTTATTCCGGTGCTTTAATTTTTCCACCACATTTAACGTGGTGGATATTGGGCCAAAACAGAATGGATCTGCGTCAAAAATAATATAGGGAATATTTTTTAACATATTGTTCTCTCATAAAGGAATGTTTACATTTTCTATATCAAATTGTTTAGTATAAGGACAATATAAAAAAGTACTGCCATGGAGGTTATTAATATGTAATCGTCCAGAAAGATTGAGATTATTTGTCATTAAATGAGCTAAGAAAATATTGTGCAAATTTTGATGGGAGATAATAATCCGCACAGAGGATATTGAGAGCTCATCGCCAATTTGCATAATAAAACGATGGATTCTATCAGCCGCGTCCGTTACCTGTTCTGAATCTTTGAAAGGGGAATCAAGGGGAGTATGCAGTAACCGATAAGCATAATCTTCACCATAGCGATGTGGAATATCGGCCAGTTTCATGCCAATAAGCTCTTCTGGAAAGAATTCACAAAGGGCATTAGTTTCTTGTATTGAACAAGACTTATATGCTGAGCTGAGGGCTTTGGCAGTTTCAAGTGCTCGGCGTTGGGGTGAAGTATAAATATTTTGCCACGGAAGTTTCCCTAATATTCGTCTACCAATTTCTTCAGCCTGTTTGATTGAAGCGGCATCAAGGGCGATCACATTATCTTCAGGGCAGTAATCCAAATGGTCAAGCGGGATAATTTTCCCATGTCTGATCCACAGTATCTTTAAGGGGGGTATAGGGCCATTGTAGTGTATGCGTTCATCGACTTGATGGCTTGAAAGCCCATGAGATTGCCAAAAAAAGTTGGCATTTTTTCCTGCATCTGTTTCCAAATGAACATGTGTGGCACCGTGGCGACGTCCCCATTGCAACATGGCATGCCATAATCCATAACCCAGCTTCTGGCGCTGGTATTCATCCCTGATATAAAATTCCGCAATATTCAGGGTCACTTTTTCTTCCCGTTCAAGATACACATTGGCTAATCCCGCTAATTGTCCGGCATTTAGCAACAAAAACAGCCCCCTGTCACCTTGTTGGATGCGTTGTTCAAGGATAGTATGATTTTCCTTTGCAATAGCCTCATCTGGCTGATCTCCAAAGACTTCTGGCCAATGGCGTTGAAAATATTCTCCATAAAGATGAAGAAATGAATTCCATAAGGAAGATTGAGGGGTAACTTGTTTGAGTTCTAACATTTTACTGACTCCATTCAACTCTTGGTGAATTAAACATCAACATAACTTTCTCACACCATTGATGATAATTTAAGCTGGAATGCTCTTTTTCTTGTCGAGGTTTGGCAAGTAACGGCTGAACCAGTCCTTGATGTTTAAGTAATGTTTGCAGGAAGGGCGAACATTTTTCCCAATTTAATACAGTACGATAGGGGCTTGATTGGTAAGAAGCGTACAGTGAGGCATTGTGAATATCATCTTCAATAAAGTGAGATTGTAGATGCTCTCTCAATGCCGCGAATTTTTCTTCGGCTGCGGTATAAAAGGTAGTAAAAATATTTCTGACAGTAGAGGGAATATGCTCTCTGTTTGTTAGGCGAAGACGCAATGCTCCACCGGTATGGATAAGTTTATTGCCGTTGAAAGAATAATAAGCGGCATGAACATGCAGGAGTTCCTGTAAACAATCTTTCTTTCCATAACCCTGAGAAAGATCCAGAAATACATGAATATTGTGGTTGTTTTGAATTTCTCGTAAAAATTCCATGCACCCTGGATCGATATAACCTAAAGGATGGGCGAGAAGTATGGCACATGGTTGTGGAAGAGCACCTAGCATTGCCATCGTAGCCTGGATATCCGCTTGCAAAATCATGCTGGCTTGCTCTGGCGGTAAAACAGGATAGAAGAGTGGCTGCCAATTGGCTGCGTAAACAGATTCAACCATGCTTTGACATATCCACTCTGGCATCAGGCAATAGCCCTGAGTCGCCACGGTTTGTAGATCTTCACGAAAAAAGTCTCGTACTGAACAGCCATAATTCATGATATCTTGCTGAGATGGTATACCTTGCAAAGAGAGCAGATTGCGGTGAGATATCATGGTGTTATCCTGAGATGAAGACGCTCAATATATTCATTAGCTAACTGATCATAGAATTCATTTTCTCTGCCCCATAGATCAATTTGAAGGCCAGTATAGGGGCAATAGAGCGTTTCCAGATGACTAATCAGGCAATTGATTCCCATTAATTTTTCTCTACCTTGATAGCTACAACCCCATTTAGCGGCATACCATTGACCCGCACCGTTATTTATCATCAATGACCAAGCGCCGGGAGTACCGTTATCGTCATAAGTGACTGCCAGATGATATTGGTTACTTTTGGCTAACAGGCCAGGGAGATATTGGAGGTCTTCACGGCTCAGGCTGCGCATATCACTCTGTTGAATGGTTTTCCAGCCTTTCGCGTCCACATACAGCGCATCTTGCCACAATTGCTGAGTTTGACTCGAAGTACTATAACGTGTGACGGTATGGTGGTTGCGTGCTTTCTTAATACTGCGTTTTAATCGTGTTGAGTGCTGGATCAAAAAGTCAGCGACTGTTGTTTCAGGCGGTATGTTGACAATAGGTGCTGACCATTTGCTTTCTTCATGACATTGTAAACCCTGCTGTTGCGCTAAATCATGCAGGTAGAAATAGGCGCGGGATTTTGCGTTGAGATACTTAAATAAAACAGGTTGCCGCTTTAAAAAAGAGAGTAATGCTTTTTCTTCTTGGGCCATAAAAGTGAAATCGAAGAAAGTATTGCTTTGCCACTGTTGCTGGCCTTCTTGCCAAACCAGATCAACATGCTCAAAACGCCTGAATTCAAGGTAACGTAATGCTGTTCCTAAACGCCATAAATGAGAAGTGGTTGGATTGGTAAAAAGGGCAATGGGTGCAGATTGTTGCATAATTACCTGGCTTATCAGTGCCACAATACGGTCTGGAGAATATTTCGCGCTATCAAGCAAAGTTTCATGAGGTACATTGTAATCCCATAAACTATCCTGTGCGACTTCTCTGATACGGGAAGCTGGCAAACGATCTTTTATAGCTCGCTCCTGATTACGGGTAATCAGCGTTGGTTCCTGCGCAACGAGCCGATAATGTAGAGTTCGAACACCTTTTTGCGTAAATAGGGAATGGATAGCGTCAATCTCTTCAGGATAAATGAATACACCATCCAGAATGATCAAGTCACTGCCCGCATCAAGGCAATCATCAGCAACCTTTAGCAACCGCAAGGTATCTTCCATGATGATTTTTGGCGTAAGGGATGTTCTTGGTTCAACAAAATGATGAAAAGTATCCCATGGTAAATAGGAGACGGTTAGCCCCTGTGCCAGCATGACATCTTTCAAGCGGTTGCACGTTGTAGATTTACCACTTGCCGGTGTTCCTCTAATGACAACAACAGTTTTATGCTTCATTGCCTAATACCTTTAATTGCCAGCCTCGCATGATATCGACAATAGAATGCTGATTAAAGACGGATTGATAATAATCGCCATGACCAATTTTAGCGGCACGATGCATAATCTGTTTTGCGGTGAGACGTAACTCGATTTTATGATTGCTATTGCCCAAACACATTTCCTTACCTTGTGTATTTGGTGGCGGAGTGTAGAGCAATATATTGCAATTCTGCCCAGTCGCATGATAGTAAATCTGGATTGCTTTTTGTTGCGTGGTATTTTCCACAAACAGCGTTTGCTCTGGGGAAATTTCAAGTGCTGTGCTGAGGAATTCGGGGGTATAAAGAGTAATGTTGCGGTAATATACATCCAACATCATCTGTTCTTCATCTGTTCCCTGCGGATAAGTAGCATCCGGTTTTTTGGCGTAGAGACCATATAGCATTGAGGTTGGCAACACCGTCTTGATGTGGGGAACCCATTGATCAATATGCTGGCGGATTTTATCTTCGGAGGTATCCACCCAATAGATTGGGGGTAAAGGGATGTTAAGCTGCGCCAAAGTATAAACAATGCCAGCTTCCAACCATTCTCTCATTGTTGTGTGGTTAGCTTGTTGAGGATCAAAATGCAACAAGTCGGCCATCATGATTGCTTCATGGGATTGAAAATAGAGATAGACAGGGGCATTGTGCTGTGAAGCGATAATTGCTGGCAACACAGAATCGATCAAATCTTGTAGTGAAAGTCGGGTAGGTACACCTTTTGCGTAACAAATACAAGAGCCTCCCAACACATATCGGACAGGCTGGTTATTCCCGCTGAGCTGAGTGAAAAAGTTCTTGTCTAATATCATGATAGGTTTCCGTCCATAGCCCACTGTAAGACATTATCGTAAATCGCATTATCAATAGGTACAGGCAGGCAAATACGGTCATTCACAATTCCTTTATGTTTCACTAATGCTGATAAAGGGAGTGGACTTTCTTGTAGAGCCCAAGGGAAACGGTCAGAGTAGGGAGAAAGCTGATTTTTTATAATCGGATGGTTAGCCAGATCCCAGGCTTGCCAATCATATAGCAGTGTTGAATTAAAGCGATCTTTGGGCAATTTGCTGCGTTTTAACCAGACAGAAACGGGTATCGTACCTTTCGGGCGTGGGATGATCCAATCTGCGGGTAAATGTTGCAGGATTGCTTGATAACGTTCGGTTAATAAGGCGCGGAACTGTTCAATATTTTCCAATTGGTTAATCAATAATGCAGCTTGTATTTCATTGAATTTATTATTGTCACCAAAACCAATACTATTGCTCCAATCTGGATAGCCTTCTGCTGTGCGCTCAGCACCGTGGTCAGTCATCATGCAGGCATTGAGGAACAGAGAATTATTTTTAGCAATTAGCAATCCTCCTTCACCGCTACTAATTAATTTATTGGCCTGAAAACTGAAACAGCCATATTCGCCAAATGTACCCACAGGCTGGTTTTGATATTTCACCCCCATCGCTTGTGCACAGTCTTCAATCAGATATACATTATGTTGTTGACATATTTGGGCGATTTCAATAATTGAAGCAGCAGTGCCTTCCAAATGAACGGCAATGACTGCCAGAGGTTTGGTATCCATTTGATTTATTGTCTTGTTTAATGCCTCTGGACACATCATGCCATTGTCATCGACATCAACAAGAACAGGGATTAATCCGCAACTGAGCACGGCATTGGCAGTAGCGATAAATGAGATAGAAGGGATAAGAACCCATTGCCCTATTTTGGGTCTGAGTCCAAGCAAAGCCGCTTTGAGTGCGACAGTACCATTTGTCAGTAGGATGGTATGTTGGGTATGCAGAATATTTTGTAACAGCCTTTCTGCCTGACGGCAGTATTGACTCTCTGTGGCATATCTAAACACCGCTTTATTATCAAGAACGGTTTGCAAGCGGTATTGTATATTATCAGCAATCTTGGTATTACCGAGGTAAGGTCTAAGATATGACATTGTATAATCCTAATAATCAATATTCTTATTAATATCACCTGTGCCAATGATGGGGCGGAGCAGGTACTTTATTCATTTGAATTATTAAATAAACAGCTATTGCAATCAGTAACAGTATGGAGAAACCGGCCACAGGTAAAAAAGATTGTGTGGAGCCAGGAGCAATGGATACGGTGATTGCAGCTATTGGGAATGAAAAATTCATTGTGATCTGAAATAAAGAAAACAGACGGCCTTGTTGCATTTCCAATCCCTTTTGATAAATGGTCTTGGTAATTAATACATTGAAATAAATTATTGCGATGTTATAGAGCAAATAGAAAAAGGACTTCGCATAAAAAATGTGTAGCTGAAAAAACAGAATGCCAAATATAAACAGACCAATAAATATTGAAATGGGATAACGTTGGATACGATTATCAACGCTTGTTTTATTGAGTAATGTTGTACAGAAAATAGGTATCAGGGCACTGAGTAAATAGAACAGGGTGACCAATCCATAACTTTCATTCGCCAAACTTTCCATAACAACAACAGGGAGTGCCACCATCAAAAACGCATTGGCAAAAATTGCGAAAACAATAGCAATGGCAAATGTCTTATAATAACGCTGTTGAAATACAGAACGTAACCCAACGGATAACTGGGGTTTTTGCCCTGTTGTACGTTTTATCTGCATTTTTATCATAAGATAGCAGACATAAAAATAAGGCAGCAGAGAGAATAACTTGATAGTCACAATCGTATCTATTCCTTGAGTAATACCCAGTAAAGCACCAAATCCAGGGCCAAGGGCTGAAATAAGTGATGTAGCAATAACAATATAGAGAGAAACATTCAAATGATTACCACCTTGTTGCTCTGTCCATTCATTAAGTTCATGCCAGGCAACACGTGACCATGGGATTTCATAGGCAAAAAGAAATTCCAATAATGAAATAAATAAAAGCAACATAATAGGAGAAAATGTTATTTTGCTCAATAATAATATTAATAATGACAATGTGCTAAAGATTTCAATCAATAATATAACAATGCGAAACTTCCAAATATCTGTTGAGTAATCAATTTTATAACCCCATAACAAAGCGCCAATGGATGTGAATAAAAATATGACACCCATATTGGCATAATAGTCTGTCTCTGGCGTGTTTTCAGATAATAATATATAGGGGTATCCGACAGCAAGAATACTTGAGCCAACACCATTAATCAATAAAGAAATAAGGAACAGATATCTTATCATCGTCTTAATCTTGTTTTGTGGTTGTATAATGGAATTTATTATTGTAATTGTTTAAATATTTCAAACATTCATGTTCATTTCTGGCAGAACAAATAATATATCCCATTTTTTCAGTGTAATGGGTGTTGGAAAAATAACTGCCCGTTTTGGCATATTGCTCCCATCCAATCACATGCTCATCTATAATTTCTTCTATAGGCGTTATGGATTTTACTTCTCCAATCGGTGGGTTAAAAATGATCATACCAATGCAATTGAGATCAGCATTCTCTATGGAAAAAGCAGGATCTTTGCCAATCGAAGCAGGGGAAATTAATGCATTGATAAAGACATCAAAGGCATGCTTACTATAGGCTTGCGCATGAAGGTCGAATAGTCTGAGTCCTGGTGGACGTGATGCGGTTTCGCAAAGTATAAGATTGTCAGTATTTTCTTCAAGGAAGATTTCAGTATGAGTAAAACCGTATTCGAGATTGAATGCCTGCAATACCCGTCGATTAAATTCAAACAGTCTGTGGCTATCAGGAGAATTTGGCAGCATGGTATGCCACATAAAATGGCTGGGTTTGGGTTGATCGGAAGAAAGTAATGAACAGGCGTAAGCTCCGATGCTTTGATAGATAACCTGATGCTGGAATATTGCTGTGTCAACATGCAGTAACTTACCCTGGATTTTTTCTTCCACCAGATATTCTTCAGGTGCATCAAGTTCCTGTAATGCATAAAACAATGAAATGCGGTCTGGATACGCGGTCACTCCCATCGATCCCCAAAATGAACGTGGCTTTACAATAAAACCGACTTGGTTGCCTTTGCGTCTGGCAGAATTCTCAACGGATTCAGTAAAGACCTCGAAATGTTCAGGTGAGGTTAGCATTTCTGATGCCAGCGTGAATTTGGGACAACATAGCCCACGTTCATTGGCAGTCTTCCGCATTATCCATTTATCTCTAAATGATTGGGCTACATCAATGATATGGGTATCTTGGTTAATATGGGTTGCGATGGTAGCCATTAATTCAACATGAAGCTCAGAAAAAGCCATAAAGTAATCGATGTGAATTGGAGCAGTGATAATTGATAGTGTGTCTTTGACCTGTTTCAGTGCTTCTATTATTTTTTTACAGGCGTGATTAGCTAACGGATCATCAATCACTATATATGCTAATGCTAAAGAGCAATCCGTGGAGTCCAGCCATTTTTTCTTGATCAACAGAATAAGATTTAAATTATATTGATAGCAGAGTTGAACAAAACGTTCACTATCTTTGATATCTGGCATACAGAAGATAGTCGGCTTCCCGCGATGAAAACTAGCCTGATTATTGATACGTATTTCCAGAGACATCGTTTTACCTTAATCTATTGGCAGGATCACAGCCTTTAATGCAGTTACAAGTGATTACGGGATACATTTTTTTACGGAATAGTGAGAATTTATCACCGTGCCAAATATCGTGTAATGAATTTTCCAAGACATTCCCCATAATATATTGCTCAGGATTTGGTCGATACATCGTGGTATCGCAAGGGTAGACATTTCCTGTTACGGCATCAATGAATAGTGTTGTCAGTGGAATGGCACAGGCTTTTTTGCCAGAAGCGTTATAATGTCCCATTTCAGCGCGGCAATAATCCTCCTCATTGCGGCCGAAAATTTCATAATTGGCATCCATAAATAAATGGCGTGAAATCTGTTTGCTTTTCAGTAAGATATTTATTTTCTGCATAAATAACTTAATTTGAGCAGTATTTAAAAACAGTAAAGGATAATCTTTAATCGGAATAAGATTAACACCATCAACGCACAATTCGGCCATTTTAAGCAGGAACTTATCGATAGTGTCATAATTTAATGAAGTAACAACATGATTGACGACAATAACAGAACCGGGTATTTCCTGCTTAATATATTCCATGGCATCATAAAGATTGTTTGTTAACCAACGAATGCCTCGTGACTCGCCATTTTTTTCGGGTTCTACATGATCAATTGAGATATAAAATTTTCTGACAAGATGGCTCTTGTTTTGTACACGATTGAAGATCTTTTTTGATAAAGCAGTTCCATTGGTTGTAATGGAGATCGGTGTATTTTTATTACAATCCAGAATGGCCAGAAAATCTTTTGATAAAAAAGCCTCTCCTCCATGAATATTGACTTCCTGTGGTGAGAGGGTCTCTAACTCTTGCCAAAGTCTAATCATGTCTATTTGTTTGTGTGCATCAATCTGAGCGGTTTGCCATACATCGCAAAATTCGCAACGTGCATTACAAATATTATTTATACGTATAAATGCATAGTTAAGTTTGGGGGTGGCAAAAAGCTTTTCCGGATCCAGGCCAATAGGATATTTAGCAATGGCAATTGTCTCTTCCATCTTGTTTTCCATTTGTTTATAAATTCAAAAGTGATAATTATTACTATTAATAAAAAATAAAATAAATATTTCTGTTTGTTGTTTTTTTATGGATTTCTGATTCTACAGAAGTTTTGCATATAATCAATATCAAAAACGAATGCTTATGATATTAATATTTGTAAATATCAATTTTTATTGAAAGCCAATGAGGTATTTATTTATATTATTTATTTGATGGTGGTTTTTTAATGGTGTTTATTAAATTATTGGGGAGGTAATCATTCCATTTCTAAATAGCGTTTCAAAATGACAGGGGTATTCCTTACCCCGTGCGCCGCGCGGGGTAAGGAACTCCAACATCTGATACTCTCAGTATTATGAAAACCCATTTAGGGGCAGTATTGCCCCCTGGGGATGATTTATTAGTGTGACTCTTGCTCACTAATTTGTTTTTTTAAATAAACAATTTCTGGTAATAGTTCGATGAGTAATCCTATTTGTTGTAGTATAAGCTGGACTTTACTGTTACTTTCAAAAGGTATCAGATTAATTTTTTCTAATAAATGATTCACCGTGGGTTGCAATGTAGCATCATTCATTTGGCCTTGTTTTAATGTGGATTCAACATAACAGATTGCATTATTAAGAGTTTCTAAGATTGGCGGATCGTTAAGTTTATCTCGATGGGCACCTAAAGCAGAAATATAACTTAACATGGTGTGATTGAGGCATAGTAGACGAAAAGCGGCTTCTTGGGAGATGCGATAATTTCTGGGTTCCGATGCCATATTTGAGATCACTGATGCCAGTTCAGCATCACAATTGTGAGCTTCACGACGGGCAACCCGATAATTCAGACTATTACTTTTGCCTTGGTGGTATTGAGTTAAAATTGCACTAAGATAGCGGCAATTAGCTCCCATTGTGCGGGTAATTACCTGAGGTAATTGGCGGAACTGCCAATCTGGCCAGATGAAACTCACGGCAAGTAAAGCAATACCACAACCTATTAATGTATCAATGATTCTTGGCAGTGCTACTTCAAACCCTTCGCCTAATAAATTGAAACTCAGTAATACCAGCAGAGTGATAAAGAGCGTTGCATGTGCATATTGGCTATTACGAAAGGCAAAGAACAGCATACCAGAAATAACAATCAACACTAATTGGCCTTCAATGGAAGGGACAAAATAGAGAATGGGCAGGCCAATTAAAATTCCTGCCAGTGTACCCATCACACGCAAGGCCAGACGGCGACGGGTGGCGCTATAGTTCGGTTGGCAGACAAATAAACTGGTTAACAAGATCCAATATCCGCGCTGTAAATCAAATAGCTGAATAATGGCATAACCAGTACACAGCAAAATGGACATACGAATAGCATGGCGAAATAGGGCAGATTGTGGTGTCAGGTGACTTCTGATCCTAAACCCTATATCACGCCAGCCAGTCAAATCGTCTTCAGATAACTGCGTTTCTTCTTGTTTATCTTTTAGAGAGGTGCCCTGAGAAAGAAGATATTGATCTGAACCCAACCCGGCTAATTGGGCGTCAATGGCACGTAAATTTTTCAACAAATTATCAAATGCCATAATCTTAGTGTCAGTGCCTTGTTGATTTCTTAAACGCTTAATCGAACTTTCAAGGTAGCTGAATGCACTTTCAAACCGCGGGTTATGTTGATATTGCTTACGCAGGATAATAGATTGTGCAACCTGTTCACATGCCCGCGCTTGCATGGAAAGCAACCTCTGGACGCGGAACATAACATCACTGTGGCGAAACACTTTTCTTAGTTTTTGATACTGAACATGGGATGAGCTGGCGCGTTCATGGATATCCTGGGCGACAAAATAATAATGCAATGTATGGCGAGTACCCCGTTGTCCCCTGTCTCCCTTCAAACGACTTAGCAAAGAACTTTTAGCCTGATTGAACGTTGTGACTAACGCACTGTTCGCCATGGCAACATCAAACACAGATTGTTTATATTCATCAGTCTCAGAATCGGGATCAAACAGGCTGGTTTTAGCATAGAGATACGCTGAAAGTTGCTGGTAACAGCGTGCTAAATTTTCTTGCAAGGGGCGAATAGGAAATAATAAATGGCCTGTTAATGTCAGCAAGTTATACCAGATAGCGCCAGTAAGCAGTAACAAAGGCTGCTGATACCAGACAGGGAAGATTGACGAACCGAGCATAGTATAAATGGCAATCAGTAAAGCACCAAAAGCGATGGTGGCGTAACGTTGTCCCAGTGCACCAAGCAGGATAAAGCCGCAAGTGGATATTGCCAAACCAAGCATAAAAAGCCACGGATAGGGAAACAGCAGCGTGATAGAAGTCGAAGCAATAAAGAAAGAAATTAAGGTAATGATGAGATTACGTAATCGCCCAACCAAGCGGTCATCCAAGTCGGTTAATGCTGCTGCAACGACACCCAACAGCAGTGGAATTGTTATTTTGAGTTCTTCCCCTAATAACCAGGGGATGAGAGTGGCTCCTGTTAGTGCAATAAATATACGGATATAATAGAGGGTGTGACTGTTATACAGAGAATGGCGGGAGCTGGATAAAACCGTTAGCACAAAATACTCCTAACAACATTGATTTGATGAAGTAGTTCAACAATTTTCAGATACGGTGCCACGACAATGGAACTAAGATCAACGCAAATTGGCCAACGCCTCGCTCAGCACCCTTATAATCGGGTATGTCTACTTAATGCTGGCATTGAAGTTAGCGGTGACAAGCACCAGTACCTTATTCCATTTAATCAATTAATTAGTATTCAGTGTAAGCGAGGGATTGTTTGGGGGGAATTGGAATTTGAACTACCAGAAGGAAAAGTAGTTTGCCTGCATGGTACTGAATGGCAGCAAACACAACGTTTTTACCATTATCTATTAAAAGAATGGCAAAAATGGAGCCTCGACATGAGCGATGTCAGTGCTAATGTTTTGGCAGTTAAAGTAAATGAAGTAGCTAAAATCAAACAACAAAGTCGTTGGTTGAAAACTGCTGATTTAGTTTCCGTACAGCAACAAATCCAAGAAATATTTCAGGCTTTACCTTTGCCATTACAACGAGTCGCGCAATTTGAAAATTGTCAGGACAATTATAAGATTTGTCTGGATTGGTTAATCTGGCACGCAAATATCAACATCTTGAGAGAAAAGTACTGAGTTGATGAGAAAATCGGCAGTTGAACAGTTGGTTGCAACAGGAATATTCCAAACCGTTGCCACGCGTAGCAGAGCTTTAACATCAGGATCATGAGGAACCGCGTTCAAAGGATCCCAAAAGAAGATTAAAACATCGATTTTGCCTTCCGAAATCAGCGCACCGATTTGTTGGTCACCTCCCATTGGCCCACTTAACATACTCGTTACAGGCAACCCGGTTTCCTGCTGAATTAAATGCCCCGTCGTTCCTGTGGCATATAAAGTATGTTTTTCTAACAAAGCATGGTGGTTATTAACCCAGGCCAGCAAAGAATTTTTACAATGATCGTGTGCGACAAGCGCAATTTTTTTCGATTCAGGTAAGGTGCGAACAGTTGATTCCATAGAGATACCTTTATATAAATAAATTATTTATCATAAACACTGTAGCAGATAAACCAAATGAAAATGCTGTGGAGGAGATGGGAGGATAAAATGAGTGATCAGCATATAGCGAATATACTGGGAAAGGTAAAAACCATCGCGTTAGTCGGAGCGAGTGAGAAAACAGATCGTCCAAGTTATAAGGTCATGGAATACTTACTGAATCAGGGATATCAAGTTATTCCTGTCAGCCCTAAATTGGCGGGACGGACTTTATTGACCCAACCTGTTGTTGGGCAATTATCTGATATTAAACAATCGGTCGATATGGTTGATGTATTTCGCAACGCAGATGCTGTTTATGGTGTTGCGGAGGAAGCAATCGCCATTGGCGCTAAAGTCCTTTGGTTACAAAAAGGCGTTATCAATGAAGAAGCAAAATTATTGGCAGAAAATGAAGGGTTAGATGTTGTGATGGATCGTTGTCCAAAAATTGAAATCCCGCGGTTGGGGATGGAAAAGTGAATAAGGCCGCGATTGGCTCATTATTCACCACCTTAGTGTTATGATTTGGATAATGGTAATAAAAAGCATTTAATTTCGTAGTCGTGGAGCTTGTAATTGACTGCGGATAGATTCGGCTAACTCATCCAGAGAAGATTGTTCTGGATGTTCATCTGATGTTTCGTAAGTCAATTGGGCTTCTGCCAAATAAGTATGGATAGGCTGACCATCATCATCTTCCATCACAACGTGATACCACGGCGCTGAACGTAAGGTAGCATTAGATGCAATGTCATTTTCCTGCGGCTGTTCTAAAGAATATTCAGCATCAATATCTACAATAACACCCAAGTAACCCAGCAATCTATGTCGTACTTGCTGGCCGATACCAAATTTGCTGGCAATCATCATCATAGCCACCTCCAAAGAAATCTTGCAATGACTCTTATATAAGGGCGGTAAGGTAAATTTCAAGCTCACACCCAGTAACGGTAACCGGAATTTTGCCTGATTTTTGAAATTAAGATGGCATTGTGATCGCCATCGCATAATTTCAGATTAGCTGTTGCGTATATAAAATACAATAACAAAAGTGGGTTTAACGCTTCAAAGTTCTTACCATTTTGTCTGGGAGGAATATAACGATGACTAAATTCAGCATGACTATTTATGTTTACGGCAGGGTACAGGGAGTTGGATTCCGTTATCACACTTACCATTGGGCAAAGAAAAATAAGCTGGCGGGATATGTTCGTAATATGAATGATGGAAGTGTGAAGATTGTTGCTTGTGGCAATGATGCACAAATCAAAAAGTTAACACATTGGCTAGAGCGGGGTGGGCCTCCGGGCGCCAAAATAGAACATTTTCAATCTCAGTTTTGTGAAGTAGAAGAGATGAATGATTTTAGCATCCGCCATTAGTGACGGATGAATAAATTAAATACATTTGACTGGCTTGGGAAGGCCTGCAATTTTTGTTGCTTGTTTTGCAGGCCCTTTGGGAAACAGGCGATAGAGGTAACGGCTATTCCCTTTCTCTTCACCATATTTTTGGGCGATCGCTTTGACTAGCATACGAATAGCGGGTGAAGTATTAAATTCTTCATAGAACTCACGCACAAAATGGATAACTTCCCAATGTTGTTCGGTTAGAGCGATTGCTTCCTGCTCGGCAATGATAGGAGCCATGGCTTCTTGCCAATCACGGTAGTTTTTTAGATAACCTTGTGCATCAGTTTCGATTTCACGATCTTCAAATACCAACATAACTTTTTACCATCCAATAACGATGGCTGCAATTTAGCAAAAATCACCACTATCCCCAAGAAAGATTACCCAACATGCCGAATAAATAGACCAACAGACAGTGTTATGAATAAATTAACGGCAGTTGAACAGATAAATACTTTACATTGGGAACTGTGATGTTTATAGTGCACGACATCACGGAGGGGTGGCCGAGCGGCTGAAGGCAGCGGTCTTGAAAACCGCCGATGGGAAACCATCCGAGAGTTCGAATCTCTCCTCCTCCGCCATCTACACTTCTAGCAGCATCTCTTAAAGTCTACTTTTCCCAGTAAAATCAACGAAAACTCCCAAATAAAGCGCTATTAACGTCTATTGGCATCTATTGCAATGTACCCCAGTCAGGGGGTATATATAGGGGTAACTTTCTGTACCCCCCTAAAAAAATACCCCCGTTACTGTGAGGGGCAAGGATGCTGGAAATATGAAACTAACAGCCCGACAAGTCGAAACAGTAAAACCCCAAGATAAAGATTTTAAGCTATCGGATGGCGGCGGTTTATACCTGCTGGTAAAGACAACCGGTTCTAAATACTGGCGACTGAAATACCGCATTGCAGGAAAAGAAAAGTTACTCGCTATTGGGACTTTTCCGCTTATCACTCTGGCAGAGGCCAGAAGAAAGCGTGATGAAGCCAAGAAACTGATAGCCGAAGGTATTGATCCCAACCAAGATAAAAAACAGAAGAAACTTGCAGCTCAGGGAGAAATCAGTAACACCTTTGAAAGCATTGCGCGTGAATGGTTCGAGGGAAGAAAAGACAGGTGGTCTGTTGGTTATCGTGAAGATATGATGGACGCATTCGAAAAAGACGTTTTTCCTTATATTGGCCATCGTCCGATTGCTGAAATAAAACCCCTCGAATTATTAGACCTCCTTGCTATTATGGAAAAGAGAGGCGTCACCGATAAATTAAAAAAAGTCCGCCAACGCTGTGGTGAAGTTTGGACATATGCAATTATTACGGGCAGAGCCGAATATAACCCAGCTCCCGATTTAGCGAGTGCTTTTATCCCTCATCAACGTGAACACTACGCCCACCTTTCAGTAGATGAATTACCTGAATTTCTGCGCTCTATTGATAAATATATGGGAAGTCAGATAGTCAGAACGGCTTTGCGTATGCTGATATTAACGGGCGTTCGTCCGGGAGAACTTCGCAAAGCCGAATGGTCAGAGATTAATTTAGATAAGGCTGTTTGGACAATTCCAGCTGAAAAAATGAAAATGCGCCATACTCATATAGTGCCATTATCAGAGCAAGTTATCGATTTAGGTTAGCCCCTGTTTTTTCAGGGTATTCGCCAGCGTCTCAAGCGTACAGGGCAGCGGGCCATGCTTGTCCTCGACTTTCTGTGCGATCCGGGCTAACGTCAGAGATTCTGCACTGGCGGCTTCGACCGCTGTGGTAATCATGTCAGGGGTCATGGCGGGATATCGGCCTCCGACATGCCCACCTAATAATCCCGCTATCCCTGAATCGTGCCAGAAGTGAACCCAGTCATAGATAACTCTGAGACTGCATCCTATCTCAGCGGCTATCTGACGGGGTTTGATGCCTCTGGCAAGCATGAGCAAACCCGTTCCTCGCGTACGGATGTCCCGGTGTCTGTGATTCAGGGCAAGTTGTTGTAAGGTAATACGTTCAGCTTCAGACAGTGTGATATTCGATTTCAATTTCATAAGAACAGGCGGTAAGTCATCGGATGACCGATGATAACACCAATGCAGATCATTTATCCGATCAACTTAATTGCGATAAACTCAGATATAGCAAGGCTTTCAGGGGATTGTGCAGAGGGTGCATAACTGAGAGGGCGAAAAAGATTTATAGGGGGTATCTCTGGCAGGTAAATAAAAGCCGGATGAGTCTGGGATAATAAATTTAGCGCATAATTTTTTTATTATGGTATGACTGAAATTAAAATTAAGTAATTGTCTGATTTTGCTTAAGAATAGAGATTCATCACAAATTTAAAGGTGGATCTTTTCCATGCTGGAATGGGTAAGCATTGTTGTTATATCCTGCTTAATTGATGCTACATCGGAAATCTTGACACAAGTCAATCAATTATTAATTTGATATTGGGTGCTACGGAGAATTGAGGAATGACACATAAAAAATATAATCCCACTTGGGATGGTTATATGGGCGATTTTTTAAGGGGTAATGTAGGGATTAATCAGCTAAAACCCCAGCATGAATTTTTTGATGCCATTGGGTTAGAAAAAGTATTGAGTGATAATACCCAATATCACTTTGTTCTCACATTAGCGCAAGCCGAAAGCATTATTGAGGATATCAGTCCCTCCCATCCACAAACCCCAAGTCATGGAGAAGCATTTGCAAGAGGTACGGAAGCAGAAAATCTAAGTTACGGAGACGAATTTGCAAGAGGCACGGAAGTAGATAACAAGAAAAAAAATCCTATGGCGTATGTATTTTCTGTCACAGATCCTATTTCCACCTATGCGGGAAATATTTATGATTCACATGGGTTTTCTGATGTTTGCCGGGAATTTAAGAGGTTAAGTATTACTGCAAAAACCTATGTGGGAGAAAATGGGAAAAAATATATTCATCTGTCAGGTCATGCTGGTCTTAGGCGTCTTGTCAGGGGAACCCGATACGGTGCTAGCCACCCTCAAATGTTAGCTATGGGGATAGGACAGCAGGGACTTAATGCTAGTATTATCAAAGGTGTTAGATTCTGTATTGTCTTTTCGATTGGCTATAGATTGATAGAAAGTATTTTCAAGGATGAATATACTTTAGCCGATTTTATCGGCAATATAACAATGGATATGGCTAAAACCGCTATTGTTGCTGCTGCATCTTGGGCTGTCGGTACATTTTTAACAGCGACAGCTATTGTAGGTGGTAGCATTATTGCTGTTGCTGGAATAGTTTTGCTTACCGGAATTGTGGTAGCTTATGGTTTGGATATTCTTGATAAACGTTATGGAGTAAGTGATAAATTAATAGCATTATTAAAAGAGGAAATGAAAAGGAAACCAAGAATACGGGAAGCAGACTTACAATATTTTTTCAATACGATGGGAAGAATCAGGTGAATAACAAATATTTAAAAGCGTTAGCTGGATTAATACTTTTATTATTTATGTCATTTATGATGTATTTAGTGAGTGAAAGTGTTTTTTCATTAATTCTCATGAAAGATGAAATAACATTTTCTAGTGGCGTTGTCATAGGTTTTATATCTTCCCCTCTATTGTTCTATTCTATAGCAGGCTCTATTTATTTCTTCCTATTTGACAGATTACCTAAATATAACAAGATAATTGTCAAATACCTGAGTAGGTTGATGATTGCATCATTTATTATTAGCTTTCCTGTTTCTTTGTGTGTTAGTTACAAGTTAAAAAGCGATGGTTATGTCACATGTGATAAAATATCGTGGATGTCACCAACAACCTACGTAAAAAATTTGTCATTGTGTAAATGAAATTTCTTGTAAATATTATATCTTCATGTTTTCTCTTGTTTAGCCTCTAAATCCCAGAGGCTTTTTTATTATTGTGTGATTAAACACCGTAGCAGCCCTTCTTTCTTATTATTTCTCATGCTGTTAAATATATTCCATTAAAAATAAATCAATATAAAAAAACATCATGAAAAAACTACTTGAATTACGTCAACAAAAATCCGATTTAACCCATCAAATGCGCTCGCTGCTTACCAAAGCCGAAGACGAAAAGCGCTCACTCAGCGCCGATGAAGCCAAACAGTTCGACGAGCTGCGCACGCAGTCTGATGCACTCAATACCGAAATTGCCCGTTATGAGGCGCTGTCGGATGAAGAACGTAATCAGGTGAAGACTCAACCAGCCAGCGACAAATTCAGCAATGACGAACTGCGCAATTATATTCTGTCCGGGGAAACTCGTTCCCTGTCTACAGGTGTGCCCTCAGATGGTGGCTATACCGTTATCCCTGAGCTGAACAAGCAAATCATGCAGCAACTGGCTGATGAATCTGTTATGCGTCGAATCTGTACCATCAAAACCACTCGTAGCAATGAATATAAACAGCTTGTTTCTGTGGGTGGCGCAGCGATTGCACACTCCGAAGAGGGCAAGGCTCGCGGTGAGACGTCTACGCCGAAAATGGAAGAAGTGAGCATCAAGCTATTTCCTATCTATGCTTATCCCAAAACCACACAGGAAATTATCGATTTTAGCGATGTGGATATCTTGGGTTGGCTGACTTCTGAGATTGCAGATACGTTCGTTGATACCGAAGAAACGGATCTCGTGAGCGGTGACGGCAGCAAGAAAGCAAAAGGTTTTCTGTCTTATCCCCGTGATACCCAAGCCGATAAGGTTCGCGCATTTAGCACGCTGCAAAAGCTGGAAGCTGCCAAACTGGAAGCCGATAGTCTGATTGATCTGAAATTCCTGCTCAAGAACAAATACCGTAAAAATGCTGTTTGGGTGATGAATTCCACAACAGCGGCGCAGGTGCAGAAGCTGAAAAACGGCAACGGCGATTATATCTGGCGCGAACGCCTGCAAGCGGGTGATCCTGACATGCTATTAGGCTTGCCTGTCCATTATCTCGAATTTATGCCAGATAACATTATTGGTCTGGGTGATTTTAAACGCGGCTACTTCATCGTTGACCATCAAACCGGAACCCGTACCCGTCCTGACAATATCACCGAACCGGGGTTTTCTATAAGGTTCACACTGATAAATATTTGGGTGGTGGGCTGGTGGATTCCAACGCAATCAAAGTGCTGGAAATCAAAGGCACGAAAGCGGATTAACGATAAGGGAAGCGATACCCCTTTATAGTTTTGGAGTCTACCGATGAAGAATGATTTTGAAATCCGCACAGCATCGCTTTCTGCCAGTAATAAGGAACTGACAGGCTATGTGATTAAATGGAACAGCCGATCACAAGTGTTATGGGATGAGTTTGTAGAGCAGTTTGCTCCGAATGCCTTTAGCGCCAGCTTAACCACAGGCGCAGATATCAGGGCACTTTATGAACATGATCACATGAACCTGTTAGGTCGCACTACATCCGGCACATTGCAACTTAGCGAAGATGCCACCGGATTATGTTTCAAACTCACACCGCCAGATACGCAATTAGGGCGTGATGTACTGACACTGGTTGAACGGGGTGATATTACCGGAATGAGCTTCGGATTCAGGACAATCAAAGATCAATGGGATACGGGACAAATACCCTATATCAGAACCGTCTTAGAAGCTGAATTGCGGGAAATCACGATCACCAGCTTACCCGCCTATCCAGATAGCGGCGTAGAAATTGCCAAACGTTCACTCAATGTCGATAAACCTTACGATTTGCGTCATTACTGGCTGCAACTGTCCGAGGTGTAATCATGTGGCCTTTTACCCGCAAAACCCCGGAAACCCGTAGCATAAGCATTGATGAACTACTTTCTCTGACAGGCATTCCCAATACTAAATCAGGGGAGCATGTTTCATCTTCGAGCGCCGAAGGTCTGCCCGCCGTGATGAATGCTGTCACGGTGATTAGTGAAGCGGTGGCAACAATGCCCTGTTATCTTTACAGGGTACGAAACAATCAAGGCACGGAGTCCCGCGAATGGTTGAGCGATCATTCGGTTGATTATTTGCTCAATGAGTGCCCGAACGACTGCCAAACTCCGTTTCAGTTCAAGCGAACCTTAATGCGTCATTGTCTGCTAAATGGCAATGCTTATGCCGTCATTGTTTGGGATAAAGACGGGCAGCCACAATCATTGCATCCTTACCCGCCGTCAGCCGTTGTACCTCAGCGATTATCGGATCACCGGTTCGCTTACACCATTACCGAACCTTATAGTGGCAAGGTAAAAATCTATCTGCAAGAAGAAGTTTTGCATTTGCGTTATGCCACGGAAGACGGCTTTTTAGGTCGTTCCCCTGTCACCATTTGCCGTGAAACGCTGGGTTTGGGGCTGGCACAACAACGTCACGGCGCAAGCATCATGAAAGACGGCATGATGGCGGCGGGAGTGATTAAGGCGGCTGACTGGCTGGATGGCCTCAAAGGTAATAAGGCACTGGAAGCGCTCGAACGTTATAAAGGCGCTCGCAATGTCGGGAAAACGCCGATTCTTGAGGGTGGCATGGAATACCAACAATTAGGCATGAGTAACCAAGATGCCGAATGGCTGGCGTCTCGCCGTTTCACCATTGAAGATATCGCCCGGATGTTCAATGTCAGCCCGATCTTCCTGCAAGAGTATTCAAACAGCACTTACAGCAATTTTAGTGAGGCATCCCGTGCTTTTCTGACGATTTCGTAGTGAAAATGCTCCGCAACTCAATGCAGTCAATGCTATCGACGATATTCGTCGCCTGTACCGGACGTATGACCAGACCGTGCTGGCGGAGTTCGAGCCTAACACTGAGTTTACACTTCTGAATGACCTGATGCCGCTGTCGCGCTCTGTTCGTCTGGAAGAGTCTGTCTATGAGTACGCTCGTACAGGTGGCAAAGGCTGGGCGCATACGTCCATGAGTGGTCAAATTGGTGCCGCATTGGATGCGCGTGCGTATTCATTCGATGGAACAATGGTGCCGATTCACGACTCTGGATTCAAATTCCAATGGCGTGATCCGATTTTTAACAAAGGTTCAGCGCTAGCATCTTTGGCGGATGCCCAACAGGGTTCGGTTGGCAGCGTTCGCCGTCAGTACATGGACTACATCTTCAACGGCTTCAAAGACAGCGAAGGCAACTATGTTCAGTTTGACGGCAAAACATGGAAAGGCTTGAAGGCTGATGAACGCGTTGGCATGGCGTACATGGGGTGCGGCTGGCCTGATGGTCAAGACCGATATCAACAACAAGCACGGCGTTCTGTTCGCTAAAGGATAAGGAAGCATTATGGCACTGGTAAAAGTGATTGCAGGCAATCTGTTTTCTGGTGCCAACCTCCAAAAACTGGAGGTTGGTGATTTTGCGGAAGTGGATCAGCTTACGGCGCAGCGATGGTCGGCAATTGGGTTGGTGGAGTTAATTGAAGACCGAGTGTTTGAGGTAGCAACACCGCCTCAAGATTCTTCTGATACTAAGCCTGATAAGCCCCCAAAAGGTAAAGGAAAGGGGGATAAACCCGATGGTGCAGATAACGCTGAATGATATCAAGCCGATGATCGGCGAATTGGGGTTTACGCTGCCTGATACGGTGCTTCAATTGCTGTTGGATCAAGTGAATGCCAAATCTGAATGCCTGTCTGCTAATTATGATGAGTCAACGCAAACGCAAAAGCTATTGCTTATTTACGCCACTGTCCGTTTGGCCTCCCTATCAGGTGCAAGAAAGATTGCCTCGCAGGGTTCACCATCTGGTGGCTCGCGTTCATTCAATTATGATTCAGCTGGTACAGATTACCTGCTTAAACAAATCAGGGCATGGGACAAACACAATTGCCTGTCTGATTTGCCACTGGAGAGTAAATCTGTCGGATTCTTTGATGTTGTGGGGTGATCATGAGCAGTGTTGCTAATTGGGCTTATACCGCCCCTTGCACTTTCTGGAAACAGTTAGGAACTGATGAGTATGGCCGACCGTTGGGTTATGAAGCGCCGAAAATCATCCAGTGTGATTATCAGGGTGGCTTGTCCAACAAAATATCAGGTATTGGCGCTGAATTGGTTGCCAAAAACACTTTTTGGACGGAGTTAGCAGATGCCTCCATCGGAGATTATATCCTCATTGGTGAATCATCCGATCCTAACCCTGTTGCGGCAGGTGCCGACGAAATCAAACATCTTGTTCGTTATGCGGATACATTCGAACGTTTGGCTGATGATTATGCGCTGGTGACAGGAGCTTGATATGGGCGTCAAAGTCACAGGTATTCGTGAAGCCAAATCCCGGCTCAATGCCTTAATCGGTGATATTCGGGGGCGGAAAGTTGTCCGTGCAATGTATAAGGCTCTGTATATCGGCAGTGCTCAGGCTGCGCTTTATACCCCGATTGATACCTCCACGCTAATTAACTCCCAATTCCGCTGCACATCATAACAGGTCGCTTAATGCGACTTTTTTATTTCTATTAGTAGAGGTTATTCACATGGCAGATTGCCCGGTAGAAACCAACAAACTCATTGGTCGTAACGCTATTATTCGCATTGCGCAGGGTTGCCCCGATGCAGCACCAGACCAATCAAC